>DATCAT010000020.1:0-108620 GCA_036512455.1 Rhizomicrobium sp.
AGAACCTGTGCGCCGGGATCGGCGAAGACTCGCCCTACGCCGGCTCGCGCGGCTGGGACGCCGCGGGGATGTCCTTCGCCGTCAGCAATGCCGGCGGCGACGTGGAGCATTTCGGGTACTGGCTGAACACCTACAAGAACAGCCCCTTGGACGACAACAAATGTGGCCGCGTCGACGGCTTTCGGCTGACCAGCTGGACGTTTCCGTCCGGCATGGCGGTGAGCTTGAGCTACGGTCCGCCGGCCGGCACCGGCGACATCGACGCCCTGCTGGAGGTCGCCAATTCCTTGGGTCGCAAAATCGACTTCACCTGGAACGGCAGCGCGCTCACCGGCTTCAACAATACTCTGACGGCCGGCGCTGCGCGCGGCGTCGCGCTCTTCGCTTCCAGCCATACCGATCCCAACGGCAAGACCACCAGCTTCACCTTCACCGCCGCGCAAGTCGCCAGCGCGACGCAGCGCCCGCTGCCCTACGGCCTGCTCGACAAGGTGTTCACCGCCGACAACGCCGTTCAAGCCAATCTCGACTACGACTATGACGGCACCAACCGGGTGATGACCATCAAGGACGCCGACGCGCCCTATCTCGTCGCATCCTATCTTGGAAGAGGTTGGAGATCGATCTTGCCGGTACTTGCCGCCAGCGTGTAACATTATAGCGAATTCTTCGCGCACGCAGGTGAAACATGACCCAGCCGGTTGAAATACTGTACGCAGTCCCGGTCGGAACTGTAATCGCCTGGTATCCCCTGCCGGG
Organism: Rhizomicrobium sp.; assembly: GCA_036512455.1. Taxonomy (GTDB): domain Bacteria; phylum Pseudomonadota; class Alphaproteobacteria; order Micropepsales; family Micropepsaceae; genus Rhizomicrobium. The sequence goes on from DATCAT010000020.1 coordinate 760, forward strand.
CACGGCGTTGCCGCCGGGTTTTGCCTATTGCGACGGCACCGTCGTCAGCGATGCCGAGAGCCCCTACAACGGAAAGCCGACGCCGAACCTGACGAACCGGTTCATCTTGGGCGACATTCCCGGTTCGACATTGAATACGTTGGGCGGCAGCACGCAATTCAACCTCACCGGCTGGGGCAGCGCGACACTCCCGACTAGCACGACGCAAGTCTTGGCCTCCGACAATGTGCCGCCCAACATTATCCAGCACAACAACACCCAATACGGCACTTGGCGTTACGTTCTGACCGGCGACGGCGACGGCTGGAACGACGGCAACCACCATCACACTGTAAACGTCACGGTGCCCGCCCCGGGATGGCTCAACCTGGTCTACATCATCCGGATCAAGTAGGGCGCGATGCGCTGCCGTGTTCAGCGAAGCGCCCTGCGCGAGGCCCATCCCGGGCCGGCGCGGGCCGTGCCGCAACGCCCGGCCGCGATGCAGCGGATGGCCGCACCGCTGCCGCGGCACGACATCAGCCGGGTGCCGATTGCCGACGTGGCGCAGCGGCGCGCGCCCAACCGGACCGGTCTGCCCGACACGCTCAAGGCCGGCCTAGAGACGCTGTCGGGAATGTCGATGGACGGCGTTCGCGTCCATTACCGTTCACCCGAGCCGGCGCGGATCGACGCGCTCGCCTATACGCGCGGCAGCGACATTCATCTCGCGCCGGGCCAGGAGCGCCACCTGCCGCACGAGGCCTGGCACGCGGTGCAGCAGGCGCGCGGCAACGTGGCGCCGACGACCAAGGCCGCCGGCGTCGCGATCAACGACGACCGGGGCCTTGAACACGAAGCCGACGCGATGGGCGCCAAGGCCGCGCGGACGGGTCCGGCGGCGCTCACCGTCGCGCTGCCGGCAAGCGCGGCGTTGAAGCCCGGCGCGGTGGCGCAGGCGATGCTGTCGCCGCCGGAAGCGGAGGCGTTGGACGAATTCTTGGCGCGGCTGGTGGTTCGGGTTCTGACGTCGCTGGCGAGGCAAGGAGTCCGTCTGGCCCCACAAGCGAGCCAGACCGTGATGGCGCGCATCGGCCGTGTCCGCGCCGAGGCTCTGGCGATGGACAGTTTGCATGCCGCGAAGCTTCATGTAGAGCACGCGGCGGCGGCGGCGCTCGCGGAGCTCTCGAAGGCTTCGCCGCACGATCCGGCATTTTCGTCGATGCAAAGCCGACACCAGCCGCCGCGTTCGCAGATGGAGCGCGCGGGCGTGCTACCCGCCGCGATGTCGGCGACGAGTCCAAGTCCCAGTTTCCAACATGGCGGCTTTACCGGGGCGCAGCTGCTGCGGGAGCAGGACATTCACCTCCAGCTGTTCCTGCGACTCCACAATTCGGTTCAGCGCGTATTGCGGTTCGTGAATCGGCGCAACCGGGGGCCGCAAGGGCTGCCGCTGTCGGAAGGGCTGCACAGCGGCCACGATATGCTTGGCACGGTCGGTCGCTTGTCTCCGATGATCGCGCGCGGCGACTTCGTGCCGACCGATGATAGGCGCATGTTGCCGATGAACTGGACCACGGAGGAATTCATCCAGGAACGTGGTGCCGATTACGACCCGGAGGATTTGCAGGCCATCTTGCAGGAAATCGCGACGCACGAGCATGACTGGGACCTGGCTGGGCGCGCTCCGGTGAAATACCGGGACCGCCTGCCGACATCGCCGGGCCATTCGATCGGCCTGCATGCGGGCCCCGGGGGCGCGGTGCGTCTGGATTTCTCCGAGGGCCGCCGGATCTTGGAGCAGGTCTCGCCGCAAACCCCGGGAGAGGACCTGAGCTACGAGAACATCGTCAGATATCTCAGCCAGCAAAGCAGTGCACAGCTCAATACGGAGGTGCGCCGGGGCTACGCCGCGCCATCGGTTGCCTCACCCTTCCTGCGCGAATTGCTGGCGCTGCTGGTGGGCATCGAAGGAACGCAGAACAACGTCATGGCGCTGCACGCCCCCATGGTCACCGACCTGGTGGCGCAAGGCGCCATACCCTGGGCGTCGGCTCTGTTCACTGGCCAACGCCAGCCGCGCAAGGAGCATATTCCCTATTTTGCCTATGCCGCCGACAAGACGCAGAAGGGTTCGTCCGCTTCCAGCGAAGGGCCGATGGTGCGACAATCCTGGCTGCTGCAGCACGGGCGCTTCAATGAAGAACACCTGCGCCTGGATACGCTTGGAGACGAGGACTACCTCAGGCAGAAGGCGCTATACGATCACGCGGAAGCGGGGCGTAAGGCCCGCAGACAGGCGCGCATCGATGAAGCGCTGGCCAGAGACGCCGAGGCGATTGCGGCAGAAATTGCAGGTCGATTGGCGGGCATGCCGGAAGGAGAGCGCAACAAGGTGACGAAGTCAGGCCAGAATATCGCCGAAGCGAGGGTCACGGCGGAAGTGAAGCGGCGATATAGGGACGAAGCGGCGGTTGCGTTCGACGCGGACTATCCTCAGGCCCCCGCGCCTGTTCCCAATCCCGAACTGGAGCGCGCGGAAGGCTACAAGACGTTCAAGAACGAATACATGCAACGTCAATTCGACCTGCAGGAGCGGTTTATTCGGGAGATATTCCCGCAAGTCGCCACGCTCCGCTTCCTGACCCGCGAGCACTTCCTGCAGTTCTGCCAAAAGCTGTTCGAGCGTTATATGCTGCAGAGGTTCCACGACGACGAGTGGCGGGAGCAAGCGGCGGAGCTCGACGCACCGCCGGCTCCGGCCGGAAACATTATCATTCATCAGGGATTGTGATCTGGTGGCGGACGCGGCGATGCGGAGCTTGGTCCACAAGCGTGCAGAGCCGGCGCCGGTGTCGTCGCGCGCCGCCGAAGTGCCGGTCGCGGCGGGCCTCGCCGGGCGCCTATTGCCGCAGCACGATATCAGCCGGGTTCCGATCGCGGATGTCTCGGGCCGCGGCGCGCCGGCCCAGCTTCGCGCGGCAATGCCGGGAGCTGGATCGGCCGCGCCCAATCGGACCGGGCTGCCCGACGGACTGAAGGTGGGGATCGAGGCGCACTCGGGCCTGTCGATGGACGGAGTGCGCGTCCATTACGGCTCGTCGGAGCCGGCGCGGCTCAACGCCCATGCCTTCACCCGCGGCAGCGACATACATCTCGCGCCGGGCCAGGAACGGCACCTGCAGCACGAGGCGTGGCACGTCGTCCAGCAGGCCGAAGGACGCGTGCGGCCGACCATCGAAGTGGGCGGCGCCGGCGTCAACGACGATGCCGCGCTGGAGCGCGAGGCCGACACGCTCGGTGCCTCGAGCGCGGCGCATGGCGCCAGCCTGCTGGCGGGCGGCGCGCCGGCTCTCGCGCCCACCCAGTTGCGTGCGGCCGCCGTGCAGCGCGTCATCAAGATCAAGGACGGCGACCTGAAGGGCCAGTACACGACCAAGGGCGGCGGCACCACCAAGATGCTGATCTCCGACGTCGAATCCAAGATCGGCGACGAACTCGCGCGCGGCTGGAAAGGCTGGATCGCCGAGCAGGCGGGCGAGAAGGGCAAGACCTACTCGCACACGACCGACAGCTTCCTCGACGAGCTCAAATCGGAGTTTCCCAAGAAGGATACCAGCTCGAAGATCCGCCCCAACTTCCCTTCTTCCTCCTATTGGCTGGGCGGCGTCACGCGCGAGATTCAGACCGGCGAGGACCAGTCGGACCTCAAGCCGTCCGAGGAGAATCTCGCGCTCCCCCACCGCTTCCCCTACAAGTCGATCGAGGACAGCACGGGCCTGTTCCTCTCGGGCCAGGAGGACTCCAGCGACCTCTTCCGCTGGACGGGCCGGCTGATCGACGCGACCAAGAAGCGCCGCGATCTCAACAAGAAGAAGATCAAATCCAAGACGACGCTCAAGAAATACGAGAAGGTCGTCGACACCCAGCTCGACGGCATGGAGCGCGCGCGCAAGCGGCTGAAGACCGACGTTGAATCGGGCAAGAAACTCGACCTCTCGTCAAGCACGACGCAGGACTTCCTGAAATTCACCAACGCGTTGCACGGCAACGTCCCCGATTACGGCCCGCATGTGGGAGTCAACATCCAGGTCAGCAACCGCACGCATCTCAACATCGAAGAGGATGGGACATTGACCCCGGGGAGCCTTGCGGCGGGCAGCATGTCGCCGCACCGCGGCAGGGGAGTTGCGCGCACCAAGGACGGCAAGCGCATCGTCACCACTGGCGGCTACAAATTCGATCCCAACGAGCTCAGCAAGAAGCTTCAGAAACTGCTCGACGACAGAGGCTACGACAACACAACGATCGACAAGGACGATCTCGAGGAATATTGAGCGGCACTTCGGCGGGCACGATGCGAATAGCGATCCAAAAGCGTGTAGAGCCGGCGCCAGCGCCGGTGTCGTCACGCGCCGGCGAAGCGCCTGCCGTTGCGGGCCTGGCCGCGCGCCGGCTGCCGGCGCACGACATCGCCAGCGTTCCGATCGCCGGCGTCTCGAACGAGACGCCAATCCGGACCGCCGCGCCCCGGGGTGCGACCGGCGCCTGCGTGCAGCGCGTCATTCGGCTTGGGGGCGGGCCGTTCGAGGGCGACTACGCGACAAAAGGCGGCCAGGACACGGTAAAGCTGGTGAGGGCGCTCGACCTTGCGCAGGGCGAGACGTTGAGGCGCGGATGGAAAAACGCGGTGCGTATTTGGGCCGGCTCCAAGCAGCAATACCCGTTCAACAATCTGACCCATTTGCTCCGGTCATTGGAAAACAAATACGAGAAGATCGAAGTTTCGAAGACGAAGACCAGACCCAACTTCCCCAGTTCGGCAGCGAAGCTCGGCGCGATGGTTTATGCGAGCCAGGCCGGAGGCAAATGGAAGGATGTAAAACCCGCCGCCCAGAATCTGGCGCTGCCGCACCGCTTCCCCTACGCCGCGATCCAGTCGAGTACACAGGCCTTCATCACCGGCAAGGAAACCGCCACGGACCTTGAGCGGTGGAGCGATCGGCTGCTGCTCGCAACCAAAGAGAGACTCCAACTCAGCCTTCCCAAGCTCGCCGGCGACGACAAGAGCTATTACAAGAAGACGATCGAAGCCCAGATGACGGGCTTCATCAAGGCGCGAAGCGAACTCAAAAAAGCCGTAGAGCAAGGCATCAAGCTCAATCTGAGTTCGCAGTCCGTTCAAACCTTCTTGAAGTTCACCAACGCCTTGCACGGCAACATTCCCGATTATGGGCCGCACGCGGGGGTCAATATCCAGGTCAGTGACCGGCTGCATCTGCACTTCAACGAAGACGGCACGCTTACGCCCGGGTCGAGCGCGGCGGGCAGCATGACGCCGACGCGCGTTCCCAAGGGGATCGCCCATACCAGCGACGACGAATATCTGGTCACCACCGACGGTCAGAAGGTGAGCCGCAACGAGTTGAGGCAGCTCTTGCGTCAGCAGCTATCGAAGTTCGCGGTGGGGAAGACGTCGATCGATCCGAAGGGGCTCAAGAAGAAGATCTTCAAATAGCGCGAACCCGCGGCTCAGGTCTCGAACGGCGTATCGAGGCATGTCCCCAGCAGCAGCGCCGATTTGAGCGCCAGATTGAACTGGTTGAGCCGCGCGGTGGGAACCGCGAGGTTGTAGGCGCCGAGCACGTCTCGATTATGGGCGCCCGACAGGATCGCCGGCGGATTGTCGTCCGAGAGCCGCGCGAAATTGGGCAGCGGATAGGCGTTGGGCTCGACGAAACTCGGCGGCTTGTTCGTGGCCTCCCAGGATTGGCCCTGGGCGCGCAGCGGACACGTGGCGGCGCAGGTCGGGTCGGTGCAGGTCACGCAATCGCGCGTCGATCCTTGCGACGGATTCTCGCAAGCGCAGAAGGTGCCATCGGGCCCCAGCGTGACCTGACGCAGCAGGCAATTGCGCAACCGCACCGCGCTCGGCTTGCCGCAGGTGCCGCAGCGGCTCAGCGAAGCTTGCATGGCGGTGTCGGCGCTATCGGTCCCCGTCACCGGAGGGGCTTGCAGGTCGGTCACATAACAATCGTTGAAATGGGCCTTGCCCGAGCAGGCGAGAACGCCGTCGAACAGCGAGTTGGCCGCCTTCAACGTGCCCGCGACGTCGCCGCCGCCCATCATCGTCAGCCGATTGAATTTGGCCGCCACCGTGGCGGGAAGGGTGAGCACGTTGAGCGTGGGATCGGGCACCGGCAGCGTGCTCAACACGCTGCTGTCGATTTCGATGCAGCCCGTGACCAGGCTGAGATCGATCGGGCCGAGCAGACAGCGCTTGATCACGAATATTGCAGTCCCCGACAGCGGCTGCGGTGGATCGGGAGGCGGTATGGGCGTCGGCGGCGTGCCCGTAGGCGATGCGTTCGGCGTCGTCGGTGTCGTGCCCGTAGGCGATGTGGCCGGCGGTGGAGGCGGCGGAGGAGGCGCCGCGGCGATCGCTGCCGGCGCCGCTCCGGGGAACAACGTGGTGTCGAACAAGGTGAGTTCGAGATCGCCGCCAAGCAGCCCGATGGTCGCCTCGAGCGTGATGCCGCTCATCGCGATCGTGCCCGGCTTGGCTTTCGGCGCGGTTGCGGCGGACGGCGCGGGCCCCAGCAGCTTGAGCATGCCCGGGCTGGCGGTCACGACGTAGGGCTGGCTTCCCGCCGCACCGACGATCCACAGCGTCTGGCCGCTGGCGGGGGAGAGCTGCTGGCTGGCGATGCTGCGCGTTGCGCTTCCCTGGAGCGTCAGGACGGTGCACGCGGCTTTAGATAGCGCCCAGACGCCGAGCTGTTGTTGCAGCCAGGCGGTATTGCCACCGTCCGTGAGCGTGGTCGCTTTCGCCGGCACCGGCGGCGACCGCCGCGGCCCGATACCGCCGATCGCCCCCGGCATCGCCATGCCGTAATCGACGCTGAAACTGCCCGCCGCCCAGGCGCTCGGCCAGTTGAACAGTCCGAGTTCGGGATCGATGGCGGCGGCGGGCACCAGCCCCAACGACTGCGCAGGCGCTGTCGCCGGTACCGGCGGCTGTGGTGCCGCGGCGGGCGGCACGATCACCACCTGATCGCCTCCATTGCACACAAAGCAGGTCGGCAGCGCCGCGGCGAACGCCTGGACGACTGCCTCGACCGTTGGCTGCGCGAGCGTAAACGGTACCGGCACGCCAAGCACCTGGCCTGCCGGCGCGGTGAAGATCATCACGCTGCCTGCCGGCGCGCCGGTGAGCAGGCCGATCAACTGGGCCGTGAGCGGCAGCGTCGCCGCCGCGATGCCCGTGCGCGCCGATCCCGTGAGCAGCAGCGGATTGGCGCCGCCAGGCTGCGATGGCGCGATCGACAGCGGCTCGGAGGCGGACATGCCTGGCACGATCACCAGCGCATCGCCGACCGCGCCGACCTTGAGCGCCTTGACCGCATCCGCGCTGACGTTCTTGCCGGGCGTGATCGTCGCGGCCGCGATCGCGTCCTGCAGCAGCGTCACCAGATCGGGCATCGTCGGCGTCGCCGGCACGTTGACCGAGAGCAGGGCCGTCGCGTCGCCGAACGTAATCGTGAGCGCGCTGGTGACCGCGCTGATCGAGGCAAGATTGATCGTCCCACCCTCGAGCACGGGATAGTCCGGGGCGACCAGCGGATAGTCCGCCAGCGACATCGCGCGAACCGATCCGGGCGGCAGCGCGACCCAGCCTTGCGTGCCGCTCTGGGTGCGGATCACCAGGCCTCGCGCCGGGCCGTAGAGCAGGCTGTTGGCGGAACCGGCGCTGGGATTTGGCCACATCGCATCGTAGCGCGCCAGATCGGCGGCGAGCATCGCGACGGTCAGCGGCACCGGCAGCGCCGTCACCGGCGGTGCCGCGACCCATTCGAGCGGCGTGCTGGGCAGGTTGAACAGGGGCTGGTCCATGCCCAGCGGATTGAAATGGTAGTAGCTGGTCGTCGCCGCAGCAGCAGGCGTCGCGCCGATCACCGCGAACACCGGCAGGCGCCAAACGCGCAGCAGCCCGACGGTCTTGTCGTCAGGCTCCGCGGCCGCGTCGGCGATCGGCCAGGACGCCCAAGGGGTTTTCGCGCCTGGCGAATAAATCGAATACCAGTTTGTGCTGTCGCGGACGAGCTTGGGCAGCGCCGCGGCGATCCCCTTGCGGCGGCGGAAGCCGAGCGTGTCGGCGACCAGCGCGCGATGCTCGGGGCGGACCGGCTTGGCGATCTTGAGCCCGAGCAACTCGCCGATCAGGGGCACATAATCAAGCGGGCACGTCTGGATGAACCAATCCTGCTCGAGTTCGGCGACGCCCTTGCCCAACCTGGTGCGAATTTCGTCGAACACCTTGGTGAGCGCGAGCAGCGGATAGCCTTGCGCGATGTCCTGCTGGCGGAAGACCGTGGGCAGCAGCTCGTAGAGCGCGTTTTCGTGTGAGCCGTCGCTGGATTCGGTCATGACGCGGGCTCCGCGGCAACCGGCGTGGGCGGTGACGCCGACACAGTCTTTGGCGGTGCGAACATGGCCGCGTCCCCGTCGGAACTGAGGTAGAGGATTTGCGCGCCCAACGATTCGAGACTTGCAGGGTCCGGATACAGCACCAATTGCGACATGGGCGTCGTGGCGGTCGGCGCGGTCGCGTCGGGCGCTGCCTTTGACGGGGCCTTCCCGGGAGTCGTCCTGGCCGGCGCCCAGAGTTGTTCCACGACCGCGGACTTGACGCCGGGGACGCCCTTGACGATCAGCGCGCAAATATCGACCGCCCGCACCGCCTGTTCGAAGGTCATGGCGGTGATGTCGTAGGTCGTTCGCAGCAACGCGGCGATCGCGCTTGTGACCTGCTGCTGGTCGGCCTTGCCCTCGACGATGAAGGTGCCCGACACCTTGAACGCCAAGGGCTGGTAGGCAAACAGCGTGTAGGGCAGCAACGCGGCGTTCGCCAATGCGGCGTCGAACGCCGCCTTGAGCGAGTCGAACGCCGGCGATGCCATGTCGGGGACGGCATTTTCGAACCCCACCAGGGTGACCAGGCTGTATGGCGGCTCCGTATCGATGTCGGGCGCGGTTGAGAGCACCGCGGCGCCGACTTCCGGGCGGTTCTCCACGAAGGTCAGCATATCTTCCTGGGTCACGATCCGGCCCAGGTCGGAGATCCCGATCGGGATCTGACCGCGCAGATTGCCGCGCGGCGGCGCGCCGATCCCGCCGCTGGCGGCGACCGGATTGAGCACGCCCTTGATCCCCGCGACATTGATGGGCGGGCGCGTCAGGCTGCCGGCGGGGACATTGCCGCTGGGTCCGGCCCCGACGCGATAGGTGGCGGTGATGTTGTTCTGTCCCGTCGGCGGCAGCATGCCATGGACGCCGTCGCCGAACTGGATCTTGGCGCGGCCCTGGGCGTCCTGAATGAGCTGATAGGCGCGCGTGTCGGCCGGCCAGCTGCCGAGCGCCTCGACGCGCTGCCAGAGCACGCCGTTGACATATATCGAGACCTGCGGCGCGATCGAGCCGTCGGCGTTCTCCAGCCAGGTCAGCGGCGCCTGCTTGAGCATGAACTGCAGGAAGGGTTTCTGCCCGTCGCCGTTGCCGAGCACTTCGTTGATCGTGCTGCCTTGCGTCACTTCGACGACATTGCCGTACACCGCGGTGGTGGTCCGGTCGTAGAGGTAACGCAGCCGCTGACCGAGCGTCAGCGTGGTGGTGTTGGTCTTGGGGCATTGCGTGACCCCGGCCACCAAGATCGCTTCGCTCAACACCGGCCGCGTGAACAGCGCCAGCTGCGCCGCCGTGACGTTGCCGATCGTGCTGCCATTGCCCGAGAGGAAGGAGAGCGCCGAAGGTGGGCTCGCGCTCGGATCGGTCTCGATCGACAGCAACCCCATGTTGGGAACGTCCGCGATCCAACTGCGGTTCGTGTTCGGGTCGGCCGGCGCCAGCACCATGATGAGCGTTCCGGGGGGATCGAGATCGGGCGTGCCGCCGATGCCCTTGACGGTGCCGATCGTCGTGGCGAGCGGCGGGTTGCCCGCGATCAACAGCGATTGGCCGACGATGATCTTGTCGATCAATCCGGTCAGCACGAGCGTGCCGCCTGTGCACGCCAGGGCGTTGAGCGGCTGGTTGTCGATTGGCGGCGCGAGATAGAGTTGGCGGCTCTGGGTGTAGACCAGCGCCTGGCGGCGCGCGTCCGAATCCGGCGAAGGCGGCGCCTCGACATAAAGGATCACCTGGCAACTGCTGGTGCCATCGGGATTGACCTGACCACCGAAGGCATAGACGCCGCGCCCCACGACCGGGATCGGCGTGACGGTCTCACTCAGCGACGCGAACACCGGATAGCTGGGCGATGGCAGCGGGAACGGCAGCGGATAGGCGGTCTGCTGGCCGGTACCGCTCGCCGGAATCAGTTCGTAGCTCGGCGTGCTGGCGCCGCCGATCAGCAGCAGACCCTCGATCAGCAGAATCGCGCCCTGCGAATGGCGAGCCACGGCCAGCATCGCGCCCGGCGTGAAACTGTAATTGCCGGGATCGAACACTTCGGTGGTGTCGGTCGCCGTCATGTCGGGCTTCACCACGCCGCCGGCGATCAGCACCTTGCCCGTGGGCAGCAGCGACGCGCTGTGCATCGCGCGCGCGGTGCCGAGCGGGGCGATCACCGCGAAGGCCTGTGCGGCGACGTTGAACACCGCCGCCTGGGTCGAGGGGAAGACCGTGACCGAGGTGGTGTCGCTCTCGGCGTAGAAATCGGTGACGCCGCCGGCGATCAGCACGTCGCCGCTCGCGAGCAGCGTGGCGCTGTGGAAGGCGAATCCCTGCGGCAAGGCCGTCTTGACGGCGGCAAAGGCCTGTTGCGCCACGTTGAAGGTCTCGGCGCTGTCGAGTGCCGGCACCCAGGCGACGATCACGCCCGGCGGATCGTAGACGATCGCGGGAAAGAAATAGCCGCCAGCGAGCAGCACGGTCCCGTCGGCGAGCACCGTTGCGGTGTGGCCGCAGCGCGGCACCGTCATCGTGGCTTTGAGCTGGCGGAACGAGCGTCCTTTGGGGTCGTAGATCTCGGCGGTGTCGAGCACTTCATAGCCGTTGTCGCCCATGCCCATGCCGCCGGCGACGAGCACGGTGCCGTTGGACATGAGTGATAGCGTCGCGCCGACGCGCGCCGTCACGGGCGCGCCGGTGATCGTCGAGAGGTTGGACACCGGATCGAAGGTCCAGGCGAACGCGGTCATGCTGACCGGCGAATAGGGGAAGGGCGCGGGCGTGGTCGAGCCGAGGACCAGGATCGTCCCGTCGGCGAGCGCGACCGAGCCGACCGGCGCCAGCGTGTAAGGCGTCGTGAGTATCGGCCCGGGAAAGCTCTCGAACGTGCCGACATTGGCATCGTAGGCGACCACAGCGTTGAGATAATCGACGGGTGTCGACAGCGATCCGAGCCCGCCCGCGACCAGCAGTTGGCCGCCCGGCAGCGCGAGGAAAGCGGCATCGGCCTGCGGCTGCGGCAGTGCCGCGCCGGCCAGGCTCGGGCCGAGCACCGCAGTGGGGGGGTCGAACGGAGGAATGCTCGCCCCCGCGGTCACCGCGAATATCTCGACCGAGTCGAGCACGGTGCTGCCCGAGATGCCGCCGGCTACGACCACCTTGCCGCCCTGCAGCAGCGCCGCGGCGTGGTTCGACCGCGCGGTGACGAGAGGCGGCGCCAGGACGAAAACCGGCACGCCCGTAAAGGGGCCGGAATTCCCGCTGGCAAATTTTGCGAAGGCGCCGACCAGCCAATCGTCCTTGACCTGCCCCGTCGGCGACTGGCCGCCGGTGACGACGAAGCCGTTGTTTCCTGGGAGCAGGGTGGCGACGTGATCGAAGCGCGCGCTGCCCGTGCTGCTGTGGTCGGCGGTCTCGATCGTATAAAGGCCCGGAACGGGTTTCCAGGTGGTGGGGTCGGTGACCTCGGCGTTGTTCCAGATCGTACCGGCCGTGCCGCCGCCGGTCAGTCCTGGGGCCATCGCCCCGCCGTCATGTCCGCCCAGGAACACGACGATCTGCCCCACCTGCGGCGCGGTCGCCGATCCGCCGTCGGCGGCGGTCTTCACAACCGGGCAGAGCGTCGCGCTATGCCCGGCCCGCGCCTCCTGCATATGCTGGTCGTCCCAGGCCCAGTTGTTCTGCAGCGGTGCGAACACCGCGACGGAGTCGGTGGCTGTCGACGCGTCGAGCAGGTCTTGCAGCGTGGCGTAGGGCGTGGTCGCGTCGCCGGTGAGGCCGCCGCTCAGCATCAGCGTGCCGTCGGGCAGCGCGGTGGCGGCGTGGGCGATGCGCGGAACCGCGAGCACGACGTTCGGGATGGCCGAGAAGGTCAGGCTGATCGGATCGAGCTGGAGGATGTCGGTGGCATACTGCCAGTCGCCGGTAACGCCGCCCGCGAGATAGACCACGCCGTTGATCGTCGTCGCGGTGTGCAGGCCGCGCTTCGACGGCAAGGTCGCGACCTGGCTCAGCAGCCCGGTGGCGGGATTATAGATCTCGACGCTGTCGAGCACGCCGGCCTCGCCGATTCCGCCGACCAGCAGCACGTGCCCGTCGCTGAGCATGCTGGCGGTCACGCCGCTGCGCGATGGGATCAGCGCCACGCCCGTGGGCAGCACGGCCGGATTGGGCTGGAGCGTGACTTGCGTGACCTGGCCGGTGAGGCCGAACTCGGAGATGTACTGGCGCGAGACCGTGGCGATCGTGCCGAGCGTGTTGTCCTCGGGCGTTTCGAGCAGGAACTCGCTGCCGGGCAGCACCTTGGTGTAGACCGCCTGGAGGTCGAGGTCGTTCAAGTTGATTTCGAACCCCGGCCATTCGGTGTACTCGGCCGGCGACAGGCCGGTAGGCGTGTTGGCGCGCTGCACCGCCGCCGACTGCGACGACCATGAGGGCGCATTGTAGCCAAACAGCCGGCAGGTGAGGTCGAGCGCATAAAGCTTCAGATCCTGGACGTCGCGCGGCAGATCCTCGGTGGCGCCGCCGGCGGTCCATTGCGCCTGCAAGCTCGAGCCGATGCCGACGGTGGTGGTCGTCAGAACCGAGTTCTCGCTCACCGAGAACACGGTCAGGCGCACCCATTGGGTGGGACTGCCGTTGCCCATGAACAGCATGAAGTCGCCCACCGCGAGCCCGAGCCCGGTGCCCTGGATCAGCAGGCTATCGGTGTCGGGATCGAGGTGCACCGGTCTGGTCTGCAGCGGCGTCAGCTGGTTGAGCGCGGGATCGGCGGTGACGTCGCCGACGGTCTCGAAAATCTGCGACGTGGCGGTCGAAACGGCGGCGTTCGCCGTCGCCGCGCTGCCGCTATTGGCGCCCGAGGCGCTGCCGCTTGGCTTGGGGGGATTGGCCTGGATCGCGGCGCCGTGGGGCACCGTCACCGGTCCGCCCGGCTGGGCGAACAGCGCGATCTCCGCGGTCGCGCCGATATAGGCGCCGGGACTCTCGCCGACGCTGCGCGCCAGCAGCGCCAGGCTCGAATAGTCGAGCGCGGTGCCGAGATATCCTTCGTTGAGCACGCGGTCCTGGTAGAACGAGATGACGTCGGCGACCGCGGCGAAGGCGTCCACCATCGCCAGCGTCGGGTCGGTCGGGACCTTCAGGTCGAGCCGCGCCAGCGGTCGCGTGAACGCGCCCTTGCTGGTTTCGACAACCACGCGCGGGATCGCCGCGAGCATCTCCGCCTTGAAGCTCGCATAGTCGCCGAGCTTGGCGGAAATCTGGGCGTCGATCGTGTCGTCGGTCATGATGCCGCCGCCAGATAGATGCGGACGCTGCCGAGCGCGGGTCGAAAATCGTCATTGCCGACACGCGCACGCTGATGCGCGCCGATCTTGATAAAGCCCTGCGTGACATTGGTCGAAGTGTCGTCGCCGCCATAGACCGTCTTGAACGCGATGCGTGGGTCGAGCAGCGGATCGAAGACGACAACCGCCACCGACGGATCGGCTTTGATCGCTTGCACGAGGTCGTCGAGCCGCACCTGCCGTCCGAGCGGCCAGTTGGCCGGATTGAAGAAGGCGGGCGAGCCGTCGGGGAGTGCGCCGGTGCCGACGCGCCGCTGCAGCCGCTCGCGTGCCGCGGCGATGTTGGTGCGGGAGACGCAATAGGTGACCAGCGCGATCTCGAGTTCGACATCGGCGGCCGGAACGATCACCGGCGGCGCGCCGAGCACTGCATAGTCCATCAGCCGCGCGCTTGCGATCTTGAAGGTGACGTCGTCGGGCTCCGTCACGCTTGTGCTCAGCCCGACCGTGCAGGGCGTCTGATCGTTCGGGCCGAGGGTCGCGTGCGCCACCGTGACCAGCGGGTCGGCACTTCCGAGGCGATCCCAGTCGGCGGGTTCGATGCCGCGCAGGTTGGTGCGGAAATTGGTGGTGGCGAACAGCCGGATCGCTTCGGAATCTTCCTCGGCGCTCGGCGTGGCGGGAAGCGGATTGGTGACCCAGGTGACCGAGGGCGCGGGACCGATCACCTGAAGCAGGGAGTTGGCGCGCACCCGCCCGCTCTGCCAGCTCCCGCTCCTGGCGGTCGCAACGAAGGTCGTGCCGGACGCTGGGGCATAGCCGAGGATGCCGTCACCGAAGCGCAGTCTGAGGTAGCGCTTGGCGTCGCCGAAGCCGTCCTCGAGCGATGCGGCGAACGAATGCCCCGTCGACGAGGCCGACAATACGTCTTGCTGGGCGATCCAAGTATCGGTGACGCCCGCCACGGCTGGGACGTTCGACTGGGCTGGGGTGCCCGCCATGCTTGGCCGCGTCCCGCACATCGCGATGCACGGCGCCGCCTGGCGCGGATCGGGGCTGAGGCTCGCCTTGGCGGACTCGACCATCAGGCTCGCATCGACGATATCCTGGCTGCCGTCGAACGCCGCGGCGATGCGCGGCGGCGGCGCGGCCGAGACGACGTCTTCGACCAGCACCGCCGGCGTGTACTCGGACGATGCGGGGACGCAGTCCGGAGACAGCGTGGTGGCTGCGGACAGGCCGTGATCGGCGAGCACGACATTGCCGTAGAGCGAGACCGTGCCGTCGTCATTGGCGGGCGGGATGGTGAGCGGGCCCATCAACGCATCCTCGGGATGCCAGCTGAGCACCGTGCTGACCGCGGCGCCCTTTGCCTTCACCGCCTCGACCTTGAGCAGCCGCAGCGCTTGGGCGCCGAAGGGCGAAGCGACGCCCTGCGGCGCGTTGAGTTGGCGCAGCACGATCAACTGGCCGGGGACCAGCCCGGTGCTGCCGAGCTGGAGCGTGAGCGTGATGGCGCCGGCGGGAATCGTGTACGCGGTGCCTTGCACCAGCGCGAGACCCAGATCGTTGAGCTGCGGCAAGACCGGCTGCGCGTGCATCGTCTCGAACACGGTCGTGCTCGCCGCGAGCGTGGCTCCGGTGGGCAGGATCACATCGAGTTCGCCGGGCTGTTGCGTCACCACGGTCAGCCCCGCGGGCAGCACGCCGGCGGCGTTGACCGCGAAAACCAGCGCGGTGCGCGCGTTGCAGCCGTCGTCGACCGGGTAGTCGCGCAGCCGCGCGTGGCGGCGCAGCGACAGCCGGTGGCGCGCGGTGGTCAGGTAGGACTCGGTGCCCGCCGCGTCCTGACGGAACGAAAGATGGTCGCCGGCATAGGCGAGCACTTCGAGGATCGTCGTCATCGGATCGGCGGGCTGGTCGAGCGCCCAGGCCGAGTCGTTCTGCACGATCTGCGAGACGCGCGAGCGCATCATCGACGTGAAGGCGGTGTAGTCGCGCCCCAGATAGTCGATCGAGGCGGCGCCCGGCGGCGGTTTGCTCTCGGTGGCGCCGGTCTCCTGCCCCTGCGGCGAGGCGGGTGCGAACCAAATCGAGTGGTCGCCGACGGTGAGCAGATAAGAGGGCGGATCTGCTTCGGGATGGGTGACGGGCACAACCGCGCTGATGTTCAGCCTGACGGTGCCCGCTTCCGTCCGCCTGCCCACCTGGGGCATAGGCACTGGCCTGCCGAGGAAGTCGACGAGGGTGACGACGGGCGCGGCGCTCACCACGTTCTCCGCGCTCACCGCGACCCGTTCGGGGAATTCGACGATGAGTTCGAGCAAGGCCTTGGACTGCCCTGATCGGACGATTTTGATCTGCGCGTCGCTCATGTCTCGGCGATCCGCGCCACCGCGCGCCCCGCGCCGCCCGTCTGCGCCGACGTGCTGCCCGGCAGCGCCAAGGTGACGGTGGTCGCGTCGAGTTGCTGGCTATGGGCGACGAAATAGGTGAGGTCGACGTCGACTTGCTCCGCCTTGAGTGTGACGGTCAGCGTATGGATGGTGATCGCATCGCCAAGGAACTGGATCAGCTTGCTGCGCACCAGCGTCTCCGCGGCGCTGGCGAGCGCGTTGTCCATGCCGGCAAAGACCAGCGACTTGAGCCCGGCGCCGAAATTGGGAAGGTTGACGCGCTCGCCCGGATCGGTTTCGAGCACGAGCATGATCAGATTGTTGACATAAGTCGAAAGATCGGTGGTCGCGGTCCGCCCGGCAGTGTCGATCTGGTACGGAAAGCTCAAATAACCGGTCATCGCATGGCTTCCGTATGTTTCAATTCCAGCAGACTTCGCCTGTATCCTGCCGTCTCTTCTTGGCTCCGGCAATGACGAACGGAACGATTACAGTACCGTCAGGGAGCCTTCATTGATCGAAACTTCGGGCTCGACTGCGTTGATCATCGCCGAACCGTGCGCCAGCGTGACGCCCGCGACCTCGAGGGCCAGTGTCGCGGGCTCGGCGGTGATCGTGACGCCGGCCTCGGTCATGCCGATGCGCACATCGGCGAGCGTGATCGATACGCCCGCGCTCGTGGCGCTGATCGTGATCGGCACCGTCACGGCCGGGTCGATCACGCTCAGCGTGAAGCCGCCCTCGCCGGGAAGGTCGTTGAACACCAGCTTGCCGCAGGCGGTCTGGATCATCCGCATCGTCGGCAACTCGGCCATGATCGGGCGCTCGCCCTCGCGCCAGAAGCAGCCCGACCAGATCGGATAGTCGAGATTTCCGCCCTCGAACTCGACCCACAGCGCCGCGCCGATCGGCGGCATCATGTAGAAGCCGACCTGGAGTCCGGCATAGGGCACGCACGGCATCGCCCACGCCGTCAGCACCTCGCCCAGCACCTGCGGCACCGAGACCTGGAGCCGCCCGAGCATCAGCGGGTCCTCATTGTCGATCGCGATACCGCGATATTTGCCCCAAAACTCCTTCATCGATCTTCCTCCTGCCCGCCGTCGTTCATGGCACCACCAAAGGCTCGAGCGGCTCGGTGCCGTCGCGGTTCAGCACGAATTGCTGCTTGAATTCGTTGCGCTTGAGCTTGTGGGTCACCTTCTCGACGCTCCACATTCCGTCGAAGCTCGTTCCCGCGCCGCGCACCCCGACGAGCCCGCCGCTCCTCAGGATCGATCCGTAGCGTTTGACGTCGAGTTCGCCTTCGGCGTGCGCGACCATGGTCGAGGACGTGTTGACCCGCCCCTGCGCGAAGCCCAGCGCGCGAATTTCGTCGAAGCCGTCCGATCCGGTCGGCAGCTTCAGGCCGAGCAGTGAGCTCAGCGGAAACGGGCTCTTGAGCGCCAGCGGCGGCAGCAGCGTCGGCTCGATCGCGGCGACCGGCAGCGCCGGCGTCTCCTCCAGCGGTCCCGGAATCAGCCCGATCACCTGGAAGGCGGCGCGCCCGTTCTGGCTGAAGGTCAACTGGTCGACATTGGCGAATGTGCTGTCGCCGATGGTCAGCGCGGGCGCCGGCAGGCCGATGCGCTTGGGCGGGCCCCAATAGGCGGTGTTGGTGAGCGGCACCGATCCCGCGCGCAGGGTGAAGACATAGCCGTAGCGGTTGGCGAGATCGTAGATGTATTCGAGGTCCGTGCCATGCTGGATCGGGGTGCGCTGAAGCACGGTCGGAAAATCGGATTCGATCGGCGGAATGGTCTCCGGAACGATCGCGAAGCGCTCATATTGGGCGATGATCTCAAGGATGATCGCTTCGTCGTTCATGTCGGGATAGCCCTTGATCTGCTCCTTCAGATCCATGGCGACGCTCAAATCCGCGCCGCTGACGACGATGCGGCTGGCGCCGGGATTTGTCCCCGGATCGAGCCAGATATCGGTGACCAGGCCGTCCATCAGCACGGTCGGCAACGCCACCTGCGTCGCGATCACCAGCACGCGGTTGCCGGGCGACAGGCGGCCGTCCGAGAGCACTTCGACCTCGGGCCCGGTCCCCTTCGAATTGCGCTGCGCGCCGAAGGTCAGGCGGAACATGGACTGCCCGTCGGCGACCTCGACCACTTCGGCCTCGATCAGGAGTTCGGCGAGCAGCGGGCCGATCGGCGTCGGCACTTCCTGATTGCCCGCCAGCACCGCGAGCTGGATGCCGACCGGAAAGCTCACGGCTGCTCCTCGCTGTCGTCGGTGTTGGTGGTCGGCGCCGCCGCGGTGCTGCGCTTGGCGGCGACCGGCTCGTCGAGCGGGTCGTTGCCCTGTCCGACCGCCGCCGGAACGATGATCTTGCGGCCGGCCACCGCGCAGAGCATCGCCGGATCGCTGATGCCGTTGGCCTCGAGCAGCATCCAGTAGAGCAAAGGATCGCCGAGCAGCTTGTACGAGAGATTGTCGAGCCGGTCTCCGGCCTGGATCGTGTAGGACGACTGCGCCTTGAGCGTGCTGGGAAGCGGCAGCAATGTGCGGCCGAGATAGGCGACCGAAATCGCGTCGGAGCCGGTCTTGGCGGGAGCCTTTGTGCTGTTGGCGGCCGGGCGCGAGCGCGTCCGCACCAGCTTGCCGGGCGCGGCGGTCTCGATCTTCAGCGGATAGCGGTTCAGCGTCCTCATCGCCCCAGCGCTCCCGAAATGATGCTCGCGCCGCTCTGCACGGTGCCGAGCGCCGACATCACCTCGCGCTCGGCGAGGCTGGCGAGATAGAGGTAGAAGCCGGCCTGGGTCGGCTCGAAATCCTGATAGGTCAGCACCTTCATGTTCATCGTCACCTCCGCGTCGATCGGATTGAGCCGGGTGTCATGCATCGTTTCCTTGACGCTGTAGCTGGTGATCTGCACCGGCAGCACGCGCTGCGGGCCCCAGGTGAATATGGTCAGGGGACTCTCCGGCGGCACGATCTCGAGCACGCCGAGCATCATCTGCGTCAGCCCCTGGATGATCGAGGCGGCGGTCGGGAACATCATCAGCTCGAGCGTGGCGAGTTGCGGATGGATGCCGAACATCATCGCCGTCGCGTCATTGGCCTGGAGCTGGTCGACCGCGCTGATCCGCGCCGTCATCTGGATGGTTTCGGCCGCGGGGCCGGCGAGCAGGTTGGTGCCGGTCGGCGTATCGCCCGTCTTCTCGAAATCGGGCTCGATCTGGCGGGTGAGCTCGGCGGGATTGTATTGCAGCATGATCAGCCGCGGCACGGGGATCAACGCGCCCATGCTGATCAGCGCGGCTTTGAGGACGTTGGGGCTGTTGGGATAGGGGTTGCTCATTGGGATATTCCTTTGCGCCGCAGCTGCGCCGCGATCGCATCGCCGATGGCCTTGCTCGCGTATATGCGGTCAGCGGGGCGCAGCGGGGCGAGCGCGGCGCGGACTGCGGGGCTTTGGCGCATGGCCAGTTGGATCGGCGCCAATGGGATCGGTGGCGCGGGCGGCGCGGGGTTGACGGGCGCTTTGGGCTTCATATCGGCCATCCCTCGAGTTCGGCGGGCGGCACGCGGCGCCGCTGCTTGCCGTATTCACTGACCAGTGCGCGGGCAACGTGCGACATGGCGATCGCATGACCCTCGTCGGCCGCGAACATCGCCGCGTTGACGACGACGACGCGGATCTGCCCGCCGGACAGCGAGAGCTTGGCGAGCCGGTCCCAGTCGAGCGCGGCGGTCGGCGCCGTGTCGGGGAAGGCGCGGCGCCAGATCTCGCGCCGCTCCGCCGCGGTCGGGAATTCGAAGTGGAGGCTGAAGGCAAAGCGGCGCGAGAAGGCCTCGTCGATCGCGTTGGGCAGGTTGGTGGTGAGGATGGCGATGCCGCGGAAGCTCTCGATCCGCTGCAGCAGATAGCCGACTTCGAGATTGGCATAGTGATCGTGACTGTCGCGCACTTCGGTGCGGCGGCCGAACAGCACGTCGGCTTCGTCGAACAGCAGGATCGCATCGGTCGAATCCGCCGCTTCGAACAGCGCGGCGAGGCGCTTCTCGGTCTCGCCGATATACTTGTCGACGATCCGCGACAGGTCGACGCGAAACAGATCGAGCTTGAGCGTGTGCGCCAACGCCTCGGCCGCCATCGTCTTGCCGGTACCGCTCGGGCCCGCGAACAGCACGCTCATGCCCTGCGGGCCGCCGCCCGAATGGCGAAAGCCCCAATCGTCGAGCACCAGCGTGCGGTTGCGCTGGCGCGCGATGATCTGATGCAGCACCGTCCGCGCCGCATCGGGCACCACCAAGTCGTCGAGCGACATCCGCACGGTGATCGGATCGGCGATCCCGCTCATCGCCTCGCGTACCTGATCGCGCAGCAGCGGCAGCAGATGCGGCAGGATCGCATCGATCGGCGCGGGCGACTTGATCGCCTCGGCCTTGGCGCGTGCGATCGCCAGGCAGCCGTCAAGCGTCCAGATCGGCAGCCGGAAGCGGTTCGCCGTCTCGCGCAATGCCGGCGTCGCCGCGAGTCCGAGGCCCGCGGCGAGATGCTCGGCGACCTCTCCCGGCTCGGTCGGCGGCAACGGCACGCGGATGACGGCGTGCGGCGCGCGCTCGGCCACGGCTTGGCCGCCCACGCCGATCAGGATCGCGGGCCCCACCGCTCCGGCGAGCAGCCGGCCGAGCGCCGTGAGCTGAAACTCCGTCGGCGGCTCCTCGAACGAGATCAGCAGCGCGCCGCTGAGCGCCAGCCGGTCGCGCTCCCAGAGCCGCGCGAACCCCTGACGCTCGGCATCCGCGGTCAGCCGTCCCAGCGGCAAGTGGAACGGCGACAGGCCGAGTTCGGCCGCGGTCGCCGCCGCGATGCCCAGCGCGCGCCGCGTCGGCGGGGCGACCAGGTGGACGACCGCGTCGCTCTGCGAGCCGGCGAGCGTCGGCGCGAGCTGGCGCGCCAGCGCCGCGTCGGAGGGAAGCTGCGGCGTGACGTCGACCGGACGGATCAAATCGCTCAGCGCCTCGTCGAGCACCGGCCGGCCGATCAGGAACGAGAGCACCGCGTCGGACACGCCCAGACGCAGCTGGAAGCGGCTGCCCGGCCGCATCGCCTCGGTGGTGATCAATTGCCAGTAACGCAGCGCCGCCGGCGGCGCGAATGCCGCCTGCGAAGCGCCTTCCAGATCGGCGAAGACCGCGAGCGCGAGCAGCGTCGTCGGATAGGGCGTCGCCGGATCGCCATGGGCGAAGGCGCAGTGGTTGGCCAGGTCGGGCTCGATTTCGATTCCGGCGGCGAGCACCACCACGGCGAGTTCGAACTCCGACAGGCTGAACCAGTCCGCCATCGCGTCGAGCGCCGAGCCCTCGACCGGCGGTCCAAGCCCCGCCGCGCCCGGCTCGGGCGCCTGCGTCGCACCGCCATGCGCGCGCCGCCGCGCATAGCGCTCGAGCATCCGCGACACGGCGTCGACCGCGCTCTGCAACCGTTCGACGTGTGGCGAGACCTTGGTCACGGTTCAGCTCGCCGCCGGCACGTCGACGACCGGACCGGTATATGCCGTGCCCGAAAAATCGAGCAGCGTCGCGACGCCGTCGATCTCGACGCTGACCAGATATTTGCCCGCGGGCACGCCGGCGAGCGGCGCCGTGAGCTTGGCCGATGGCGCGCTGCGCGGCTCGCACGGTATGCGCCGCGACGGCAGCTGCGGCGCGCCGCGCGGGAACAGCAGGGCCATCGCCGTGGCCTCCGGCGCAACCGGCAGCGCCATGGTCATGGCGAGTTGCCCCTTCTCGACCGCGGGCGGCTGCGCGAAGGCCGGCACGATCGAGGTCTGCACGATTTGCGACTCCGACACGATCCCACGCCCGTCCGGCTTGGTGCGGATCACCTGCACCGCGAGCGGCCCCGCGGTGAGCGGCGCGGGCTGGCTCGCGGTCAGGCCGACGAGCAGCGTCGCGAAGCCGTCGGCATCGAACCCCGGCTTGACGCCCTGGGCGACGACGCCGTTCAGATGGACGACGAGATTGGGCTGGGCCGGATTCACCAGGCGAATCCCCATCTGCCCGCCGCCAAGCAGCGGCAGGCCGGGATCGGTGGCGTTGACGATCGAGGTGATCGCGATGGTGCGCGAGGGCACCGCGCGCAGCCCGATGCGCCGCACCGGCAACACCGGCTCGACGGCAAGCACCGTCGTCAGCGTCACCGGCGTCGCCGTGTAGAGTTGCGTCAGCTGATAGGGCACGTTGACGAATTCGGACCACAGCCGCGCCATCGCGTCGGGCGGCATGTTGAGCGGCGTGACGCGGATCTGCTCGCTCGGCAGCGTGGGATCGGCTCCGCCGCCGAGCCAGGGCGTCGAGGCGATCGTCGCGCGCAGCGTGCCGGCCTTGATGTAGGGCTCGGCGTTGAGTCCGCCGACCACCAGCCCGAGCAGCCGTTGCGGATCGAGCTTCGCATCGTCGCCGAAGAAAGTGATCATGTAGTCGAGGTCGAGCTTCAGCACCGGCGAAGCCAGCGGCTTGCCGACGGGGCCGCGCGTCGGCAGGTCGTCGTTCGAGACGAAACCGTTCCGCGTGGTGCGGAAGAGATAGACGTTGACGATCGGATCGCCGCCGCGCAGCGAGTCGGAGGACGGATTGAGCGTGGTCACGCGCGCGCCGGGCACGGCATCTCCGATCAGCACGTTGAGCTGGTCGGCGAGCGCGACGGTGACAGCGGCGACCGAAAATCCCGTGTTCATCCGTCGGGCCCCCGGCGCGGCTTGCCCTGGAGCGGCGGCGGCTCGGGCCGCGCCCGCCGCGGCCGCGCGCGCGGCATCTGGATCTGGATGTTGCCGATGTCGATGTGAATTTCCTGGGCGCCCGCCGGCGGCGCGGCTTCCGCCGCGCGCCAGCGGCGCGTCTCGGGGAAGCTGCGCGCGGGCAGGCGCTCGTCACCGCGCTGGCGCACAGCTTCGTCGGCGCTCTGCTGTGAAGGCGCGAGGCGATCTTCGGTGCGCGTGCGCATGGCCTGCCGAAGCGGTTGCGGGTACTCGGGCATGGCGGCTGGCGTGGCCGGCGGGCGCATCGCTGTGCGCTCGGCCGGGCCGGCCGGCGCGGCGAAATGTTCGGCGAGCGACGTCGCGGCTGGCGGCGGCGTGGGCGCGCGCGGAGCGCCGATGGGAAGCCGACTCGACGACACAGTCTCCATCGCGGCGCTCTGGCGCTGCTGGACGGCCGGCGCTGCCGTGGCCGGCGGCAGCGCGCGGCTGCGCGGAGCGCTGACGGAAAGCCGGGCTGCGCCCGGCGATGCATCCTTGATCGCGGCGCTCTCGCGTCGCTGGACGGCCGGCGCGGCGATATCGTGCGCGAGCGACTGCTTCTGCTGCGGCATCGTTCGGCCGGGCGTAGGTGCAAGCGGGCGGCTCGGCTCGGCCGAAGCGGGCTCGCGGCGGACGTGCTGAGCCTCGGGCGCTGCGGCCGTCGCGGGCTTGGCTTGCGCGGAGCGGCGGCGTTGCGCAGCGGGCCGCCTGGAGCCGTCGCTTTCCGACGCCGGCGAACGCGCCACATCGGCTGCGGCTGCCGACCGTGTGTGTGCAGTCGGTTCCGCAAGGCTTGGGGACAAGGGCCGAGCCGGACGATCGGCGCCAGCTGCGTGCGGCGCAACGACGGCGGGACGAGAGATGGCGCGGGGCGCTCGCTCACTCACGGACGCCGTTTCACCTGGCGGCGGCGCGCTCGCTTTGCGCTTGCGCCGCGCCACCGGGACGAGGCCCTCCGGCGCCGCGGATGGAATATCCGGTGCGGTGGCGCGGTCGTCGAGCCCAGGTGTCGGGACGTTGCTCCGCGCCGCCGGCGCCGCGCGCGTCGAGGCCGAAAAATGTTCAGCCGCGGGCGAGGGCGGGACCTCGTCTCGACCTCCGGCGCGAGGTGCGCGATGCGCGCGCCGTGCAGCCGTGGGGGCCGCTTTCGCCCGGTCGGCACCACGCTGCGCGGCAGACGCCGCGGAGCTTTCTGTGGCTGCGGCGGGCGCGGCTGCCGGCGCCGCCCGAACGGCACGACGCTGCACCGTGGGCGCTGCTGGGCTTTCCATCGCCGCGGCGGGCGCGGCTGCCGGCACGACCGGTGTCTGCCCTGGCACTTCCGCCGCAGCGGTGGCACGCGTTGGGGCGGGCACCCGCGTCTCGATAGCCTCGCTCAGCGCGTCGCCATGCCCGGGCCAACCCTCGTCATGCTCCGCGCCGGATGCGAAGCGGTGCGGGATGCGCCGCGCCAGACAGGACGGGCTGCCTTGGGCGCGCGCGGCAAGGCGGGCGAGAATGTCGCTCATTCGCGCAGCCTCTGCAGATAGGCGCGACGCCGCGACGGCGCCAGCGCGAGAATGGCGTCCTCGCTCCAATGGTAGGCGAGCGCCAGATCGTGGACGTCGTCCAGCAGCGTGTCCGATGCCGCCACGATCTCGGATGCGAGGACGCGCGCGATGTCGACCGGTGCGTCCCAAGCCGCTTCGCACGCGAAGCAGGCGACCGGCACATACAAATCGCTCGCCGGATCGATCGCCGCGAGGGCGCCCGCGACGGCATCGATCTGGGCGTCGGACAGCGTGTCGGGCACGTCCTCGCCCTCTGTCGGCACCAGACAGCGCAGCGCAAGCAGCTCGCGCGCTGCCTCGATATCGCCGATCGCGGCGACGGCCGCCAGATCGCCGCTATCGGCGGGCCGCACCGCGAAACGTCGGCCGCCGATCTTGATCGGCGGTGGCGCCTCGGCGTCCGGCTCGATCAACAGCGCATCGGTGGTGAGGCTGACGTCGAGCCGCGCTCCACATTGCGGGCAGATCGCGGCGAGTTCGAGCTGGCGCCCGAACGTCGCCGCGTAAAGCGTCGCGAGCGCTGCGTCGCGCGCGCCGATTCCCAGATGGGCGCACGCTTCGAATGAAAGCCCCGGCGCGCCCAGCGCAGCCAGATACAGGTCCGCCTCGGCTGCCGGCCTTTCCCGGCAGACCGACGCGGCATCGAGCAATTCGGCTGAGCTCAGCCGGCGGGGGGCCATGGTGGCGGTCAGTAGCTGGGCGGCGGCGGGACCTTGACGCTTGTGTCGCGATCCCAGCCCTCGTTCTGCAGGACAAGAGTCTGGATCGCCACGGCGTTCGAACTGGCGTCAAGCTCCGGCAGCGCGACATATTCCGAGGGCCAGCAATTGTAGATGTTGTACGAATAAACCATCTGCCCGGCGGCGTTGTAGAATTCGAGCGTGATGTTGCGGCGGAAATTGGCGAGTGAACTCTCAGTCCCGGGTCCGCCGCGGAAATTCCACACCTGGTTGGCCCAGGTCTCGAACTCGGAGTCCTGCGTCAAGCCGCGCTCAAGCGTGATCGGCTCGAAATTGGTCTGGCCCGGAAGCACGTGCGATGAACTCGGGTCGCCGCCTTCGCGGAACTTGGTCGCCTCGGTGCTGCGCTTCAGCGGGCTGCACTTGCTCAGCGCGGCGACATATTTGCCGTTCCACTTCAAGCGGAACTTGAAGTTCAGATAGGGATCGGGCGGCTGGCTTGATGCAGAAACGCTCGGCATAGCTGTCTATCCTCAGCTCGAAGATTGTCCGGCCATCTGCTGCAGGCTGATGACGACGAATTCCGCTGGCCGCACCGGCGCGAACAGGATCAGGATGTTGACGATGCCGTTCTCCATGTCTTGCGCCGTGGTGGTCGAGGCGTCGCAGATGCACTGATAGGCCTGCGATTGCGACGCGCCGGCGAAGGCGCCCTGCAGATAGAGCGGGTGGAGGAAGCCGTTGACGCTCAGCCGGATCTGAGACCACAGCCGGTCGTCATTGGGCTCGAACACCACCCATTGCAGCCCCTGGATCAGGCTTTGTTCGATGTAGAGCGCGAGCCGGCGGACCGAGATGTACTTCCAATCCTCGTCGGCGATGTTGGCCGCGGCCAGCGTGCGGGCGCCCCACGATACGTTGTCGTAGACCGGGAAGGTGCGCAGCGCGTTGACCCCGAGCGGATTGATCTGGCCGTTCTCCTGGTCGTTCATGACGTAGGTGAGCTGCTGCACGCCGGCGAGCGGCGCCGTGATGCCGGCGGGCGCTTTCCACACGCCGCGGTTCACGTCCGTGAGCGCATAGATGCCGGCGAGCGTGCCGCTGCCGCCGATCGCCAGCGGCTGGGTCGAGAACGGGTCCGGCACGAGCACTTGCGGGAAATAGGTCGCCGAGCTGATGATGCCGGTGCCGAAGGTCGCCGGCGTGTTGGTGGCCCAGGCGACCGCGTCCGAAGGCGTCTGGATATTGTTGGGCATGTCCACGATCGCGAACGCCTTGCGCTGGATCGCGTAGTTGAGCGTCGCGGTCGCTGCGGTCAGATAGTTGGCCGGGTACGCCATGGCCGGCATGATCATCGCCGGCATGTCGGGGACGAGCAGCAGGTTGACGGTCTGCATCGCGTCGAGCGCGTAGATGCCGCTCCGCGTCGTCGAATTGCCGGCGACGTCGAAGCCGGTCGGGATCAGCCCGTCGGCATTGGTCTGGCTCTTGAAGGTAAGCTGCTGCGCCTGATAATTGATCTGCAGTGTCGTAAACAGCGTCGTGTGGTTGGTCGTGACGACGATCAGGTACCCGGCAAGGCCGGGGTCCGCCGACCAGATCTGCACCAACGGCGCCTGCGGCCCCCCGGTTGCCGACGGGAAGGGCGACAGGCAGCTGCGCACCGTCGCGCTCGCGAGGCTCGTCGGCACGCCGGGGAAACCGGCGGTGTTGGAGAGCGCGCTCTGAATTCCCGCGACCAGGTCGGAGACGGTCGCGATGGTGAACGTCATGCTCAACGGCACCGCGATCGCCAGCGGCGTTTTGCTGTTCACCGGCGGCGCTTGAACCAGGATCGAGAAGGTCACGCCGGACACCGGCGACGGCGGAGGCACGAAGGTCAGCATGGTGCCGCTGGCGAACGGCACCACCGTCGCCGGGGTGGCGGCAAGGGTCGGTATCGCGAGCAGCTGGGCAAATTGATTTGAGGCGGACTGCATCACTTCGATGATCGAATTGGGCTGCGTGATATCCAAAGTGACGCCCGGCACGCTTTGCGTCTGAACCAGGCTGTAGCTGGTGCT
Organism: Rhizomicrobium sp.; assembly: GCA_036512455.1. GTDB lineage: Bacteria > Pseudomonadota > Alphaproteobacteria > Micropepsales > Micropepsaceae > Rhizomicrobium. The sequence goes on from DATCAT010000020.1 coordinate 27,961, forward strand.
GTTCGAGTTGCTGTTGCTCGTTGTCGAATACAGCGTTGCGGTCAAATTGAACGTATTCAATTTGTTCGTCATGTAGTCGACGGTGACGAACACGTTCGCGCCCCAGGTCCCGGGATTCTGAGACGCCAGGGGCAGCAGATTTGTGCCCTTCGTCGCCGTCACAGTGGTGCCGGGCGGCGGCGGCGGCGAGGTCGGAGGGGGCGCGCCGACCAGTGTCGCGGCCGGTTGCACCGGCGGCGCCGATGCCGCGCACAGGCGGCTCACCCAGGCCTCGGTACCGCCATTGAGAAAGAATTGCGACACCTGAAAACTTGTCACGCTGTCGGAGTCCAAGCCCCCGAAAACCCGCTGAAAGTCGCCGAAATTCAGGCATTGCACGGGTATGTTCATCGGCCCGCGGGTCACGTATCCGACAAACGCCGTTACAGACGTCGCGGCGCCCGCGATTGTGTGCGTCCCGCTCGGAAGCTCCTGAACATAGACACCGGGATATGTCAGCTGAAGGGCCATTTCACTCTCCGCGCGCTGACAAATCTTTGTGCCAAGAATGCAGGAGATGCAACACGAAACATTCGACTGACGGAAGTTAGATGAGTCAACAGCATCTTTTCGGTTGACTCCGCTTGCCGAATGTCCAGTAATTATCTTGGCTACTCTTGTCGGATACCTCTGCTCTAGTAGAGCGAGGTGGCGATGACTCTTTTAGCAAGAGTTGCGCCTAAGGGCGTTGCAAATGGCGGTTGAAAATGACGGCCGATACCAGTCAAATGTTGCGGCATCAGCTCGATTTCACTTTGTACGATTTGCCGGCGACCACGGTCAGGATCGATTTCCCCGCTGCGGCGGGCGCCGAAAACATGATGTTGACGGCGATGCCGATGATCCAGCTGGGGGCGAGCTACACGAACGCCCCGATTATCATCAACAATCTGTCGCTCCAGCCGCGCCGCATCCAGTTCGAGATTGCCAGCCCGCCTTCGCTGCTGCCGATCACGCTGCAGATCGCGTGCAGCGGCGCGTTCGTGTTCGGCTGGCTCCAGGTGCCGGAGTCCGTCCAGACCGCGATCGCAACCGTGGCGCAGCGAATTCGCATCGTCGGCCCTGGCTATTGGGCCCTGCCGCTGTGGCAGGAGCCGGACACCTCCGAGCCGGAGTTGAAGCCGAGCGAAAATCCGCCGCCGCGCAAATCCGGGTCGGCGGCAGCGAAGCCCGCAGTGGAGGGCTCGACAGCTTAAGCGCGTCGCTGGCGGACGGATGTGCCGCGGCGTGATCATGGAAGTTGAGTAGATTTTCTCGAACAGGTCAAAAGGAGAGACAAATGAGCGGTTCAAGCACCACTAATCCCACGGGATCGATTATCATCACTTATGCGCCGGGCGCCCAGTTCACGTCGACGAACTCGACGATCGTGGTCGGTGGCAACGGAGCGTTTCTGTTGCAGAACAGCGCACCACTTTTGTTCGCCGGCACCATCACGTTCGCCCAGCTGAGCATTTCGACCGTGCAGATCATGATCTCCAACACGTCGTCGACCACGCCGGTCAACGGCGCCATCACGATTCCGGTGACCGTGAAGAGCGGCAACGTGCCGACGATCACCGCGACCAATTTCTCCGGCGCGGTGGAGGTGCAGTGGCCGACGCCCAACGGTCAGCAGACGCAAACGTTGTCGCCGAGCGATACGTTCTACCTCAATAATTTCGGCAGCTGATGGGCCGGCCGTCCCGGCACGTCCGGGACGGCCTCCCCTTTTTTGACTGTACATCCATTCCGTTCCAGGGAGTGTGGGATGAGCGCGAACGTCACCATCAATTTCGCCAGCGGCTCCGCCACGTCCAGCACGGTCGAGGTGATGCTGTCGGGCTGCACGATAAGCCCGTCCGCGGTGGCCGGCGCGTCCGTGTCCATGGCCTCCGCCTTGACCAACATCTCGGTGTTCGCCGGCCAGGTGATGATCGCGACCGCGTACAATGCGCAGTTCAACGGCTCGCTGACGATGGCGATCGGCTGGACGAGCGGACAGCAGCCTTCGGTCACGCTCAACAATATAAGCAACCCCTCCAACAGCCCCGCGACCGTGATGTGGCCGACGGCGAACGGACCTCAGATCCAAATCCTCAGCCCCGGCAATCCCCTGACGCTCAACGGCATCGTCAGCAGCTGAGAGTCGGATATGCCGCAACTGGTGAGCCTTGGCGCCGTGCTGTCGTGCAGCTTCGGTACCGCGCCGGCGCCGATGATCGTTCCGCCCGAGACGCCGGTGTTCGAGGACGCGATGCCGGCGGCGACGATCATGGACTTCATCCCGCTCGAAAACATCCCCTCCTTCGTGATGTGCACCAGCCTCGCTAACCCGGAGGTCGCGACCGCGACCGCGCTGGCGGACGGTGTGCTGACGCCGATGCCGTGCCTGCCGGTCACCACGTCGCCCTGGTTTCCCGGCGCGCCGACGGTGCTGCTCGAGGGGATGCCGGCCTTGTGCATGGGCTCGATGTGCCTGTGCGACTGGCTCGGCGAGATCACGATCGACGAGCCCGGCCAGGAAACCGCTTCGACCGACGCCTGATCCCATGCCGACCCGGGGATTGATCTGGCTCTAATTGGGGCATGTCGGAAGATTTGTATAAGAGTTGTCGAGCGTGCTTGAATTTCCTCTTCCGGTCGCCATCTGACGAAGGTCGAAACGGGATCCGGATTGGTAGTGCCGCGAGAAGGAGCAGGAAGGGGTACCCCCCCTCGGATTTTCGCCGAACAATTATATTGCCGAAGCGCAGCGCCTTCCCGGCATTCCGAAACGGTCGCACAACCTGCATTCTGATATCGGTTGTGCTTCTTGATCGGGGGGAGGGGCTCTTCGATATCTCGAAAACAATACGATGTGGCTGACGGCCGCGCCTACCCACTATATATATGTGGGGCACGTAGGCCTCGCGCACCGAAGGCGCCAAGTTGCAACCCACGCCTGCTCGCCGCACGAGCCCGTCCCAGCGTCGGCTGGCTGTCGAACTGCCAAAACCGCTGGTTCGGGCGGGACATCGTTAAGACGTTTGCCCGAAAGGTTGCGCCGCGCTGGCGCGTGCGACCCCATGGGATGGTTTGGCGGGCTGGCCTGCCGGCCGCGCCTTCTCTATCCCTCAGCCGATGGAAATCACAACACCGATGCTCAACACCGTGCGCGCCCATGAAGATATGCCCGCTGCGTCCGAGACCCTGGATGCCCGCGCCCTGTCGCAGGACCTTGCGCGCTACCGCGAGCCGCTGCGCCGCCGCGCCCTGTTCGAGCTGGGCGTGACGATCGGGCTTTTGCTGCTGAGCTGGGGCCTGATGTGGGCCGCGCTGGACGTGGGCTATTGGCTGACGCTGCTGCTTGCGGTGCCGGCCGCCGGCTTCCTCGTTCGGCTGTTCATGATCCAGCACGATTGCGGCCATGGCGCCTTCTTCCGCAGCAAGGCGGTGAACGACTGGATCGGCCGCGCGCTGGGCCTGCTGACGTTCACGCCATACGATTACTGGAAGCGCAATCATACGATCCATCACGCGACCTCCGGCAATCTCGACCGCCGCGGGATCGGCGACATCCTCACGCTCACCGTCGCCGAGTATCTGTCGCGTTCGGCGCTCGGCAGGTTCGGCTACCGCTGCTATCGCAATCCGCTGGTGATGTTCGGCGTCGGCCCGGCCTATCTGTTCCTTCTGCAGCATCGCCTGCCGTTCTCGCAGATGCGCGGCGGCTGGCGGCCCTGGACCAGCGCCATCGCGACCAATGCTGGCATCGCCGCGCTGGCCGGGCTCGCGATCTGGCTGATCGGCGTCGGCCCGTTCTTCGCCGTGCATCTGCCGGTCATGCTGCTGGCCGCATCCATCGGCGTCTGGCTGTTCTATGTCCAGCATCAGTTCGAGTCCGTCGCCTGGGCGCGCGACGGCAATTGGGCCATCCAGGACGCCGCCCTGTCCGGCAGTTCGCATTACGACCTGCCGGCGATCCTGCGCTGGTTCACCGCCAGCATCGGCGTGCATCACGTGCACCATCTGTGCAGCCGCATTCCCTTCTACCGCCTGTCCGAGGTGCTGCGCGACCACCCCCGCCTGAAGGCGATGGGACGCATAACGTTGCGCGAGAGCTTTCGCGGCGTTCCCCTCACGCTCTGGGATGAAGCCAGCCAGAAGCTGGTTTCGTTCCGTCAGGTATCCGCCGCTAAAGGCTGATGGCGCGCTGGAACGCCGGCCGCGCGCTCAGGCGCTGGTAATAGGCTTCGGTGTTGGGTTTGAAGCCTGGGCGCAGGCCAAGCGTTTCGGCGAGATAGAGCGCGAAGCCGATGCAGATATCGGCGATCGTGAAGCGTCCGGCGCAGAGATATTCGCGCTCGCCGGTCGCTTGCTCGACGCTGCGCAGCCGCGAGAAGAACCATTGTGTGTAATCGTCCACCGCCTGTTTCAGCCGGCGTTCCTGCGGCTCGAGCCTTGTGTAGCGCAGCACGATGGTCTGCGGAAACGTCAGCGTCGCGTCGCTGCGATGCAGCCAGTTGAGATAAAGGCCATAGTCCTCGTCGCGCGGCGTCAGGCCGAGCGGCGTCGGCCCGTGACGATCGACCAGATACTGGCAGATGCCCGCCGACTCCGTCAGCGTCACATCGCCGTCCGTCAGGCATGGCACGGTCCCTAAGGGATTGACGTCGAGATAGCCCGCGCGCAACTGGCGCGGCGGAAACGGCATCGACTCCAGCTCATAGTCCAGGCCCATCTCCTCGAGCGTCCACAGCGGCCGAACCGAGCGGGCGCCTTTGCAGTGGTAGAGTTTGATGGTCACGGGCCAGGCTCCTGTCGGGCCACGATGTGACAATCTTCGCACCCGCTTGCCAAGCCGGTCCGTGGCGAGCCTGCGAAATGGCCGGTTTCGAACGACGAAACGGCTGCGTCGTGACCAAAACCTTAACTCCCGTTCCGTAAGCTCGGACTTGGAATTTGAGGGAATGCGGAGCTGTGTCCAAGCTACCGGCCTACGATCTGATCGTCATCGGCAGCGGCCCGGCTGGCCGCCGCGCCGCGGTGCAGGGTGCCAAGCTGGGCAAGCGCGTGCTGGTGGTCGAGCGCGGCTGCCGCGTCGGTGGCGTCTCGGTCCACACCGGCACGATCCCCTCCAAGACCTTGCGCGAGACTGTGCTGAACCTCTCCGGCTGGCGCGAGCGCGGCTTCTACGGCCGCGGCTATCGCGTCAAGCAGGACATCGGCGCCGCCGACCTGCTCAAGCGGCTGCACATCACGCTCGACCACGAGGTCGAGATTCTCGAGCATCAATTCGCCCGCAACGGCGTGGAGACCGCGCGCGGCAGCGCCCGCTTCCTGGACCCGCACCGCGTCGAAATCGAACTCGAGGACGGCAGCACGCAAATCTGCACCGCCGCGCGTTTCGTGATCGCCGTCGGCACGCGCACCTATCGGCCCGCCAGCATCGCCTTCGACGGCAAGGCGGTCCTCGACAGCGACGAAATCCTCAATCTGCAACGCATCCCGCGCCAGCTTGCCGTGATCGGCGCCGGCGTCATCGGCATGGAATACGCCTCGATCTTCAGCGCCCTCGACGTCCGGGTGACGGTGCTGGAGCCGGCCGACACGCTGCTGCCGTTCCTCGACCGCGAACTGGTCGATGAATTCGTGCACGATCTGCGCGATCGCGGCGTGACGCTGCGCTTCGGCTGCAAGGTCAAGGCGGCCCATGCCGAGGGTCCCGCGCGCTGCGTCATCGAGACCGAGGACGGCCGCCATCTCAGCGCCGACATGGTGCTGTTCGCGGCCGGACGGGTCGGCGCGACCGACACACTGGGCCTGGAGACCTGCGGCCTGACCACCGACACGCGCGGACGCATCGCCGTCGACGCGAAGACCTTCCAGACCGCCGTGCCGCACATCTATGCCGCCGGCGACGTGATCGGATTTCCGAGCCTGGCCTCGACCTCGATGGAGCAGGGCCGCATCGCCGCCTGCCACGCCTTCGACGAACCGGCCCACGCGCCGCCCGAGTTTTTCCCCTACGGCATCTATTCGGTGCCGGAAATCTCGACCGTCGGGATGACCGAGGAAGAGGTCCGCCGGCGCGCCATCCCCTACGAGTGCGGCGTGGCGCGCTTTCGCGAGACTTCGCGCGGCCACATCATGGGTCTGTCCTCGGGTTTCATGAAGATGATCTTTAGCCTCGAGACGCGCCGCCTCTTGGGCGTGCACATCGTCGGCGAGGGCGCCACCGAACTGATCCATATCGGCCAGGCGGTGCTGAACCTCAAGGGAACGCTCGACTATTTCGTCGAGAACACCTTCAACTATCCGACCCTGGCGGAAGCCTACAAGATCGCCGCCCTCGACGTGTGGAACCGCATGGCCAAGGGCCAGCCCAGCGTGCGTGTGACCGAGGCCGCCATCGCCCGGTTGCACAGCGCCGCCGGCTAGCGCATTTGCACGGCGGCGGAACCGCCCTACTATCCGCGCCAGGCACCACACGGGCGGATTCCATGAACCTGCAATCTGAGATCGCGGCGCTGGCCGGCCGGATCGATTTCGATCCCGACGCGCTGAAGGCCAAATACCTGGGCGAGCGCGACAAGCGTGTGCGCCCCGACGGCAACGCGCAATATATCGAGGTCAAGGCCGAGTTCTCGCGCTATGTCGAGGACCCCTATGTCGAGCCGGGCTTCAGCCGCGCGCCGCTGTTCGACGATGTCGAATTGGCCATCATCGGCGGCGGCTTCGGCGGGCTGATGATGGGCGCGCGGCTGCGCGAGGCGGGCTTCAAACGCTTGCGCGTGGTGGAAAGCGCCGGCGATTTCGGCGGCACCTGGTACTGGAACCGCTATCCCGGCGCCATGTGCGACGTGGAATCCTATTGCTACCTGCCGCTGCTCGAAGAGCTCGGCTACATGCCCAAGCACAAATATTCCTTCGCGCCGGAAATCCTCGAGCACTCAAGGGCCATCGCGCGGCACTACAATCTCTATGACGACGCGTTGCTGCAGACCGGCGTCACCGAACTGCGCTGGGACGAGGGCAGGGCGCGCTGGATCGTCAGCACCAATCGCGGCGACAGGTTCACGGCGCAATACATCGCGATGGCGAACGGCCCGCTCAGCCGTCCCAAGCTGCCGGGCATTCCGGGCATCAACGACTTCAAGGGCTACACCTTTCACACCAGCCGCTGGGATTACCGCTACACGGGCGGCGACAGCTTCGGCGGGCTGACCGGCCTGAAAGACAAGCGCGTCGGCATCATCGGCACGGGCGCCACCGCGGTGCAGTGCATTCCGCATCTGGGCGAATGGGCCAAGCAGCTCTTCGTCTTCCAGCGCACGCCGTCCTCGATCGACGTGCGCAACAACGCACCGACCGATCCCGAGTGGGCCGCGTCGCTCACGCCGGGCTGGCAGAAGCGGCGCCAGGACAACTTCAACATCCTGGTGGCCGGCGGCGACCAGGACGAAGACCTGGTGATGGACGGCTGGACCGACATTTTCCGCAACCTGACCGGCACCGCAGCCAAGGAAGCCTCGCGCAAGCTCGGCCGCCGGCTGACGGCTTCGGAACGCGCCGAGCTGATGGAGCTCGCCGACTACAAGAAGATGAACCAGGTCCGCGCCCGGGTGGACGTCATCGTCAAGGATCCGGTCACGGCGGCGGCGCTCAAGCCCTGGTATCGCCAGTTCTGCAAGCGGCCCTGTTTCCACGACGAATACCTTCAGACCTACAACCGGCCGAACGTCACGCTGGTCGACACCCAGGGCCGCGGCGTCGAGGCGCTGACCGAACGCGGCGTGGTGGCGAACGGGCAGGAATACGAGATCGACTGCCTGATCTTCGCCACCGGCTTCGAGGTCGGCACCGCCTTCACGCGCCGCGCCGGCTACGACATCGTCGGCCGCGACGGCCATACGCTCTCGGAGCATTGGCGCGATGGCCTGAAGACACTGCACGGCGCCACCACCAACGGTTTTCCGAACTGCTTCTTCCTTGGATTCACCCAGGGCGCAGTGACGATCAGCGTGCCTCAGGCGCTGGGCGAGCAGGCGCATCACATCGTCCACATGGTGACGGAGGCCAAGGCGCGCGGCGCCCAGGTGCTGGAGCCCACCGCCGAAGCGGAACGCTCCTATGTCGACGAAGTGCGCAGCCTGGCGCGGTTGGGCACGCGCTTCTACACCGAATGCACGCCCGGCTATTACAACAGCGAGGGCGCGGTCGGAAACAAGGGCGGCTTCTTCTCCGACATGTACGGTGCCGGACCGTTGCGCTTCTTCGAAGTCCTCGACGCCTGGCGCGCCAATGGCCGGCTCGAAGGGCTCGACCTGCGCTAAGCACGCATCCGGGCGGCGGCGTGAATTCATTGGGGGGTCGCTCATGCGTCCGTTTTCGATTGCCGGTCTCCAGGTCGATCTCGCTTATGCCGACAATTCCGAGCGCCTACGCGCCGAAATCCTGACGACAAAACGGATCTATCCGTTCGTCGACATGGTCGTGTTGGGCGAGCTGGCGTGGTTCGGCCCGAACCTGGCGGCGGCCGAGCCGCTGCCGGGGCGCACCGAAGAGATCATGTGCCGCACGGCGAAGGAGGCCGGCGTCTGGATCGTGTCTGGCAGCCTCTACGAACGCGACGGCGACAAGATCTACAACACTTGTCCGGTGATCGATCCCGACGGCACGGTCGTCTGCCGTTACCGCAAGATGTATCCCTTCCTGCCCTATGAAGCCGGCGTGGCCAGTGGCGACTCGTGCTCGGTGTTCGAAGTGCCCGGCGTCGGCAAGTTCGGCGTCTCGATCTGCTACGACATGTGGTTTCCCGAAACGCTGCGCCAGATGACGTGGATGGGCGCGGAAGTCATCCTGCATCCCTCGATGACCTACACGATCGACCGCGGCGTCGAGACCGAGATGTCGCGCGCCAACGCGGCGATGCATCAGTGCTATTTCATCGACCTCAACGTCATCGGCATCGGCGGCGGCTTGTCCGGCGTCTACGGCCCAGGCGGCGAGATCATCCACCGCGCCGGCGTCGGGCGCGAGGTCATCGTCGTCGAGCTCGACCTCGATCATGTCGCGCGCGTGCGCGAGCGCGGCTGGCACGGCCTCGGCCAGGTGCTGAAGTCCTATCGCGACGCCGATCTGACCTATCCGGCTTATGCCGAGGGCGCCCGCGCCTCCCAGGCGTTCACCGCGCTCGGTCCGATGCACTATCACAAAGCAAAGGCGCGCAAATCCGAAGGCTGAAAACATAAGGGGGGAACTGTCATGAAACGATGTTGGTCGATTGTCGCCGGAATTCTGCTGTCGATCGCCGCGCTCAGTGGTGCGCAGGCCGCGCCCGAGACGCTGTTCTCGACGGATTTCCAGAACGACACCATTGCCGGCTGGGTGCCTGGCGGCAATGGCGGCATCGAAGTCACCAATTATCAGGGCAATTACTCGATGCATATGACTGGTCATGCCGAGGCGATCGCCACGGTCAAGACCGACGGCTTTACCAGCGTGACGATCACTGCGTCCTGGGCCGCCTACAAGCTCACGCCGCATGACAAATGCGCGGCGGAGTATTCGCTCGACAACGGCAAGAGCTGGGAAGAAGTGACGACGCTGCGGCCGGGACGGGACAACGGCGTCAGCATGTATCCCGGCCACACCGGCGCGATCGATGTGAGTCATGCGCCCGTGCTGCACGTGCGCCTCAGAGCACAGCTGTCCGTGGGCGACGCGTCCTGCTGGGGCGACGCGGTGAGCGTCACCGGCGAGCGGGCCGGCACCGCCGCGCCGCAGACCGAGCACTTGCTGCTCAATGACCTCAAGAACGGAACTGTGCCGGGCCCGGTTCGCATGGCGGCCTTCGCCAGGCCGCCCGGAACCGCACCGCCGACCCAGACCTTTGAAGGGCGCCTGACGCTGGACGCCGCGTCGTTCAACGATGGCTTTCAAGTCGTGCGCAACACGCCCTACAACATCGCGATCAGCGACACGCTCAAAAGCCTTCCACCCTTCGATTTCAGCTTTGTGCAGGACGGCGGCGCTCTTATCCCGGTTCAGCGCGGCGCCGTCGCCAGTACGCATCCCGATTGGGAATTCGTACTCGAACCGGGAGAAGTCTGGAGCGAGCCGGGCGATGGCGGCTATGCGCGCGCCGCGCTGCCGTTTTCGCTGCGCGAGCGCAATGCCAACTGCCTGCACAATGGTGTGATGAGTTTCGCCTTCAAGAGCGACGGCACTGTCAGCCATGTCTACTACCAGATTTCCAGCGAGACCTGTGCTTATTTCAAGTTCAACGCCTGGGGCTCTGCATCGGCGCACTACACGCCTGGTGCCGTGGCGAACGCCGCCGCCCTGCGCGAAGCGTGGCGCGGCGAAGTCTCGGCTCGGCTTCCGGTCAAGCCGATTTCCGAATTGATCGCCGCGCATCCGGCGCTGTCGGCCGCCGGCCTGGCGCTGGCGCCGCCGGCCGACGGCGATCTGCCGACGCTGTACGGCCTGGTCGTGGACGGCGTGAACTATGTGGGCGGCTGCGAGACGCGCGCCGGCCCCTATCCTTATTGCGACGTCCTCGACCTGCCGTCCTATTCCACGGCCAAGACGGTGCTCGGCGCCATCGGCCTGATGCGCCTCGAGAAGCTCTGGCCCGGCGCGCGCAACGCGCTGATCTCCGATTATGTCCCTGCCTGCGCCACGCCCGACTGGGCCGGCGTCACCTTCGAGAACGCGCTCGACATGGTGACCGGCGTCTACGGCGATGCCGCTTTCGAGGCGGACGAGAACAGCGACGGCGCCCGCCCGTTCTTCCTGGCCGACACGCATGCCGGCAAGATCGCCTTCGCCTGCGGCCACTATCATCGCGGCTCGCCACCGGAAAAGACCTGGGTCTATCACACCTGGGATTCCTACTTGCTGGGCACGGCGATGCAGGAATTCGTCCGCCGCCACCTGGGGCCGGGCGCCGATCTCTATCGCGATATCCATGTCGCCCAGCTGTGGCGCAAGCTGCATCTGAGCCCCGTGCTCGACACCAGCCTGCGCACCTATGACGCCGTGCAGCAGCCCTACACCGGCTACGGCCTGACCTATCATCGCGACGACATCGCGCGCATCGCGGAGTTTCTCGGGCCGTCTTCCGGCGCCGTCGGCGGCGAGAAGATGCTCGACGACGCCATGCTGGCGCGGGCGCTGCAACGCGACGCCGGGCATCCCGGCATGCGTGCCGGCTTCCCGCAATTCACCTATATCGACGGCACCTGGGCCTGGGACCTCGCGCTCGTGCTCGGCTGCGCCAGGCCGGCGCGCGCGCCGTTCCTCTCCGGCTTCGGCGGCAATTCGGTCGTCATGCTGCCCAATGGCATCGTCTACTACTATTTCGGCGACAGTCAGGTCTTCGACTGGTCGGCGGCGGCGGTGGAGATCAACAAGCTCGAGCCGATCTGCGCATGAGCCATGGCGCAGGCCCCGTCGTCTCGGAAGCGGCCGTCGAGACTCTTCTGCCGCGCGCCAGGCGCATGCAGATCCTGGCCTATTGCGGCGCGCTGCTGCTGCTGCTCAATCTCGCGGCGCCCTATGCCGGCCTGATCGGCATCCCGGTGGCTTTCTTTCTCAAGAACAAGCTGCATCTGGGCGCCAATCAGCTGGCGCAGTTCAATCTCTGGGTCGGCATCCCGCTCTACATCTCCTTCGTCTTCGGCTTCCTGCGCGATCGCTGGAGTCCGTTCGGCGCCGGCGACCGCGGCCATCTGGTGCTGTTCGGCGCCGTGACCGCCGTGGTCTATGCCGCAATCGCCTTCGTCGCGCCGACCTACGGCCTGCTGCTCGGCGGACTTCTGGTCGTCACCATCTCCGTTCAGTTCGTCGCCAGCTCCGGCAATGGCCTCGTCTCGGCGATCGGCCAGCGCCACCTGATGGCGGGCCAGGCGAGCACCGTCTTCAACGTCGCCAACACGCTGCCGGCGCTGGCCGCCTTCCTCGGCGGACTTCTTAGCGACCAGCTCGAAGGCCAGGCGGCCGCGACCGCGGCGCGCATCCTGTTCCTGGTGGCGGCGGTCCTGATGGTCGGCATCGCGCTGCTCGGCGCCTTAGGCCCCAAATGGCTGTTCGCGGAGACCAAGCCGAGGGGCGAGCCGCTGTCCGGTTTCGTCGGCGACATCGCAAGGTTGCTCAAACACTGGCCGATCTATCCGCCGCTCATCATGCTGATCCTGTGGGATTTCGGCCCGGCGATCGGCACCGCGCTGCAATTCCATCTCGCCAACGATCTGCACGCCTCGGACGCCCAGGTCGGGGCTTGGTACGCGCTGTTCTACACCTTCAACGTGCCGACGATGCTGCTCTATGGCTGGCTGTGCCAGCACGTGCGCCTGTCCAGGCTCCTCATCGCCGGCACGATCCTCGCCATCCTGCAGATGCTGCCGCTGCTCTTCGTCCACACCGCGAACGACGCGTTGATCGCGGCTGTCGTCATGGGCCTGCTCGGCGGGCTGGCGAGCGGCGCCTATGTCGATCTCGCCATCCGCTCCTGCCCGGAGCGGCTGCAGGGCACGATGATGATGCTGGTGGTGACCGTCTATTGGGTGGCGGTGCGCTTCGGCGATCTGTGGGGCACCGATCTCTACGAACATGCGGGCGGCTTCACGACGGCGATCTGGGCGACCACCGCCGTCTACGCGCTGGTCCTGCCGGTCCTGTTCCTAGCCCCCAAACACCTGACCGCCACCTCGGACGGCCAGGCGTCGCCTTCGGCGTGACGTTCTAGCCGCCCTTGTGCGGGTTGATGAGGTACTTCTCGCCGGTGGCTTTCTTGTTGTAGTCCGCGATGGCGTCGAACTGCAGCGCTTCGGCGAGCGACACGATCTTGGTGTAGTGGCTGGCGAAGGTCGTCTTGATCTCGCGCGCCACGCGCTGGCGCAGCTTCTCGCCTTCCGCCGCCCCGATCTTCATCAGGAACGGCGTCAAGAGCCAGCCGCCCAGGCCCCACGACATGCCGAAGGCGCGGTTGAGCTCGGTCGGCCCGGTGTCGAGCCCACCATAGATGTAGACCTGCTTGTAGGTCGTCGAGCCGTAGCGGCTATACGCCGTCATCTTGCGTTGCGCCGCGATTTCCATGCCGGTGAGAAGTTGCCCCGCCAGCTTGCCGCCGCCGATGGCGTCGAAGGCGAGCGTCGCGCCGGTGTCGACCAGCGCCGCGACCAGGTCTTCCATGAAGGACGGCTGGCTGGAATCGCAGATATGCGCCGCGCCGATCTTGCGCAGGATGTCCGCCTGCGCCGTGCTGCGCACGATGTTGACCAGCGCGACGCCGTCGGCGATGCAGATCTTGTTCAGCATCTGCCCCAGGTTCGACGCCGCCGCGGTATGCACCAGTGCCGTGTGGCCCTCGCGACGCATGGTTTCGACCATGCCGAGCGCGGTGAGCGGATTGACGAAGCACGACGCGCCCTCCGCCGGCGTCGTGCCGTCCGGCAGCACCAGGCAATCCGACGCGCGCAGCGTGCGGTACTGCGAATACATCGCGCCGCCGATCGCGCCGACGGTTTTTCCCATCAGCGCCTGCGCATTGGCGCCGGCCTTGATCACGACGCCGCCGCCCTCATTGCCGGCGGGCAGCGACTCGCCCACGCGCGCCGCCATCGCCCGCATGAAGGCCGGCGGGATGGTGGCGCTGACGACCGGGCTTTCCTTGGCTCCCGAGGCCTTCGCGGTCTTCATGTCGGCCGCGCCGAACAAAAGGCCGATGTCGGACGGATTGATCGGCGAAGCCTCGATGCGCACCAGGACTTCATCGGGGCCGGGATCGGCGACCGCAATGCGCGCCAGCGAAAGCTCGAGCGTGCCGTCCTTGGTGACGAGGGTGCGAAGTTGAAGACCGTCCATGGAATTCTCCCATTGTGTTTGTCGTGGAATAGCGATGCCGCACATTAGGCCCGCCCGGGCCCAATTGCATCCTTGCAGGCCGCAATTCGTCCCCTATGCTCGTGTGGGAAATCGGGAGGACGCGAGCAATGCAGGTCAAGGGACGGATCGTGGTCGTGACGGGCGCGGCGAGTGGCATCGGCCGGGCGCTGGCGCGGCGGTTCGCGGCCGAAGGCGCCAGGCTCGTGGTCTGTTCCGACCGCAACGGCGAGGGCGCGGCGGCCACGGCCAAGGAAATCGGCGGCATCGCCTTCACCACGGACGTCGCCAGGGAAGCCGACCTCCTGAACATGATCGAGACGGTCGAGACCCAGCACGGCCCCATCGACCTGTTCTTCTCCAATGCCGGCATTGGCTATGGCGGCGGCGCCGAGGTTTCCGACGAGCGCTGGCAGCGCATCTGGGACGTCAACGTCATGGCGCATGTCTGGGCGGCGCGTCATCTGGTGCCGCGCATGATTGCGCGCGGCGGCGGCTATCTGCTCAGCACCGCCTCGGCGGCGGGACTGCTCAGCCAGATCGGTTCGGCGCCCTATGCCGTGACCAAGCACGCCGCGGTGGGCCTCGCCGAATGGCTCGCCATCACGCACGGCGACCAAGGCATCAAAGTCTCGGTCCTGTGCCCCCAGGCCGTGCGCACCGCGATGACCGCCGGCAACGAAGGCGGTGTCGCCAGCGTCGACGGCATGATCGAACCCGAAGCCGTCGCCGAGGCCTGCATGCGCGCCATCGAAGCGGAGGAGTTCCTCATCCTGCCACATCCCGAAGTGCTCGAATACATGCGCAACAAGACGAACAATTACGGCCGCTGGATCGGCGGCATGAAGAAATTGAATCGCAGATTTCGGGGGTAGCGCTTCACCCCATCGCCGCGTTCGCCGCGTAGACCAGCGCCGCGCCCAGCACCGTCATCGCGGTGGTGAGGAATTTGGGGTGGGCGTGGTGGCTCTCCGGCACCAGGTCGCTGGCGCCCAGATACAGGAACAGGCCGGCGAACACCGCCAGCACCGTGCCGAACGCCGCCAGCGGCAGATGCACGAAAAACGTCAGCCCGATGCCGACCGCTGGTGCGATGGAATCGGCCAGCAGCCAGTTGAGGCCGTCGCGCCTTGTGCCGCCGCTCTTCAGCACCACGTTCATCGTGTTGATGCCGTCGGAAAAATCATGCGTCAGCACGGCGATGGCGACTGCGACGCCGACGGCGCTGGAAATCTGGAAGGCGAAGCCGATGCCCAGGCCGTCGAACACGCTGTGCGCCACCAGCGTGATGGCGCCAAGCCCGCTGCGCGGCGCGGCATGGCCGTGACCGTTGTCATGATCGTGCCCGGCTGCATGCAGCAGCGCGAGGCGGTCGAGCAGCAGATAGAACAGAAAGCCACCCGCGACATAGAGCATGGTCGTCGCCGGCGTCACCGCGGCCAGATGCATCGCCTCGGGCAGCAGGTCGAAGAACGCCACGCCCACCACCGCGCCGGCGGAAAAGCCCAGGATCAGGTGCAGCCGGTCCTTCAGGCGCAGCGCCACCAGCCCGCCCAGCATGGTCGCGCCGAAGGCGGCGGGTGCGAGGAGAAGAAAAATCATGGAAATATGCGTGCCGTTGTTGTCGGATGTCTCTTACCATAGCATTTGGCCTGTCAACGCATGAGGCAGCGCATGGCCGCCAAAAAACGCCCAGCGAAAAAGAAGAAGGCCGCAAAGCCCCGTCCCAAAGCCAGCGCCAAGGCCAAGCCGCGGCCCAAGGTCAAACGCGCCGCGAGGCGCGAAACACCGCTGCCCAAGGCGGTTGGCCGCAGGCCGGCGGCCATGAGGCGCAAACCCGACGCCATCGATGAAACCTCACGCGAAAGCTTCCCCGCCAGCGACCCGCCAAGCTGGACTCCCGTGACGGGCGAGGAGCGGTGACGAATCGCGTGGGGTTGAAGTGTTTCGAGGGCCACATGAAATCGACGGTCGCGGTCGCGCTTGCTTGGCTGATCGGCCTGTTGTTTGGGCCTGTGGCAGCGGCCGGCCCGGCGCCCGCTTTCAGGTCTATGTCTTACGACGTTAGCCTCACGCCCGACTTCGCCACAGGCGTCTTGTCCGGTGTCGAGTACCTGCGGTTCCAGAGCCTGTCCGATGGTCTGGACGCCTTGTCTTTCACCGCGAACCCGCTCGCGGTGAACGCGACCCTGGACGGTCTGGCCGATGTCACCGTCACCACCGAAGGCAACCGTCGAATCTTCCACCTCCCTCGACGCCTGGCCAAAGGCGAGGTGGCGACGCTGGTGATGAGCTTCGCCGGCCGGCCCAGGCGTGACGTCGTTTTCACACCAGATGAAATTCACACGGGTTACTTCACCTGCGAGGCGATGATTTGCGACGTCGATCGGCCCGGCGACCGTGCAACGCTTCAGCTCGCGCTGACGCTGCCGGCGGGCTTCGACGCAGTGGCGCCGGGAGAACTCATCTCGCGCAGCTCGGCGGGCCCTGGCCTGGAGACCTGGCGCTGGCGGGAGGACAGGTCCTATCCGAGCTACCTCTATGGCTTCGCAGCAGGCCGGTACGCGCGGGCGGAACTCGCGGGCGGCGACGCGCTCTGGGTGTTGTATTCCGGCGAAACGCCAGAGCGCGTGCAGGCCATGTTCGCCGACACGGCTCGCATGCTTGCCTTCTACGAAGCGAAGGCCGGCATGAAGCTTCCCGAGCGGCGTTACACGCAGGTGCTGGTGAGCCAGAACGGCGACCAGGAAGACGCCTCTCTGTCCATGATCGAGAAAGGGTCCATCGAGCCCATTCTCACCGATCCGCAGGCGGATGGCATGATGGCGCACGAGCTGGCGCACCAATGGTGGGGGAACCTGCTGACCTGCTCCGACTGGAAGGACCTATGGCTCAACGAGGGCATGGCCGGCTTCATGACGGCCGCCTACAAGGAGCAGCGCTGGGGCCGCGCGGCCTACGATCGTGAGATCGCCGTCGCCCAGAGGGCTTGGGATGCCGCCAAGAAAGCCGGCATGGACGAACCGCTGAGCTGGGCGGGCACCTACCCGACGCTGCGCGACAAGCGCCGGATCGCCTATGGCAAATCCATGGTCTTCCTGGACGCCTTGCGGTCCGAGCTGGGCGACGATGTGTTTTGGCGTGGGGTGCGCCGTTACACCCGGGCCAACGCGGGGCGAAGCGTCACCGCCGTGGATCTCCAGAAAGCGTTCGAAGCGACGAGCGGTCGCGATCTTTCGCCGACCTTCAAGACCTGGGTTTACGGGGACTGATCCGAAACCGCGGGGACTATGGTGCAAAGCCCCACTGGGGGAAGCGATTGCAGTTGACGCCCCGCCCGTCTCATTGCACCTGAGGGCGATGAGAGCCGAACCCGCTACCGCCGCCGACATCGCTTCATGGCTCGAGATCGTGCGCCAGGTCGAGCCGCTGTTCGGCGACATGCCGATGTTCGACCTCACGCTGAAGACCAAGATCGCGGAAGGTGCCGCCTTGTGCGTGCGCAGCCCCGAGGGCGGCGTGCTCGGCGGTGTTCTGCTCGGCGGCGAGGCGCCGGACCATTGGATCCGCTGGCTGGCCGTGCGCGCTTCGGCGCGACGGGGCGGCATCGGCGCGGCGCTGCTGGGCGAAGTCTTGGCGCGCCGGCCGGGTCCGTGCACGATCTCGCTGGGCACCTTCGGCGAGGATATTATCGACGGCCGGCCCGCGCGCCGGCTCTATGAGCGCTTCGGTTTTGTCGCCGGTGCGATGCTGCCGCGCGGCCCCGAAGGCGGCACGCGCCAGCGCTACACGCTGGTGCGGCCATGAGCCCCGCCGCGCGCCGCAACATCCGCTTGCTCAGCGGCTTCAATTTCTGCAGCGACTTTCGCGTCTACGCGCCGATCATGGTGATCTATTTTCAGCACGTCACCGGCTCCTACGCATCCGCCGTCCTGCTGTTCGCCGTCGCCAAGATCGCGACCTCGATTTTCGAGGTGCCGACCGGCGCCTTCTCGGACTTTCTCGGTCGCAAGCTCACCTTGCTGCTCGGCCAGATCGCCAGCGTGTTCTCCATCGCGCTCTATGCGCTGGGACAGGACTTCGCTGTGCTCGCGGCCGGCGCGGCGCTGGAGGGCCTGGCCTTCGCGCTGTTCAGCGGCAACAACGACGCGCTGCTCTACGACACGCTGAAAGGCGAGGGCGCACAGGCGGAGTTCGCGCTGTGGCAGGGCCGCGTCGGCTCCATGTTCCAGATCGCGTTGGCGGTCTCCGCCGCGGTCGCATCGGTGGCGCTGATCTGGCTGCCGCTGCGCACCATGTTCGCGCTGTCGCTGGTGCCGCAAATTGTCGGCCTCGGCTTCGCGGTCTTCTTCGTCGAGCCGTCGCGCGGCGGCCGCTCGCTCCCGACCAACATCTTCTCGCATCTGCGCGAAGCGCTGGCCGGCTTCGTGCGCGACGCGCGCCTGCGCCAGCTCAGCCTGGCCTCGATGCTCGGCTTCGGCATCGGCGAGGCCCAGCACATGTTCTATCCCGCCTTCTTCGCGCTGTTCTGGCCGCCCTGGGCGCTGGGCATCGCCGGCATGCTCACCCACGCCTTCGCAGCGGCGGGTTTTCGCGTCGCCGGGCAGATCATCGCGCGCTTCCGCGAGTTTTCTGTCCTGGTCTGGTGCAACACGGCCAGCGTCACGCTCGGTATCGTCTCGCTGAGCATGCCCAGCGTCGCCAGCCCCGCCATCTCGACGCTGGCCTCGTTCCTCTATGGTCCCGGCGTGGTGGCGCAGAACAGCCTGATGCAGAAGGCCTTCAGCGACGCCCAGCGGGCCACCATGGCCTCGCTGATCTCGCTGGGCGGCAACATCCTGTTCGCCATCGCCGTCTTCGCCATCGGCTGGCTGGCCGACCGTATCGGCGCGCGCACCGCGCTTCTGACAGCGCAGATACTTTCCATTCCGGTGACGCTGCTTTATTGGCGGCTGTACGCGAAACGGACGGCTTGACGTTCTATTTGTGCGCCAGCGCTCGCTCGACCGCTTCCGGCTCCCGTTCGATGACCGTCAGCAGCACGCGCGCCGTCAGATCGACTTTGCGGCCCTGTTCCCAACCTTCAAGCGTCCGCGCCGGCACGCCGTAGCGCCGCTCGAATTCGCGTGGGCTCTTGGCGACCTGCTTGCGGATTTTCTTGATGCGCGCCGGCGGCATGGCGTCGATTTCATAGGTTGGTAGTTCAATTTCACCGCGCAGATGCGCGCGCACTTCTTCGAGCGCGCCTATCAGCGCGCGTCCGAACTCTGTGTCGCCTTTCGCCGTCCCAAATTCCTTTTTCACTTTAGCCATCCGACACCTCGCTGCTTATCATCTTTATCAATGTGCGTTGCTTCTCGGACAAGTCCGATTGCTCGGTTTTGCTGTATGCGAGCAGCAAGTACGCGGCATCCTTCCTCCAAATCACGACATATACGGCCCTGCCGCCACCTCTCTTGCCTCGGGCCTTCATGGCGAAGCGAACTTTGCGTGCGCCGCCGAGCCCTGGGATGACGTCGCCAATTTCGGGATCGGCGAGGACAGCCGCCATCAGCTTGAGAATGTCAGTTTCCGACGCCCCCAACTTCTTCAGGGATTTTTCGAAGAGAGCTGTCCGAATGACTTTCACCAACAGACAATACGCTAGCTGCGTATTTCCCGCAAGGCTTAATTGCACTTGCTGCCTGCGTTGGAAAGCGCGAAACACGGGCTATGAAAATCAAGCTCCACAAGGGCGATCTGCCCGCCGGTCTCGACCTCGGGCCGCTGGTCGCCATCGACAGCGAGACGCTCGGCCTCAACCCGATGCGCGACCGGCTCTGCCTGGTGCAGCTGTCGTCGGGCGACGGCGTCTGCCACGCGGTGCAGTTCGCGCCCGGCGAATACGCCGCGCCGCATCTCAAGGCGATGCTGGGCGATCCGAAGGTGACCAAGCTGTTCCATTTCGCGCGCTTCGATGTCGCGATGTTCCGCCGCTATCTCGGCGTCGTCACCGCGCCGATCTATTGCACCAAGATCGCCTCCAAGCTGGTGCGCACCTATACCGACAAGCACGGCTTGAAGGACCTGGTGAAGGAACTGCTCAGCGTCGATCTGTCCAAGGAGCAGCAGAGTTCCGACTGGGGCGCGCCGGTGCTGAGCGAAAAGCAGCTCGCCTACGCCGCCAACGACGTCGCCTATCTGCACCGGCTCAAGGATGTCCTCGACACCATGCTGGCGCGCGAGCACCGCACCGAACTGGCGAGAGCCTGCTTCGACTTCCTTCCCGCCCGCGCCGAACTCGACCTCGCCGGCTGGGCCGAAACCGACATTTTCGCTCATTAGAACCCGTCCTGGCCGGGCAGCGAAGCCGACCCGCACCTCTCGACGCTTGGCGAGGCCCGCCTCCCCGCGCGAGCGAAGCGAGCTGCGGGGGTCGGTAGCGCCAGCGTGCCGACGCCCGTAGCACCGTTAGGTGCGAAGGGCGGAGGGGGCGATAAACATGCCATTTACCGCGCCGCAATAAAGTAACTTGAACCGGTCCCTTCCATGGGACACATTTGGCATGAATTTCGCCTATAGCCCGACCCGCCGGAATCCTGCAGCGCGGCGTCGGGGTAAAGGGCCAACAAAAACAAGGGGCTGCATGGGATCCGTCAAGATCAAAGCCGTCAAGCCGGCCGCGGCGCGGGCGCGCGATCTGGCCGCTGCGCGCCGCGTGCTGCGCCATGCCACCGACGCCATCACCGCCATCGGCGAGTCCCTGAACGGCGAGTTCTCCCGCGCCATCGACGCCATCCTCTCGGTCGACGGCCGCGTCATCGTCAGCGGCATGGGCAAGTCGGGCCACATCGCCGGCAAGATCGCCGCCAGCCTCGCCTCCACCGGCACGCCGGCGCTGTTCCTGCACCCGGCCGAGGCCAGCCATGGCGACCTCGGCATGGTCACCCGCGCCGACGCGCTGCTGATCCTGTCGAACTCCGGCGAGACGGCGGAACTGGCCGACGTCATCACCTACGCCAAGCGCATCGGCATCCCGATGATCGGCATGGCGAACAATCCCGAATCCCGCCTGCTGCAGGCCTGCGACGTGGCGCTGCTGCTGCCCAAGGCGCAGGAGGCCTGCCCGATGGGCCTGGCGCCCACCACCTCGACCACGATGATGCTGGCGCTGGGCGATGCGCTGGCCGTCGCCTTGATGGAACGGCGCGGCTTCTCCGCCGACCAGTACCGCGATTTCCATCCCGGCGGCGCGCTCGGCAAGAAGCTCATCCGCGTCCTCGACATCATGCACAAGGGCGACGAGCTGCCGCTGGTGTCGCCCGAGACGGCGATGCGCGAAGTGCTGATCATCATGACGGCGGGAAAGTTCGGCGGCTTTACCGGTTACGCCGGCGTCGTCGACAAGAAAGGCGCCCTGGTCGGCATCATCACCGACGGCGATCTGCGCCGCCACATGGAGCCGGGGCTGCTCGACCGCAAGGCGGGCGAGGTCATGACATCCAAACCCAAGACCGTGCCGCCGGAAATGCTGGCGGCGGAAGCCCTGACCTTCATGAACGCCAGGCCGCCCAAGGTGACGCATCTCTTCGTGGTGGATCCCAAGGCGGACGTTGCCCGCCCGCTCGGCTTCATCAGCGTGCACGACATCCTGCGCGCGGGCCTTTCCTGAGATGACCCGGCGTAGCGGCGTCAGCGAGGCGGTGGCCCAGCCGATTTCCGGCCCGCCAGCAGCCCGCACGCGCCGCGACTGGACGGCGCGCACCCGCGACACGGCGCTGGGCGCGCTGCGCTATTCGCGCTTCGTCATGGTGATGAAGCGCGCCCTGCCGGTCGCCGCGGCGGGATTGATCGCCGCCGTGATCGTCTATGCGCTGATCCCGCGCCAGTCCGACAAGCTCTCGCTCGCCTATCAAAGCATCGGCACGATCGAGGGCGATCTTGCCATGCTCAAGCCGCGCCTGACCGGTGCCGACCGCAGGGGCCATCCTTTTCTCATCACCGCCGACTCCGCGCAGCAGCAGGGCGCCAACATCCACCGCGCCACGCTCAAGAACGTCCAGGCCGACCTGACGCTCGACAAGGGCCGCTGGCTCAACGCCACCGCCGTCCACGGCTTCGTCGATATGGACCGGAACTGGCTGTCGCTCTCCGGCGGCATCGCGGTGTTCTCCGACGACGGCTACGAACTGCACACCGCGCGCGCCGACGTCGATCTCAAACAGGGCCTCTTCAAGGGCCCGGTCGAAGTCACCGGCCAGGGTCCCGCCGGCACGCTGCGCGCCGACGCCTTCGAAGTTGACCGCGAGACCAGCCAGCTTGTGCTGCAGGGCCATGTCCGCATGACGATCAATCCCGGTGAGGTGCGAAACAAATGAAGCGCCTCCTCATCCTGCCTCTCTTGCTGCTTTGCGCCGCTGCCCCCGCGCCGGGCAAGCACGACGCCAACCAGCCGATCGCGGTCTCCGCCGACCGCTTCGTGGCCGAGAAGAATCCGTCGGCCGGCGCCAACGGCGCCATCACCGGCACCTATTCGGGCAATGTCGTGATCACCCAGGGCGACATCCGCATGCGCGCCGACACGGTGCGCATCAACGTCATCGCCAACAAGCCGAACAAGATTTTCGCCGACGGACATGTCGTGGTGAATTCGGCCTCCGGCATCGCGACCGGCGATGCCGGCGTCTATGATGTCGCGCCGCGGCTTGTCACGCTGACCGGCCATGTCGTGCTGACCAAGGACAAGAACGTGATGCGCGGCGCGCAGCTCACGGTCAATCTCGTCACCGGCGTGGCGCAGCTCGGCGGCGGCGTCAGCGGCACGCATGGCGGCCGCGTTCAGGGATTGTTTACCCCTCCGCCCCAGACGAGCGGGAAGTGATGGCGGGCGGCAAATGACTTTGGTTCATCCTTCCTTAAAGACGAATAGGCATGGTTCTTGCCGATGAGTGACAGAACATGAATGCCAGCGACAGCCCGACAGAGATTTCCAACCGCCCGCGCGTGATCGAGGGCGGTAAAGGCTTGGTCGCGACGCGCATCGCCAAGAGCTACAACCGCCGCCCCGTGGTGCGTTCCGTCAGCCTCACCTTGAAGCGCGGCGAAGTCGTCGGCCTGCTCGGCCCCAACGGCGCCGGCAAGACCACGTGTTTTTATATGATCTCCGGCTTGATCGCGGCCGACGCCGGCACCATCGAGGTCGACGGCACCGACGTCACCCGCCTGCCGATGTATCGCCGCGCCCGCCTCGGCATCGGCTACCTGCCGCAGGAAGCCTCGATCTTCCGCGGCCTCACCGCCGAACAGAATATCCGCGCCGCCGCCGAGCTGATCGAACCCGACGCCAACCGCCTGAACGCGATGGTCGAGGAACTGCTGGCCGAATTCGGCGTCACCCATGTCCGCCACACGCCGGCCATCGCGCTGTCGGGCGGCGAACGCCGCCGGGTCGAGATCGCTCGGGCGCTCGCCACGCACCCGTCCTACATCTTGCTCGACGAGCCGCTGGCCGGCATCGATCCCATCGCGGTGGGCGAAATCCGCGACCTCATCGTGCATCTGAAGGATCGCGGCATCGGCGTCCTGATCACCGACCACAACGTGCGCGACGCGCTGGAGATCATCGACCGCGCCTACATCCTGCATGACGGCCAGGTGCTGAAGGAAGGCACGCCGGCCGAGATCGTCGGCGACCGCGACGTGCGGCGCGTTTATCTGGGCGAAAGGTTCTCGCTGTAGCCATGTTGTCCGGGGAGCGCACATGGCTGGCGTAGGACAAAGGCTGGAGATCCGGCAGGGCCAGGGCCTTGTCATGACGCCGCAGCTGCAGCAGGCGATCAAGCTGCTGCAACTGTCGAACGTCGAACTCGCCGAATATTGCGAACAGGAACTGGAGCGCAACCCGCTGCTCGAGCGCGACGACAACGCCCCACCCGCGGCTGAGGAGCGCGAGCGCGTCGAAGCCGAGGTGAAATCCGAAAGCCTCGACACCGAACTGGCGCGCGAGGATTTCTCCAAAGTCGCCGACATGGATGCCGGCCACGAAAATCTCTATGACGGCGACACGCCGCAGCCCGCCGCCGCGGCGCAATCCTCGCCGCTGACCGACTGGACCACCGTCAAGTCGGGCAACGCCTTCGACGGTGACGAAGACCTCCTCGAATCCACGCTCGCCGATGGCGGCACGCTGAAGGATCACCTGCTCGACCAGGTCTCCATCGCGGCGCTGTCGCCGGAGAAGCGCCTGATCCTGCTGCAGCTGATCGACTCGGTGGACGAGGCCGGCTATCTGCGCGCCGACATCGCCGAAGTCGCCGAGCGTCTGGGCTGCGAGCCCGCCATCGTCGAAGAGGTGCTCACATCGTTGCAGGGCTTCGACCCCATCGGCATCGGCGCCCGCGACCTGGCCGAGTGCCTGGCGCTGCAATTGAAGGCACAGAACCGCCACGACCCCTGCATCGCCACGCTCTTGTCGCGCCTCGATCTCGTGGCGCGGCGCGATCTTTCCTCGCTGTCGGCGATTTGCGGCGTCGATGTCGAAGACGTCACCGACATGATCGCGGAAATCCGCGGCCTTAACCCCAAGCCCGGCCTCGCCTTCGGCTCAGAACCGGTGCAGCCGGTGGTGCCCGACGTCTTCGTGCGCGTCGGCGCCGATGGCGGCTGGGCCATCGAGCTCAATTCCGACACGCTGCCGCGCCTGCTGGTCAACGCGCGCTACTACAGCCAGGTGTCCAAGGGCGCGCGCGACAAGGATTCGAAGAACTATCTCACCGAGTGCCTCAACAACGCCAACTGGCTGGTCAAGAGCCTGGACCAGCGCGCCCGCACCATCCTGAAAGTCTCCACCGAGATCGTGCGCCAGCAGGACGGCTTCCTGACCTATGGCGTGCGCCATCTGCGGCCGCTGAACCTGCGCACCATCGCCGACGCCATCGGCATGCATGAATCGACCGTCAGCCGCGTCACTTCGAACAAATACATTTCGACGCCGCGCGGGCTGTTCGAACTGAAATATTTCTTCACCGCCTCGATCCAGTCGATCAACGGTCACGAGGCACACTCCGCCGAAGCGGTGCGCGACCGCATCAAGGAAATGATCCAGAACGAGGAGCCGATCGAGATCCTGTCGGACGACCGCATCGTCTCGCTGCTGACCGCCGACGGCGTCAACATCGCCCGCCGCACGGTCGCCAAATACCGCGAAGCCATGCGCATCCCGTCCTCGGTCGAGCGCCGCCGGCTCAAATCAAGCCCGGAAGCGGCCGCTTCGGCCTATCGCTGAGCGGGCGCCGACGGCGGCGATCCCTGGATTATCGCTGTGCGCAAATAGTTCATCGCCTGTGGAACCAACCCAGCAAGGTGCGGGTTAAGATGTTGTCGGTGGCGATCTAAATCTTATGTAACGCGCGCTTACGCCGTTATCGCTCTCTCAGCGTGGCGCAGAGTCATCTTGCTGTGTGTTGCCGAATTCGGCCTTCGGCCTTGCTCTGCCGGCTCAACGATGGCGCGCGCCCATTCTCTTGAAACAAGTGACGGGCGCGTCCTCTGGAGGACCGTGAATGATGCTTGCATGTATGTATCCAATCGGCCGGTTTGCGCGGGGCATCGCATTGGCGGCGCCGTCATGACCAAAACGGTCGAAAAACTTCTGCGGCAGCAGGCCGCCTTGGCGGACTTCGGCAGCTTTGCCTTCCGCGAGACCGATCTGCAGCTGATCCTCAACGAAGCGGCCCGCATCTGCGCCGCCAGCCTTGAGGTGCCGTTCGCGAAAATCTGCCGCTACCGCGCGCCGCAAAACGATCTTCTGGTGGTGGCCGCCTGGGGCTGGCGCGAGGGCGTGGTCGGACATGTCGTTTCGACCGCCGACGAAAGTTCGACCCAGGGCCGCGCTTTCGTCACCGGTAAACCGGTGATCCTGAAAGACCTTGCCCAGAGCACGGGCTACGCCCTGCCGGCGGTCTATGCCGAGCACGGCATCGTCGCGACGGTGGACGTCCTGATCAAAGGCTGCGGCACGCCATGGGGCGTGCTGGAGGTCGACAGCACGACGGTGCGCAAGTTCGACCGGCACGACATCGTCTTCCTGACGGGATTCGCCAACATCCTGGCCGATGCCGCCGCCATGACCGAACGCACGACCGACCTTTTGATCGTCATCGACCGGACAAAGTCGCTGCTGGCGCAGAAGGAGAAGCTGCTGGAAGAGCGCCGCGACCGCGAGCGGCGTCTGCACGACCTTCAGGCGGAATTGCTGCGCGTCGCCCGCCTGAACGTGATGGGCCAGATGACGGCGGCCATCGCGCACGAAGTCAACCAGCCGCTCGCCGCGATCGCGAACTATATCAGCGCCGCGCAGCGTACGCTGCAGGCCGGCGGGCCCGACGCCGCCGCACGCGCGCATGAGTTGATCGACAAAGCGGCCGGCCAGACGACGCGCGCCGGCGACATCATCAAGAATCTGAGAAGCTTCGTGGAAAAGCGCGAGGGTGTGCGCACCAGCGAGGATCTGCCCGCCCTGATTGAAAGATCGCTCGCGCTGGCCAACTACAATGCCCTCGAAGAGGATATCGCGGTAACGTTGCGGCTCGATGCCGGATTGCCGCCGGTGACGATCGACGTGGTCCAGGTCCAGCAGATACTCGTCAACCTCATCCGCAACAGCGTCGAGGCCATGCGCCCGCTCGAAAAGCGCGAGCTGCTGATCGTCGCGGCGCCGGGCGAGGCGGGTTTCGCGACGGTGACGGTGCAGGATACGGGACCTGGTCTGCCGCCGGACGTCCTGGAAAAATTATTCCTGCCCTTCGTGACGACGAAGGACAGCGGCATGGGCCTCGGACTCTCGATTTGCGAGGTGCTGGTCAAGGCGAATGGCGGACGCATTTCGCTGGTCGAAGGCCTCGCCGAGGGCACGGGCTTCTGCTTCAGCCTCCCACTGGCGCGCGCCGCCTAGCGCGTAATCCGGCGAGGTGCCGCAGTGGACAAAGCCAACCTCGCGAATTTGCAATCTGGCGGAAGGGTCACAAAGCCCCAGAAGGGCGCTAGGGTCAGTCGGGACTTTGGAGATTGTGTAATGCGTTTTCGCGTTGTGGGGATCGTGGGTATCTCTCTTTTGCTCGCCGGTTGTGCGGATACCGACTGGGACCGTCTGACATCTTATGTGGGCGCGGGGCAGGATGACGCCGCCGCGGCGCGTCCTATGCCTCAAGCCGCATCGGTTCCCGTGTCACAAGATGAAAGCAAAGCGGACGACAGTTTCTGCGAGGGCATGGGCGAAAGCGATGCACTCATGGCCAAGATACAGGGATTTGATTTGGCCGGGCAGAAACAGGCCGCCGACCTCGCTTACGAGCAGTGCATGCAGCGCACCGGCGAAATCGTCCGTTGAAGCGCACAAGGAGGACAGGGGCATGGTCGATCGCGCCCCGGAATTTGTCGTTTGCGACACTCCCCACCCGCGAAATAGTCAAGGTTTTTTGCAAACGCCGAAGGTGAAATAATTCGGCATGGGTGGTCACCGCGGCACCTTGGTTGACACCGCCAAAATGCCCGGGAAATCAGGGAAAACAAGTAAACGGAGTTAGGCCGAATCGAACGGACTCACCACCCGTGAATTGCAAGAATTGACATTCGGTTTTACCGGGCCTACACACCCGCGCCTTCGAACAGGGCATGTCTAAAAGAGCGGAACATTTGTGACGGTTAGCGCGTTCAGGCCAGCACAGAAGAAGGCCATGCGGGTTCGGGTTTCAGGCAAGCAAATCAAGATCGGCGAGACGCTTCCGGCGGGCGTGCGGGCGCGCCTGGCGGACGTCGTTGCCAAGCATTTCGACGGAGGCGCCGAGGCCCATGTCGTGTTCTCCCATGACGGCCCGTTCTACCGCGCCGACTGCACGCTGCATCTGGATTCCAGGACGATCATCGAGTCGAAAGGCGAAGGCCCCGACGCCCATCGCGCCTTCGACGCCGCTTTCCTTCACATCGAAGCCCAGCTTCGCAAGTACAAGCGCAAGCTCAAGAACCATCACGCCAAGGCCCGCACGCGGCCGCGTGCCGATCGATCATCGGCGCGTGTTCGCGCCGATGCCTGACGCCATTTCAAAAGGTCGCTCATGAAGATCTCCGATCTGCTCCAGCCGGCGTCCGTCATCGCCACGCTCAAGGTCAACGGCAAGAAGCAATTGCTGCAGGAAGTGGCGGCGCGCGCCGCGCAGATCGTGCGCCAGCCCGAGCGCAAGATCTTCGAGACCCTGATGGAGCGCGAGAAGCTGGGCACCACCGGCGTCGGCCAGGGCATCGCCATCCCGCACGGCCGCCTCGCCGATCTCAAGGACATCGTCGGCGTCTTCGCGCGGCTGGAACAGCCGATCGACTACGACGCCGTCGACAACCAGCCGGTCGATCTGGTGTTCATGCTTCTGGCGCCCGAAGGCGCCGGCGCCGATCATCTCAAGGCCCTGGCCCGCGTCTCGCGCCTCCTGCGCAACCAGCAAGCCACCGAGAAGCTGCGCGCCGCCAAGAGCGCCGAGGCCCTCTACGCCATCCTCACCGATACGACAGGCATGGCCGGCGCGCAGGCGGCTTAATCAGTCACGCATTCCTCGCCATCAAGCCGCCATCCACCGGAATGATCACTCCTGTCAGGAACGACGCGGCGGGCAGGCACAGGCTCAGCGTCATGTGCGCGACTTCCTCCGGATCGCCGTAGCGGCGCAGCGCGGTGCGGCGCCGGGCATAGGTGTTCTTGTCCTCTTCCGGGATGACCGCCGTCATGCCGGTGCGCACCGGGCCGGGGCAGATGCAGTTGACCGTGATGCCTTGCGGTCCCAGCTCCACCGCCAGGGCGCGCGTCAGCCCGACCACGCCGGCCTTGGCCGCGGCGTACGGAGAATCGCGCGAGGTAGCGCCGAGCGCCTCGGTCGAGGCGATGTTCACGATCCGCGGGCACGCCGATTTGCGTAAGTGGGGCAGGGCGGCGCGGATGGTGCGCTGATGCGCGGTCAGGAGGATCGACAGGGCCCGGCCCCACACCGCCTCGTAGCGCTCGTGATCGACCGGCAGGCCGGCGGGAATGCCGGCATTGTTGATCAGCACGTCGAGGCCACCGAACGCCTTCGCCACTTCGCCGACGACCCGCACAATCGCGTCGCCGTCGCTGACGTCCAGCGTCCAGGCTTTCGCCGTGCCGCCGCCGTCCTGGATCTCCTTGGCCACGGCTTCGGCGCCGTCGGCCTGGAAGTCCGTCACCGCGACCTTGGCGCCTTCGTCGGCGAAGGCATGCGCCGTGGCGCGCCCCATGCCGCTCGCCGCCCCGGTGACCAGCACGCTGAGGCCGCGCACCGAACGGCTGAGTTTCTTGTTTGGCTCCATGATGGCCTCCCCCGTTTCCCGCGGGGGAGCTTCAAGCGCGCCCGCGGCCTTGTCCAGCGGCACAAAGAAAAAGCCGGTCGCAAGCGACCGGCTTCTCCCGTTGAACCCACCGTGCAGGAGGGGGGACTAATGCACGGACACGGGTGTCAATTCGTTCTGCACCGCGGCGCCATAGGCGGAGGCGTAGGCGTCGGTGTAGCCGAGCACGCTGCCGTCCACGGCATGCAGGACGTAGAGCTTTACGCCCGGCGGCAGGGTGATCCCCGGCGGGATCAGGCCCAGGCGATGAGCCTCTTCGTCGCCGGTCGGCTTGATATAGGTGATGCGGCCGCCGCCGAAGGCGGGCACGTTATTCTCAGTCTTCAGTTCGTCGGTCATGACAAGTCTCCTTCGCCCTTCCCAATGCTCTTGGCTGCACCCTTGGGGGCAGCAATCTCAATTGTCCGAATCACGCTTTCGGCGGTGGGACGGGCGAGCTCGATCGAGAGCAACCCATTCTGCAACTCCGCGCCGGTGACTTCGATCCCTTCGGCGAGCACGAAGGCGCGCTGAAATTGCCGCGCGGCGATGCCGCGATGCAGGAACTGTTTGTCGGTTGCCTCGTTTTGCTTGCCGCGAATCACGAGCTGGCGGCCCTCGACTGTCACCGCGAGCTCCTCGCGGGCAAAGCCCGCGACAGCAAGCGTTATGCGCAGGCGCTCGTCGCTCGACTGTTCGATATTGTAGGGTGGGTAGCCGTCGCCGGCGCTCTTGGCGGTGCGCTCGAGCAGGCGTTCCAGGTGCTCGAAACCCAGAAGAAACGGGCTGTTGAAATAGACGGTGCGGTTCATGGTCAAAGCCCTCCTTCAAGCGGCCCTGGATCGTCTCCGGCTCTCCTTGGGAGCAGCCGGTAAGCGGTGTGTGACCCCGGCAATGGGCGTCACGCTCCGGTAAGAATGTGGGGTGCCGGCAGGCTTTATCAAGGCGCGGCGGGAGGATGTGTATTTGATGCGCATAGCCCTGGACAATTTTCTCATTATGTGTATTGAATACACATGAATGCGCGCGAAGTCTTGAAGGCTCTAAAGGCCAACGGGTGGTTCGAAGTGCGCTCAAAGGGCTTGCATGTGCAGCTCAAGCATCCGTCCAAGCCCGGCTTGGTCACGCTGCCGATGCATGGCGCCAAGGATATCAAACCCGGCACGCTGGCGTCGATCGAGCGTCAGGCCGGGCTGAAGTTGAGGAACAAGTGAGATGGCGAAGAAATGGTATCGAGCCTTTGTTTATCAAAATCCCGGTGACGGCCCGGATGACGGGTGGGATGTGATCTTTCGAGACTTTCCAGGTTGCGTCAGCCAAGGCGATACGAGGGAAGACGCCTTGAGCAATGGCAAAGAAGCGCTGGCTTTGCACTTGGAAGGCATGGTGGCGGAAGGCCTGGAGCTTCCGGAGGGCGGCATCAAGCCAAACGATCCTGATCCACGCTGGATTCTTGAAATCAAAATGCAGAATCCGGTCTATCAATTTTTAGAAATGGATGTGCCGGGCAAGAGCACGCGCATCAACATCACGATGGACGAAGCGCTGATCAATCGGCTCGATGCCGCCGCGAGCAGCGAGGGCACGACGCGCTCCGGTTACCTGGCGCAAGCCGTGCGCGAGAAGCTGCAACGCAATCGCGAACCGGTCTGATAGCCTTGGCGCATCCCATTGTCATTCTCGACGACGCCACGCCGGGGGCCGAGCGGTTGCTGCGCTTTGCCGAGCCGAGCGCCATCATCCAGGCCGATGCGCCCGGTGAAGTCGCCGGCGCCCTTGCCGCCATCGAGGCGGCGCTGGCCGCGGGGCGTCATGTCGCCGGCTGGTTCGGCTATGAGCTCGGTTACGTCCTGGAGCCGCATCTGGCGGCGCTGCAATGGCCCGAGTGCGACATGCCGTTGCTCTGGCTCGGCGTCTTCGAGGCGCCCGAGACCATCGCCCGCGCCGATCTCGCCGCCTCCGGCGGCGCCTATGCCGGACCGCTCCGCCACGAATGGGACGAGGGCGCCTACACCGCGCGCTACGCCCGCGTGCACGATTACATCGAAGCCGGCGACATCTACCAGGCCAATTTGAGCTTCCGCTCGCATTTTGCTTTCACCGGCGATCCTTTGGCACTGTATCTGCGCCTGCGCGACCACGCGCTGGCGCCGCATGGGGCTTTCATCGACGACGGCGTGCGCCAGGTCCTGAGCCTGTCGCCCGAACAGTTCTTCGAGATTTCGCCGTCCGGCAAGATCACGGCCCGCCCGATGAAAGGCACCGCGCCGCGCGGAACGGACGAGCTCTCCGACGCCCGCGCCAAGGCCGCGCTCGCCGCCTCGCCCAAGGACCGTGCCGAGAACCTGATGATCGTCGATCTGGTGCGCAACGATGTCGGCCGCCTGGCGCTGATCGGCAGCGTCGCGGTCAGGGATCTCTTCGCGGTCGAAACCTATCCCACGCTGCATACCATGGTCTCCACCGTCACCGCCCAGCTGAGGCCGGGGGCGCGCGCCGAGGCCATCGTGCGGGCGCTGTTTCCCTGCGGCTCGGTTACCGGCGCGCCCAAGATCCGCGCCATGGAGATCATCCGCGAGTTCGAGCAATCGCCGCGCGGCCTCTATTGCGGCGCCATCGGCTATTTCGCGCCCGACGGTTCGGCAGGCTTCAACGTCGCCATCCGCACCATCACGCTTCAGGGCGATTGCGGCACACTGGGCATCGGCGGCGCGGTGGTGCAGGACTCGCGCAGCGACAGCGAATATGCCGAGTGCCTGCTGAAGGCCCGCTACTTCGACAGCGTGCGCAAGCCCATCGGCCTGATCGAAACGCTGCGTCACGAGAACGGCTTTGTCCGTCTCGACCGGCACCTGGAGCGCATGCGCCATTCGTCCCAATTCCTGTCGCTGCCGTTTGACCGCGCCGCCGCGTTGTCCGCGCTGAACGCTGCCGTCGCCGATGCACGCGAGCCGCTGCGCGTGCGCCTGACGCTGGACGAGCAGGGCGCCTTCGCCGCCTCGGCCGCCGCGCTCGGTGCCGCGCCGCAGGCCTGGCGCTACGCACTGTCGCCGCACCGCGTCAGCAGCACTGACCAATTGCTGCGGCACAAGACGAATTGGCGCGAATTCTTCGATGGCGAACAGGCGCGGCTCGCCAAGACGGTCGGCTGCGACGAAGCGCTGTTCCTCAACGAGCGCGGCGAACTCGCCGAAGGCAGCCGTAGCACCATCTTCGTGCGCCGCGGCGCATCGCTTTTGACGCCGCCGCTGTCTTGCGGCCTGCTCGATGGCGTGTTGCGCCGCGAATTGCTGGAACAGGGGCGCTGCGTCGAAACGGTGCTCACGCCCGACGATCTTGCTGCCGCCGACGAGGTCCTGCTCGGCAATTCGCTGCGCGGCCTGATCCGCGCCGTGCCGGCGGCGGCCGCACGGGCGGCGATCTAGCGATGTTCCCTGTTGCCCTCGCCGCGACCCTCCACGACACCGACGCCCGGCTCGTTCCCGCCATCGAACGCCTGGGCGAAGGCTTGCGCGAACTCTTTGCCGGCATTGCCCTGAATGCCAGCGACGCGACGCACGCCGCTGTCCTCGCCGCCGCGCGCGAGCGCCTGGGCGCGAAACTGATCGTTCATCCGCAGGGCGAGGCGGGCATCGGCCGCGCCCGCCGCGACGCGGTGCGGCTGGCGCTGGAATTTCCGGCGCCCGCAATTCTCTATTGCGATTTCGACCATCTCATCCGTTGGGCCCGGAGCGATGCGGCCGAACTGCGCGCCACGCTGGCCGCTGAGCCTGAGGTGGATTTTCTGGTGGTCGGCCATTCGGCGCAGGCCTTCGCCGCCGAGCCCAGGCGCCTTCAGGACACCGAACGCCTGGTCAATCACGCCTACGCACTGCTCACCGGCCACCCATGGGACCTGATGTTTGCGGTCCGCCGGATGTCGCGCCGCGCCGCCGAAGACATCGTGCGCCTTAGCGTCGTCGATACGATCGCCAACGACGTCGAATGGCCGCTGCTCGCCGAACGCAGCGGACTGTCGCTGGGCTACGCCGCTGCGAACGGTCTCCACTACCGCACAATGGAGGATTTCGACGCGGCGGCCGACCGCAAGGACGGCGACGCTCTGGAATGGATCAGGCGCATTGAATTCGCGGCCCAGCACGCCGCCGCCATGCGTCCTTATCTCAGCGGGAAGGATTAGCTTTCCGCCGCCGCCAGCGCGCAGAGCAGCGCCAATGTCGACGGCAGGACCCAGCCCTCGACTTCCGTCAGACTGCTCTGCGCCAGATCGGAATCGGTCACTTCGTGCAGTGTGCGCCGTTCCAGCCGCTGGCGCAGATCGCGGCCCACGGCCTTGATGTTGAACGCGGTGCCGCGGGCCAGGACAGACCGTCCCACGCGCACCGCCGCCTCGCGGTCGACCAGCTGTGCGAACAGATCGTCATAGGCGCTCTGCCGGTAATGCCGGCCCAGCAACCTTGGTACCGTCACGCCCAGTGCCGTGATACCCAGCGCCGCGGCGATGCCGCCGCCGATCGCCACGGCGCGGCGGCTGAAGCCCCTCTCGTTCATTTGAGGGCGCCTCTCAGATGCTGCGCCAGCCGCAAGGTCAGCGCCACCAGGTTGAGCGTCGGGTTGGAGGCGCTGTAGGTCGGAAACACGCTCGAGCCGGCGACGAACAAATTGGCGATGCCGTGGACGCGAGAATTGGCGTCAACCACGCCGTGGGCGGGATCGGCATGCATGCGCGTGGTGCCCAGATGATGGTCGCCCCAGTCCAGCGCGCCTTCCCAGGCGCCGCGCGTCGCATAGTTCAACCGGATCATGCCGCTGCCCGCGGCCAGCAATTGCCGCCCCAACTCCTTCATCGTCGCGCGGTAGCGCGCAAAATCGGCATCCGACACGCGATTGGTCAGCTTCAGCCGCGGCATGCCGAGCGCATCGCGCGTTCCCGTCAGTGTCAAGCGCCGATCGGGATCGGGCTCCAGCTCCAGGCCGCAGCCGACCGAATAGGCCTTGGCGTTGCTCGCGTCGGCGCCCAGCGCCAGCGCCGCGCTGACGATCGCCGCCTTGTCGAGATCGTTGAGCTCGACCGGATTCTCCACCGTCGTCAGCGAGCCCAGCACCTTGGCGCTGCGCTTGAACGCGTCCGTCGGCGCATAGGCGGCGCGGATCTGCGCGCCCTCGACCTGCGCCGGGTTGAAATAATAGCCCGCCATGTCGCCCGCGAACGACACCAGCGTCGCGGTGTCGCGCGGGATGGGGTGATCGGCGAAGAAGCGCCCGACCAGATCGTTCTGGTTGCCGACGCCGCGCGGCGCCACGCTGCCCGACGCCAGCATCAGCCGCGCATTCTCGATCGCCCCCATCGCCAGCACCGTCAGCTTCGGCTTGACGCTGAATTTGTGTCCACCGAGCGTCGCGATGCTGAGCGCCTCCAGGCTCGCCGCGTTTGCGCCGAGCTCCAGTGCCGTCGCGTTGGCGTGCAGATACACTTTCAGATTGGGAATGCGTTTGAGGTCGTCGCCATAGCGCTCGCCAAAATGCGTCGGCAGCACGCTGTCGCGCTGCTTGGAGAATTGGAACCAGCTGGCATAGACGCCGCCATCGCCGAGCGTCAGCATCGGCGCCAGTGCTTGCATCGACTTGTCGGCGCCGTCATAGAGCCACGGCCCCGCTTCGACCAGCGCCTGGGCGCGTTTGAAATAGGGCGTCAGTTCGGCAATGCCGAACGGCCAGCCCGAATAGGCCACCCAGTCGCGCTTTTCGAAATCGATGGCGTCGAGCGGCCGGCACCAGCCGCCCCAGTGATTGGAGCTGCCGCCCAGATAGCGCATGCGCGAGGCGTCCAGCGGCAGGTAGCGCACGCCCGCATTGCTGCCGGCATAAAGCGCCTGCGTCGCGCTGTCGAAATCCAGTCCGCCGCTCTCGAACAGCATGATGCGCAGCGGCGTATGGGCCAACGCCAGCGCCAGCGTGATGCCGGCCGGTCCGCCGCCGACGATGGCCAGGTCCGGTTCCAGGACGGTGCCCGCCGGCAGGGTTCGGGCGTCGATAAAGGCGTTCAAGTCCGAGGGATCCGCTGGGCTTTAGACCGAAGGCACGCTAGGCGCGATGAGGTGCCTTGTCTTGTCGCAATTGTCGCCCAACTGCAAGTCGCAGGTCCGGGACGAAAATACCTTTGCGATCAGGCTCGCTATCGCCCCGGTGCGGCTCCAGGCCACCGCAACGCGGACCGCTTTCAAACGTTCTTGCTTATGCAGTGAAAATACGGAGGATCGCGGACGTGACAATACTGCCGTTGGAGACCCGCGTTGCGTAAGCTGATCGTACTCGCATCCGTCTTGCTGCTCGCCGGCTGCACGGACGGCGACTGGGCGCATGTCATGTCAAACGCCGCGCCGTCGGCCTATCCGGCGCGGGCGTCCGATGCCGCCGCGACTTATTCCTCTTTCGTCGCACCGGCGGCCCGTCCGTCCACGACCCAGAAATGCGCCGCCGTCGCCGATGAGCGGATGGGCGATGCCGACCTGCAAGGGCTCGAAGGCCCGCTCCTGCAGCAGGTCCGCGACCAGACCTACGCCAACTGCATGCAATGGGCCGCCCGCACCACGATGCGATGAAACTGGAGCGGTGAATTTAAAGGCGCTTCTTCGCGAAAGCGCGGCCGGAGTGTGATTTCAGATATTTTTCGAATGCTACCGCCCGTGTCTCATCGCTAAACCCCAGATATGTGTCGATGCGCCATGGCATGAACTTGGATGTATGCGCGACTTGACCGGAATTGTGTGCTTTGATTCTAATCCTCAGATTGTCGGTGCTGCCCACATAGTGGCGCGTTGGATCAGAAATGCATCTGAGAATGTAGACATATTTTATCTCGACCCCGCAACGAGTTGGAACGAGTTGATGGAAGTTACCCCACAAACCTAGGCGAGCGTAGAGCGTTGATGATTTAGTTGTTGCTTACCTCTTGAGGCTTGCCCGGGCGTAGCTGCGCGAACCGATATACAGCCCGGCTTCGCGCTGGCGCGCTACGCCGTGGTAGGCGTCGCTGCTGCGCAGCGAAGCCTGGTGGAGCCAAGCGGGATCGAACCGCTGACCTCCTGCATGCCATGCAGGCGCTCTCCCAGCTGAGCTATGGCCCCGTTCCAGAAAA
The DNA here is from genome assembly GCA_036512455.1 of Rhizomicrobium sp. Taxonomy (GTDB): domain Bacteria; phylum Pseudomonadota; class Alphaproteobacteria; order Micropepsales; family Micropepsaceae; genus Rhizomicrobium. Next base: position 64,355 of record DATCAT010000020.1, read on the forward strand.
CAGGTATCAGGTATCAGAAAACGCTGGGTCGCGACACGGGGTATCTGATTGCTGATACCTGATGCCTGATACCTGACTACCGCTCGTCCTTTTCGATGTCCGCGTCGATGATGCCGCTGACGTCGTCGTTCTCGTCTTCGTCTTCCTCGAGGAGGCTGTTGTCCTCTTCGTCCTCGTCGTCGTCCTCGACGACGATGTCCTCGATGTCGTCCTCGTCGACCACCGACATGCCGGCGCCGGCGGTCTCGGTTTCTTCGGCCTCTTCCTCCTCATCCTCGTCTTCGCCGGTGGCGGCGACCTGGATGGGGGCTTCGTCGGGGACCTTCTCGATCACCTCTTCGGCCTCGGGTTCTTCTTCCTCGTCCTCGTTCTCACTGTCCTCGTCCTCGACTTCGGCGGCGACCGGCTGGGCGGCGACGGGCTCAGGCTGGCGCGGACGGCGCTGCTTGAACATCGTCTCCGGCTCGAACGAGAACGCGCATTTCGGGCATTCGATCGGCCGTTTCGAAAGGTCGTAAAACCGCGCTGCGCAACTGGGGCACACGCGCTTCAATCCGAGATCTGCCTTGACCAAGCTGTTGCTTCCCGTGAAAGAAGGGTTGTTTGGAAGGCGGGTCGTTTGCCACTTCTGGCAGGCGCTGTCAAAGAGGTTCTAAGGCTCGAAAATGCACGGTTCCGGCGCAGCCAGGCCCTTGAAATCGCGGAGGTCCTCCGGCCTGCGCGGGCTTGCCGCGGTTCCGGGCGACAAATCCATCTCCCACCGGGCCCTGATCCTGGGCGCCCTTTGCGTCGGCGAAACCACCATTACCGGCCTTTTGGAAGCTGAAGACGTGCTGAACACCGCCCAGGCCATGCGCGGCTTCGGCGCCACGGTCGCCAGGACCGGGCCGGGCGCCTGGAGCGTCCGGGGCACCGGCGTCGGCGGCTGGGGCGAGCCGGAGAATGTCCTGGATTTCGGCAATTCCGGCACCGGCTCGCGCCTGGTGATGGGGGCCATGGCCACGACGCCGATCACCGCCGTGTTCACCGGCGACGATTCGCTGCGCGGCCGGCCCATGGCCCGGGTCCTCGATCCACTGCTGGCCTTCGGCGCCACTTATGTGTCGCGCGCCCGCGGCCTGATGCCGGTGACGCTGACGGGCGCGGACCGGCCTTGTCCCGTAGATCACCACGTCGCGGTCGCCTCGGCGCAGGTCAAGTCGGCGATGCTGCTGGCGGCGCTCGGCGCGCCGGGCCGCTCACGCATCAGCCAGAGCGAACTCACCCGCGACCACACCGAGAAGATGCTCGCCGCTTTCGGGGCGCAGATCGAAGTCGAGAGCCTCGAAAAAGGCGAAGCTGTGCATGTCACGGGCCAGGTCGAGCTCAAACCCTGCGCCGTCGACGTGCCGCGCGATCCCTCGTCGGCCGCTTTCGCCTTGGTCGCGGCGCTGATCGTGCCCGGTTCCGACATACGTATCCCCGCCGTGCTGCTCAATCCGCGCCGCACCGGATTGATCACGACGCTGCGCGAGATGGGCGCCTATATCGCGGTCGAGAACGAGCGGACAAGCGGCGGCGAAGCCATCGGCGATCTCATCGTGCGCGCCTCGGTGCTCAGCGGCGTCGAAGTACCGCCCGACCGCGCACCCTCGATGATCGACGAATATCCCATCCTCGCCGTCGCCGCGTCGTTTGCGCAAGGCAGGACGATCATGCGCGGGCTGGACGAGTTGATCGTCAAGGAGAGCGACCGCTTCTCCGCGACCGCCGAGGGCCTCAAGGCCTGTGGCCTTTCCATCGACGTCGTGAATGACGGCAAGGATGCGACGCTCGCGGTGCACGGCCGCGGCCCCGACGGCGTCCCCGGCGGCGCCCGCGTCGCGACCCATCTGGATCACCGCATCGCCATGTCGTTCCTCTGCATGGGTTTGGCAGCGAAGAACCCGGTCAGCGTCGACGACATCTCGATGATCGCGACCAGCTTCCCGGAATTCGAAAAACTGATGCGCGACCTCGGCGCGGATTTTCAGGCGGTGAACGCGTAGGCGTTGCGGCGGCTATTGCCGTCTGTCGATGACGTCGAACGCGATCGCGGCGCGCAGGCTGGGCTTGCCGATCGGCAACGTCCAGTGCGTGAAGTATGACGGCATCAACACCAGCGTGCCCGGCGCCGGCGCGAATGTCAGGTCCGGCCAACCCGGCGCCGATGCCTCCATGCCGGCTGGACGCCCGACGCGCAGCGCCCCGGCCGGATAGCCGTCCGGACCGGTCTCGTCAGGGCCGGCCAGGTACAGGGTCCCGGAAAGCCAGCCGCGGTGGTGAATGTGCGGCACATTGAATCCCTCACCCGTGGAGATGACGGCCCATGCCGATATCCGGTAGTTGGCCGGGACCCAGTTCAGCGATTTGGACGGCCGCCGGCGGGCCTCGTCGACATACCGCGCGACCTGGTCGTGGATCTCCTGCAACAGAACGGACACCGGCGCGTCATACTGTTCGAGGCCCCTGATGACGTGCATCCGCCGCACGGACTTGACGGACTCCTGCCAGTTCTCTTCGCCCCGTTTGGCGGCGAGCATCGCGGCCGCCGAACTCCACAACGACAGGCCGGCCCGCGGCAGGACGCGTACCTGTTTCACGTGGCGCTGCGGATCGACCAGCTCGGCCATCTGCGAACTTTGCCCCAGCCGGCTGAGCAGGACGAGGTAGTTGGCGAGCATGGAAGAATTGGCGAAGCCGCACGCGAACAGGTCCCGATAATCGGCGACGATCTCTTCCGCCGATTGGTTCAGCGCGGCGCTGGCCGAAATGTCACCTCCGGCCTGCAGGATGTGATCGCGCAAAGCGTCGGCCGCGGCAGTCCGGCCGCCTCTCTCCAGCATCCGCAGGTGCAGGCCGAAGGGCAGGGCGGCACGGGCGCCGTCCTGTTGCATGGCGCTGGCGTACCGCGCGAGCCCTTCGTCGAGGTCGCCTTTATGGAGCAGCGCCAAGGCCTTCGCGGCATCGACGGCAAATGAGGGTGCGGCTCGATCGTCGGCAGGATGCGTCGTCGGCATCGAAGTCTCCCTGGCGAAGACTATGCGCAATATCTCCGCCGGCCAACCGTGGCGCGGCGCCAAACCGGACCCTTGACCGGACGGGGATTTTACTCGACTTGAAGATGTCGCGCGCCCGGGTACCGCAATGCCGCTTCCCATCGTCATCGCCGTCGACGGCACGGCGGCGTCCGGCAAGGGCACGCTGGCCAAGCGTCTCGCCCGCCATTTCGGTTTCGCGCATATGGATTCGGGCGCCCTCTACCGCCTGACGGCGCTGGCGGTGCTGGAAGCGCACGGCGATCCGACGCGCGAGGCCGATGCGCTCAAGGGCGCCCGCACCATCGATCTGGCCCGCGCCGGCGATCCGGCGATCCGCAGCGATGTCGTCGGCAAGGCCGCCTCCCAGGTCGCCGCCATCCCCGCTATCCGCAGCGCGCTGCACGATTTCCAGAAGAGCTTCCTCGAGCACCCGCCCGGCCGGAGCTTGGGCGCTGTGATGGATGGCCGCGACATCGGTACCGTCATCGCGCCGGGCGCCACGGCGAAATTGTTCGTCGATGCCCAGCCGAAAATCCGAGCCCACCGCCGCTGGCTGGAGCTCAAAAGCCTCGGTATTGCCCGGGACGAGCCCCAATTGCTGGCCGAAATCGTCGCCCGCGACCAGGCCGACCGTTCCAGAGCCGTTTCCCCCCTGAAACAGGCCGCCGACGCCGCCTTGCTCGACACCAGCCATTTGGGTATAGAGCCCGCGTTCGCGGCTGCTCTCGCCTTGGTCGAACCCAAGGTCGAAAGCGCGCTCAAGGACCGCCACAGGGGTTAGGAGACCCGGCGGACCTCTCCGGGCCACCGCGAACTTGACCGAAAACCCAACCGCCCGCGCGGGACGCTGTGTCCGTTCGGGAAGTCCATTGGCGAAAGCTGATTGGCACAGATGTACGAATTGGAAATCTGAAGAATGGCTCGCCACGCGACCGCAACCAAAGTCCACGAACACGCCAACTCCATGGCCTCGCCCAGCCGCGACGATTTCGCGGCCATGCTCGAAGCTAGCTTCGAGACCCAATCCCCCCAGGAAGGCGCCGTCATCACCGGCACCGTCGTCGCCGTCGAGAACGACTTCGCCGTCGTCGATGTCGGCCTGAAGACCGAAGGCCGCGTCAGTCTCAAAGAATTCGCCATGCCCGGCATGCCGATCAACGTCAATGTCGGCGACCAGGTCGAGGTTTATCTCGAACGCGTCGAGAACGCGCTCGGTGAAGCCGTCCTGTCGCGCGACAAGGCCCGCCGCGAGGAAAGCTGGATCAAGCTCGAACGCGCCTTCAACGAGCAGACCCGCGTCACCGGCGTGATCTTCGGCCGCGTCAAGGGCGGCTTCACGGTCGACCTCGACGGTGCCGTCGCCTTCCTGCCCGGCAGCCAGGTCGACGTCCGCCCGATGCGCGATGTCGGCCCGCTGATGAACCAGCCGCAGCCCTTCCAGATCCTCAAGATGGATCGCCGCCGCGGCAACATCGTGGTCTCGCGCCGCGCCGTGCTCGAAGAGCGCCGCGCCGAAGAGCGCACCAGCCTCGTCGCCAGCCTGCAGGAAAAACAGGTCGTCGAAGGCGTGGTCAAGAACATCACCGACTACGGCGCCTTCGTGGATCTGGGCGGCGTCGACGGCTTGTTGCACGTCACCGACATCGCCTGGCGCCGCGTCAGCCATCCGACCGAGGTTCTCAACGTCGGCCAGACCGTCACCGTGCAGATCATCAAGATCAACCACGAGACCCAGCGCATCAGCCTGGGTATGAAGCAGCTGCAGACCGATCCCTGGGAAGGCGTGGCGGCGAAGTATCCGCCGGGCGCCAAGTTCAGCGGCAAGGTCACCAACGTCACCGACTACGGCGCCTTCGTCGAGTTGGAGCCGGGCGTCGAAGGTCTCGTGCATGTTTCGGAAATGTCGTGGGTCAAGAAGAACGTCGCCCCGTCCAAGATCGTCGTGCCGGGCACCGACGTCGAAGTGCAGGTGCTGGAAGTCGATTCCAACAAGCGCCGCATCTCCCTCGGCCTCAAGCAGACGCAGGACAATCCCTGGGAAGCCTTCATGCGCGACCATCCGGTCGGCTCGACGATCGAAGGCGAAATCAAGTCGATCACCGAGTTCGGCCTCTTCGTCGGCCTCGACAGCGAGATCGACGGCATGGTCCATCTCTCCGACCTCAGCTGGGCCAAGTCCGGCGACGAGGCGGTCAAGGACTATGAAAAGGGCCAGGTCATCTCGGCCAAGGTGCTCGACGTCGACGCGGAAAAGGAACGCGTCAGCCTCGGCGTCAAGCAGCTGGGCGATGATCCGATCGAGAAGGCCGGTGCCGGCGGCGGCGCCCTGCGCAAGAACCAGGTCATCACCGTCACCGTGACCCAGGTCAATGACGGCGGCGTCGAAGTCGAACTGGCGGACGGCGTCAAGTCGTTCATCCGCCGCGCCGACCTCGCTCGCGACCGCAACGACCAGCGCCCGGAGCGTTTCCAGGTCGGCAACAAGGTCGACGTCCTCGTCACCCAGGTCGACAAGTCGAGCCGCCGCGTCTCGGTCTCGATCAAGGCCCGCGAGATCAGCGAAGAGAAGGAAGCCGTGGCGCAATACGGCTCCTCCGACTCGGGCGCGTCTCTCGGCGACATCCTCGGAGCCGCGCTGAAAAAGCGCACCGGCAAGAAGGGCGACAAGGAAGACGACAAGGGCGACGAAGAATAACGATCGCTTTCAACGAACCACGGAAAAAGGCGCGCCGCGAGGTGCGCCTTTTTATTAAACCGCGCGAGATCCCCGCGCTCAGTTTTCCTCCCCCCGTTGTTACGGGGGAGGTGGCTCGCCCACTTCGGGCGAGACGGAGGGGGCGAGAGCCGAAGACTTTCAAGTCACTGACACGAACAACATAGGTACCGGCCTTAGCCGCCTCGCCGAATTTCACACCTCCAACATTTGTGAGAAGTGAGTTAGAGTGAACGAGTGCGCAAGCGCTGGAGCGTTCGCCATGTCCTTTGAACAATTTGTCTACCTGGCTCCCATAATTTATTTTCTACCGACGATTGGTGCGATTTATCGGGGCAAAGGTCTGCGAGCGTCGGCCAGTCAGCACCGACTTCGCCCAGTGACCACAATTTGGAATGTTTTCTTTGCGAACCTATTCTTGGGCTGGACGGGCTTCGGCTGGGTTGCGACCTTGCTGATCGGATGGGAGGAAGATATGGACGACGGTTGGCGCGATTAACAGATTCGGCCCCGACGGATTCCTTTCTCGTACAACTCTCGCGGTGATTTCCGTGTTCAGAAAATCGTAGGTGGTGGCAGGGGCGTGGCCGGTCTTAGCGACATCGAATGGACGGACGCGACCTGGAATCCGGTTTCCGGGTGCAGGGTCCTCTCGCCCGGCTGCACGAACTGTTACGCGATGCGCATGGCCGCGCGCCTCCAGGCGATGGGCCACCCGGCCTATGAAGGCGTTACGCGCAAGAGCGGCGGGCGGCCGAAATGGACCGGCAGGCTGCACTTCAATGAGTCGGCGCTGACGGCGCCTCTCAAATGGCGCAAGCCACGACGGATTTTCGTCAACTCGATGTCCGATCTCTTCCAGGATAGCGTGCCCGCCGCGTTCATCGAGCGCGTGTGGGCTGTCATGGCGCAAGCCAAACAGCACACGTTCCAGATTCTCACGAAGCGCCCCGAAAATATGCTGCGCATTGCGGTCGACAGCGCGTTGCCGGTCCTGCCGAACGTCTGGCTTGGAACGTCGGTGGAGTCTGCGCAATTCACCTCTCGAATCGACGACCTTCGCCATGTGCCGGCTCATGTGCGCTTCATCTCGTTCGAGCCGCTGATTGGTGCGATCGGCAAGGTGGATATGACCGGCATTCATTGGGCGATCGTTGGCGGCGAGTCCGGTCCTCGCTCAAGGCCGATGGATGCCAAATGGGTGGAAGAAATCCACACCCAGTGCCGCAAGCAGAAGGTCGCTTTCTTCTTCAAGCAGTGGGGCGGCGTAAACAAGAAGGTCACGGGACGCGAGTTTCGCCGCCGGACTTGGGACGAATACCCCAAGGCGATGATGGCGGCCGAATAGCGGGGCGAGTCCGCCCGGCCTTATCCATGCCCTCCGAACCAGGCGTATAATGGGGGCATGAGACAGAGCGATCTTCATTCGAGCGAGCAAAATCGGGCCTTGCAAGGCACCGCGCGTCCGCGCGCGAGCATCCGGATTCGCAAGTCGGATGCGCCGTCACTGTGGATAGGGATCTCGCGCGTCCATGTTTTGGAAAGGTTCGCGACAACGGGAGGGGGGAGGGGGTCTGTTTTTTTCGAAAACAATTATGTTGCCGAAGACTTGCCAAGTCTTTGTCGTTGTTGGGATTTCGCGCGCTGGCGCAAAACCGGCTTGCGCAACATCCTTGCGCATGCGCGTCGACGCGCCAACGTCCGCCCGGCCCGTGCGCGACCCCCCACCCCCCTATCGCGAACCCATGGTTCGAATGTACGCCGATCGAGTTTTTTCAAGGACTTACGATACCGGCCGACCACCCGCGGCTGGCCCTGGCGGTGTCGCGGAAGCGTCGCAAGTCAGCCTTGGCCCTCCTGCCAATATGCTGACAGGACCCTGGCAGGAGCCGTCCGCTACGGTCCCGTTCCGTTGAGGAGAGGACGATGAAGTACATTTCCATGGCCGTGGGTTTTGTCCTGGCCACGCTCGTGACCATCGGCGCCCGCGCCGAGCCGCCGGCGCAGGCCGGCGCGCATCCCGACTATGTCGAGTTCACCGTCCACGACATCGCGCGCAGCAAGTCGTTCTACGCCGCCGCCTTCGGCTGGAGCTTCACCGACTACGGCCCCACCTACACCGGTTTGGACGACGGCCGCATCGGCGGCGGCTTCACGACGGACGGCGCGCCGCATCCAGGCGGCCCGCTGATCGTGTTCTATGCCAGCGATCTCGATGCCACGCTGGCGAAGGTGAAGGCGGCCGGCGGCATCGTCGTCAAACCGCCCTTCGTGTTTCCCGGCGGCCGGCGCTTTCACTTCACCGATCCGGACGGCTACGAAGTCGCCGTCTGGTCCGAGAAATAGGACGCGCCATGCCGCACGATCCCAAAGAGCTGCAGAAGAAAATGCAGGCCGCCGCGCCCGCCAATGTGGTGTGGCGCTACCGGCCGATGTTCGGCGGCATCGGCGTCTATGCCGACGACAGGATGTGCGTCTCGCTGTCCGATATCGGTCTGGCGGTGAAACTCATAGGCGAGGCGCATGCCGGCCTGCTCAAGCTCAAGGGCGCCAAGCCGCTGCAATACGAACCCTCCATGCCGCCGAGCAAGAGCTATGTTGTGGTACCGGAGGCGATGCTCGCGGACGCCAGGGCGCTCGGCCACTGGCTGGCGCTCAGCGCCGCGCAGGCGGCCGCGGCGCCGGCCAAAAAACCGGGTAAAACCACGCAGAAACCGAGCGCAATGCGCGTCGGCAAGGGGCGGGCTTAACACCGCATTATTCCTCTTGCCCCTAGGCTGCCGCGCTTGCCCCGAGGTCCTTCTGGTGAACGTGCCAGCCCCACTGCCGCGCATCCTTGCCGGCGCCGTGCCGCGCAGCACGCCGGTTTTTCTGGCGCTGCTCGCCGTGACGGTATTTTTGTCGTCGTGGGCCTGCATCGCGCTGACGCTGCATGCCGGCCGGGTCTCGATGATCTGGATCAGCAACGCCATCGTGCTGGCCTGCCTGCTCCAGCACAAGCGCAGCGTCTGGTTGGAGATCGTGGGCGTCGCCTTCCTCGCCAATTTCGCCGCCGACATCATGGCCGGCGACGTGGTGTTCCGGGCCTCGGGCTTGGCGGCCGCCAACGCGATCGAAGTGCTGATCATCGCTTGGCCGCTGCGCTGGCTCGGCTTCGATCGCAATTTCAGCAACAACGAGGTCTTGCTCACCTTCTACGGCCTCGTCGTCGCCGCCTGCGGTTTGTCGGCCTTGATGGCCGCCATCATCCTGAACATTTCCGTCGGCGCTCCGATGTGGCCGACCGTCGGCACCTGGTTCGGCGCCGACGCGCTTGGCATGAGCCTGCTGGTGCCGTTCTTCATGTGCGTGCGGCTGGCCGCTTTCCAGGAGATGTTTTCGGCCGAGCAGCGCGGCCTGTCGCTGGCGCTATTGGCCGCGGTCTTCGCGGTCGGCGGCCTTTGCTATGCCTTTCCGGCCTGGACGCCGAGTTTTCTCTACGTCCCGGTTCTGATCCTGCTGACCTTTCGCCGCGGCTTTGCCGGCGGCGCGCTGGGCCTCAGCGTCGCCGTCACCCTGTCCTTCGCCTTCGCGCTCACCGGTCACGGCTCGGCAACGTTGGCGACGCACGCCGTCATGGCGCGCATCGCGATGATCCAGCTCTACTACGCGGTGATCGGCTTCACGATCATCCTGGCCGGTGCCGCCCTGGAGGAGCGCCGCAAGCTCGAGCGCAGCCTCGCCGTCTCGGCCAAACGCGCCGAAGCCTCGCGTGAGGAAGCCTTTCTTGCCAAGGAAGTGGCGGAGAAGGCGAGCCACGCCAAATCCGCCTTCCTCGCCAATATGAGCCACGAGCTGCGCACGCCGCTGAATGCCGTGCTCGGCTTTTCGGAGATCATCGCGGCCGAGATGTTCGGGCCGGTCGGCGACGGCCGCTATCGCGACTATGCCGGGCTGATCAACAGCGCCGGCAACCATCTGCTCGATCTGATCGGCGATATCCTCGACATGTCCAAGATCGAGGCGGGCAAGCTCGAACTGCATCGCGAGCGCGTCGATATCGCGGGCCTGGTGCGCGAGTGCAGCGAACTGATGGCCGAGCGGGCCGCCGGCGCCGGCGTCGCGCTGCGCAGCGATCTGGCGCAGGCGCCGCGCGCCATCAGCGCCGACAAGCGCGCCGTGAAGCAGATCCTGCTCAATCTCTTGTCCAACGCCGTCAAGTTCACACCCAAGGGCGGCTCGGTCGTGTTGTGCGTCGCCGGCGAGGGCGCGCTGTGCCGCTTCGCGGTCAGCGACACCGGCATCGGCATCCCGGCCGGCGAGATGAGCCGCATCGGAAATCCCTTCGTGCAGCTTTCCAACAATTCCGGCCAGCATGCCGGCACCGGCCTCGGCCTCGCGCTGGTGCGCGGCCTCGCCGACCTGCATGGCGGCACCTTCAGAATCGCCAGCACCGAGGGCCAGGGCACGACCGCGACGGTCCTACTCCCGATCGACCCGCCGGTGGTGAGCGCGGTGGCGGCTTAGAACATTCCTCCCCCGTTGTTGCGAGGGAGGAAAGTTGGCTTCTACCAGCCCCAATGCCGGCAATAGCGGTGATGGCGGCTCCAGTCGGTGCAGTGGCGGTGATGATGGCCGTGGACGCCGACATTGACGCCGGCGCCGACGCCGCCGATATGCACGCCGAGCCCGACATCGGCGCTGGCCGCCGTCGCGCCGAGCAGGCTGAGGGCGAAGATCGAGACAATCAGAGTTTTCATGGAGATTTCCTCATAGGTTTGGAAATGACGTCAGACAACGCCTGCGAAGAAACGCCCCACGACTCGCTTCGATGCGTCCAAGGCAGGATAACCCTTTTGCGGGCTGAATCGCAGGCTTTGAAGCGACCAGGCCACCGTCGCCGGGCAACGTGGCCCCTTTTGGGTGCGGGAACTTGGTCACGCTCCCCAAAAAAGTGCTGGCCTTTCAGGGACTTCGGTTGACGCCGGGATGCGGAATTGCCAAAGTTAACGATGCCGGGGCGGGGGATTCTGCTGTTCGGCGTTTCCCTCAGGGGCAGGGGATGATCAAGTCCGAACTGGTTGCAAGGCTGACGGCTCGCTATCCGCACCTGTATCACCGCGATATCGAGCGGATCGTGTCCACGATGCTGGACGAAATCACCAAGGCGCTGGCCGAGGGTCATCGCGTGGAATTGCGCGGCTTCGGCGCGTTTTCCGTGAAAGTCCGCCCGGCGCGCCAGGGCCGCAACCCGCGCACCGGCGAGCCCGTCTCGGTCGATGAGAAGCGCGCGCCCTTCTTCCGCACCGGCAAAGAATTGCGCGAGCGGCTGAACAACGGCGACGACAGAGAGTAACCTGGGCCCGTCATGCGGCTCACCACCTGGATCGTCGGCCTCCCCGTCGCGCTTGCCGCGATCTGGATAGCGCTGGCCAACCGCCATGACGTCGTCCTGAGCCTGGATCCGTTCAGCCAGGAAGCACCCGCCCTGACCTTGCAGATGCCGCTCTACCTGCTGCTGTTCCTGAGCATATTGCTGGGTGTGCTGCTGGGCGGCTTCGCCATCGGTTTTCGGCGCGTGGCGCGGCGCGGCGCCGAACTGGCCGACGCGGCCACGTCCAAGGCCAAGACGCTCTTGCCCGCGCGTCTGGGCGGGACTAAGACCCCGCCCGGATGAGCCCGAACCGATCCTCCAACCCCGTCTTCGTCGCCCTCGATACGCCCGATTTGAACCGCGCGCTCGCCCTGGCGCAGTCGGTGAAGCCCTATGTCGGCGGGCTGAAAATAGGCCTCGAGTTCATCACCGCCTGCGGCCCGCAGGGCGTGCGCAAGGTCGTCGAGATCGGCTTGCCGGTCTTCGCCGACGTCAAATTTCACGACATCCCCAACACGGTCGCCGGCGCGGCGCGCGCGCTGGCCACGCTGGGCGCGGCGATCTTCAACGTTCATGTTGCGGGTGGCGAGGCGATGATGCGCGAGGCCGCCGCTGCCGCGCGCGCCATCGATCCCAAGGTGAAAGTCATCGGCGTCACGGTCCTGACCAGCATCGACGAGAGCGTGCTCGAAGCGGTCGGCCAGCGCGGCCCCACCGCCGATCAGGTCGTGCGCCTGGCAAAGCTGGCGAAACAGTCCGGTCTCGACGGCGTGGTCTGTTCGGCGCATGAGATCGCCGCGCTCCGCAAAGCTTGCGGCGCGGACTTCCTGCTGGTCGTCCCCGGCATCCGTCCCGCGGGCGCCGACCTCGCCGATCAGAAGCGCGTGATGACCCCGGCCGAAGCCCACCGCGCCGGCGCCGACATCCTGGTCATCGGCCGGCCCATCACCAGCGCCGCCGATCCGGCCGCGGCGGCCAAGGCGATTGCCGAAGAGCTGGCAGCCGCAGTCACTTAGCGGCCTTCCTTGATTTACCGGAAGAGGGACTTCATAAGGCCCCCTCCATGAGCGTCCTGGTCAAAATCTGCGGTATCACCTCGGCCGTTTCCGCCGATGCGGCGGTGCGCGCCGGCGCTGATTTGGCGGGCCTGGTATTCCACGCCAAGTCGTCGCGCAATCTTGCGCCGGAGCAGGCCGCGTCGCTGGCGGGCCGGCTGCGCGGGCGGCTGCGGCTTGCGGTCATGCTGGTCGATCCGACGGACGAGGCGGTTGCCGCCGCTATCGCGGCTGTGAAGCCTGACTTTATTCAATTGCATGGAGCTGAGACGCCCACCCGCGCCGGCGCCATCCGTTCGCGTTTCGGTGTGCCTGTGATCAAGGTGATCTCGGTGGCGGACGCCGCCGATTTCGCCGACGTGTCGCGCTTCGAAGACGCCGCCGACATGCTCATGTTCGACACCAAGCCGCCGCCCGGTGCTGCGCGCGAGGGCGGACTCGGCACCGCCTTTGACTGGCAGATCCTCAAGGGCCGCAAGTTTTCGCGCCCATGGCTGCTGGCCGGAGGGCTTAACGTGGACAACGTCGCGCGCGCCATCCGTCTTACGGATGCGCCCGGGGTCGATGTATCCTCCGGCGTCGAGACGGCGCCGGGTGTCAAGAGCGCGGACCTGATCGCCGCGTTCACCGCCGCCGCGAAAGCGGCGCGTTACATCACCGAGACCCGCGCATGAGCACGCCCAACTCTCTTCGCACCGGCCCCGATGCCAAGGGCCATTTCGGCGCCTATGGCGGCCGCTTCGTCGCCGAAACCCTGATGCCGAACGTCATGGCGCTGGAAAAAGCCTATGAGGACGCCAAGCGCGATCCCACCTTCCAGGCCGAACTCGACGGTCTGCTCAGGCATTATGTCGGCCGTGAGAGTCCGCTCTATTTCGCGCAGCGGCTTACCGAACATCTCGGCGGCGCCAAGATCTATCTCAAGCGCGAAGACCTCAACCATACCGGCGCGCACAAGATCAACAATTGCCTGGGGCAAATCCTGCTCGCCCGCCGCATGGGCAAGACCCGCATCATCGCCGAGACCGGCGCCGGCCAGCATGGCGTCGCCACCGCCACGGTCTGCGCCCGCTTCGGCCTTCCCTGCGTCATCTATATGGGCGAGGTCGATATCGAGCGCCAGAAGCCGAACGTCTTTCGCATGAAGCTGCTCGGCGCCGAAGTCCGCTCCGTCGTGTCCGGCTCCAAGACGCTCAAGGATGCGATGAATGAAGCCTTGCGCGACTGGGTGACCAATCCCTACGACACGTTCTACATCATCGGCTCGGCCGCCGGACCGCATCCCTATCCTGGGATGGTGCGCGATTTCCAGACTGTCATCGGCAACGAGACGCGTGCCCAGATGAAGGAATATGAGGGCCGCTTGCCCGATCTCGTCGTCGCCTGCGTCGGCGGCGGCTCGAACGCCATCGGCATGTTCCATCCCTTCCTCGACGACAGCGGCGTGGAAATCCACGGCGTCGAAGCCTCGGGCGAGGGCACCGAGACCGAGCGTCACGCCGCCACGCTCACGAAGGGCACGCCCGGCGTGCTGCACGGCGCGCGCTCCTATCTCCTGCAGGATCGCGACGGCCAGATCCAGGAGGCCCATTCGATCTCCGCCGGCCTCGACTATCCCGGTGTCGGCCCCGAGCATGCCTGGCTCAAGGATCAGGGCCGCGTGAAATATTTCTCGGCGACCGACAAACAGGCGCTGGAAGCCTTCGTCCTGTTGTCCGAACTCGAAGGCATCATTCCCGCCCTCGAATCCGCGCACGCCATCGCGCATGTCATGCGCATCGCGCCGCAGCTGGACAAGGACAAGCTCATCGCCATCTGCCTGTCGGGCCGGGGCGACAAGGACGTCGCCTCCGTCGCCCCCAGGCTGGGGATGGAGATATGAGCCGCATCGCCACGACCTTCGCCGCGCTGAAAAAACAAAACCGCGCGGCCTTCGTGCCGTTCGTCACGGCCGGCGATCCGGACATCGAAACCTCGTTCGAGATTCTCCAGAAACTGCCCGCCGCCGGCGCCGACATCATCGAGCTGGGCATTCCCTTTTCCGATCCGATGGCCGACGGGCCGACCAACCAGGCGTCTTATCTGCGCGCGCTCAAAGCCGGCATGACGCTGGCCAAGATGCTCGATCTCGTCCGCCGTTTCCGTAAAGCCGACAAGAACACGCCGATCGTCTTGATGGGTGCCTACAATCCGATCCACGCCTACGGCACCGCGCGCTTCATGAAGGATGCGGCCGAGGCCGGCATCGACGGATTGCTCATCGTCGATGTCCCGGCCGAGGAAGACGAAGTCCTGCGCCTGCCGGCCAACGCGCACGGTATCGACATCGTGCGCTTTCTGGCGCCGACGACGGACGACGCGCGGCTGAAGGTCGTGCTCCAGGACGCCACGGGCTATCTCTACTACGCCTCCATTGCCGGCATCACCGGCACCAAGAGCTACGCCGAAGACGATGTCCGCGCCGCGCTCGCGCGCATCCATGCGGCGACCAAGCTGCCCTGCATCGTGGGCTTCGGAATCAAGACGCCGGAACAGGCGGGCGACATCGCGCGTTTTGCTGAAGGGGCCGTGGTCGGCTCGGCGATTGTGGCGAAAATCGAGTCGCATTCCGCCAAGGGGTCAAAACGTACCGAATTGGTCGGCGATGTGATCGAATTTTGCGCCGCGCTGGCCAAATCCGTGCATGCAGCGCTTAAGGAATCCGTGGTAGGGTGAGGCCATGAACTGGATCGCCAATTTCGTCCGCCCCCGCATCAAGAGCCTGATGGGCGGCGCGCGCGCCGACACGCCGGAGAATCTCTGGAAAAAGTGTTCAGCCTGCGGCGAGATGATTTTCCATCGCGACCTCATCGTGGCGCAATATGTTTGCCCGCAATGCGGCCATCACATGCGCATCGGGCCGCTCGATCGCTTCGGCGCGATCTTCGACCAAGGCTCGTTCGAGGAATTGCCCTATCCCGAAGTTCCCGTCGACCCGCTCAAGTTCCGCGGCGAGAAACGCTACGCCGACGAGATCAAAGCCTCGCGCAGCAAGACCTCGCGCAACGAGGCGCTGACCGCGGCCCGCGGCACCATAGAAGGCTTGGCAGTGATCATCGCGGTGCAGCCTTTCGATTTCCTGGGCGGCTCGCTGTCGATGGGCGTGGGCGAGGGCCTGGTGCGCGCCATGGAGGTGGCCGTCGCCGAGAAGCGGCCCTTCATTCTGTTTGTCTCCTCCGGCGGCGCGCGCATGCAGGAAGGTATTCTCTCCCTGATGCAGATGCCACGCGTCACCATCATGGTCGACCGCCTGCATGAGGCAGGGCTGCCCTACATCGTCGTGCTCACCGATCCGACCTATGGCGGCGTCAGCGCCTCCTACGCCATGCTGGGCGACATCCAGATGGCCGAGCCCGGCGCACAGATCGGCTTCGCCGGTCCGCGCGTCATCGCCAACACCATCCGCGAGCGGCTGCCCGACGGCTTCCAGCGCGCCGAATATCTGCTCGAACACGGCATGATCGACATGGTCGTGCATCGCCATGAGTTGCGCGGCACGCTCTCCCGGGTGGCGCATCTGGTGATGAAACGGGCGCGGCCGCGCGCCCGGCCTATGGCCGTGCCGCCCGTCGTCACCGCGACTGCCACCCGCGTCGTGCCCGCCGCGCAAGCGGCGCCGGGCGCGTCGACCGCCGCGGCCCACAACGCCGCAGAATGAGTGTCCAGAACGACGCGGCCGATTTTCGCAGCACGGCCGTCCTCGAACGCTTGCTGTCGCTGCACCCCAAGAAGATCGATTTGGCGCTCGAGCGCATCCAGCGCCTGCTGCACGCGTTTGGCGATCCACAGCTGAAGATGCCGCCGACCATCCATGTCGCCGGCACCAACGGCAAAGGCTCGGCCTGCGCCTTCAGCCGCGCCATGCTGGAAGCCCAGGGCCTGAAGGTGCATGTGCACACCTCGCCGCACCTCATCCGCTTCCACGAGCGCATCCGCATCGCCGGCGAGCTGATCTCCGAAGACGAGCTGGTCGCCACGCTGGAAGAAGTCGAGCGCGTCAATGCCGGTGCGCCCATCACCTATTTCGAGATCACCAACACCGCGATGTTCCTCGCCTTCTCGCGCCATCCCGCCGATGCGCTGGTGCTCGAGGTCGGCCTCGGCGGCAAGTTCGACGCGACCAATGTGATACCCAAGCCGGCGATGACCATCGTCCAGCCCGTCGGCCTGGACCACCAGGACTTCTTCGGCACCGACATCCGCAACATCGCCGCCGAGAAGGCCGGCATCATCAAGCGCGGCGTGCCTGTCGTCATCGGCGTGCAGGAAGAGGCCGCCCTCGAAGTGATCCTGACACAAGCCGACCGCCTGAGCGCGCCGGCCTTCGTCTTCGGCCAGGACTTCTCGGCGCACCAGGAACATGGCCGCATGGTCTATCAGGACGATCAAGGACTGCTCGACCTGCCGCTGCCCAAGCTGATCGGCCGTCACCAGATCGAAAACGCCGCCGTCGCCATCGCCGGATTGCGCCACGCCAACATGCAATGGGGCGCCGATAAGGCGATCGAGCAGGGCTTGCGCACGGTCGACTGGCCGGCGCGGCTGCAGCGTCTCACCAAGGGCCCGCTGATGGCCGCGGCGCCGAAGGGTGCCGAGGTCTGGCTCGACGGCGGCCACAATCCGCATTGCGCCGCCGCCGTCAGCCGCGCCATCGCCGATCTCGAAGAGGTCGCCGACCGTCCGCTCTATCTCATCTGCGGCATGCTGCGGACCAAGGACGCCGTCGGATTTTTGTCCGCCTTCCGCGGCCTGGCGCGCCATGTCGTCACCGTCACCGCGCCTGGTCCCGCCTTCGGTGCCGGCGCACTCTACGACATGGCGCGCACGGCCGGCCTCGACGCCGCGCCGGCCGAGGACCTTGAGGATGCGATGCTGCAGCTGCAGGCCTGGTCCCGCGCGCATCCCAAGGAGCCGCCGCCGCGCATCCTGATCTGCGGCTCGTTGTATCTGGCGGGTGAAGTTCTGGCGGCGAACTCATAGAGCGCAATCGGGTGAACCGTACTTCAGGTTCACCCGCAAATTGCGCGACAATCAAAGAATCTGGAGCATGATCTGAATCGACGCGAAGCGATCCTGCTCCAGTTCACCTGACCGATTGCGCCATGCAATCGCGGTAGGTGTCGCTCTGCACCTTGGTTTGGTCGACCGCACTGGCGCCGAGTTGTTTGGCGTCGTTGGCGCGATTGTCGGCCATGGCACGACAGCGCGCGGCGTAGTCCGGCGGTGGCGGGGCAGGGGGCTCAACCGGCTGCGCCGGCGTGGCGGCCTGCACCTGTGGCGCCGGCCGTTCGGCATGTGGCTTGTGCAGCCGGGCGCTGTCGGGCTTCACGGTGAGTGGCGCCGGCGCGATTTCGTGCCGGACCCAGGCACAGCTCGAAAGCGCCAGTGCGGCAAACAACACGGCAAGGACGCGCATCGTCGAATCCATTTTGGATTGCGCGCGCAAGTCTACAGGCTTTTGCGCATCGGTGCGCCTGGGATGTCGGTCGAGGGCAAGGATACCGGGAACTTTACACCGACGACTCGATCCATTCCTTGATCTTCGATTTGGGCAGGGCGCCGACCTTTGTCGCCGCGACCTGGCCCTGGCTGAAGATCATCATCGTCGGGATGCCGCGTACGCCGTATTTCTGCGGCACATGCGGGTTCTCGTCGATGTTGATCTTGGCGATTGTCACCTTGCCGCTCATCTCTCCCGCCAGTTCCTCGAGCGCCGGCGCGATCATCCGGCAGGGCCCGCACCACTCCGCCCAGAAATCCACGACGACCGGTGTCTTGGAGTTCAGGACGTCTACCTGAAACGAGGCGTCGGAGACTTTGATCGGAGATGCCATGGGACTTCCTTTTGGGTTCGAACTGGACTGAATCTAGGAACGCGTACCCCCAGGGTCAAGGCGCGCGCGAATACGCACCATTTCGGCGTCCAGCAGGGCATTGGACAGCGGCATGAGTGTGGGACCTTCGGTCCAGACCAGGGCGCATGCGACTCGCTTGTCCGGAAAGATCTTTTCCGCGGCCGCGCGGTACAGCGCCATTTGTGTCTTGTAGAGCGTAGCCACCTCATCTTCACGCGTCGGCGGTGGCCGGTTGGTCTTGAAATCGACGATCAGCACGGCCTTGTCCGACACCGCCAGCCGGTCGATGCGTCCGTTGACGCGCGCGTTTTGGCCCAGTTCGGAGAGGTCGGCGACGATCGCGACCTCAGCGCGGCTGTCGGCGGCAAAGGCGGCGGCGAACACCGGATCGTCCAGCACCGCCAGGGTCTCGCGCACCAGGCTGTCGGCAGCGCTGCCGTCGATATTCTGCATACGAAGGAAATGCCGCGCGACGCCGTCCCGCTCGGCCGGCGCCATGTCGGGCAGATGCGCCAGCAGCGCATGCACCAAAAGGCCCCGCCGAAAGCGCTTGTTGTCGGAAAAGGGCGACAGCGTCGCCGGCTCGTCCATCCCCGCCGCGTCGAACGGCCGGACCAGGCGCGGCGCCGGCGCATCGCGCGGCGCGGGCGTGTCAAGCCACGCCTTGCGCGCCAGAGCCGGCGCGGTTACGCGCTCCTGCGGGGCCAAGATCTCGTCGCCGGCCTCGCCGACGATATGGATGGTGTCTTCGCCGCGCGCCAGCTGTACGCCGATCTCCTTTGCGGCGCGCATCGCGAGCGCGTGCCACGAGCCGTCCTTGACGCCGCGCCTGCCCTCGAAGCCGCAGACGATCAGCCGGTCGCGTGCTCGCGTCAACGCCACGTACAAGAGCCTGCGATGCTCCTCCAGCATGTGGGCCTTCGCGGCCTCCTTGGCGCTGCGCACCGCCAACGGGGCCTCACGGTCGGCCATGGGATAGAGCACGCCGTCATCCGTATACAGAAGATTTCCGCGGTCGGTCGACAGGCTGGGCACCGACGTCGTATCCGGCAGGATGACGATGTCGGCCTCCAGCCCCTTGGCGCCGTGCACCGTCATCACCCGCACCTCGTCGCGAGCCCGTTCCATGTCGCGCTTGATCTCGGCGCCGCCGCGTTCGATCCAGTGCAGGAAGCCTTCTAGAGACGGCGTGTTCGCCGCTTCATACGTGAAAGACAGCGAGAGGAATTCGTCGATCGCGTCGCTCGCCTCCTGGCCCAGGCGCTTGAGCAGCTTCAGCCGCATGCCGCGCGCCGTCAGCGCGTGGGCGTAGAATTCGAACGGCGGCGCGAAATCCGCCTTGCGCCACATTTCATCCAGGAAATCGCATGCGGCGCCGAATGAAACCGTTTCACCCCGCCGCCGCTGCAATTCGCTCCACAGCGCGCTCTTGCGGCCATGCGCCAGCGCGAACAATTCCTCCTCGCTCACCGTGCATAACGGCGAGCGCAACACTACCGCCAGCGCGTAGTCGTCCTCGGGCAGCAGCACGAAGCGTCCCAGTGCGATCAAGTCCATCACCGCGATCTGCTCGGTGAGCCGGATGCGGTCGGCGCCGGCCACGGGCACGCCGCGCAGTTTCAACTCGCGGATGATCGCCATGCCGAACGGCTCGCGCCGTGGCAGCAGGATCATGATATCGCCGGCCTTCACCGGCTCTTTGTGCCCCGGCAGTTTGACGCGTCCGATCCACTGCTTGATCTGGCCCGCGACCTGGCGCGCCAGTCGCGCGACGGGGCTGTCCTTCGGCGCCACGTCGATCGGCGGCAATTCGTAGGGATCGCTCTCTGGCACGTCGTCGGGCCGGATCGATGGCCAGATCTCCACGCGCCCCTTGTCTTTGGCGCGATGCGCCTGGTGATGCAGCGCCGCGCCGTCCGAGGTCAGGCCGGCGCGTGCGTCGTCGACCGCGAACACCGCGTCGACAAAGGTCAGCACCTGCGGCACGGAACGGCGCGACTGCGTCAGCGGCTGCACGGTGAATTCGTGCTCCGACTTGATGGCCGCGTCATGGAAGAACCGCCGGTGGCGGTCGAACTGTGTCGGATCGGCGCCCTGGAAGCTGAAGATCGACTGCTTCTCGTCGCCGACCGCAAAAATTGTGCGCGTGATCCCGTCGTCGATGCCGGCACCCGCAAAGAACTCCGCCGTCAGCGCCTTAACGATGCGCCATTGCTCCGGGCTCGTATCCTGCGCCTCGTCGATCAGGACGTGGTGTATGCCGCCGTCGAGCTTGTAGAGCACCCAGGCCGCGGCGGCGCTGCGCTCCAGCAGGTTCTGCGTCTTGACGATCAGATCGTCATAGTCGAGCGCGCCGCGCGCCCGCTTGATCCGCGCGTATTCGGCCCGCACTGCGTCGGCCACGGTCAGTGCCGCTTCGGTGAGCGCCGCCGCATGCGCCGCGCGCTGCTGTTCTTCCACCGCCAGCAACGCACCCTGCAATCGGTCGACCAAGGCGCGCAGATCGGGCCGCGTCGCCGAATGCTTCTTGGTCACCGGCTCCTTGCGCGGCTCACCCGCCTGGGTGACGAACAGCGTGCGATAGACGTCGTACATCGCCGCCCCCGGCGTCATCGCCAGCGCCGTTTCGAGCCAGGCGCCGCGCTCCTTGTCGGTCTTCGAGCCGGTGCTCAGCCACTGTGCCAGGCCTTCCAGCGCCGCCGCATCGCGCAGCAGCCCGGCGCAGAAGCCGGTCGCGATGGCGTCGGCGCTGCGCAACGGATCGGCGCCATGCGCCCGCCGCACCGCCGCGGCCAGGGTTTCGCCGCTGACCGCCAGGCTTTCGAAGAACCGTTCCAGCTTGCGCCGGTCGGCGCCCAGCGCCGCGTCGAGGATATCGCTCAGCGTCGTTTCGCTGGTCTGCGTCAGCAGGAAGGCCAGCGCCGCCGCGCGCGCCACATCGCCGCTGCCGGCGCGTTCGAGCACGCGGGCGCGCGCCACGGCGATCAATTCACGCGCCGTCTGCTCGTCCAGCACGTCGAACGCCGCCGGCACATCGGCCTCAAGCGGAAAGCGCGACAGCACGTTCTGGCAGAAGGCGTGGATGGTGAGGATTTTGAGGCCGCCCGGCGTCTCCAGCGCCTTGGCGAACAGCCGCCGCGCCCGCTTGAGTTCCTCGGGCCCGCCGAGATCGGCGCCGATCTCGACGATCTTCTGCTGCAAATCCTTGTCCGGCAGCATCGACCATTCGCCAAGTTGCTTGAACAGCCGCGCCTGCATCTCGGCGGCGGCGGCTTTGGTATAGGTCAGGCAGAGAATCTTCTCGGGCCCGGTATCGGCCAGCAGCAAGCGCGTCACGCGGTTGGCGAGCGTGAAAGTCTTGCCCGCGCCGGCATTGGCCGCGACCCAGGCAGAGCGCGCAGGGTCCGCCGCGGTGACGGAAGGATCGAGGCCGCGCGCGCTCATTCCTCGGGCGCCTCCCAGCCGCTGATCGACCATTCGCGCACCCGCGCCAGATGATCGTAGTCGCCGGAGACCCGCGCCTGTTTGGGATGCAGCCGCGGCTCATAGGCGGTTGCCGCTTGCTGGAAATCGCCGATGCGTTTTTTGAGCTTGTCCAGCGCTTCGCCGACCAGCGCGACGTCGACTTCGAGAAGGGTGCCCGGCACGCGGCCGCCGCTGATCTGGATGTAGAGCAGTTCGCGCGTTTCCAACTTGCCGACGCCGTCAAACGCGCCGGCGCCCAGCATCGCCGCTTCCAGCAGCAATTGCGGCGCCAGGAAACTCTCGATCTGCTTCTTGGTCGGCACTTGTCCCGTCTTGTAGTCCAGGATCGCCGCGCCGCCGCCCGCCAGCACGTCGATGCGGTCGGCGACGCCATAAAGCTCGAAATCGGGCGTCACCGCGAACGCTCCCGCGATCTCGGTGTACGAGGCAGTGATGTCGTCGCGCCGTGCCCGCTCGATCGCGACGAACCATTCCGCGGCGCGGGTGAAACGCGGCTGCCACAGCGCCAGCGCCGCCTTCGGCGTGCCTTCGGCCGCGAATACCTCGTCGGCGATGGCGCACAGGCGAACCGCCGCATCGTCCGGCAATTCGCCCGGATACTCCTTGACGAAACGTTCTAGCGCCCTGTGCACCGCATGGCCGCGTTCCAGCGGTCCGATCTCCGCATCCTGCGGCTCGAGGATGCGCAAATTCAATATGCGGCGCGCATAGATCGCGTAGGGATCGCGCACCCATTTCTCGATGTCGGTGACGGGTAGGCGTTTGGGCCGTGCCTCCAACGGCGGCGCCGGCCGCGGCATCTTGATGCGCTCCGGCTCGCCCGCGTCGCTCAGCCGATTGGCGAGCGCGGCATAGTCTTCGTCGGGCTTCAGGACATCCTTCAAACCCAGACCGTTTGTGAGCTGCGTCAGCCGTTGCACCCAGCGCGAGGCGATCGTCGGCACACCGTCGGCTTTCTGCGCCCGCGTCAGCACCACACGCGGCCCGGCGCTGAGCATGGTGAAGTCATGCGCCGACTGGCCGATGGCGCGCTCCGGTTGTTCCAGACCCAGCGCCTTGCGCATCGGCCGTGAGAACCAGGGATCGGCGCCCGCCGCGCGCGGCCAAGTGCCCTCGTTCAAGCCGCCCAGCACGACGGTGTCGAAGCTTTGCAGGCGCGCTTCCAACGGCCCCAGGATCGAGACGCGCGGATGGCCGCCGCGCTGCAGACGCACCGCCTTGCTCAGTGCCAGCTTGCGGAACAGCGCCGCATAGGCGCCGGGCTCCGTGGCCGGCACGCCGCCCGCCGCCGCGATGAACTCCTCGACGAAACGCGCAGCGACTTCACCGGCTTCGGTTTTCCAAAGTGCGTCGCCAGACAGCAATTCAGCCGCCGTCAGATGCGCCGCGACCGTCTCGTCCAGTGCAATCGTACGTTTCGCCAGGGCCGCTTCCAGCGGATGCAAAGCCGCGCTGACGTCGGCGAACCAATATTGAAGTTCCGACAGTTTGGCCTGCGACAGCGGATGTGCTTCCGAACGCCGCTTGGCGATGGCCTCGCGAATGCCGCTCAAACCCGGATTGGGCCGCGGCCCGCGCAACAGCATATCGAGCTGGCGCACGCTGGCGCGAAACGCCGCCGCGTCGCCGCGCAAAGTGCACAGCGGATGCTTGAGCAGGGCGAGCAACGGCACCGGCGCGAACGCGGCGTCGGCCGCTTCGGCAAGCAGGCACAGGAACGCCCCCGGCGGCGTATGCGCCAGCGGCCGGCCCGCGGAATCGTCGACCTCCACCTGCCAGCGCGCCAGTTCGGCGGCGACCCGCCGCGCCAGGCCGCGATCCGGCGTCACCAGCGTCGCGGTCTTGCCCGGCTCTTCCAGCGCCTCGCGGAGCACCAGTGCGATGACGCTCGCCTCCGCCATCGGATCGGCGGCTTCGACGAGTGAAAGTCCCTTCAGGCCTTCGCTGATTTCTTTCTCACCCTTGCTTTCGGCGATGGCGCGCCAGGCATCCGTGGTCGGAGCGGGGCGCAACGCCTCGCGCAGCACACGCTCGCGTTTGGCATTGCGCGGGCTGTCCCAGTCCTTGACCACGGTGCGTTTGACGCCGAGCCGTCCCAGCAACTGTTTCAAACCGAATTGCGGATGGCCGGGATCAAGATTGGCCCAGCTCTCGTCGTCCAGTTCGCGGTCGAGGCCCGGCAGCACCAGCGCGCCGTTCGGCCGTTCGGCGATGGCGCGCAGCAATTCCGCGGTCGCCGGAATGCTGCCGGTCGAACCCGCCGCGATCACCGGACCCGGTGGTGGATTTCTCCCGATCCGTTCCGCCAGCGCCCGCAGCGCGCGATTGCGCCGATCCGCGGGCGCGATTGCGCCTTCCGCTGTAAGTATCTTCGGCCATTCGTCATCGAGCAGTTTGAGGAAGTCACGTACCTGGTCCCAATGTGCCGCCAGCGCGCCCGGCACGACATTGTCGAGGTCGGCGAGTTTAGCGCCCTGTGTCTCAACTTCGTCCATGACGCCGGCGAGGCCGTCGGCCAGTGCCGCGGCTTGCGCGAAGCTCATCTCCTCGTCATGCGTGCGTTTGTGCCAGCGCCGCACCATCGCCGCCAGCAGCAGCGTGCGCCGCATCGGCGCGATCGCCGGCGGCAACTCCAGCGCTTCGGCGTCGAACAGGAACTCGTCCTCGTCCGCGTCGCCCAGCGCCTTGAACTGCGGCAACAGCACGGCGTTGTTCGCCTGGCGCGCGAAGGCGTCGCCGAAGGTGCGCGCCGCGCGCCGTGTGGGTAGATAGATCGTCGCATCGGCGAGCGCGAACGGACCGTCGCCCAATTGCGCGATCAATCCCCGCGCAAGCGTGTCGGCGAAAGGCGCGCTGGGTGGGATCGTAAAGACGTTTGCCGGCACGTCAGACGACCAGATGCCGGTCGGCCAGGAATTGCTCGGCTTCCGCCACCGCTTCGGGCGTGCCGACATGGATCCAGACGCCGTCGAGCCTTATGCCGAACAGCCGCCGCTTCGCGATCGCCACGTCCCAGACCCGATTGGTCGAGAAGCCGCCCTTGGGTGCGGCGTCGAACAGGCGCGGATGCACGATCTGCACGCCGGGATAGGCGAAAGGCGACAGGCGCCGTTCTTCGACGCGGCTCAGATGCCCTTCCGGGTCCATGTTGAAATCGCCGGCGCCCTCGAAGCCCAGCGCCGTCACCATCGAGGCCATCAGCAGCAGCGCGTCCATCCTGTCCGAATTCCAGCGCGCGATCATGCGGTCCAGCGCGTGGCCGATGCCCTCGATCCAGACCGTGTCCGAGTTGATGATGAAGAACGGCTCCTGGCCGAAATGGGGCAGGGCTTTCACCACCCCGCCGCCGGTGCCGAGCAGCGCGTCGTTCTCTTCCGAAAAGCGGATCTCGATATCGCGCCGCGTCGCCAGATGCGCCTTCACCATCTCGGCCATGTAGTGGACGTTGACCACCACCAGCGTCACGTCGGCCGCCACCAGCCGGTCGAGCGCGTGATCGATCAGCGTCTTGCCCGCGACCTTGACCAGCGGCTTGGGCCGGTCGTTGGTCAGCGGCCGCATGCGCGTGCCCAGGCCGGCGGCCATCACCATCGCGGCGCGCGGGGCGGTCATGGCGTGGCTCCCTTGGGCGCACCGCGGGTTTCGCACGGAATGGCCTTGTCGTACCAGGACTTCAGGTCGGCCATCGCCGGATGCTCCAGATCCTTGCCGAGATAACCCCACACCCGCGGCAGGTAGGAAAGATAGCGGGATTTTCCGTCACGCTTGTAAAGCCGCGCGAAGATGCCGGCGATTTTGGCGTTGCGTTGCGCCGCCATGACGGCCATCTGGCCGCGATGGGTTGCTTCGTCCAGGGCCAGGCCCTGCGCCCGCATCGCGGCGAAATAGTGCGCCGTCGTCGCTTCGGCGATTTCCGGAGCAACATCGCGCCGCGCATCCTCGACCAGCGAGATCAGGTCGTAGGCTTTGGGTCCCGCCACCGCATCCTGGAAATCGATCAGCCCTACCCGCGCCACGCCCTTGCGCGTCGGCAGCCACAAGAGATTTTGCGCATGATAGTCGCGATGCACGAACACCGATTCCGCCTTCAGCGCGCCGGCCAGCGCCGCCCGCCACAGCGCGCGATGTTCGGCAACCTCGTCTTCACGCGCGCTGCGCCCCAGCGCCACCGGCATGAACCACTCGGTCAGCAGGTCGACCTCCGCCGTCAGCGCGGTCTCGTCAAAGGCATGCAGGTCTTTGTCCGGTGGTAGCAGCGCCGGCGCGCGATCCGCATGCAGCGCCGCCAGCACCTCCGCCGCGCTGCGATACAATTCCAACTCGTTGCCGGTGTTCACGACATCGGCGAACAGCCCGTCGCCGAGATCTTCCAGGATGACAAAGCCCAGCTTGGGATCGGCGGCAATGATCTGCGGCGCGCTGAGACCGCGCTGGCGCAGATAATTCGCCGCCGCGACGAAGCGCCCGCAGTCTGCGCCCGCCAGCCGCGCCACCGCATTGTAGCCTAGCGCCCGGCGTTCCTCCGGCGTAGCGCCGGCCGTCGCCGCGGGCGTCTCGGCGGTCGGCGGCTGATCCATCAGCATCGCGGCGCGCCCGTTCAGCGCCAGCCGTACATAGCGGCGCGTTGAGGCATCGCCCGGCAGTGGGCTGCGCGCCGCATCGCCCCAGCCGCTGGCCGCGAGGAACGCATCCATAGCCTCGGCGCGCTCAGCCGGCATGGTTGACGTGTCCCATCGCCGCCGCCCAGCGCGACGGGCCGCTGATCCTGGCGCGCCGCGCGCCGCCCTTCAGGCTTATCGCGACATGCAGCCGGTCCGCCGGCAGCCAGGCCAGTGCCCGCTCCGGCCATTCGATCAGCGCCGCGCCTTCGTCCAGCGCCTCGTCCAGTCCCAGCTCCTCGACGTCCGAGGGGTGCTCGATGCGGTACAGATCGTAGTGGCGCACCGGCAGCTTCGCGGTCTCGTAGTGCTGTACCAGCGTGAAGGTGGGGCTCGGCACCGTCTCCGTCACGCCCAGCGCCTGCAGAATGGCGCGCGCCAGCGTGGTCTTGCCGGCGCCCAGATCGCCCTCGAGCGCCACCGCGTCGCCGACATGCAAACCTGCGGCAATCCGCGCCCCGAGCGCGTCGGTCGCGGCCAGGTCAACCAACGCCACGCTCCGCTCAAAGGCTTGAGAATCCTTGGACATGCCAGCGTTCTAGCAGTCTCCAAGCGGTTGATTCCAGTACGGCCCTCGGCCATGTTCCGCCTCGACAAGGGGCGGGCTGCCCCGTTGGGTAAAAGATGTCCGAACGCATCGTCATCATCGGCGCCGGCCAGTCCGGCGCGCAGGCCGTCGCGACCCTGCGGGCTGAGGGATTCGCCGGAGTCATCACGCTGGTCGGCGACGAGCCTTTCGCGCCCTATCAGCGCCCGCCGCTGTCCAAGGCCTATCTCATGGGCACGATGGAGCGCGACCGGCTCTTCTTGAAGCCCGACGCGTTCTACAAGGAAGCCCATTGCGAGCTGATCCTCGGCGCCGCCGCCACGATGCTCGACCGCGCCGCGAAAACCGTTTCGCTATCCAACGGCCGCACGCTTGCCTACGACAAGCTGCTGCTCGCCACCGGCAGCCGTGTGCGCAAGATCCGCTGTCCCGGCGCCGATCTCGCCGGCATTCATTATCTTCGCGGCATCGCCGACGTCGACGGTTTGCGCGCTGAGTTCGAGCCGGGCAAGAAGCTCGCCATCGTCGGAGGCGGCTATATAGGCCTTGAAGTTGCCGCCGTCGCTACCAAGCGCGGCATCGAGGTGACGGTATTTGAGGCGATGGACCGCCTGATGGCCCGCGCCGTCTCGATTCCGATCTCCGATTTTTACGAAAAGGTTCACCGCGCCGCCGGCGTGAATCTGCTGCTCAACACCGGTGTCGAAGCGTTCGAAGGGGCTGGCAGGCTGCAAGCGGTGCGCGCCGGCGGAAAGACCTACGCCGCGGACGTCGCGCTGGTCGGCATCGGCATCCTGCCCAATGACGAACTGGCGAAGCGCAGCGGCCTCGCCTGCGACGACGGCATTGTGGTCGATGTGAATTCCAACGCGACCGGCGATCCCGCCGTTTTTGCCGCCGGCGACTGCACCCGCCATATTGGCCGCGAAGGCACCGCCTTGCGCCTGGAATGCGTCCAGAACGCCATCGACCAGGCCAAGCACGCCGCCGTCGCGATGACCGGCAAGCCCAGCACCTATCGTGAAGTGCCGTGGTTCTGGTCGGACCAGTACGATCTGAAGCTCCAGATCGCCGGCCTGGCGCGCCCGTCCGACCAGATTGTCCTGCGCGGTAATCCGGGGCTGCGCAAATTCGCCGTCTTCCATCTGCGCGGCGGCGCCGTCGCCGCGGTCGAGGCCGTTAACGCCGCGCCGGAATATCTCGTTGGGCGCAAACTGATCGCCGACGGCGCCATGATTGCGCCCGAGCGCCTCGCCGACACATCCATCCCGATGAAAACCATCGCCTGACCGGAGTCCGCATGCCCAAGATCAAATACATCGAGCACAACGGCAAAGAACACGAAGTGGACGTCCCCGCCGGCTGGTCCGTCATGGAGGGCGCGGTGAAGAATCTCATCCCCGGCATCGACGCCGATTGCGGCGGCGCCTGCGCCTGCGCCACCTGTCACGTCTTCGTCGACGAGCACTGGCAGGCCAAACTGCCCAAGCGCGAAGACATGGAAATCACCATGCTCGACTTCGCGCCCGACGTCGCGGCCAATAGCCGGCTATCGTGCCAGATCAAGGTGACGCCGGAGCTCGACGGCCTCGTCGTGCGCATGCCCAAGAGCCAGCATTAGGCTCCGTGGGGCTGCACCCGATTCACCTCACTGCGTCGCGTGCTGGATGTCGCCGCCGCCATTGACGGCCTGGCTCACCGCCGGATTGCCCCAATAGGTGATGTCGCCGCCGCCGTTTACCGCGGCGGCCAGTGAGCCCGTCGCCGTCGTCTTGATGTCACCGCCGCCATGCACGGCCGCTGCAACGTTCGTGGCGGAAATGGCGCGCAGGTCGAGGTCGCCGCCGCCATGCACCGCCGCCGC
Source organism: Rhizomicrobium sp. (assembly GCA_036512455.1). Classification (GTDB taxonomy): domain Bacteria; phylum Pseudomonadota; class Alphaproteobacteria; order Micropepsales; family Micropepsaceae; genus Rhizomicrobium. The sequence goes on from DATCAT010000020.1 coordinate 92,984, forward strand.
AAGATGCGTTAGCGCAGGAAAGCTGCCCTGGGCCGTGATATCGCCACCGCCATGGACGGCCACCGCGTCGATCTCGGGCGAGACGATCTCGATCTGCAGGTCGTATTCGTGCGGGCAACTGTCGTTGCAGGCGTCGATCTCCAGGCTGCCGTCCTTCACGGTGAAGCTGGTATATTGCGTGCTGCCCTTGAGCAGCGTGACGCGTTGCACGTCGCCGTGCTTGAGCACCACGTCGCCGCCGCCATGGAGGCCGACGCCCTTGAAGGGTGCTAGCGGTACGACGGTTGCGGCGCTGGCGCCGCCGGCGGCCAGCAGAAGAGCCGCCATGGCGGCGCTGCAAAACAGGATATTGCGCATCGGTGTCTCCGGTTTGGGTCGGCCAGAATCCTACGGCCAGCGCACTAGTTTGGCCGCATCCGGACTGCTCGCGGGAGCCATGAGATGAAGCGATGGCTTCGCCCTATGCCGTCGCCTCCACGGCGAGCGGGGGGTGTTCATAGGCCGGCGCCAGGATCCGGCCCACCAAGAACCGCACCACCAGCAGGATCGCCGCCGAGCCCAGCATCAAGCCGACATGCAGCATCCAGAATGACACCGCCGGCATTGTCCCGAGCAGGCCGCCGACCCAGCCGACGAACAGATTGCCCATGAACAGATGCAGATAGTACAGGCCGATCATGACCCCGGTGAGCCCCTTAGGCGCGGCGCGCGAATACAGTGCCAGGCCGATGGGTAACACGTTGGAGAAGCCGATATCGTTGATGATGTGGAAGCCGAAGGCCCAACCGAGGCCGACCTTTTGATGGCTGACGGCCACGATGGCCGATGCCGCCGCCAGCGTCAGCGGCGCAAGCGCGCTGATGGTGACGCCGATGGTGATCTTGGTGATCTCGTCCGGTTCGGTCCAGCGTGTCGCCCACCAGCGCCAGAACATCACCGACGCTGCGATCGTCAACGCGCTGATGAACGAATCCAGCGACAGCATCCAGGTGATGGGCAGCGTCTTGCCGAAGAACACAAGCTGGTAGTTCGCCTCGGCCCAGATCAGATAGGCGTTACCGATCTCCTGGTTGCCGACCAGCGACACGGCCAGCACCGGCAGCAGCGCGATCAGCACGCCGATCCTGATCCAGTCGGTGCGCGCCAGCGGCGGCCTGGCGCCCGGCGCGCCGCGTTTGACCCGCGGCGGTTCGGGCGGCAGCCAGGAGCGTCCCGTCAGATACGTCGCCAGTCCGATCAGCATTCCAACGCCGGCGGCGCCGAAACCCCAATGCCAGCCCTTGACCTCGCCCAGCGTGCCGCAAACGAGCGGCGATATGATCACGGCGATCTGCACCGACATGAGAAAGACCTGGAACGCGTCGGCGCGGCGCTGATCGCCCTTGCCGTAGAGATCGCCGACCTGGCTCGCGATATTGCCCTTGAAGAAGCCGACGCCGAACAGCAGGCACGCCATCGCCAGCAGGAAACTGGCGTCGAATGCCATCAGGAAGTGGCCGATCGCCATCAGGATCGCGCCGGTGGTCACCGAGGCGGTGCGGCCGAGGAAGCGGTCGGCGAGATAGCCGCCGCCGAGCGGCGTCAGATACACCAGCCCCGTGTACAGGCCGTAGATCGCCGAGCCAAGCGCCTGCGCCGTGGGCCGCGGCCCATAGATCCACTCGACGAAGGCTCGGAACGGCCCGAAGCCCACGACATGTTCGATATGGCCGGGCAGCAGCAGGTTGTGCGTCATGTAGAGCACCAGCAGCGCCACCATGCCGTAATAGGAAAAGCGTTCCCAGAACTCGGTGAAGGCGAGCCAGCCCAGCCCGCCAGGATGTCCCAGAAAGATGGTGTCCCGCCGCGCCGCCCTGGCGTCCATGGTCCCGCTCATGCCGTCCCCACCGAATGTGCCGAACGCTTATATATCGGCTGTGCGGGAAGCACAGCGCGAAGAACGCGTTTGTGAAGCGGCTGCTGCCAAGGATTGGCGCGCTTTTTGTCACGCGGTCTTGCGCTCGGCCTCGGGCGTCGCCGGACCCTCGTCGTGGATCCGCCGCGGGAAATGGCAGCGCACCAGCGTGCCCCCCTCTGCGCCATTGGAGTCGCTCTCGATCTCCACCCAGCCGTCGTGCAGCTCGACGAAGCGGTTGACCAGCGCCAGGCCCAGCCCAGCGCCGGCGCGCTGGCCGGAGCGGTTCTTGGAGGCGAAGCGTTCGAACACCTGCGCCTTCACTTCGGGCGCCAGGCCGGGGCCGGTGTCGGCGACCGCGATCTGAACGTCCTCGCCCACCACCGCGCCGCTGAGCGTGATCGTCCCGCCGCTCGGCGTGTATTTGAAGGCGTTGGACAGCAGGTTGAAGACCACCTGCTGGATGCGCCGCTCGTCGCCGAGGAATTGTCCGGCATCCGCGGCGCAATCGACGACCAGCTCCAGATTGACCTTCGCCGCCCACTCCCGCGCCGTGGCCGCCACGCCGGTCAGCAGGGCGTAAAGATCGATGCGTTCCAGTTCCAGCCGGAGCGCGCCCGATTCGATCAGCGACAGGTCCAGGATGTTGTTGATCAGGTCTTTGAGCGTATGCGAGCCGCTGACGATGTCCTGCACATAGCCCGCTTGCGCCCGGTTGAGCTCGCCCGGAATGCCCGATCCCAGATGCTCCGCGAAGCCCAATATCGTGTTCAGCGGCGTGCGCAATTCGTATGACACGTGCTTGATGAAATCCGATTTCAGATTGTCGGCCGCTTCCAGCGCGTCGTTGCGCTCGCGCAGCGCGTTCTCGATGCGGAAGCGGTCGGTGACGTCGGCGAAGGTCACCAGCGTGGCGCCGTCAGGCAGCGGCGACAGCGCCAGCGACAGCACCGTGCGGTCGTTGCGCTCGATCTCGCCCCAGTCGCGCCGCGTCGGCGCGCCCGAGACGACGGACTGGATCAGCCGCTCCCACACCGTCTCGTCGCCGAACTTGTCGGCGCAGGCCGCCGCGATGGTGCGGATATGGGGATCGCCCGCGAGGTCCTTGGGCTGCAGGTCCCAAACTTTGAGGAACGCGGCATTGTGCAGCTTCAGCTTGCCGTCCGGCCCGAACACCGCAACCGCCTCGTGCAGCGTGTCCAGCGTCGCCGACTGCACCTTGATCAGCGTGTTGAAGGAGCTTTCCAGCGCCAGCTTTTCGGTGACGTCCTCGTAGAGGAACGTCAGCCCGCCGAACGGATGCGGCTGCGCCACGACGCGCAGCGTCTTGCCGCCGGGCACATGCCACAACTCCTCCGACGGATAGTCGCGCTGGCTCTCATAAAGCGCCAGCCGCTCGCGCTTCCACGCCTGATAGTCGCGCTGCTCGGGCATTTTGCGCGCCTCGCGCAGCCGGTCGAGGATGTCGCCGTCGCTCGGATGGCTGTCTAGCCAGGTCTCGGGCAGATCCCACAGCCGCGCGAAGGCACGGTTGTAGAACGTCAGTTTCTGGTCGCGCCCGAAGATCGCCACCGCGGTCGCCAGCTTGTCGAGCGTGTCGGCATGGGCGTCGACATGCTGCTGCAATTTCGCTTCCGCCGTCGCGACATCGGTGACGTCGACGGCGCTGCCGACGACTCCCGCGCCGTCGAGCGGCGTCTCGGTGAAGGCCAGCGCGCGGCGCTGCCCGCCGACCACGGCGAAGCGGCGCGCCTCATAGGGAATGCCCTGGTTCTTCGCCGTCGCGGCGAGGTCGCGCTCGGTCTTGTCGAGGCTTGCCTGGGCCATGCTTTCGGCGTCCTTCGCGCCGGCCGCGCTCAGGAAGCTGCGATTGCCCCAGACCAGCGACAGCGTCTTGTCGCGCAGCCACACCGGCACCGGCAACGCGTCGAGAATGCCGCGGAAATCGATGCCGGCCTTCGCCGCCGCGGCTTCTTCCTCGATCCAGACCGCGGCCATGCCGCCGACCGCGCGGCCACGCAGCGCGAAAGCGCGCGTCTCCTTGTCATGCGCCGTCAGCATGAAGCTCAGCCCGCGATCGGACAGATCGTCGAGCGCCTGCGAAACGGCGAGCGCTTCGGCGCCCGCGAGACAAGCGTCGAGCATGCTCTCGGCGCTGCCGTAACTCATCGGGCCCACCGCGTCGCGGCCCCACACGATCAGCGCCTCGCGTCCCGCCGACAGCAGCGCGTCGCGCTCGCCGACCGCGGCCCGCGTGCGGGCGCCCGACTGGCGCAGCGCCCGGCGCAGTTTTCCGCTGCGGCTCTGCTCGGCCAGCGCCCACAGCCCGGCCGCGATGGCGAGCGCCACCGCGCCCGTCGTCATCGCGCCCAAGACGAGGAGTTGCTGCGTCGCCGCGTCGGCGACCGCCGCAAAAGCGGGCGAGGGCGCGAGCAGGAGTCCCGCAACCACGGGCCAGCCGGCCCGTGCCTTTGCGAATCCTCCCCTGACGCCAGGGTTGTTGTTCTGTCCCATTGTGGGACGCATTCCCGGCTGCCCCCGATTCGATCCACAGCGACGAATCACTGTGGAATCAACATGATACGGTCGTTAATGAGCCGCAAGGGAATGTGGTTAAGAAAGTGTAAAAAACCAGATGTGGCGGAATCTCCCAGATTTTGGGGCATCGCCGGATTAACGAGTCAAATCAGTGAATTAGAAGTTCCGGGTACGGAACGACGAGCCTGGGGACGAATCGCGACGGCTTTGTCTTGTTACCGAGGGAAGAAGAAATGACCATCGATGGTGACGGTTGCGTACGTCTCGCTCCAGCCACAAACCGATTCGATCCTTTGGCTCTGTGTTAGATTTGCGTGGGGATTTGAGGGGCCGGACATGCGTCAGACTCGTCGGCAATTCGTTGGCACGGCAGCGGCCATCTCCGTGCTCTCGCTTGCCGGTACGCGCGCCGCGACGGCGCCTGGCCCCGTCCGCCAATCGCTCACCGCCTTCTCCGCCGATCCCGCCCGCGTCGCCTCGCTCCGCCGCGGCATCGCGGCGATGAAGGCGCTGCCGGCTTCCGACCATCGCAGCTGGTTCTTCTGGGCCGCGACGCATGCCTATAGCGACGCGCTGCTGGCCGCCGAGCTCAAGCGCGATCCCAAGCTCAAGCATGTCGATCGCGACAAATACTGGAACCAGTGCCCGCATTTCAGCCAGTGCTCGGCCGATTTCGTGATCTGGCATCGCGCCTATCTGCATTACTTCGAGCGCTGCCTGCGCGACGCCGCCGCCGATCCGGCGCTGGCGCTGCCTTATTGGAACTATGGCAGCCCCGACGAGCGCGTTTTCCCCGCGATCTTCGCGCCGGAGTTCACCGACGACGCCAAGAAGATCTCCAACCCGTTGTTCCATCCCAACCGCGAGAAATCCTTCACCAAGGGCCTGCTCGAGATCAGCGCCGCGATCGGCGAGGCGCCCAAGACCGTCGGTACCGCCACCTTCTTCCACGAAGTCGGCGTGCCCGGCTTCGGCGGCGATCATCTCGACTCCGACCACACCCAGATCGGCCTGCTGGAACAGCGCCCGCACAACGACATCCATCTCGCGGTCGGCGGCGTCATCAATTCCTCGAACGGTGCGATGGCCGAGATCACCACCGCCGCTTTCGATCCGGTGTTCTGGGTGCATCATGCTAATATCGACCGCATGTGGGCGGCGTGGGCCGCCGCGCCGGGCAAGGCCTGGGGCCCGGCGCCGTCGCCCGACTGGTTCGACGAGAAGCCGTGGAATTTCGTCGACGCCGACGGCAGCGAGCACAAGGTCAGCCGCCGCGACGCCATCGCGCTGCTGGCAGCCTATGACGTCGGCTATTCCGCTCAACTCGCCGTGCCGCTCGCCGCGCCAGCACCCGAGCCGCCGCCTCCGCCGGTGACCGAAGCCGCGCCGTCCGCTGGCGGCGGCGATCGTGTGGTGGTGACCGGCGCTGTGCGATCCGCTGCGCCGCCGATGCTCAAAGCCGCGCCGCCGCCCAAACGCGCCAAGCCGCAGGCCGAGCGCGAGCTGCTCGCCGACAACCATCCGATGGTCGTCACGCCGCACAATGCCGGCCAGCGCCTGTTTGGCGAGGCGGCGCCGGCCGGCGCGCGCAACAACACCAGCTACGCTACGCACAACGGTCCCGCCGCGCCCACGCTGAACGCGCCGGAACTGTCGGACCGCGACGCCAAGGTCCTGCTCGAACTGACGGACATCTCGTTCAAACTGGTGCCGTCATCCGGCTTCGCGGTCTATCTGGATTGCGCCGGCCAAGCGCCGCAGACCGATCCCGTCGGCCTGATCGACATTTTTGGCGCCACGCATCACGGCGCCGGCATGAACCCGATGGCGGACGGCATGCACCGGATGAAGGCGGCGCAGCGCTTCGACGTCACCGCCGTCGTGCGCCGCTCGCCCGGGCCATTCACCCTGCGCGTCGAGCCCTACGATTTGCTGGTGACCCATGACGGCAAATCGACTCGTGGCCGCGCCGACGCCGTGACCATCGGTGCGGTGCGCTTCGTGGTGCTGAGTTAAGCGGATAGGTAATCCCTCTCCCCCGCCTGGCGAGGGAGAGGCAGAACATTTGCGTCAGTTGCCCATCCAGAAATTCCACAGCGTCGTCGCCTTGCTCTGCGGACCGACGCTGAAGATCGATTGCCCGAGATTGCGCGCGTCGATCATCGTCGAGGCGCGGTCGTAATGGACCTGCGGACTTCCCGACAGGTGCCCGCTGGCATAGGTCCCGCGGAAGCCTTCATTGGCCGCGACCTCCTGGAACCACGCTCCGTTGAGATCGCCGCCGAGGGACGCGTCATAGCCGAACGCGAACTGATCGACTCGGTGCGCTTCGTAGAGCTGTGTTAGCCCGCCGGACTATCATACTCCAATCGTTGCGGTTCTCGCCATCGGCGAAATGTGCCGGAACAACTGGCAACGGCAGACGTTAATCTAGGGCGAACAGACTCAGGCTTTTGGCGAGTTCGCCGATTGCCGTGCCACATTTGGCTAACAGGTTGTTAACGATACGCAGCTACGTTGGAATATCGACTTCCGTCCTTTTGCGGTGTCGATTCAGGAGGGGCCCCGTCGGCGAGCCCACGCGGACGTCAAGATGGAACAGATTCTGGCGCTTCCCTGGCACGGTCCGCTTGAGCGCGAATTGCTCGAAGAAGCGGCGCTGACCTGTGGCAAATCGATATTCATCGCGTCGAGCGTGCGTGCAATCGTATCCCGAAACGATAAATCGGCTGTCCCGTCGGAACTGATGATCATCGACAGCACATGGGCGCCAGGACTGCTCATGGCGATCGATACGGAGTTGCATTCCCTGGCCGAGCAATCGGTTCCTACCATATTGACTCAATGCCAGCCGAGTTCCGCCGCGCAGGCGCTTGACCGCAAATTGAATATCGTTGCCACCATCAGCCCGCTTGAGGAATTCACCAGCCGGCTGCCGCAATTGATCTGCGGATTCTTCGAGTTGCGGGCGAATTTGGCAGGCGGCGTCGTGCAAGCGGCGCACTTTCAGCCGCTCGTTGAAACGATTCTCGACCAGCCGGCGCGGGACAATACTTTCTTCAGGCGGGCGCTCCGCCGCCAGGAAGCCAGCCGGCACGGGAGATCGGCGCCCTTCTGATCAGTGCGTCGCTGGCGGCGTCCGAGCGGCAGCCGGCTGCTGAGCGGCAGCTGCTGTTTGCCGAGCTTGGTCGAAAGCGTGAAGTTTCGCGCGAAGCACTTTATGCAGCGATCTGGCATCGTTGCTGGTCAAGCCGATGAGATAATGTTCGACGGCCTCCAGATCTTCCCTCTCGCCGAATTCGACAAGTTCTCGCGCCGCATCGAGCCGCTCGCGCTCCGTGACCGCCGTCGAAAGCATGTAACGCTTGAGTATGAGATGCAATTCTTTGACACGCTCGGCCGACTCGGGTTCGACCGTCGTCATGAACTCCGCCAGAAGTGCTTCGGTTTCGCCGACATATCGCAGAAAGCTCTCTCCATGGCCTTTAGCATCGGCGATCATGGCACGCAGGGTCTGGAATTCCTTTTCGGCCTCCGCGTGCAACCGCTTGGCGTCGGTTGCCTTTTGCTCGATATCGCTGATGTGGCCGTACGCAGTGACCGCGATGATCGCGAGCCAGGCGGCGAAGATGAATGAGAAACCTCCGATGACGAGACCAAGATATGTCACCAGTTCGTTGGGGTTGGGCGCCTCATGAATCCATCCACTCGAGTAGGCGACCCAGGTAAGGATGGCAACAAGGATTCCCGCCAAGATGACGGCCACGAGAAATATCAAGCTCGCTCTCATGGCGTGCCGAACTCCTCATTGACGACACCCACAAGCTTTTTTCCGAGGAGATCCGATTTTCGCCAATAGCGAATGTTTTGTTCGCCGCAGAAATCGCGCGTTTGCACGTCGTCAATGATGGTGTAGACGAACAACTTCACCTTCTTCAGCAGATCTTTTTCCACCATCAGCCGGAGAAATTCTCGCCCCGTTCGCAGTCCGCCGTTTGTGGGCTTGTTGATCAACAACTTGCCTGTCCCCATCATGACATCCAGGATCACGCAAAGGTTCTCCTCGGCGCCGTCATTGAGGCGTTTCCAGGCTTGATCCACGTCACGAATCTGCTCGACTTCATAGCCCGCTTTTTCCAGAAAGCGCTTTTGCGATCCGAGCGTTCTGACGTCGTCGTCGATCCAGACGATCTTCATTTCCGATCACCTCTCCAGCCTGGGTCCTTCACATAGTCCTTAGTGGAAATCTTTGACGGAAGGTAGATGGCAAACCGCGTCGGCTTGGCGTTCGACTCCAGCCAGATCGCCCCGAAATGATCCCCGATGATGCGTTTGACGATCGACAGACCGAGGCCGGAGCCGCGCGCCGAGAATTGCTGCACTCCAGGCACCCGAAAATACCGCTGAAATATCCGCTCCGCGTACTGCTTTCCGATTCCTATTCCGTCATCCTCGATCGTTACGATGTGGCCCGTGCGCAGCGCAGGCTCGATCTCGTTCGGTTTGGTGGGGTTGTAACGAATGCCGAAATGGCGCTTGACGATGTCTGCGTCGATATCAGCAAGCGCCACGAACTCGCAATCGATTTGCACGCGGAATTGGTCGAATCCGGCATCACCATTGTACTTGATGGCGTTCGACACGAGATTAAGAAGCACCTGCATGAACGCGGACTGATCTACGTGAAGAATGGGTAGCGTTTTGGTCACGCGAATGTTGTCGTTACGGACGTCATGCTGCTCGCAAAAGGGAAAAGTGATGCGGACGATCTCGCGCGCGAGTTCGTACAGGTCGACGCGTGTCGGATTGTAGCGTTCCGCCGGGGCCGCAACATCGTCGCGTAGGCCAAGCAAGATGCCGTCGCATAGTGCCAGTTGCAGATGGGCGTAGGACTGGATGTTGGCGAGGTGACGCTTGTGCCGGGATGGCGATGGGATTCCGGGCTCGTCGTAGTCGCTGATGAGTTCATCGGCGGTCGCATAGATATAGGTGGCCGGCATGTTGACTTCATGCGCCATTTGGTCGGCCAGCTGCTTGCGGCGCTCCTCGGCGTTCAGCAGCCCCACCACCATGCCCAGCATCGAGACGGCATGTCTCATCATCAACTCGTCTTCCCAGTCGAAACGGTCGATTATCATGGCGGTGGAATGAAGACGCAGGGCCAATGGGCTCAGCTTGTCGAGCAGGAGTATGAACCCATGCGGGTTCTCGCCGGTCTCCTGGTTGCGGATGGGAGCGACAATCGCGCTCTTGGTGAACTTCATCTCGCGGCAACGCCCGTCAAGTGCCTTGTAGTCGAACAGTACTTTCACGGATGTGCCGGTCTCGACACAGACCTGGGCGATTGCGTCGACCTCGTCCTGTTTGATTTCGGAAGCTTTGAACCGGTTTGAATATCGGCACTCGTAACGCTGCGAGCCGGACGGCCGCCAAAGCAAAACTGCGTGAACGAAGCAAAAATATTTCGGTACGATCACGGACATGAAATCCGGCAAGATCGCTTCCAGCGACTGCGACTTGTTCGTGATGTCTTTTATGAATTCGGTGATCTGGTTTTGATTGCGTTCGATCTGGCTCGACAGTGTTGAAGAAGCCTTGTTGGCAATCGCATGGAGAAGCGCCTCGTTGATGGCGATATTGCCTTCGTTCTCGCTGAGATAGATGATTAGAAAGAACGACGGATTGTCGGCATCGCTGCGCTTATACGATTTGAGAGGGAGTATGATTACGCGTCGAAGCGGAACTTTGGCGTGGCTGAGCACGCCGCGAAAGAACGGGTCGTGTTGATACTGTGTAATATCATCGATGTAGTTCGGCTCGTTGTTCCGGAATCTTTCATTCGTGATGATGTCCCCGATGACCGAGTTGTCGTATCGGCAGACGAATTCCTCGTGATGCGCCTCGATCCTCGGATCGAGTTTGAACGCCTCGCCGGTTCGGCCCTTGGCGCAGAGCGTTTTCGTTTCGCGCTTGATCTTCCAGAGCGACGCGGCGCTGACCAGCGGCTGGGCGCGCAGGACGCCAAGCAATCGGTCGATCGTTTGATCGCTATGTGTGAACGAAGTGATGGCGGTGATGTCTTGCGCAATCTGCGACGCTTGCGCGACATCCATCTCTTTTGGAGCAACCAATGTGTATGTACCCCCAGATCGTGTTGAGAGCGCGTTTGATCTAGTTTTGGATTCGCGTTCTGAAGACCAGCCCAATCGTTCATTATCTGGCTGAACGTTGTACTGCCCCGGTTCAGCCGCTTGTCAGGGTGCATGGTCTTCAACCATGAGTCGAGTCCCTATCCGTGACCTTTGTACAAGCTTCGATCTCTTGACAGACGGGGAGATTCGTTTTGGAACGAAGGCGGGTTCACTCGCCACACTGGAATTCACGTCAATCGGAGTGCTCCACATCGCCGGATAATTCCATCCAGGGATGGTTGCGTGAGTCGTGGGCCGGCGCCGGAAAATCGGGATCGGCGAAGGCGCCGTCATGCCAGGCAATGGCAGATCGAATTGCGCATTGGCTCGCCTTCGCACCGGGCGCGAAGCTGGCCGTAGCTGCAAATGGCGGTGCGGATGAGCGTGAATTCGCCAGCCTAATCAACGCTCAGGCGCCGGCGCGCAACCGCCGCGCGCGCACGCCGTCGCCTTGGTCATTGCCAGAAGCCTAACACAGACGTAATCATGGTAACCGGATTGCGTATCGTGTTCGAACTGTCGTGGTGGCCTGCGGGCGCACGGTGTCGGTTCTCAAGAAATTGACGGCTCGACATTTTTGGGGGGAACCATGCGCCATCTGACGGCTCTTGCCGGTTCGTTTTTGTTGCTCGCGCTTTGGGCGGCGCCGGCCGCGGCGCAGGCCGTGCCGACGGTCCAGATCGTCCAGACCTCCACCCATCCGACGCCGCCGCCGGGCTGGAAAGTGGCGTGCATGCCCAACGCCACCAATGGCGGCGCCAGCCCGACCTGCCCGGTGCTGCAATATAACGGCTACACCTATTGGGCCTGGAGCGACGACCAGAACGCCGTCGCCATGGCGATCGTCGCCTATGACTCCAACGGCGTCGCGGTCAAGCAGTGGAATCGCAATGGCGCACGCTACATTTGGAACCTGACGGTCGATCCGGTTGCGGAGACCGCCGCGTTCATCGGCCAGGCGAACGCGCAAATCGTCTTGTCGTGGAACGACCTCTTCATCCCCACCGGTTCGGGCGAACTGACCTTCGTCAATGTCGCGGCACCGGGGATCAACTGCGTCTTCAACACGCCCTGCACGGTGACCGTGAACGATTCCATCGGCGCCATCGCGCTTCCACCCGGGGTTTCGGGCACGGGGTCGCTGCAAACGCGCACCTTTGCCGGCGCCGCGGGAAGTCCTGGCGCCGGCCTCACGGCCTACGAATATCGCGTGGACATGACACAAGCCGTCAGCGACGGTGAGGCGTCTTGCGTGACCGATGTGGCGGTCGATTTCGGAACGGTATCGCGGCTGTCTTATGACGGCACCGGCCAGATCTACGACGCCTATGTCATCACGCAGGGCGGCATCGGCAGCGTCGGCCTGTTCAATATCAGCAAGACCGGCAGTGTCGTCGACTTCGTCTTCGACCAGCCGGTCTGCGCCGGCCATAGTCCCGGCACCGGCCTTTCCAGCTATTTCTTCGGCATCGCCTCCAAATTCGCGCCCAAATCGGTCACCGCGAATGTCGGCTGGCCCGGCCTGAGCGGGATCGGCACCGCCGCGCGGGCGCCGAACCATCCGTAGGGGAGCAATCAAACAAGGAGGGAGCAAGACATGAAACATCTGCGTCTTTTCTCGCTGGCGTTCCTCGGCGGCCTGTTGGCGTCGGCTCAGCCGGCAGCGGCCCAGCCGCTCAGCTTCACCAATGTCGCCGCGCCAGCGATCAATTGCGTCTTCAGCAAACCCGTCAACAAGAAGTGCACGGTCACGGTGACAGACAGCATCGGCACGATTCCGATTCCGCCCGGCGTCACCGGCGTTGTGCGCTTGCAGACGCGCACCTTCAGCGGCGCCGCCGGCACGCCCGGCGCCGGCAAGACCGCCTATCTGTATCGCGTGGACCTGACGCAGGCCGTGAGCCAGAGTGAGTCGCCCTGCGTGACCGATCTCGCGGTCGATTTCGGTCCGGTGGCCAAGCTGCCCTACACGGGCAACGCGACGCTCTACGACATCTTCGTGATCACCGGCGGCGCGATCGGCAGCGTCGGACTTTTCAGCGCCGAGCAGACCGGAAATTCCGTTGATGTCGTTTTCAACCAGCCGGTCTGCGCGGGGGCGTCGCCGGGCACCGGACGGTCCAGCTATTTCATCGGCATCGCGTCCGCGACGCCGCCGCACGCAGTCACGGCGCATGTCGGCTGGCCGGGACTTCTGCCGCAGCCGGTGGCGGCGCGGGCGCCTGGAAAGCTCGCAATCCCGGCCCATCCTTCACGGCCGCTTTAGGGCACGCGCAGCACCTGCGGATTGACGACGTTGATCGGCGCGCCGGCGGCGTAGGCAACGATCTGGTCGAAGATGTCGGCGAACTGGAGTTCGTATTCGTCTTTGGTGACGTAGCCGATATGCGGCGTCGCGATGACGTTGGCCAATTTCAGCAGCGGATGATCGGGATCGCGCAAGGGTTCTTGCTCGAACACGTCCACCGCCGCCATGCCGGGGCGTCCGGCCGCCAGCGCCCGGACCAACGCGCCCGCCTCGATCAGCGGCGCGCGCGACGTGTTGACGATCAGCGCCGACGGCTTCATGCGCGCCAGGTCCTGATATGTCACGATGCCCTGCGTTGCTTCGACCAGCCGCATGTGCAGCGAGATCACATCGCATTGTTCGAAGAAGCTGTCCTTGCTCGTGGCGGCCGCATAGCCGTCGGCCTGCGCCCGCTCGAGCGATTTTCCGCGCGCCCAGACGAGAACGTTCATGCCGAACGCCTTGCCGTAGCCCGCGACGGTGCCGCCGATCCGACCGTAGCCGTAGATGCCCAGCGTCTTGCCGCGCAGCGTGGCGCCGACGCCGGTCTGCCAGACGCCGCGCCTGAGCGCCTCGACCTGCTGCGGCAGCTGCCGCATTGCCGCCAGCACCAGCGCCCAGGTCAGTTCCGCCGCCGCATGGGACGGCGTGTCCGCATGCATGTTGGACGACACCACGATGCGCAGCCGCGTGCAGGCATCGATATCGATATGGGGATAGACGCTGCGCTGGCTGATCAGCTTCAGCCTGGGCAATCGTTCGAGCAGGTCGCCGCCAATCTTGGTGCGCTCGCGAATGAGGACGAGCGCCTCGGTGTCCTTCAGCCGCGCCGCCAGAGCGTCCGTGTCCTGGACATGATCGTTCCACACCGTGACGTCGTGCCCGGCGAGCTTGGCGAAACAGGGCAGGGTGCGCAGCGTGTCGAAATAATCGTCGAGAATGGCGATCTTCACGCCCGAGCCTTCTTGGCAAAAGCCCGTCCGGCCTCCGTCACACGCACCACCGCGCCCGCGGCGCCCAGCTGCCGCGTCACCAGCCCGCGGGCATTGGCCTCTTCCCAGACCGGCAGGCGCGGGCACGAGGTGCGCCAGGCGTCCATCACGTCCAGATAGAGGCGTTCCTCGCGGCCAACCCACTCGACCAGATCGACAAGCAGGGGTTCGACTGTGTCGTTCACGGTGTGCGCTCCCTAAGCCTCCAGCAGGCCGATGGCTTCCTGCGCGCGGGCGCCGTGCTTGGCTTCTTCGATACCGTTCTGCCGGAAGAGGGCGGCGGCTTCGGTGTTGGCTGTGTTGTCGGCCCAGCTGTCGTACAGCGTCTTGCCGAAATTTTCGGCCTTGACGAGCCCTTCGAGTATTGCTCGGTCCACCTTGCGACCCGATTTCTTCGCGTAAGGGTTCTCGGCCGGCGCCGGCACCGCGAAGTCTTCGCCGTAGATCGCACGGATCGCCTTGGCGACGCGATGGGCATGCGCCACTTCCTCGCGGCCATTGGCATTGAGCAGTTTGGCGACGGCCTCGGATGCGCCGTCAGCGAGATCGCCATAGCCGACTTCGCCCGATGCTTCGAGATAGACCATCAGCTTCAGGTCATCGATGGTTGGCGCGGTCACCGCATTGATATGCTTGAAGGCCTCGCCGGCGCTGGCGGGGAAGGACGGTGGCTTGCTCATGGTGCTCCTCCGGATGTCGAAGGTCCTAAAGTAGTTCGGGCGGCACCTTCTGTCGAATGTGCCGCCCGATTTTTCTTCTCAGTACCGGTAATGATCCGGTTTGAACGGGCCGGCCTGCGGCACGCTGATATATTCCGACTGCTTGTCCGTCAGCTTGGTCAGCTTGACGCCGATCTTGGCCAGGTGCAGCCGCGCCACTTTCTCGTCCAGGTGCTTGGGCAGGGTGTAGACCTTCTTTTGGTACTTGCCCTGGTTGGCGTGCAATTCCATCTGCGCCAGCGTTTGGTTTGTGAACGAGGCCGACATCACGAAGGAGGGGTGCCCCATCGCGTTGCCGAGATTGACCAGCCTTCCTTCCGACAACAGGATGATCCGCTTGCCGTCCTGGAATTCGATCTCGTCGACCTGCGGCTTGACGTTGTGCCATTTGTGATTGCGCAAGGCCGAGACCTGGATCTCCGAATCGAAGTGGCCGATGTTGCAGACGATGGCGCGGTCCTTCATCGCCCGCATGTGGTCGATGGTCAGCACGTCGACATTGCCGGTCGCGGTGACGAAGATGTCGGCGCGCGGCGCCGCGTCTTCCATGGTGGTGACTTCGTAGCCCTCCATCGCCGCCTGCAAGGCGCAGATCGGATCGACTTCCGACACCATGACGCGGCAGCCGGCATTGCGCAGCGATGCGGCCGAGCCTTTGCCGACATCGCCGAAGCCGGCGACCATGGCGAGCTTGCCGGCCATCATCACGTCGGTGCCGCGGCGGATGCCGTCCACCAGCGATTCCTTGCAGCCATACAGATTGTCGAACTTGGACTTGGTGACGCTGTCATTGACGTTGATGGCGGGGAACAGCAGCTTGCCGGCCTTTTCCATCAGATAGAGGCGGTGCACGCCGGTGGTGGTTTCCTCCGACACGCCCTTGATGTTCTTGGCCAGCTCGGCGAACCAGCCCGGCCTTTCCTTGAGCGTGCGCTTGATCAGGGCATAGAAGACTTCTTCTTCCTCATTCTCCGGCTTATCGAGAAAGGCGGTGTCGCCCTTTTCGGCGCGCAGGC
>DATCAT010000021.1:0-144648 GCA_036512455.1 Rhizomicrobium sp.
CCTGGTTCAGGATCGCGGCGGTCTCCACCATCTCGACCATGAAGGTCGAGCGCCCGGCCGCGAGGTCGTCGCCGGCGCCGACTCTGGAGAACAGCCGGTCCACGATGCCGATATGTGCCGAGTCCGCCGGCACGAAGGCGCCAGACTGGGCGAGGATCGCGATCAGCGCATTCTGCCGCAGGAAGGTCGACTTGCCGGCCATGTTGGGGCCGGTGACCAGCCACAGCCGCCCGATGCCGCCCGCCGAGAGATCGCAATTGTTGGGCACGAAAGGATGGGCGTGGTCGCCGGCCAACGCCGCTTCGACCACGGGATGGCGGCCGCGCACGATGTTGAACGCCGTCGAACCGTCGATCACCGGCCGCGTCTGGCGCGCCGCGACGGCGAGTTCGGCGAGCGCGCAAGCGACATCGATCACGGCCAGGGCGCGGGCGATGGTGTTCAGCGCCGTGGCGCTCGCCACCGAAGCGGCGCACATCCGGTCGAACAATTCGCGCTCCAGCGCCAGGGCCTGGTCGGCGGCCTGGCTGATGCGCGTGGCCAGCGTCGCCAGCTCGTCGGTGGTAAAGCGCACCGCGCTGCCGATGGTCTGGCGGTGGCGGAAAAGAACGCGGTTGTCGCCTTCCTGCAATTTGTCGCCGTGCTGCGGCGTCACTTCGATGAAATAGCCGAGCACGCCATTGTGCTTGATGCGCAGTTGGGCGACGCCTGAGTCGGTGCGATAACGGGCTTCCAGGCTGGCGATGACGCGCCGCGATTCGTCGCGCAGCTTGCGCACGTCGTCCAGCGGCGCATGCACGCCGCCGGCGATGAAACCGCCGTCGCGGGCGAGGAATGGCGGTTCGGCGACCAGCAGAAGCTCGAGCTGATCGGTCATGCGCGAGACTTCGGCGACGCCGGCGATGAGATCGGACGCCGCCTGGTTCACCTCTCCCGCCGACGGCTGCAAGGGATCGCCGAGCTTGAGTTTGTCGCGCAGCGAGCGAGCCGCCTTGATGCCGTCGCGCAGATGCGCCAGATCGCGCGGTCCGCCGCGCCCGACCGAGAGCCGCGCCAGCGCGCGCGCGATATCGGGGGCGCGGCGCAGCTCTTCGCGCAAAGTCCGGCGCAGTTCTGAATCGCCCTGGAAGAAAGCGACGGCGTCATGGCGCTGCGCGATGGCCCTCACATCGGTGAGCGGCGCCGCCAGCCTGGCGCCGAGTTCGCGCGCGCCGGCGGCGGTCACCGTGCGGTCGATCACCGACAAGAGGCTGCCCTTGCGTTCGCCGGACAGCGTCTGCGTCAATTCCAGATTGCGCCTTGTGGCGGCGTCGATACCCATGAAGGCGCGCGGCGCGACACGCGCCAGCGTCTGCAGCGCGGGCAGATTGCCCTTCTGGGTCAGGTCGAGATAGGCGATGAGCGCGCCGGCCGCCGACAATTCGGCGCGGCCGAAAGCGCCGAAACCGTCCAGGCTTTGCACCTTGTAGTGCGCCTTCAGCGCGCGCTCGCAGGTGCCGGAGTCGAACTTCGCCGACGGCAGCGGCGACAGGGCCGGACCCAGAGAATTCAGCAAGGGCGACAGCGCCGCATCGGCCAGCAACGCATCGGGCGCCAATAGTTCGCGCGGAGCAACGCGCGCCAGCTCCATGCCGATTTCGTTCGCCTCGACGGGTGCGACCCAGAACGTGCCGGCGGAGATATCGGCCGCCGCGATGGCGAAGGCGCCGCCGGCGCGGCCCAGCGCCGCCAGCACATTGGCGCTGCGCGCCTCCAGCAGCGAGTCCTCGGTCAGCGTGCCGGGGGTGACGAGGCGGATGACTTCACGCTTGACGACCGATTTGGAGCCGCGCTTCTTGGCTTCGGCCGGGTCTTCCATCTGTTCGCAGACCGCGACGCGGAAGCCCTTGCGGATCAGCTTCTCGAGATAGGCTTCCGCCGCGTGAACCGGCACGCCGCACATCGCGATGTCCTGGCCATTGTGCTTGCCGCGCTTGGTCAGCGCGATGTCGAGCGCTTCTGCCGCCCGTACCGCATCTTCGAAGAACATCTCGTAGAAATCGCCCATGCGGTAGAACAGCAGGTATTCGGCATGGGCCGCCTTGGTCTCCAGATATTGCGCCATCATGGGTGTCGAGGGCACCGCGGCGCTGTCGGGAATATCTGTCGGCTGCTCGTTCATCGCGGCACTTTAACATGACGCGGCGCATCGCGGCTCCAACCCATTGAAAAGCGAGGCCCCAAAAGGGGATATTCTGTGGATTGGTCCAAAATGGAGACGGCACATGGGAAGGACGGTGAGGGCTGCCGCGGCCCAGCTCGCGCCGGTTTTCCTCGACCGCGACGCGACGGTGGCGAAGGCCTGCGACGCCATCGCCGAGGCGGCGCGCCATGGCGCCGAGCTCGTCGCCTTCCCGGAGAGCTTCATCCCCGGCTATCCCTATTGGGCGCTGGTGAAGGATCCGATGTCGATCCGCGATTTCAACCGCCGCCTGTTCGACGCGTCGCTGGAGATTCCGGGTCCCGAATGCGCCACCCTGGCCGCCGCCGCGAAGGCGGCCGGCTGCCATGTCGCCGTCGGCCTGACCGAGCGCGACGGCGGCACGCTCTACAATGTGCAACTGATCCTCGGCCCCGACGGGACGATCCTGGGCAAGCGGCGCAAGCTGATGCCGACCAGCCATGAACGCATGGTGTGGGGCTGCGGCGACGGCCGCGATCTATCGGTGTGGAACACCAAGCTGGGCGTGCTCGGTGCCCTCATCTGCTACGAACATTCGAACGCGCTCTATCGCTATGCCATCCAGGCCCAGGCCGAGCAGATACATATCGCCAATTGGCCGGGCGGCATCGCCATCGACGGCATCATCGACGCCGCGGCGCGCCACTATGCCTTCGAGGGCCAGTGCTTCGTCATCAATGTGACGGCGGTGCTGACGCAGACGATCATCGCGGAACTCGGCGAAGGCGGCGCCAAGCTGAAGCCCGGCGGCGGCTATTCTGCCATCATCGCGCCGAATGGAACCTTCCTGGCCGGCCCGGCCACGGACGGCGAGATCATACTCTATGCGGACCTCGATTTCGACCGGATCGCCGACCTGAAGATGATCGTGGACAGCGCCGGTCACTATGCGCGGCCCGATGTGGTACGCCTGCACATCGACCGCCGCCCACAGCGACCGTTTGTCGTCGATGAAGATTAGAAAATAGAGAACAGGTTCGGAAAACTGAGCATGGCCACGATCAAGAAGCCCTCCTTCACCAATGAAGAGGCGCTCGCCTTTCACGCCTATCCCAAGCCCGGCAAGATCGAGATCACGCCGACCAAGCCGATGGCGACGCAGCGCGACCTCTCGCTGGCCTACTCGCCCGGCGTCGCCGTGCCGGTGCTGGCGATCGCCGACAATCCCGATCTCGCCTACGAGTATACGTCGAAGGGCAACCTGGTCGCGGTGATCTCGAACGGCACCGCGATCCTGGGGCTGGGCGATCTGGGCGCGCTGGCCTCCAAGCCGGTGATGGAGGGCAAGGCCGTTCTCTTCAAGCGTTTCGCCGACGTCGATTCCATCGACCTGGAAGTCGACACCAAGGACGTGGACGCGTTCATCGCCTCGGTGCGCTATCTCGGGCCGTCGTTCGGCGGCATCAATCTGGAAGACATCAAGGCGCCGGACTGTTTCGTCATCGAAGAGCGCCTGCGCGAGATGATGGACATCCCGGTGTTCCATGACGACCAGCACGGCACCGCCATCATCTCCACCGCCGGCATCATCAACGCGATGCATCTGACGGGGCGGCGGATCGAGGATTTGAAAGTCGTCGTGAACGGCGCCGGCGCGGCGGGCATCGCCTGTCTCGAACTGCTCAAATCCATGGGCCTGCCCAACGCCAACGCGATCCTGTGCGACTCCAAGGGCGTGGTCTATCGCGGACGCACCGAAGGCATGAACCAGTGGAAGTCGGCGCATGCGGTGGAGACCAAGGCGCGCACGCTGGAAGACGCGGTCAAAGGCAGCGACGTGTTCCTGGGCCTCTCGGTCAAGGGCGCGATGACGCAGGAGATGGTGATGTCGATGCGCAAGGCGCCGATCATCTTCGCCATGGCCAATCCGGATCCCGAGATCACGCCGGAAGACGTCAAGGCGGTGCGTTCCGACGCCATCGTCGCCACCGGACGCAGCGACTATCCCAACCAGGTCAATAACGTGTTGGGCTTTCCCTACATCTTCCGCGGCGCGTTGGACGTGCGGGCCAAGACCATCAACGAGGCGATGAAGATCGCGGCGGCGCAGGCGTTGGCCGAACTGGCGCGCGAGGATGTGCCGGACGAAGTCGCCGCCGCCTATCGCGGCGCGCGCCCCGAATACGGGCCGGAATACATCATCCCGGTGCCGTTCGATCCGCGCCTGATCTCCCGCGTGTCGCGCGCGGTGGCGGAAGCGGCGATGAAGTCAGGCGTGGCACGGCGCGAGATCAAGGACCTGGATGCCTACAGCTTCCAGCTGTCGGCACGACTCGATCCGTCGGCAGCGCTGTTCCAGCGCGTCACGGCGAGCGTACGGGCCAATCCCAAGCGCGTGGTGTTCGCGGAAGGCGAGGAAGAATCGGTCATTCGCGCCGCGGCCGCGTTCCAGAACTCCGGCCTCGGCAAGGCGATCCTGGTCGGGCGCGAGGAGATCATCAAGGCCGGCATCCGCCGCGCCGGCATCGAGGAACACACGCTCGAAATCCGCGTGCCGCATTCGGCGCACGATGTGCAGCCTTATGTCGAATATCTCTACAAGCGGCTGCAGCGGCGCGGCGCGCTCTATCGCGATTCCCTGCGCCTCGTGACCAACGACCGCAACGTCTATGCCGCCGCGATGCTCGCCAAAGGCGATGCCGACGCCATGGTGACCGGCGTGACGCGCAATTATGCCGCGGCGCTCAACGATGTGCGCCTGGTGCTCGACCCACCCAAGGGCGAGCGCCCCATCGGCGTCATGCTGATCTTCGCCAAGGGCCGGCTGGTGTTCGTCGCCGACACCTCCGTGCACGAGATGCCGACGAGCGAAGAACTCGCCGATATCGCCGTGCAGGCGGCCGGCGTGGCGCGGCGCTTCGGCTTCACGCCGCGCGTCGCGCTGCTGGCGTCGTCGACCTTCGGCTTTCCGCGCAGCGAACGCTCGGAACGCATCGTCGAGGCGGTTCATATCCTCGACAACCGGCACGTCGATTTCGAGTATGACGGCGAGATCGCGGTCGACGTGGCGCTGGAGCGCGAGCGTATGCTGCTCTATCCGTTCTGCCGCCTGACCGACACGGCCAATGTACTGGTCATGCCGGCCATCCATTCGGCAGCGATCTCCACCAGGCTGCTGTCGCAGCTTGGTGGCGTGACCATGATGGGGCCGCTGCTGATCGGGCTGGAGAAGCCGGTGCAGATCGCGCCGCTGGGCGCCAAGATGAGCGAAATCTACAACGCGGCGGTGATCGCCGCCCTATAACAGCTGGGTCTCAAACCATGACCATCCCCACCTTCATCGAACACATCTGGGAAGACGACATTCTTCCGACGCTGACGGACTACATCCGCATTCCGAACAAGTCGCCGCATTTCGATCCGGAATGGGAAGCGCATGGGCATATGGAGCGCGCGGTGGCGCTGTTCGAAGCCTGGGCGCGCAAGAAGATCGCTTCGATCGCGGGCGCGACACTGGAGGTGGTGCGGTTGCCCAAGCGCACGCCGCTGATTTTCATGGAAATTCCCGGCGAAGCGAAAGGCACCGTGCTGCTCTATGGCCATCTCGACAAGCAGCCCGAGATGGTCGGCTGGGCGGAAGGCACGGGGCCTTGGGTTCCGGTGATGAAGGGCGACAAGCTTTACGGCCGCGGCGGCGCCGATGACGGCTATGCGATGTTCGCCTCGCTGGCGGCGATCTTGTCGCTGCGCGAGGAGAAGAAGAGCCACGCGCGCTGCGTCATCTGCATCGAGGCCTGCGAGGAATCGGGCAGCTACGACTTGCCGTTCTACATCGAGCATTTGAGCGCGCGCATCGGCACGCCCGATTTGGTCGTGTGCCTCGACTCTGGTTGCGGCAATTACGATCAGCTGTGGCTGACGACATCGCTGCGCGGCATCGCGATGGGCAATCTTACCGTGCGGGTGCTGACCGAGGGCGTGCATTCGGGCGATGCCAGCGGCATCGTGCCGTCGTCGTTCCGCATAGCGCGCACGCTGCTCAGCCGTGTCGAGGACGAGGCGACGGGACAGATCAAGCTCGACGAACTCTTCGTGCAGGTGCCGCCAGACCGGCTGGAGCAGGCGCGCGCCTCGGCGAAAATCCTTGGCGACGAGGTCTATACCAAGATGCCGCTGGCCGGTTCGACCAAGCCGATGGCGAGCGATCTCACTGAACTCATTTTGAATCGCACCTGGCGGCCGCAGCTGGCGGTGACGGCGATGGACGGCTATCCGCGGCCGGCGGACGGCGGCAATGTGCTGCTGCCCTATACGACCGCGAAACTGAGCATGCGCCTGCCGCCGACCTGCGACGCGCAGAAGGCGACCGTCGCGCTGAAGCGCAAGCTGGAAGACGCCGCGCCCTACGGCGCCGAGGTCGAATTCGACGCCGAGGACGGCCAAACCGGCTGGAACGCGCCCAAGCTGGCGCCGTGGCTGGAGAAGTCCTTGGGCCGGGCAAGCGAGGCCTATTTCGGCAAGCCGGTGGCCTTCATGGGCGAAGGCGGCTCGATCCCGTTCATGGCCATGCTGGGCGAGAAATATCCAGGCACCCAGTTCGTGGTGACGGGCGTGCTAGGCCCCCACTCAAATGCACACGGCCCCAACGAATTCCTGCACGTGCCGACGGCCAAGAAGGTGACGGCCTGTATCGCGAACATCCTGGCCGACCACGCAGGGCGCCAGGGCTGAAGACCTTGGAATTAAAAGGTTTTTTGGCGGGACGCCGCCGCCCGCCGATGGCGCCTGGCGGGATGCGAATCAGGGGTGGCCCGGCCTTGCCGTCCGGGTCCCCCCTCCCTATATAGCCCATGACACGGTAAGGGCCTTTTCTGGGGCTTTTGCCGTTATTTCCAGTTCAGGGGACGGCCCGGAGGGCGCTTCTTTGAAGGCCAGGAACCCGTCCGCCAAAAGGTAAGGAAAAACAACATGGCAAAAGTCATCGGTATCGACCTCGGCACCACCAATTCCTGCGTCGCGGTCATGGAGGGCTCAGCCCCCAAAGTCATCGAAAACGCGGAAGGCGCGCGCACCACGCCCTCCATCGTCGGGTTCTCGCAGGATGGCGAGCGCCTGATCGGCCAGCCCGCCAAGCGCCAGGGCGTCACCAACCCCGAATACACCTTCTTCGCGATCAAGCGGCTGATCGGCCGCCCGTTCAACGATCCCATGACCCAGAAGGACATGGGCATGGTGCCGTACAAGATCATCAAGGCCGACAATGGCGACGCCTGGGTGAACGGCCGCGAGAACAAGCGATATTCTCCGTCCGAAATTTCCGCCTTCATCCTGCAGAAGATGAAGGAGACCGCCGAGGCGCATCTCGGCGAGAAGGTGACGCAGGCCGTCATCACCGTGCCGGCCTATTTCAACGACGCGCAGCGCCAGGCGACCAAGGACGCCGGCAAGATCGCGGGCCTTGAAGTCCTGCGCATCATCAACGAGCCGACGGCGGCGGCGCTGGCTTACGGCCTCGACAAGAAGGGCGCCGGCAGCACGATCGCGGTCTACGACCTGGGCGGCGGCACGTTCGACGTCTCGGTGCTGGAAATCGGCGACGGCGTCTTCGAAGTGAAGTCGACCAATGGCGATACGTTCCTGGGCGGTGAAGACTTTGACCAGCGCGTGGTCAACTATCTCGCCGACGAGTTCAAGAAAGAGAACGGCATCGATCTGCGTTCGGATCGTCTGGCCTTGCAGCGTCTGAAGGACGCCGCGGAAAAAGCCAAGATCGAACTCTCCAGCGCGGCGCAGACCGAAGTGAACCTGCCCTTCATCACGGCGGACGCATCGGGCCCCAAGCATCTGACCATCAAGATCACGCGCGCCAAGCTCGAAGCCCTGGTCGACGACCTGATCCAGAAGACCATCGGCCCGGTGAAGCAGGCGCTGAAGGATGCCGGCGTCACGGCCAACCAGATCGACGAAGTCATCCTGGTCGGCGGCATGACGCGCATGCCCAAGGTGCAGGAGATCGTCAAGCAGCTGTTCGGCAAGGAGCCGCACAAGGGCGTCAACCCGGATGAAGTCGTCGCCATCGGCGCGGCGATCCAGGGCGGCGTTTTGAAGGGCGAAGTCAAGGACGTGCTGCTGCTCGACGTGACGCCTTTGTCGCTCGGCATCGAGACGCTGGGCGGCGTGTTCACGCGCCTGATAGACCGCAACACCACGATCCCGACCAAGAAGTCGCAGATCTTCTCGACGGCCGAGGACAACCAGACCGCCGTCACCATCCGCGTCTTCCAGGGCGAGCGCGAAATGGCCGCCGACAACAAGATTCTGGGTCAGTTCGACCTGATGGGCCTGCCGCCGGCGCCACGCGGCGTGCCGCAGGTGGAAGTCACCTTCGACATCGACGCCAACGGCATCGTCTCGGTGACGGCCAAGGACAAGGCGACCAACAAGGAACAGCAGATCCGCATCCAGGCGTCCGGCGGCCTGACCGACGCCGACATCAAGAAGATGGTGCAGGAAGCCGAAGCCCATGCCGGCGAGGACAAGAAGCGCCGCGCTTTGGTCGAAGCCAAGAACCAGGCCGATGCCCTGATCCATTCGACGGAGAAGGCGCTCGGTGAGCATGGCGACAAGGTGGATCCGGCCGAGAAGACCGCCATCGAGGCTGCGATCGGCGCGCTGAAGGGCGCGACCGGCGGCGACGACGTGGACGACATTCAGGCCAAGACGCAGGCGCTGGCGCAGGCTTCGATGAAGCTCGGCGAGGCGATGTACAAGGCGCAGCAGTCGAGCGACGCGGCGGCCGATGCCGCCGCCGACGGCGCCGGCAACGATCCGAAGGCCGGCGAAAATGTCGTCGACGCGGAATTCTCCGAAGTCGACGACAAGAAATCGGAAGACAGATAACAGACGACGGGGATCAGAATTGGGGGCGATGCATGCGTAGCTTTTCTGATCCCCGTCTTCCGTATTCGGTGTTCTGACTATGAAGCGTTGTTATTACGAAGTTCTGGGCTGCCAGAAGGGCGCGGACGGCGCAGCCTTGAAATCGAGCTATCGCAAGATGGCGATGGAATGCCATCCCGACCGCAATCCCGGCGATCACACCGCGGAAGTCCGCTTCAAGGAAATCAACGAAGCCTATGACGTCCTGAAGGACGACCAGAAGCGCGCGGCCTATGACCGCTTCGGCCATGCGGCGTTCGAGAACGGCATGGGCGGCCGCGGGCCGTCCGGCTTCGACTTCGCCTCATCCTTCACCGACGTGTTCGACGATCTGTTCGGCGAGTTCATGGGTGGGCGACGGGCGCGGCGCCAGAACCGCGGCGGCGATCTGCGCTACAATCTGGAAATCACGCTCGAGGAATCCTTCAAGGGCCGCAACACGCAGATCAAGGTGCCGAGCGCGGTCGCCTGCGAGACCTGCGGCGGCGGCGGCGCCGAGCCCGGCCACAAGGCCGAGCAATGCCCGACCTGCAGCGGCATCGGCAAGGTGCGGGCGCAGCAGGGCTTCTTCACCATCGAGCGAACCTGCCCGGGCTGCCGCGGCACGGGCCGCGTCATCAAGAATCCGTGCAAGGCGTGCAAAGGCGCCGGCCAGGTGCAGAAGGAACGCACCCTCAGCGTCGACATTCCGCCCGGCGTCGAGGAGGGCACGCGCATCCGGCTGTCCGGCGAAGGTCAGGCCGGCATGAACGGCGGACCGGCCGGCGATCTCTACATCTTCGTCTCCGTCAAGGCGCATGAGATGTTCCAGCGCGAGGGCCACGATCTGTATTGCCGCGCGCCGGTGTCGTTCATCACCGCGGCGCTCGGCGGCAGCATCGACGTGCCGACACTCGACGGCGGCCGCACCAAGGTCACCATTCCCGAAGGTGCGCAATCGGGCCGCCAGTTCCGCATGCGCGGCAAGGGCATGCCGGTGCTGCGCGGCGGCGGCATGCACGGCGATCTCTTCGTCGAAGTCGCGGTCGAGACGCCGGTCAAGCTCTCCAAGAAGCAGAAGGAATTGTTGCGCGAGTTCGAGAAGCTGAGCGAAGAAGGCTGCCATCCCGACACCGAAGGCTGGCTGGCCAAGGCGAAGGCGTTCTTCCAAAATCAAACGTGACGGAGTTGCAATTCTCAACCATTACGTGTATGATCGCTCTGTTCGCCTAATCCCGCCCGTCGTCTCCACTGCCCATTCGAGAAACCCGGCATGAGTGCCTTTGAGGGGCTGGCCGCACGCCTGCGATTCCTCACCAAGCTGATCTCCGCCCGCGACGATCTCGCCGACAGCCTCGTGCCGCCGGCGCAACTGACGCCGCAGGAGGCCAAGGCTTGGCGACGCGCCGAAGAGCGCAAGCTTGTCGAAGCGCGAAACGACAAGCTCAAGGACTACAGGCGGGACTCGCAGAGCCTCCGCTTCGACCGCGAATACCCGGAGCCCCGCGCCGGCGAATACACCACGCGCGTTTTCACCTACCTGCACGGTGAATTCGGTTTCAACGCGCCGCGTCCCATCGGCCGCACGACACGCGCAACCCATCTTGTTTTCGCGCCTCTCTTTGTGGAGAAAATCGCGGAGGAAAAGCCGGTACCGGCCGGGTCCTTCGCACGGTTCACCGCGCGCCTGACGGGGCGATGGCGCCCGCCTGCGGGCCTGCCACCGATCTCAGAGACCGATCCGGCCAAGATCATCGGCTGCGTCACGAGCGAGACCCTGCAATGGCTGTGGAACGAAGCCATTCACGAACCCGACAACACTGAGAGCTTTCGTGGTGGCCGGGATCCGTATTTCCACTATGTGAAGGAATTGTTTGACTTCTCCGAACCCTTCATCACGCCTAAGCGCAGCATCGTCTTCCGAAAGGAAGCGCTGATGAGACGAGCAGATGATGCCAAGCCAGCACCTAACAGTTTCTCCGGCAGCGTCAAGAACCAGGCGCAAAAGGAAACAGCGGAACTGGAAGCTCGAATCCGAGACGGCGGACCCAGCAACCGGCTGACCAACAACGTAGAATATTTCTGGAAGGTCTTTCGGGAGAAAGCGCCAGTGGGCGGCGGTCAGCCGGCCGACAAGGAAGAGATCGCGCATTTCCGCTGGACGCGGCACGCCCGTCCCCACCAGACCTTCACCTTCACGCATGAGCTTCCCGGCTATCGCGGCATGTCTTTCGACAATACCGGCGGCGACCCCTTCGAAACGACAGCGCTGCACGCTTTTCCAACCGATTTCTTCGCCGATGGCGAGACCCTTCAAGACGGCGTCAAACGCCGGTTTCCAGGCATCCTCGGCAGGTTTGTCCAGGGAGCCAACTGGATCATCGTTCCGGCCGAGGCATTCTTCGAACAGTCCACCGGCCCGAACGGCGGAAAATTCCTGGACAATCTGGCGCTCGCGGCCGGTGAGAATCCCAGGCTGAGCGAACTGCTCGGCACTCTGAGAAACAGGCGTGGCGACGACGGAGCGTTGAACGTCACGCATCGCGAAGTGCGCGAGATATTCGACCATGCCAACCTGAGCAAGACCCTGGCATACGAGATCGACCGCCTTGTCGAATTTGCCGTGCGCGACTTCCTCGGACGGGCTTTCCGTGACGATCCCGACAACCTGAAGAACGAAATCGTCGGCTTCAAATGCATGAATGGCCGCGGCTATATCTTTGCGAACATCCGGCACGACTCGGGGCAGGCGAGTGAGCCAGCCAAGGACCTGTTCACCCGGTCCGTGATCATCGACTGCGGCATGCACAAATTCCAGCGCGGGCGACTGTTGCAGAACATGGCCGAATTCGCCACGGAGCGCGCCATGGCGCTGCGATGGATCGCCCGGTTCCGGCTGATTCACAGCGCGCTGAGCGTTATCGAGTCCAAGCTGAATCTGGCGGTGTCGAACTACCACAATCGAAAGGAGCAGTTTTCGTCGGACCCCAACGACAAGACGTCCGGACGCCCAGCGATAAACTCCGTGGTACCCTATGCATATTGGCACGAGCTGCACCCGGACGTGCCCTTCGATCCGGACGGAAAATCCCTGACGCCCCATTCCGCGTCGAAGGAGCGGAAGCTGATCATCGCACTCGAATTTATTTCGTCCTGCCTTACACTGATGAACGACATCGTCGAGGGCGGCATGATGGACCGCGCCGGCGGCACCGTTGGCTCCGTGGAGTCGTTGCGCGGCAAGCTGCGCTCCGTTCGCGAAGCGCCGATCATCGGCTATCAGACCTTGACGGATTTCATCGAGCGCCGGTTCATCCCGGCCACGCGCGTCATCGGGCGCGCCGGCGAGCGTTATCACCGCCTGCGCGAGCGGGTCAGCGCGGTCGCCGAATTGATAAATGCAAATCTGTCGGCGACGGAATGGCATGAAAACCACAAACACGTCCGGCGGCAGACGACCTTGCTGACCGCCGCCGAAGTCGTCGGCGCATTCGCTTTTGGCTATTACGGTTCCAACCTGGCAGTGGATTTCATAAAATCCTATTGCCGGACCGGCACCGCGCATTGGTGGCCGTCATGGTTTCCTGCCGCCTGCGAAGCGGGAAACCCGGCTTTAATGGACCACGGCCTGCTTCTGCTGATCTACGGGTCCTTCTCCTTCGTCGTCGCACTGCTTCTTTGTTTTACGTTTGGACGCACGCTCCTCGAAAAGCTCAGAGACTAGAGCGCAATCGGGTGAGGCATAGTTCAGCTTCACCCGCAAATGGCGCGCCAATCAAAGAGTCTGGAACATGGTCCGATTCTATCAAGTGCGATCATGCTCCAGACCCGGCGCGGCCGATGCGCCGGCGTATGATGGTAGCAGCCGGTTCAGCGGCAATCCATCATCGGATCGTCGTGGCTGATGGCGCAGGCCATCAGGGCGCCGGCCTTCGTGCCGTATTGCTGCGTCAGTTTCTGGCGAAATGTCAGCCACTTGTCCTTGCTGTCGTCGATGGCGGCGGCGATGGCGTGGGCGAAATTGTCGTCATGGGAGCCACGCAGCGTCGTGCCGCCGAGAACGAGCGGATCGATGGTGCCGGTATCCTTGTTGACCACGGCATGCTTGACGCGATGTTCCGCGCCGCCGGCGCCGTAATTGCAATGCGATTTCTCCGGCGGCTTTTCGAAACAGCCGGAGATCAGGCCGGCGGGAAACGGATTGTCGTGCCGGAGGTCGAGCCAGGGCGCGCGGCCGGTCTTGCCCAGGCCCGGCGGATTGTCCGGCCCGATGGGCTGGGTGGCGTCGGCGACGTCGACCCAGTTGGTGTGCGAATAGAAATCCTGCGAGGCGTGCAGCAGGATGCCGAGATCTTCGATCACATTGCATTTGGCGCGGCCCTTGATCTGGCCGACGAAAAGACACGGCAGCTTCATCTGGTCCGGGCGCAGGCGTCCATCGGAATCGACCAACGCACCAGCATCGTCGACAGCGGCATCGAGTTCTTCCACCATCCAGGCGCGGCAGGATTCCAGCGCGGACTGGGCCTCGGTCTTGCCATGCGGATAATCGGGGATGTCGAGATAATCGCCGCTGTCGCAATGCGCCTTGTTCTTGGTCACCAGTTCGCCGCGGTCCGGGATGCCGATGGCGCCGAAATCATTGTCGCTGCCGGCGAGTTCGGTCAGCGTTTTGTCCTGAAGGCAGTCCATATCGCCGCCGATGAGGCCGCAGCCCAGCGCGTGGCGCGTGATGCGCTCATGTTCGGCGTTCTGGCCGAGCCCGCGCACGGTTCCGAACGCCGATGCCGGTTGCGAACAGAGCGCCGTGAAACCAGCTGCCAGAACCGCACAACCCAACAGCGAAAGCTTCATGACGAACGCCCCCAACGCCGATTCCACATGGTCCGCTGGGCAAGGAGTGGCGTCAAGGCACGAGGTCCTGTACGAGACCCTGCGCATCAGTGGTCGCTGCCGTTTCACCCACCGGATATTCATGTCGGACACGCTTCGCTTCATCGGACGTCTGATCACGCGGCCGAAAACCGTCGGCGCCGTTGCGCCGTCGTCCAGGGCGCTGGCGCGCGCCATGGCGGCGCAGATCGATCCGAGCGGTGGTGAACCTGTCCTGGAGCTTGGGCCGGGCACCGGGGTGGCGACCGGGGCGCTGATCGCGCGCGGCGTCGCGCCGGAGCGCATCACCGCGATCGAATTCGATTCGCACTTCGCGCAACTCGTCGCGGCGCGATTCCCGCGCGTCACGGTGATCGACGGCGACGCGTTCGACTTGGGCAAGACCCTGGCGAACCGCCCGGCCGAGCTTTTCGTCGGCGCCATTTCGGGCGTGCCGCTGCTCAATCATTCCATGGAACGGCGCCAAGTCTTTCTCAATGGCGTGCTCAAGCGCCTGAAGCCGGGTGCGCCCTATGTGCAGTTTTCCTATGGCCTGCACTGCCCGGTCGCGCCGCCGGCTGACGTGACGGTCGCGCAAGCGGCCTTCGTGCTGTTCAACCTGCCGCCGGCGCGGGTCTGGGTCTATCGGCGGCGCTAGGTCGGACGCCTGCGGGCGGCGCAGGGCTGGATTGCCGCGCGCGGTCTTGGCCCTCCTAGTCGCGCCCCTGCAAGTTCACGCTGCCCCGGGAGACCTCCGCCATGTTGACCAGACTTGCCGCCGCCGCCATGGCGCTGATGCTTTGCACGGGCGCGAGGGGCGCGCCGCAGACCTATGCGCTCGATGTCGCCGACGGCGGCTTGAGCGGCCCCGGCGCCGCGGTGCTGCACGGCGCGGCGTCGAACGCGCAGTTCATTCTGTTCGGCGAGGATCACGGCTTCGCCGATTCGCCGATCATCCTGCGCGCCCTTGCGCACGACGTGCGGCCGCTGGGCTTCAAGCGGCTGATCGTCGAAGTCGGTGAGCGTTCGGTGAAGATGGTGGCCGCGACGCTGGCGCAGGGCGGCATTGGCGGCGTGGCGCGGATCGTCCATGAAACACCGCTCGGCCTGCCGTTTCTGTCGCTCAAGGAGGACAATGAACTGATCGGTGACTTCCTGGGCCACGATGCGAAAGGCACGCCTTATTTGTGGGGCGTCGACCAGGAGTTCATCGGTTCGCCGCCCTTTCACCTGAAACGGCTGGCGGAGATCGCGCCGAACGAAGCCGCCCGCGCCGAAGCCCAGCGGTTGCTCGCCGCCGAACAGGACGCCGCCGCCACGGGCGCGCAGCAGAAATTTCTTCTGACGGTGACGACGCCCGCACAGTTCGATGCGCTGGCCACCTTGTTCAAGGGCCAGCGGGAAGCGCAAAGCATCATCGCCGACCTGAAGGAGAGCGCCGACATCTATCAAGCCTGGATGCAAGGTCATAACTACGACAACAACAGCCATCGCGCTCGATTGCTGGCGACGAATTTCCTGGCCGATTATCGCGCCGCCGCCGAACCAAATCCCAAGTTCATCTTCAAGATGGGGATCGAGCACGTCGCGCTCGGCACCTCGCCGGTGAACACGGTGGACCTCGGCACGTTAGCCACCATGATCGCGCGCGCCAACAACAGGGCGGCGCTGCGCATCGCCTTTCTGCCGGCCGGCGGACACAACCTCGCCTTCGCGCCCAAACCCGGCAATCCGACGGAAGTCCAGGCTTACGATCCCAAGGAGTGGGGCGACATCTTCAAGGTCGCCGGCCTGGATACAACGCAGCTGCCTGCGCGCGGCTGGACGCTGATCCCGCTCGAGCCCATCCGCCAGGCGCTGGACACAAACGGCATCGCCAAGCTGAAGCCGGAGTCGCGCTTTCTGCTGATCGGCTTCGACTATCTGATCACCACGCCCGACGCGAAGGCGGCGACGTTCCTGTACTGAAATCAGGCGCCCAGTTCGATCGTGTAGCCGTCCGGATCGGTGAAATAGGCGTAGAGTTCGTTTTCCGAGTGCTGCCCGCGCCGCAACAGCTTGCCGCCGGCGCGTTCGATTTGCGCGACCATCTCATCGAACTGCGCCCGCGCGGCACGGAAGCCGAAATGGGAGACGCCGCCGTCGCCGATCGGCGCGCCGGCTTGGGCCTGGCACAGCGTGACGAGATCATGCCCGCCCTGCGAGCCGACGAAGACCATGTTCGCGCCCTCGCGAAAGCGCACTTCCAGGCCGAACGCCTCGAGATAGAATTTTTCCGAACGCGCGATATCGGAGACGTTCAGATTGATATGATTCAATCCAAGCGTCCTGGCCATCACGCAGTTCCTTGAGCGTTATTCCGCCGCTTCCGCCAGCATCGGGGCTGCTTCCAGCACGTCGTTGCCGACATGGGCCTCGAACTTCTTGAAGTTCTCGCGGAACATGGTGACGAGCTTCTTGGCCTGCGCGTCATAAGCGGCCTTGTCGGCCCAGGTGTCGCGCGGGTTGAGGATTTTCGAATCCACACCCGGCACCGTGACCGGCACGCGGAAGCGGAAATGCGGATCGACGCGCATCTCGGCATTCGCCAATGAGCCGTCGAGCGCGGCGGCGAGCAGGGCGCGTGTCGCCTTGATGGGCATGCGGCTGCCGGTGCCGAAAGCGCCACCCGTCCAGCCGGTGTTGACCAGCCAGCAATCGGCCTGGTGCAGGCCGATCAGGTCGCGCAGCAGGTTGCCGTATTCGGAAGGATGGCGCGGCATGAACGGCGCGCCGAAGCAGGTGGAGAAGGTCGGCTGCGGCTCCTTGCCGAGGCCTTTTTCCGTGCCGGCGACCTTCGCCGTAAAGCCGGAGAGGAAATGGTACATCGCCTGGCTCGGCGTCAGCTTGGCGATCGGCGGCAGCACGCCGAAGGCATCGGCCGTCAGCATGATGACGTTCTTCGGGTGCCCGGCGCGACCGGTCTCGCTGGCGTTCGGGATGAAATCGATGGGATAGGCGGCACGGGTATTTTCCGCATAATGCGCGCTGTCGAGATCGAGCTCGCGCGTCGCCATGTCCATCATGACGTTTTCCAGCACGGTGCCGAAGCGCTGCGTGGTGGCGAAGATTTCCGGCTCGGCTTCCTTGGAGAGCTTGATCACCTTGGCGTAGCAGCCGCCTTCGATGTTGAAGACGCCGTGCTCGCTCCAGCCATGCTCGTCGTCGCCGATCAGGGTGCGCGTGGCGTCGGCCGAGAGCGTCGTCTTGCCGGTGCCGGAGAGGCCGAAGAAGATGGCGGACTTGCCGTCCTTGCCGACATTGGCCGAGCAATGCATCGACATCACGCGCTTGGCCGGCAGCAGGTAGTTCATGATGGTGAAGACGGATTTCTTCATTTCGCCGGCATAAGACGTGCCGCCGATCAGAATCACCTTCTTCGTGAAATTGACCGCGATCACCGTGCCGGTGGCGCAGCCGTGAATCTTCGGATCGGCCTCGAAGCCGGGCAGATCGATGATGGTGAATTCGGGATCGAAACCCTTGAGCTGTTCCGCGGTGGGGCGGATCAGCAGCTGATGCACGAACAGCGAATGCCAGGCAAATTCGGTGACGATGCGCACCGGCAGGCGGTGGGAAAGATCGGCGCCGCCGAACAGGTCCTTGGCGAAAAGCTCGCGGCCTTGCGCGTAGGACATCATCGAAGCGTAGAGCGCATCGAAATGCGCCGGCGTCATCGGCTTGTTGTTCTCCCACCAGACCTGGTTTTCGCTTTGCGCGTCGCGCACGACGAATTTGTCGGACGCCGAACGGCCGGTATGGATGCCGGTGAGGACGACGAGGGGCCCGTCCTTGGCGACATGGCCTTCGCCGCGCGCGATGGCCTGCTGATAAAGGGCCGGCGCGGTCAAATTCCGGTGCACCGCCTTCAAATTGCGGAAGCCCTGTTGCTCAAGGCCGTAGGCGCTCGGCCCGTCATTCGACATACGCTTACCTCAGAAGAATATTCCCCGGGCGTGCGTTGGGCGCACGCCTGTTATTCGTAGCAAAATAGAGGCTGCCCCCCCGCGCAGCAACGCACGTAACGGTACGTGGTTGCTCAAGAAATATTACTGATTTCATGGGGTTACGGGTGACACCGGTGTCATTTCCAGGGTGTCTTACGGTCGCGGCGGCGGTTTTTGTCCGGCCACCAACGCGCTAAGACCGTGCCATGAGCCTGTCGGACGAAGAATTGGAGCGTTACGCCCGCCACATCGTGCTGCGCGAGGTCGGCGGCGCCGGCCAGGCCAAGCTCGCCCGCGCCCGGGTGCTGGTGGTGGGGGCCGGCGGGCTGGGCAGCCCCACGATCCTCTATCTGGCGGCGGCGGGCGTCGGCACGATCGGCATCGTCGATTTCGACACCGTCAGCCTCTCCAATCTGCAGCGCCAAATCGCGCATGCCACCAAGGACGTCGGCCGGCCGAAGACCGATTCGGCGCGCGATGCGGCGCTGGCGATCAACCCGCATGTGAAAATCGAGCGCCATGCGCTGCGCCTGGCGCCCGAAAATGCGCTCGAGCTGATTTCGAACTACGACATCGTCGCCGACGGTTCGGACAATTTCGCGACTCGGTTTCTCATCAACGACGCCTGCTTCTTGGCGAAGCGCACGCTAGTCTCGGCAGCCGTCACCGAATTCGACGGCCAGCTCGCCACTTTTAAAGCGTATGAGAGGGGCAAGGCGCATGAGCGCGGTCACGGCTATCCCTGCTATCGCTGTCTGTTTCCGGAGGCGCCGCCGCCGGGCACCGCGCCGTCCTGCTCGGAGACAGGCGTGCTGGGCGCCGCGGCCGGCGTCATGGGCACGTTGCAGGCCTTGGAAGTGATCAAGGAGATCACTGGCGCCGGCGAGAGCATGGCGGGGCGCCTTTTGATTTACGAAGCGTTAAGCACGCGCTTTCGCACCGTGACGTTCAAGGCCGATCCGGCCTGCGCCCTGTGCGGGCCCAAAGCCACCATTCGCAGCCTTTCGGCGCAACAGCCTTAACCGCAGCTTAATGGCCGGGTAGTCATACTCATCTCTCGGCCCGCATCGGCCCCGAGGACCATGGCGCAATCGATCCACTACGAGATTTTTTCCCGCCAGGGCGCGAAGGGCGGCTGGAAGATGCTCGACGTCCGCACCGAGCGGGAGTCGGCGCTGCAATTCGCCGCCAGCCTGATGGCCGGCGAAAAAGCCACCGGCGTCAAGGTCGTCAAGGAAACCTACAACGAAGACACCGGCGACTATCTCTCGCTGAAGATTTTCGAGGACGGCCACAACCAGATGAAGACGGCGCCGGCGCAGGAAGACGTGCCGCACGCCCTGCCCTGCTTCAAGCCGGAAGACCTCTATTCCTATCATGCGCGCGCCACCATCACGCGGCTGATCTCCGACTTCCTCAGCCGCAACAAGATCACCATCACCGAACTCAGTCACCGCGCCGACATGCTGGAAAAACTCGAAGCGACCGGCACCTTGCTGCAGCATGCGATCCAGAAGGTCGCCGTGGCGCAGGCTTCATCGACCACGACGCCGGTAGCGCAGATCATCAAAAGCCTGAACGAGCTGACGACGAAAACCTTTCACCGCGTCTATCGCGACGCGCGCAACAAATACTTTCCGGCCGTCGAAATCGGCGGCTTTGGCGCGCTGGCGAGCAAGCTGGCCGACAAGGCCGACGGCCTTTACGTGCTGAACGGCGCGATCGCGCAGCATCTGCGCGACGCCAAGGGCTGGGACGAAAAAGTCTTTCGCCTGCTGGCCCTGTCGGAGGAAGCGCCGGCGGAAGGATCCGGCCGGGTACTGCTGCTTAGCGCCATCGACTCGCTGATCGCCGAAGTGCTGGCGGGCTCGGCGGCACTGCACGAACTGATCGGCAAGAACGACAATCTCGGCCAGGCGCTGACATGCCTGGTGCAGCTGTTCCTCGGCAAGGAGCCGGTGGATGCCGGCGAACGAGCCGGCCTGATCGCGCTGACGCAGCATTTCGCCGCCGACGATCTGCCCGAGGCGCGCACCGCCATCGCCAACCGCATCCTGGCCGAGTTCAAGAGCGCCAAGCGGCTGTGCCCCAACGCGCTGGACGACGAATTCAAGACACTGCGCCAAATCGCCAACCGCGTCGTGCTGGGCATCGGCAAGTATCTCAGCCATGAGGATTTGATCGGCGCCTTTACGCTGCGCTCCAAGCGGCTGGTGACGCACGAGACGCTGGGCGAGTACATGGCGGAAGCGGCGACGCCGGACGAGAAACTCGAGCGGCTTCTGTTCGTCGAGGAAAACATCATCGGCGCCGAGAACAAGCGATTGCTCGCCACCTTCATCATGCCGATCATCACCGGCAGCAGTTTCGAAGCGCATTTCTCCAACGCCAAGATCGCGGTGGTGATGCGGCTGCAACGCCTGGCGCAATTGCAGGCGCGCGCCCGCCGCTCGGGCTTTCAGGAAAACCAGCGCCAGGAAATGTCCGATCTGCTCGACAAGCGCGCCAGCGAATTGGAAACCAGGGCCAAGATTTTCGAGACACTCGAGGCCAGGGTCGGCGGTGCGCTCGAGAAAGCGACCGCGATCCTCAAACTGTGCACCAGCGGCGTGCTGACAGAAGGCCGGTTGTCGACGCGCGCCCGCGAGTTGGTGATCGGCTATCTGGGGCGTCCGGGGTTCCTGACGAGTTACATCGCACAGGGTTCGCCGGCCGGCGCGGCGCGCGATGCCGACGCGGCCATGGCCGAACTCATGGCGACGCTCGGCAAGGCCGGCATCACGCCGGAAACCGGCCTGAGAAATATAGCCGCCTGACGATTGCCGCGGCCGGCGCCGTCATGGCAGCCTTGCCGGGAAACCCAGCTCTCCACACACCCCATGATGTTCACCAAACGGCTGCGCGAGCCGGTCATGCGCGGTGAAGTCACCTGCAGCATCCGCATCTGGCAGAAGCCGCATGTGAAAGTGGGTGGCCGCTACGCGCTGGGACCCGGCCATATCGAAGTGACATCCATCCGCCAGATCTCGCTGGCCGACATCACCCCGGCGCTGGCGCGGCGATCCGGTTTCGCCGGCGTCGTCGATCTGCTCAAGGTCGCCAAGCACGGACCGGGCGAAAAAGTCTATCTGATCGAGTTCGAGTATGACGCCTAAGGCGAACGGTCGACCGGCAGAATGTCCACCGCCAATAGGATTACGCCGAGCGAAATAAGGATATCGGCGCTGTTGCAGACGAAGAGCGGCACTGAGCCCAGCCGCACCACCAGAAAATCGAACACCGCGCCGTGCTGCACGCGATCAACGATATTGCCGAGCGCGCCGCCGGCGATGAGGCCGTAGCCGGCGGCCGTCAGCGGCCTCGCGGTACGAAAGGCTGCGACTGTCAGGGCCAGGACAAGGCCCATCAGCAAGAGCGCCAGAACGGCGTCTCCGAAGCTGCTGTTCTGCCAGAACAGGCTGAACGAGACGCCGTGATTGAAGGCGTAATGCGTGTCGAGCAGACCCGGCACCAGCACGCGGCCGTTCCAATCGGAGGCGCGCGCCAGGAACAGGCGCTTGACGAGAATATCGAGCGCGAACGCGGCCGCGATGGCGGCCAGCGCATAGCGTTGTGCTTTACCAAGGAGGCCCAACCGGCTAATGCGCCGCGTCCCAGTTTTGCGCGGCGCGGGCGTCAACGGTCAGGGGGACGGAGAGTTGCACCGCCGGCAGGGACGATTTCTCCATCACCGATTTCGCCTCGCCCATCGTCTTCTCGACTTCGGAATCCGAGGCCTCGAAAATCAACTCGTCGTGGACTTGCAGCAACATGCGAGCCTTGAGCTTCTTCTTGGCCAGCGCGTCGGGCATGCGCACCATGGCGCGGCGGATGATGTCGGCGGCGGTGCCCTGGATCGGGGCGTTGATCGCGGCACGCTCGGCGCCGCCGCGATGCGCCGGGATCGGCGATTTGATCTCGCGGATATGGATGCGCCGGCCGAACAGCGTTTCGACATAGCCATGCTCGCGGGCGAACGCCTTGGTCTCTTCCATGTAGTCGCGGATGCCGGGGAAGCGCTGGAAATATTTCTTGATGTAGTCGTCCGCCTCGCCGCGCGGAATGGAGAGCTGGTTGGCCAGGCCGAAGGCGGAGATGCCGTAAACGATGCCGAAATTGATCGCCTTGGCGCGGCGGCGAATCTCCGCCGGCATGCCCAGAATCGGCACCGAAAAGATTTCCGAGGCCGTCATGGCGTGGATGTCGAGCCCTTCGGCAAAGGCTTTCTTGAGTTGCGGAATGTCGGCGATGTGCGCCAGCAGGCGCAGCTCGATCTGGCTGTAGTCGGCGCTGATCAGCTTGGAACCTTTGGGCGCGACGAAGGCCTGGCGGATGCGTCGGCCTTCCTCGGTGCGCACCGGAATGTTCTGCAGGTTGGGATCGGTCGAGGCGAGGCGCCCGGTCGAGGTCGCCGCCATGGCGTAGGAGGTGTGCACGCGGCCGGTCTTGGCATTGATATAGGTCGGCAGCGCGTCGGTATAGGTGCCGCGCAGCTTGGCCAGGCCGCGCCAATCGAGCACTTTCTTGGCGATGGGATGGCCCTGGGCGGCGACATCCTCCAGGACATCGGAGTCGGTGGACCAGGCGCCGGTCTTGGTCTTGCGCCCGCCTTCGAGCTTGAATTTTCCAAACAGGATGTCGCCGAGCTGCTTGGGCGAGCCGATGTTGAACTCCTGGCCCGCCAGCTTGTGGATGTCCTTCTCCATCGCGGCCTGCGCCTTGGCGAAATCGTTGGAGAGGCGGCGCAGCAGATCCGGATCGATGGTGATGCCGGCGCGCTCCATGTCGGCCAGCACGGCGATGAGCGGCCGCTCCAGCGTTTCATAGACCGTCGTCTTGCCGGCGGCCGCCAGCCGCGGTTTCAACAGAGCCCAGAGGCGCAGCGTGACGTCCGCGTCCTCGCCCGAATAGCGCGTCGCGTCCTTGATCGGCACGCAGTCGAACGTGACTTTCTCCTTGCCCTTGCCCGCGACGTCGGCGAACGAGATCGGCGTATGGCTTAAGTGCAGCAGCGACAACTCGTCCATGCCGTGATTGTGCAAGCCGCTGTCGAGCACATAAGAGATCAGCATCGTGTCGTCGTAAGGCGCGACGCGGATGCCGCGCTGGGCGAAGATGGTGAAATCGTATTTCAGGTTCTGCGCGATCTTGAGGACGCCCGGATCCTCCAGCAGCGGCTTCAGCCGTGCCAAGACATCCTTCTCCTGCATCTGGGTGAGATCGGCGGCGGCGCCGAAGTCCAGGCCGTCGCCCTTACGGTGGCCGCAGGGGATGTAGCAGGCCTCGCCCGGCGCGACCGCCAGTGACACGCCGCACAGGCCCGCCACCATCGCATCGAGGCCGGTGGTCTCGGTATCGACGCAGACCCGGCCCACCTCTCTCGCGCGCGCGATCCATTGGTCGAGCTGTTTGGCCGTCGTCACGGCGACATAGGCGTCGAGATCGATCGGTTTGACGATCGCGCCGCGATCCGACACCGCGCCGACTTCGTTGACCGGCGGCTTGGGCGTCTCGCGCTCGGCCTGCTTGACGACACGGTTCGCCGCCGAGGCGGAAGGCTCGACCGTGGGTTCGATGCCGTCGACATCCTCGATGCCGAAATGCGCCGCGACGCGCTTGGTGATGGTGTTGAATTCCATCCCCTTGAGGAAGGCGATCAGCGTCTTTGGCTCGGGCTCGTGCACCGCGAAATGCTCCGGCCCTTCGGGCAGCGGTGCATGGGCGTCGAGCGTCACCAGCTTCTTGGAGATGCGCGCATTGTCGGCGTTCTCGAGCAGCGTTTCGCGGCGCTTAGGCTGCTTGATCTCGCCGGCTTTGCTGAGCAGGGTCTCGACGTCGCCATACAGGTTGATCAGTTCGGCCGCTGTCTTGATGCCGATGCCGCGCACGCCGGGCACATTGTCGGCGGAATCGCC
The DNA here is from genome assembly GCA_036512455.1 of Rhizomicrobium sp. Classification (GTDB taxonomy): domain Bacteria; phylum Pseudomonadota; class Alphaproteobacteria; order Micropepsales; family Micropepsaceae; genus Rhizomicrobium. Next base: position 23,892 of record DATCAT010000021.1, read on the forward strand.
GGCCAGCGCCTGGACCTCGATGACCTTGGACGGCGGCACGCCGAATTTCTCCATCACTTCGGCGGAGGCGATGCGCTTGTTCTTCATGGTGTCGAACAGTTCGACCTTGCCGTCGACGACGAGCTGCATCAGGTCCTTGTCGGACGAGACGATGGTGCAACGCGCGCCGGCTTCGGTGGCGAGCCTTGCATAGGTCGCGATCAGGTCGTCGGCCTCATAGTTCGCCATCTCGACGCAGGAAACACCGAAGGCGCGCGTCGCATCGCGCACCAACGGAAATTGCGGGATCAAATCCTCCGGCGCCGGCGGACGGTTCGCCTTATACTTATCGTAGAGCGTGTTGCGGAAGGTAATGGCGCCGGCATCGAACACCACGGCCAGATGGGTCGGCTGCTCGGCGCCCTTCATGTCCTCAAGCAGCTTCCACATCATGTTGCAGTAACCCGAGACCGCGCCGACGGGCAGGCCATCGGACTTGCGCGTCAAGGGCGGCAGCGCGTGATAGGCGCGGAACAGATAACCCGAGCCGTCGATCAGGTAGAGATGATCGCCCTTCTTCAACGCGCTCTTCTGGGGCTTGCTCAATGCCGGTGCGCTCCCGCCTTCAGCACGAAGCGGCGGTCGCAATAGGGGCATTCGACGAAATTCTCGGCCCCCATTTCCAGGTAGACTTTGGGGTGCCCGAGCGCGCCGCCGATGCCCTCACAGGAGACGCGGGTGTCCTCGGTTTCGATGATTTCAGGGGCTTCGATGGGCATAGAAGACGCTTCTATTGGGGAGCGGGGCGGATAATAGCCGCCGACAAGGGGGCCGCAAGCCGCTTTGCCGACGTTGCTGACAGGCTGTAGCTTTGGCCCATGGTCACGCTGAACCGCATCTACACCAAGACCGGCGACAAGGGCGAAACGGCGCTGGGCGACGGCACGCGCAGGCCCAAGCACGCCCTGCGCATCCAGGCCTACGGCACGGTCGACGAGGCCAATGCCGCGATCGGGCTGGCCCGGCTGCATACCGGCGGCGAACTCGACGCCATGCTGGGCCGCATCCAGAACGACCTGTTCGATCTCGGCGCCGACCTGGCGACGCCGGAAGACGGGCGGCACGGCGAAGGGCGTTTGCGCATCGTCGATACCCAGGTCGACCGGCTGGAGCGCGAAATCGATTCGATGAACAGCACACTCAAGCCGCTCGACTCGTTCGTGCTGCCGGGCGGCACGGCCTCTGCCGCCTATCTGCATCTGGCGCGCACCGTGGTGCGCCGCGCCGAACGGCTGATGACCGAACTCGCCCTCACCGAGCCGGTCGGCGCGGCGGCGATCCGCTACGCCAACCGGCTGTCGGATCATCTGTTCGTGGCAAGTCGCTTCGCCAATGACGGCGGCGCGAAGGACGTGCTCTGGATTCCCGGCGCCAATCGCTGATCAGTGCGAGATTTCCGCGGTGCGGCGGCCGAACAGGAAGGCGAGGATGATGCCGGGAACGCCGGTCGCGGCCCAGCCCGGCAGGCTGAGCACCGCGAAAATGCCGTGCGCGAGGAAGCCGGCCAGATGCGCGTCGCACCAGGCATGGAACGCGGCGACGCCGGACTTGTCGGCCAAGCCCCAGACCTGATCGAGCGAACGCACCATGATCTTGCCGCCGTTTTCCAGCGACGTGACGATGTCGGCGCCAAGCAGCATCAGCGCCGAGACGACGAGAATGAGGCTGATCAGTCTTAAGACCACGAACATGGCAGCACCCCAACACCGATCCGCTCGGATCGCCCTTGCGATATCAAGCTAACCAGCGCGTTTGGCGCGCACAAGCATCGCTAACGGGGGTTAACCAACATTCGCTGCGGATGGTTTCCGTCTGTCGTTTTTGTGCCGCGCGCCTTGCGCAATTGTTCGGCAAGCCCCGCCCGCTTCTTAAGCAGAGGTGCTATTTGGCAGGCGGAGGGTCGAGACGCGCCATGCCATCGTGCCGCCGAAGATGTCGACCAACGCATGCAGCGCGATGAGCCACCACAAGCTTCCGCTCGCGACATAGCCGATGGCAAACAGCAGGCCGAGCCCGCCGCCGCGCAGCACGCCGCCCCAACCTTGATAGACGTGGCCGAGACCGAACACGGCGGTCGACAGGATCACGGCGGGAACGACGCCGAGATAGGCGCCAAGAAACCAGATCAGGAAGCCGCGATAGAGCAGCTCTTCCCAGATACCGGCGCTGAGCGCGACGAATAGAAAGACGACGTATTCGGCCGATGTTCGCGGCAGAATCTTGATGTCGCGGATTTGCTGGCGAAGTTTCGGCAAGCGCTCAGGCACGACGAGCCGGTCGAAGCGCACGACCTGGATCGCCATCGCGACCAGCGCGATGCCGACGAACAGCAGTCCATACAGACCGGATTCACCGACCGGAACGTCGAAGCCGAGCCATGCCGCCGGGCGACCGCTCCACCACCAGGCGCCGGCGACCAGCGCGACGACCAGCCAGCCGCGCGCCATAGTCTGGAGATAGCGCGGCAGCAGCGATACGTCCGGCGCTTTGGCGATGCGCCGGCCGGTGAACGCGGAGATCGCCGGCAGGACGAAGAGGGCCAAGACCAAGAGGATGAAGTCAAATGTATTTCTCCCGACGGCGAGATGCATGGCTACCCTTCGTGCAATGCCTCAGGTGCAGAGAACCATGCTACCGTATGTCTTCAGCCGCTTGTCGCGCGTTAGGAGGCTTAAGCCCTCCACATCTGCTTGCGCGACGAGCATTCGGTCGAATGGATCGCCGTGGTGCGGCGGGAGACCGGCCGCGGCGCGAGCATGAGCAAATGACATGTCCAGCCGCTTGACGGATCGCGCTCGCAGTTCCGATTCGAGCACCGACAAATCCACGGCAAGGCGCCCATGCGCCTTCTTGATCGATATTTCCCACCAGCTCGCGGCACTGACGAAGACTTCCGCGTTGCCAGCTGAAAGCAGACTCTTAGCCCTTGCACCCAGTTGCGCGGAGCCATCCGCCCACCAAAGCAAGACATGGGAATCAAGCAGAAGCCTCAATCGCTCTCACCACGAAAGGCCTTTAGAAACTCTTCGGGAAGAGGATCGTCAAAGTCGGGGCTGATCCAAATTTTGCCTTTCATGAACCCGGGCGTGCGATCGATCTTCGGCTTGGCCTTGCCGCGCTTGGGTCCCTTCGAAGCTGTCAGCTTCGCGACTGTCTTGCCCGCGCGCGCAATGAAGACCGTCTCGCCCTGCTCCACCTCGGCAACGAGCTTGGAGAGCGTGGTCTTTGCCATGTGGATGTTGACGATTTTTTCCATACCTTAGCTTAGCTAAGTAGGCCCCACCTTGCAACGCAACAAAAAGGCCGCCCGCGATCGCTCGCGGGCGGCCTCTTTAAAATGCAGCCAAGCCTTATTCCGCCGCGGGTGCGTCGGTCTTCGGCTTCTTGGAGAGGTCTTCGCCGGTGGCCTGGTCGACCTGCTTCATCGACAGGCGGACCTTGCCGCGATCATCGAAGCCCAGCAGCTTGACCTTCACGGCCTGGCCTTCCTTGACCACGTCGGACGGCTTGTTGACGCGCTGCTGCGCCAGTTCCGAGACGTGAACGAGGCCGTCCTTGGGTCCGAAGAAGTTCACGAAGGCGCCGAAGTCCATGACCTTGACGATCTTGCCGTCATAGATCTCGCCGACTTCCGGCTCCGCCACGATGCCGCGAATCCATTTCAGCGCCGCCTTGATCGACTCGCCGTCGGCCGACGCGATCTTCACCGTGCCGTCATCCTCGATGTTGATCTTGGCGCCGGTCTTTTCGACGATCTCGCGGATCACCTTGCCGCCCGAACCGATCACTTCGCGGATCTTGTCGGTCGGGATCTTGATCTGCTCGATGCGCGGCGCGTGCTCGCCGAGCTCGGCGCGGGCGCCCGTCAGCGCCTTGTTCATCTCGCCGAGGATATGGATACGGCCACCCTTGGCCTGATCGAGCGCGACGCGCATGATCTCTTCGGTGATGCCCGCGATCTTGATGTCCATCTGCAGCGCGGTGATGCCGTCTTCGGTGCCCGCCACCTTGAAGTCCATGTCGCCGAGATGATCTTCGTCACCCAGAATGTCCGACAGGACAGCGAAACGTTCGCCTTCCAGGATCAGGCCCATGGCGATGCCCGCCGTCGGCTTCTTCAAGGGGACGCCCGCATCCATCAGCGCGAGGGAAGTGCCACAGACCGTCGCCATCGACGACGAGCCGTTCGACTCGGTGATTTCCGAGACCACACGCAGCGTGTAGGGGAACTCCTCCTTGGTCGGCAGCATCGGATGGATGGCGCGCCAGGCGAGCTTGCCGTGGCCGATGTCGCGGCGGCTGGGGGCGCCCATGCGGCCCGTCTCGCCCACCGAGTAGGGCGGGAAGTTGTAGTGCAGCATGAAGGTCTGCTTGCCGGTGCCTTCGAGGCTGTCGACGAACTGCTCGTCTTCGGCGGTGCCTAGCGTGGTGACGACCAAGGCCTGGGTCTCGCCGCGGGTGAACAGGGCCGAGCCGTGCGTGCGCGGCAGGAAGCCGACTTCGGCCAGGATCGGACGCACCGTGACGAGGTCGCGGCCGTCGATGCGCTTCTTGGTGTCGAGCACCGAATTGCGCATGACGTCGGCTTCGACGTCGTGGAACAGATTGCCGAAGTCCTTCGCCGCCAGCTTGCCTTCGCCTTCGCCGACGAAGTCCGCCGCGTGCTTCTTGCGCAGGGCCGCGATGGCGTCGCGGCGCTCGAACTTGATCGGGATCTGGAACGCGACGGCAAGGTCCTTGGCCGTGGCGGCCTTGATCTTGGCGAGCATCGGGGCGTGAACGTCCTCGGGAACCGCGCGCGGTTCCTTGGCGCCCTTCTCGGCCAGCTTTATGATCGCATTGATGGCATGCTGCATCTCGCGGTGACCGAACATCACGGCGTCGAGCATGATCTTCTCGGAAAGCTCCTGGGCTTCGGATTCGACCATCAGCACGGCGTCCTGCGTGCCGGCGATGATGAGATCGAGCTTGGAGTTCGCCATGTCGTCGATCGGCGGGTTCAGCTTGTATTCGCCATCGATGTAACCGACGCGAGCGGCGCCGATCGGACCCTTGAACGGGATGCCGGAGATGGTCAGCGCGGCGGACGCGGCGACCAAGCCGACGACGTCGGGATCGTTTTCCATGTCGTGGGAGAGAACCTGCACCACGACCAGCGTCTCGTTGCGATAGCCTTCGGCGAACAGGGGGCGGATCGGGCGGTCGATCAGGCGCGAGATCAGCGTCTCACGCTCGGTCGGGGCGCGCTCGCGCTTGAAATAGCCGCCCGGAATCTTGCCGGCGGCGTAATAGCGTTCCTGGTAGTTGACGGTGAGCGGGAAGAAATCCACGCCCTCGCGCGGCGAATTGGCGCCGACCACAGTGGCCAGCACGACGGTCTCGCCATAGGTGGCAAGAACGGCGCCGTCAGCCTGACGGGCAACCTTGCCGGTTTCGAGCGTCAGCGTTCTGCCGCCCCATTCAAACGATTCTTTGTGTACGTTAAACATCTGCTTCTTCTTTCTTCATCATCTGCCGGGGCCGGATGCCTTCTGGCAGTTTTGCGCGTCAGGCCCAATGCCCGCACGCGCGAATGCATTCCTCAGCCCATGCTTCGGAACGCGTAAGCGCACGAGACCGCGACCATTCGCGAGCCGTGCGAATTCTGTTCGTGACGGAAACCGGACCGCTCAGCGGCGCAGGCCCAGACGTTCGATCAGCGATTCATAACGCTTCACGTCCGTCGACTTCACATAGTCGAGCAGCTTGCGGCGGGTCGAAACCATGCGGATCAGTCCGCGGCGCGAATGATTGTCCTTCGCGTGCGTCTTGAAATGGTCGGTCAAGTCGTTGATGCGCGCGGAAAGGATCGCGACCTGGACTTCCGGCGAACCGGTGTCGCCTTCCTTGGTGGCGTATGCTGCAACGACTTCGTTCTTCTTCTCGGGAGTGATCATGTTCGGCGTCGGGTCCTAAACCTAAAAGTTGAATACACGGAACGGCCGAAGCTCGCCGGCGGCGAATTCGGCCAGTGCCACCGGCTCGCCCTCAGAAGTCTGAAGAAAAACCGTAAGCCCCTGAAGATCGTCGCCGTCAGATTGGCCTTCCGTGATCTTGGCGAACATGTTCGCGCGGATCAGGATCGGATTGCCGCTTTTCAGGCGAACCGCATCCGGGCCCGTTACGGCCAGCGCCGGGATGCCGTCCAGCGCGGTCGAAATGGGCCTCAAGTGCTCAAAAGCGGCGGGAATATGCACAGAACCCCCCTCCCGCGCTAGGGGGACAGCCATTTCTTCGGTAAATCCCCCGATCCGGGTGCGGCGCAGGGCCGAAACATGGCCCAAAGTGCCCAGGAAACGGGCTAGGTCGCGGACCCAGGACCGGACGTAAGTGCCTTTACCGCAAAGGATTTCGAACTCGGCATGGTCGGGGTCCGGCATCGCCAGCAGGCGGGCCTGAAGCACCTCGACAGTGCGGGGTTCCAGGACCACCTCCTGGCCCTCCCGGGCCAGATCGTAGGCCCGTTCACCGGCGACCTTGATCGCGGAATACGCCGGCGGCACCTGGATGATCTCGCCGGTGAAGCGCGGCAGCGCCGCCTCGATGGCGCCCCTGCTGGGGCGAGCATCCGAGGCCGCGGTGACTTTGCCTTCGGCATCGTCGGTGTCGCGCGCCTCGCCCCAGGCCGCCGTGAAGCGATAGGTCTTTTCGGCGTCCATCGCGTAGGGAACCGTCTTGGTCGCTTCGCCCAGCGCGATGGCGAGGACGCCGGTCGCCATCGGATCGAGCGTACCGGCATGGCCGGCCTTCTGCGCGTCGAAGATGCGCTTCACCGCGCCGACGACTTGCGTGGACGTCATGCCTTGCGGCTTGTCGACGATGACCCAGCCGTGCACCGGCTGGCCTTTTTTCCTTCTACTCATGGTCGGCGCCGCCGATTCTATTCATTGTCGGCGCTGCCGATTCTACTCATTGTCGGCGCTGCCGACGGGCGCGCCATCTTCGTCGTCGGACGGTGCCGCCAGATCCTGCTGCACGCGCGACGATTTCAGGATGTTTTCGATCCGCTGCGCCTCGGCGAAGGATTCGTCCTCGACGAAGCGCAGTTCCGGCGTGAACTTCATGGTGATCAGGTGGCCCATCTCGCCGCGCAGATAGCCCTTGTGCTTGTTCAGCGCGGCCACGATCGCCTTGGCGTTCTTGCCGCCCAGCGGCTCGCAGAACACGGTGGCGTAGCGCATGTCGGGCGACGGCTTGACCTGGGTGATCGTCACCGAGACGCCGGCCAGATCGGCATCGCGGATATCGCCACGGCGCAGAACGTCGGCCAACGCATGACGCAGTGCCTCACCGACGCGCAATTGGCGTTGGCTTGGACCCGTACGGGCACCGCGCTCGGGCGCGGAGGAATGACGGCGGGACATATTTCTCAAGCCTCAATCCAAACGCGCGTTACAGTGCGCGCTGGATGGTCTCGACCTCGAAGCACTCGATCGTGTCGCCCTTCTTCATGTCCTGATAGTTGGCGAAGGCCATGCCGCATTCCTGGCCGGTCTGCACTTCGCGCACTTCGTCCTTGAAGCGCTTGAGGGTGGAGAGTTCGCCCTCGTGAATCACGACATTGTCGCGGATCAGGCGGACCTTGGCGCCGCGGCGCACGACGCCGTCGGTGACGCGGCAACCCGCGACCTTGCCGACCTTGGAGATGTCGAACACTTCGAGGATTTCGGCGTTGCCGAGGAACTTCTCGCGCACTTCGGGCGCCAGCATGCCCGAGAGCACCGCTTTGATGTCGTCCACGACGTTGTAGATGATGTTGTAGTAGCGCACATCGACGCCGTCGCGCTTGGCCCGTTCGCGGGCGAGCTTGTCGGCGCGCACGTTGAAGCCGATGACGCCCGCTCCGCTCGCATGCGCCAGGATGATGTCGCTCTCGGTGATGCCGCCGACGCCGGCCTGCAGGATTTGCACCGCGACTTCGTCGGTGCCGAGCTTGGCGAGCGCGCCCTGGATCGCTTCGGAAGAGCCCTGCACGTCGGACTTGATGACTAGCGGCAGGAGGCGCTTCTCGCCGCTGTCCTTGGTCTTGAGCAGCTGATCGAGCGTCTGGCGCGAAGACGACGCCTGGCGCGCTTCGCGGCGCTTGCGGGCGCGGTATTCGGTGACTTCGCGGGCGCGGGCTTCGTTTTCGACCACGACCATTTCGTCGCCGGCTTCCGGCGCGCCGGAGAGGCCCAGCACTTCGATCGGCGTGGCGGGGCCCGCCGTCGGCACGGTTTCGCCGCGGTCGTTCTGCAACAGGCGGACGCGGCCCCATTCGGAGCCGGCGACCACGATGTCGCCGACCTTCAGCGTGCCGCGCTGCACCAGCACGGTCGCCACCGGGCCGCGGCCGCGGTCGAGCTTGGCCTCGATCACCGCGCCTTCGGCCGAGCGGTCGGGATTGGACTTCAGGTCGAGCAATTCGGCCTGCAGCAGGATGGCTTCTTCCAGCTTGTCGAGATTGGTGCCCTTGGTGGCCGAGACGTCGATCGCCAGCGTCTCGCCGCCCAGTTCCTCGACCTGGATCTCATGCTGCAGCAACTCGGTCTTCACGCGCATTGGATCGGCGTTGCCCTTGTCGACCTTGTTGACGGCGACGATGATCGGAACATGCGCCGCCTTGGCGTGCGCGATGGCCTCGACCGTCTGCGGCATGACGCCGTCATCGGCGGCGACCACCAGAATGACCAGATCGGTGACCTTGGCGCCGCGGCCGCGCATCGCGGTGAAGGCGGCATGGCCGGGCGTGTCGAGGAAGGTGATCTTCTGGCCGCTCTTCAGGCTGACCTGATAGGCGCCGATATGCTGCGTGATGCCGCCGGCCTCGCCGGAGACCACGTCGGTCTTGCGCAAGGCATCCAGCAAAGATGTCTTGCCATGGTCGACATGGCCCATGACGGTGACAACCGGCGGACGCGAGACCAGGTGCCCGGCTTCGTCGTCGGTGCCCTTGAGGCCTTCGAGCACGTCGGACTCAGCAACACGCTTCACAGTATGGCCGTATTCGGCGGCGACCAGTTCGGCGGTGTCGGCGTCGATGACATCGTTCGCCGTCGCCATGTGGCCGTTCTTCATAAGCACTTTGATGACGTCGACGGCGCGGCGCGCCATGCGGTTGGCGAGCTCGGAAACCGTGATGGTTTCCGGAATCGTGATGTCGCGCGGACCGGCGGGACCGGCGGGAGCCGACTGCGCGCCCTTGTTGACGCGCTGCAGATGGCGGCGATAGGCGGCGACCGAGCGCGTGCGCTCGTCGTCGCCCGACAAGGCGCGCGTCACCGTCAGCTTGCCGCGGCGGCGATTGTCGTCGCTGACTTTTTTGACGGCGGCGGGCTTGGCGGGCACTTTCGCGCCCTTCTTGGTGATGGCCTCGTCTTCTTCTTCGTTGACCGGGCGGCGGCTGCGCGCGGCGGCGGCGGCCGCGGCGGCCGGCGTCGCAGCGGCGGCAGCCGCTGCCGGTGCATCGCTCTTGTGCTCGCGCCTTGCAGCTTCTTCCTCGGCATGCTTGCGGGCCAATTCCTCGGCGGCTTTGCGCGCGTCTTCCTCGGCTTTGCGGCGGGCGGCGGCTTCGCGCTCGATGCGCAGCTTTTCCTCTTCGGCGCCGCGCAGCTTGGCGTCTTCCTCGGCGCGCTTGCGCGCTTCGACTTCGTAGACGCGCGCGTCGGCCAGGGCGGCGCCGCGGCGGGCTTTTTCTTCTTCGGTCAGCTGGCGCAGCACGACGCCGGCCCGCGGCTCACGCGGCGCGGCGGTGGGCGTCGCCGCAGCGGCGGGCGCGGCGGGTTTGGGCGTGGGCGCGGCCTTGTCGGGCGTCTTGGCCGTTGCGGGCGCCGGACCGAGCGTGCGCTTCTTCTCGACCACCACCGCCTTGGTGCGGCCATGGCTGAAGCTCTGCTTCACGGTCGAAGTCTCGGTCTTCTTCAGCGTCAAGGTCTTGGCGCCGCCCGGTTTCTTCGTGGAGTCGTTCGTATCGCTCATTCTTCTCTTTCGTGGCCAGACACGGAACGAAAGCCGCAAAGCCGCCCCGCTTCGAAGCTCAACCGTTCCGACAGGCGCCCGGATTTGAGGGCTGCATGTATCACATTCTCGCGGCCCACCGCCAAGCCCAATTCGGCCGAGGTAAGGCACTCAATCGTCTGGATTTTCCGGCCCCGCGCATGGGCCGCGCCGAACAATTTGCGTTTGCCGTCGGCGGCGCCATCGCTGGCTTCGACCAACAGCGCCGGCGGCGTCTCCGATTGCACCGCCTGCAGCACGGTCTCGAAGCCCAGCAGGATGGCGCCCGAACGCCGCGCCAGCCCCAGATCGGCCAGCATGCGCGACACCAGCAGCGTTTCGACGCGCGCCGCCAGATCGGGCGCAACCTTGACTTGCGCCTTGGCAGCCTTGGCGAAGAGATTTTTCTTCATCGCCGTGTTCAGAGTCTCGCGCGTGGCGCCGGCCCAGATGCCTCGGCCCGGCAGCGTCACCGCGATGTCGGGCGTGACCTCGCCATCGGGCGAGACGACGAAGCGGATGAGCTTGCCTTCCGGCAAGACCTCGCCGCTCACGATGCAGCGTCTTTCCCGCATCGTTTCGTCCTCTTCCTCGATGGCCAGGCTTTGGTTCAAGCGGACTCTTCCTCCGTCACGTCGCCGTCCTCTGCCGCGGCTTCGGGCTCAGGCAGTTCTTCGATCCAACCCATCTTGACACGCGCCTTCATGACGATGGCGTTGGCGTCTTCGTTGGTCAGGTTGAAGCCTTCGAGCGCGCCGGGAATGCGCACGCGCTCCTTCTCCTTGTTGACTTCGTAATAGCCGAGCAGATCGTCGGTGGCGCAGCCTGCGAGGTCTTCGAGGCTCTTGATGCCGGCTTCGCCGAGCGCGACGGCCATGGCGGAAGTGATGCCGTCGACCTCCAGCACGTCGTCGGTGACGCCCAGTTCCTTGCGCTTGTCGTCCATTTCCTTGTTCTTCGCCTCGATGAATTCCAATGCCCGTTGCTGCAATTCCTGCGCGGTTTCCTCGTCAAAGCCTTCGACGGCGCCGAGCTCGCCCAGCGGCACATAGGCCACGTCCTCGATCGAGGCGAAGCCCTCGGAGGCCAGAAGCTGGGCCACGGTCTCGTCGACATCGAGCGATTCCATGAACAGCTTGGTGCGCTCGGAGAATTCCTTCTGGCGGCGCTCGGACTCTTCGGCTTCCGTCAGAATGTCGATCTGCCAGCCGGTGAGCTGCGACGCCAGGCGGACGTTCTGGCCGCGGCGGCCGATGGCGAGCGAGAGTTGTTCGTCGGGCACGACAACTTCGACGCGGTGCGTGTCTTCGTCGAGCACGACCTTTGAGACTTCCGCCGGCGCCAATGCATTCACAATGAAGGTCGCCGCTTCGCCGGACCACGGGATGATGTCGATGCGCTCGCCTTGCAGTTCCTGCACCACGGCCTGCACGCGCACGCCGCGCATGCCGACGCAGGCGCCGACCGGATCGATGCTCGAATCCTTGGAAATCACCGCGATCTTGGCGCGGGAACCCGGATCGCGCGCCACGGCGCGTATCTCGATGATGCCGTCATAGATTTCCGGCACTTCCTGCGCGAACAGGCGGACCATGAATTGCGGATGGCTGCGCGACAGGAAGATCTGCGGTCCGCGCGTTTCGCGGCGCACATCGTAGATATAGGCGCGGATGCGGTCGCCGGCGCGGAAGCTCTCGCGCGGGATCATCTCGTCGCGGCGCACCACGCCCTCGGCGCGGCCGAGGTCGACAACGACCGAGCCGAATTCCGAACGCTTGACGATGCCGTGGACGATCTCGCCGATGCGGTCCTTGTATTCATCGAACTGGCGCTCGCGCTCGGCGTCGCGCACCTTCTGCACGATCACCTGCTTGGCGTTCTGCGCATTGATGCGGTTGAAATCGACCGGCGGCAGCGTCTCGGCGATGATGTCGCCGACCTGGGCGGCGGGGTTGCGCGCCCGCGCGTCGGCGAGGCTGATCTCGGTCTTGTCGTTCTCGACCAGTTCGACGACGTGGAGGTAGCGCGAGACATGGGTCTCGCCGGTCTTGGGATCGATGTCGACCTTGATGTCGTTCTCGCTGCCGTAATGGGCCTTGGCGGCGCGCTGCATCGCCTCCTCCATAGCGGTGAGCACGACCTGCTTGTCGATCGACTTGTCGCGTGCGACGGCATCCGCGATCTGCAGAAGTTCCGTCCGGTTTGCGGCAATGGCAGCCATGATACTTTTCTCCTAATCGTGCGCTTGCGCACTTCTAATTTTTGTGCGCCTCCGCGCACGGGGCCAACGAATCGGCGCGTTTGCGCGCCTTCAGATCTTCGGCGATGAGCGCATCGGTCAGCACCAGTTTCGCCTCGGCGATCTGCCGGAACGGGATGGCGATACGCAGACCTTGGCTTTCGATTGTGACGTCCTGGCCGTCGAGGCCCAGCAGCCTCCCTCGGAAACGCTTGCGCTCTTTGATCGATTGGTCGCTCTGGCTATCGCCAACGCTCCTAATGGGGGTATGCAGTTCCAGCTTGGCTTCGTGACCGGCCCAGCGCGCGAAATCGGCGATACGGGTCAGCGGCCGGTCGATGCCGGGCGACGACACTTCCAGTTCGTAGTCGCCTTCCAGCGGATTTTCCTTTTCGAGGAAATCCTGGAGCGCGCGGGCGAGGATGGCGCAGCCTTCGACGTTCATCGTGCCGTCGGGCCGCTCGGCCATGATCTGCAGCGTCTTGGTGTTGCCGCCCATCAGGCGCAGGCGTACGAGCCGGAACCCTGCCGCTTCCACGGCGGGTTCGACGATCGGCTCAAGATGGGCAATCTGCGAAATAATGGGCGAAAACTCTCTTTTTTCCTGGTGGCCGGCTCGGAGACCGGCCATGGACAATGGTTTTCCCGCGCGGCGGTCCTTTCGAACCGCCACACAACAGGTCGTCTGTTGTCTGGGATGGCGGCTATGTACGCCGCCAAGGGGTTTAATTCAAGGGTGGCCGCCGGCAGGGGCCGGACGGGACGGCGCGGGTTGCGGAATGTTGATCGGGGGAATTGGGCCGATCGTCTGGCCCTTGCCGATGCCGATCATGACTTCGCCCGGCTGCAGGCTCATCTCGGTCTGGGCTGCGGGCGGCTTGGCCGGGGTGATGGTGAACGAAAAGAAGCAAACGCCGACGCCGCAAAGCGTCAGAAGCGCGGCAAAGCCGATCACGGCTTTTTCCCAGATTTCGGGGCGCGGCTTGATGTCGTTGTCGTCTTCGAGGTTCATGGCGTCAGCTTATCAGTCCTGACGAAACGAAGGAATGCCGGGGAACCGTGCAATTCCTTGGCTTCGTAGCGGGTCGCGGGCCAGCCGGCAGGGCGGCTCTTCCAGTCCGAGGGGCCTTGCGCCGTCCAGGCGAAGGCCGGATGGGCCATCAGCCGCTCCAGGGCATAGGCCAGATACCCCGCATCGTCGCTGGCGAAGCGAAATTCAGCGCCGGCTTTGAGGATACGCGCGAGGCTGTCCAGCATCCCGGTTTGGACGAAACGGCGCTTGTGATGGCGCGTCTTGTGCCAGGGATCGGGAAACAGGATGAAGAACCGGCCAACGCTTTGCGGCGGCAGCGCTTCGATGATGTCGCGGGCATCGTCTTCGTAGAGGCGGATGTTCGGCACCGGTTCGCGTTCGAGCTTGCTCAACAGTTTCGCGGTGCCCGAGATGTAGGGCTCCGCGCCGATCAGGCCGACCGATGGATTGGCTTGCGCCTGCCACAACAGGTGCTCGCCCGAGCCGTAACCGACTTCGAGCCAGACATCGTCGACCGGTTCGGCGAAATAGCTGCGCGGATCGCGATCCTTTTCAAGGTGAAGCAACAGCTTCGGCAGCAGTGTGTCGCGCAGCGCCTGTTGATGCGCCGATAGCTTCGGGCCCTTGCGACGACCATATAGAAGACGGCGCTGCCGCTCCGGCCATTCGTTCAAATCAGACGGCAACTCAGACCGCGCGCTTGAGCGCGTCGGCGAGATCGGTCTTCTCCCAGGAGAAGCCGCCTTCGGAATCGGGCTCGCGGCCGAAATGACCGTAGGCGGCGGTGCGCGCATAGATCGGCCGGTTGAGACCCAGATGTTCGCGGATGTTGCGCGGCTTCAGGCTCATCAGCTCGGGCAGGATTCTTTCCAGCTTGGCCTCGTCCATCTTGCCGGTGCCGTGCGTGTCGACATAGACCGACAGCGGCTCGGCGACGCCGATGGCATAGGAAATCTGGATCGTGCAGCGATCGGCGAGGCCCGCGGCCACGACGTTCTTGGCGAGGTAGCGCGCGGCATAGGCCGCGGAGCGGTCGACCTTGGTCGGATCTTTTCCCGAGAACGCGCCGCCGCCATGCGGGGCCGCGCCGCCATAGGTGTCGACGATGATCTTGCGCCCCGTGAGGCCGCAATCGCCGTCCGGTCCGCCGACCACGAAGGCGCCGGTCGGATTGACGTGCCAGATGGTCTTGTCGCTGATCCAGCCCGCCGGGAGCGCTTGGCGGATATAGGGTTCGACGATCTTGTGAATGTCGGCCGAGGTCTGCTTTTCGTCGAGATGCTGCGTCGAGAGCACGATCTGCGTGACGCCGACCGGCTTGCCGTTGTCGTACTGCACGGTCACCTGACTCTTGGCGTCGGGACCGAGCGTCTTTTCCCTGCCGCTCTTGCGCGCCTGGGCGAGAATTTCGAGAATCTTGTGGCTGTAGAACAGCGGCGCCGGCATCAGAGCGGGCGTCTCGCGGCATGCGTAGCCGAACATGATGCCCTGGTCGCCCGCGCCTTCATCCTTGTTGCCGCTCGCATCCACACCTTGGGCGATATGCGGCGACTGGGCGTGCAGCAGCACTTCGATGTTGGCGTGTCGCCAGTGAAAGCCGTCCTGCTCGTAGCCGATGTCCTTAATCGCGTTGCGCGCAACTTCGATGATGCTGTCTTCCATGATCTGCTTGGGGCCGCGCGTCTCGCCGGCGATGACGACGCGGTTGGTGGTGCAGAGGGTTTCGCAGGCGACGCGGATGTCCCAGGGGCTCATGCCGGCCTTGGGGCCTTCGCGAAAGAACAGATCGACGACTTCGTCGGAGATGCGGTCCGACACCTTGTCGGGATGACCCTCGGCCACGCTTTCGCTGGTGAAGAGATAGTTTTGCCGCGCCATGACCAAATGACCCCTTTATGACCCAGACGAAGGGGCAGCTTTTTGCAACAATCCCCTGCCGGGTCAACTGGCGCTCAAATCGGTCCTACCTATAGAGTGTGGAACCGAAAAATGCCGGAGAATAAAGTCCATGGTTGCGCCATTTGAGGGCGGTTGCGCCTGCAAGGCCGTCCGCTATGAAGTCTCAAGCGAACCGGTGGCCTTCATGCTGTGCCATTGCCGCGATTGCCAATATGCCTCGGGCGGCGAGCCGGCCGCGGTCGTGGTGGTGCCCAAGCCGGCCTTCAAGCTGACCAAGGGCGAGGTGAAGAGCTACGCCGTCAAAGGCGAAAGCGGCAACGAAGTCGCGCGCCAGTTCTGCGGCACCTGCGGCACGCCCCTGTTCAGCGCGCTGGCCGGCAATCCGCAGCTCTGGGCGATCAAGGCAGGCTCGCTCGACGATCCCAGTTGGCTGAAGCCGACCGCCTATCTGTGGAAAGTTTCGGCGCAGCCCTGGGCGCACCTGGACCCGAAGATTCACGCCTTCGACAAGCAGCCGGGTTAAAGGATAAATCGCGAGAGGTCCTGGTCCTTCGCCAGATCGTCGACACGCGAATGGACATAGGCGCCGTCGATCGTGACCGTGTCGCCGCCACGCTCGCTGGCCGAGAAGCTGACCTCGTCCAGCACGCGTTCCATGACGGTCTGCAGCCGGCGGGCGCCGATGTTCTCGACCGATGCATTCACCTGCGCCGCGACGTCGGCGATGGCGCCGATGCCGTCTTGCGTGAAATCGAGCGTCACGCCCTCGGTGTGGAGCAGGGCGACATACTGCTTGATCAGGCTGGCCTCGGGCTCGGTGAGGATGCGCTGAAAATCGTCGCGCGTCAGCGCTTTCAACTCGACGCGGATCGGCAGGCGTCCCTGCAGCTCGGGCAGCAGATCCGACGGCTTGGCGGTGTGAAACGCGCCCGAGGCGATGAACAGGATGTGATCGGTCTTCACCTGACCGTGCTTGGTCGCCACCGTCGTGCCTTCGATCAGCGGCAGCAGATCGCGCTGCACGCCCTCGCGGGAAACGTCGCCGCCGCCGCGATGCTCGCTGCGGGCGCAGATCTTGTCGATCTCGTCGAGGAAGACGATGCCGTTGTTCTCCACCGCTTCGATCGCCTCGCGCAGGATCGTATCGTTGTCGAGCAGCTTGTCGGCTTCCTCCGCCACCAGCGGCGCATGCGCGGCCGCGACCGTCATGCGGCGCTTCTTGCCCTTGCCGCCGAACGCCTTGCCGAACATGTCGGAGAGGTTGAGCATGGAAATCTGCGCGCTCGGCATGCCGGGGATCTCAAACGACGGCATGCCGCCGGCGTCGCTCATCTCCAGCTCCACCTCCTTGGCGTCGAGTTCGCCGGCGCGCAGCGACTTGCGGAAGGTCTCGCGCGTGTTGCCGCTGGAGGCGCCGACCAAGGCGTCGAGCAAGCGGTCCTCGGCCCGCGCTTCGGCCGTGGCCTCGACGTCGCGGCGCTTGGCGCTGCGCACCTGGCCGATGGCGACTTCGACGAGATCGCGCACGATCTGCTCGACATCGCGGCCGACATAGCCGACCTCGGTGAACTTGGTGGCTTCGACCTTGAGGAAGGGGGCTTGCGCCAATCTTGCCAGGCGCCGCGAAATCTCGGTCTTGCCGACACCGGTCGGCCCGATCATGAGAATATTCTTCGGCAGAACTTCTTCGCGCAATTCGGGCGGCAGTTGTTGCCGGCGCCAGCGGTTGCGCAAGGCGATGGCGACGGCGCGCTTGGCGTCATGCTGGCCGACGATGTGGCGATCGAGTTCGGAAACGATTTCGCGCGGGGTGAAGGAACTGCTCATACCGTCTCAAGGCTCTCCAGAACAATGTTGTCGTTGGTGTAAACGCAAATATCGGCGGCGATCTTCATGGCGCGGCGAGCGATTTCCTCGGCCGGCAGATCGAGGCCGATCAGGGCGCGGGCCGCCGCCAGCGCGAACGGTCCGCCCGAGCCGATGCCGATCAGGCCGTCTTCCGGTTCCACGACGTCGCCCGTACCCGAAAGAATGAACGAGGTCCTGGCGTCCGCCACGGCCATCATCGCTTCGAGCCGGCGCAGATAGCGATCGGTGCGCCAGTCCTTGGCCAGCTCGACGCAGGCGCGGGCGAGGTTGCCGGGATGCTGCTCGATCTTGGATTCCAGCCGCTCCGACAGCGCAAAGGCGTCGGCGGTGGCGCCGGCGAAACCGACCAGAACATCTCCTCCATTGGCGCCCTTGCCGATGCGGCGCACCTTGCGGGCATTGGCCTTCATCACGGTGGCGCCGGCCGTCACCTGCCCGTCGCCGGCCACGACGACGCGGCCGTTCTTGCGCACCGATAATACCGTCGTCATCCGGCCGCCGCTTTCATCGCATTGTGCTCCCGCCTAGTATCGCGCAACTTCGGAGTAAGCCATGCGCGCGATCGTCATAGCTTTTGCCGCTTTCGGCGCGGCTGCCCTCATGCCATCGGCGAGCGCCGCACCGCTGACCTATGACTGCCAGGCGCGTATGACAAGGGTGGAAACCATCCCGTCGCCAGCCGCCGGGGACGCCAATCCCTGGCAGTGCCCCGTGCCGACGGCCAAGCCCTCCTCGGCAACACATTGGCAGCGCAATTCCCTGGAATATTGCCGGCTGACGTTGAGCGCCTATGACGACGCTTTGCGCGCCGCCGAGCGCTTGGCCAAGGCGAACAAGCGTAGCCAGTGGATCGTGCTGATGGACGCCGACGAGACCGTGATCGATAATTCCCTGTTCGAGCGCGAGCGCCAATCCTGCGGCGGCGAGTTCAAGGATGCGCAATGGGAAAGCTGGGTCGCCGCCGGCATGGCGCGCGACGTGCCGGGCGCGGCGGCGTTCACCAATGCCGTGCACAGACTGGGCGGGCTGGTCGGCATCGTCACCAATCGCGCGCAAAAGGACGATGCGGTGACGCAGGCCAACCTCAAGCAGGCCGGCATCTGGTTCGACTATGAGATCGGCATGGCGGATACCTCCGACAAGACCAGGCGCTGGCGAGGCGCGGTCGCGGCGCTGACGCGCAAATTCGGCGGGCATCCCAAAGCGGTGATGTGGGTCGGCGATCAGGTCACCGATCTGGCCATCCTGGGCAAGAAGGGCGACATCCTGCGCGCCATGACGCAAAAGGATTCCGGCGCGGGCATCGGCACCAACCTCTTCCTGCTGCCCAATCCGATGTACGGCAACTGGTCGAGCAATCCATCGAACTGAAAATGAACGCGCTGCCGCAAATCCCCTTCGCCGACATTCGCGGCGGCACGTCGCTCGACTTGTTGAAGCTGTTTCCCGATACGGCGCGGTCGCTGGCGAACGCGGCGACGAATACGTTCGGCATGGTCAGCCGCGCCGCCGGCGCCGTCGCCATGCCGCTGGGCGACCGGGCGTCGCGGCAATGGCTGGCGCGTTCGGACAATCCCTATCTGCGCGAAATCGACTCGTTGGCCGATCATTTGGGCATTCGCGGCGTGCATTTTCTCAACGTCTGTTTCGAGTGGGGCTGCACCAGCGGCGTCTGGCGGGACGGTCCGACACTGCGCCGCGTCCTGGACTGGCCGTTTCCCAATCTCGGCACGCATATGGTGGTGGCGCGGCAATCGGGTCCGGCGGGCGAATTCTTCAACATGACCTGGCCGGGCCTCAGCGGCAGCTTCCAGGGCCTGGCGCCCGGACGCTTCGCAGCGGCGATCAACCAGGCACCGATGCGGCGCCATCGCGCCGGCTATGCCGGAGACTGGCTGCGCAACCGCATCGCCGTGAAGGGCGGCAGCGGCATGCCGCCGGCGCATCTGCTGCGCCAGGTGCTGGAGACGGCGCCGGACTTCGCCGCGGCGAAGAAACGCTTGAGCGAGGCATGCCTCGCCGTGCCCGCGATCTTCATCCTGTCCGGCCCGCAGGCGGGCGAAGGTTGCGTCGTCGAGCGCACCGAGACCGAAGCCGCGATCCGCAGTCTTGAGGGCTCGTCGACCTGTGTCGCCAATCATTTCGAGACAAGGCTGAACCAGAACGGCCTCGGCTGGCGGCCGCGTCCGATCGACAGTCTGGGCCGTGCGGCTTCAGCGCGCGCGTTGTCGGACGCCGATTTCGCCAGCGATTTCTCGTGGTTCAAATCGCCGATCGCCAACGCCCATAGCCGTTTGGCCTTCAACGCCAATGCCGCGACCGGCACGCTGGCTTTGATGGGGACCAATGGGGCCGAGCCCGCGACGCAGGTGTTTCGCTTGCCGGCCTAGTCGCAAACCATCGTGCCCGGCGCGCCTTTCTGGAAGGCAAAGTCCTCGAGAATGATGAGGCCCAAGGGCTGAACCCAATTCTCCATGCCGACGATGTTGGGCATGATCGGGCAGGTCGAAGTGTAGGTCAGCTTGAAACCGTCGGGGCCAGGCACCGACATGAAAGCCTTCAGCTTCAACGTCGCCGGCAGGTTATGCTGCAGCGTCAACGTCATCGTGTCTTTGCCGGCGAATTGACCATAGTTGAGGATGAGGGTTCCTGGCGGGGCGTCCTTCAGCGCGCCTTCCGGCGCGTCGATTGCTTCCTCACGAACGAACCGGGGCGTGCCCGGTGCATCTGCGGTGGAGGAAAACAGAAAGACGAGCCGCTCGCCGGGAAAGATCACGATGTGGCCGTCGCCGGTCGTGTAGGGCGAAACCGGAACGCCGAAGCGCAGTTCGTTTTCGCCAAAGCGCAGGTCGACGGTCCGTGCCGCGCGACATGGTGCGCTCGTACAATCGGGCGCGCCTGCATCATCGGCAAGCGCACAAATCGGGACGAACAGGCATGCGGCAGTCCATGCGGCGTTAACACACCTTAAGAGGGGCATGGCGGCCATCCTTCGACAGCAGAGGGCGATTGCGATAATAAACCTTGGATTCGCCCCGGAACATGCCCATGCGTACTGCAACCGTTGAAAGAAAGACCCGCGAGACCGAAATCGCGGTTTCGCTCGACCTGGATGGCACGGGGGACTGCGATATCGATACCGGCATCGGTTTTTTGGATCACATGCTGGAGAGCTTCGGCCGCCACTCGATGATCGACCTCAAGGTCCGCGCCAGCGGTGACCTGCATGTCGACTATCACCACACCACCGAGGACACCGGCATCGTCATCGGCCAGGCGGTGAAGAAGGCGCTGGGCGATTTTTCCGGCATCACCCGCTTCGGCTCGGCGCTGATTCCGATGGACGAGTGCCTGACCCGAGTCGCCATCGACGTCTCCAACCGGCCCTATCTGATCTGGAAGGTGACGATTCCAAAGCCCAAATTGGGCGAGATGGACACCGAGCTGTTCAAGGAGTGGTTCCAGGCCTTCGCGCAGAATGCGGGCGTCTGCCTGCATGTCGAAAATCTATACGCCGAGAACAGCCACCATATCGTCGAGTCGTGCTTCAAGGGTCTTGCCCGCGCGCTGCGCCAGGCGATCGCACCCGACGAGCGGCTCGAGGGCGGCGTCGCGTCCACCAAAGGTTCGCTCAGCGAAAAAATCTGAACCGGCGATTACTTCCCGGCGCCGGATTGTTGCTTCAAATAGGCGATCACGTCGGCGCGATCCTGCGGCGACGCCACGCGAAGCCCCATCGCCGTGCCCGGCACCATGGCTTGCGGATTGGTCAGCCAGCGGTCGAGTGCAACCGCGCTCCACACGAAGCCCGACGTCTTCAGCGCCCGCGTATAATGAAAATCCGGCACGCTGCCTGCCTTGCGCCCAAACACGCCGCGATGCATCGGGCCAACGCGGTTGGCATCGAGCGAGTGGCAGGCGCCGCAATGGCTTTCATAAAACGCCGCGCCCCGGGAAGGATTTCCCGGGAGCGGCACGGCCGACGCCGGGAGGGGCAGCAGCGCGGCCAGGCAAACGGTCAGCATCGCCGCAACGTGCCGCCGGCCTGTCTTCGTTGTCATATCGAAGGTCAGCCGAACAACGGCGCCTTTTGCGGGATCGCCTCGCTCAATGCCTGGCCCAGGATGGCGGCGTGAAAAGCCTCGTCGCAGGCCGTGCGCGCGGCCAGCGTGTGCAGATCGGAGGCGCCGAGCGACGGAATGATCCCGAGATAGGCGTTGGTCGCGCCCCGTTCCAGCTTCAGGGCAAGGCGCAGCACGCCCGCCTGATCCTTGAGCGATGCCGCGTTGAGTTCCTTCGCATAATCCTGGAGCGACTTGGCCGCGACCGGTACGCCGCCGAGCCGCTTCATCGCGGCGATGAGATCGTCGCGATGCTGCTTGTGATGACCCTGGAAGGTGACCGCAAGCGACAGCACGGCGGGCTGCAGCAACTTGCTCTCCGCGCCAAGCTGATATGCTGCGATGCCCTCGTGCTCAAGCCCGAGCGCCGCGTTCAGGAGGGCGGCGTCCTGCGACGGATTGGCGGCCGCCAACGCGCTGCCCGATGAACCCATAAGGGCGAACAGTCCTGCCGCCGACAGCGTCTTGGCGCCGCCCGTCAGAATGCCGCGCCGTGTTCCCGCGATACCGTCGATCATGATGCGTCTTCTTCCATGTTGGGCTCGTGTCCGAGCCGTTGCAGAACTTTTGCCGTCAGCCTTGCGCAGTCGGCGCCGGCGAACGTCACGGTTTCGTCGAGCGCGCTCTTGAGTTCGGGATCGAGCATGCGCCGCAGACGAATACGGGCGCGGTGAAAGCGCGTCTTCACCGTCTCCTCCGGAATCTCGAGCAGTTCGGCGGTTTCGCTGATGCTGAGGCCTTCGATCTCGCGCAGCACGAAGACGGTGCGGAAGGTATCGGGCAGTTGCGCCACTGCATCTTCCAGAACCTTGGCAAGCTGCTTGTGCATGATGTCGGCTTCTGGCGTCGCGCTTGGACGTCCCATGAGTTTCTCACGATAGGTGTCGAGCACGGCGACCGAATTTTCGGCAAGGAACGCGGCGCGGCGGCCCGCTTGGCGCTTGCGCCCCAGCGCTTCGTTGATGGCGATGCGGGTCAGCCAGGTCGAAAGCGACGACTGGCCGTGGAACGACCCGATGGCGGCAAAGCCGCGCAGATAGGATTCCTGGACCGCGTCCTCGGCCTCGGATTTGTTGCGCAGGATGCTCCAGGCGACGCGAAACAGGCGCTGGTTGTTGGCCTGCGTCACCTGCCGCACGGCGCGGACATCATTGCGCGCGATGCCGGCGGCGAGATCGGACTCGCTCAACCGGCCAAGATCCTCGAGCGCGCTTGCGGCCATGTCGTTCTCCCTACCCCATTGGATGCCCGCAGCCGCTAAAGGTTCCCGGACTCTCGGACGGCCCGCGCCTGTGTCATGAATATGACGCCCGCGTCATTTTTATTGACTTTTGCGGCCCACATCTTCACAGTGACGCCTTCGTCACTATTTGCCTCGAAGACGCCGGAGTGCACGCCATGGTCCAGATCACCAAAGACAACGCCTATGACGCGGTGGCGCCCGACGATTTTCCTGCGATGCTGAGCCCGCTGCGCTACGGCGTGCGCACGACGGCCTTCGACAAGATCATCAGCGCGACGCACGACCATTTCTGGGATCCGCAGGACAAGAAATACATCGACTTCTCGGCGCCCTTCGACACCACCAAGAATACGATTCTGCCCGAGCGCTTCTTCCCGATCTTCCACACCCGCATCGGCGAGAAGATGACGCCGGAGCAGAAGATCAAATTCGCCAACGAATCGACGCGCTGGCAGCTGTCGGCCATCCTGCATGGCGAACAGGGCGCGCTGGCGCTTTCGGCCTCGCTCTGCCACATCCTGCGCGATCCGGGAGCGCAGGAATACGCCGCCAACCAGACGCGCGAGGAAGCCCGTCACGTCACCGGCTTTTCGAACTACATCCACGCCCGTTGGGGTGCACCGCTGCCCTGCGGCGCCACGCTGCAGAATCTCCTGACCGAAATGGTCGGCGCGCCGGAAGTCTACAAGAAGATTGTCGGCATGCAGATGCTGGTCGAGGGCCTGGCCATGGGCGCCTTCGCGACGCTGTATCAGAACGCGCAGGATCCACTCCTCGTGAAGCTCTGCCAGCTGGTGATGACCGACGAGGCCTTCCACCACAAATTCGGAAAGATCTGGGCCGACCGCACGATCCCCAAACTGTCGAAGGACGAACAGGAACTGGTCGAGGACTGGGCCGCGCAATGCTTCCAGACGCTGCTGTTCAACCTCGTCAACGCCGAGCAGATGCAGGTCGTCTATGACAGCGTCGGCATCGACTGGCAGGAGGCGCGCGCCGCGATCCTGGAAGCCTTCACCGACGCCCACCGCCGCGAAGGCATGAAACAATCGGCCAACATCTTCCGCGTCCTCATCAAGACGCTGCTCAATGCCGGCATCATCACCGACCGCACCAGGGCGGTCTACAGCATGTATGTCGACATGGACGAACTCAAGAACGAAGGCGACCGCATGGTCGGCGACGACATCGCCGAGGAGGGCATCAAATACCTCCAGACCATCAACTTCGCCGACCGCAGCAAGAGCGCAGCGCTGCTCGCGGCGGAGTAAGGCGGTCTCACCGCGGACAAACAAAAAGGGCGGCAGGAAATCCTGCCGCCCTTTTTGGTTTTCGCGATCGCGGCGAGACTTAGCAGCTCTCGACCATGTCCGGGTCGATCGTCCATTCCATGTCGCCTTCGAACTTGACGTCCTTGGCAACGCAGGCCGTGCCGTCTTCGAGTACGAGCTTGACGTCGTAGGCACCGTCTTCGACGCCGGTCAGCGTGAACGTGCCGCCCGCGTCGATGACGTCATTGTGGCCGCTGCCCAACTGATCCGGGCCCCAGTTGGTCTGGCTGGCCGGCGAGAGATAGAGGTGATGGACGTTCTTGTCCGTGCCGTTCTTGATCTCGAAATCGGCCGCAAACGCCGCCGTCGCGATGCAAACCGCGCCAGCAACCGCGAGCGCCATCGTTCTCAGAAACATCAGATAATCCCTTGATTTGGCGCGCGTCATTGCAGCGCCAGCACCGTGTAGGCAAAACGCATCGGCAAGACAATCGATCCCCGGTGTTCCCGCATGACACATTCGAAAGGCGTAAAGATTGATCTTCTGTTCCTTAAATGTTCCAATCGGCCATGGCGGTGATTTCGACAGCGACGGCGGTAGAGGTGGCACGCGGCGTCAGCCGGCTGCTGCTGCAGCAAGGCTTCAGTCCGATTTTGGAATTCACGCTGGCGAACGGCCGGCGGCTCGACGTCGCGGCGCTGGGCGCGGATGGAACTCTGCTGGGTGTCGAGATCAAGGTCGCCTTGGCCGATCTGCGCGGCGACACCAAGTGGCCGGAATATCTGGAGTTCTGCGAGCACTTCTATTTCGCCATTCCGCCCGACTTCCCCGACGGGCACGTGCCGCCCGGAACCGGCCTGATCGTCGCCGACAAGTATGGCGGCGCCATCGTGCGGCCGGCCATTCCGGCGCCGGTCCATGGCAGCCGGCGCAAGGCCGTCACGCTGCGCTTCGCCAAAGTGGCGGCGGACCGCTTGGCCGCCTTGCTCGAACTCGCCGAAGATCCTCGCCACACGACGGTGCTGCCCGATGCCGATCACCAAAGCTGATTTGAAGAAGATCGCTCTGTCCTTTCCCGGCGCGAAGGAGGAATCGTCCTACGGACAACCCGCCTTCAAGATCGAGAAGAAGTTCTTCACGCGGCTGCGCGGCGAAGACGATTCCATCGTCTGGATCGTCGATTCGATCGACGAGCGCGACAATCTGATCGAGATGGACCCCAAGACCTATTTCATCACCGATCACTACAGGAATTATCCTTCCGTATTGGTGCGCATCGCCCGCATCGACAAGGACATGCTGCGCAAGATACTGGAACGCCGCTGGCGCGCCATCGCGCCGAAGAAGATGTTGAAAGACCTGGGCCAGCAGCCTTCGCCCGCGCCGCTGCGCAAGGCGGCGGCGAAGAGGACGCGTAAGGCTTGAGCCATGGTGTTGACCAAAGCCCGGGCCCGCAAGATCGCCCAGTCATTTTCCGGCGTGTACGAAAAACCCTCCTACGGAACGCCGGCGTTCTTCGTCGGCAAGAAGTTGTTCGTGCAAGTCGGCTCGCACAAGCGCGAAGACATCATGCTGCTGACGCAAACGATGGAAGAGCGCGACCATCTGATCGCCGCCGACCCCGGCACCTTTTACATCACCGACCACTTCAAGAACTACAAGGGCCTGCTGGCGCGCATAGACAAGCTCGATGGCCCAACGCTTCGCGCCCTGCTGGAGCGACGCTGGCGCGCGGTTGCACCGAAAAAGCTTCAAAAAGAAACCGACGCGGCGAAAGCTAAACGCTAGCGCGGACTTCTCTTCGCCAAAATCCGTTGCAGCGTGCGCCGGTGCATGTTCAAGCGGCGCGCGGTTTCCGAGACGTTGTGGCCGCACAGCTCATAGACCCGCTGGATGTGTTCCCAGCGCACGCGATCGGCCGACATGGGGTTTTCCGGCGGCTTGGGCTTGGAGCCGGGCTGCGCCATCAGCGCGGCCAGGATGTCATCGGCATCGGCCGGCTTGGGCAGGTAGTCGATGGCGCCGTATTTCACCGCCGCCACGGCGGTCGCGATGTTGCCGAAGCCGGTCAGTACCACCACCCGGCTGTCGGGCCTGACCACATGCAGCGTCTCCACCACGTCCAGGCCGTTGCCGTCGTCGAGCTTCAGATCGACCACCGCATAGGCCGGCGGGGCCTCCTTGGCCTTGGCCTTACCCTCGGCGACGCTTTCGGCGATCGAGACCGTGAAGCCACGCGCCTCCATGGCGCGGGCCAGCCGCTCGCGCAGGGGGCGGTCGTCCTCGACCAGGAGCAGGGTCTTGTCTTCGCCGGCGTTCATATGGGAGTCCTAAAGGCCTCAAATCTGGCGCGTTCATA
This sequence comes from Rhizomicrobium sp., assembly GCA_036512455.1. GTDB lineage: Bacteria > Pseudomonadota > Alphaproteobacteria > Micropepsales > Micropepsaceae > Rhizomicrobium. The sequence goes on from DATCAT010000021.1 coordinate 49,980, forward strand.
TACCGCGCCCCCCAACACCTCAACCCACGCCAGCCCAGAGTGCTAAACCCCTGCCATGCCTCAGCTTCCCAGAGCCATCCTGTTCGACCTGGACGACACGATCATCGCCGCCTACGGCCGCCCGGAGCTGGCTTGGAGCACGGTAGTCGGCGAATTCGCGGCGGAACTCGCGCCGCTGGCAGCCCAAAACGTGGTGGCGGCCATCCGGGCCTCGGGAGCCGCGATCCGCTCCGATCCCGAACGGCATCGCGCCATGCGCCACGGCCTGCCGGCCTCGCGGCGCGATACGGTCGCAGGCGGGTTCGAACGTCTGGCGGCATCCGGTCATGCCGTTCCGCCGGCCGTGTTGCAGCATCGCATCGCCGACCGCTTCACCGCCTATCGCGAAGAGAACATGAAGCTCTTTCCCGATGCGCTGGCGACGATCGCGCAACTGCGGGCGCGCGGCGTGAAGCTCGCGCTGCTCACCAACGGGGCCAGCGACTATCAGCGCGCCAAGATCGTGCGCTTCGATCTGGCGCATCTCTTCGACCACATTCAGATCGAGGGCGAGCACGGCTTCGGCAAGCCGGAGGAACGCGCCTATCGCCATGCGCTTGATGCGCTGGGCGTCGCGGCGCATGAAGCCTGGATCGTCGGCGACAACCTGGAATGGGAAGTTATCGCGCCGCAGAAGCTGGGCATTCATGCGATCTGGTACGATCCCCATGGCGGCGGGTTGCCGGCGGGTCACGCGGCGAGGCCCGACCGCGTTGTGCGCACCCTCGGCGAATTGCTCGACTAACCCTCGCCCCGCCCCGGCGGGCCTTCGCCGTCGATCACGCCGCGCGGCCACACGGCGGCGACGCGGGCCCCGCCGGAGTCGGGATTGACGGCGGTGACGGTGGCGCCGGTCTGCTCCAGCAGCGTCTTGGCGATGAAGAAACCGAGCCCCATGCCTTCATGCTTGTCGAGCGTGCCGGTGGGGCCAAGTTCGGTCTCGCCCAGCGCGAAGGTGCCGGGCCGCGAAGTGATGTAGGGCTCGCCGATGCGCTCGAAGATTTCCGGCGCGAAGCCCGGGCCGTCATCCTCCACCGCGATGCGCAGCTGGCTGGCGTTCCAGCGCGCCGCCACGCGCACCTGGCTCTTGGCGAAGTCGGCGGCGTTTTCGATGATGTTGCCCAGGCCGTGCAGCAGTTCGGGCGCGCGCCAGACCTGCGGCGGGGCATCGCCTTCGACGTCGGGCTTGAGCTCGATGGTGATCTGCAGATCCTCGCCGCGATAGGGCTCGACGATGTCCTCAAGGAATGGCCCCAGCGGCAGCCGCGCGGTTCCGCCGAACAGGGCCTCTTCGGGATTGGCGAGGCGCGCCAGGATCGCGCGGCAGCGCTCGGCCTGCTCGCGCAGCAGCGTCGCGTCGAGCGCTTCGGAAGACCCCGCCGGCAGGGCGCGTTCCAGTTCTCGCGCCACGATGGCGATGGTGCCGAGCGGCGTGCCCAACTCATGCGCCGCCGCCGTCGCCAGGGCGCCGAGCGAGGCCAGGCGATGCTCGCGTGACAGCGCCAACTGCGTCGCGGCCAGACCCGCCGACATGCGGGCGCCCTCCGATGCGATGCGCCAGGCATAGATCGAGGTGAAACCAATGCCGATGACCAGCGACGCCCAGATGCCCGCCTGATACAGCGTCGGCAGGACCAGTCCCTCGCCCGTCGGCCAGGGCAGGGGCTCGTGGAACACCGAGATCACGCAGACGGAGGTGAAGGCGATGGCGGCCAGGATCAGCGTGTTGCCGAGATTGAGCGTCGCGGCGGCGATCACCACCGGCGCCAGGAACATCAGGGCGAACGGATTGGTGATGCCGCCGGTGAGAAACAGCAGCGCCGCCAGCTGCAGCACGTCGAAGGCGAGATAGATCGTGGCCTCGCGGTTGGTCAGGCGGTGGCTGGCCGGATAGCGCAGCGCCAGCGAGACGTTCACCACCGCGCTGGCCGCGATCACGCCGGCGCAGAGCATCAGCGGCAGCGTGTAGCCGAAGCCGAAATAGACGACGAACAGCGCCGCCGACTGGCCGCCGACCGCCATCCAGCGCAGATTCGACAAGGTGCGCAGCCGCACCCGGCCCCGTGCCGCCGAAGCCGGCGTTTCGGTGAAAGCGCGGACCCTTTGCGGCGTGCGGTTCTGGATATCGCTCATGATCTAAGCTTTCCGTTCGCAGCGCCGATTCGCCGCTTGCTGGCGCGGCGCGGCGCCAGTATCCGTCGCGGGGCGCGCCTCTTCAATCGTGGCCCCTGTTAAATCAAGATGGACGGCATGAACCGACTGCCCATCCTGCTGCTGCCCATCGCGCTCGCGGTCGCGCTTGTCCTTGGCTTCTTTCTCTGGCGGGCGAGCGACAGCCTGCCGGGCCTGGGACGCGTTGTCGGCACCGGGACGGCTAGCATCGGTGCGCCGTTCTCTCTGACCGACCAGGACGGACACAAACGTGGCTCGGCCGGCTTTGGCGGCCGCTTCATGCTGATCTATTTCGGCTATGCCCACTGCCCCGACGTGTGCCCGACGACCCTGGCGCTGATGGCCGACGCCCTGTCGAAAGTCGGGCCGGGCGCCGACCGGATCGTGCCGATCTTCATCACTATCGATCCGGAGCGCGACACGCCGGCGGTGCTGAGGCCCTATGTGCGTTCCTTCGGTCCGCAATTCATCGGCCTAACCGGCGATCTCAAGACCATCACAAAAGTGGCGGCGGACTACCGCGTCTATTTCGCCAAACATCCGCTGGAGAACGGCGATTATGGACTGGATCACTCCAGCGTCATCTACCTGATGGGACCCGATGGAAAATTCGTCACCTATTGGGACGACACCGCCATCGGCCCCGGCAAGCTAGCCGCAGACCTACGCGAGCGGCTTTAGTTCTTCAGCTGCACCAGGCCCATGCGATTGCCGGCCGGGTCCTTGAACAGGACGAAGACGCCGGCGGGAATCGGAATCTTCGGCGTCACGATCTCGCCGCCCGAAGCCGCCACCTTCTTCATCGCATCGTCGATATTGTCGACGCCGATATAGATGATCTTCTCCGGCGGATCCTGACGCAACGTGCCGTCGAGATGCGGCGTCTTGATGCCGAGCGTAGCGTCGATCTCCCAGCCGAAATTTCCGGCGTAGAATTCCTTCAGCTTCGCCGCGTCCGGGCCTGCGATGTCGAAGAACACGATGGGTGCGGATGGCATGGAAGCTCCTTTTACATCGGCGGCAGGCGCCGCTTGCGTGGCCAGCAGCAGGATCGCGGAAATCGCGACGAAATATTTTCGCATCAGACGTCCCCCCGGATATGACCCTCAAATATTAGGCGGTGGGAGGCCGGCCTGCAAAGCGGCCGCGATCAGCGTGTTGCGCATCAGGCAAACGATGGTCATGGCGCCGACGCCGCCCGGAACCGGCGTGATATGGCCGGCGACCCTTGCCGCCGCTTCATAATCCACATCGCCGACGACCTTGGTCTTGCCGCCGCCGGCATCGATCCGGTTGATGCCCACATCGACGACGACGCTGCCCGGTTTCACCCAGTCGCCTTGCACGTGGTTGGGCTTGCCGATGGCGGCGACCAAGATGTCGGCGCGGCGCGCCAATCCGGGCAGATCGCGCGTCCTGGAATGCGCCATGGTGACGGTGGTGTTGGCGGCGAGGAAAAGCTGCGCCGCGGGCTTTCCGAACAGCAGCGATCGGCCGATGACCAGGGCGTCCCGTCCCGAGATGTCGCCGACATATTCCTTCAGGAGCATCATCACGCCGGCCGGCGTGCAGGAGATCAGCTGGGCGCGGCCACTGACCAGCAAGCCGGCATTGGTCGGCGTCAGGGCGTCGACATCCTTGGCCGGGTCGAGCGTGTCGAGCACCGCGGCTTCGCGCACTTGCCCCGGCAGCGGCATCTGGACCAATATTCCGTGTACGGATTTATCCGCGTTGAGCGCCTTGACATGCGCCAGCACCTCGGCCTCGCTCGCGTCCGCCGGCATCGTGTGATGCAGCGAATTGAAGCCGATCGCCTCGGCGACCTTGCCCTTGTTGCGAATATAGATCTCGCTCGCCGGATCGTTGCCGACCAGCACGGTGGCGAGACCCGGCACGATGCCGTGCTCGGATTTTAGCCGCGCGCCCTCCGCCGCCACGCGCTCGCGCAGTTTCGCGGCGAAGGCCTTGCCGTCGATGAGGATCGCGCTCATGGCGTGTCTCTCCCGGTCACGCGACTCTCAGACGCGGACCATCAGATAGACGATCAGATTGTCCAGGAAGACGCGCACCAACTCGATGCCGATCAGCACGATGATCGGCGAGAGGTCGAGCCCCGCAATCGGCGGAATGACGCGGCGCACCTGGCGGAACAACGGTTCGGTCAGCGCGTCCAGGACGCGCATCGCCTGGCGCACGAACTGGTTCGACATGTTGAGGACGCCGAATGCGATCAGCCAGCTAGCGACCACGGCCGCGATGACCACCGCGGTGTAGAGGCCCGTGAGCGTATCGACGAGCCAGAGCAAGGTACTGAGGAAGACGATGGACATCGAACGGAGCCGACCTCTCGCAAAGCAAGCGCCGACCGGCGCCCCGACGTCCGCTTGTACCGGCTGGGGCAGCGCATTCCAAGCAGTCTTGCGGGCCGATCTTGGCAGCCTTGACACCGCAAGGCCCCGCTCCCTACATACCCGCCGCGTCTGCCGAAATTCGGGCGCAAATGCGTGGTTCGGGGCTGTAGCTCAGTTGGGAGAGCGCCTCGTTCGCAATGAGGAGGCCAGCGGTTCGATTCCGCTCAGCTCCACCAACCTACGCTGCGCAGCAGCGGAGGTTGCCCTCCGAAGCTCTGCAGGAGCGAAGGAGGGCCGAGCCACGGTCCCGCGCAGCTACGGTTGGCAAGCCAGCCTTCGCCCCACTTGGCGTCCGCTACGTCCCCCCATAACTCACCCGCCACACCACCTTGCCCACATCGTCGGCGATCAGCAGGCTGCCGTCTTTCGCTATGGCGAGACCCGCCGGCCGGCCCCAGACACGCGCCGGCGAGCCCGGCTGGTCGGCGCCGCTCCAGAACCCGGTGGCGAAGTTCTCGTAAGAACCGCTGGGGCGGCCGTTCTTGAACGGCACAAGCACGACCTTGTAGCCGGTCGGCGTGCCGGAGTTCCACGAACCGTGCAACGCCACGAAGGCGTCGCCCTTGTAGTCCGCCGGGAACTGGCTGCCTTCGTAGAAGACCAGACCCAGCGGCGCGGAATGGGCATGAAACAACAGATCCGGCATCACCGCTTTGGCGACCATGTCCGGGCGTTTGCTGCCGTAGTCCGGATCGGGATGCTGGCCGAGATAAGAATAGGGCCAGCCGTAAAACGCGCCCCGCTGCACATGGGTGAGATAATCGGGCACCATCTCGTCGCCATAGCCGTCGCGCTCATTGACAGTCGCGAAGAGATCGTCCGTACCCGGATAGAACTGCAAACCGACCGCATTGCGCAGGCCCGTGGCGAACGGTTTCAGCGTGCCGTCGGGATTGACCGTCTGCACCGTGGCGCGGGTCGGCGCATCCTCGGCGACATTGCTGGCGCTGCCGATGCCGACATAGAGCGTGCCTTTGGAATCGATGGCGAGGTCGCGCGTCCAATGGAAGCCCTGTGGCGAGAGGTCGGAAACGGTGGTGACTCGCTCCTTCTTCGCCGGCTTCATCGCGCCATCGGCAAAGGTCAGCCGCCAGACCGCATTGACGTCGCTGACATAGAGCGCGCCCTTCGCCAGCGCCAGGCCGTGCGGCTTGTCGAAACCGTCCGCGAAAGTGCTGGCCACCACCTTGCCGCCGGCGTCGTGCAGCAGCGTGACCCGGCCGGCGCCCGGCTCGGCCAGGAAGACGTCGCCGTTCGGCGCCACCGCCATCCAGCGCGGATTGGTCAGGCCTTCGGCATAGATCTCGATTTTGAAACCGGCCGGGACTTGCGGCACCACGCCTGCCGGACGGGCGATGCGTTGCGACGAATTGGCCACCCCCGGCGTCGCATAGGGTTTTGGCAAGTCATTGACGGATATGCTGAATTTCTGCCCCGGCTGGTCGGCGGCGAGCGCGCTAGCAGTGCCCGCAAGCAGCAGCGCGGCGGTTGCCAAAAGGCGGCGGTGGACTGTCATGGCGGTCTCCGAACGTGTCGCGTCAAGGAAGGCTTTACCGAGAATAGCCTAAACCTGACCGTGAAGGTGCGAGTGCCCCATGCGATTGCGTCCCATCCCAGCCGCGCTGTTCCTGGCCGCCGTCCTGGCCATGCCGGCGCATGCCGACGATGGCGACAGCAAGGCGCCCAAGCACAAGGTCACGCAATCCGACTCCTACCTGATGATCGATCCGATGTACTCGGCCATCCTCGACGGCGACCGGCCCGTCGGCATGCTGATGATCGGCGTTGGCCTCGACGTGCCCGATGCCAAGCTGCGCGGCGAAGCCGAGCACGCCATGCCGGTGCTGCGCGACGCCTTCCTGCGCAACCTGATCAGTTTCAGCGCTACCGCCGTGCGTCCCGACCGCCAGCCCGATGTGGTGCAGATCGCCGACCGCCTGCAAGGCGTCGCCGACCGGGCGCTGGGGCGCAAGGGCGCCAGGGTCCTGCTGGCCCAGGTCGCGATCCGGATCACGAAATAACCGCGTACTTTCGATCTCCCGCCGCGACGCGCTTGCCTGTAGAATAGCGCTCGCCAAACAAATCGAGAGGCGACGATGGCTTTTGAGCCCATGCTGTTCGTGGACGACGTCGAAGCGACGTCGCGCTGGTTTCAATCCCTGCTCGGAGCCAGAAGCGTCCATGGCGGGCGCGAGTATGAGATGCTGGCTGACGAGGCGGGACAGGTCTTCCTGCAACTGCACCATGCCGATGCGGAAGAGCATGGCGAGGCGCGGTTGCCGCAAGGCTCGGTGCGCGGCGCGGGCGTGCTGCTCTATTGCAAGGTAGCGGACGTGCGCGCGGCGCATGAACGCGCCAAGGCGATGGGCGCCACGGTCGAGGGGCCGCCGGTCTTTATCAAGCTGGCCGGTCACACCGAGTTCGTGGTGCGCAGCCCGGACGGATACGCCCTGGCGCTCTATCAGCGCGGCGAGCACTGAGCGCGCCAGTCGACGGCTTATTGTCATCGACGCATTCTCCGCAGGCCTGAATCATTCCAGCCCGTTCAGTGTCTTGACCATTTCGAGCGTCTCGCAAGGTTCGCCGCATTCGGTGCCGGGATAGGCGGCGCCGCGCTGCAGCCAGCCACGCTGCCGGTAGAATGCGATGGCGCCGATGTTGAATGCCCGCACCTCCAGCGTCGCTTGGCGATGGTTCAACGCAATCCGCCGTTCGACGTCATCCATCAATGCCGATCCGATGCGCCGGCGCTTGCGCCTGGGATCCAGATGAATAGCGTGCAGGTGATCGCCCTCGATGTGGAACATGCCGAGCAACGCGCCGTCATCTTCCGCGACGATGAACTCGCGCCATTTGCCCTGCGCGTACTGCCCGGCGGGATCGGTTGCCGCGAAGCGTTGCACGGTCTCGAACGCCAGTTCGGGCGCCCAGGTGACGAGCCACGAATTGCGCAAGATCGATTTGAGCGCCGGAATGTCGCCTTCGACAGCAGGGCGGATATGCATCGCCTAGCGGCCGGTGAATTTGGGTTCGCGCTTTTCGAGGAAGGCCTTGATCGCTTCCTTGTAATCTTCCGATGTCGTGGCCAGCGCGTACTGGTCGAGATCCATGAAGGTCGTGGCCGGGTGCAGCGCGTTCGCCGCCGCGTTGACGCCCTGCTTGGACATGCGCACCGCATTGGGCGGCAGCTTGGCGATCTTCTGCGCCCAGCGCCGCGCGGCGGCCAGCGCCTCGCCGTCCGGCACAACTTCGTCGGCGAGACCCCATTCACGCGCCTGCTCGGCTTCGACCCGCTCGCCGAAGATTACGAACTGCTTGGCGCGCGACGGCCCGATCAGCGCAACGAGGCGCGGCACGGCGTGCCAGCTCATGTTCATGCCGAGCGGAATTTCCGGCAGCCGCATATGCGAGCCTTTGGCCATGATGCGAAAGTCGCAGGCCGCCGCCAGCGCACCGCCGCCGCCGATGCAATATTTCTCGATCGCGCAGATCGTGACCTGCTCGACCTTCTCCCAGGCGTCGCAGAGATCGGGGCCGATGCGCGTCATGTGGCGGCGCTCGAGCAGGCCGTGCGCCTGCCAGCGGGCCATCGCCGGGTCTTTCAGATCCGCGCCGGCCGTGAAGGCGCCCTTGCCGGCGACAATGACGGCTTGCGTCTGAAGATCGTCGGCAAAGCTGCGCGCCGTTTCCGTCAATTCCAGAATGAGCTGCCGCGACAGCGCATTGCGCCCATCGCCGCGATCCATCGTGACGATGGCGATCGCGCCGTCGCGCGCGACGGAGACGAACTCGCCGATCTTTGTCGTGGTCATGCGCACAGCATAGCGCCCCATCCCCAGATGGGGAGAGGAAAAATTGGGTCAGGCCGGACTCTGCATGTTGTGCACGATACCGAGCAGCGTCTTGCGCGGCAGGAACGGAGCCAGGGTGGCGAGAAAGGCGTTGCGGGCACCGGTGACCATGACGCGGCGGTTGCGGGTCCAGGCGCGGTAGCCCAGCTGCGCCACTTTGGCCGAACTCATCGGTGCGCCATTGCGCGATAGACGTGTCTTGCCGGTGCCAGCGCGCTCACGGAATTGGCTGACGGTTGGGCCCGGACAAAGGCAGCTGACAAGCACGCCGGAGCCCTCAGCTTCCTTCCACAGGGCTTCGGAGAACGACAGCACGAACGCCTTGGAGGCATAGTAGATCGCCATCAGCGGGCCGGGCTGGAACGAGGCCGTCGAGGCCACGTTCAGCACGCCGCCGCGCCGGTTGGCCAGCATGCGCGGCCAGTAGATATGCGTCAGCTCCACCAGGGCGCGGTCGTTGAGATCGATCATGCCGAGTTGGCCGGCGCGCTCCGAGCCGTTGAAGGCGCCGGCGATGCCGTAGCCGGCGTTGTTGACCAGGGCATCGACGGTAAGGCCGCGCGTCGTGATTTCACCTGAGAGTTTTTCGCCGGCGCCGGGCGCACCCAGATCGGTAGCGATCGCCGTCGCCTTGATCTTGTGCTTGGCGGCGAGGCGGTCGGCGACCTCTTTGAGCGCGGTCTCGGATCGCGCCGTCAGGATGAGATCATAGCCGTCCTTGGCGAAACATTCGGCGAGGTCGACGCCGATGCCCATGCTGGCGCCGGTGACGAGCGCGGTCTGTCCTTCACCCTTGCGTTTGCGAGCCATGATGAATTCTCCTTCTCAGTCGTTTGCGATGGCGCGCCACAGCGCCTCTTCCATGGCGATGGCGGTGGCTGCGTCGCATGTGAGCGCGCCCTGGCCGGCGAATTTCGTCAGTCCGACAGCCGCGCCCCACATCAGGGCGACGACCAAAATGGGATCGATGTCGCGGATGGCGCCGCTGTCGCGCGCCCGGCCGATGAACGCTTCGGCGACTTCGCGGTAGGTGCCGCCGGCGGCGATCGAGCCGGCATCCAGGTAAGGCGCGTGATGGTGCAGATCCATAAAGCGCGTGGCACGCGGATGGTTTTGCGCGAACTGCATCATGCGCTGCCAATAGGTCGTGAACTGGTCGCGCGTTTCGAGACCTTGCGGCAGGGGCGCCAGAACGATGGCGTTGTAGACCGCCTTCCAATACCGGTAGAGCGCGTTGACCAGCGCCTCCTTGGTCGTGAAATAGCGGTAGATCGTGCCGGTCGCCACCCCGGCTTTGGCCGCGATCTCCGGCACCGCCACCCCGTCGAAGCCGCGCGTCTCGAACAGTTCGAGCGCGGCGGCCAGCAGCCGGGCGCGCTTGTCGTCTGGTGAAGATATCTCTTTTAGATCAGTTGCTTGTGCAGCAGACATCGATGATAAACATATGAATGAACATTCATTCATGACGAATGGGCGTTGTTTTGTCAATCGGAAATCGTGCCGGCAGGAGCAAGCGCGGTCAGGAAATCGTGCCGCGCCTCGGCTAGTTTCCGCGCCGGCAATAGCCCGGAGAAACGATGATCGCGATTGTTTGCGCCGCACTGACCGCGGTCGGGTTCTTTTTTTCCATCGGGCTCGGCGAGCAATGGTGGCTGGCCTGGCTCGCGCCCATTCCGGTGTTGTGGTTTGCGTTCGGCGATACCAAAGGTTGGCAGGCGTTGCTCGCGGCCTGGGCGGGCTATGCGCTGGGCTCCGCCAATGTTCTGGAAGCCTATGCCGGCATTCTGCCGACTGTCGTGCTGGTGCTTGGCCTGACCGTGCCGTCGCTGCTGTTTGCGATCGCGGTCATGGGCGGACGTCTGGTCGCGCGCACCGTGACGCCGCTGGCCGGCGTGCTGGCGTTCGCGGCGCTGTGGACCGCATTTGATTTTTTGATTTCCTTCAATTCCGGCGGCGGGTCGGTATCGACGCCGGCGACGGCCGAAGTGTTCATGCCGGTGCTGGCGCAGAGTGCCTCGCTGGTTGGCGTGTGGGGCATCACCTTCCTGCTGGGTTTGGTTTCAGCCGGGCTGGCGCTCTCGCTGCGCCGGCGCACGATTCTCCCGGCAGCCGTGGCGCTGGCGGTGTTCGCGGTGAACGCCGCGTTCGGCTACGCGCGCATGTCGGCGCCAACCGAGACCCTGCGCGTCGCCCTGATCGATACCGACGCGATGCAGAGTGCCGCCGAGAGCAACAACGAGAAGGACACGGCCGACACGGTCGACGCCTATGTACGCGCGATCGGCGCACTGAAAGGCAGGGGCATCAAGCTGATCGTGCTGCCGGAAAAGCTCGCGATCGCGCAAGCCGCGTGGCAGCCGGCGCTGAAAGCAAAACTGTCCGGTGCTGCGCACGATAGCGGCGCGACGCTGGTGGCCGGGTTCGACGCGCGCGATGCGCATGGCTCGTACAACGTGTCGTGGGCGTTCTCGCCCATCGGCGGCGAGCCGGGCATCTACACCAAGCGCAAGCTGGTTCCCGGGCTCGAGACGATCTACACGATCGGGCCCGGACCGCTGGCGCTGGCCAATGGCATCGGCCTCGAAATCTGCAAGGACATGGATTTCCAGGCGATGATCCGCAGCGACATGGCTGCGACTCGTCCCGCGCTGCTCGCCGTGCCGGCCTGGGATTTCGTTGCGGACGGATCGTCCCATGCGCGCGTCGCGATATTGCGCTCGATCGAGAACGGCGTGCCGATGGCGCGCTCCGCGCGCAACGGCCTGCTGACATTGAACGATCGCTACGGAAGGGTGATGGCGATGGCGGCTACCGGCGGGCCGGATTTCAAGACGCTGGTCGGCGATCTGCCTCTGGATCGGCGCGGCGGCAACACGCTCTATGACCGGATCGGCGATATGTTCGGCTGGCTTTGCCTCGTCATCGGCCTGGCGCTGTCAGGCCTTGGCTTTGCCCGAAGACGCAAATCCGCCCGGGCCGCCCTTTCTTGAAGACGACCGTCTTCGTAGTTCTTATTCAGCCGCGGCCAGGGTCTGCGACGGCAGGATCATCTTTCCGCCGTTCAGCTTGATCAGGTATTTGATGCCTTCCTCGGCGATGTCGTCGCCGACCATGCGGTCGCCTTCGGCGTAGAGCTCGGCCATATCGATATAGGCCGCATACACGCCTTTGGTGCGGTCGGTGATGATGCCGGCCTTGAGCAGTGTCTTGATGAGGACGCGGAAGATGTTGGTCGCCTCCTGCATGTCCTCGCGGATGGCGGCGTCGGTGATGGCTTCCATGAAGGCCTGCTGGCACCAGGCGGGGTCGAGGCCGACGGCTTCGTAGATCCAGCTCTTCTGGTCCGGCGAGCCCAGATTGAAGAGCAGGATCTGGAACACCTGCGCCGCCCAATCCTCGATCTGTTCGTGCTCTTCCTTGGCTAGGAACGGAATGGTGCGGTCGGCCCAGATTTTTCCGAATTTGTGGTGGAAGGCCTCGTCGGTCATGACGAGCTGGCACAGATGGCGCAGCAGAGGATCGCGCGCCTCCTTGTAGAGCGAGGCGAAGGCGCCCATGGCGAGGCCTTCGATCAGCATCTGCATGCCGACCAGCTTTTTCCACACCAGCGGCGAGGACACGAGTTCGTTGAGCAGATTGCCCAGCGCCGGGCCGACTTGCGCCGGCTTGCCCCAGCGGGCCTGGACGTATTTCGAAAAGCCGGTGACGTGGCGAGCCTCTTCGCGCGTCTGGTTGGCGGCGTATTCCTGGGCCCCGGGATCGCGCAGGATGTGGCACAGCGACGCCGACAGCGACAGCGCGCCCTGCTCGCCATGCAGGATCGCCGACATCGTCCACAGCGTGTCGAGATTGGCGAGCTTGATCTTCTGACCTTCGTCGAGCTTGTCGCCGATGGCCGTCTTGAGATCGCCATTGAGCGCCGGATTGACCAGATATTCCTTGGTCATGTCGAACGGCAAAGAGAAGTCGATATATTTCTTGTCCAGCGGATCCCAGAAATGGTCGTGGGTCGCGCTGATGATCTTGTCGAAGGCGGTGGAGCGTTCGCCATAGCGCGCCGGATTCAGCATCGCCGGAAAATCCGCCGGATCGACCGCGTTGTAGGCCGGATCCTTGGTGATGTTGTCCATGTGCAAATTCCCTCTCACGCGCCCGCTTTCGAGCCTGGCGGGCAGGATACGCCGGTAAATTCCCAGAGCAAGGGAAAATGACGGACCCGTCAAGAAAATACTTCTCCGTAGAAGTATAATATATTCAAATAGTTACGTACCGCTGGCAATGACGAAGCAGCGGTGGCGGGCGAAACGGGCGCGGGCCGACGACCCGTGCCGCGCGGCATCTAAGGGAAATCCCCCATGTGGCGCGCCGCGGCGTGGACGCGGTTGCGGAGCGGAGCATCTTCCGCGATGACACATGCTAGGATTTGTCATCGCCGCAATGGATCGTCCATGAGCTTTCAGGGCAGACCGATCGCCATCTGGGCGTTTCCCGGCATCATGCTTGCGGCGATGCTGTTTCTGCTCGGCAACGATGCCGGGACGGTGGCGACGCGGTTGCGCGGCGTCCTGTTCGATTCCTATCAGCGCAGCCTGCCGCGTCCCTATCAGGACACACTCAAGCATGCCGGATTTTCCGTGCGCACGCTGGATGCCGACGCGGCCGGCCTGAAGCGCTTCGGCAAATGGCCGTGGCCGCATGCGGTGCTGGCCAGGCTGACGCGCGAATTGAAGGCGCAGGGCGCCGCCATGGCGGTGTTCGCGTTTCCGCTCGACACCGCCGATCCGGCATCGCCGCGCAATCTGCTGGCGCAAGTGCCGGAGGGGCCGCAAGGCGACGCGGTTCGCAGCGCGCTGACGCAGATGACATCGCCGGACGATGGCCTGACCGCCGCCATGTCCCAGCTGGCGGCCGTCACCGGTTTCACCCTGGGCGCCAATGACACCGCGCGCGCGCCGCAAATCCGCAGCCCCTTGCGCTTCATCGGCAGCAAGAATCCTTTCGGCCATGTCGCCAATTTCGCGACCGCCGAGGGCGCCATTGCCGCGGTCGAACGCAGCAGCCTGGGCAGCGGCGCACTGAATCTGCTGTTCGACGCCGATGGCGAATTGCGGCGCATGCCGCTCGCCTTTCGCCTGAACGGCGCCGCCGTGCCGTCGCTCGCCGCCGAAATGTTGCGCGTCATCCAGAACAAACGGCACCTGGATTTGCGCAGCGACGAGGGCGACAGCGGCCTCGTCGGCGCGCAGCCGGGCATCGCCTCGGTCGAAGTGCAGAACATCGAAGTGCCGACCTCGCCCGACGGTTCGATCTGGATCGCCTATGCCGCGCCGGACGCGCCGCGTGGCGTTTCCGCCGCGGCGCTGGACGACGGCCGCCTGGCGGCCGGGCGCCTCGCCAATGCCATCGTCATCCTCGCCCCGCCCGGCGATACGATCGCAACCCCCGGGGGACCGCGCAGCGTTGCCGCGGTCTATGCCGAGGCGTTCGAAAACATCCTGACCGGGACGCCGCTGCGCCGCCCCGCCTCCGCCATCGAGGCCGAACTGATCTGCCTGGCGATCTTCGGCATCGCCGCGATCATCATCTTCGCGCGCTTCGGCGTGCTGTGGTCTGGCCTTTTCACCGCGCTCAGCATCGGCGGCGCGCTGTTCGCGTCGTGGCGGCTTTATGCGGCGGACCGGGTCCTGTTCGATGCCTTGGGGCCAAGCCTCGCCCTGGCGCTGATCTTCTTCGCCGCCGCCATCGTGCGTGTGGCCAGCGTGCGCGCGGCGCGCGCCCGCGTCCGCGCCGCTTTCGCCGAGTCGCTTCCCCCCAATGTCATCGAACAGATCGCGCGCCGGCCCGAACTCCTGAAGCTCGACGGCGTCAGCCGCACCGTCACCTATCTGCATTGCGGCGTGCGCGAGTTCAGCAGCCTTGCCGAATCCTTCAAGGACGATCCGGCCGCCTTCACACGGCTGATGCAGCGCGTGCTGGTACCGCTGATGGATGTGGCGCTGGCGCGCGGCGGCACGCTCGACCGGTTGACGGCGGACGGCTTTTCCGCCTTCTGGAACGCGCCGCTCGACGATCCCGAACACGCCATTCATGCCTGCGAGGCAGCCAACGCGATGATGGAGACCATCGCCCGCAGCAACGAAGTCATCACCCATGAGCGGCGCAATGACGGCGTTGCCTTCGCGCCGGTGGCGATCGGCATCGGCATTTCCTCCGGCCAGGCGATCGCCGGCGGCTTTTCCGCACATGGCCGCACCGCCTATTCGGTGACCGGCGACTGCGCCGTCGTGGCGGAGCGCGTGCAGGAATTGTCGGCCCAGTACGGCCCCGCCGTCATCGTCGCCGAGGACACGCGCAAAAGCGCCGAGCGCGGCTTTGCCTTTCTCGAAGTCGACTACATCGCGGCCGGCGCGCATGACGAACCGGTCAAGCTCTACGCCATGCTCGGCAGCCCGGTGATGCGCGCGTCCCCGAAATTCCGCGCCCTCCTGAGCTTTCACGATCACATCTTCCAGTCGTTGCGCACCCAGCAATGGGACAAGGCACGCGAGCTGATCGAGCAATGCCGCAAGCTCTCCGGCGCCAGCCAGAAGCTTTACGATCTGCATCTGGCGCGCATCGCCTATTTCCAGGACAACCCGCTCGGCGAGAATTGGGACGGCGCATTCAGGCCGATCCTGCGTTAGGGACGGCCAAGCCATAATGCGCGGCATGGGCGCCGGTCAGCGCGGCCCACATCTGATCGCCCCAGGAGAAGTGCCACCACTCGTCCGGATGGCCGGCGAAGTCTTCTTCGGCCATGACCCAATGAAGCAGCCGCCGGTTGGCGCGCGCTTCCTCGTCGGAGAACGACATCGTATCGTCGCGCAACGTCTCGAAGCGGTCGCGATGCGCCAGCTCCGTCGCATCGTCGAAGATCGAGCCCATCCAGAGCGGATCGCTGCCGACCCAGCGGATCGTCAGATCGACCGCCGCGCCCGTCGCATGCGGCGCAGGCGAGGTCTCATCGCTGCTCGGCGCCGCCCAGTAGCGTTCGACTTCCTCCGTCAGGGCGGCGCCGCGCAAGCCCGGTTGCCGCCGTTTGAGCTCCGCCGGCATCCAGACGTCGTGGAAATAGGCCTGGACCTCTTTCGGCCGCCAGGCATCGAACACGAAGAGTTCGAGCCCGGCCTCGCCCAGCCGGGCGTTGATGCGCGCCAATTTCTCGCCGACGGAATTGCGCAGCAGCAGATCGGGAATGGCACCGCCGATGCGCCGCCAATAGGGCGGATTACGCGGGGAGTGGTAGTAATTCTCGCCCGCAACCCCAAGATCGCGGACGTCCACCATCTCTTCCAGGTAATAGGTATTGGAGCGTTGGATTGGGCCCTGGCGATAACCCGCCTTGGCGCGGCGCATCGCGGCGGCATCGCCAATCGGCCGCGACCGCAATTCGTCCAATGCGCCAAAGAGTGACATTCGAAAAATCCACCGGCTTCGCTAGACTATAGGTCATGAGCACCGATCCCGCAGAGCATTTTCCCGTCGACTATCGCCAGGGCCGCCACGATTTCATCACCGCCTGCGAGCAAGCCGGCAGCGACATCGTCGCCCGCGTCCATCCCGCCGTGAAGGGCCGTGACGGCAAGCCGCTGTTCCTGGACACCGCCGTGATCGGCCCGCGCGACGCCAGGACGGCGCTGCTTTTGATCTCCGCCACACATGGCGTCGAAGGCTATTTCGGCTCCGGCGTGCAGACCGGACTGATGCGCGAAGGGCTCGCCACGCGCGTTCCCAGGGGCGCCAAGATCGTGCTGCTGCACGCGCTTAATCCGTATGGGTTCTCCTGGGACCGGCGCGTCAACGAGGACAATGCCGACATCAACCGCAACAGCGTCGACTTCGCCGACCCGCCGCGGAACGATCCCTACGATCTGCTCGCCGCCGCGATCTCGCCACGCGACATATCCGACGAAGCGATGACGCGCGCGAACGCGGAACTGATCGAATATCTGAAAGCGCATGGCGCCTTCGCGCTGCAGGAGGCAGTGTCCAAGGGCCAGTACAAATATCCGCACGGCGTCTATTACGGCGGCGCGCGCGAAAGCTGGTCGCTGAAGATGCTCAAGGACGTCTTCGCGGAGAATCTTAGGACCGTGAAAAAGCTGACCGTGATCGACTTCCACACCGGCCTTGGCGCGTTCGGCGCCGGCGAAGTGATCACCGAGGATCTGCCGGGCAGCGCGCCGTACAAACGCGCCTTGGCGATGTGGGGCGCGCGCGTCGCCTCGAGCGAGGCCGGCGAGTCGGTCTCCGCGCCGCTCTCCGGCACCATCGACAGGGCCGTGGCCAAATGGCTGAAGGGCGTCGAACTCACTTTCGCCGCGCTGGAAGTCGGTACCCGCGACACGCGGACCGTGTTCAACGCGCTGCGCAAGGACAATTGGCTGCACTGCTTCGCGCCGGGCCGCCACAAGCACAAAGCCGCCGAGGCCATCCGCCTGGAGCTGCGCGACGCCTTCTATCCCGACACGGCCGCGTGGAAGCGCCTGGTCTGGGGACACGCCAACGAGGTGGTGAGCGCGGCGCTTGCTGCGCTCGGCTGAAGATGCAGATGCGCGAACCCGCCAAGCCGGCCTTCACCGTTCTGGGACGGCTGCGCAGCCTGCGCTTCGCGCTTGCCGGCATCGGCTTCATGCTGCGCACGCAGCACAACGCCTGGCTCCACCTGGCGGCGACCGGCGTAGTCATCGCGGCGGGAGTCGGGCTGAAGATCAGCGCAGCCGATTGGCGCTGGCTGGCCGTTGCCATTGTCCTGGTCTGGGTGTCGGAAGCGGTGAACACCGCCTTGGAGCATCTGTGCGACGTCGTCTCGCCGGACTTCCATGCCTCGGTGAAGATCTCCAAAGATATCGCCGCCGGCGCTGTCCTGATCGCCGCCATCGGCGCTGCCGCGCTCGGCGCGATGATCTTTATTCCCTATCTTGGCCGGTGAAACGCCGGCCGTTTGCCCGCCCCAGGTGCGATGGGCTATAGACGCTGCCACGCACCCGTAGCTCAGCTGGATAGAGTGCCGCCCTCCGAAGGCGAAGGTCGCAGGTTCGAATCCTGCCGGGTGCGCCATTCCCGTTCAAAACTGCGAACTTCCCCCAGCTTGTCCGGGGAAGCGACTGCGGCGGCCAGCGCCAGCGGTTGCCCGGAGATTGTCACCGTTTCGGAATTGACGACGATTTCCGTAACCAGCCCATGAACGTAGCGTTTCTGTAGCGGCCCGGGCGCGTCTAGCAGCTTGCGCTTGAGATTTCCGGCGATGGACACCGCCTGCTGCTTGGAAAGCGTCTGGCGCAGTTGGGGAAGCTCGGAATCCAGAGCCGCCAGCAAATGCGCGCCCTCGTCCCGGTGACGCGTCAATTCATCGATTTGGGCGCGAACCGGCTTCATGTCCGGGAGCGAGCCGTCCGCAACGGCTGCGATCAGGCGGTCGATTTTGCCCGATGTTTCCCTGACCTGCTTTTCCAGGGCGGATTTTCGCACGCGATTTTGTGTCGCCGTCTTGTGCCGGTGGCCCAGGGCTTCCCGAATCAGGCCGGGCAGGCGTTCGGGCGTCAAAAGCCGGTCCGCCAATGCGCCTAGTACGAGCGCGTTCAATTCGTCCTCCCGCACGGCTATGGGCCGTTTGCAGGTAGAGGCACCTTTGAGCCGATTGGCGGAACAGGCGTAGTAGCGATAGGTGCCGCCCATGCCTTTGCCGGTACGCATCATCATCGGACTGCCGCAGCTATCGCAGCGGGCAAGGCCGGTCAGCAGAACTTCGCTGTTTGAGGTTCGGGGGGCCGTCATGGCGGGACGGCGGGAATGCAAGAGCGCCTGGACGCGCTTGAAGTCCTTGGCCGGGATTATTTGCGGCACTGCGACCGCAATCCATTCGTCCTTGGGCCGCGCCCGGCGCGTGCGGCTGTCATGGGTGTTGTAGTAATAGACGCCGGAATAGGCATCGCGCGTCAGGATGGCGTGTACAATGCTCACATAATATGGATTGCCGTTGCGATTGCGGAATCCGCTGCGATTCATCCAGGACGTTATGTCCTTGACGCCCATCGGCCCCTTGGTGCCATCGCCCTTGAGAAACAGCCCGAATATCTGCCGCACGGTGGCGGCTTCCCGTTCCTCGATTTCCAGACGCTTCTTGATTTTCTGGCCGCGCTTTTCGGCCTCGACGGTGCGATAGCCGAATGGCGCCTGCGAGCCGTTCCAAAATCCCTGTCGGGCATTTTCCAGCATGGTCCGCGTGACGTGCTTGGCAGTTTCTTCGCTGCTGTATTGATCCGCAGCCGCCAGAACCGTTTCGGCAAAATTGGCACTCGATCCTTCGCCAAAATCCTGCGTCATCGAAACGACAGCCACGCCGTATTTTTCCAGCTTGCGTTTCCAGAAGGAATAACCGGCAACGTCCCGGAAAAATCGCGACTGGCTGTGAATCAAAACTACGTCAACCGGCGAGGGGTCCACACAGACCGCTTCCATCATGCGCTGAAATTGAGGGCGCTTGTCGTCCCGCGCGCTGGCACCCGCATCGACATATTCCGAGAAAAGGGACCAGCCCTTTGTCGCGCAAAAACGCTTGGCGTGCGCCAATTGATCCGGGATCGAAATATCGTTGTCCGCCTGTCGCGTTGTGGACACCCGCGCATAAACAGCGACACGTTTGGTCATTTGGAGTGATCCTCTTGAGCGCTGGGCTCGATCCCATCCCAATCGTCCAACAGCGCGGCAATCACTTCAATCTCAATCTGCGTGACCGGTGAATCCTTTGATATCAGCACGTTTGCCCGCAACGGCGAGCGTCCGCACGGGGCGGGCGTACCGTCGCGCTTGCCAACAAGTTTCGTTCTTTTGACCGAACCGTGCATGCCGAAAGCTTGGCTTGCGGCCTTGCCGCACACACGCATTTCCGGTCACGACATTTACCATGCCAACCGAGGTCCGAATCTTGTGAGTGCAGCGCGTAATTGTGGGACGCTATTTCGCGATATCCAATGAATTGGCCGTCGGAATATTCGCTACCCAGCCTTTGTATTCAATTTGCGGCGGGCACTCTGCTCCGCGCGAATTGCCGTCATAATTTCGGTGTCGGAAACGTCGTCCAGTGGCGCAATAAGGGCAGCGACAAAATCAAACGCCTCACTTGCGGCAACCGGTTTGTGGTGATCGACGGTAAATGGCCGATTTAGCGTCGTCAGGAATAAACTGGCTACATGGCGTACCAGATATTCCAGGCCGAAATTGATTTTAGGCCCCCGACGCTCCCGGATATGACTTACCTGCTCCAAAGCTGATTTTTCGAGTAATTCCAATAATCGAATTAATTCCAAAAAATAAGGCTCGCCGCTTTGGCGCTGTTCATGTTCGCTTAGCTCGGGAAAAATGGTGGCAGGCATCGCCGCGTCCAGCCGGAGCGCCGTCATGTGAAGGCCGAATGCAATATCGTCCTGCTGGCCGTCCTGCCGGGCGGCCCGCAGGATTTGCAGGAATTTATTGGTTTTCTTTGCCAGTCGCGCATTTTCCTTGCGCAATTCCTGTCGCATTTTTCGGTCATCCTCCTTGCTTCGAAGAATTAGATAGTGCCGCCCGATATTTCTGAGTGCCTTGCGATTATCGGCATTGGCGGTTTCGAGGTGGAATTGCCGTTCAAGCGCGGCGAAAAATACAGCGGTATATGCGTCGTCCAATAGCGCGTCTGGACGCCCATCGCCGGTGTCTATACGCGCGCGCATATCCTCACCGGACGCGACGGGGTATTGCCCGTTTCCTGGAAGCCGCTTTCGGCACAGTGCGGCGTGACGACTCCGGCGCGGCCAGCCTGACGCCTTCACCTCTATCGCCTTCGGGGATGAATTCGATCCCGGCCCGCATCAGTGCTTTCTCGACCGCCGATAGGGTACTGGCGCGCGGATCGACCGTGCCCCGTTCTAGGCGGGCAAGCGCATTCAGCGAAACAATAGCCTTGTCCGCCAAGTCCTGCTGGGACCAGTCCAGCAGGGCGCGCGCAGCCCGGATTTGTCGCGGCGTAATCATGGCCGCGAGCATCGGCAGGGGTGATTTGTCCTGCCACTAAGAGGGTAGTAATAAACCTTATAAGGTGATTTATAGACCTCTTTAAGGAGTTTTGGTCGATGCTTGCGCCTCCTTTGGAGGCGCGGACGTGACTACCGCCGAATCAGCAGCCGGGAGCTATTCCCACCTCAGTCCGGGGCCATATGCGAACGCAGAGGCGCTTCTGGACGTGGTGCGCGCGCTCTATTGCCGCCACGGCATTGCGGCACTGGCGACCCCGTTTCTGGAGCGGCAGCGCTTCAATCTCTATCAACGCCTGCTGGGGGCTGGCATCGGGCAGGCCGCCCTCCTGGACCGGCTCGGCCTGGCCGAAGAATACTCCACCTGGAAGCGCGCCCACCGCGCCTATCGCGGCAATACAAAACCCGCTTGGTCGTGGGACGCGGCGGTCGCAAAGGCTCGGGAATTGGTGGCCGCGCATGGCGATCTGCCGACTGTCGAATGGTGCCGCCGAAACGGACTCGCCTCTCTGACAAGTACCGTTCATAGCGCGGGCAAGGTTTGGGAGGACTTGCGCGTCGCGGTCGATTTGCCGCCCTCGCGGACCTTCTGTCAGTCGGCCAACGGCATGCGTTGGCTGAGCCAGCCGGAGGCGTTGCTATCGGATTTTCTGTATGAGCGCGGCGTCGAACATAAGCGCGGCGAGCGATACCCCGCCGACTATGAGCAAAAGTCCGGGGCGCAAGTGGGCGCGCTACGATCTTCATTTCCGCGCCAAGGACGGCGGATGGATCGACGTGGAAGTCTGGGGCGATTCTTTGAGCCCAATGTCGGGTGGCCGATACGCTAGAACCAGGGCGCTCAAAGAGGCTTGGCAGCACGACCGGCCCAACTTTCTCGGTATCTCATACAAGGACTGTCTTTCGCGTAGGCGTCTGGCCGAGATATTGGAACCGTTCATCGGTCGAGGCACAAAGGACGCGATTTCCAAACCGTGCGCCGAGGCAGTTGAACCATCGCTCTATGCGAGCAAGACCGAACTGCTTGCCGCTTGTCGCGCGCTGGCTGCGCAAATGCCCGATGGAATATTTCCTGCGGATAGTTGGCTGCGCAAGCGCGGCAAGCATTCCGAGCGGCCCGGGCCGACGTACAACTCTCTCGCGGTGTACGTCACCCGCTGGTTTGGCGGAACGCGCGCAATGCGTGAACTGCTAGGCCAAGCCAGTGCCAGCACGACAAAATGGACGACAGAGAGCATTGTCGCCGCATGGCGGGCGTTTGAAATGGAACACGGCGTCACGCCGTCGCAATGCAGGGGAAGGCAACGCGCTAAGGCGCTGCCCCGCGCTATTGTTGCAGAGGGTGCGAAAATCTATGGGGCCGCGCAGCGGCTCGGCATCGTGGAAATCGCGCGCAACGGACGCGCCACACGCCAGACCAAATGGACACGAGAACATGTCGCGGAACAGTGGAACAAGTTTGTGATGACGCATGATCGGTTGCCATCCGAGTGCATGAGCAAGATGCGGCGTCAGACGTTGCCTCGTGCCGTTACCGACGAAGCAACGAACATTTATGGAGCGGCGCAGCGGCTTGGCTTGCTTGCCGAGTTGCGACGAAACGATTTGGAATAATAGGAAGCGTCTTGCTAGATAATCCGATGCCTGCGCTTCGGCTTGTGCGGATCGGGCGGCCCCTTTGGTGCATTGGGGGGCTTTACAACAGGCGGCGCGGGCGGGGTGGCATCGCTCTTGGACTTCCTGCGCTTCGATGCTGGCGGCTGCTTCACCGCCCCCCGCGATTTGCGAAAGGTGCGGAGGTCCGGGTCGAATACCGCATTGGCGTCGTTCGCCGCGTCGTCCTGATCGGTGTCATCGGGTTCCGAGATCGTTTCGGCCTCGTCCTCTCCCTCTGCTTCCTTACCGGCCCAGCTGCGGGTTTTGGAAACGCCGAGATATCCGAGCATGAATTGGGTCAGGGCGTCTTTCATGCGCTTTGTGCCCGCCACCATCGGGCCAGGACGAGGTTGCAAGACGGCATCGGTGACGGTGGCAAAGACTATCTGCATACCCAGCCGTATGGGCCCGGTTGAGTTGCCGTGGATGCGGGGTGCAAGAACCGCGATCGCCAACCGCGTCACTTCCTTTCGATAGTCCTCGAATAGCTCGATCGTGATTGGCCTGACGGTGGAGAGCTTAATCGTCGCCCGGACAACGCCTGCCGCCCGTGCGTCCGTCAGCGAGTTCACAACATGCTCGACAATAAGCCTTACGAGAGAGGGCAGGGACAGGTGGCTCGTTGGCATGGCTTCCAACTCCGTCTCGGCACGGTGCGCCAAGGTGCGATATGCAGAGGCGATGAGATGGTAGAGATAGGAATTCTTCTCGGGAAACCGGGCATAGAACGCACCGACGGAGCAGCCCGCCTCTCGCGCTATCCTCGCAATTGAAATGACTTCGTAGTCTTTCCGCGCCAGCAGCCGGATGCCGGCATCGATGATGCCGGACACCTTCCCATCAGGACGCCGCCGGCGGCGGCTGCCTTTGCGAACTAGTTTTTGGAAAATGGATACCACTGCTTCACCGACCTTCAACGATCAATATTAGCGCCGTTTCGCCATATAGTGAATTAGAATTCGGATTTCGGAAAAGGCGCTTGATCCAGGCGTGCTGCACGCAACCGAACCGCGATTTCATCGACAATCAGCCTACGCGGGCACTTCAGCCCCGTGCCAAAAGTGGCCTCTGTGATGTCCAGTCACGTCTTGAACGAGGCATCCACTATTTCGGCAAGGGTGAAATCATTTTTGGCGTGACGCGCCGCCCTCTGGTGATCGACTTCCAATTGCCACGCCGACGCGCAATCTAGCAATGCACGAAGTCCCTCGGAACCTGGCGCTTCACAGTGCCAGCGCAGACCGCCAGCGTCCTTACTTCCAACAAGTACGTAACTCGTGAAGGTGTTGACGGGAATTGGACCGGCATACAAAGCTTCGACGCTAGGAATTATCGTCAGGCCCTGCGTAATCCCCAAGACGGATAATCTTTCGTCCTTGTTGGCAATCTCCCGAGGCAACAAAAGCTTTCCCGGATCAAGTAATTCACGGTCGATGCCAATCACCACGCCCGGAAGCTTCCCCAGCAAAACCGATTCCCAGTTAGACGAAAGCTGCATGAACTCTTTGATTTGGGATGGATCGAAATCAAATATCGCTACGGCGGGTAGCCGGAATGCGTAGCTATTTTTTGATTGGGGATAGGTCACGCCAAACTGGCCGGAGTTTGGAAAGATATTTCTGTCCTGGACAATGCGTTCCAAGGACTGCACCGAAGTTCGGTGCCACAGATTTTTTGGCTCTTGTAGTTTTGCCCAAAGGGCTGCCTCACACTGTTCGAGCATGTTCTATGCCGCGTCGCGAAACACGCATCGCCGTTCGGACCAATCACCGCGACAATTCACTATCAAGCCCGGTCGAACAATTCGGCTGATTTGGCACTGAATGTTGCCCCAGGGCTGGGTCCGATTGATGAGCAAACTTTCAACGTCCGATAAAAGCTGCTCTGTCAGGCGCTCGTTGCGCATCAGACCAATTGTGCCGACTGTAACGCCATGCTCGAAAAGCCTTCGGTCGCGTTCCAGGTCGCTCCAGAAATGGGCCTTAGCCTCGCGACGCCACCGCTCGCGAACTGTTTTCCCCCAGGCTTTTCCGATGTAGAGCAGTTCACCGTTATGCGCCCAGTATGCGTACAAACATCTAAGCTGATCCCAGCCGTCGTCGGTGTCGTCGGCCAAGCCTCGCCAATGGACAAAAACACCAACGGACATATTAGCTCCGTTCCATGAAAATAGGCGCAGCAACGCTAAGCCGCTCGACGCATTCCGACAACGGTAACCGCGACGGGTTCTCCGTCAATAGCTACCTTGCGCGAGGCGCGAGATGCCAAACCAACTCGCTGAACCCGAAGGAAGGATTCGCTTAAGCTTTAGTCATCATCGACAGGAGCGCGTTGTCCAGGCTGCAATGATAAAAAGATGGTTGCTTTCAAACCACACGCATCGTTCCCGGATAAAGCGTCGACATTGGAGAAGGCACGCCCAACAGCAGGGTAGTTGCAGGTTGATTGCCACAGAAGCGACCTCCCCTGGTCGCGCCATGACGGGTCGGGTTGCAGAAGTAGCCAGCCGCCGAGAAGCGCCCGCTGGTCATCGCGGTCATCGAGTCTATCGAGCCATGTCGGAAACGGTGCTTCGGTTTCTTGCGCGGTACGAATGTGGAAGAACAAGGACGTGGAAGCGGGACTGCCTGTAACCGCCAATGTACATTGTTTCGGACATTGCTGTTCGAGATCGATGCTCACGAAATTGCGCGAGATGGTAGACACCTTCACCGTGCCGGACTTGCTTGTGATGTAGACGGTCCAGGCACCATGGTAGTCTGCAGGTCGCGGCCAGAACACGTTAAACAAACCCCACGAATGAATCGCATTGATTGTCGTGACAGTCGCGACGACAGCGTCAGACGGTCCGAGTGTTTGACTCTTCTCGCTTCTTACAACCGTTCCGCCTACGCCGAACATTCGCTCGAACAGCTCTTGTGCGCTGCCGACCATCGTCACCATCCCCGGCATCGGAATGAACAGTTGCTCGCCTGGCCTGACGATCGGCCTAGCCCCACCGCGAATGGCAATGGTGAGAATCATGCCAGACGCACGCGGGTTCACGAACATTCGTCCACCGCACAGATATTCCCCTTCTCCTGGCATGGCTGCACGCGACATTGTCATTACAGCCGGGGCAGTGGTTTTCTCGATCGGCTGCGTTCTGACAACTTTGGCGCCCCATGCATACGAGGGACAATCGGGCGCAGCTATTGCCGCCGACGACTGTGCAGCGAGCAAGCCAATGAAGAATAGGGAAACTGCTCTCATATGGGCATTTTCCCCCTGAGCAGCCGATCCAGCCCGTATTCGACAGCTGAATGGACAGCCAATGTCGAGCGATGCATCACTTCAAAGATACTCTCGAACGCAATCGCAAAAAAGGGCGTCACGATGTCGGGGAGGCTCCCGGGTTCGACAGGGCGCACCCAAAGTAAAGCCGCAAATGAAACCGAAGTCGCGGCGATCACAAGTAGCATAGTCGTACTTGTTCGTAACAGGGACCGACTTAATGTTGAGATCGAGGACAAGCGAGGAGGTGCCGAGGCCCGAAAATGACGGGCAACTAGCCAATGAACTATGAAAATAGCGAAGAAACCGGCAGCGAAGAAAGGCAGTTCTTCCGTCAAATAAGAAAGGACGCCTCCCGGGGGTGAGGGTGGTGAAAGCAGGTATTGGCGGATGTCATTGAGGATGAGCTCCGCGCCGCTCACCTGACCCACCGCCGACCATGTCCGGTCGCCGGCAGCTTGGCGGCTGTCACCGATCACGACAACCGCGTTGGTCAAGGACATTCCCCAAAAATATGTAGGGCCAGCATCAGGCGTCGCATGATGAAATACGACACCCCGGGAATTGCCATAGCCGTCTGTGTCGGACTCCCGACCGGGCGCTACCGGCGCGAATGAAAAGACGCGATCTGTCTTGCGGTAGAGTTCTAAGCAGGTTTCGCCTGTATTGAGGCGGCAATCTTCGGAAGCTCTTGCTATTGATTGCGCTCTTCCAAAGCGGTCGAGCAACGACCAGGGCTTTCCGCGTGGACTCGCCGCGACCAAAGCTGCGCCTAGAGCGATTCCTGACCGACGATATTCCTCGCCCGTATCAAGTTCGACGATGTAACTCGGATCGAGCTTTAGGGTCCAAGGCCCCGTGACGGCGCGCAATGCAGGTAAGTAGCGCGCGTTAGTCCACTTTGCGCATTCTGATGGATCACAGATGAAACGGTCTGGATGGGCAACAATCTGGCTTTCATTCGATCCGGCTACCTCGTCGGCTTGCGGCGCCCAACTAAGCAGCAGGGGCGCTCCCGGTCCCTCGATCGCTGTCTTAAGTGCGGCATTCCCCTCGTTGTCAATCGGCGGCGTGGCGATATCCAAAACGACAACGCGCGGTCCGGCCTTCCTGATGCTCGCGACGAGATTTGCTAGTGCGATGCGGTCGGTGCGCTGCAGAGCTGGCGGGCAGCGCGCTACTGGTGGATCACCCGCCTTCCCTGACTCACCACCGCAGAAATTCGGTCCTAGATCGACGAAGTACCAATCGCGGATACGGTCCGCCGGCGAACCGGTTTCGCGCGCATCGCCTAATGCGCCACCGGGTTGTGCCGCAACCAAGAGAAGTTTCTGGGACAACTGTCCGCCCAAATAGGCAAGCGGACTGATGAAAATAAGCGCGCTGATCATGATCGCGATAAACAGCCCGACACATGCCTCGTGCAACGCTGTATTCAGCGGTGTCTTCTCGTCGAATGCGTCGCGCGACATGGCCCTCCCATTCACTGTTCGCACATAACTGGAATTTCGACCGTCGGTATACCTTGATGCAGCCTTCTGCCACCAAGAATGGGTCGAGCGCGTTGCGAATACCGACTGAGTCCTTTATAAATTAAATATTATAGGGGGCGCAATCGTCGTGTCTGGTGTAGCGGTTCTGAAAGCCCACGCGACGATGGGTTGGTTTGCCGCGCTCCTGTTTCTATCGCTTGCCGCCACGCCGTCATCGTCGGCTCTATCTGATCGAGTCACCGGCAGCAGTGGACTGCGCGTGGCGATAGTTATTTCCAATCAGAGGTATGAGCATCTTCCGGCAACCATTCACACACGGGAATCGGGCGATAAGGTCGAAGCGGCGCTGAAGGCGGTGAACTTCGATATCGTGGTGCCGATCGAAGATTTCACGGAAAATTCGTTGGTTGCGACACTCGACGACATTCGGCGCCGGGTTGGTGATCGCAAGGTAGCAACCATTTTTCTCTACTATACTGGCCATGCTGGCACGATATCGGAGCGCGGTGACACCTACTTGCTACCTGTCGAGTTCCAGCCCCAACCCGAGGCCCCGATCGAAGGTCGCGCTTATTCTCTGTCTCGCGTAATCGCGATTTTGAGTGCGTGGAACCCGACCAGTATCGTATTCGCTATCGACGCCTGTCGCACGTCGAGTGCGCTAGGCTTCGGGCGAGAGGCCGTGGTTGACAACAAAGGACAGAAGCCGTCGGGACTGGGTGCGGGTCATGCGACGACCTTCAATAGCAGGCTGTACATTTCGTTTTCGACCGCGCCGGGAACGCCGGCAAAGGACGACAGCGTCTATGCTGAAGAGCTGTCCCGCCAGTTGGCGGTACGAGGGCAAGATGTCGCGACGCTGTTCGCTCAGGTCGCTACAGCAGTCGAAACAAAAACCGACCCCCCGCAACAGCCGTTTGTTGAAGGTGATCCCGGCGCTGGCCGGTCGATTTACCTTCAGCCGCTCTATCCGGTCGAATTGATTGTTACACCACAGCGGAGGCTGTCGCCTCCGAAAGCGTTCTACAAACCGCAATCGGCCCTTGCTGATGATGGCAGCGTGTTGTGGTTCCAGTCAGGCTATTGGAGCATAGATCATCCGGCACGATGGCAGATCACTGGCGGCCAACAAAGTTTCACCTTAGGCGAGCCCAAAGACCGCATGGTCATCGATATTGTTCGAGAGATACCGGGTGGCGGCTGGTTTGTCGGCGGGCATGACGAGCCCAACGACCAACCTAAAGAGAACTGGACGCCGTTCGTGCTGGAGCTCTCAGCGGTGGGTGAGGTTCGGCGAAAAATCACTTTCGCGCCTGCACTGCCAACAGGCCCCAACAAAGTCAGTGCGATCACCGTCGATCCTTTCGGCTTGGTTTTTGTTGCCGTCACCGTCGTCGGCGGCGGGCCTGTTATAATTGCCTACGTAAACCCACAACAAACCGTCGCCCGCGTGCCGGAAGTGGTGTCGGCGGGGCGCGGAACGTTCGAAATCTACGGATTGCGCGCGTTCAGTGAGCGCGAAATGGCGGAGCGTGACTGCATGTTGAGACCTAAACCATGCGCGCCAATGGTGCTGGCGGCCGCAACAATAACGTTCGCAAACTACGAAAAAGGCGCGCTAGTCGTAGAACTTGGACCACGAGGATTGGCCCCAGGAATGCCGCTCAGCGCAAGTGGCGCGAATTTCGTCGTAAATTGGATCGGCGCCAGTCCGTGTTGTCAGCTTGCCGGCGCCAAAGAAACCGGCGGGAAGAATGCCTTTCTGTTTGTTCAGACCAATGAGTTGGGATTCCCTGACCCAAATGCCACGATATTCCTGCCGCCCGAGGAGCACGATTGCTCCGGTTATTCCGCCGTCGAGTTGCCGGAAGGCGGATACATATCGCTCGGCGTATGCGACAAGCCGAACGAATTTGTCGGGACAAGCTATGCGGTCAGAGTCGGTCCGGATTCGAGGGTAATGGGATTCGCTCGGTTGTGCGGCAAGCTCACAAACTGTGACGCGGTCGGCATCGTGCGCGCGAAAGACGGAACGGTCCTCGTCGCGGTCAGTGATCCCGATACACGCAACGTGAACGGCATTCTAATCGAGAAAGTGCAGATCCAGAGTCGCAGTCTGTCCGAGCAATAGGGATATTTGGCGTGACACTTGTGACGCAAAGTCATGCGCGGATGATGACAGACAGACCGGCGCCATTTTTCACGGTCGCCACATCAATGGTGCTGACTATTGTCGGGATCGGACATGCGATGAGCGCTTGGCGCTTATTGCCTGGGGTTCTGATGGCGGACCCTGTCGTGATAACGATGCAGAATTGGCGTCTTAACAGACCGGAGTAATGCGTCCGACTGCCAACAAGTTGGGGGAGTATGCCCCAATAAGCGGTTACATCACCGTTTTTTCCTTCGCAATGCGCCAATTGGAATGCGCCCCAAGCCAATTTTCTTCGCAAATTCCGAGCGCCGGGCGGCATAGTTTGGCGCGACCATAGGATAGTCGGGTGGCAACGCCCATCTCGTGCGATAGGCCTCCGGTGAAAGACTGTAGCGCGACCTCAGATAGCGCTTGAGCATTTTCAGCTTCTTGCCATCTTCGAGACAGACAATGAATTCCGGGGTTATGGATTTGCGGACGGGAACGGCTGGCGTTTGGCCGGTGGCCGTTGCCGACGCGAGCGAACCGGATAGCCCGCCTAGTGTGCCATGGACCGTTTTTATCAGCCCAGCGAGTTCGCTGGCCGGTATGGGATTGTTGCTGACATAGGCTGAGACGATCTTGGTTGCCAGTTCAAGCGTTCCATCCGCGTTCGGCAATGGAACGGCCAAACCTGATTTGCGGGATGTTTGAGCAACCATCGATTTTCACTTTCGCGGGTAGCTGGCAAAGAGAAGCGTTGCGATGACGGTGCCATCGTTGGATAGCGGCAAGGCGAGGTCGTCAAACGTGACTTGGATGCCGTGCATCGTTCGGGCATAGACGTTGCAGACAGGGGCTTTCGTCTCGCGGACTCGCGCGATAAACGAAAGGATCGTTGCGACTAGATCGTCGGATAGAGCGGCTACGCGACAGCCGGTGACATCGATCCCGAATCTGGAGGTCAAGTTCGTGCCGCACAGCCGAAATGTCCCATCGCCCATTTCGTTTAGATCGATCAACGCCAGATTACCAAGCCAAGGTTTGAGTTCTGAGACGACGATATCGGCCCTGGACGGCATGAAGCGTTGGCCGCGCTTGCGCTTCCACAAATTCTCCAGTGCTACGAGTTGGTGATTTGCCGAATCCACGATGAACCTTTGGCCGTCATGTAAAGGCAGTCGGAAATTGCGAACGACAGTGTTTGACAGCCGACGTGTGACCCCACAGCAGTTGGCAGAGTTCGCTGAGGCCCAAATCGGCGCCCCTCTTTTGGAATTAACCCGGCGTCGTACCGTAGCCTAAGAACAACCAGTAGGCTATAGCCAGTGGGTTAAAAGCTGCTGAAATGCTCGCATCTTCATATGAAAGGGCGAGCGCTACTTGCGTGGAATCTCCGGCGTCTGAGATCGGAACGCGAGATTTCGCAGGAACGGTTGGCGGCGGATTCGGAAGTAGATCGCGCCTATATCAGCGAGCTTGAAAACAAGCGTGGCAATGCAACCGTTGATTTTCTCGATAAGCTGGCCGCTGTTTTGGACGCGCCGCTTTTTGAGTTCTTCCGCGAGCCGGAGAAGGGCGAAAAACGCCCGAGATCGCTGCCGGGTGGGCGTCCGCGTGGGCGCACGACCTAACGAGATAGCGTCCGGACTGCGCGAGTTCATCTGTAACCAGCAGGCAACTGCCTCTCTATGTTCTTCATTCGTTCAATAGTAATTTAGGTAGTGTCTCAGTTTGAATTTTAGTGGGATTGTGGGGTTTTCGGTCGGGGAATAGGGTCGGAAAGTGACCCGGACCCTGCTCATGGCCTATTTCGTCAAGGTGATCCCGCCAAGCCGTCGCGCCCGAGTTCATGCAGGCGACTGCAAGTTCTGCCGGGACGGTCGCGGAATGGAAAACCAAGACAAAGGAACTGGCCCAACGTACTGGAAGCCCGCCCATCCGGCAGCGGGATTCAAGACAGTGGGTGAAGCGAAGGCGTTCATGGCTGATCTGGGATCGCGCTACGATGATACGGGACTGTGTCCCTACTGCATGCGGGAGCGAGACCTTGCCTAAAGGCCTCCAAAGACAGAAGCGCAAGGCAGAAGTGATTGGGAACGCCGCCCTTAACCGATGAACTGCTGTCGATGGAGCATCTTTGCGCTATCATGGACGCGGCGAACCCACCGAAGAAACACGGGCCACATAAGAAATCGGCTACGATAGAAGCCTAAGCACTTCGTCCAGCGAAAGATTGGTGACAGTCACGTTGCCGTCCGATGTGCAAATTGCCACCAATCCGTTACCTGGGGAGACCCGAGCAACGTGTTCAGGGCTGATCCATATTTCTGCCCCTCCAACCGCTGTGATCCTCACAAATCGAGACATGCCTATACCCTCAAGAATGGCGAACTTATTTGCTTATTTTTCAAACTGAGGCACTGCCGTAATTTACACCGGCATTACCGATTGCTGCGTTTTTGTGCTTCCTGCATGCGCGTTTGTTCTTCGTGGTATCCCTCAAGGAAACCGCCCTCTATGAATTTTGCGACAAGTTGGTCGGGGCCGTCTTCGAGCGACAGTTCGTGAAGAGCGCCGTCGATCTGATTGCGCAAGGCAACCCTCAGGCTTCGCGTATACGCAAATCTTGAACGGGGTCCGTATAACGCACGCTGGATCGCGTCATCCTCCAACGGGAGATTGGAAATCCACCAATGCGTCCGGTGGCGAAACCCCCGCGTGAGTGTCTCGCGCAAGCCGTTCGGCATCCAGTTCGAGTCGCTGCTTAGCAGCCACAAGAGACATGGGAGCGCGTCGTATACATTTCGCGAATAGGAGCCGTCGTGACCGGTCACAAATTCGTAGGCCAGCTCTCCGGGCGTGTAGTTTCCATACGAAGGATGCCGCCACGCAATGAAATCGCCACAGAGCGGTTCTTTGCCATCCAAAGTTTGCGGCCCGCCATACCGGAAGGCGTCGGTAAGTTCCGCGTTTTCGGGGCGCAGGAGATCGTCGAACACATCGGCGAACCCATTGTCGAAGCCAGGGATCGTAAGTTGCGGGGCATAGAGCGCCAGTATGGCCGCACTCTCACTCGCGCGTTCCTGCAATCCAGGCCATTCCCGCAAATAGGAGTGAACCTTGTCGGGATGCGTTAGCTGGCAGATGCGCTGTGCCTTGCCAGCATCCGCCCAATCGAGTTGCAGCGCGGTCCACGCTATGTTCAGACCGCGCTCCCGGCCATGCCTGTCGCTGTCGAACGGTAGAGGAAATATCCAGCGCCATCCGTGATTGAGGTCCGGGTAGGCAAACTCGGCCTGCTTGGTTTCGATGATGTCGAGCCACCATTCGTCGGTGACCACCGGAGGCGTGACTCCTTTCTCGATCAGGAAATCCCGGGCGACGATCAGCGGGCTCTCCGCTGGACGTATCCTGCGAAGAAGGTCGGCAACAACCCGATCCATGCCGTATGCGGATGAGGTGGCAAGAACATCCGCAAGCGGGGGAGAGAAATTCAAGACGTCATTGCGGCCCACCTTGTGCCAAACAGGCAGAATGAGGCGGCGCTCCTCGGCTATTTCGCGCGCGACGAGGCCACTCAGTTCGCGGTTGGACCATCGCTTCTGGAAGAAATCCGGGCTCAGGACGACGATGCCAAAACGGCACGACGCAAGCCCACGGTCGATAGCCTCACGCAGGCTGTCGCCGACGGTCAGCGAAAATTCATCGTACCACACCTCAACGTGGTGGGACTGGAGCGCTTCGGCCAGGGCGCGCGCGAAGTCGTTCTTGTCTTCGCTCGCATGGCATATGAATACGTCGTATAGGATCATTTGCTTTGGCGTCTTGTGCACCGGTGGTTCAGGTCGCAGCCATCCTTCACCTCCCGCCGGGACAAGGAAAAGGGTCTCCCCATATGGATACCACGGCGGGGGGCCGTCGCCTGGCTCGGGATCGACCGGGACACGATGAAACTTGTTGATTAGGCGGCTTTTCTCGTGCGCGCCACAGTCAGACACCAGTTCGCAGTTTCATCCTGTCCGGTGCGCCAACTTCCAACCAATTGATTTTGCTCGCGGCGGCATCAACCAAGCAAGACGAAAATGAGAACTGTCCGCTTTGGGTGGAAACCGGTCTTTGCCCCCTGCGGGTCAGGGTCTAATCTTTTTCCCAGGGTAATGGATGGAAGCTATGAGCGACGCTGTCGGACCTGGCGATCTCGTTCTATGCGTCAATGCCGCGCCGAACCATGCCACCGGCAGGCCAGTGCCCCTGCAAGTCGGGGAGACCTACCGTGTTGTCGCGGTCATGGAATTTGCCTGCCCATGCGGGCGTTCCGATGCCCTGTTGGATGTAGGCGTTGATTTCGCGTGGTGCCAGACGCGCTTCCGCCTCCTGCCCAAGCCCAAAGCCGAGACAAAGACCCGCCGGGCTTCGGTGCCCAAAGAGAAGGAGAGGGTTCGATGAATAGCCGGCTTTGGATTCGGCCGACCTCGTGAGACGCGACCAGGGGCGAAGGTCCGCTTTGGGTCGAAAGTGGACCTTCAGGCCCGCTTGACTCTCAGAGACCAGTTCGCAGTTTCATCCTGTCCGGTGCGCCACCTTACGCCGCTTCGCGTCGATACGCTGTCGCTATCGACCGGGTGGCAGGCCACGGTGCATCATTCGGCGTAGGGTGTCTTGAACAGGTCCGATGGCGGGATCAAGCCACTAGCCATCGAAATGTGCGAGCTATGAATGCTTGGCCATCGTCCTCGATCGGGGCGGCATGCGCCATCAGCACTTTCTCGGCCGGCCAAGCGAGGATGCACCGAAGAGCGGCGCGCGCGGCGCGGCGATTGTAGAATGCGCTTCGAAATTTTCGTGGCACTTCGGGCTCGGGCGCCGCCATGAGGTCCAGCCTAGCCACGACCGCGCGCCAGCCGGTGAACCATGTCGGGCTGAAGTGCTGGATCAGGTCGGTGAATATCGCCGTGCGGCTCTTAGCGTGGAAGAACACGACTTCCGTCGTGATCGCATTGCCCCGGACCAGGACTTGGTCGATGTCCCCGGACCATTCACGGGCCGGTGTGTCGTCCAAATCGCCGTCAAAGGCGATATCCTTGCGCCGCGCGCGCAAGCCGGGAGGCGCGTAAAGCTTGGCGCCGGGATAGGCGCGCTGCCATTCACCGAGGAACAGATGATGCAGCGAGTTCGGCGCGATGAGGTAGCGCACGTCGCCGAGCGCGTCGACCGCCGTCCGCAGTTCCTCTGAAAGCGGGATGGGCGACCAGACGAAGAGTGGACCGCCGGACAATTTGATGACGACCATTCGCGTCGGATAGCGGAAGCCCATGACGGACGTCATAGGACCATCCGCCAACCAGATATCGTCAGCGAAGGGCTGCAGCATGGTCCGCCCAGCGACTTGGCCGTGCCAGCGAGTCCGCCACGACCCAGGCGACGCCGATCAGGGCGAGGTTCACGGCATTCTCGCTCCATATCCAATGGCTGGAGGGATCAGCCAGCAGCATCGGCGCATGCACCAGCACGGTGAAGGAAGCGTACATGGCGGTCAGCAGGATCGCGGCGAGACGCGCCTGCACGCCCGTCAGGATCGCGACGCCGGCCGCGATATGTGCAACGCCGGTCGCATAGCCCCAGAATTCCTGGCTGGGCGGCAGCCATTTGGGGACCAGCGGCGCGGTCAGGTTCATGTAGAAAAAGTGCGCGCCGCCGAACAGGATCGCGCAAACCCCGAACACGATTTGGCCCAGACGCGTGAGGCGTGCGGCCAGCGCCGCATCGATATCGGCATGCGTGGCATAAACGATCAGCCCGCCCGCTGCGATCGCGAGCTGCGCGGCGGTGTTGCTGTAGGCGCCGAACTCTCTGTAGTGGGCGACCACTCCTGGTCCATCCATCACGATGACGACAATGAGCGTGTAGTAGGCGGCAAGCGCCGCGGCGCCCCACGCCGCGGTCCGCCGCCACGCGACCGCCGCGCCCGCGACGATCATGAACGCGGCAACGGCATAGGCCAGGGCGATGCGGCCGGGAAAGGCCTTTGGCACCGGCTGCCCGGGATCGAAGTCGCCCCACGCCAGGCAGAGCAAACCCATCGCCGTCACGCCCAGGCCGTAAGCGCGCCAGCCGAGCGTCGTTTTTTCCGCGGTCATGAATTTTCCCCCTTCAACTGCGAGCGCGCGGCCAGTTCGACGATCAGGCCGAACAGCATAATAGATGAATGTCCGCTTCGGGTCGAAAGCGGACGTTTGGACCGTCTCGGCCGCCGCAGAGCAGCAGCGCATATGCCGGCCCGGCGTTGCTGCGATCCGGCATTGCGCGCAGATTCCCGTCCTTCGTTCGACGTCGTCAGTTCTTATTCTTCGCCGCAACCCGACGCGCCGCCGCCAGCGCCACGCGCGCCCATCTGACAAGCTCATCGGGTTCGTCGAACAGCCGGTCCGGCGCGCGCCAAAAGGACAGGTCTATGGTGCGGCCCTTGCTCTTGTAATTGAGGGGCGGGAAGGACGCGGCTTCCTCGAAGGCTGCCCGGTTGTGGTCATCAACCCGGAAGTAGAGCGTGTCGTCCGCCACCATTGCGAACATCAGCCCGTCGCAGAACACGCCGGTCTTGCCGAACATACGCCGCAATGTGATGCGGCCGAGTGGAGCGAGCTGCTCGCGCAGGAACTCGGAAAAGGTGTCGCTGGCAACCATCCATCCTCACTTCAAGACTGAACTCTGCGCTCCAAATTCCTGGAACCGCATTGCAGCCGGCGCGAACCAGCGATGTCCAGCCCCGACCTACCGTTCATCCGACGATCGGCGTCACCGCGACGGCGACCGCCTGCCAAATTCCGTCCCGCTTGGCAAAGACCCGCAGAAAGCGCTGGTCGATGCGATGGCCGTCCAACTCCAATTGGAGGCGTCCCCGGCTGATGCCGGTGTCCGCGAAGACGCGCACGGATTGCTCGCTGAATGTCACCGACCTGGCCCGCGCCGGCGGGTCGATCGTCAGCGTCGCCTTTGTGACGGGTTCGCCCGAAGGGGTCACAGCGGTAAAGTCATCCGCGAGGATGTGAGCCAGCGGCGCGCGGTCGTGGCGCCGATAGGCCTCGTTCCATTCGCTATCCAGGCGCAATATCTGCGCCTCGTCGTCTGCTTGCGTCTCCATGACTCGCCTGTTGTCCTCCGCCCCGCATC
This sequence comes from Rhizomicrobium sp., assembly GCA_036512455.1. GTDB lineage: Bacteria > Pseudomonadota > Alphaproteobacteria > Micropepsales > Micropepsaceae > Rhizomicrobium. The sequence continues at coordinate 86,229 of DATCAT010000021.1, forward strand.
CCGCCTAGAGCGGCGAGGCACCTTCGATCATGAACCAGGGAGCCGGACCGGTGACGTTCGGCGTTCGCCCATAGAATTTTCGCAAGGCGTCGAGCGCGGCGCTGTGATAGATCGTGGCGTGCGTCTCGTTCGCGCTGCGGTCGACGAACGACCAGGTCAGTCCGCGCGGCGGATGCGCGCCCAGCGCCGCGACCAGTTCATCCATGCCGACGCGCGCCGTTCCGCCTTCATCGCCCATCGTCAGATAAAGCCGCCGTTCGGACGGCTCCTGGTGGGCGAGCAGGGCGGGCGCGTTTCGCGTCAGTGCCCGTTCATCCCACCAGAGGCTCGGGCTGACGGCGATATAGTCGTCGAAGGCGCGCGGACTTTCGAGGAACGTGTCGACGACAAACAGGCCGGCGAGCGATTCGCCCATCAGCGCGCGCCGGGGGCCGGTGCGAAAGCGCGCGTCGATGAACGGCACGACCTCTTCGCTCAAGAACCGCCGAAAGAGCGGCGCGCCGCCATTGTCGGGAAAGGCGCGGAGGTAGCGCGGGTCATGCGCCTTTGGCGTGAGCTCCAGCAGACGCTTGCGCGACTGCACCCCGACGACGATGAGCGTTTCATAGGTTCCGCTCAGCTCGCCGAGCTGGCCGAGGCCGGCGATGTGCGGGAAGTCCTGATCGAGCCCGCCATCCAGCACATAGAGAACCGAATATCGTGCGCCGCCCTGGCCGTAACCTGACGGCAGCCACACGTTGACTTGCCGGCTGTCGCCCATGATTTTCGATGGCAAATTAAAAGACCTGCCCGTGACGATGGGGACGCCGCTGACCGGCTCCGCCGCCGCAGGCGAAATCAGGCACATCGTCAAGAAGCAGGCATGGACCAGGTATCGGGCCATGCGCCGGATCCGAATTTGCGCCATTCGTGACTCCCTTGAGCAGACATCATCTCACAAGTGTTCTGGCCTGCGAACCGACTTGTGTCCAACTCGTCCAGCTCTCACGATCATTTTACGGGTTCGCCGACGCTCTCTCTGCTTCGCAAGGATTCCTGCTATTGTCGGCTGCCATTCTTCGGAATTTTCACCGCCATGCGCATCGCCAATATTTTTGTCGCCGCCGTCCTGTCGCTCCTGCCGGTTGTCGCTCTTGCCAGCGATGTTCCCATCGCCGGACCGAAGGTCAAAATCGCCACCTCCCTGGGCGATATCACCCTGCAGCTCGATCCGGTTCATGCGCCGCTTACCGTCGCCAACTTCCTGCGCTACGCCAAGGAGGGCCATTTCGACGGCACGGTCGTCTATCGTGTCGTGCCGGGCTTTGTGATCCAGGCGGGAAGCTGGGACGCCGACGTCAATCCGCGTGCCGTGCACGATCCGATTCCGCTGGAAGCCGGCATCGCCAATCTGCGCGGCACGGTGGCGATGGCGCGCGGCGATACGCCGGCCAGCGCCACGGCGGAGTTCTTCATCAATCTCGCCGACAATGCCGCCCTCGATCCCACCGACAGCAGCGGCACCACCGGCTACGCCGTGTTCGGCAATGTCGTCGCCGGCATGGATGTGGTCGACAAGATAGCGGCCGTGCCGCTCGGCGATCACGGACCGATGAAAGGCGCGGCGCCGGTCGATCCGATCACGATTCTGAAAGTCTCGCTCGTCGCGGATTCCGCTCCGTGAAGATCGAAGCCTCGCCGGCCGGCTACAAGGCCGTCGCCAAGCTCTACAACGCGCTGATGACCGGCCTGGTGCTGACGTTGATCACACACAAGGACGCCGAAGCGGCGCGCCGCTTCGTCTTCGCGCATTTCCGCCGCCAGCATCTGGAAAAATTCCTGCCGGGCCTCGGGAAGCTGGGGCTCGACGCGTTGCCGCATGCCGTGGCCTGCGCGCAATATCACTATTTCTCCAACGCGCTGGGCGGCGTGAAAACCGAATTCGTGCCGGAAACCGATCGCAAGGCCTGGGTGCGCTATCCGCCGCCGCGCTGGATCTGGCAGGGCGCCGCGATCTGCGCCGTGCCGCGCGCCGTCAACGAAGCGATGCTGCATGGCTGGCACGGCCATAACGGCGTCAGCTTGCGCAATCCGCGTCTCGGCTTCGTCTGCACCGGCCAGACCGTGAACGGCGATCCGGGTCTCGAGGGCTATTATTACGAGTACGATCGCGAACTGAAGCCCGAGGAACGTGTGCGCTTCGCAAGCGACGAGCGCTGTCCGCGCTTCGATCCGGCACGCGCGCCGAAACTCGACTCGGCCGACTGGCCGGCCGAGCGCCTGGCGAAGGTCGAGCGCTCCTATGCCATGGAATATGTCCGCTCCCTGCTGCCCGTCATGCACGAATTGTTCGGCGCGGACGAAGCCGGCGCGCTCGTCGGCCGCACCGCGCGGCTAATCGGCCTGCAATATTACGACGAGATCGCCTCGCTGTTGGGTATCAGGAGCGGCGACGCCGCCGATTTCGCGGCGTTCCTCGGCGCATTTGCGGCCGCGCAGGGCGAAGACGTTGAAATTCGCGGCGCGGCGGCCGTCGTTCAGAAAGGCTGGCGGTTGATGGACAACATCGCGGAAGGCGATGCGATGTTTCCCGCTTGGAACGCACTTTGGGAAGGTGCGCTCGCCGTGCACAATCGGGATTTGAAACTGGTCACCGAGCGCGGCGGCGATGGTATCGTCTGGTGCATCACATGAAAGAACCGCCATGAGCGAGGCAGGAACACGATTGGTGGCGCGCGCCAGCGCAAAGCTTGGCGCCGCGCGCTATGCGGTGGACATCAAGGCGGGGCACCACGCACTGACCGGCGACGAACCGGTTTCCGGCGGCGGCGGCGATACGGGTCCCGCGCCCTTCGCCTTCGTGCTGGCGGGGCTGGGCTCGTGCACCGCGATCACGCTGCGGATGTATGCCGAACGCAAGCAGTGGCCGCTCACCGGCCTTGGCGTCGATCTGGAATATTTTCGCGACGGCAAGGATTTCCGCATCGAACGCGTGCTGCACATCGAAGGTCCGCTCGATGCGGAGCAACGCGCGCGCCTGGCCGACATCGCCGAGCGCACGCCGGTGACGCTGGCGCTGAAGGCCGGCAATACCGTCAACACCAAGGTCGGCTGAGGCAATGGGCGAAGTTGGCGCTGGTGAGCCTTATGCGACGCTGACGCTGCGCGATGGCCGCAAGCTCGGCTATCTCGAGGTCGGCGCGGCCGGCGGCCCGGTCGTGTTTCATTTCCACGGCCATGGCTCCTCGCGGCTAGAAGCATTGATGCTGGAAGAAGCGGCGCACAGATTGGGTCTGCGTGTCATCGCCCTCGACCGGCCCGGCATCGGCCGCTCCGACCCCAGGGATGGCGACCGCCTTCTGGACTGGCCGGACGATGTCGCCGAAGCGGCCGACCAGTTCGGCATCGCGCGCTTCGCCGTCCAGGGCATGTCGGCGGGCGGACCTTATGCGCTCGCCTGCGCCCACAGATATCCCGCGCTTGTGACCCATTGCTCGCTGATCAGCGCGGTTCCGCCGCCCGAGATCGCGCGCCGCGCCGGACCCAAGGCGCGCCGCCTCGTCTGGTGGATCGCCTATCGCTTTCCCAACTATCTGCGCCGCCGCCTGCAGCAATTCCGTCCCGACGACCCGCCGCGCGAAGACATGGTCAACGCCCGCATGCTGCGCGTCGCACAATGGCTGGGCGGCGAGGATCTGCGCCTGATGCACATCCCGCAGCTGCGCGCCGTCCTGGCCCGCACCATGATGGAAACCGCGCGCCAGAGCGGCGCCGGCAACCGCAACGAAATCGAGCGGCTGGTGCGACCCTGGGGCTTCGACCTCAAGGACATCGCCGGCCCACGGATGTTCGTCTGGCATGGCGACCAGGATCGCATCATGCCGGTCGGCCCGGCGCGGGCGATAGCGCGCCGCCTGAAGGATTGCACGGCGACCTTCTACACCGGCGAAGGCCATTTCTCGGTGCTGGTCAATCGTGCCCACGATTTGCTCGCCGCGCTGCGCCCCTGATTGACTTTTGCCGCTGCGGACCGATCCTGTCTGCGACATACGGGGAAGCGGTCATGAAACGACTCACCATAGCGCTTGCGTTGCTGGCCGGCCTTGTCGCAGGCGGCGCCGCGCCATCACCGGCATCGCCCGATATCAACCTCACCGCCTTCGCCAACGGCGCCTTGCTGGAGAGCGTCAGCTCGAATTACGGCAGCGGCTGGGAAGCGCGCTGGCTGACCGACGAGAATTCCCAGAACGGCTGGGCGAGCGAAAAAGGCGCGGCCGGCCCGTTTACGATCGTGATCTCGCTGCCCGAACGCTCCGAAATCCATGCGCTGGAATTCGACACCGCCGCGGCCGAGAATGAAGCGCGTGCGGCCAAGGACATCGACGTGCTGGTCTCCGACACCTCGGCGACCGCCGGTTATTCGCTCCTGACCAGCGTCTCGCTCAAATCCGGCGCCGACAAGCAGCACTTCAACCTGGCCAAGCCCGGCGCCGGGCGTTGGCTCAAGCTGGTCGTCAAGAGCAATCACGGCGATCCCGACTACAGCGAGTTGATGGAGTTCCGCGCCTTCGGCAAGCAGCTCACCCAGACCGCGATGCCCACCAACCTGTCGGGCACCTATGTCAGCATCGCCTATGGCGATTTCCATCTCCTGCAGAACGGCGCGCAACTCAGCGGTTGCTACGAGCACAATGGCGGATTGGTGCAGGGCGGCGCAGAGGCGCATCTGATGCGGCTGACCTGGCAGGAGCACGACCGCGGCGGCCCTGCCATCATGGTCCTCAAGCGTGACGGCAAAAATTTCGAGGGCTGGTGGGCCGATAGCGACAATCCAAGCTGGAATCCGAGCTGGGACCTGAAGAAGATCAGCGACAAGGTTGGCTCCTGCCCGAACTGGAACCCGAAGGGCGCCAGCGGCAACATCGTGGCGAGCGAGCTTGCCGCGCAAGGCCATGTCCGCCTCTACGGCATCAATTTCGACGTCGACAGCGACCATCTGCGCCCGGACGCCAAACCCGCGCTCGACGATCTTCTGGGCGCGCTCAAAGCCAACCCCGCCTGGAAAATCTCGATCGAGGGCCACACCGATGCGACCGGCAACGCGCCCCACAATTTGGACCTCAGCCAGCGCCGCGCCGCGGCGGTCAAGACCGCGCTGGTCGCCGCCGGGATCGCGGCCGGCCGCATGACGACGGCGGGCTTCGGCCAGACCAAGCCCATCGCCGCCAATGACAGCGCCATCGGCCGGGCGCAAAACCGCCGTGTCGAAGTGGTGCGCAATTAGAACGTCGCTTCACTTCCGCGCGGAACAAACACACTGTCTGCCCGTTGACCCGATTCGCGCTGTGCGAACAAGGAGAGGGAAAAATGGCAGCCAAGAAAAAGAAGAAGGTCGCGAAGGCGAAGGGGGCCGTGAAGAAAGCCGTCAAGACCGTCGCGAAGAAAGCCGCCCGCGCCGCCAAGCGGGTCCCGGCGAAGGCCAAGGCCGCGCTCAAGCCCAAGGCCAAAAAGAAAGCCAAGAAGACCAAGGCGAAGAAGGGTGGCATGTTCGCCCGCGCCATCAGCGACATGGCCGACATCATCACTGGCGACGCGCCGCCGGACGGCGCCAAGAGCTGATCGAAAGCAGGGCGCTCGCCATCCTCCGGCGAGCGCCGCCTCGCGAACGATTCATGTCGTCTGGGCGTTTCCTCCACACACGCGCGCGCGATACCTAAGGAGAGGCACATAATGGCTGGCAGGAAAAAGAAGGTTGCCCCGAAGGCGGCCAGGACGGCGAAGCGGCCCGTGAAAGCCGTACCACGCAAGGCGAAGACGGCGAGTGCCAAGGCAAAGCCAAAGGCCGGCGCAAAGAAGAAATCGCTGTTCGCGAAGGCTGTCGGCAAGGTGACGAGCCTGCTGAGGCCCAAGAAGGCGCCCCCGAGCCGCGAGTTTGGCGAGGGCAATTACAAAGCGTCTAAGCGCTTCCGCGACGATCAGGAAGCCTTTGTAAAAAAGAACAAATCGAAGATTCCGGCGCTTGGCAAAGCGGCCGAAGACGCGCTGGCAGGACCGGAGGGCAACGAATTGCGCGCCGCCGAGGCTTCCGCCGCCGGCCATGCCGCGGATTGACCCCTAGACCGGGCCGCTCGCCGCCGCCCACAGCGCGGCGAGCGTCTCGATGCCCTTGGCATCTTCGGCGTCGAAACGGCCGACATCCGGGCTGTCCAGGTCCAGCACGCCCAGGAGCGTGCCGCCGGCCAGCAGCGGCACGACAAGCTCCGAACGCGAGGCCGCGTCGCAGGCGATATGGCCGGGGAACGCCTCGACATCCGGCACGGCAACGGTCTGGCGCCGCGCGGCCGCGGTGCCACAGACGCCCTTGCCGAGCTCGATGCGGACACAGGCCGGCCGGCCCTGGAACGGCCCAAGCACCAGCCCGGACCCGCGCAGAAAATAGAACCCCGCCCAGTTCAGCCGCTCGAGGCCCATCCACAACAAGGCAGATAGGTTCGCCGCATTGGCGATGGCGTCTCGCTCGCCGGCGAACAGCCCTTCCGCCATGAGCGCGAGCTCGCGGTAGATCTCGACCTTCGGGCCGGAGGGCTTGTCGCCTTCGAACATTACGATTTCGGCGTGAACTTCAAGGCGGCGCCGTTCATGCAGTAGCGCAGGCCCGTCGGACGCGGCCCGTCCGGAAAGACGTGGCCGAGGTGCCCGCCGCATTTGGCGCACAGCGCCTCGTCGCGCCGCATGCCCAGGCTGGTGTCGCTCTGCGTCGCCACCGAGCCGTCCTTGGCGGCATAGAAGCTGGGCCAGCCGCTGCCGCTTTCATATTTGGTCGTGGAATCGAACAGCGGCTCGCCGCAGCCGGCGCAGGCAAAGACGCCCGCGCGCTTTTCGTCGTTGAGCGGGCTGGTGCCGGCCCGTTCGGTGCCGTGCTCGCGCAGCACGCGATACTGCTCCGGGGTCAATTCGCGCTTCCAGTCCTGATCGGTCTTGGTCGTCATGGCGGTCTCCTGCTTCTCCATCCGCTATTCGCTGCGGCGCACCCTTCGGTTACTGGAACCCTATGACCTGTTTGAGCGTATCGCTCAACTTGCCTTTGTTGCCGAAGTCCCAGGCGCCGCCATAGACGACGTCGTTCACCCGCCAGCCGCCTTGCGTGTTCACCAGTTCCACCGCGTCGGTCCAGCTGGTCGGCTTGGCGCCGGGTTCGGCGTGGGTGAGGTTCGCGGCGCAACGGCCGCTATGGCCGTCGCCGCTGCAGGCGCCGATGATGACGCCGGTCGCGCCTTCGAACAGCGAAGAGAACAGATCGCCCTCGATCAGCGGCGGCGAATCCTTGTTCGCCTTGGCATAGCGCTCCTCGGCGTCGCCGGCCTGTGTCAGAAGCGCGTCGAGCGCCGGCGAAACGAAGGGCTGGTAGCGGGCGCGTCCCTGGCCGTCCGGAACGCCATCGGAGGGATGAAACGTCTGGTAGACGCCATAGAAGCCGTTGGCGGTGGCCCGCATCGCCGCGCTGTCGTCGGCGGCAAAGGCCGGTACGGAAAGGCAGGTGGCAATCACCGCCGCGACAAACAGAATTCTCATCGGCCTTTGTCCTTCAAGGCGTCGCGGATTTCGCGCAGCAGCTGGATGTCTTCGGGCGTCTCGGCCGGCGGCGAGTTCGGCGCCGGCGCTTTGAGCCGGTTGATCTGGCGCAGCGCCACGAACAGCACGAACGCCACGATCAGGAAGTTGAGGATCGTGTTGATGAAGAGGCCGTAGTTCAAGGTCACGGCGCCGGCGTCCGCCGCCACCTTGAGCGAAGCAAGGCTGGGATCGCCCTTGAGCACCACGAAGAAATTGGAAAAATCGATGCCGCCCAATAGCGCCCCCACCGGCGGCATCAGCACGTCCCTGACCAGCGAGTTGACGATGGCGGTGAACGCCGCGCCGATGACCACGCCGACCGCCAGGTCGATGACGTTGCCGCGCATGACGAAGGTGCGAAATTCGTGAAACATTTCGGTCGTCCCGAAGGGTGAGCGCGAAGCTAATCCGCGCGCTCATCCTCAACAAGTTTGCGCGCCTTGAGAAAGGCGATGCCCGCCCAGGCGACGGCAAGTCCGGCCAGTACGCCCAGCGTGTTGGCCAGTTCGTCGTAGATGTCGGCGTCGCGGCCGGTCAGGCCCTGCAGGATTTCCAGCAGCCCGCCCAGCGCGACGAGGCCCAGCGCCCACCACAACGCCCGGCGGTCGGCGCGCACCGCGATCGTCGTCATCAGGCACAATCCGAAATAGGCGGTGAAATGCAGCGCCTTGTCCCAGATGTCGAATTCGAGCGTGGCAAGGATATGAGCATGTGACAGCTCACCATAGATGACGAACAGCAGCGCCGGCGGCACAAGAAAGGCGACGAGCCGGCGGAACCGGTGTAGCAATTGTCGAAGAGTCACGCGCGCAGGTCCGCGAAGGGTCGCGCCGTTCTAGCGCAAATCCGTCCGCAGGGAATTAACTTACGGCAATTCCGATGGCCTGCACGGCGGGCGGTAAGGTCAGCAGGAAGGTCAGGCCGAGCGCATCGGATTCGATCCGCAGGTCCGCTTTCAAACCCTGCGCCAGCGAGCGGATCAGCCGGAAACCGACACCGCCTTGGGCGTCGCAATCGGCGCCTTCCGGCAAGCCGACGCCATCGTCGCCGATCTCGATCGTCAACCGGCCGTCCGCTTCGCGCCGGCAGCCGAGCGCGATCTGAGTGGGGATGCCGGTCGGATGCGCGTGCTTGACCGCGTTCATGATGATCTCGCTGACCATCAGGCCGATCTGCTGGGCCTGCTCTGGCGTCACATGGCAGTTCGCCGTCAGCCGCTGCACCATGCTCACGCGCTCGCCGAGCGACAGCGACGACACCAGCGTGGTGCAGACTTCGAGCAGGTAGTCACAGAGGTTGATGTCGGTCTTGTGCGGCTGGTCCGCGAGCCGGCGATGCAGATGACCGACGCTGACGATCTTGCCCGCCGCCTCCTGCAGCATGGCGCGGGCCGTCTCGCGTGAGAGGGTCGCGGGGCCGCGCGCGACAGCGCTCGCCTGGGCCTCGACCATGCCCACCAGAAGGGTCAAGTGGTTCGAGATGCGGTGGTTGGCTTCCCGCAGCATATCGACGCCGGCAACCGGAACACGGCCTTCGCCAATGACTTCGCTCACGGACATGGCGTTCTCCCAGACTGTTCAAGCCGATTGACGCTAAGCGTGGCAGCCGACCGATACAAGACAAATTATGTAATAAAATCAATAAGTTAAATACTAACTCGTCACACAATAAGGTCTTGTGGCAGAAAGCGCGGTGACCGTTCATTGCCAAATAGGCGTTTTGAGCGTATTAGTTGGTTTGTTAGTGAAATGAGTAAGTTCGTTATCATACCAACCCGATGGAGAGGATCCGATGGCTGCCGATCTGACCCGTGGCGAACGGTTGCAAATTATGCTGACGCGCGAAGAGGTTGAGGCCCTGGACAATTGGCGCTTCACGCGCCGCATGCCGAGCCGGGCCGCCGCCGTGCGCGAACTCCTGAAGCGCGGCCTCGCCGCCGAAGGCTTCAAGATGGCCGATGGCGACCAACATTCGCGCGATTTTGGCGTCGTCGATCAGACGGCGACAGGCGCGTCCGGCGACTAGCCGGTCTTCCCGTCTTGCAATAAAAGCCGCTCCCCTTTATGACGCGCCCTCTTTCGTGAGCCGCCCGGCTGGGCATGCCGTGGCGACTCCAAATGCGAACAGGGCTCATGTGGCCGGGCTTGACCCGGTCATCCGCCCAAAAGGAGACGCAAAATGCCCAAGATGAAGACCAAGTCGGGCGCCAAAAAGCGCTTCAAATTCACCGCGACCGGCAAGATCAAGACCCATCAGGTCGGCAAGCGCCACCGTTTGATCAACAACTCGCCGGCCCGCACCCGCGACCTGCGCGGCACCGCGGTGCTGTCCAGTTCCGAAACCCAGCGCGTCAAGCGCTGGATGCCGTACGGCGGAGGGTTCTGATCGATGTCACGCGCCCCCCGTTCCGTCGCCAGCCACGCCCGCCGCAAGAAGGTCTTCAAGGCCGCCAAGGGCTTCTATGGCCGCCGCAAGAACACGATCACCTCGGCCAACGCCGCGGTCGACCGCTCGCTGCAGCACAACTATATCGGCCGCAAGGAGAAGAAGCGTAACTTCCGCGCGCTTTGGATCCAGCGCATCAACGCCGGCTGCCGCGCCTACGGCATCACCTACAGCCGATTTATCAGCGGGCTCGCCAAGGCTGGCATCGAGATCGACCGCAAGGTCCTCTCCGATCTGGCCACGCACGAGCCCGGCGCCTTCAAGGCTCTGGTGGATCAGGCCGCGGCCAACCTGCCGTCGCTGGGTTAAGTCGAAATCCCATCGGAGCTTCCAAGGGCCTTGGCAACCGCCAAGGTCCATGGTCCAAGCCATTCCGATGTAGGGATTTCAGATGAGCGATATTCAAACTCTCGAAGGCGAGATTCTCGGCGCGGTATCCGCTGCCGCCGACGAAGCTGCGCTGGAGGCCATTCGCGTCGGCGCCCTGGGCAAAAAGGGCTCGATCAGCGAGCTCTTGAAGACGCTGGGTACGATGACGCCGGACCAGCGCAAGGTGAGCGGCCCGCTGATCAACGGCCTGCGCGACGAGGTCACGCTCGCGATTGCGGCGCGCAAGGCCGCGCTCGGCGACGCGGCGCTGAACGCAAGGCTGGCGCAGGAGAAGCTCGACGTCACCCTGCCGCCGCGCCCCGAACCGCAAGGCACCATCCATCCGGTGTCGCAGGTGCTGGACGAGATCACGGCGATCTTCGCCGATCTCGGCTTCGCCATCGCCGAAGGTCCCGACGTTGAATATGACGACTACAATTTCACCAAGCTGAACATCCCGCCGGACCATCCAGCGCGGCAGATGCATGACACGTTCTATGTCGCCAAGCAGGCCGACGGTTCGCGGCACCTGCTGCGCACGCACACCTCGCCGGTGCAGGTGCGCACCATGCTGTCGCAGAAGCCGCCGATCCGCGTGATCGTGCCGGGCCGCACCTATCGCTTCGAAAACGATGCGACGCACACGCCGATGTTCCACCAGCTCGAGGCGCTGGTGATCGACGAGAAGACCCATCTGGGCAATCTCAAATGGGTGGTCGAGGAATTCTGCAAGGCGTTCTTCGAGATCGACAACGTCACGCTGCGGGCGCGGCCGAGCTTCTTTCCCTTCACCGAGCCGAGCGTCGAATGGGACATGCGCTGCGACCGTTCCGTGCCGGGCAAGATCCAATTCGGCACCGGCAATGACTGGCTGGAGCTCGGCGGCTCCGGCATGGTGCATCCGCGCGTGCTGGAAATGTGCGGCATCGATCCGGAAAAGTATCAGGGCTTCGCCTTCGGCTTCGGCCTCGACCGCATGGCGATGCTGAAATATGGCGCGCCGGATCTGCGGCCGTTCTTCGATTCGGACCTCAGATGGCTGCGCCATTACGGCTTCGCCGCGCTCGACCTTCCGACTCTCGACGGAGGGCTCAGCCGATGAAGTTCACACTCTCCTGGCTGAAGGCGCCGCTCGACACCGACGCGGACGTGGCCACCATCGCCGACAAGCTGACCTCGATCGGGCTTGAAGTGGAGTCGGTGGAAGATGCCGGCGCGCGGCTGAAGGATTTCGTCGTCGCGCATGTCATTTCGGCCGAGAAACATCCCAATGCCGACAAGCTGAAACTGTGCTCGGTCGACGACGGCTCGGGCAAGCCGATCCAGGTCGTGTGCGGCGCGCCCAATGCGCATACCGGCATGAAGGCGGTGTTCGCGCGGCCTGGCACGGTCATTCCGGTCAGCGGCGAGGCGCTCAAGATCGGCACCATCCGGGGCCTGGAATCGCGCGGCATGCTGTGCTCGAGCCGCGAACTTTTGCTCGGCGACGACCATGACGGCATCATCGAACTTGCCGCCGACGCAATTGTCGGCGAGCCGGCGGCCAAGGCGCTCGGCCTCACCGATCCGGTGATCGACGTCAACCTGACGCCCAATCGCGGCGACGCCGCCAGCGTCTATGGCATCGCGCGCGACCTCGCCGCCGCCGGCCTGGGCCGCCTGCGCGAAGGCGATCTCACGCCGGTACCCGGAAAATTCGCGTCGCCGATCAAGACCGAACTCGCCGCCGGCGTCGAAGGCGCGGCTCCGATGTTCGCCGGCCGCCTGATCCGCGGCGTCAAGAACGGCCCCTCTCCGCAATGGCTGCAGGACTGGCTGAAGGCGGTCGGTCTCCGGCCCAAATCGGCGCTGGTCGACGTGACGAACTTCCTGTCGCTGGATCGCGGCCGGCCGCTGCACGTCTTCGACGCCGCCAAGCTGACGGGAAACCTGCGCGCCCGCTTCGCGAAGGACGGCGAGACGTTGCTGGCGCTGTACGGCAAGACCTACACGCTCGATTCCCAGATGGTCGTGATCGCCGACGACTTTGGCGCGCGCGGTATCGCCGGCGTCATGGGCGGCGAGGAAACCGCCTGCACCGATGCGACCACCGATGTCTTCATCGAGTCCGCTCTGTTCGATCCGATCTCCATATCGCGCACGGGGCGCAAGCTCGGCATCGTGTCGGATGCGCGCTACCGCTTCGAGCGCGGCGTCGATCCGGAATTCGTCGTGCCGGGGCTCGAACTTGCGACCAGGATGGTCCTCGACTGGTGCGGCGGCGAGCCAGGCGAGGTCGTCGTCGCCGGGGCGGCGCCGAACTGGCGGCGCAGCATCGACTTCGATCCGAACTATGTCGCGCAACTCGGCGGCCTGGACGTGCCTAAGAGTGAAACGGTTTCCATCCTGAGACGCCTCGGCTTCACGGTTGAAGACGGCGCGACGCTCAAAGTCTCGCCGCCGTCCTGGCGCGGCGATGTCGCCGGCAAGGCCGATCTGGTCGAGGAAGTCGTGCGCCTGTATGGCCTCAACAAAGTGCCGTCGGCGCCGATGCCACGTCACAGCGCCGTCGCCAAGCCGACACTGACGCCGAGCCAGCGCCGCACGCGCAGCGTCCGCCGTGCCTTGGCCGCGCGCGGCTTCAACGAGACGATCAGCTACTCCTTCATCCCGCGGGCCCATGCCAAGCTGTTCGGCGGTGGCGACGATGCCCGGCAGGTGGAAAACCCAATCGCCGCCGATCTCGATGCGCTGCGCCCCAGCATGCTGCCGTCGCTGCTTGCGGCGGCAAAACGCAACGCGGCACGAGGTTTCGCCGATTTGATGCTGTTCGAGATCGGCGCGCAGTTCGACAGCGGCATGCCGGGGGCGCAATCCACGGTCGCGGCCGGCATCCGCATGGGCGAGGGCTCACGCAGCTGGACCAAAACCGGCCACCCCGCCGACGCGTTCGACGCCAAGGCCGACATGCTGGCCGTGCTCGAAACCGCGATGGGAGCCGCCATGACCGCGCCGGTGAAAGCCGGGGCGCCGGCCTGGTATCATCCGGGCCGTTCCGGGACCTTGGCGCTCGGCCCCAAGACGCTGGCCTATTTCGGCGAAGTCCATCCCAAGATTCTGGCCGAGCTGGATCTCAAAGGTCCGGTCGCCGCATTCGAAGTCATCCTCGACGCGATCCCGGAGTCCAAGGCAAAGGGCAAGGCGCGCGGCAGCTTCGCCCCCTCGCCCTACCAGGCGCTCGAACGCGATTTCGCTTTCCTGGTGGACACCAAGGTGACGGCCGACGAAGTCTTGCGCGCCGCCAAGAGCGCCGACCGCGCGCTGATCGAAATGGCCGCGATCTTCGACGTCTATGAGGGCAAGGGCGTGCCGGAAGGCCAAAAATCCCTCGCCATCACGGTGCGCATCCAGCCCAGGGACAAGACCCTGACCGAGCCGGACATCGAGGCCCTGGTGCAAAAGATCGTGGCCGCGGTGGCCAAGGCGACCGGCGCGGTTTTGCGGACATAACCGTCACAATCCCGCCAAACCGGCGTACAACTCTCTCTCTTCGCGGGAGGGTGCGATGATCCAGCGTTACGATCTCATCATTGTCGGCGGCAGCTTTGCGGGGCTGGCTTGCGCCCGCACAGCCGCGTTGCGCAGCCTCAAAGTCGCGGTCGTCGACGGCAAGCCGGAGCCCGGCGCGCGGGTGCGCACCACCGGCATCGTGGTCAAGGAAGCGAGCGATGATTTCGACCTGCCGGCGCATCTGATGCGGAAAGTTCGCGGCGTGCGCCTCTACGCGCCCAACGACCGCTCGGTCGATCTCTCGGCCCCCGGCTATTTCTTCCAGGCGACCGACACGCCCGGCGTGCTGCGCTGGATGGCGGCGGAAGCCGAACGCGCCGGCGCGGCGCTGCTCTATGGCCGCAAATTCGAAGCCGCGGTCGAGCATGAACGCGGCGTGGCGCTGACGTCGCTCGGCCTGCATGCGAACTTTCTGATCGGCGCGGACGGCGCGCGCTCCCGCGTCGCGGAGACCTTCGGCCTCAGCCGCAACAGCAACTTCCTCGCCGGCCTGGAGATCGAATGCGAACCGCTCGCCGAGCTCGACCAGCGCTTTCTGCATTGCTTCGCCGACAGCCGCATCGCGCCGGGTTACATCGCCTGGGTCGTGCCCGGCGTCGGCAACACGCAGATCGGCGTCGCCGCGCGAAGGCCGCACCGGCCCGATCTTGGCGAGCTTCTGCTGCGCCTCAAATCGGTCTGCGACATCCGCCAGATCCGCGTCACGCAGCGCCGCAGCGGCTTGATCCCGTCCGGCGGCACGCTGCGCGATCTGGGCACCAACCGCGTCATGCTGGTCGGCGACGCCGCCGGCATGGTCTCGCCGGTGACCGGCGGCGGCATCCACACCGCGCTGCATTTCGGCCGCCGCGCGGCACAGCTGGTCTCCGACTATCTGGGCGATCGCGGGCCGCACCCGGTAGCGCAACTGGCGCGCGAAGCGCCGCGCTACCGCGCCAAGCTTCTGCTGCGCCGCCTGCTCGACACCGCGCCATCGAACAGGCTGATCAACGTATTGCTGATGACCTCGCCGATGCAGGCCCTGGCGCAGCGGATGTATTTCCATTCCAGGGCCGGCGGCGCCGAAAGCTTCGAAGCCTGGGCCGAGGAATTCGAGCGCGGCGATTTGCAGAAATCGCCGCCCGAACTCTCGGGTCCTCGGCTGCGCCTGATCTGAGCTTGCGGCAGGGGCGCTGCGCGCGCCATGCTGGCGCATGCATCGCAGACACGTCCTGGCCGGGCTCATGGCATCCACGACATTTGCGTTAACCGCCGCCGCGACGCCTTCGGACGGCGCGGACAATGCGGCGGACGCGGCCTGGCTGATCGATCAGATGGCAGCGCATTACGCCTATCTGCCCGACCGGCATATCGATCTGGCGAAGCTGCGCCACATCCATATCCCGCAGGCGCGCGCAGCGCATGACGATCACGCCTTTTTGGGCACGCTGGAACGGCTGCTCGCCGAATTTCACGATCATCATATCGAAGCCAATGTGAACAACGCCGCCTCGCCGCAGCTGGTGCCGACCGGCGCGGAAGCATGGGCCGCGATCCATGAAGGCCGCGCCGTTATCGAGGCGGTGCGTCCCGGCAGCAGCCTAGAGCAAGCCGGTGTGCGGGCCGGTGACGAAGTTATCAGCATCGCCGGCGTACCGGCGGCGCGAGCGGTCGCCGCGCAAGCGCCCCGCGCCCTGTCAGCGCCGGATCCCGAAGCGAACGATTATGCGCTGCGCGTCCTGCTCACGGGCACGCACAGCGCGCGGCGCGTCTTCACGGTGCGAAATGCGCTCGGCAACGAACGCCAAATCGACTTGCCGCCGCACCAGCCCGATCCGCACGGTCCGCTCTTGACCGTGCGCCAACTCGATTCGGAGATCGTTTGTCTTCGCGTCGAGAACAGCCTGGGCAATGCGGCTCTGGTCGGCGAATTCGATCACGCGCTGGAGCAGGTACGCGGCGTGCGCGGCCTGATCCTCGATCTACGCAACACGCCCAGCGGCGGCAACACCGATGTCGCCGAGCCGATCCTCGGCCGCTTCGTCACCGGCCGTCCCGGTTATCAGCGTGTTTTCACGCCCGGTCCCGGCCGGACGCTTGCCGCGAACGCGTATGTCCGCTGGGTCCGCGCGCGCGGGCCGTTCCAGGTGACAGCCGATCTCGTCGTGCTGTGCGACCGCTGGACCGGCAGCATGGGCGAAGGCATGACGATCGGACTGGACGCGCTCGGCCGCGCGCATATCGTCGGCACCCGCATGGCGGGCCTGTGCGGCGCGACCACGGGCTTCACCCTGCCCAAAAGCGGCATCGGCGTGAATTTTCCCACCGAGCGGCTCTATCACCTCAACGGCACGCCGCGCGAAAAATTCGTGCCGCGCATCCTCGTCGATCTGGCGCGGGAAAGCGGCTCCGATCCCATCCTGGCGCGCGGCCTCGCCGCGCTGCGGGCGCACTGACATGGACCAGCAATTCGACCGCCGCAGCGCTACCGCCTTCATCGTCGCCTTCGGCACCGTCAGCCTGTTTGCCGACATGGCGTATGAAGGCATGCGCGGGCTGAACGGGCCGTTCCTCGCCACGCTCGGCGCCAGCGGCGCCGCGGTCGGACTTATCGCCGGCGGCGGAGAACTCGCCGGCTATCTGATCCGTCTGGTCTCGGGCCGCGTCGCGCAGCGCACCGGCGCCTATTGGCCGCTGGCGATCGGCGGCTATGCGCTGACCATGGCGGCGGTGCCGGCCATGGCGTTCGCCTTCAACTGGCAGACCGCGGCGCTGTTCGTCGTGCTCGAGCGCACCGGCAAGGCCGTGCGCAGTCCGGCAACCAACACGATGCAGTCCAGGGCCGGCGACCTGATCGGCCAGGGCTGGGCTTTCGGATTGCAGGAAGCGCTCGACCAGACCGGCGCCGTGATCGGCCCGCTGCTCACCGCATTGGTGCTGGCGCGCCACGGCGATTATCACGCGGCCTATGCCTGGCTGGCCGTGCCCGCCGTGCTGACCCTGCTGACCGTTGCGACGCTCGCCATCCGCTATCGCTTCGCCGGGCATGTGCGGCAAACCACGGCCGGCGGCGCGCCGCCGGTCCTGTCGCGGGCTTTTTGGTTCTACACCGCCAGCGCCGCCTTGCTGGGTTTCGGCTTCGCGGATTTCTCGCTGATCGCGTTTCATTTTACGCGTACGGCGATCGTGTCGCCGGCCCTGGTGCCGACCTTCTACGCCGCCGCCATGGCGGCATCGGCGGCCGGCGCCTTGCTGTTCGGTCTGCTGTTCGACCGCCGCGGCCTGGTCGTTCTGGTGCCGGCGATCCTGATCGGCGCCTGCACCACGCCTTTGGTCTTCTTCGGACATGCGGCGGCGGCGTTGACCGGCGCGATACTCTGGGGCCTCGCCGTCGGCACGCAGAACGCGCTGATGTCGGCATCGGTCGCCAAGCTGGTGCCCGAGAGCATGCGCGCCCGCGCTTACGGGCTGTTCTCCGCGATCTACGGCATCGCCTGGTTTGCCGGCAGCGCTTTGCTCGGACTGCTGTACGACCATTCGCTCGGCCTGCTCGTCGGGGTGGCGATCACCGCGCAGCTTGCCGCGCTCGCACCCCTCTTCATGGCGATTCGGCTGTTGCGCCGCCCGGCATGAGCCCACGCGAAATCCGCGAGCACGGCATCGCCATTCCGCTGTCCGATGGGCGGGTGCTGGCAGCGCGGCTGTGGCGCCCGGTCGACAGCGGCCGCTGGCCGGCGATCCTCGATTCCTCGCCCTATCGCGCCGGCGACCTGTTCCGGCCGCTGGTCGACGGCCAGCTCCCCTGGTTCGCGGCGCAGGGCTATGCGGTGCTGGCGATCGACATCGCCGGCTCCGGCAATTCGACCGGCATCCTCCGCGATGAATACGACGTCACGGAAATCGACGATCTCGTCGCCGCCATCGCCTGGGCCGCGCGCCAGGATTGGTGTGACGGCGGCGTCGGCCTGAGCGGCCTGTCCTGGTCGGCTTTCGCGGCGTTGCGGGCAGCGGCGCGAAAGCCGACTGCTCTGAAAGCGATGGTCCTGGGCGGGGTGTCGGAAGACGGCTGGCGCACCGACATCCATTATCTCGGCGGCGCGCTCTACACCGCGCAGGTGGATTGGGCCGGCGTCATGCTCATGTTCAACGCGCTGCCGTCCGATCCCAATCAGTTCGACGGCGATTGGCGCGCGGCCTGGCGGCAACGACTTGAAGCCAATGAGCCCTGGATCGTTCCGTGGCTGACGCATGCTTCGCACGACGAGTATTGGACGGACAAAGCCGCGCCGATGGACGGCGCCGTTCCGCTCCTTCTCTATTCCGGATGGGCCGACAAATACGCGACCTCGGTCTTAAGGATCGCTTCGGCCTGGCGCGGTCCGGTGCGCACCGTCATCGGACCCTGGGATCACGCGCCACCCGACAGCGCGGCCCGCGGCCCGCGCATCGGGTTCCTTGAGGAGGCGTTGCGCTGGTGGGACTGGTTCCTGAAAGGCGAAGACCGCGGTGTTCTGGACGAGGCGCCGCTGCGCCTGTGGCTCGCGGCACCTGATGCCGCCGGCGATTTGGCGGATGGCGAATGGATCGGTTCGGCACTTGAGCCCAATGCCTTGGCGGCATTTGCGGTGCAAGGAAACGCGCTGATCCACGACGGCGAACCGGACGGCGAAGCGATCATGCTCGCGGCGAGTCCTGCCAATCCATCTGCTCCGTGTGGCGATCTCTACGAAGACGTGCCCGCGTCGTTCGATTGGAAGCGTGCGCAGGAATTGGGCGCATTCGTTGCGCAGTCCGCGCCTTTCGGCGCCGATTGCGATATCGGCCCAGGGTCCGTTCTGCGCTGCAAGACCTCCGTCAGCCCCGGCATCCTTGTGGCTCGCCTGCTCGACATCGCTCCCGACGGCAGCGCGATACGGATGACGACCGGCGCGCTGAACAGGGGGATGCAAGCCGGCGAAGAAATCGCCATTCCATTTCAGGCGGCGGCATGGCGGTTGAAGGCGGGCCATCGCCTGGGCCTGGTCATCTCATCCGGTGGCTGGCCGACATTCTGGCCGACGCACGCCGGCGCAGCGATGATTTCCGCGCTCCGCCTGACAGTACCGCTCGCCGCGCAAATAGACGGCAAATCGGCACCGGTTTTCGACGCACCCGTTTCCGCGGCGACGATACGGCCGGAAAAGCTCAAATGGATCGACCCGGCGTCGGAGCATCTGCCGCCCGCAGCGCCGGATTGCATTTCCTTGTCCGGAATTTCGGCGGCGCATCATCTGGCGGCAACCGGCACGGACTATTTCATCGCGTCGCGCTTCGACGTCGCTACGGTGGGACAGAGCGACGCGCGCGCCGCCAAATACTATCGCGTCGCCTTCGAGCGGCCGGGCTGGTCGATCCGCATCGACACGGCCCTGGACGTCGTTTCGACGCCGGACGCGTTCCACATCATCTGGCGCATCGAAGCGCGCGAGGGGCCCGAGCTTGTCCATAGCGTCGCGCGCAGCGCCAGCGTGCCACGCACGATCGTCTAGATCATTTTCAGGAGGCCCGGCGCGGTGCCGAACTGTTCGGCCATGCGCAGAAACTCGGACCTGGCGGCCGCGTTCGAGCGCTGATGCCGTTCGGCAAAGAGAAATTCGTTTTTCAAGGAATGTTCGAGGCCGGTGAGTTCGGTCACCCGTACCTTGTAGCCATGCGCCTCGAGAAACAGGCCGCGCAGCACGTTGGTCAGATGGGCGCCGAATTCGCGCCGTTGGATCGGATGGCGCCAAAGCTGGCGCAGCGGTCCGGCGGCACCTTCGAGCGCGGCGGCGACCTCGGCCTGGCAGCACGGCACCAGCGCCACGAATTTCGCGTCGTTGCGAATGGCGAACAGGATCGCCTCGTCCGTCGCCGTATCGCAGGCATGCAGCGCGGTCACGACATCGGCGTGCCCGCCCGGCAGTTGCGCGCTCGCGATCGCGCTCTCGATGAAGCTCATCCGCTCGAAGCCGCTCTCGGCGGCGATGCGGCGCGACGCCGCGACCAGATCGCCGCGCGCTTCGACGCCATAGACCAGCCCCTTGCCGCGCTTGGCGAAGAACAGATCGTAGAGCACGAAACCGAGATACGACTTGCCGGCGCCGAGATCCGCCAGCACCGGCTGCTCTTTTTCCGCGAAGGCCCCGTCCAGCGCCGGCTTGATCAGTTGCGCCAGATGCAGCACCTGCTTCAGCTTGCGCCGCGAATCGGCGTTCATCGCGCCTTCGCGCGTCAGGATGTGGAGCGCTTTGAGGAGCGCCACCGATTGTCCAGGCCACAATTCACCCAGCGCGTCCCTCGGATTGCCGCCGCGCCGCGCCTGTGCGCCCTGTGCCATGTGTCGTGCCATGCCCCGAACCTAGCGGATCGGAGGCGCTACTGCGACAGCCAGTATTGCGCGCTTTGGTGGCTGCGCGCGAAGAAGCACTGCCGGCTGAGCTTATAGGTACGGATCACCGAGACCGCGCGCGCCGCGGCCTCCTTGTTTTCGTCGAAGTCGAACAGCGGCCGGGCGCCCGCGACGACCTTCCAGGCACCGTCCTGCTCGACCGCCTTCACCGTGGCCGGATCGAGCGTGTCGCAATCCTGGCCCGGCATTTGGTTCTTCGGCACCAGACCGGCACGCTTCCAGTACAGCATCTGCACGCTGCCGCGGGTCACGAAGCATTGTTCGTCGAAGTGATAATAGGCCAGCACAGCGAGGGCGCGCTGCGCCGCTTCGCGCGACGAACCGAGATTGAGCAGTCGATGCGAGAAATCCGCGACGCGCCAGTCGCCGTCGACATTGGCGACGCGCGTCTGGTCCAGATTGAAGGGCGTGCACTCTTCCCAGCGGCTGGGAACATAGCCGGGCGGCAGCGCCGAGCCGACGCCGATGAAGGACGAACCACCGCCGACATCGCCGAACCAGCCGCTCCTGGGTGGCGGCGATGCAGGCGGCGGGCTCGCAGGTCCGGCGGGCACAACGCTCGATGCCGGCGGCACGGCGGCCGCGACTTGCACTGCGGCCCGCCAATCGCCGGTCCGCGCGACATTGCCGCTGGTGGAATAATCGTTGCGCGCCACGTCGGCGCCGAAGTCCGTCAGCACCTCGAAGCGCAAGGCGCCGCCGACCGCCAGATGCAGCACGAGATGTTTGCGCACCCCGCCCATTTCGAATTCCGTGACGATGGTGCGGGTGTCGGTCGAGGCGGGATCGTCGGCATAAAGGCCTGCCGGATGCGTGCCCCAATCGCAGTCCTGGGGCTGGCACCTGCCGAACAGCTGGACGTTCACCTCACCGGGCCCGCCGGGCGAGATCACCAGCCGCGCGATGCCGCTGTTGTCGGCGTCGCCATTCGTCCAGATGCCGAGGAAGTCGGCCGTGGCCGCGGCGGCCGGCCCGCCGGTTGCCAAAACCGCCACCAGCGCCAACGTCATCGCCCCTAGCCGCATGAATCCCTCCGTTTGGGCGCTTTCCCGGCGTCTTGGGGAGACAATGTTAGCGTTATCGGGAAATGCGCAACAGGGTGTGGACCCCGCACCGCCGCGCCGCTATACCCCCGCGCTCGGCCTCATGCAGCGCAGCGATAGGCCACAAAAAAGACCTCCATGACCGACCTCGCCCATATCCGCAATTTTTCCATCGTCGCCCATATCGACCATGGCAAGTCCACGCTGGCCGACCGGCTGATCCAGTTCACCGGCGGGCTGACGACGCGCGAGATGAAGGACCAGGTGCTCGATTCGATGGATATCGAGCGCGAGCGCGGCATCACCATCAAGGCGCAGACCGTGCGCCTGGACTACAAGGCCAAGGACGGCAAGTCCTACATCCTCAATCTCATGGACACGCCGGGCCATGTCGACTTCGCCTATGAAGTCAGCCGCTGCCTTGCCGCCTGTGAAGGCGCGCTGCTCGTGGTCGACGCCAGTCAGGGCGTCGAGGCGCAGACGCTGGCCAACGTCTATCAGGCGATGGACGCCAATCTCGAGATCGTGCCAGTGCTCAACAAGGTCGACCTGCCGGCCGCCGAGCCCGAGCGCATCCGCCAGCAGATCGAGGATGTGATCGGCATCGACGCGTCGGAAGCGGTCTGCATCTCGGCGAAGACCGGCCTCAACATCGACCAGGTGCTGGAAGCCATCGTCACCCGCCTGCCGGCGCCCAAAGGCAATGCCGAGGCGCCGCTGAAGGCGCTGCTGATCGACAGCTACTACGATGCCTATCTCGGCGTGGTGGTTCTGGTGCGCATCGTCGACGGCGAACTGCGCAAGGGTCAGAAGATCCGCATGATGCAGGCCGACGCGGTCTATCAGGTCGAGCGCATCGGCGTCTTCACGCCCAAGCAGGTCGCGGTCGACGTGCTAGGCCCCGGCGAGGTCGGCTTCATCACCGCCCAGATCAAGCAAGTGGCCGATACCAAGGTCGGCGACACCATCACCGACGAGAAGAAGGGCGCCACCGTCGCCCTGCCCGGCTTCAAGCCGGCGCAGCAGGTGGTGTTCTGCGGCTTGTTCCCCGCCGACGCGGCGCAGTTCGAGGATCTGCGCAACGGCCTTGGCCGGCTGCATCTCAACGACGCCAGCTTCACCTATGAGATGGAAACCAGCGCCGCGCTCGGTTTCGGTTTCCGCTGCGGTTATCTCGGCCTCTTGCATCTGGAGATCGTGCAGGAGCGCCTGGAGCGCGAATTCAATCTGGATCTGATCGCGACGGCGCCGAGCGTCATCTACCACATCCATCTGACCGACGGCACGATGCTCGAACTGCACAATCCGGCCGACATGCCGGACGTCATGCGCATCGCGCGCATCGAGGAACCGTGGATCAAGGCCACGATCCTGGTGCCAGACGAGCATCTGGGCGCGGTTCTAAAGTTGTGCGAGGACCGCCGCGGCCGCCAGGTCGAGCTGACCTATGCCGGCTCCCGCGCCATGGTGGTCTATCACCTGCCGCTCAACGAAGTGGTGTTCGATTTCTACGACCGGCTGAAATCGGTGAGCCGCGGCTATGCCAGCTTCGACTATCACATCGAAGGCTATGAGGAAGGCGACCTCGTCAAGATGTCGATCCTGGTCAACGGCGATCCGGTCGATGCCCTGTCGATGATCGTCAACAAGGGTCGCGCCGAGGGTCGCGGCCGCGCCATGTGCGAGACGCTCAAAGAGCTGATCCCACGTCACATGTTCGTGATTCCGATCCAGGCCGCGATCGGCGGCAAGATCATCGCCCGCGAAACGCTCTCGGCACTGCGCAAGGACGTGACCGCGAAATGCTATGGCGGCGATATCTCGCGCAAGCGCAAGCTCCTCGACAAGCAGAAAGAGGGCAAGAAGAAGATGCGCCAGTTCGGCAAGGTCGACATCCCGCAGGAAGCCTTCATCGCGGCGCTGAAGATGGATCAGGATTAGGCCGTTCGTCGGCGAACACTTGCGTGCATATCTAAGGTATGACAACCTCAAGTTGAATTCAGGCTTGGGGGGCGTGACTATGGCACTTGCAGGAACGGTCGAAGTTGAAGCGGCCGGTACGTCAAAGTTGACGACCGACCAATTGCACCACCTGACCCGGCAGGTCGAAGCGGATGCGCACGGGCACCAGGACTGCCCATTCGCGATTTATTGTCCCAATTCGCTCTATCACCCGCCGGTTTCGGACAAGGGCTGACGGCCGGCAGATCGGCCGAATTGCTGCCTATGGCGCATTTGCCGATCTCGCCGACCGCCGTCGATCATGACTTGGTCGGCGAGATTGCGCATATGTACGCGCGAACCGTGCTGTCGCTCGGTTGCGGTCGGAATGCCGCCGTCAGGGATCGGCTCGGCGCCCGTCTGGATACCGTGGCGCGTTCGAATTGGCCCCGGCTCTGGACGCCGGAGATTTCTCTTGCCCACCGCCTCTGCGGCACGTCGACCGACGGAGACGGCGTGTTCGAGTCCCAGTTTCTTTGCGGACTGGAAAGGGCCGGAGTGGACGTCGATGGAGACATCCAGACGACAGGCGCTCTATTTCGCGCCGGCACGATAACGCGCACGGATAGTCCCGCGGCTGCGCGCCTGGTGGCTCCTGTGAGGGTCATATTGGAACCGGCAATGCCCGGCCAAGCTGTTTGCAGCGACCCGATCCGGTTTCTCGATGCCCGTTCGTCTTTTCGAGGCACCCCGCTCGAAGCGCCGGCCAGGATTGCCACGCAGGTCGATGAAATTGGTCCTTACCGCACGGCGATTGCCGATTCCCTCGCGGTGTTGAACTTGGCGGGCGCCGAATTTTCGACGTGGGTTCAGGGCGCGATCCGGTACGTTTATCTGGTTCAGTGCCGGGACGACGGCGACCGGTTGCTCTCGGGAAGCGTCTCGGAGTTTGCCGGCGGCGTGATAGCGTCGGCGAATTGCGCGCCGGTGATATTTGCGGAATTGCTGATACACGAGGCGGCCCATCAATATTTCGCCATGATGCAGCTGCTGTTTTCCCTCTTTACCGGTCCCGAGCCGCAGGCATGGCACCCGGTACGAGAGATGAACCGTCCCGCGAGTCGCGTTCTTCTGGGATACCACGCCACGTTGGCGATTCTCGGTTTTTACGATGCGCTTTGCCGACGCGCGAACGACCTCGCCGAGCCGGACGCTTTGATCGCGTCCGATCGCAAGCGGCACTGGACCGGGCACGCGATCGAAATGGAATCGGCAATCGATAAGATCGCGCCCTCCTTGAGCAGTGATGGCGGCGGACTGTACAGAGCGCTCAGAGACAAGCGCTTCGAATTTCGGCCGTGATCCGCGCCGCCCTTGCGCGCAAATGGCGAGAGCGGGGCAAGCGGTTCTATCGCAGGTTGCGGCCGTTTCGCGTCTCTGCTATATTGCTCGTTGGTGAGTGTTACGTTGACCACCGCTCGTTGAACTCTTCTCGGGTCGATTATGCGCAACTCGCTCGCGGTCACCGCGCCTCGTCATTTCGCATTTCTATTTTGCCTGGCGCTGCCGCTCGGCACGCTTGCCGCCGCCCATGCCGTGGGCGCTGAAATCGAAACCGTCGTCGTCACCGGTCAGAGACAGCCGTCCGACCTCTGCCTGATCGTTGCCGGTGCCAAGGTCGCGCAGTGGTCGCAACAGCGCGTGATGATCCGCGAGGCGCGGACGTTCGCGGACGGCAGCAAGAAGGACAGCGAGACGATTTTCACCGTGAATGCGGCCTACGCGCATTGGCTCGGCCGGGCGTGGAACACCGTTCAATTTCTCGTGCCGCAGCGTAGCATTTCGTCGCCCGACGTGGCGGCGAGGAACATGAAGCTCGCCGACTGCCGGCTGCAGGGACCGGCGCAGGAGGGCGGTCAGTCCGCCAGCATCTACACCTACAGCTACTTGCCCGACTCCGACGACAGCCACACATCGGGGCAGATCTGGATTTCGGATTCGACGGGTTTGCCGCTGCGACAGGAACTCTCTCTGCAAGAGCCGCAGCCGGACCCGAAAGTCGCCGTCAATATCTCGGCGCATTATTCCTATGGCGACGACGTGCACGTACCGTCGGGGGCCGAGCTTGCGGAAGATGTCCGGCGCTTTCGCGTGCAGCAATGGGTTCGCGACCTGCAAGCAGGCCGATCCGGCGGCCCGTGACTACGCCGCCTTGCGTTTCGGCAGCTTCCTGATCTCCGCGCCAACTTCCTGTTCGGCCAGCCGCAGTTCATAGAGCTTCTGCATATTGAGCCACATCTCCGCGCTGGTGCCGAACCAATGGCCCAGACGCAGCGCCGTGTCGGCTGTGACTGCCCGCTCTTCGTTGAGGATCCCGGTGATACGGTTTGTCGGCACATTGAGCTGGCGCGCGAATTCGGCGGCGCTCAGGTCGAGCAATTCCAGTTCTTCGCGCAGGATTTCACCGGGATGGATGGGGGTGCGTGCCATGATGTTCCTCTAGTGATAGTCCACGATTTCCACGTTGCTCGGACCAGGTCCGCCGTCCACCCATCGAAAGCAGATGCGCCACTGATCGTTGATCCTGATGCTCCACTGCCCTTTGCGGTCGCCGCTCAGTTTTTCCAGCCGATTGCCCCGCAACGCGGCAAGCTCGACCAGGCTCGTGGCGGTCTCAAGACGAAAGAGCCGGTTTTCAGCCTGGTGCCTGAAAGGCTCGAACGGCTTGACACGCTCGCCGCGCGCGAACCGCTCGGTCCCAGCGTCGCCGTAACTCAGGATCATGCATTGACAATAGCGGTTGATATGCGTTACGTCAAGCGTAATGACCGAACTCGACCTTCTCAATCTCGCGCGCGCCACCACCGCGATCCAGATGGGGTATTTCGCGCAGATGATCACGATCAACTTCGCGATGATCGTGGCGATCTACTACTTCCTCAATCAGGCGCAGCTCACCATGAAGGTGCTGGCGTTCCTCGCCTATATGGTCGGGATGATGCTGTTTCTGAGCCAGATGCTGTTCGAGACCAATGTGAAGGTCACCATCCTGCAACAGCTCAAGGCGATCCCGCATGCCTCGCCCGTGACGCTCGAATATCTCGCGCTCTACGACACCTGGCTGAGTGTGACGATAAGGGTGCTGTCGAACGGCGCCGTCTGGATTCTGTGTCTGGGCACCTTCTATCTGCTGTTCTTCTGGAAGAAAGCGCCTGAAGAGCGCGACGTTCGCATCAAAAAGTCCTGAGGACGCCATGAAAGCGATTGCGGCCAACTGGCAGTTCTGGGCGGTTCTGTCGGCGAGCTTCGCGGCCCTGACCGCGATCTTCGCCAAGGTCGGCGTCGAGAACGTCAATTCGGACTTCGCGACCTTCGTGCGAACCATCGTCATTCTCGTGACGCTCGCCTTCATGCTGACGCTGCTGGGCGAATGGCAGGGCCTGCGCTCGGTCAGCCCGCGCTCCTACCTCTTCCTCCTGCTCTCCGGCCTCGCCACCGGCGCATCCTGGCTGTGCTATTTCCGGGCCCTCAAGATCGGCGATGCCGCCCGCGTCGCACCGATCGACAAGCTCAGCGTCGTGCTGGTCGCCATTTTCGGTGTCGTCTTCCTGGGCGAGCGGCTGAGCGGCGCCAACTGGCTCGGCGTCGCGCTGATCGGCGCCGGAGCCATTCTCGTTGCCTACCGGGTTTGACGTCGCTTGGACCTAGATCAGCCGCAATCTTCGCTATGCTCGCTCTCCGTCCAGGGGGATTTCCATGTCGAGCGAGCCATCCGTCACGCCAGCGCCTGAACCGGCCGTCGCGCCGGCCGCCGTCGAGACTGTCGTCATTCCACCGGACGACGGGCGGCACATGGCGCTGGCCGAGCAGGCGCTGGCCGTCAGCCGGTTGATCGCCGGCGGCTTGCAGGGCGTCGTCCTTTATCTGCTTTATCTTTCGGTCGACACCACCAGCTGGCCGTCCACCAGCCCCTATTGGCTGGCACCGCTGTTGATGGTGTTCGTCTTCGTGCCGCTGCTGTTCCTGCAGGCGGTCGGAACGATGCGTCCGCGCACGCTGATGCTCTGGACCGCCGCCGCGACCGCCCTGTTGGCGGCGCTCGCCTGGTACGACATCTGGCGGCAATGGCAGCCCAGCGGCTTCGGCGTGACGGGCGATTCGGCGATGACCTTCGCCCTGGTGGCTTTCGCCATCATCGGCCTTTTCATCGCCCAGTCGCTGATCGCGGCCGGCGACGCGGAGCGCAAATATATCGCGAGCTACGCGGCCTATTTCGACGCCGCCTGGAAGATCGGCGTGCAGCTGGCGCTGGCCGTCGCCTTCGTCGGCGTGTTCTGGGGCGTCTTGTGGCTGGGCGCGGTGCTGTTCAACCTGATCAATCTGAAATTCCTCGAGACCTTGATCGAGAAATCCTGGTTCGCGATTCCGGCCACGACGCTGGCGACCGCGGCGGCGATCCATGTCACCGACGTGCGGGCGCGGCTGGTGGCCGGCATCCGCACCGTCGTGCTCACCCTGCTCTCCTGGCTGTTGCCGCTGATGACGCTGATCGCGGTCGGCTTCACGCTCAGCCTGCCCTTCACCGGCCTGGCGCCGCTCTGGGCGACGCGCGAGGCGGCGAGCCTGCTGCTCACCGCCGCCGCCACGCTGGTCATCCTGATCAATGCCGCGTTCCAGGATGGCGCGCCGGAGCACAACCGCCCCCTGGCGTTGCGCTATGGCGAAGCGATCGCGGCGGCGATCCTGGTGCCGATCGTACTGATCGCCGCCCACGCGTTGTGGCTGCGCGTGGCGCAATATGGCTGGACGGTCGAGCGCATCGCCACCGCCGCCACCATCGTCATCGCGCTCTGCTACGCTTTCGGTTACGCGGCGGCCGCAGGTCTGTCGCTGCCGGGCGGCACCTGGATGCATCTGGTGGCGCGCGTCAACGTGATCGCCGCCTTCGTCGTGCTGGCGATCCTGCTGGCGATGTTCACCCCGCTCGGCGATCCGGCGCGTCTGGCGGTGAACAGCCAGGTCGCGCGGCTGAAGGCCGGCAAAGTGACCGCCACCGCGTTCGATTTCGATTATCTGAAATCCGAGGGTGGCCGCTATGGACGCACCGCGCTGACCGCCCTGGCGGCCGGCAATTTCGGCAGCAGCACCGATATCATCCGGAAAATGGCGAAAGCGGCCATCGCCGGAAATCCCGTGGTGCCCGGCAAGGCGACCAAGGCCGATATCGCGCGCAACGTCTCGGTCTATCCCAACAGCCGTGCGCTTCCCCGCACCATGATCGAGCAGGATTGGCAGAAGACCGGCGGCGGCCCGGCCTGCCTGAGCCAGCCGGTCTCGCCCTGCGACGGCTTTTTCGCCGACCTCGACGGCGACGGAAACGAGGAAGTCATCCTGGTGACGGGCGTGGACCCCTATTGGTATGGGACGGTCCTGAAGGTCGGTCCCGACAATTTGTGGAAGCCGATCGCAAGCATCAATGGGCGCTGCGCCGGCATGCTGGCGGC
This sequence comes from Rhizomicrobium sp., assembly GCA_036512455.1. Taxonomy (GTDB): domain Bacteria; phylum Pseudomonadota; class Alphaproteobacteria; order Micropepsales; family Micropepsaceae; genus Rhizomicrobium. Next base: position 115,079 of record DATCAT010000021.1, read on the forward strand.
GCTCAAGAAGGGCCAGGCGGCGGTGGCGATGCCGGCGATGGTCCTGCGCGACTGGGTGATCCTGGGCGTCCGCCTGCATCCGCAAGCTACCACCGCCGACACGGCCCCCTGCCCCGGCTAGTTTTACGCCCGCCGCATTTGCTTTAAGAGGAGCGCGCTTCCGCCGGGATTGTCCCCACGGATATTGCTCTTTGTACGGATAATGCGCCCGATTGTCGCCCTGATCGATTACGGCTCCGGCAATCTGCGCTCGGCGGAGAAGGCGCTGGCGCGCGCCGCGGCCGAACTGGGCACCGGCCAGGATGTCGTGGTGACGGCGGATGCCGGCGTGGTCGCGAAGGCGGACCGCATCGTGCTGCCCGGCGTCGGCGCCTTCGCCGATTGCATGCGCGGCCTCGCCGCAGTGCCCGGCATGGTCGAGACCTTGAACGACGCGGTGATCGCACGGGGCACGCCGTTTCTTGGCATCTGCGTCGGCATGCAGCTGATGGCGAGCGTCGGCCGCGAGTTCGGCGATCATGCGGGTCTCGGCTGGATCGAGGGCGAGGTCGTCAAGATGAAGCCCACCGATGCGGGTTTGAAGATTCCGCAGATCGGCTGGAACAACCTCAGTTTTGCGGGCTCGCACGCGCTGTTCGCGGGCCTGCCGGACGACGCGCACGCTTATTTTGTGCACTCCTATGAACTGGCCTGCGCGCGCGCGGGCGACGTGCTGGCGCGCACCGAATACGGCGGACCGGTCACCGCAGCGGTCGGACGGGACAACCTGGCCGGCGTGCAATTTCATCCCGAGAAGAGCCAGGCGGTCGGCCTTCGCCTGCTCGGCAATTTCCTGCAGTGGCGGCCATGATCCTGTTTCCCGCCATCGACCTGAAGGACGGCCATTGCGTACGTCTCAAGCGCGGGCTGATGGACCAAGCGACGGTGTTCAATGAGGATCCGGCGGCGCAAGCGCGCAGCTTTCAGCAGGCCGGTTTCAAATGGCTGCACTGCGTCGATCTCAACGGCGCCTTCGCCGGCCGGTCGGCGAACGGCGAGGCGATCAAGGCCATTCGCGCCGCGATCGATCTTCCCATTCAGCTCGGCGGCGGCATCCGCGACATGGCGGCGGTCGAGGCCTGGCTTGCCGCCGGCATCAGCCGCGTCATCCTGGGCACGGCGGCGCTGACCGACCCGGCCTTCGTCCGGGAGGCCGCGCGCGCTTTTCCGGGACGGATCGTGGTCGGTGCCGACGCGGTCGGCGGCAAGGTGGCGACCGACGGCTGGGCGACGGTGTCGCAACTGACCCCGGCCGAGCTCGGCCGGAAGTTCGAGGACGCCGGCGTCGCCGCGATCCTGTTCACCGATGTCGACGGCGATGGATTGCTGGGCGGGGTCAATGTCGCGGCGACCGCGGCCCTCGCCCGGGCGGTGCGCATTCCCGTCATCGCCTCCGGCGGGGTCGGAAGCATCGCCGATATCGAGAATCTGATCGCTGTTCGGCAAGCCAATATCGAGGGCGTCGTCATCGGCCGCGCGCTTTATGACGGGCGTATTGATACCGCGCAGGCTTTGAAACTGGCGAACGGCGTTTAGTTTTCTGCCTTGTGGATAGAATTATACTTAATTATCAATCAGATAAGATAACTATCGGCTTCGGCTCAGACGCCGGTTGATCTCGTCGAGCTGCTCCAGAGTTTTGTAGGAAATCCGCACTTCCCCGCCTTTGGAGCCTTTGTGTATAACTTGAACTTTCAATCCTAAGGCATTGGAAACAGTAGACTCTAAGGCGCGAAGGTTCGGATCGGCTTCGACTTTGCGGCCTTTGGATGATTTCTTAGCATATGAACGCTGTTCGGCCTGTCGAACATTGAGTTCACCAGCGATGATGGCCCTGGCGCCCGCCTCGGGATCCGGCGATCCGACCAGCGTGCGGGCGTGGCCGGAGGTCAGCCGCCCATCGCGGATCATCGCCAGCACCGGCTCGGGCAGGGTCAGCAGTCGCAACGTGTTGGCGATGTGGCTGCGGCTCTTGCCGACCTCCTTGGCCATCTTCTCCTGGGTATAGGCGAAGCGGTCCATCAGCTCGCGATAGGCGGCGGCCTCTTCGACGGCGTTCAGGTCGGCGCGCTGGATGTTCTCGATGATGGCGATCTCGAGCGATTCCGAATCGCCCATCTCGCGCACCACCACCGGCACGTCATGCAGCTTGGCCATCTGGGCCGCGCGCCAGCGGCGCTCGCCGGCGACGATCTCGTAGGCGTTGGCCTCGCCCTTCACCGGGCGCACCAGGATCGGCTGCAGCACGCCCTTCTCTTTGACCGACTCGGCGAGGTCGTTCAGATCCTCCGGCGCAAATCTTTTGCGCGGCTGCAATTTGTTGGGCCTGAGGAAGGCGACCGGCAGCTTGTGCGCCGCGCGCGCCGCCGCCGTCTCGCCGCGCGTCGGCACCGCCTCCTCGCCGATCAGGGCCGACAGTCCGCGGCCGAGGCCGCGCGGGCGATCTTCGGCCGCCGTCACGCCGCTGCCTGCAGGCGCTCGCGTTCGCGCGCGATCAATTCGCCGGCGAGCTTGATATAGGCCTGGCTGCCCGGACAGCGCAGATCGTAGACCAGCGCCGGCAGGCCGTGGCTGGGAGCCTCGGAAATCCGCACGTTTCTTGGAATCATGGTGCGGTAGACTTTCGCGCCCATGGTCTCGCGCACATCGGTTTCGACCTGTTCGGAGAGCTTGTTGCGCTTGTCGAACATGGTCAGGACGATGCCCTGGATGTCGAGCGCCGGATTGAGATTGACCTTCACCAGCTCGATGGTCTTGAGCAATTGCGACAGGCCCTCGAGCGCGAAGAACTCGCATTGCAGCGGCACGATCACCGCATCGGCCGCGGCCATCGCGTTCACCGTCAGCAGCGTCAGCGACGGCGGACAATCGATCAGCACATAGGAAAAACGAGCCCCACTTCCGCTATATTGTCCGTGTGCGGAGTATTCGGCGAGCGCGTCCTTCAGGATGAAATTGCGCCGTGTCCGCCCGATCAGCTCCATCTCGGCGCCGGACAGATCCACGGTCGACGGCACCAGCGACAATTTGGGAATCCGCGTCGCGATGACGGCTTCGGCGATCGTCGCCTCGCCCATCAGCACGTCATAGGTGGTGAGCTTGCGTTCGCTGCGCGGGATGCCCAGCCCGGTGGAGGCGTTGCCCTGCGGGTCGAGATCGATGACCAGCGTCGATTCGCCGACCGCGGCGAGCGCGGTGCCCAGATTGATCGCCGTCGTGGTCTTGCCGACGCCGCCCTTCTGGTTGGCGACGACCAGAATTCGCGAATTATGCACGCCTGGGCTGGACATGGCGAAGCTCCCGGACCTCCAGAATAACACCCGAAGGGTCGGTTGCGCTCTGATGCTGGAGGGCTTTCATCCTCCAAGATTTATGGGCTTCGGTCAATTCGGACGCTAGGGATTGACCCTTGAGAAACAGGCAAACCGTGTGTTTGGCGGCCATTTGCTGTGCATAGCCAAGCAGTTTGTCGAGCGGCGCCAACGCCCGCGCCGTCACCACATCGACCGGCTGGTGCTTGCCGGCCTCGATCCGCACGTTCCGGATTCCGACATTGAGACCCATGCGTTGAGCGGCGGCTTCCAGGAAGTCGGCCTTCTTTTTGGTCGCCTCATAGAGGACGACGGACGCCCTGCCCCGCAGCATTTCCGCCAGCACCAGGCCCGGGAAACCGGCGCCCGAGCCGAGATCGGCAATCGTTTTGACGTAGGCCGGCATGTAGGGGACGAGCTGCGCCGAATCCCAGACATGCCGCCGCCAGACGTCGTCCAGCGAGCGGGCCGAGACCAGATTGTGCCGCGCGTTCCAATCCGTCAGGACGTCGACATAGGCCTTCAACCGGGCCAATGTTTCACGGGAAACACCGGTTTTGGCGGCGAATTCTTCGGGTCCGAAGGGCTCAGCCCCCATCTTCCCCTCAACCGGCGCGCCGGACATGCGCCAGGACAAGGGTGAGCGCGGCCGGCGTAACACCGTCGATGCGGGCGGCCTGGCCGAGCGTAGCCGGCCGGATGCGGCCGAGCTTTACGGCGGCCTCGGTCGAGAGGCCCGGAATTGTTCGGTAGTCGATTTCCGCCGGCAGGCTGAGTCCCTCGTCCTTCCGAAATGCCAGGATGTCGGCGTCCTGGCGGTCGAGATAGCCGGCATACTGGCTGTCGACCTCCAGCTGTTCGACCACGTCGCTACCGAAGCCGGCTATCTGCGGCCAGATCCGCGCCAACATGGAGAATTCGATGCCCGGCAGACTGAGCAAGTCCAACGCCGTGCGCCGCACGCCGTCCAGACGCACCGCCATGCCATGCTTCTGGGCTTCGTTCGGCGTCAGATTGAGGTTGCGCATGGTGGCGCGCGCGGCGTCCAGGCGAACCATTTTCTCGGCATAAGCCGTGCTGCGCCCGGCTCCGACACATCCCGCGCGCTCGCCGATCGGCGTCAGCCGCTGGTCGGCATTGTCGGCCCGCAGGGTCAGCCGGTATTCGGCGCGGCTGGTGAACATGCGGTACGGCTCGCTGACCCCCTTGGTCACCAGGTCGTCGATCAGCACGCCGATATAGGCCGACGCCCGGTCGAGCACGATCGGCGTGGCGCCCGATACCGCGCGGGCAGCATTCAGCCCCGCCATCAAGCCCTGGGCCGCGGCCTCCTCGTAGCCCGTGGTGCCGTTGATCTGGCCGGCCAGATACAGGCCTGGCGCCTTCTTGGTCTCGAGGCTGGCGTTCAGCTCGCGCGGGTCGACATAGTCGTATTCGATGGCATAGCCGGGCCGGCGGACGACGACGTTCTCGAGCCCCGGAATGGTGGCGAGCAGGGCGCGCTGCACGTCCTCGGGCAGGGAGGTCGAAATCCCGTTGGGATAGATCGTGTCGTCGTCCAGGCCTTCCGGCTCCAGGAAGATCTGATGGCTGTCGCGGCCGGCAAATCGTACGACCTTGTCCTCGATGGACGGGCAGTAGCGCGGCCCGGTGCTTTCGATCTGGCCCGAATACATCGGCGCGCGATGCAGATTGGCCTTGATGATCGCATGCGTCGCCAGCGTCGTGCGGGTGATGTGGCAGACGGTCTGCGGCGTCGTGATCGCCGTCGTCAGGAACGAGAACGGCGAGGGCGGGTCGTCGCCATGCTGCACTTCCAGCTGCGCCCAGTCGATGGAGCTGCCGTCCAGGCGCGGTGGCGTGCCGGTCTTGAGGCGGCCCATGTTAAGGCCCATTCCATAGAGCGTCCGAGACAGACCGATGCTCGGCGCGTCTCCGACCCGTCCGGCTGGAATCTTCTTCTCGCCGATATGAATCAACCCATTGAGGAAAGTCCCGGTGGTCAGCACCACCGCACCACAACGTATTGTTTTCGAGTCCGCGGTGATAACCCCCACGACCCGGCCATCTTCGATCACCAAGTCCTCGGCGGCCGCTGCCAGAACGGTCAGGTTGGCCTGCCCGGCCAGCGCCGCCTGCATCGCCTGACGATAGAGCTTGCGGTCCGCCTGGGCGCGCGGCCCGCGCACCGCCGGGCCCTTGCGCCGGTTGAGTAGCCGGAACTGGATGCCGGCCCGGTCCGCGACCCGGCCCATCAGCCCGTCCAGGGCATCGATCTCGCGCACCAGATGGCCCTTGCCGACGCCGCCGATCGCCGGATTGCATGACATCTCGCCGACGGTCTCGAGCTTGTGCGTCAGCAGCAGGGTCCGGGCGCCAAACCGCGCCGAAGCCGCCGCCGCCTCGCAGCCGGCGTGCCCGCCGCCAATGACAATGACATCGAACCGATCCATGCGCGCGCTAATAGGCGAGGGGCCGAGCAGCCTCAAGTGGGCATGCGCCTGGCCGCGCCAGATTCCAACGAGCGAATTCTCGTTTCACGTGAAACACGTGCGTATAGCCGGTCCAGTCTGTCGTCTTTGGTTGCAGTAAAAATACAACTTATAATTTTATTTCCCGGCGGGAACAATTTGGGATTAGAAGTTTCAATATTATATTTTTTATGAATGAAATCAAATGGATAAATCAATGATCCCCATTTCTGGCGCGCCGTGCCGACCTGTAATCGCCAACGCGAACTACCATATTAGGGTTGTATCGATTTGCGCCGTGGGTTCCAAGATTTCGAAACCCGCGTGTTTTCCATCCGCCCAACAAGAAGACACACCATGGCAAACACTCTTTCGAGCATCGCCCCAAAATCCGCAGAGCGCAAAACCCGTGCGCTACGCTATCTCGGCCGCTCGCAGAGCTTCGCAGCTCTGAAAATCCCCGATGAGAGCGACAGCAAGCTTGAACCGATCGACTACGAATCGACGCGGAGCTTCGCCTCCGAGATAAACGGCTACTATAAGTTTCACATCAACTATGCGCCATTCTTCGAACGCGGATGGAACCTATTGCGACCAGCTCGGTGGCTCTACTATATCGACATCAATGACGAAACAATCGAGCAAAAATTCCCTCGCGATCAGGACATACGGGCGATCATCACCGCATTTCGCTACTCCATAGTTCGCAACCGCCATCGGATTATTCGGCTCAAGCGCACGGTTCAAGCGCTGAGCATTCTTGCCCTTATGGTTCCCGCCATTGCGTTCGCCTACTGGCCGCAATTGTTCGGCAACCTCATTTCCATGGCAGTGCTCGTCCTTGTCGCGCTCGGTACAACACTTGGAGTTGGCGGATATCAGATCATGCGGGATTCCCAACTCAAAAGTGTGCTGCAAAGCAATGGCGCGGTCCTCGCCAACAAGGTGCAGGGACGAGCCAACGATTTGAACCGCCATTTCCAGGAATTCTTCGCGCGCATCGATCGCGAAGAAACCAACGAGGACATGGCAAATCCCGAGTGGACGCATCGTAGTGCCTGGTGGATGAAGTTGTGTCTTTGGTATCCAAGGCGGATTGAAAGCATCGAATTGTTTCTGCAATCAGAAATGCAGCGCACCCGCATCTTCATGCTGCGCTCAGCATGGGCCGGCTATGGATCGGCGGTCCTCGTGCTGCTGATTCTACCGGCGCTTGCCGCCCTCGCCATCGCGCTCAAGCACCTATCTCTCACGGAACCGGCATGGTGGTTCTGGCTTGGCGGGACCGCTCTCTCCGTCGTCCTCACCATGTATTCGGTGCGCACGTCAATTCACCTCAGTCACATCTCAGGCGCGCTCGGCAAAGAACCGCTCGGCACACATTCGCGCTTTGCCGATCTGGAGCTACACGAAAAACTCGCCGCCCAGGTCCGGCGGGACAAGGAACGGCTCCGCAAATTTTATCTTCGCGGCGGCTTCGGCGAGAATCACAAGCAGAGCAATTAGCTCATTTCCCGATGCAAAAATCCCGGAACACCACGTCCAGCAGTTCCTCGACGTCGACGCGTCCCGTGATCCGGCCGATGGCGCGGACGGCGAGGCGGAGGTCTTCGGCGAAGAGTTCGGGCGCGGCTGCGTCGCGGCTCCGTTCGAGGGCGGCGGCGGCTTGTTCCAGCGCATGGCGATAACGGGCGCGGCTCAAGACCGGCGCCTCGCTGTCCCGCTCCAGGCGCTTGGCGACCTGGTGTTCGATAGCCGCCAGCAGCGCGTCCAGCCCGGCGCCGGTCTTGAGCGACAACCTTAGCCCCGTGCGCGGCTCGGGCGAGGGCAGGTCGGCCTTGTTCCAGACGGTCAGGTCCACCTTCGCCAAGGCTTCGGCGGACAAGCCGGCTATGGGATCGCCGGCGCTGCCATCCAGCAGAAGGAGCACCAGGTCCGATTGCGCAGCCCGCGCCAGCGCCCGCCGCACGCCTTCGCTCTCGACGGCGTCGGCCGCGGCGCGCAGACCCGCCGTATCGGCGACGATGACGGCGTAGCCGCCGATATTCAGCCGGACTTCGATGACGTCGCGGGTCGTTCCGGCGGTCTCGGCCACGATCGCGACATCGCGCTTGGCAAGCGCGTTGACCAGAGAGCTCTTACCAGCGTTCGGTGGACCGATCACCGTTAGGAACAGACCATCACGAACAATTTCTCCGCGCTGGGAATCGGACAAGTGATTTGATATTTCCCCACATATTTCAGCCACTTCCGAACTCACTCGGCGCTGGATATCTTCCGGCAAATCCTCATCCGAGAAGTCGATGCCGGCCTCCGCCCAGGCCAGGGCGCGGATCAGCCGGCCGCGCCAGCCCTCGTACAGATCGCTCAGCGAGCCTTGGTATTGCCGCAGCGCTTGGCGCCGCTGGGCCTCGGTCTCGGCATCGATCAGGTCGATGATCGCCTCGGCCTGGGTGAAATCGAACTTGCCGCTCTCGACGGCGCGCCGCGTGAACTCGCCCGGCTCGGCGGGGCGGCAGCCGGGCAGGCCGCCCAATGCTCGGAGCATCGCCTCGACGATCGCACGGCCGCCATGGACATGGCATTCGGCGACATCCTCGCCGGTGAAACTCGCCGGACCCGCGAACCACAGCAGTAGGCCGGAATCGATGGGACGGCCTTCGCGATCCGCGAAATTGCGTAACTCCGCCACCCGCGGCGCGGGCACGGGCTTGCCGGTCAGCGCTTCCGCAGCCTCACGGGCGCGCGGCCCCGAGACACGGATCACCGCCAGGCCGGCGCGCCCCGGCGCCGACGACAGCGCGAAAATCGTGTCCGTCATGCCGGTTCGTTATTTGGCCGTCTTGTCCGCGTCTCTTTTGCCCGCGCCGCCGGCGGCGCGGCGGGCGCTGTCGAACATCAGCTTGGAAAACTGCTCGAAACCCTGGCCGCCCAGCGGCATCCAGGCCCGCATCATGGCCTCCGGATCGTTGACGTCGACGGCCGCCTTCATGCGCTTTTCCATCTCGGCCATCATCTTTTCCTGGACTTTGGTGACGTCCGGGAGGCCTAGGAACTTGCGCGCCTCCTCGGGCGTCAGGTCGATCTCAATGTTCATCTTCATCGCCGCTAACCGTTCTTTCGAGGACGCTTGTGAGCCGCGCCGGGCACCGCTAGAAGCTTCCCCCGATCCAGCCGCCCAATGCAACGCCGGGCCACTTCGAAGCGGACCCGCGCGCCACCGGAAAAAGAACACATGAACCGTCTCGCCGCCGAATCCAGCCCCTATCTGCTGCTCCACAAGGACAATCCGGTCGATTGGTACCCCTGGGGGCCTGAAGCGCTCGCCGCGGCGCAGGCCCAGAACAAGCCGATCTTTCTCTCCATCGGCTACACCGCCTGCCACTGGTGCCATGTCATGGCCGATGAGAGCTTCGCCGACCCCGCGATCGCGGCGACGCTGAACGCCGAGTTCATCAACATCAAGGTCGACCGCGAGGAACGCCCCGACATCGACCAGCTCTACCAGTCCGCCTCCAATCTGATGGGCCATGCGGGCGGCTGGCCACTCTCCATCTTCCTCACGCCGCATGGCGTGCCGTTCCTGACCGGAACCTATTTTCCCAAGGAAGAACGCACCGGGCAGGCGCCGCCCTTCGCCACCGTCTTGCCGACCGTGATCCAGACCTATCGCGAGACGTTCGAGGATGTCGTCCGGACCACCGGCAACCTCACCACCGAACTCAACAACCTGTTCCACCGCGACATGCGCGGACCGCTCGACCAGGGCACGGTGGACAGCGCCGCGCTGCGCATCGGCCAGCGCTTCGACATCTTCTTCGGCGGCCTGATGGGCACGATGAAATTCCCCTCCGCCTCGCTGGTCGACGTGTTGTGGCGCGCCTATCTGCGCAACGGAATGCCGCAATTCCTGCAGCTCTCCTCCACCGCGCTCGACAACATGCTGCTCGGCGGCCTGCACGACCATATCGGTGGTGGCTTCTCGCGCTATTGCAGCGACGAGCGCTGGCTACTGCCCCATTGGGAGAAGACGCTGAGCGACAATTCCATGCTGCTCGACCTGATGACGGGCGTGTGGCAGTTCAATCGCAACAAGCTGTGCGAGACGCGCGTCGCCGAGACGGTCGATTTCCTGCTGCGCGACATGCGCAACGGCCAGGGCTTCGCCTCCAGCATCGATTCGGATTCCGAAGGCGAAGAAGGCAAGTACTACTTCTGGAGCGAGGCCGAAATCGACGCCGCGCTGATGGGCACCTTCGTCGCCAAGTTCAAGACGGTCTACAGCGTCTCGCGCGACGGCAATATCGGCGCCGGCCGCAACATCCTGCAGCGCCTCGGCTCGGCCGCTCCGTTCCCGCAATCGGACGCCGACGAAGCGCTGCTCGCCAGGCAGCGTCAGCTGCTCTTGAAAGTGCGCCAGGAACGCGTCGCCCCGATGCGCGACGACAAGGTGCTGGCGGACTGGAACGGCCTGGCCATCTCCGCGCTGGCCAATGCCGGCGCGGTCTTCCGCAGAACCGATTGGACGACCGCCGCGATCGAGGCCTTCGACTTCGTGGTCAAGACGCATGGCGAGGGCGACCGGCTCTATCATAGCTGGATCGGCGGCAAGCGCGGCCATATGGGCTTCGCCGACGACTACGCGCATATGACGCGCGCCGCGCTGACGCTCTACGAGATGGTGGGCGAGAAGCGCTATCTCGACCAGGCCAGGCGCTGGGTGCATACACTCAACGAGCATTTCTGGGACGCGGCGCAGGGCGGCTATTGCTACACCGCCGACGACGCGGAGACCTTATTCATCCGTACACGGATGGCATACGACCAGCCGGTGCCGTCGGCCAACGGCGTGATGATGAAGAACCTGTCGCATCTGATGATGCTGACCAACGACAACGCCTATGCCGAACGCCTCAACAGCCTGGTCAACGCCTTTGCCGGCGAAGCGCAGCGCGTCTTCATCTCGATGGGCTCCTATTTCGCCGGCCTGGAGAACGCGCTGACCGCGCTGCATCTGGTCGTGGTCGGCCCGCTCAATCACACCAAGACGCACGAACTGACGGCCGCCATCCTCGGCCGCGCGCTGCCCTGCCGCCTGCTCACCGTCATCGCGCCGGAGGATTCCTTCCCCGAAGGCCATCCGATGTTCGGCAAGGGCATGCAGAACGGCCAGCCCACCGCCTATATCTGCCAGCGCGGCCAGGTCTCGGCACCGATCGTCAATCCGGTGACGCTGTCCCAGATGCTGCAACTGCCGCCGCAACGCCCGCAGCCCGGCAGCAAACCGCAGTAGCCGGAACGCGGAAAACAGACGTCAGGGATCGGACAAGCAAGCCTCTTGTCTGATCCCTGATATCTGTTCTCTGATGTCTGAAACGGGGAGACAGACATGAGCGGTCAGGACGTCAGGATCAAAAGCAGCCCCGACGGGGAGTTCGGCGCCTATCTCGCCTCGCCGGCCAGCGGGCGCGGGCCGGGCGTCGTCGTCATCCAGGAGATCTTCGGCGTCAACGCGGTGATGCGCACCATCGCCGACGCGTTCGCGGCGCGCGGCTATTTCGCGCTGTGCCCGGATTTGTTCTGGCGGCTGGAGCCGGGCGTGCAGCTGACCGACCGCAGCGACGCGGAATGGAAACGCGCCTTCGACCTGATGGGCCGCTTCGACCAGGAGCTGGGCGTCAAGGACATCCAGAATGCGATCAACTATCTGCGCCACAGCGTCAACGGCTGCACCGGCAAGGTCGGTGCGGTCGGCTATTGCCTCGGCGGCCTGCTCGCCTATCTCGCGGCGGCGCGCACCGACAGCGACGCCTCAGTCGGCTATTACGGCGTCAATATCCAGGACAAGCTCGGCGAAGCGACGAAGATCCGCAAACCCTTGATGCTGCATATCGCCGCCAAGGACGAATACGTCCCGCCCGAGGCGCAGAAGAAGATCGTCGAGGGCCTCAAGGGCAACGCCCTCGTCACCGTCCACACCTATCCGGAGATGAACCACGCCTTCGCCCGGGCCGGCGGCGCGCATTACGACAAAGCCTGCGCCGATCTCGCCAACGGCCGGACCTCGACGTTCTTCCGGCAGCATTTGAGCTAGCAACCCGGCCAGTTGCAGCCGGAATCGCGCCGGTGCGGCGTTGAACACCCATTAGACGGGAGATCATCATGCTTCGTTCCCTGGCCGGCGCGTTCGCCTTTGCATCATTGATGACGGTCCACGCCTTTGCCGCAGCGGGACCCACGGCAACGACCGATACCGGCGCCCTGACCGGGACCAGCGACGGGACGGTCGACGTCTACAAGGGCATTCCCTATGCCGCGCCGCCGGTCGGGCTGTTGCGCTGGATGCCGCCGGCCGCGCCCGCCACGTGGAGCGGCGCGCGCGATGCGTCGGCTTTCGGCCCGATCTGTCCGCAGCCGCCGCGCCCCGATCTCGGCGGCGCCGCGAGCGCCGCACAAAGCGAGGACTGCCTCAGCCTCAACGTCTTTGCGCCGCACGGCGCGCACCACGCGCCGGTCATGGTGTGGATCCATGGCGGCGCCCATCGCTTCGGCTCGGGTTCCAACGCGATCTATGACGGCGGCCAGTTCGCGCGCGACGGCGTGATCCTCGTCAGCATCAACTATCGGCTCGGCCTGCTCGGCTTCTTCGCCCACCCCGCGCTGACCAAGGCCGCCGCGCCGGACGCGCCGCTCGGCAATTACGGCCAGATGGACCAGATCGCGGCGCTCAAATGGGTCCAGCGCAACATCGCAGCGTTCGGCGGCGACCCGGCCAACGTCACCGTGTTCGGCGAGTCCGCCGGCGGCTCGAGCATTCTGTTCCTGCTGGCGACGCCATCCGCCAAGGGCCTGTTCGCCAAGGCCGTGGTCGAATCCGGCGGCGGCTGGAACGCGCCGACGACGCTGGCGCAAAAGGAAAGCGACGGCGCCGATTTCGCCGCCAAGGCCGGCTTCGCCAACGCCACGCTGGAGCAACTGCGTTCCATTCCCGTCGAAAAGACTTTCGACATTCCCGCCGTGCTCGGCTTCGGGCCGTTCGTCGACGGCCGTCTGGTGACATCGACACCGGCGCAGGCCTTTGCGTCCGGCAGCGCCATCGACGTGCCGCTGCTGATCGGCTCGAACAATTACGAAGCCTCGCTGATGCAGTCGTTCCAGATCCCGGCCGAGCGCATCACCGGCCGCCTTACGCCCGCCGCGCGCGCGATCTATGCCGGCGACGCGTCGTCGCAAGACACTTTGGCCGCGGCGGTGTTCACCGATTCGGTGATGGGCGCGCCGGCGCATTGGATCGCGTCGAAGGCGTCCGGCGGCGCGCCGTCCTGGCTCTATCATTTTTCCTATGTCGCTTCGATGCAGCGCGGCCGCGTGCCCGGCGCGCGGCACGGTTCGGAGATTCCCTTCGTCTTCTCGACGGGCGAGGCGATCGCCGCGCGCTTCGGCGCCAAGCTCAACGACCAGGACCGCGCCATGGAGCATCTGGTTCATTCCAGTTGGGTCTGCTTCGCCAAGACGGGCAACCCCGCCTGCGCCGGCAATGACTGGCCCGCCTTCACGCCGGGCGCCGACCAATTGATGGAATTCGGCGACAAGGCCGGCATCGTCAGCGGCTTCCGCAAGGCGCAGTACGACGCGCTGGAAACCGTTATGCTGCCCGGCCGTTAGCAGAACGTCGCCCTACAACCGGGAACGCGCCGATGATCACCGTCACCGCCTACAAATGGGTGCCGCCCTTTGCCCAGGGCCAGGTCCGCGATTTGCGCGTGCGCTGGGCGCTGGAGGAAGCCGGCATCCCCTACAAGACCAGGCTCATCGGCTTCGAGGATCAGTCGACGCCGGCCTATCGCGCGCTGCAGCCTTTCGGCCAGGTCCCCGCCATCGAGGAAGACGGGCTTGCGCTCTTCGAATCCGGCGCCATCGTGCTGCACATCGGCGAGCGCAGCGAGATGCTGCTGCCGCGCGACGCGGACGCGCGGGCGCGCGCCATCACCTGGTTGTTCTGCGCCCTCAACACGATCGAAGTCGTGGTGCAGCAATATGGCGACCTGTTTTTCCATGCCAAGGAGGAATGGGTGAAGGAGCGCCGGCCGCAGCTGGCGCAACGCATCCAGCTACGCCTCAAGGAACTTGCCGCCTGTCTGGGCGACAAGGACTATCTGGAGGGCCGCTTCACGGTCGGCGATCTGATGATGGCGAGCGTGCTGCGCATCCTGGGCGACACCGACTTCGTGACGGCCGAGCCGCGGCTGGCGGCGTATCAGGCCCGCTGCCTCGGCCGTCCCGCCTTCCAGCGCGCGCTGGCCGCGCAACTCGGCGACTTCGAGAAACGTTGAGCGCGAACCCGGAGCGATTGAACGTCAGCCCCTCGCCAACGCATCCAGATGCGCCGCGAATTCCTCCGGGCGGCACAGGAAGGGCGAGTGGTCGGTGTCCATCACGATCACCGGATCGCAGGGCAGGGTGGCGCACATCGCGGCCTGCGCTTCCATCGGCACCGCGTTGTCGAAGCGCGTCTGGATGAAGGCGCGCGGCACGCTGCCGTAACGTGCCGGCGTCACATGCACCGGATGCGTCATCGGCGGAATCGGTTCGGCGCAAAGCTGTTCGACGGCCCAGGCGGCGTCTTCGTCCGAACTGGTGTTGTAGAAGCGCCGGCGGATCAGCGTGTCGTCGGATTTGAAAGCGCGGGCGCCGTCCACCGCGATGGCGGGATCCATGGGCGCCTTGCTGATGAATGCTGAGAAGATCGACTCGCCGTCGGCCGCCAGGATCGCCGCGACATAGACAAGCCGCGCGACGCGCTCCGGCATGCGCTCGGCCACTTCGCTGATCACCGTGCCGCCGCCGCTATGGCCGACCAGCACGACAGGCTCGGCCTGCGCCTGCACGACTGCGGCCGTCGCCGCCACGAACTGCTCCAGGGTCGCGGCGTCGGCCTCGACGCCGCGCGCCGGCAGATCGAACGCCACGACGCGATGGCCGCCGGCTTCCAGCAGGGGCACGACTTTGCCCCAGCACCACGCGCCATGCATATGTCCATGGACAAGAACGATGGTCGCCATGCTTTCCTCATTGGTTGTCGCCGCGCTAACGTGGACCTTAAGAGCCAAGTCTTGACGAAACCTGACGCTGGAGCGGGACGTTTGGGCCGAATCCTCAAAACAATGATCAATGGCTCGCGTTTCTCGCTGGCCACGCCACGAAATATGGGAATCCGATGAAAGCCATCCGTTTCAGCCAGACCGGCGGACCTGAAGTCCTCGACTATGTCGATGTCGATCTGCCGCCGCCGGCCGCTGGCCAGGTGCGGGTCAAGCACACCGTCATCGGCGTCAATTTCATCGACACCTATCACCGCTCCGGCCTCTACAAGCTGCCGCTGCCGTCGGGCCTTGGCGGCGAGGGCGCCGGGGTCGTCGACACGCTCGGCGATGGCGTGACGGCTTTGAAAGCCGGCGACCGCGTCGCCTATGCCGGAGGGCTCGGCGCCTATGCCGAGGCCATCAACCTTCCTGCCGACCGGCTGGTGAAGATCCCGGCCGGCGTCAGCGACGAGACCGCCGCGGCCGCGATGCTCAAGGGCATGACCGCGCAATACCTGCTCAAGCGCACCTACCCGGTGAAAGCCGGCCAGACCATCCTGTTCCATTCCGCCGCCGGCGGCGTCGGCCTGATCGCTGGCCAATGGGCCAAGCATCTGGGCGTCACCGTCATCGGCACGGTCGGCTCCGAAGACAAGATTGGGCTCGCCAAAGCCAATGGCTGCACCCATGTGCTCAATTCGCGCGATCCCGATTGGCCCAAAAAGGTGCGCGAGTTGACCGGCGGCGCTGGCGTGCCGGTGGTCTACGATTCCATCGGCAAGGACAGCTTCGCCGGCTCGCTCGACTGCCTCGCGGTGCGCGGCATGCTGGTCAGCTTCGGCAATTCTTCCGGCGCGGTGCCGGCCTTCGAGCCCGGCATCCTGAGCGCCAAGGGTTCGCTCTATTTCACCCGGCCGACGCTTGTCAGCTACACGCGCACTGCGCAGGAGTTGCAGGAGACCGCCGACGACCTCTTCACGGTGATCGCGAGCGGCGCGGTGAAGATCGCGGTGCACCAGCGCTTCAAACTGTCGGACGCCCGCAAGGCGCACGAGGCGCTGCACAGCCGCGCCACCACCGGCGCGACGGTGCTGATGCCGTAGCCAGATTGTGTCAATGACACTTGACATGACCGATCCAGAATGACAAGTATACTTGTCATAACGACAAGGTAACGCGACATGGATCCCAGAACCACCCGAACTTTGCGCTCTGCCGCCATCGCTTTCGCAGGCGCGCTATTGATCGTCGCTTCGCCCATCGGCCTCGCGCGCCTGCTTCCCCCGCACAGTCTTCCACCTGGTGGGTTCATCGTTGTCGTGACAGCAGCGGCGATTCTTGCCGCCATCTGGACGATCTACTTCGTCATCAAGATCGGACGCCGCGCGGACGAACTGCACCGAACGCTCGAGCGCGACGCCTGGTATTGGGGCGGCCTTGGTGGATTGACGCTTTCGATGCCGCTCTACGCCTTCATCGGCATGGGCGGCCTGCATTGGATCGATCCCGCCATACCGATCAGCGCCGGTCTCTTCCGCGCTTTCGTGATTGGCTATGGATTGCCCATCTGCTTGCAAGGCCTGGGCTTTGGCATCGCGATCTTGTGGCAGCGGCACAAGACGCTATGACGCGCGCATGAAGAACCGGCTGAAGGTCCTGCGCGCCGAACGCAATTGGAGCCAGGCCGAACTGGCCGACAGGCTCGACGTCGCGCGCCAGAGCGTCAATGCGATCGAGACCGGCAAATACGATCCAAGCCTGCCGCTGGCATTCCGCATCGCGCGCCTGTTCGGTTGTCCCATAGAAACGATCTTCGACGACGCGCCTTAGGCGACGATCATTCGGCAGCCTGCTGGTCCTGGCGCATATAGATCGTGTTCTTCGGCCGCGCCATGACGCGCTGGACCATCGGCACGAAGGCGTCGAACGGCATCGTGTCATAGGCGGGATCGAAGGCGTTCTGGTCGTGCCGGGCGCAGAACCTGGCCGTGTACTCGAAATGCGGGTGGCCGCGGAACTGGTCGCGCATGTTCCGGTCGAGGCCCAGATAGTGGAAGAAATAATAGCCCTGGAAGATGCCGTGATGGGCCATCATCCAGTGGTTCGCCTCGGACACGTAAGGCCGCAGGATCGTGGCGCCGAGCTCGGCGTGGCTCGACGAGGCCAGGATATCGCCGATGTCGTGGATGAGGGCGCAGACGACATATTCCTCGTCCATGCCGTCGCGCATGGCCAGCGTCGCGGCCTGCAGCGAATGTTCCAGCCGGTCGACGGCGAAGCCGCCGCAATCGCCGGCCAGCATCTTCAGATGGGCCAGCACGCGGTTCGGCAGGTCCTTGTTGAACGCCACGGAAGCCGCGGCGATCTTCATCCAGTCGTCCTGGGTGCCTTGCGCCATGGCCCTGAACTGGGCGCGGTCGCTCTGGTGCTCGGTCATGGACGCGGTCCCTTCGATAGTGCCTGAAGGGCGCAGTTTCCGCCGCCGCCCGTGGGCGGTCAACAGGCGGCGGAACTCGCGCTTAATTTGACGAATCGTCTTCAAACGCCAGCGATTGTCGCGTTTACTGGCGCTCGCCGAATCACTGCGCAGGGGGACCACCATGGGTGGCAAGAGCTTCGAGGAAATCTTTGAACAATCGCTGTTCCGCAGCCGCTGGTTCATGGCGCCGTTCTATGTCGGCCTGATCATCGGGCTGATCGTCCTGATGATCACCTTCGGCAAGGAAGTGGTCGAGGAAACCTCCAAAGTCCTGACATTCGAGCTGGAAGAAAACTCGGTGGTCCTGTGGCTGCTCACGCTCATCGACATGTCGCTGGCCGGCAATCTGACGCTGATGGTGGTCTTCGCCGGCTACGAGAATTTCGTCTCCAAGCTCGACCTCGAAGGCAACCCGGACAAGCCGGTGTGGATGGGCAAGGTCGACTTCTCGAACATGAAATTGAAGCTGATCGCCTCGATCATCGCGATCAGCGTCATCCACCTGCTGCGCGCCTTCATGTCGATCGAGGTCGTCGACAAGGCCAATCTGGAATGGCTGATGATGCTGCACGGCGTCTTCCTGGTCTCGGGCATCGTCCTCGCCACGATGGACTATCTGGGCGAAAAGGGCGCCGCGAACGAAGAGGTCGAGGAACACGAAACCCACGAAGAGGCGCACGAGCACTAACGCGCCGGGAAAATCGAAGCCTGAAGAGGCCGCGGCGAAACACTCGCCGCGGCCTTTTTTTCCCTCACTTTTGGTTGCCAGCTTGAATGCCAGCATGGTTTATGGCATACATGCTGGCATGACCGTAATGCGCAAGATAACCGTGCATGTGCCCCAATCCCTGCTTGAAAACGCCCAAGCTCATACCGGCGAAGGTGTGACCGAGACCGTGCGGGAAGGTCTCAAAAAGCTCGCGTCCATTCGTGCGCAGAAAGAGATGTTGAAGTTGCGCGGCAAGGTAAAATTTTCCATGTCGCTTGAAGAGTTGCGGTACGACCGCGAATGATCGCAACAGATACAAGCTCACTCATCGCTTTTTTGCAGGGCGATGAAGGCAATGATGTCGACAAGATTCAGAATGTCGCAGCTGGCGGAGAATTGATATTTCCGCCTGTCGTCCTGACCGAGATATTGAGTGACCCAAGATCGGCGGCACTTCTCGAAAAAACAATGCCGGAGATAGCGCTCCTAGACATAATCGATGGATACTGGGCCCGCGCCGGCAAAGCCAGACGTATCCTACAACAACATAAACTAAAGGCGAAAATTGCAGACGCGCTCATCGCACAATCCTGCATCGATCACGACGTGGCCTTGATTACGCGCGACACCGACTTCCGCCATTTCGCCAAGCATTGCGGCTTGAAACTCGCCTAAGCCGAGAGTCCGAGCGTTACGGCAAGTCGATCTATTTCATCAGCCACAACATCTGGATGGGTCAGCATCGCAAGGTGGTGCGACCTGAAACGCGTCACCGGCCAGCCTGCCGCTTCAGCCTTGTCGGCATCCTCCTTGTATCCATCGCTGAGCTGCAGATAGACGCTTGGCGTGGTGAGCGGCATCGCAGGCGCGGTTTCCTCGAAATAGGCCAGCGGCAATTCGGCGAGTTCGGCGACGAATTGTTCGTATTGCACAAAGTCCGGCAGCAAAGTTTGGATCGCGCCTTTCGGCCACCAGCGATCCCAGGGTGGCAGCCTGCCGTCGCGCGCCAGGCCGCGCAGATGCACGTTCAGGGCTTCCGGCGCCGTCTCGAACCAGCTGCGCCCGGGATGCGGCAGCAAGGCGTCCACAAAGATCGCCCCGGCGAGCGGCACGCGCTGCGCAATGGCGGGGACCAGCGCGCCGGCGGCGCTGTGCACGACCAGAATGGCTTTATCGGAAGATGCGCCGACGGCGTCGGCGGCGACGTTGGCAAGGCTGGGATAATACGGCAGACCGTCGCGCATAACCGGCGCAAGATCCGGCACCACGGCATCGTGGCCGCGCGCCCTGAGCAAGCTCGCGACCGCTTGCCACGTCCCCGAACCGACGAGCGGACTGTGCAGCAGAACCAGCTTCACAGTAGCGCTCCGTCGATCCTCAGGTATTCATGCTGTCGAAGAAATCCGCGTTGTTCTTCGCCTGGCGCAGCTTGTCGAGCAGGAACTCGATGGCGTCGATGGTGCCCATCGGCGACAGGATGCGGCGCAGGACAAAGGTCTTGGCCAGCGTCGCCTTGTCGAGCAGCAGCTCGTCCTTGCGCGTGGCGGACTTCATGAT
Source organism: Rhizomicrobium sp. (assembly GCA_036512455.1). Classification (GTDB taxonomy): domain Bacteria; phylum Pseudomonadota; class Alphaproteobacteria; order Micropepsales; family Micropepsaceae; genus Rhizomicrobium. The sequence goes on from DATCAT010000021.1 coordinate 134,728, forward strand.
GTCGATGGCCGGATAGATGCGCTTGTCGGCGACCTTGCGGTCCAGGATGATTTCGGAATTACCGGTGCCCTTGAACTCTTCGAAGATGACTTCGTCCATGCGGCTGCCGGTATCGATCAGCGCGGTGGCGATGATGGTCAGCGAACCGCCTTCCTCGATATTGCGCGCCGCGCCGAAGAAGCGCTTGGGGCGCTGCAACGCGTTGGCGTCGACGCCGCCGGTCAAGACCTTGCCGGAGGACGGCACGACAGTGTTGTAGGCGCGGCCCAGACGTGTGATCGAGTCCAGAAGGATCACGACGTCGCGCTTGTGCTCGACCAGGCGCTTGGCCTTCTCGATCACCATTTCGGCGACCTGGACGTGGCGTGTCGCCGGCTCGTCGAAGGTGGACGAGATCACCTCGCCCTTCACCGAACGCTGCATGTCGGTGACTTCTTCCGGCCGCTCGTCGATCAGAAGCACGATCAGGAAGCATTCGGGATGGTTGGCACTGATGGCGCGCGCGATGTTCTGCAGGATGACGGTCTTGCCGGTGCGCGGCTGGGCGGTGATCAGGGCGCGCTGGCCCATGCCCTGCGGCGCCACGATGTCGATGACCCGGCCCGTCTTGTCCTTGTTGGTCGGATCGTTGAGTTCCATGTTCAGCCACCGCGTCGGATAGAGCGGCGTCAGATTGTCGAAATGGACCTTGTGCTTGATCTTCTCGGGGTCCTCGAAATTGATGGTCGTGACCTTGAGCAGCGCGAAATAGCGCTCGCCGTCCTTGGGTCCGCGGATGGGTCCCTCGACCGTATCGCCGGTGCGCAGGCCGAAGCGGCGGATCTGCGACGGGCTGACATAGATGTCGTCGGGTCCTGCGAGGTAGTTGGATTCCGGTGAGCGCAGGAAGCCGAAGCCGTCCTGCAGCGTCTCGACGACGCCCTGACCCATGATTTCGACATTGCGCTCGGCGAGTTCCTTGAGGATCGCGAACAGCATGTCCTGCTTGCGCATGGACGAGGCGTTCTCGATTTCGAGCTCCTCGGCGAAGGCAAGCAGATCGGCGGGCTTTTTGTTTTTGAGATCCTGCAGCTTCATGGCTTGCAGGCCTTCTTGAACTGTCATTGTGAATGGCACCTGAGAAACATTGGGGGGAAGTGTCCGGCTGGCCGAGGGCTCGAATCGCGCCGCAAGCCAGGTATTTGTCGGAGTTTGGCTGGCCCGCGCCGGTCTCTACCGGGTCCGGCGCCGCGCAATACTCGCCGGTGCCGATGCGTGCCAAGGGGAACGAACGTCTTATAGCGTGATTTGGCGGCGTTGCAAACGTCCGTCAAGGGTAGGTTCACGAAACTTTATTCGAAGGGCTTAACCACGACCAGGATGACGATTGCGATCACCAGCACGAACGGCGCCTCGTTGATGATCCGCCAGAAGCGGGTGGAACGGGTGTTCGCATCCTTGGCGAAGCGCTTCACGGATGCGGCGAAGAAGCCGTGCAGCCCGCTCATGGCGACGACCAGGAGGAATTTCAGCCGGAACCAGGTGTCCTCATAGGCGCCGGTGACATAGGCCATGGTCAGCCCGAAGACCCAAGTCGCGATCATCGCCGGATTGACGATTCGGCGCAGCAGTTTCTGCTCCATCGATTTGAGCATTTCCGATTGCGGCGAGCCCACCGGCTGCTCGCTGTGATTGACGAACAGGCGCGGCAGATAAAGCATGCCGGCCATCCAGGCGATCACGCTGATGACGTGGAACGCCTTGATCCAGTCGATATGGTCGGACAGGAACATCAGCATCGTCAGTTCGCTCCACACGGGCAGGCGGCGAAATTCGCCGGGCATAGCCGGCCACCGCTGCCGCTGATTGTAGTGCGGCTGTCGCCGGCCCGCATCACCAGATCGGCCAGTGCGGCGATGAAGCTGGGATGCGTTCCCAACGCCGGTACGCGCAAATAGTCCTTCACGCCGACTGTTTCCGCGAGATGGGCATATTCGATGTCCAGCTCGACCAGCGTCTCGGAATGTTCCGACACGAAGGCGATCGGTGCCACGATCACACCCTTGCCGTCGGCGCCGGCGCGGCGGATTTCCGCGTCCGTCGCCGGCCCAATCCATTGCAGCGGTCCGACCCGGCTCTGGTAGCAGACGCTCCAATCGAGCCCATCAATCCCCAAACGATGCACAATGGCGGCGGCGGTTCGCTCAACCTGCCATTGATAGGGGTCGCCCTTGGCAATTGTGCGTTTGGGCAAGCCATGTGCCGACAACAGCAGCCGATATTCCACACCCGGTTTTTTTTCTTTGAGCTTTTCTTCAATAAGCTGGGCCGAGGCTTCAATGAAATCCTTGTGATCGGGATAGCAACACACGCGTGTCGCGGGAACACGCAAACCGGTTTTTTTTGCGGCTCTGTCCCAATCGGTAAAAGACGATGCGCTCGTCGTGGTCGAAAATTGTGGATAGAGCGGCAGCAGCACGATGCGATCGGCGCCCCAGTTCTTCACCGCCATGGCCGCGCCGTCGCTGAACGGATGCCAACAACGCATGGCGATAAAGCACTTCGCTTCGACGCCACATTTCGCCAACACTTCATCCAAAGCCAGCGCTTGGGCCTGCGTCTGCGGCACGATCGGCGAACTGCCGCCCAGCTTGGCATAAATCTCCCTGGCCACCGGCGCGCGCCGCCTTGCCAGCAGCCGCGCCAAGGGCCACCGCACAACGGCCGGCAGCGACAGGATTGCCGGATCGCCGAACAGATTACGCAGGAACGGCTCGACCGCTTCGAGCGAATCCGGTCCACCCAGATTGAACAACACGATCGCAAGCTTCACGCTATGCTCCGGTCCGGTCCATCATCTCGGCGTATGCCAAGCATGTTATGCACGTCATTCCATCTCACTTACTTCACTACAAGACTCTTAGATAAAGATTCTGAAGTTGTTGTAAGGCCTGTGATGTGTGGACGAAGTGGTTAGTGGTTCAACGGCGGCGCGGCGAAGGCTTTGGAGTCAGGGCTGTAGAGCAAAAGACCTGAAGCCGGCACGGAGATTATCATGGTGTTCTGGAATGTATGAGGGGCCAGCTACGCACATGCGTGCACGCGATGCTATGCTGAACGCACCCGCCAACAGCCTGGGTGGATGAAAGAGGCATCGTTCTGTGAGCAAATCGTTTCATGTGCATCTGGTGTCGGACGCGACCGGCGAAACGCTGAACGCCATCGCCAAGGCGGCGCTGGCGCAGTTCGAGGGCAGCGACGTCGTCGAACATTCCTACGTCCTGGTGCGCAGCAGCAAGCAGCTCGAGCGCGTGTTCGAGCATCTTCGCACGGAACCGGGTCTGGTGTTCTTCACGCTGGTGAACCAGCAGCTGCGCCGCGAGCTCATTGCGCACTGCACCACGGCCAATGTGCCCTGCCTGGATGTGATGGAGGGGCCGATCGCCATGATGCGGCAGTTCCTCGGCACGGCGGAAAGCCACCGTCCCGGCGCGCAGCACGATGTCGATCAGCGCTATCTGCAACGCATCGAGGCCCTCAACTTCACCATCCAGCATGACGATGGCCAGGCGCTGGACTCGATCGAGGGTGCGGAGGTGGTGCTCGTTGGCGCCAGCCGCACCTCCAAGACCCCGACCTGTGTGTATCTTTCGATCCGCGGCGTGCGCGCCGCCAACGTGCCGCTGGTGCCGGGCATTCCGCTGCCGCCGCAGCTGCTGGCCGCCAAAGGACCGTTGATCGTCGGCTTGTGGGCCTCGCCCGACCGGCTGGTGCAGGTGCGCCGCAACCGCCTGACGACGATGGGCGAGCAGCGCGACACCGACTATGTTGACCTGGAACAGGTTCGCGCCGAGATCACCCACACCCGCAAACTGTTCGAACAGCAGGATTGGCCGGTGATCGATGTCTCGCGGCGCTCGGTGGAAGAAACCGCCGCCGCGGTCATCAACCTACTCACCGAGCGGCGGGAACAGCGCGCGTGAGGTTCATACTGGCCTCGGGCAGCGCCTCGCGGCAGCGCGTTCTGACTGCCGCCGGCGTGCCGTTTGACGCGATCCCGGCGGAACTCGACGAAGAGGGGCTGAAGGACAAGCGGCTCGGCGATGGCGTGGATCTCGCCGAGATCGCCGGCGCCTTGGCCGGGGCCAAGGCGCTGCAGGTCTCCCACAGCCAGCCAGACGCGCTGGTCCTGGGGGCCGATCAGACCTTGCTGTTCGAGACTGAATTGATCAGCAAATGCGCCGATCTCCCGGCCGCCCGGGCCCTGCTGTCGCGGCTGCGCGGCAAGCCGCACCGGCTGGTCAGCGCCCTGGCGTTGGCGCGGGGCGGGGCTATCATTTGGCGCCACGCGGCGCAGTCCACGCTGCGCATGCGCGATTTCAGCGATGTGTTTCTTGACCGCTATCTGTCCACAGAAGGCGAGGGGATTCTCGGCTGCGTCGGCTGCTACAAGCTCGAAGGCCTCGGCGCCCAGCTTTTCGATTGGGTCGAAGGCGACTACTTTTCCATCCTGGGTCTGCCGCTCCAGCCGCTTCTGGCGGAGCTGCGCCGGCAAGGTGTGATCGCATCATGAGCCTGACAGGAGCCGCCAGGATCGCCGGCATCATGGGCTGGCCGGTCGCCCAGGCCTTCTCGCCGCGCCTGCACGGCTTCTGGCTGGAGGAGATGGGTATCGACGGCGCGCTGGTGCCGCTGGCAGTGCGTCCGGAGGATTTCTCCAGCGTCGTGCGCGGCCTGATGAAGGCGGGCTTCAAAGGCAGCAGCGTCACGATTCCGCACAAGGAAGCAGCCTTCGCCATCTGCCATGACTGCGATCTGGCGGCGCGCGCCGCCGGCGCGGTCAATCTGCTGATTTTTCACGACGACGGCCGCATCGAGGGCCGCAACACCGATGCCACGGGCCTTGCCGCCTCGCTGCGCGAAAATCTTGGCGCCGATGTCGTGCGGGACAAGATCGCTGTCCTGCTCGGCGCCGGCGGCGCGGCGCGCGCGGCGGTGGTGGCGCTGCATGACCTTGGTGCAAGCGAGGTGCGCATCCTCAATCGCAGCCGCGGCCGCGCCGACCAGCTCGCCGCCGCTCTGGGGCCGCAGGTCAAGCCGAAGCTCACCGTCCATGACGACAAGGACTGGCCGCGCGCTGCGTCGTCCGCTGCGCTCGTGGTCCACACCACCAGCGCCGGCATGAAAGGCGCGCCCTCGCTCGCCATCGCGCTGGAGGCGCTGCCGAAAGACGCCGCGATCTGCGACATCGTCTACAATCCGCTCGAGACGCCGCTGCTGAAACGCGCCCGCGACGCAGGTTTGCGCACTGTGGACGGATTGGGGATGCTGATGCACCAAGGCGTGCCGGCGTTCCAGGCGTTCTTCGGCGTCGAACCCAAGGTGACGCCGCACCTGCGCCAACATCTGGAGGACGCCTTGCGTGGCCGCTAAGCGACCCTTGAGCATCGGCCTGACCGGCTCGATCGGCATGGGCAAGTCCGAGACCGCCAGGATGTTCGCGAGGCTGGGCGTGCCGGTCTACGACGCCGACGCGGCGGTGCACCGGCTTTACGACACGGGCGGCGCGGCGGTGCCGCTGATCGAGGCGGCGTTTCCCGGCACCACGAAAGACGGCAAGGTCGACCGCGCCGAACTGGGCAAACGCGTCACCAACAATCACGACGAGACCGAGCGTCTGCAGAAGATCGTCTATCCCTTGATGGCCGGCGAGCGCCGGCACTTCATCGACGCCGCCGTCGCCAGCGGCGCGGATATGATTCTCTTCGACATCCCGCGCCTGTTCGAGACCGGCGGCGAAAAGAACATGGACGCGGTTGTCGTTGTCTCGGCCCCTGCCCATATCCAGCGCGAGCGGGTGCTGGCGCGGCCGGGCATGACGGAGGAACTGTTCCGGTTTCTCCATGCGCGCCAGACGCCCGACGAAGAAAAGCGTGCAAAAGCCCATTTCGTGGTTGTGACGGACAAAGGCCTGGAGCATGCATTCGAGCAGGTGAAGATGATCGTGGCGGCGCTCAAGGATCGCCTGGCAGAGGAAAAATCCTAAGCATGCGCGAAGTGGTCCTGGACACGGAAACGACGGGCTTCGAGCCGTCCGACGGCCATCGCATCGTCGAAATCGGCTGCGTCGAGCTCGAAGACCATCTGCCGACCGGGCGGAATTTTCAAGCCTATCTGCACCCCGACCGGCTGGTGCCGGCCGAGACGACGCGCATCCACGGGCTGACGGACGAATTCCTCGCCGACAAGCCCAAATTCGCCGAAGTGGCCGAGGCGCTCCTGGAATTCCTCGGCGACGCGGCGCTGGTCATCCACAATGCCAGCTTCGATCTGAAATTCGTCAATTCCGAACTGCACCGCATCGGCAGGCCGCCGATCCCGCCGGCCCGCGCCATCGACACGATAGAGATCGCCAAGGCCCGGATTCCCGGCGCCCGCTATTCGCTCGACGAATTGTGCAAGCGCTTCGCCATCGACCTGTCGGCGCGCACCAAGCATGGCGCGCTGCTCGATGCCGAGCTGACGGCGCAGGTCTATCTGGAGCTGGTCGGCGGCCGCCAGCGCAAACTGTCCCTGGGCCCGGTCGAAACGGCCGCTGCCCCGAGCGGTCTGGACATGCGCGTCGCGCGCCTTCGGCCCGAGCCGCTGCCGCCGCGCCTGAGCGCGGACGAGCAGGAGGCCCATGCCGCCTTCGTGGCGAACGAGCTGGGCAAGGATCCGGTCTGGAAGACGGCCGCCGGTTAGGCATTCCCCGCCGGCGCGCGCACCTGATTGAGCTGCTCGATCTTGGAGCGGTAAAGCCCGGCGAAATCGATCGGCTCGATCATCAGGGGCGGCATGCCGCCGTCGCGCACGGCGTCGGAGATGATGCGGCGGGCATAAGGGAACAGCAGATGCGGCCCCTCGATCAGCAGCACCTGCTGCAGAACTTCGTCGGGGATATTCTCGATCTGCAAAAGGCCGGCATAGCTCAGTTCCAGCAGGAACGCCGGCTTGCCGTCGGGGCTCTTGGCATCGACCCTAAGCTTGAGTTCCACCTCGAACAGCGGGCCTTCGACGCGCCGCGCCTGCAAATCGACGCCGAGCTCGATATTCGGCCGGCCGGTCAGGGAGGCGGGCGCACCGGGGTTTTCGAACGACAGGTCCTTGATGTACTGCGAAACGATCTGGATGCGCGGCGCGGCGCCTGCGCCATTGTCGCCGCCTGCCGGCGGGGATCCGGTACTGCTCATCATGCGTTCCTTGGAATATCGCGCGGCGCGGGTACCACGGATCGCGCTCATGTGACAAGGCAATGGGCGTGGCTGCCGCACCGCTTTTGGCCATATTGCTGTACCATGCTGGACCCACCGCCGCAGCGGGTTTAGTCTGAAGGCTCTGTGGCTGGCGGGCCGCGCAAGGTTTATGGAAAAATGCCCAACGCACCCTATTTGGAAATTCTGCTCTTTGCGGTGGTCGCGGGCGTGATCCTGTTCCGGCTTTACACCGTTCTGGGCCGCCGCACGGGCCACGAGCAGCCGCCCCCGGAGCGCTTCCGCCTCTCCGGCAACGCGCCGGCCGACGCGACGCAGCCCAAGGACAACGTCGTCCAGCTGCCCAGCCGCGCCGAGCAGATCGCCGAGCGCCCGGCCGATCCGGTGGCGCGCGGCCTGTTCGACATCAAGCTGGCCGACAAGGGCTTCGAGACCGAGCATTTCATCGCCGGCGCGCGTTCGGCCTATGAACTCATCGTCACGGGTTTCGCGCGCGGCGACCGCATGCAGCTTCGCCCGCTCCTGGGCGGCGAAGTGTTCGCGGCCTTCGATGCGGTGATTTCCGGCCGCGAGCAGCGCAAGGAGCATGTCGATTTCACCTTCGTGGGCTTCAAGGACGTCAAGATCGTGCACGCGGCGCTCAAGGGCCGCGTCGCCGAGATCACCATCGCCATCGGCGCCCAGTTCATCTCCGCCACGCTGGGTGGTGACGGGCAGTTGATCGAGGGCGACAGCAAATCGGTGCGCGACGTCACCGATGTGTGGACGTTCTCGCGCGACATCCGGGCGCGCGATCCCAACTGGCTGCTGGTGGCGACGTCCGGCGGCCTGTCCTAGATCGCAGGTGGCGGGAATGCGTTCCCGTCTTCTTCTCGCTCTCGCGCTGCTGGTGCTGCTCATCGCCGCCGGATTTGTCGCGTGGTGGTTTTACCGTCCCGCCGCGGAGGAAAGACCGCTGCGGCTGAACGCCGTTTCCTTCGCGGATCTGCCGGGCTGGGCGGCAAGCGATCCGGCCGCGGCGCTGACGGCCTTCCGCCGTTCCTGCACGAAGATCTTGTCGCGATCGCCCGGTTCGGCGATGACCTATGCCGGCACGGCGCAGGATTGGCGCGGGCCCTGCGAACGCGCGGCAGCGGCGCAAGACGCGCGCGCGTTTTTCGAGAGCAACTTCGCGCCTTTTGCGATCGGTGCGGACGACGGTCTGGTCACCGGCTACTACGAGCCTTTGCTCAACGGCAGCCGCACGCGCCACGGCGTCTATCGAACGCCGGTCTATGGCTATCCCGACGATCTGGTCAGCATCGATCTGGGGCTGTTCCGTCCCGAATGGAAGGGCGAGCGGATTGCCGGCCGCATCGAAGGTCATCGCCTGTTGCCCTTTTCCTCGCGCGCCCAGATCGACGCCAGGCCGCCGGCGCATGCGCGCGTATTGTTCTACGGCGACGATCCGGTTTCCGTGTTTTTCCTGCACATCCAGGGCTCGGGCCGCGTCTGGCTGGATGACGGCACGATGCTGCGCGTCAACTATGCCGGCCAGAACGGCCAGCCCTACACGCCGATCGGCCGCATCCTGATCCGCCAGTACGGCCTGGCCCGCGAAGGCATGTCGATGCAGGTCATCCGCGCCTGGCTCAAAGCGCATCCAGGCGACGCGCGGAAGGTGATGGAAAGCGATGCCTCTTTCGTCTTCTTCGGCGAAACGCCGGTGGGCGACTCCAAGCTGGGCCCGGTGGGCACCGAGGGCGTGGCGCTGACGCCGCGCGCCAGCATCGCGGTGGATTCGCGCATTCATCCCTTCGGCGCGCCAGTCTTCATCACGGGCGATGGCCTCGCCAATCTATTCGTCGCACAGGATACCGGCGGCGCGATTGTCGGCGCGGCGCGCGCCGACATCTTCTTCGGCTTCGGCGCCAGTGCGGAAAACACGGCGGGCGGACTGAAGGCAAAGCCGCGCTTCTATGTCTTGCTCCCCAAGGGCGTGGCGCCGAAACTGGAACCATGAGCCGCCGCAAGACCACCGACGAAGAGCGCGAGCTGTTCCGGCAGAGCTTTGTCGAAACGATCCCGATCGGCGCCGCCGTGTTGAAACCGCCGGCGTCGAAGCGCGCCAAGCCGCCGGTCGCGGGTGAGACCGGGCTCGACGGCCGCACCGACGAACGCCTGCGCCGCGGCACGCTCGCGCCCGATGCGCGGCTCGACCTGCACGGCCTGACCGAAAGGGAGGCGCACAATTCGCTGCTGCTGTTCCTGCGCACCGCGCAGATGCGCGCCTGCAAGCTCGTCCTGGTGGTCACCGGCAAGGGCGCCCGTCGTGACGCTGTCGCTACGACCGCCCCCGACGCGCCTTTCGACATGGAATTGCACACAAGGCCGCGCGGCGTGCTCAAAAGCGCCGTGCCGCGCTGGCTGAAGGAGCGCGAATTCGCCGGCCTCGTCGCCGGCACCCGCGACGCCCACCGCAAACACGGCGGCGAGGGCGCGATTTATATCTACCTGCGGAAGAATCGGTAAATCGCCGGCCGAACCCATCATTGTCATGGCCCGCGAACGCGAGGGCTTTGCATAAGTAGGACTTTAGTAGGACTTTTGAGCGGCTACGAGTGAGTTTGGCAATAGGGCGTTTGGACGATTGTGGGTCCGTCATTTGGATGGTGTTGAACCGTCGGATCAAGCCGGGATCGGCCGCCCT
>DATCAT010000022.1:0-137218 GCA_036512455.1 Rhizomicrobium sp.
ATTGGCGCTCAGCACGTCGTCGCCGATCCCACCGTGCAGGATGTCGACGCCGTCGCCGCCCGTCAGCACGTCGTTGCCGTCGTCCCCGTCGATCGTGTCGTTGCCCGCCCCGCCGTCGACCGTGTCGTTGCCCGTGCCGCCGGACAGCGTGTCGTTGCCGCCCAGGCCGAATATCTGATCGTTCCCGCCCAAGCCGGAAATGGTGTCATCACCCTCCGTACCGGTGAGGATATCGTCGCCGTTTGTTGACATCGCATTCCCCGTCGGACCGCTTTCTCGCGGCCGCCCGCCCCAGGACCATTATTCGCACAGAGCAAGGGAAGTAATCAATCCGCCACATCCCAGACGGCGCAGTCTAAAGGAAGAGGTAGAGGCCGTTGAACCCGGGGGCGAACGACAGCCGGCCGCTCGCACCGGCGATTGCGCCCGCGCGCCGGATCGGCCTCGCGTCAGCTCAGCACGAAATCCCCGGCGTTGAGCTGCGCCATGGTCACATTGTGCAGGACGATGTGGTTCTGGTCGTCGAAGGCGATGACGGTGTCGGCGCCCGATTGCGTCATGAAGGCCTGCAGCGCCGTGAAGGTCAGCACGCCGTAGCCGTGCAGGTCGATGACGTCACCGCTGGAATTGCCGGGCGTGAAGTCGGTGATGGTGTCGAGGCCATCGCCGGTCCGGAACACGAAGCGGTCGTCGCCGGCGCCGCCGGTCAGCGTATCGTTGCCGTGACCGCCATTGATGTAATCGTTGCCGCCGCCGCCGTTCAGCGTGTCGTTGCCGGCAAAGCCGTAGAGCACATCGATGCCGCCGCCGCCGGTCAGGGTCGTGTCGACCGGGGCTCCGAGATTGGGATCGTAGGGCGTGGCATACCAGAGGATCGTATCGCGGGCCTCGATCGTGTCGTTGACGGCGACGTGGTTGGGCCGGAGGTTGTCGTCGTAGCCGTTGAAATAGTTCTGGTTCCAGTTCGCATCGAAGCCGAAATAGAGCGTCGACCACGCGCTGTACTGCTGCGCCGGATCGTCCAGTTCCAGAAGATGCGAGCCGTCGTCGTTGGTGGTGACGACCGAGACATTGGACGTATGCCCCCCGCTCGGGGTGGCGTAGTAGGTCTGCCACAGAAAGGCATTCGTGCCGGTGGTGTCGTAGACGTTGAACCATTCCGAGCCGGCATCGGTCGCGGTGACCTGCTCCGCGATGCTGCCATTGGCGGTATAGGTCGTCGCCTCCGACGCCCAGGGCGCCGTGTCGGCCGCGTCGAACACCGTGACGGTGGTGGTGCCGTTGTTATCGTGGACGGTCTGCGACGTCACCCGCCCCTGCGTGTCGTAGGCGAAGACGCCGTCCGTGAACTGGAACTGCTCGATATTGATCGCCGTGTCGGTGCCGTCGGGATGTCCGGCGCGCTGGTCGGCGAAGGTGTAGCGGCCGGTCCCGCCGTCATAGGACACGGTGTAGTCGCTGTGTTTGCCGCTGAACAGCAGCGTGTCGGTGCCGATGCCGCCGTCGAAATTGTCGTTGCCGGACGTGCCCGCCAGCACGTCGTTCGAGTCGACGCCGGTGATCGTGACCGTCCCGGTCTCGGCCTGGCCGCCGGTGACTTTATAAGTGAACGAATCGGTGAAGGTGGTGTTGCTGGCGCCCGAGCCGGGCGCGGGCAGGTAGTCGTAGAGATGGGTCGGATCGTAGCTCAGCGTGCCGTCGGCGTTTATCGTCAGATGGGCGCCGGAGTTCAGTGTGATCGGCACGCCCACCCAGCCGGGAGCGCCGTTGACGGCGATGACCTGCAGGGCCGGTCCGTCGGGATCGCTATCGGCGCCACTGCCGTTATTGGCGAACACGTTCAGCCCGGGACCGATGGCCGTGCCTTCCGTCGTCGCGAAATGGTCGTCGTGCAGCACCGGCAGATCGTCGACCGGCGTGACGTTGACGGTCGAGGTCGCGGTGTTGCTGGTGAGCGTGCCGTCGGTCACCTGGAAGTCGATCGTGCGGCTGAGATGGCCGCCGGCGGTCGGATCGTCGCTGCCCGAATAGAACGTCACCGAGCGCAGCGCCGCCTGATAATCCGCGACCGTTGCCAACCCGCTCAGCGTCAGGACATGGGTCGCGGGGTCGTAGCTGCCCGAGATGCCGAGCGGATTGGCGAAGGCCTGGATGTCGCTCTGGCCGGTTTGGCCGCTGGGGTTGCTGAAGTTCAGCGTGTCGCCGGCCACGAAGCCGCTCGAGATCGTCACGGTCGCGCCCGCAAGGGTGGCGCTGTCTGTGTCGGTGACGGACAGCGCCGGATCGATGGCGATCGGGGACGCCTGCTCCACATAGCCGACGGAGTCGCCGGCGCCGGCCAGGGCGGGCGCGTCGTCGACCGCCGTCACGGTGACAGTGCTGGTGACGGTGGTGCTGGAAGCCGTCCCATCGTTGGCCGTGAAGCCGATGGTACGGCTGGTGGCGCCGTTGAAGGTCGGATCGTCGCTGCTGGACGAGAAGGTCACCGAGCGCAGCGCCGTCTGATAGTCGGCCAGCGATGCGACTCCGCTGAGCGTCAGCGTTCCGGAAGCAAAGCTGCCGCTGATGCCGTTCTGGTTGGTGAAGTTCAGCGCGTCGCCGGCCGTGAAGCCGGCCAGGATCGCCACCGTCGCGCCGGCCAGCGTCGCGTTGTCGGGGTCGAAAACCGTCAAGGCCGGATCGATCGCGACCGGCGCCGCCTGCTCGGTGTAAGCGGCGTCGTTGCCGGCGCCGCCCAGGCTCGGCGCCGTGTCGCCCAGGAGCGACGCCGTCGTCACCGTGCCGTCGGAAAACGCGGCGAATTCGATCTGCTGCAGCGTGTCGGTGCCGTCGGGCGAGCCGGCGCGCAGATCGACGAGCTGCAGAGCGCCGCCGCCCTGATCGCTTACCTGATAATCGGCGCGGGCGCCGGAAAACACCGCCGTGTCGCTGCCGCTGCCGCCGGTCAGCACGTCGTTGCCGTGGCCGCCGGTGAAGCGGTCGCCGTCATTGTTGCCGGTGACGCTGTCATTGCCGCTGCCGCCGATCAGCGTGTCGATCGACGTGTTGAAGGCGATGCCGAGATTGTTGATCATCCCGTCGCAGCTGCTGAAGGTTCCGGGATTGAGATTGATCGTCGAACCGGCGCTGAAGCCGCTGAGATCGAGCGTGTTGTTGCCGCCAGCGTCCCACAGCGTCAGGATCGGAACGACGTTCTGCGTGAAATCGAAGAAGATCGCGCTGGGCCCGGCGACGTTGCAGTTGAAGCCGAAGGTCTGTCCGCCCGACAGCGGCGTCGATGTCGGCGCGCCGTACAGCGCCTGCGCCGCCGCGACGTCGAGCGGCATCAGCCCGGTCGGGTCGCTGTGATAGCCGCTGGGTCCGATGCCCCAATTGGTCCCGGTCACCGGATACTGGTTGTAGAATTCCGCCGTCGTCGAACGCGGCTCGATATACGACATGATCGACCACAGCCGCGTGTCGTAGGCGCTGAACTGCTGCGAAGTGACGTCGACCGTGCCGTTATAGGGTCCGGCATGGCCCAGGCCGATGGCGTGCCCTTCCTCGTGCAGGAAGGTCATGATCGGATAGCCGCCCTGCGCGGTGAACGTGCCGTCGATCGGACCGAAGCCGGCGACGCTGGTGTCGATCGAAATCGTCGCCTTCACCATGGTCAGAAGGGTCGAGCCGCCGGTCATGCCGCCGCCGCCGGGATCGGTGACATGCGGGCTGGTCGCGGCGCTGCCATTGCTGCCGCGCGTGAAGACGATCTGGGCCTGCGCGGCGGTGGCGGTCTGGACAAAGGAAATGTTGGCGACGTCCGACCACAGCGCCAGCCCGGCGCTGAGGAATTGCTGTTCGGTGGCGCTCCAGCCGGACGACGGCGTGAAGAAATAGCGGATGGTGCCGCCCGGCGTCACCGCCGTCGGCGCGCCCCACTTCGCCGAATTGGTGTAGCCGCCCGTATAGGTCGCCGGATTGTCGTCGTTCCAGGCGGAGAAAGCATAGAGCGGCAGCGTGCCGTCGGCATAGACGCCGCTGATGAAGGCGGTCTCGTCGCTCTGTCCGAAGGTCGCGGGCGTCGCGATCGGCGCGGGCTTGTCGGACACGAAGTTGAAAGCCAGCTCGCCATTGCCGCCGGCCGAGACGCTCAACATCAGGTTGGGACTGTCGACATAGCGGCTGCCCACCGTGAAGTCGGCATTGCCGTCGCGCCAGCCATTGCGGGCATCGATGGGCGCAAAGCCGTCGTCCTCGCCATTGTCCGTCAAGACGGTGTGATATGCCACGTTTACTCCACGCGAGGCCCGATTGTGACGTCACATTAGGAGGATGCGGGAAGCCGCGCAAACCTTTACCGAGTTCCCGCCAATGTTGCGGCGAGCGTTTCTTTTCCGAAAGACGGCTGTAGTCTAAGCGCCGACGCCTGCCGTCGCCGGGGAACACAATGCGCCGCTACAGCCCATACCAAAGCGATGTCTTTCATCATGGCTGGTCCTCGGATTTTTCCAGCGTAAGTGCAGCCGATAATTTGTCCGGGCATCTTTCCGCCCCGCAAGCCGTCATGGGCGATGCTCTATGGCCCCGGACCGCGGCTCTGGCGCAACATTCCGCGACGTTTTTCGACAATGGGGCGCCGCCGGCAAGTGTCGCGCCGGCCGCGCCGCCCCCGTCCACGAGCTATCTGATCGATTCGGATTTCACGATCACGGTCGGCCAGGATCTGGAATTCGCCAGCAACGGCTCCTTGTTCCCCAAGGACTTCTTTCTTCTGCTCGACGGCGGCGCATCGCAGCACGTCACGCTGACCAATTACGGCACGATCGGCGCGACGTCGTCCTTCGCCAACGATGTCGTCCTCGGCATTGTCGCAAACTACGATCCGGCCTTGTTCGACAATTTCGGCAATCTCACCGTCACCGCCACGGGTTCGGCCCAGACGGCGGTCGGCCTGGAGGGTCCCGATGTCGTCAACGAGGCCGCGGGCCGGATCGTCGTCCAGGGCAGCCGCGCCATCGGCCTGGAATTCGACAGCACCGGCTTCGTTCCGATCGTCAACCACGGCTACATCGAAGTCGATGGCGGAACCCCGGGGCCGGCGCCTGCGGTGTACGGCCTGTTTTCGGCTGAAAACATCCAGCAGGTGGTTCTCAACAGCGGAACCTTTGTCGTTCACGGCGTCGATGGCGCCGTCACGACAGGAATGGCCTTCGGCATCGGATCGTTCGGCACGCTCACCAATACCGGCACGATCCACGTCTACGCCGACAGCAACAACGACCAATCGATAGGCTTGGCCTATGAGACGCTCGGCGGGCCCACGCTGATCAATCAGGGCGACATCAACGCCGGCTCCGCGATCGAGGCCTACGGCAAGGGCGGCTACGGCTGGGGGCCGGCATACCTTTACAATTCCGGCACGATCGAGGGCAGGGTCCTTCTGTCCGAATTCGGCAGCGCCGCCACCGGCTATTTCGTTTTCAACAGCGGAACGATCACCGGCGACGTCTATCTGGGAACCGATTATTTCCCCAACACCGATGCCAGCGGCGAAGCCTCGACCTTCGACGGACGCGGCGGCACGCTGCACGGCAGCGTGTTCGGTGGCGACGGCAACGATACGATCTATGACGGCAGCGGTTCCAATACGCTGAGCGGCGGCCGCGGCGACGACATCCTCGCGGGCGGCCCGGGCAACGACACGCTGGACGGCGGCGCCGGAAACGACACGGCGAGCGCGTTCGACGCGCCGGCCGCCGTCGTCATGAGTCTGGTCGCCAATCAGGTCACCGGCGCCGGCTCGGGCACCGACACGCTCGTCGGAATCGAAAACCTCGAAGGCTCGAACTACAACGACACGCTCACCGGAGATTCGAACGCCAATGTGCTGACCGGCGGCGGCGGCGACGATTTGTTGAACGGCGGCGGCGGGGCCGATACCGCCAGCTATCATGACGCGCCGGGCGGGGTGATGGTCAGTCTTTTGATCGCGTCGGCGCAGAATGTCGGCGGCGGTTCGGGGTCCGACACCTTCGTGTCGATCGAGAATCTGGAAGGCTCGGCCTTCGCCGACAGCTTGACCGGCGATGGCGCAAACAACGTCCTGTCCGGGCTCGGCGGCAACGACGTTCTTATCGGCGGCGCCGGCAACGACACGCTCGACGGTGGCGCCGGAACCGACACGGCGAACTATGCCGGCGCGAGCGGAGCGTTGAGCATCGATCTTGGCAACAGCGCAGCGCAGAACGTCGGCGGCGGCCAGGGCTTGGACACCTTTATCGCGGTCGAAAACCTCATCGGTTCGCCGTTCAACGACACGCTGACCGGCGACGGCAACGACAACGTCTTCACCGGCGGCGTGGGAAACGACACCCTCAATGGCGGCGGCGGCAACGATACCGCGAACTACGCCGACGCGACCTCGGCGGTGGCGGTCGATTTGAACATCGCCGGAACGCCGCAGAATGTCGGCGGCGGCGACGGCAGCGACACGCTCAATTCCATCGAAAACGTGATCGGCTCGAATTTCAACGACACGCTCTTGGGCGATGGCACAAACAACGTCCTCACCGGCAACCAGGGCGACGACGTGCTGAACGGCGGCGGCGGAATCGACACCGCGAGCTATGCCTTCGCCACCGGCGGCGTCACCGTCGATCTGAACATCGCGGGCGTGGCGCAGAATGTCGGCGGCGGCGAAGGATCGGATACGCTGATCGGAATCGAGAACGTCATCGGCTCGGAGCATGACGATGTGCTCATCGCCGGCGCGGCGACGACGAACATGAACGGCGGCGGCGGCAACGATCTGCTCGCCGGCAAGATGACGGGCCAGACGCTCGACGGCGGCGCGGGCAGCGATACGGTCGATTACAGCAATGCGTCGAACACCCTGATCGTCGACCTGAACCAACAATCCGGCGTGACCAACGCTCACATCATATTGGGCGGCGGCAGCGAGGTCCTGCTCAACATCGAGAATCTCTACGGCTCGGCGTTTGGCGACGTGCTCTTCGACAACAGTTCGGACAACACGTTCTGGGGGCAGGGCGGCAATGACGACTTTTCCATGGGCAGGGGCGGCAACGACACGGTCTTCGGCGGCGATGGCGACGATACGATCACATATAACGGCCATTTCACGGTCGCGGCGAAATTGGACGGCGGAACCGGCAACGACACGCTGGAGATAAATTCAGGAGACAGCTCGCCACCACCCGTGAGCACGCTTTTCACCTACGCCTTCCTTCCGGCCACGATGGTCAATGTCGAGACGCTCGTTCTGGACGATTGGGCCTCCTACAATATCACCCTCGCCGACGCCAATGTCGCGGCCGGCCAGACATTGACGGTCGACGGCTCGCGCATGGGCAGCGACGTCACCGTGGACACGCTCACCTTCAACGGCTCCGCCGAGACCGATGGCCGCTTTGTCCTTCTTGGCGGTACCAGGAACGATTCGCTGACCGGCGGCGCGGGCGACGATTCGCTCAAGGGCGGCGCGGGCAACGACGATTTGAACGGCGGCGCCGGCGCGGACACGGCGGTGTATTCGGGCGCGCGCTCGGACTATGCCGTGCACGATCTGGGCGGCGGCGTCCTTCAGCTTGTCGACACCAGGGCGGGTGCGCCGGACGGCAGCGATACGATCCGCAACATCGAGTTCGTGAGTTTCTCCGGCGGCACGATGGCGGTGGCGCAGCTGCTCGATACGCCGCCGACGGGCAGCGTCGCGATCGCGGGCGCCGCGACGGAAGACCAGGTTCTGACGGCCAACGCGTCGTCGCTGGCGGATGTCGATGGTCTGGGCACGCTGCACTACCATTGGCAGCGCGACGGCGGCCGCGGCTTTGTCGATGTCGGGGCCGATCAGGCAACCTACACGCTGGGCGACGGCGACGTCGGCACGCATGTCCGCGTGGTGGTCAGCTATACCGATGGCCGCGGCGTGGCGGAGAGCGTGGCCAGCCCGGCGACGGCCGCCGTCGCCAACGTTAACGATGCGCCGACAGGCGGTGTGACCATCGCCGGCACGCCAACGCAGAACCAGCTTCTCACGGCCAGCAACACCCTCGCCGACGACGACGGAATGGGCACGCTGCATTATCAGTGGCAGCGCGATGTCGGCGGCAGCTTCGTCAATGTCGGCGGCGACCAGGCGACCTACACGCCAGTGGCGGGCGATGTCGGCTATGCCGTCCGCGTCGTGGTGAGCTACACCGATCAGCACGGCACCGCCGAGTCGGTCGCCAGCGCCGAGACCACGACGATCGCCATCGGCGTGCGCGCCACGCAGGTCGTGCTGGACACGCCCGACCTCAATCCCTGGGCCTCGCTGACCACCACCTTCGATGCGCAGGACAGCATCGCCAGCCAGACCGCCGTCCTGGACAATGGCGGCCGCTGGCTGAGCACCTATGACACCGCCAACGCCTCGCCCGAATTGTGGGACGCCAAGCAATACGACGCCGCCGACAACCTGCTGCAGCAGACCGTCACCAATGACGACGGCACGCACACGCTGACGATCTATGACGTCGCCAACGCCTATGGCTGGGCCAGCGCCACCATCGGCTTCGACGCCGACTGGAACCGCGTCTCGCTGACGGCGACCCGCGACGACGGCAGCCACGGCATCGGCGCCGCCGAAGTCGCGCCCGCCTTCGACGCGCTGTCGTGGTTCAAGACGCCCTACGATCCCAATTTCGCCGCCGCGCCCACGGATCCGGGCCTTGCCGGAATTCCCAGCGATCGCTGGGTCAACACCTTCGACACGGCCAACACCTCCAGCGAGTTGTGGGATACCAGGCACTACGATGCCGCCGACAATCTGCTGCAGCAGACCGTCACCTATGACGACGGCACGCATGCGCTGACGCTCTACGACGTCGCCAACGCCTATGGCTGGGCCAGCGCCACCATCGGCTTCGACGCCAACTGGAACCGCGTCTCGCTCACCGCCACCCGCGACGACGGCAGCCACGGCATCGGCGCCGGCGAAGTGGCGTCGGCGCTCGACCTGCTGCAGTGGTACACGACCCCCTACGGCACCGATCCCAAATCCGCGGTGCTGGACACAATCCTGACCGGCGGCGCCGGCAGCGACGTGTTGTACGGCTTCGCCGGCAACGACGTGTTGGACGGCAAGGCCGGCAATGACGTCATCGCTGGCGGCCAGGGCAACGACGTGCTCACCGGCGGCACCGGCGACGACAGGTTCGTGTTCAACAGCGGCGACGGCCAGGACACCGTCACCGACTTCACGCCCGGCGACGCCGCCGGCGACATCGTCGAGCTGCACGGCTACGGCATCGCGAATTTCGCCGCCCTGCTGCCCTTCATGAGCCAGGCCGGCGCCGACACAATCATTGTCTTCGACAGCCAGAACCACATCACGCTGCACAACGTGACCCTGGCCCAGCTCAACGCGGGCGATTTTGTGTTCGGGTGAAAGAGGTGAGGCGCCGATGCAGCCGCCGCCGGCGCGGCGGTGAAGGGTGGAAACATCACTGCGTAGCGGTCAGAGATGGAGGACGGCAATGTCGGAGCAGAATTCGCCCAAGCCGATCGAAACGGACAATACGAAAGCGAAACCGTGCCTGCGCCGCACATGGACCGCCCCGACGGTCATTCTCAGTCGCGCACTTGCCGAGTCAGAGCATCTTATCGGTCCCAACAATGACGGAACCGGCGGCAACTCCTGAACCGAAAACGCCCGACAGCGGCGTTTGCGCCATAATAGCGCTTTCTCAAGACCGAATTGCGGAAGGCGAGGGGATTTAGATCGAACTGCTAAAACGGTTGAAACGACATGGGTTCAAGGAGACGGATGCCTCCATAATGGTAAAGCTGAAACGGAGCACATTCTCAGCCACGTTTATGCTCGCCCCTCTAGCGGCCTTGGAACGGCCCGGCGTAAGCTTGGAGGATGTTTAGGACCGCAACAGGGGGGCGGCCCAATGGATGACGATAAGACTGGTAAGCAGGATCAAAGCCCTGCCATAGACGAAAAATCTAATCCGGGTGCGGCGATCCAAGCCGAGGTCGGCTCCGCCCAAGGTGTCAATCCAAAAGGTGCTTCCGACAGCTCCGGTCCCACTGGACAAGACAATAAGCAGCCAACCGCAAACCTTCTTCACCGTCTCACAATTAATGAGTGTCTCACACTCTTTGTTGCCTTAGGATCGCTGGCCGTTGCCGTACTCACCTTCGTCAATTCTCTCGATACTTCGGACATAAAGGGTGCTGTCAGCAATCTCTCGACACTTGCGACTCAAGCGTCGAGGCAGGCGGATGCTGTGCAAGGACAATTGACCGAAATGCGTGCTGAGCAGCGGCCTTGGTTGGCTGTCAAAGTCACCATGACTCAAGACTTGCAAATCGAAGACAAATATCTTCGCTCTGGCGTCGCCATCACAATCAAGAATGTTGGCCATACTCCAGCTTTCGCCGTCGAAGCTACCGCACCCCAAGGCTACTTTTATTATTCCGGCCATCACAATTGGACTGAACTGGAGCACCGGTACTGCGCCGACTCGCCAAGGTTTTGGGAGATCGCAAAAGAGGTTGAAGGGCAGACTTATTTCCCGGGTGAAGAAAAAGATTGGGCCATGGGCGGCATGGGCGCCGGCGGCAGTTATGGCATCGGCATTTCGTCACAAGACATCGCTGCCGCCGTTAGGGCATCGGGAAACGTTTTGGACCTTTGGGTTTATGGCTGTGTTGACTATCAATTTGGCAATCCGCCGACACATCACCAGACTGGATACATCTATCGGTTGGGCTGGGTGCATAAGGTCAACGGCACGCTCGTATTGGACCAACTCAGGCCAGGAGCCCTCATTCCAAGAGATGAAATTCGAATGACCGAGAGTCCCTCGACCGTGAACTAGAATAAGTAACGCGGCCACCGTCGCCCATATGCACACGGGCGTTTACTCCAAACTCAACTTCCTATTCTTGTGGTAGCCCCGCCGCGTGCTGGCGCATCCCGCCACGTCTTGCGTATTCCCGGCATATCCCGGTTTCGCTAGGCTTGTGGCAGATGCGCCATGCGGCCGGCGAAAGTTCTCCATTATGCAGCAAGCACACCTAGATAGTCTCTAGGTTCCGGGGTCGAATGGCCCGACTCACTATGTCCATCGACAAGTGCTCGGGCATGATCAGCGCGGTGTGTCTCTCGAGAGGATCGCGTATTCGTCGGCGAGCAGCGCGTAGAAATATTCGTCCCACCAAATTCCGGGCGCGCGATAGAGGGCGGCGCGGAAATGGCCTTCACGCCGTAGACCTAGTTTTTCCGCCACGCGCCACGATGCCGTATTCTCCGGCTGGCACGTGGCGATGACGCGATGCGCGTTGAGGAATCGAAAGGCATGCGCGACGAGCGCGCGTCCCGCCTCTGTCGCGTAACCCTTGCCTTGGTGCGCCTGTCCAAGGGCCCAGCCGATCTCGTATGTCTGGGGCACGGACCACGCGTGGAACGGCATGTGGCCGATCAATTGCCCGCTCGCCTTTTCGACGACAGCCACGGCTTCGCGATCGTCGCCGGACTGCTTCAAGGCGAAGGCGCGCGCGGCTTGTGCGTCGAAAATGCCTCCCGGCAGAAATGCGGTGACATGCGGGTCCGACATGTAGGCGAGAATGGCGGGCCAATCGCTCGCCGCAATCGCACGCAGGCGCAGACGCGACGTCTCAATTTCGGTGAAGCCCATGGGTTGCTACCAAAGTCGTTTGTTGGCGAACGCTTTTCCTGAGCCGGATTTCAGATAGTACTCGAACTCGCGTGCGCGCCGTTCGCTTTCGAAGGCGAGATAGGTGACGAGCTTCCATGGCTTGTATTTGGCGGTGTGGATCGAGGCGCCTTGGTTGTGGGATTTGAAGCGCTTTTTGAGGTCGGAGGTGTAGCCGATGTAGCGCTGATCGATGTGGGAGGTGCTTTGCAGGAGATAGACGTAGTGCATTCGAGACCCCTTCTGCGCCAGCCCTCCTTCGCTAAAGCTTCGGCGGGCAGCCGTCGCGGAATTCTAGATGGGGGCGTAAGCCAGCCATAGCGGCGAAGCCGCGACGGCTGGTTGGGGGACTAGGATTCGAACCTAGACAGGCAGAGTCAGAGTCTGCAGTCCTACCGTTAGACGATCCCCCAACGGTGGCCGTCCGTTTAACGGAGGGCTTGCCCCCTTGCAAGGTCGCAACTAACCCGCCTGCGCCGCGGCGCCGAACGCGGCTTTCGCCTGCGCCGCGCCGCTTTTTCGCGGGCTTCCCGCAGCCGCGCAGGCCCGTGCTAGCATCGGTCCGGCGGGTTCTGAGGCGGTAGGGAACCGGCACGGGAGGGTTTGATTTGGGAACAAGGCGCGGGCGACGTCGCCGCGGTCCGGCGCCGCCGGTGGCCGCGCTCGACCTCGGCACCAACAATTGCCGCCTCCTGATCGCGGCGCCGTCGCGCGGCGGGGTGTTGCGCGTGGTGGATTCCTTTTCGCGCGTCGTGCGGCTGGGCGAGGGCGTGGCGCAGAGCGGCGTCCTGACCGACGCCGCCATCGAACGCACCGTCGAGGCGCTGAAGATCTGCGCCGCGCATCTCAAGGCCAGGCAGGTCGGGCGCTTGCGCGCGGTCGCCACCGAGGCCTGCCGGCGCGCCGGCAATGCCGGCGTGTTGCTGGCGCGGGCGCGCGACGAGGCCGGCATCGAGCTCGAGATCATCAGCGCGGAGGAAGAGGCGCGGCTTGCGGCGGTCGGCTGCGCGCCCCTGATCGATCCCGAGGCGCAAGGCGCGCTGATCTTCGACATCGGTGGCGGCTCGACCGAAATCATCTGGATGCGGCGCGAAGGCGATGGCGCGCCGCGGGTCGTGCTGTCCGCCTCGCAATCCGTCGGCGTCGTCACGCTGTCGGAGGAGGGCGGCGCGTCGTTCGCGGAGATGCGCGAGGCGATGACCCTGCGCCTGCAAGCGGTGCGCGCACGCATGGACGCCGTGGCGCCGTTCGACGCCGCCGCGCATCATCTATTGGGCACCTCCGGCACGGTGACGACGCTGGCCGCCGTCGCGCTCGGCCTGCCGCGCTACGACCGCAGCAAGGTCGACGCCAGCTGGCATCTTTGTAGCGACATCCTGGGCGTCATCGACCGGCTGGTGGCGCTCGATCTGAACGGGCGCGCGGCCATCGGCCCGATCGGCGCCGATCGCGCCGATCTGATCCTGCCCGGCTGCGCCCTGTTCGCCGCCGTTCACGCGCTTTGGCCGTGCGAGCGGCTGCGCGTCGCCGACCGCGGCTTGCGCGAAGGCATGCTGCGCGAATTGATGGCCGCGAAACGGATCGAACCCAGATGAGCAAACCGCCCGGCGCCTCCGGGCGCGGCCAGATCCGCGCCAAGATCAAGAACCGCAAGGACCGCACCGTCTCGTCCAAGCGCTGGCTCGAACGCCAGCTCAACGATCCTTACGTGCACGCGGCCAAGTCCAAGGGCTATCGCAGTCGTGCGGCGTTCAAGATCGTCGAGCTCGACGATTCGTTCCGCTTCTTCAAGACGGGCGCGCGCATTCTGGATCTCGGCGCGGCGCCGGGCGGCTGGAGCCAGATCGCGCATGAGCGCGTCGGGCCCAAGGGCCAGGTCGTCGCCACCGACATTCTGGAGATGGAGCCGCTCGACGGCGTCACCTTCATCCACGCCGATCTGTTGAAAGCCGGCACGCCGAAACTGCTGATCGCCGCGCTGGGCGGGCCGGCCGACGTCGTGTTGACCGACATGGCCGCGCCGACCACCGGCCACCGCCCGACCGATCACTTGCGCACCACTGCGCTCTTGGAAGCCGCGCTCGACATGGCCGACGACACGCTGCGACCCGGCGGCACGTTCGTCGGCAAGGCCTTCCGCGGCGGGACCGAGAACGAATTGCTGCAACGTCTGAAGAAGAGCTTCGCGAGCGTGAAACACGTCAAGCCGCCGGCGAGCCGCGCGGAATCGGTGGAGCTCTATCTGGTGGCGACCGGGTTTCGCGGCGGCACCCGATAATAGCCGCCCTTGGATTTGGCGCTGCCGCACTT
Organism: Rhizomicrobium sp.; assembly: GCA_036512455.1. GTDB lineage: Bacteria > Pseudomonadota > Alphaproteobacteria > Micropepsales > Micropepsaceae > Rhizomicrobium. The sequence goes on from DATCAT010000022.1 coordinate 14,019, forward strand.
ACTTACGATGGTGGGAGGCGCGATGTCGGTCTGGCTTTTGATACTGTGCCTGCTGCCAACGATCGCCGTGGGCCTTCCGCTGTCGATCTGGCTGACTGCGCCGATCCGCAAGAACCGCAAGGCCTTCGCGATCGCCTCGGCGCTGTTTCTAGCCTTCGGTCTGTACAATCCCTCGGCGGAAAAAATCGTCGAGGCGCGCGAGGACGGCGAACATGACAAGCGCCAGAAGCCGGGCGATCCGCCGGAGCCATAAAGCAAAAGCCCCGCCGTTGCCGGCGGGGCTTTCGTCATTTCGAACCTGCGCCTTGAAGATTATGGCGCGGATTTGAGCGAGATCGCGCCGATGCCGGCGGCGATGTTCAGGCCCTTGTTGCCTTCGACGCTGAGCGGCTGCAGCGCGATCGACTTGTCGAGACCGCCGATCAGCACGTTGGCGCCGAGGCCGACGCCGATCGTGGCGCTGGCCGTCGCGCCGGCATAGTCGCCGGACAACGCGCCTTCACGGATGTCGGAGGAGGGCGCGAACACGCCCCACACCAGGACGCCGCCTTCGGTGTAGCCGATGTCGACGCCGAACTTCGAAACCGTGCCGGTATAGTGCTCGCCATGCGCACGATTGCCGCGGAAGGTGCAGCGCAGATCCTTGCTCGAGCCGAACACGAAGCCCCAACCGCTGGACACGTTGCAGGTCAGCGTGCCGACCTTGACGCCATGCGGCGCCGCGTCGGCCGCACCCGAAAACACCAGCGCTCCAGCGGCCACGACCGCCGCACCCATCATCAAGCGAAATGTCTTGTTCATGTCGAAATGTCTCCTATTGCGTGACTGGAATGGCCCGTCTGAGGGCGAAGGGCATAGCATGCCCGCCGCCCCTTGAAACGGTCATTTTTCGAAAGCGTTCCCATTTTAGTTCGCGCTTTTGATTACAAATCGTTCGTTTTTTTGTCTTTTCAAAGGCTTGCCGAATCGGCGACTCGCTGCTAAAGGCTCGGCGCTCCAATCCAGATGGGGCTGACGCACATGACCATCCGCGAAGCATTAACCTTCGACGATGTGCTCCTGGTGCCTGCGGCCTCCGAAGTCCTCCCCGCCCAGGTCGATACGCGAACCCGGCTCACCAAGACGGTGGAGCTCGGCATCCCGTTGATTTCCTCGGCCATGGACACGGTCACCGAAGCGGGCCTCGCCATCGCCATGGCCCAGGCCGGCGGCATGGGCGTCATCCACAAGAACCTGAAAATCGCCGAGCAGGCCGAACAGGTGCGCCGCGTCAAGCGCTTCGAAAGCGGCATGGTGGTGAACCCGGTGACCATCGCGCCGGACGCGACGCTGGCCGACGCGCTGTCCTTGATGGAGCGCTACCGCATTTCCGGTATTCCGGTGGTGGAGGGCGCGGGCGAGACCGGCGCCGGCAAGCTGGTCGGCATCCTGACGAATCGCGACGTGCGCTTCGCCGACGACAAGCGCCAGCCGGTGCACGAACTGATGACGAAGAAGAACCTCGTCACCGTGCGCGAGGGCGTGCAACCCGACGAGGCCAAGCGGCTGCTGCACCAGCATCGCATCGAGAAGATCATCGTCGTCGACGACGCCTATCGCTGCGTCGGCCTCATCACGGTCAAGGACATCGAGAAGGCGCAGAAATTCCCCAACGCCTGCAAGGACGAGCGCGGCCGGTTGCGCGTCGCCGCCGCCACCGGCGTCGGCGAGGACGGCTATGCCCGCGCCAGCGCGCTGGTCGACGCCGAATGCGACGTCATCGTGGTCGATACCGCGCACGGCCACAGCAAGGGCGTGCTCGACGCCATCACGCGCATCAAGAAACTGTCGAACTACATCCAGGTCGCGGCCGGCAATGTCGCGACGGCTGAGGGAGCCCAGGCGCTGATCGATGCCGGCGCCGATTGCGTCAAGGTCGGCATCGGCCCGGGCTCGATCTGCACCACCCGCATCGTCGCCGGCGTCGGCGTGCCGCAACTGACCGCGATCATGGATGCGGTGAGCGCCGCGCGCAAAGCCGGCGTGCCGGTGATCGCCGACGGCGGCATCAAATATTCCGGCGATCTCGCCAAGGCCATCGCCGCCGGCGCCGACGTCGCCATGGTCGGCTCGCTGCTCGCCGGCACCGAGGAAGCGCCGGGCGAGGTGTTTCTCTATCAGGGCCGCTCCTACAAAGGCTATCGCGGCATGGGCAGCCTGGGCGCCATGGCGCGCGGCAGCGCCGACCGCTATTTCCAGGCCGAAGTCTCCGACAGTTTGAAGCTGGTGCCCGAAGGCGTCGAAGGCCAGGTGCCCTACAAGGGCCCGGTCGGCAACGTCGTGCACCAGATCATCGGCGGCTTACGCGCCGCCATGGGCTACACGGGGTGCAAGACGATCGCCGATTTTCACAGCAAGGCCGAATTTGTCCGCATCACAGGAGCAGGGATGCGCGAGAGCCATGTGCACGACATCGTGGTGACGCGCGAAGCGCCGAATTATCCGGGCGGGCAGTAGGGCGGGCTATTCCTTCTTCATGATGCCGCTCATGCCTGCGAGGAAGAGCGAGACGAAGATCCAGCCGAGTATCTTCATCGCCCAATAGACAAAACGATGGCTACCGACGCTGAACGCGCCGGCCGCGAACGCGGCGAGACCGGAGAACGAAGTCTTGCCGCTATTAGTCGGCGCAGCGCTTACACTCCAATCCTGTCCGAGCACCAGACGGAAGGTTTGCGTCCAAGAACTGGCCTGGGCGAATTGCGCCTGTCCGGTCTGCTTGTCTGAAGGTTCCCACGCCTCGTCCTGGCCCAGTTCGACGATCGGAAGAAAAATGTCGAGCGCATATAGCGGTGCATCGAACTCGGTGTAATGCACAGGCAATGAGGGTTTCCCTACGTTCTGCAGATAGACTTGCGCGCCGCTCTGGCGCGGCGCCATGTAGCCAAGATTTGCGGCAGTCGCGAAGGTGAGCCAACCGAACGCGAAAAACCCGAGAGACCAATAGAACGCGTGCCAAGGCTTGTACCCGTAGCCGACCGCGAAATGCAAAAAAAGATCCCAGAGGCTGCCGAACTGACGGGATTGCTTCCGGGCCCCCCGCCCTAGTGAAATCGTCCAGCGACGGCTGTGTGCTAGCTCGGCATCGCGACGGACGGCCAACTGCCTCGAATCCAAGTCGGCGCCCATGTCGTGCAATACCTTAATTGCCTGAGTCCATGGTTGCGGGCGAAGCGTGCCATCTGTGGGATCCGGATTTTGCAGTTTCAGCCACGTCTGCCGTGTTCTCCAGTCGGTTGGGCAGTCGAGGAAGTGCTCGTAGGTAAATCCATCGAGCAACAGCTTGCCATCTTTGGGCCAAGCGTCTTGGCTGTCACGGAAAGCTCGGCACTTACCCTCGCTGAGGTCCAGCGTGCCCCGGATCGACGCGGACTTAAGATCGGCCCTGCCGTCGTTTGCATTGCTCTTGTCGACATGCGGATTGCTAAAAAGCAGGGATGAACCGATATCGGCAAAACGTAGGACAAGCGCATCCTTGTCTTTGTTCGAGAACCTGCCGTCGATGCAAGCAACCTGACCTTGCGTACGCAATCCGACAAGGCTGACACCTCCCTTTGCGACAAATCCCTCGGAAAGATATAAATTCCGGCATGATAGCGCCCCAGCGTCAATCGCCATATTTCCGCGATTGTGAAACCGGCCTCCGTGGCAGTCGAAGTCGCCGGCAACCGAGGCGCCGACAAATCGAACATTACCACGCGCCCGAAATTTCCTATTCGGGTTGGCAATCTGATCTGCAATTGGGCCGACGCTCAGGCGAACATCTCCGCCAATTTTTGCGTTGTCCGCCATCAGAGCATGTTTGTCCGGATTGCGCGATTTGTCGCGGAAGCTACCGCCCGCACATTCGAGATTTCCGTCGATAGTCACGTCCTCAAGATTGACCTCGTCTCCGGCCACGAAGCCATTGTTTAGTAAAAGACTCCCCTTGATGGTGGCTCGCTTCGCACGCAAGCCCTTTGCTAGGTGTGAACCCAGAAAGCTGACTGTTTTGGTCTTGGAACCTGAGAGCTGGACCAATTCATCGAAGGCGCATTGTTCGAGCCATAGTTCGCGCTTCAACGTCACGCCCCGGAGATCAAGCATTTCGGAGATGCGTGCCCCTTTGATCAAGAGCGGCCTATCGCTCTTGGGCCAAGGATTGTTCTTGTCCGGGCCCGGGTCGCCGATGGCGAGACGGCGGATTGTGTCCGCGCCAAAAGTGCGGTTGTTCCAAGTTGCTGCATTGGCCGGGTCCATGTCCGGCTCTTTGCCGTCCACTTTGTCCGGCTCCCAAAACGTGCCGTTCGCGGAACACTCGACGAGGCGCTCTTCTGGCGTCTTCGGTTTGTTTGGGTCGTCGGCCATGGCCCGAATCCCGAGGCTAAATACCTATCCGTGTTCAAATAAATCGCACACACTTCGCAGTATAGTGTTCAAGCATTCATCAGTATAGTCGAATATTTAGTGAGAGATTGCGCGCTATGCGGCCTGGCAGGCGGCGGATTTGTTGCCAGCTATTGGTTTTGCCCCATGGCGTTTCGCCTGGCGAAGGTCGGCGTGGTCCACAAAATCGTTCTGGCGCAGGAATCGGCGGTCTCCTGTTGCGGGCAGCGCCACCCTTGAACCCCACCCCCATCACCCCGATATATCTCCCAGGATCAGGGGACCTCGCATCATGACCGACACGCCGCCGCCGGCCGCCGCGCAAGCTGGCCCCAATATCGGGCAGATGATGCGCAATATCGGCGGCAGTCTCGTCGTCAGCGCGCTGCTGCCGTATCTCGCCTACCGCTTCCTGGAGCCGCATTTTCCCAAGGACAGCGTCTATCCGCTGCTCTATTCGACGATCTTTCCGGCGCTGGGTTTTGCCTGGGGCGTCTTCCGCAAGCGCAGCGTCGACGCCATCGCGCTGATCGTGATGGCCGAGATCATCGCCTCCGTCATCGCCACGCTGCTGTCCGCCAATGTCGGCTGGGCGCTGATCGCGCGCGCATCGCAAGGCACGATCACCGGTCTGGTGTTCGCCTTCACCGCCGTGATCGGCAAGCCGATCGTCTATTACTTCGCGCGGCAGTTCGTGGCGGGTACGAGTCCCGAACGCACCGCGGGCTTCGACATGGCGCATGTGCTGGACAAGGGCCTCACCTTCAAGATCGCGACCTATGTCTGGGCCGTGGCGCTGATCCTGATCAGCTTCGTCAGCATCACCATGGCCGCAACTCTCGAGCATGCAACCTATGTTCTGGTGGCGCCCATCCTCAGCGTCGGCGTGAACATCGCGCTGGTGTGGTGGACGATCCGCTTCTCCTCGACGCGCCTCTTGCGTTATCGGCCCGCCGCGGCGTAAGTCGCGCATGACCCCCGCCGCGCGCCTGCAGATGGCCATCGATATCCTGGAGGCGATGGCGAACACCGAGCAGCCGGCCGACCGGCTGCTGAAGGACTGGTTCCGCAGCCGCCGCTTCGCCGGCTCCAAGGACCGCGCCGCCATCGCCGAGCGCGTCTTCGCCGTGCAGCGCCGGCGCGGCGCCTTCGCCTGGCGCATGGGCAGCGACGCGCCGCGCGCCCTGGTCCTGGCGTCCGTTCTCGCGGCCAACGAAAATCCGGCGACGCTCTTCACCGGTGGCGGTTATGGCCCGGCCGAACTGACGGACAACGAGTTGGCCGTCATCGCCGTGCCGCCGACGGCCGATGCGCCGCTGTGGGTGCGCGGCGAATTTCCCGCCTTCCTCGAAGCCGACCTCGTGCGCGCGTTCGGCGACAGGCTGCTGGAAGAGATGACGGCATTGCAGATGCGCGCGCCGATCGACTTGCGCGTCAACACGCTGCGGCGCGAGCGCGGCGAAGTGCTGGCGGCGCTGCTCGCCCAAGGCTTCGCCGCCGAGCCGACGCCCTACGCGCCGCACGGCATCCGCATCGCGAGTGGCACCGCCGCGCTCGGCCGCGGCGCGATGTTCGAGAGCGGCGCCTTCGAATTCCAGGACGAGGCGGCGCAGATCGCGAGCCTGCTGTGCCGCGCGCGGCCGGACATGCGCATCCTCGATCTCGCCGCCGGCGCCGGCGGCAAGTCGCTGGCGCTCGCCGCCGAGATGAGAAACCAAGGCGAAATCGTCGCCTGCGACATCCGCCAGCCCGCGCTGCAGGAACTCGCCGTCCGTGCCAAGCGCGCCGGCGCCACCAACATCAAGACCCATCTGCTCGACGAGCGCCGGCCGCTGGACGAGACGTTCGACACCGTCCTGCTGGATGCGCCGTGCAGCGGCTCGGGCACCTGGCGGCGCCAGCCCGAGCTGCGCTGGCGCCTCACGCCGCAGCGCCTCGCCGAACTCGTGCCGCTGCAGGACCGGCTGCTGGCCCAGGCCGCCAGACACGTGAAGCCGGGCGGCCGGCTGGTCTACGCCACCTGCTCCATTCTGCCGCGCGAGAACGAGGCGCGCATCGCCGCGTTCCTCGGCCGCAACCCGGCGTTCAAATCGCTGCGCGCCGCCGCCGCCTGGTGCGAATCGGCGGCCGCCAATCCGCCGCCTGGCATAGGCGAATTCTTCCGCGCTACCCCGCGCACCACCGGCACGGACGGCTTCTTTGCCGCGGTTCTCAAGCGCGATTGACCGGAATGCGGGGATAGCGCCCCACGCGGCGTTGTTTCGCTGGACAGGCGCGAGCGCCGCCCACTAAATCGCGTCATGGCAGCACCCGTCCTCGTCATCGATTTCGGCAGCCAAGTGACGCAACTGATCGCGCGCCGCGTGCGCGAGGCCGGCGTCTATTGCGAGATCGTGTCCTTCAACAAGGCGGAAGAGGCGCTGGCGCAAGGCGCGCCGCAGGCGATCATCCTGTCGGGTGGTCCGGCCTCGGTCATGGATGAAGGCGCGCCGCGCGCGCCACAGGCGGTGTTCGACGCCGGCGTGCCGGTGCTCGGCATCTGCTATGGCGAGATGGCGATGGCGCAGCAGCTCGGCGGCAAGGTCGAAGGCGGCCATCACCGCGAGTTCGGCCGCTCCGACATCAAAATCGAAAAAGCCTCGCCGCTGCTCGCGGGCCTCGGTGATATCGGCGCGCTGGAGCCGGTGTGGATGAACCATGGCGACAAGATCACCGCCATGCCGCCGGGCTTTGTCGTCGTGGCGACGAGCGAGCATTCGCCCTACGCCGTGATCGCCGACGAGACGCGCCGCCTCTACGGTATCCAGTTCCATCCCGAAGTCGTGCATACGCCGCGCGGCGCCGAGATTTACAAGAACTTCGTGCTGAACATCGCCGGCATCAAGCCCGAATGGAACATGCACGCCTTCCGCGAGCACGAGATCGCGAAAATCCGCCGGCAGGTCGGCAAGGCGCGGGTGATCTGCGGCCTTTCCGGCGGCGTCGACTCCTCCGTTGCCGCGGTCCTGATCCATGAAGCGATCGGCGACCAGCTGACCTGCATCTTCGTCGACACCGGCCTGATGCGCGCCGGCGAAAGCGACGAGGTGGTTTCTCTCTTTCGCAATCACTACAACATCCCGCTGGTGCATGCCGAAGCCGCCGACTTGTTCCTCGGCCGCCTCGCCGGCGTCAGCGATCCCGAAACCAAGCGCAAGATCATCGGCGGGAGCTTCATCGACGTGTTCGACGCCGAGGCGCACAAAATCGGCGGCGCGGAATTTCTGGCCCAGGGCACGCTCTATCCCGACGTGATCGAGAGCGTCTCGGCCAGCGGCGGCCCCTCGGTGACGATCAAATCGCATCACAATGTCGGCGGCTTGCCGCAGCGCATGAAGATGAAGCTGGTCGAGCCCTTGCGCGAGCTCTTCAAGGACGAAGTCCGCGCGCTCGGCCGCGAGCTCGGCCTGCCGCAGAGTTTCGTCGGCCGCCACCCCTTCCCCGGCCCCGGCCTCGCCATCCGCATCCCCGGCGACATCACGGCAGAGAAACTCGCCATCCTGCGCCAGGCCGACACCATCTACCTCGACGAAATCCGCAAGGCCGGCCTCTACGACAAGATCTGGCAGGCCTTCGCCGTGCTTTTGCCGGTCCGCACGGTCGGCGTGATGGGCGATGCGCGGACCTACGACGCCGTCTGCGCGCTCCGCGCCGTGACCAGCAGCGACGGCATGACGGCGGACTACTACCCCTTCGAGCATTCTTTTTTGGCGCGCGTCTCCACCCGCATCGTCAACGAAGTGCGCGGCATCAACCGCGTGGTGTACGACGTGACGGCGAAACCGCCGGGGACGATTGAGTGGGAGTAGTTGCCGACGGGAGCAACGAACGCCGATGCCATGTCACTAGAGGAACAACCTGACTTACTTTCAGAAGCGACGGAGCGAGACCTGCTCCGCTGGTTGCTTGCCGACCTGCACGACGATCTCGACGGCAAATTATCCAGGTTTAAGCACCTCATGGACTTATCGGGTATCTTGGGCTCCGGCGGAACGATGATGCCCGGAGGCGAAACCACTTTTGCTGCTTGGAGTGAAGCGCGAACAAGCTTCATTCACGGAAACTACGTCGCCACCGTTCTGCTTTGCCAGGGGCTGGCCGAGCATATACTTGCGGCCCACCTTGAGCTTGGCCTCGGCGGCGAGCGCCTACCGGACCGGGTGGCATTTTCGGCGACGCTTGAGCGATGCGTGGAACGACAGATCATTTCGGAAACAGATGCTTCCGACCTGAAGAAGTTGATGAATTTGCGAAACCCACTTTCGCACTATCGAAACATCGACGATCCCTCGAACCTTTCTCGACGTGTGCTCGACAGTATGGAGCCGGCGATGAACCATCTTATCAGGGATGCGAGTTTCGCCATTGGTCTGGCCGTGAAGCTGTTGGCTTTGCCTGCGTTCAGGCTCGGTCCGCCAATACGTCCGAAGTGAGTTGCGCCGTCGTACATACGGGTGTATGTACCGTCGCATGAACCACATCAGCATCCGAGACCTTCAGAAAATCTCCGGCAGGGCCATCAGCGAGCTTCCCGGCACCACGCCGGTGAAGTCCGGGGACCGGACGATCGCGCTGCTGGTCCCGCTCAAGCGCGCCAACATGGACCGCCTGCGCAAGACGCTCGCCAAGGCCGGGAAGCTCGCCAAGGGCCGCGATCCGAAAGAGGACGACGCGGCTCTCAAGAAGATGGGCGTCGACCCGACCAACTGGTCGGTGGCGGCGGTGCGAAAGTTCAAGGCCGAGCACCTCAAGCAGGTCAAGAAGCGTAAACGGTGAGATCGCCGTCTGCGACGCTCGTTCTTGATGCCGCGGTGCTCATATCTGCCGCATTCGGCCGAAGCGCGGGCATAATTCTCGACGTTGCGAGCGTCCGCGCCCTGGTTACGACAGAACGGGTCGTCGAGGAGGTTCGCCGCCGGATCGGACTCGGCGCACGACGGCCCGAAGTGTTGCCGCTGATCGATATCCTGCTCGAAGAAGTAACGGTCGTTCCGCTGGATTCACTCCAATCTCATTTTCCCGGTAGCGAAATTGCCCTTCGCGACGGCGCCGCAAGCCGCAATGGCTCTACCCGCGATGCCCATGTCCTCGCCCTCGCATGGGACACCGGCGCCGACATCTGGACTACCGACCGCGATTTCGCCGGAACCGGCGTCGCGACGTGGTCCACGCCAAACCTGATGCGAGCGCTGGCCGAACGGGCATGATCGGATGAGATTTGCATCGCCAACAAAGAACGAGGCGGTCGCCTCCGATGCCGGAACGAGCGAGATCAAAATCCATCCCGTGCGAGAGATGGCCGATTTACGCTGAGACTACGCCTCCCCACCCGCCTTCCACTCCGTCTCCGGCAGCCGCCAATACATGCGATCCTTCCGCGCCAGCATGCGGTGACCTATCAGTTCCCGCCGCAGCGTGGCGCTGTCCCAGTGGTGGGTCTGGATGAGTGCGTTGACTTCGGCTTCAGGATAACGCCGGCCGGCCGCGAAATCGTGCATCAGCCAGCGCAGCACGGCGCCGCGCTTCTTGCGGGCGGCGGGGATCGATTTCAGCGTGCCGTCGGCAGCGACGAAGTTCTTCAGCACCTTGGCGTCCCAATCTTCGGCGTTGCCGTCTTGCGCGGCGCGCGGCTTCTGGCGCGCGGCCCTCTCGGACGCCGGCTGCAACACGCGCTTGGACAATCGCTCCAGCGCCTCGTGGTCGAGCGCGTGCCAGCGCGTCGTGCCCTCCGCGCGCGCGGTGACGAGTCCCAGGCTTTTCAGGATCGCCAGGTGATGCGAGATCGTCGGCTCCTTCAGGGCGAGCGCCTTCGCCAGGTCCTGGACGCTGCGTTCGCCCTGCGCCAGCAGGCCGACGATGCGCAGGCGGCTGGCGTCGGCCATCGCCTTGAAGAATGCGAGCAGGGTTTCGGTCATGGCGTCCTCTTTTCACGTCTATCTAATTAGATAACTATCGAAGTTCAAGAGCGAATTTGCCGGCCCTCAAGGCCATGTTGCCGCCGGTTCCGCCTTCGGCCCTAATGGGCCGGTGTTGCGCCGCGCAGACGAGGGGATCAGCCATGGCCGCCAGGGCTCCGCGCCGCAAATTCGGCGCCTCGCAGAAGGAGCGGATATTCTTCGCCTGCCTGCCGGACGCTGGCACCGCGGCGCGCATCCACGCGCGCGCCGAGGCGCTCAAGCGCGAGCATGGCTTCGCCGGCAATCTCATCCTGCCCGAACATCTGCATGTCACGCTGTTTCACCTCGGCGACTGGATCCGTCTGCCGGACGAGATCGTCGCGCTCGCCAACCGCGCCGCCGCCGAGGTGCTGTCGCCGCCGTTCGACGTGCGCTTCAACAAGGCGGAAAGCTTCCGCAACCGCACCGGCGTCTATCCCTTCGTGCTGACGGGGGACAAAGACGCGGCGCCGTGGCGGCCGCTCTATGATGCGCTCGGCGCGGCGTTGAAGCGGCACGGGCTCGCCAGCGTCGTGCACGAGGAATTCAAGCCGCATGTCACCTTGCTGCGCGACGCCAAGCGCGCCAAGGCTTTCGCGGTCGAGCCGCTCGGCTGGACGGTGCGCGACTTCGTGCTGGTGCACAGCGTGTTGGGCAAGACGACGCACAATCATCTCGCGCGCTGGCCGCTCCCGGGATAGAACGCGACATGGCAAAATCCGTGACCGTCTATGGCATCAAGGCGTGTGACACGATGAAGAAGGCCCGCGCCTGGCTCGAGGCGCGCGGCATCGCTTACGCGTTTCACGACTACAAGACCGAAGGCATCGAACGCGCCAGGCTCGAAACCTGGGTGGAGGCCGCCGGCTGGGAGACGGTCCTGAACCGCGCCGGCACGACGTTTCGCAAATTGCCGGACGCGGACAAGAACGGCCTCAACGAAAAGAAAGCCGTCGCCCTGATGCTGGCGCAGCCCTCGATGATCAAGCGCCCGGTCCTGGAGCACGGCGCCAAACTGCTCGTCGGCTTCAAGCCGGAGATTTACGAAAAGGCGTTCGAAGCGAAACGCTGACGTCCCGCTCGGCTGTGAAATGTCCAACGCTCACCAGGCCGATTTATCCCACAAAATCCGGAAATGACGGATTGTGGGATAAATGAACGATAGTTCGGCGCGGCGGGTGCCGATCTGCCGCCGAACGGCTTTGAGGCCCCATGCTTATCCATGGCGGCCGGATTTGGCGCTCGCGCCTAAGGTCGCCGCTCTCGGCGGCCAACCCTATGATTTGGCTCGTAGAATTGTCGGGCGCCCATTTCCGACCTGACGGAAGGACCGCGCCGGCAATCCGGGATAAGTAATATTTCCTACAACCTCTGGTATTTTCAGGACAGAACGCCTATACTCCGGCCCATGACCCAGACCACGACACCGGGCGCTCCGTCGCCCACCGAACGCCCCGCGCCGCTTCCGGAGGAGCCCGCCGCGCCGCGCAGCGACGACGCGCTGCGCCGCCTCGCGGCCGAACGCCTCGCCGAGCATCTCGACCTCGGCGCCTCCCTCATCCAGCGCTGCGAGGATCTTTCTCTGGTCCGAAAGGGCGACCGGCTCGGTCCGATTTATGCCGCGGCGCGGGTGTTGCGCGCCGACGCCCAGGTCGCACAGGCGCTTGCCCGCGTCGCGCAGGTCGAATCCTGCCATCGCTCCGTCGTCGAAACGGTCGCCAAGCCCGATCCGAAATTCGTCGCCTGGCAGCAGCAGCAGCAGACGCGCAAACCGTCGGAAATACGCGCGGAACTGGCGCAGCGCCTCGCCAAAATCGTGGAAACGGCGCGCGCCAAGGTCGAGGCGGAAGACGTCAAGGAGATGCGCGCCGCCGCGGGAAAACTCGATGACCCGATCTATCCGCCCTATTAGGGCGCGCTCCGGCACCCCTGGTGCACGAAACGGCGCGTCGCTATCCACAACGATCGCTCAATGCGTTCAGGCCTTTGATCGAAATTTTGGCAGGTTGAATTCAAAATTTTTGTGTACCCCCTCCCCCTCCCCCTCCCCAAACAGGGGCGGCGCCCCGCCGGGCAACCGCAATGCGCTCAAGCACGGCAAGTTCACCCGCGAGCGCCGCGCGCTCCTCGCCGACATCCGCGCGCATATTGGCCGCGGCCGCGAATTGCTGGGCGAGCACGGTGCGGCGCCAACGCCGCGTTCAAATCTTCTTCGCCAGCGCCGCCAGCTGATCGGTGCACAATCCCCAGCCTTGCGCGAAGCCCATCTTCTCGTGCGTCGCCTTGTCTTCGGCCGTCCAGTGGCGCACGCGCGCGGTGTAGCGCGTCTTGCCGGCCCCATCTTCGCCAACGCCGTCTGCGAAGGTGAGGATCACGGTCATGAACGGCTTGGCGCCCGGCTGCCAGTCGCCGGTATAGGCGTCGGTGAAGACGATCTTTTCGTTCGGCACGACTTCGAGATACTGCCCGCGGTTGGGCATGTCCTGTCCGTCCGGCGTGCGCATCGTGATCAGATTGCCGCCGCCGGGCCTGAGGTCGAGCTCCGCCACCGGCGTGGTGAAGGGCGCCGGCGCGAACCATTGCTTCAGAAGTTCGGGCTCGCTCCAGCAGCGATAGACCTTGGCGCGCGGCGCATCGATCAGCCGCATCAGCGACAGTTCGTGGTTCTGGTCCGTCATGTTGCGTTCCTTCTTGTGGGCTCGCGGCCCAACCGACTTGCGAGTTCCATCACTGTGCACGGAAATTGCCGGGCGCCGCCGCCTCGAAACGAAACTATCCCCGATTTGATGCACATTTTCCTGCACAAGGGAAATATTGGGTTCACTTTTTGTTCCAATGGCGAAAACGCTGTGGCAGACTGGTGTGCCGGGGTGATTCGTTTGTTGGGAGTAACTCGTCGCGGTGTCGCTGTTCGCCTTTCGGCAACCGTCAATTCGGGTGAGTGTGCCGGGCAAAATCGAACACGATCGCAGACCAATCCGCCATGGATGTTCAAACTTTTCGCCACGCGCCTGCCGAAGTTGAACTCGAACAAGCCGTGTTGGGCGCGGTTCTGGTCGACAACCGCCGGCTGGAAACGCTCACCGCCATCGTCAAGGCGGACGATTTCTCCGACCCGATGCATCAGCGGGTGTTCGAGACCATGCTCAAAGTATGGGAGCAGGGCCGCGCCATCACGCCGCTCACGCTGTCCGCCATCATGCGCGGCGATCCGGGCCTCTCCAGCCTGAAGCTGGATTATTTCGGCGTGTTGGCCGAAGCCGCGCCGGCCATCACCAACGTCAAGGAACTGGCGCGCCAGATCCGCGACGCCGCCGTGCGCCGCGAATTGCTGCGCATCGGCGAGGACCTGGCCAACGCCTCCTACGAAAGCGATATCGATCGCCCGCCCAACACGCTGATCGAGGAAGCGGAGAAAGCCCTCTATCGCGTCAGCGAGACCGCCAAATACGGCACCGGCCCGATCGACTTCGCCGAAAGCCTGCGCCGCACCGTCGAACTGGCAGAGAAAGCGCAGGCCCGCGGCGGCCGCATCTCGGGCCTGGTCACGGGGTTCAGCGACATCGACTCGCTGCTCGGCGGCCTGCAGCCATCGGACCTGATCATCGTCGCCGGCCGCCCCGGCATGGGCAAATCCTCGCTCGCCGTGAACATGGCGTTCAACACGGCGCGCGCCTATGTCCAGGACATGGAGGCCGGCGCCGAAGTGCCGCGCGGCGCGCCGGTGCTGTTCTTCTCCCTCGAAATGGCGGCGCAGCAGCTCACGGCGCGCATCCTGTCCGAGCAGACCCAGATCGAGATGTGGAAGATCCGCAACGGCAAATTCTCGGAAAGCGAGTGGGAGAAATTCGTCCTGGTGATGCAGGAGCTCTCGACCATGCCGATCTATTTCGACGACACCGGCGGCATCTCCATCGCCCAGATCGCGGCGCGCTCGCGGCGCATGAAGCGCGAGAAGAACATCGGCTGCATCATGATCGACCACCTCCAGCTGGTGGGCGGCTCCGGCCGGGCCGAAAACCGCGTGCAGGAAATCACCGAGATCAGCAAGGCGCTCAAGGTCCTCGCCAAGGAGCTCGACGTGCCCGTCGTCGCGCTGTCGCAGCTGTCGCGCGGCGTCGATTCGCGCGACGACAAGCGTCCGGTGCTGTCGGATCTGCGCGAGTCGGGCTCGATCGAGCAGGACGCCGACGTCGTGATGTTCGTCTACCGCGAAGAGTATTATCTCAAATCGCGCGAGCCCGATCCGGGTTCGGCCGATCACGCCAAATGGCTGGAAAAGTGCGAACGGGCGCATCGCCGCGCCGAAGTGCTGGTCGAAAAGCACCGCCACGGCGCCACCAACAAGATCGACCTCTACTTCGACGACCGCTTCACGCTGTTCTCGAACCTCGCGGCGGAGAGTTCATAACGGCAACGCGGCCAGTCTTAGTGGCGCTGCGCCGGATCCGGGCAGTCGACGTCATAGCCGTGCCAGACATCGCCCCGTCCATGGCCGCCACCGCCCGTTTCGTAGTGCACCGGCTCGCCGACCGTCGCGCCGCCGCCATGGCCGCGGCCATAGCCGTCGACAAAACCGCCGTCGACCGCATGATAGCCGCCGCCGCCGGCATAACCGCCGCCGGCCGCCGCATAGGCATAGGCGCTGACGCCGGACGAGCCGCCGCCGTCACCCATGGTGTAGCTGTGGCTGTCGGAATGATAATCGTAGGTCGCGACCGAGACTTCGGAATATTCGCGGCGCCAGTAATGGGAGTGCCCACTCCAATGCGCGGTGCCGTATTCGTGCAGGTGGCGATAGCCGCGATAGCGATCATGCCTGACGGGAGGCGCGTAAGCCGTGCCGGGCCGCATGCCTTCCGGTGGCGCCGCCGGCGCCGCGCAGTTGCACTCCACCTTCGCCGTCTTCGGCGGACCGGTGTTGATGTCGCAACCCGAAACCGTGATCGCGGCGAGTGCCGCCGCCACTGCCAGAATGACCCGCATGTCCGCTCTCTTTCGCGCCGCTTGGGCGCGATGTCTCTGCCGTCCAATTATGGAACAGATCGCGGCGATCCGGACTGGCTTTTGCCGGTCTGGTTAACGCAGCCGCGCCAGACCGGGCGCCGCCTCGACGCGCACCAGATCGGCGTCCCGGCGCAGGAAGCTCGCGATCTGGCTGGGCAGCAGGCGCAGCTCGTAATAGGCGCGCACCAGTTCGCGCTTGAGGTAGCGCATGTTGAAATCGCGCATCTGCGTGCGCCATTCCTCGATGTCGGTGCTGCCGCCGATGGCTTCGGATTGGCGCGCGACCGCCGGCGTCAGCTGATGCGGACGCAGCCGTTCGGCCAGCGGCGAATTGTTCGGATTGAACAGCATGTGGTCGACGGGCAGCGACCAGGGTTCGGACCAGGACAGCAGCAGCCGCGCCGTCTCGCGCGTGACGATATAGGCGGCGGCGCCGGTGTGGCGCGACAGCAGGCGGCCGATCTGGCGGCCGTTGGCCGTGTCGATCAGCGTATCGAGCAGGACGCGCTGATTGTCCGGCCCGAAATGCTCGATCTTCAGCAAGCCGACCGTGGGCGGGATCCAGGCCGCGTCGCGCAGCAGGTCCGCGGCCTGCGGGTCGAGCACAACGTCGTCTTCCAGGATCAGTCCGTGGCTTTCGCCGCTGGACAGAAACATGCTCCAGGCGCGCATGTGGCTGAGGGTGCAGCACTTGTCGCCCTTGGGCAGCGGGCCCAGCGGACCGTCGGGCGCGAAATTCCGATTCGCCACTTCGTCGGGCATATTGCGGGCATCGACGGCGGTAACAATCTGGACGGGAATGCCTAGGCCGGCGAGCTGGGCCGTCATCTTGGCCAGCCGGTCCGGCCGGCGCGCGAGATTGATGAGGTATGCCTGCATAGCCGTGTGCCCTTTGGCCCAGAACAACCAACGCAGATTCAACGCGCCAAGTTGCACCGTCCCTTCGGTAGGATTGCGACATTGTTTGCTTCAGGTTTAGTTCGCGACAAATTGCGACATAAAATTCGCAAAACGCGCGGGAGCGACTCGCGCGATGACGTCAAGAAGTTATTTTACGGAGTATTGTCCGTGTCACGGACAATGGGCAGACGCCGATATGACCGACAACATTGCGCGGTCATTTGTGCGATGCCGTACCGTACGGACAAGCGATGACCGCTAGCAGACCGATCCTGGCCGGACAGGTGCGTGCGGCGCGCCACACCGAACGGATCAGCATTTCGACGCCCGGGGATTTTCAGCTTGCCTCGAAGCGGTCCATCGCGCGCGCCGAAGCGGCGCAGGCCGGGCTGCTGCCCTACTGCCTCGATTTCCTGCGCCGGCGATCGCTGTATGTCGGCGGCGTCGATGCCAGGGCCGCGCAGGCGGCACCGTTCTATTACCTGTACCTCCGGCGTGAGGCGCGCAGCCTGGTATCGGTGCCGTGGGAAATGGGACCGCTCGCAGAAGGTGTCGCGCGGGCACCGGTGTTTCTGTTCTCGCCGGGCCGCTGCGGTTCGACTCTGCTGAGCCGCATCCTGTCGGCGGCCGGTTTGCCCAACGTGTCGGAGCCGGACTTCTATACCCAGGCGACCTCCGCGCTGTGCGCCAGTCCGTTCAATCCGCTGCAGGCGACGGTTCAAAGAGCCGTCTGGAATCTGGGCGCCGATCTGGCGGCCGCGCTCGATCCGGTGCAGTCGCCGGTGGTCAAGCTGCGGGCGGAGTCCTGCCGCGCGCCCCAGCTGCTTCTGCAACCGTGCGAGCGCCGCACGATCTTCATCACCCGCGGCTTCGAAAGCTGGGCGCGTTCGAACGGCCGGGCATTCCGCAACGGGGCGCGCAAAGCGGTGCGGAAATATCTGCTTGCCATGACCTGCCATGGTTACCTGAGGCAGAACAGCGACTGCCATCTGCTGCGTTACGAGGATCTTCAGGCGGAGCCGTTGATCGCGACGCAGGCGCTGGCGCGGTTTCTCGAGCGCGACATTTCCGCCGCCGCGGTCACCGCAACCATGAAAGAAGATTCACAAGAGGGTACCCCACTCGCGCTGGGCGCGCGGTCCGATTCCCCGGGCTGGGAAAAGCGGTTCGACGAGACGATGGCGCTGTGGAATTCTGCTACGGTAAGAGGGGTCCGCGACCGGCTCGGCGTGGACGAACGCCGCGCCGGCTAGGACCGCAAGAGCGACCGCGCCGTGACCCGATTTGAGCAGGATTACTTGTGACGGACAGTACGGTCGAATCTGCGGACTTCTCCGGAATTCTGGCCGCGCGTTCGCACGCCGAGACCTCCGACCGCCAACGCAATATGCGCCGCGCGATCGCCGGCATTGCCGTCGCCATACTCCACATTTTGGCGCTTGCCGTTTTCATCTATAGCGGCCGCATCCCGCTCATCGTGCGCATCAAGACGACGGTGCCGGAGGCAATATGGATTCTGATGCCCCGGAAGCATCCACCAGCGCCGCCCGTGCAAACGCCGGTTGCGCCGGAGGAAAGTCTGCCGGTGCTGACCGCGCCGATCACGCTGCCGCCGATCCATGAGAGCCGGCCGCTCGCCCCGCCCGCGAACGAAGGTCTGGCGGGCATCGGCCGTTCGCTAGCCTGCGGCGCCGGCAGCTTTGAGAACCTGTCCGCCCTGCAGCGCGAACAATGCCTTCGCCGTCCCTGGGAGTTCGTCAAACGCCCCGATGGAACGATTGTCCTGGCGGCGCCCGACAAACCGCCCGAGCCGCCGCCCAGCATCGCCGATCTCATGCGCCACGAGCAGCAGACCGCGCCGCCCTGTCCGATCCTGAACAACGTGCCGTGCCTGGGCAATGTCATGCACGGCGATCCCCTGGGCGGTGGGCCGCGACCCTTCTGACGACGCCTGCGACGGGACGGGCTTTGACGCCGAAGCGGCCCCCCGGCATTGTCCGGCCATGAGAGCAACGGAATTCGAAGCGGCGCGCCTGACCGTGCGGTTGAGCGCGGTCGCGGCTAATTACCGCCTCTGCCAGCGGCTGGCCGGTCCGGCCGTGGTGGCCGGCGTGGTCAAGGCCGACGGCTACGGCCTCGGCCTCGTGCGGATCGGCGGCGCCCTGGCCGCCGCCGGCTGCGACACCTTCTTCGTGGCGCGCTTGGAGGAGGGCATTGCCCTGCGCGCCGTCCTGCCGACCTCGCGCATCTTCGTGCTGGACGGCGCTGCACCCGACACCGTGCCGGCGCTGCTCAGCCACCGCCTGACGCCGGTCCTGAACTCGCTGGCCGAGATCGCCGGCTGGGCTGCCGCGGCGCACGAGATGCACACCGAACTGGAAGCGGCGATCCATATCGATACCGGCATGAACCGTCTGGGCCTGCCGGGCGACGAACTCTCCCTTCTGTCGTCGCAGGCCAAGAAGCGTCTGGATGGGCTTCGCGTCGTGCTGTGGATGAGCCACCTCGCCTGCGCCGATGATCCGCAGGCCAAGATGAATCCCATCCAACTCGACCGCTTCCGCACCGCGCTGGCGATGCTGCCGCCGGCGCCGGCCAGCTTTGCCTCCTCGGGCGGGGTGTTGCTCGGCAAGGACTACGCCTTCGATCTGGTGCGTCCCGGCATCGGCCTGTACGGCGGCAATGTGCAGAACGCGGCGCAAAATCCGTTCAGCGTCGCCGCCGTGCTGACAACGCGCGTGCTGCAGCTGCGCCGAATTGACAGGGGCGAGAGCGTTGGATACGGAGCCACCTTCCGGGCGAAGCGCCCTTCGCTGATCGCCACCGTGGCCTTGGGATATGCGGACGGACTGATGCGCGCCATCGGCAATCGTGGACATGCGGCCATCGCCGGCACGCGGGCACCCATCGTGGGCCGCGTGTCGATGGACCTGGTGACGCTCGACGTCACGGACGTGCCACCGGCCGCGCTGTCGACCGATGCCGAGGCCGAGTTCTTCGGCGACACGATTCCCCTCGAGGACGTCGCCAGGGCAGCCGACACGGCGGCGTACGAAATCCTGACATCGCTGACGCCGCGCGTGCCGCGTCATTACGAAGGCGCCGCGGCATGAACATCTTCGCGCCCATCGGCCGGGCCTTCCTCGGTCTGTTGTCGCAGATCGGCCGGCTGACCTTGTTCCTGGTGTCGGCGGTGTCGAATTGCTTTCGGCCGCCGATCTACTGGTTCCACATCGTGCGGCAGATTATGCGCATCGGCTATTTCTCGTTGCCGGTCGTGGGGCTCACCGCCTTCTTCACCGGCGGCGCGCTGGCGCTGCAGATCTATCTCGGCGGCAACCGCTACGGCGCCGAGGCCATCGTGCCGCAGATCGTGGTCCTGGGCATCACGCGCGAGCTCGGGCCCGTGATCGCCGGCCTGATGGTGGCGGGCCGCGTCGCCGCCGCCATCGCCGCCGAGATCGGCACCATGCGCGTCACCGAACAGATCGACGCGCTGACGACGCTGGCCACCAATCCGATCAAATACCTGGTCGTGCCGCGGCTGATCGCGGCGGTCATTTCGATGCCGATCCTGGTCGCCATCGCCGATTCCATCGGCGTGTTCGGCGGTTTTGTGGTCTCGACGCAGAGCCTGGGGTTCTCAAGCGGCATCTATCTCAAGAACACCGTCGATTTCGTGACGCATCAGGACGTCAATTCCGGCCTCATCAAGGCGGCGTTCTTCGGCTTCATCATCGCGCTGATGGGCTGCTATCACGGCTTCAATTCCAAGGGCGGCGCGCAGGGCGTCGGCGCGGCGACCACCAACGCCGTCGTCTCCGCCTCGATCCTGATCCTCGCCGCCAATTATCTGCTCACCTCCATCCTGTTCGTGAAGTGAGCGCGATGGCCGGTTCAAAACCCTTCCCCAAGATCGAGCTGCGCGGCGTCAAGAAACGCTTCGGCGCGAAGGTCGTCCTCGACGGCATCGATCTTGTTCTGGAGCCGGGCAAGTCGCTGGTCGTGATCGGCGGCTCGGGCACCGGAAAATCGGTGACCATCAAATGCGTGCTCGGCATCCTGCGCCCGGACGCCGGACAGATTTTCGTCGACGGCGAGGAAGTCACCCATATCGGCGGCAAGGCGCGCGACCGCGTGCTGCGCAAGTTCGGCATGCTGTTCCAGGGCGCGGCGTTGTTCGACAGTCTCTCGGTCTGGGAGAACGTCGCCTTCGGCCTGATCCAGGGCCGCGGCATGGCGCGCGGCAAGGCCAAGGATATCGCCATCCAGAAACTCGCCAAGGTGGGCCTCGGACCGGAAGTCGCGTCGCTGTCGCCGGCCGAGCTCTCCGGCGGCATGCAGAAGCGCGTCGGCCTGGCGCGCGCCATCGCCGCCGATCCGGAGATCATCTTCTTCGACGAGCCGACCACCGGCCTCGACCCCATCATGGCCGACATCATCAACGACCTGATCGTGAATACGGTGAAGGACGTCGGCGCCACGACGTTGTCGATCACCCACGACATGGTCAGCGCCCGCAAGATCGCCGACCGCATCGCCATGCTCTACAAAGGCAAGATCATCTGGCATGGCCCGACGAAGGATATCGACACCAGCGGCAATCCCTACGTCGACCAATTCATCCACGGCAGCGCCGAGGGACCGATCAAGATGGAAGTGAAGGCTTAGGTGTGTTGACATTTGTTAACATCCTTCTTATATAGACCGTGGCGAGGTCTCGGCATCCCAACAAGGAGATCGAGGCTGCGGTGGCTTTTGCGGAATCGCGCGGCTGGCGCTGGCGAAAAGGGCACGGTCATTGTTGGGCCCGATTGCTGTGCCCGAAGAATGACCGCGACGGGTGCCAGTTTTCGGTGTGGTCGACGCCGAAGAACCCGCAGAACCACGCGAACGCCGTTCGGCGTACGGTCGAGCGCTGCGCGCATGCCCATGGTGACGGACAATGAAGACGCATGAATTCACGATCGTCGCTTCGGGCCTGGACCCGGAGGCCGACGATTTCGAGGACCGCTTCTACGAGGCGGGCTGCGACGACTCCACGATCTCGTTTCAGAAGGGCGCGATCATCCTGGAGTTTGCCCGCGAGGCACAAACATTCGCCAAGGCGCTGATTTCCGCCTTCTCCGATGTGCAACGGGCCGGCGCCAAGGTGGAGCGGATCGAGCCGGACTATCTGGTGAGCCTGTCCGATATCGCGGCGCGATCCGGCCTCTCGCGGGCCGCAATTTCGCTCTACGGCAAGGGCGAACGCGCGCAGGGATTTCCAGCACCCGTGGCGCGCGTCACCTCGGAAAGCCCGCTTTGGGATTGGGTCGAAGTATCGTGCTGGATGCTTCAACAAAAGAGGCTGTCGCCGAGAGACGTTCTGCAAGCGAGATTGGTCAAGGAAGCCAACTTGGTGGCGCAGTCGCAGGCATTGAAACGGGGCCAGCTCGTGAAACGGCTCGAGAAACGCGCTGCGGAATTTCTGCGCGATGAAGGCCCGATCAAGATGGAAGTGAAGGCGTAGTGAGTTACTCAAACGGGCGAATGATCAAACGCGTCGAGCGGTCTGACGGCAAGCGTCGGATCGACATTATCGCTCGAGATGATGGTCTGTTCCAAAGCATCGTGCATAAATTTCTGGATGAAGAGAAGGCTTGGGTTCCAGCGCGTACGTCGGGGATTTTCGACAATGCGGACGCTGCCGAACAAGCTCTTGTGGACTATCTGAACTCCTAGCGCCGGCCAAGGGCTTGATCGCCGTGGTATAATCGAATCATGGCCCGCTCCACCGCCTCCTTCATCTGCCAGTCCTGCGGCACAACTGCGCCGAAATGGTCGGGCAAGTGCGAATCCTGCGGTGGTTGGAACACCATCACCGAGGAGGGCGCGCCGACGCCGATCGGCGCGGGGGCGACCAAGCGCGTCAAAGGGCGCCGCTTCGCGCTCGAGGATTTGAAGACAGAAGACGCCGCGCCGCCGCGCCGCGTCACCGGCATCGCGGAGTTCGACCGCGTCACCGGCGGCGGCATCGTGCCGGGCTCGGCGCTGCTGATCGGCGGCGATCCGGGCGTCGGCAAGTCCACGCTCATTCTTCAGGCGCTGGCGTCGTTCGCCCAACGCGGCGGCAGCGCGGTCTACATCTCCGGCGAAGAGGCGATGGCGCAGGTCCGCCTGCGTGCGACGCGCATGGAGGTTTGCGACGCGCCGGTGGCGCTGGGCGCGGCGACCAATATCGAAGACATCCTCTCGACGCTGGAAAGCGGCAGGCGGCCCGACATCGTCGCCATCGATTCTATCCAGACGATCTGGACCTCCACGCTCGAAGCTGCCCCCGGCACCATCGCGCAGGTGCGCACGGCGTCGTTCGATCTGGTGCGTTACGCCAAATCCTCCGGCGCCGCCGTCATCCTGGTCGGCCATGTCACCAAGGACGGGCAAATCGCCGGTCCCAAGGCCGTGGAGCATCTGGTCGACGCGGTGCTCTATTTCGAAGGCGAGCGTGGCCATCATTTCCGTGTCCTGCGCGCGGTGAAGAATCGTTTCGGCCCGACCGACGAGATCGGCGTCTTCGAGATGACGGGCAAGGGCCTGGCCGAAGTCGCCAATCCGTCCGCCCTGTTCCTCGGCGACCGCAACTCGACCTCGCCGGGCACTGCGGTGTTCGCGGGGCTTGAAGGCACGCGCCCGCTGCTGGTCGAAATCCAGGCGCTGGTCGCCGCCGCCGGCTATGGCAGCCCGCGCCGCGCGGTGGTCGGCTGGGATACCGGCCGCCTCGCCATGATCCTGGCGGTTCTGGACGCGCGTGGCGGGCTCGGCATCTCGGCTTCCGACGTCTACCTGAACGTGGCCGGCGGCTTGAAGGTCGGCGAACCCGCGGCCGACCTGGCGGCGGCGGCGGCGCTGATTTCCTCCTTCGTGGGCTCCGCCCTGCCGCGGGAAACCGTGTTCTTCGGCGAAATCAGCTTGTCCGGCGATGTCCGTCCCGCGCCGCAGGCCGAATTGCGCCTCAAGGAAGCGGCCAAGCTCGGTTTCGCCAAGGCCATCGTTCCGTCGGGAACCAAGATCGAGGCGAGCGGCATCGAACTTCAGCCGGTAAGGGATGTTACGGAGTTGGTTTCCCTGATCGGCGCGGACCGGACGCCTGCGCGGCGTGGTACAATGCCGGCATGAGTCTGGCGTTCGGCTTCGTCGATCTGTTCGTCGTCCTGATCATTCTCGGGTCGGCGGCCTATGCGACCTGGCGCGGCTTCGTGTCCGAGACGCTGTCGATTGTCGCCTGGGCGGCGGCGGCGCTGGCCTCGCTCTATCTCGGCCCCTGGGTGGCGCGGATGGCGCATGCGCTGATCGCCACCGCCTGGATATCGACCGTGGTCGGCTATGGCGCGGTGTTCGTCGTCGTCTTCATCCCGCTCTCCTTCGCCAGCCATCGCTTCTCCGAAGGCGTCAAGCGCTCGCTGGTCGGGCCGCTCGACCGCGTGCTGGGCGCCACCTTCGGCATCGTGCGCGGCCTGGCGATCCTCGGCATCGCCTATCTGATCTTCACCGCTTTCGTGCCGATCCGCAGCCAGCCGGCCTGGCTGACGAATGCGCGAACACTGCCCTTGATTCAGAGTTCCGCCGAAGTGCTGCTGGCGCTGGTTCCCGCGCGCGATCATCACGAATCGGTGGCGCCTGCGTCCGGTCCGGCGCCGCAATCGATTCGCGACCTGCTGGAGAAGCCCGCGCCGGCCGCGCATCCGGCAAAACCCAAGCCGAAAAAACACGGCAAAAAGAGTGGCGCTGCCGACCGCCGCGCGCTAGACAGACTTTTCGAGGCGACAGGCAGCGGCGGCACCCAGAAGCCATGATCGGCCTTTCAAAAGACCAGTCTTTTCAAGATGATAAGCTGCACGAAGAGTGCGGCGTGTTCGGCGTTTTCGGCCACCCGGATTCGGGGGCGCTGACCGTGCTGGGCCTGCACGCGCTGCAGCATCGCGGACAGGAAGCCGCAGGCATCGTCACCTTCGACGACGGTCATTTCACCTCGGAGCGTCATACCGGCCTGGTCGGCGATATTTTCGGCGGCAGGAACAGCGCCCGCGTGCTCAATCTCAAAGGCTCCTTCGCCATCGGCCACAACCGCTATTCGACGGCCGGCGGCTCCGGCGTGCGCAACATCCAGCCGATGTTCGCGGACCTGACCGGCGGCGGCCTCGCCCTGGCGCACAACGGCAATCTCACCAACGCGCTGGCGTTGCGCAACGAACTGGTCGGCGAGGGGCGCATCTTCCAATCGACTTCGGACACCGAAGTCATCATCCATCTGGCGGCGCGCAGCACCTATCGCCATATCGTCGACAAGCTGATCGATGCGCTGAAGAAAGTGCAGGGCGCCTATTCGCTCGTCGCGCTGACGTCGAAGAAGCTGATCGGCGTGCGCGATCCCTGGGGCGTGCGCCCACTGGTGCTCGGCAAGCTCGACAATGCCTATATCCTGGCGTCGGAGACCTGCGCCCTCGACATCATCGGCGCCGATTTCGTACGCGACATCGCGCCCGGCGAAATGATCGTCATCACCAAGGACGGCATCGAGAGCTACCACCCCTTCGCCGGCAAGCCGCACCGCTTCTGCGTCTTCGAATACATCTATTTCTCGCGCCCCGATTCGGTGGCCGAGGGGCGCAACGTCTACGAGCACCGCAAGCGCACCGGGGTGGAACTGGCTCGGGAGGCGCCGGCGGATGCCGACATGGTCGTGCCCGTGCCCGATTCCTCCATTCCAGCCGCCATCGGCTTTGCCGCGGAAGCAGGCTTGCCGTTCGAGCTCGGCATCATCCGCAACCACTATGTCGGCCGCACCTTCATCGAGCCCTCGGACGGCATCCGCAATTTCGGCGTGCGCAAGAAGCACAATCCCAACCGCGCCACGCTCGCCGGCAAGCGCGTCGTGCTGGTGGACGATTCCATCGTGCGCGGCACGACGTCGAAAAAGATCGTGCAGATGGTGCGCGATGCCGGCGCGGCGGAAGTGCATTTCCGCGTCGCCAGTCCGCCGACGGCGCATTCGTGCTTCTATGGCGTCGATACGCCGAACACTTCCGATCTGCCGGCCCACCGCATGGACGTCGAGGCGTTGCGCCAATTGATCGGCGCCGACAGTCTCGCCTTCATCTCGATGGACGGCCTGTACCGCGCCATGGGCGAGGGCAAGCGCGATGCCGCCGCGCCCAAATTCTGCGACGCCTGCTTCTCGGGCGATTATCCGATCGAGCTGACCGATGTCAGCGGCGGCCGCAGGGACGGCCAGCTGTCGCTCCTCGCGGACGTCGCGTAACCACACTTTGTTGTCATGGCCCGCGAATGCGGGCCACCCAGGTGACAGTTTTTCGATGATGCAGTACGTGTCGCCGATGTTTTCTTTTCCTTCTTCAAAAGTCTTGCAAGCCTCAGCTGGGTGGCCCGCATTCGCGGGCCATGACAGCTGGGTGGTTGGATAGAGCAGAAATGACCAAACCCCTCGAAAACAAAATCGCGCTCGTGACAGGCGCGTCGCGCGGCATCGGGCGGGCGGCGGCGATCGCGTTGGCTCGGGCCGGCGCTCATATCATCGCGGTGGCGCGCAATGTCGGCGCGCTTGAAGAGGTCGACGACGAGATCAAGAAAGCCGGCGGCGTGGCGACGCTGGTGCCGCTGAACCTGCGCGACTTCGATGCCCTGGATCGCCTGGGCCGGTCGGTGTTCGAGCGCTGGGGCAAGCTCGACGCCTTTCTCGGCAATGCCGGATCGCTCGGCGTGCTGACGCCGCTGGCGCATCTGGAGCCCAAGGTTTTCCAGGAATTGATCGAGGTGAACGTCACCGCTAATTGGCGCCTGATCCGCTCGCTCGATCCCTTGCTGCGCCTCTCCGACGCCGGCCGCGCCCTGTTCGTCAGTTCCGGCGCGGCCCGCAAGCACACGGCTTTCTGGGGCGGCTACGGCATGGCGAAAGCGGCGCTGGAGGCGCTGGCGCTGACCTACGCCGCCGAATGCGCCGCGACAAACGTGAAAGTGAACCTGCTCAGTCCCGGTGCGGTGCGCACCGCCATGCGGGCCCGCGCCATGCCCGGCGAGGACCCCGAGACCTTGCCCAAACCGGATGCCGTCGCGCCGCTCATCGTCGAACTCCTCTCGCCGTCGAACACGAAGAACGGCGAGCTCGTGACTTTCAAGGCCTGAGCTGTCGCCGTCGGCCAGCAATTGTGGGGGCATGGCGCAAATGGCGTTTGGATCGACCACAATCCGTTCAGAACGTGTACTGCAAGGCCAGCCCGATTGTCTGTGCGGTGAAATTTTCCGGCACGACACCAAGATAGGTGTTGCTGGCGATGACCGGGGAGAGATCGTCATAGTGGAAGTCGTCGAGATGCTGAAAGTCGAGGCGATACAGCAGCTGGTAGGACAACATCGGCGACGCCTGCCAACGCGCATTGACCTGCAGCGAGTGCGCATCGAACACGATGTCCGGAAAAGCGCTGCCCGCCTGCGCCGCCGTGAGCAGGCTGAAGAACGCGCCGGTGCTGGCATAACTGTAGCCGATCGCACTGTCGCCATGCATATATACATAATTGGCGTCGACGGAGATTTCGTCCCACCTTTGGTTCACCGTAAGGCCGGCCGTGACGTCATTGCTGCCGAGTTGCTCGCTCCAGGCGTTCGCGAACGGATGGCTGACGCCGCCGGCGGCCCCGCTGCCCGGCACTCCCGTTGAATTTATGTTGGCAATGTTGCGATGCAGCGTCTGGAAGGTGAAGAAGGCGGTAAACACAGTCGATGGCGACATCTGGTAGTTGACGTCCGCATTGGCATCGAAGGACGAAGACGCGCGCAGTCCATATTGTGCGTTGTAGAAATCGACCTTGTAGTCGCTCGTCAGTTGGAGGTCGGTTTGCGTTGAGACGATGTAATTGCCTTGCGCGTGGACGATATGCTCGGTGCGGTCGCCAACGTCGAATTTGCGCAGGTTGTCGAGCGTAAAGGCAGCGTCGCCGGTGGGCGTCGCCGGAACATAGCCGGGGAGCGAGGTCGAATAATAGGGCGTATAGGGATTGGACGTGTAGTCGCTGCCCGACAATTTCCCGAATTCATACGAGATTCGGATCGTGCCCCAGCTATAGCCGTTGGCGTCGAGCTGCAGACGGAAGCGATCGTCGGCGGCGTTGGGGACTTCGCGAACGCTGTGCTCGATGGAATTGCGCACATAGGACGCCTGAAGCTTCAGGTGGTTGCTCAAGCGATAGTCGGCACGCGCCGTCAGCTCCAGATTGTCGTTTGCAAAGGGCATGTCGCGGATTTGCACGATGCTGCCGGGGGCACTCGGCTGATAGACGCCGCTCAACGGTGCGTACGGAGCCAGGCCACCGTCTATGGCGATATAGCCGTACTGCCCGGTCAGTGGGTTGAAGGCGACGTAGTTCGTTCGGTTCATTTCATCGTGATCGCGAAGCTCGAAGTCCAGCTTCAGGGCAGGCGAGATGGAGTACTGGAACTGGGCGAAGGCGTCGAACACGTCGATTGCAGCATGCGCGTGCAACTGACTGAGTGCCGCCGTCGTATTCCAATTTGCAAGATCGATCGGTCCGCTTGCGCCAGGGATAACGCCGGAGCCGATCGTTGGCGGAAGCAGGGCATCATCCTGGCGCATCAACCCATAGGAAAGGCTGGCCGAGAAACGCATGTCCGGCGCGAGAATCGCGGTCATGTCGCCCTTGAGGCTGTTGAAATGATTGCTGGGAGGAAGACTCAGAAGGCCTTCCTTCGGGATAAAGGATCCTGGCGAGACGAGCTCCAGGCCCGGATTCTGCCAGGTCAGGCTGTTCATGTCGTTGTTGAAGTACGAACCCGTGAAAGTCAGGTTCGCCATCAGATCCCCGTCTTCGTCCTTGTAGCGCACGGCGGTTGCGACATCGAGCGTGCGATAGTGGATCGGTTGGATGATTTGCGTCGCACCCATCTCGAACGGATAGCCGAATGTCGCGCCGATCGGCTGGGTGCCGTTGCGCCACTCATTGCTCAACTGCATGAAGATTTCGAGGCTGTCCCACGGCGTGTAGGTGAGCGAAAGGCCGGCCTCCTGGCGCGTGATGCTGAGCTTCGTCGGCACCGCCGCCTGGGCCACCGCGCTCACCTGGGCGGGCGTGGAGGCGCCGGGCGTCAGTCCGGGGCGTAACGCCAGGTTGTCCGTGCCGCTCCCTGTCCAGATGCTTCGCGCCTCGGTGGAATAGACATGCGGCAGTGAATCGAAGAACGCGGTGACGGCAAACTCACCATAGCGGCCGGCCCTGAGCTCATAGTACTGATCGTCACGCCCGGCATTCTCGGCGAGTCCGGAGAAATAGTCGGCTGTCCGGTGATTTTCGATCAGGAACCCCGCGCTGCCCAGCAGCAGTCCACCCGACAAATCGCCATAACGGTTCAGCGATGCGGAGTTCTTTCCGGCGCCGAATGTGAAGATGCCGCCGAGCCGGATCCAGCCCATGCTCCACCAATCCGGATCCGTTGCGTTTTGGGTTAGCAACGGCAAAGCATAGGGCACGGGATACAGCAGACCGGTCGGCGTACGTGTAATCTCGTCGAGTTGCGACGGACCCTCCGGGTCGCGGGGCAGATCGAGAATCTGGCCGAGCGGATTGATCTGATTGCCGGCACCGCCATAGCCGACGGCTGCACCCGAGTCCGCGAAGGCGGGACCGGAAGGCACAAGCGCGGCGACCCCGGCGAGTCCGGCGAGGGCGCTCCACGTTCGGGCCCGGGCGCCGTTCATCGCTCGAACCGCGATCCTGAAGGATCGTTCGAGCCATGAATGTTCACATGGCAGGTCTGACAGCTTGTCGCGAGCAGCCGCGGATCGGGCATCGGGCCGCTTGCGAGATTGCCGCGCGTCAGCAACTGCGCGGGATGGCCGGCCTGTGCGTGGCACGATTGACAAAGCATCGGGCGCGGCGCGGTCAGCAGGCTCTCGAAATTGGAGCCATGCGGGTTATGGCAATTGAGGCAATTCTCGCGCACGGGCGCGTGCTCGAAGAGGAACGGGCCGCGTTTGTCGGCGTGACAGCCGTAGCAGACATCGTTGACGCTGCTGGCCTTCAATAGCGGATCCGTCGTCGAACCGTGCGGGCTGTGACAATCGACGCAGGTGATCTTGCCTTCCGGCAGCGGCATGTGGGAACGCATATTGAATTGCGCGCGCTGCACCTTGTGACAGGAGAAGCAGGTTTCGTTGATCGACTCTCGTGCGGTCAGTCCATGTGCCGCGAAGTTCGACATGGGATTATGGCAGTCGCTACAGGCGAGGTTGTTGTTCTCGTGGATCGAGCCATGCCAGAAGATTCGCGCTCCACCCTGATGACAGGTCATGCACTGCGCGTTCTGCTGCGGAACCGGTGTCAGGCTCTTGTGCGAGAAACTGATGATGGTTGTGAAATCGGACGGATTGGCGACATGCGCCGAACCCGGCCCGTGGCAGGCTTCGCAGCCCTTCGTCTCGGTACTGCCGCGCGGATTGAAGGTGAACGCGGCCGCATGGATGGTATGCGCCCAATTCGCCGTTTCCTGCTGATGGCAGGTTTCGCAAGCCTTCTGGCCGACATAGGTGCGCGTGTCCGCCGGCGTGACGATGGGTGCGGTCGAATCCGCGACACGAACCGGCTCCGGCGGCCGCGAGGGTGTGTCGTTCTCCGGGTGCGAGAGATAGTTCGCTATTTCGTTACCGACATCGCCCTCGAAACTCGTCTCGATAACGGCGCCGCCTGTCGCGTCCATCGTTTCGATGCGCGAAAGCGCCGCCGCGTCGACTTTTCCGCGATGTATGGCAGCGAGATCGGCACCGGCTCCCGAGATTTGCGCCAATGTCGCCGCATCGACCTTGCCCTTGTGGATTGCGACCAGCGCTTCATGCATCGCTGCGATGTGTTTTTCGGCAAAGCCCGGCGCCGTGGGGTTTGGGCCTGTGCCCAGCACGGTATTTCGAAAAATACTCGAGCCGGTTGCCGCCAACAGCAAGAGGCCAACGACAGCGAGCCGAAAAACGCGTGGGCGCAGCCAGAACGATAAAGCTCTCATGTTCCCCCGAACATCGGCCTGTGAAAATCAGCCGGTACGGCACACAAAAAGTTCGATACGTCTCGAGGAAACGATAACGCGGTCAATGGAAAGAACAACCGCACAGCTTCAATTGTACATCGTCTCCTTTGCGATGCGCCAATTTTACAGCGTCATGCCAAACCGAAGACGTTTCGCGGCGCGGGGCGATGGCGTGGTGGCCCATCGCGTCGAATGCTCAATTGATTAAACTTTGGATGCCGAATAGCAGCGAAACCGTTGCCATCATTGTCGAACGAAGCGAAGTCCTGCGCGACGCGCATGCACGGGGCAAGGCGAAGTTCTCGTTTCGCCAAACGCCGTAAAAGAGTCTGGTTCGATGCTCAGAGCAATGCGTTCGTCGTGAATCGCGCGCAATGTAGACAGCGAGTTCGCGCGCGACGCAGTGTCGCTTGCTATTTACGTTCTAAATTTTCTCCTTCGCTGTCGCCAAGCGCGGGTGGAGGTCAATATAAAAAACGTGATGTCGTCGACGTTGAGCCGCGAGGCGACATGCGACCGCGGGAGACTGAGCCATGGCAGACATTTC
Organism: Rhizomicrobium sp.; assembly: GCA_036512455.1. Classification (GTDB taxonomy): domain Bacteria; phylum Pseudomonadota; class Alphaproteobacteria; order Micropepsales; family Micropepsaceae; genus Rhizomicrobium. The sequence continues at coordinate 44,937 of DATCAT010000022.1, forward strand.
TCGCAGGGGCCTATTGCAACGCCTGACCACCGCCGCCCCGGGCGCTGTGCTGATCGCGGCGACATTGGCGAGCGATCGCGCCGAAGCCGCAGGAAGCGTTCCGCAGCCAGCGGCGGGATACCAGGCCACCCCGAGCGGTGACAAGCGTTGCGATGGCTGCGCTCATTTCGAGGCACCCTCATCGTGCAAGGTCGTAGCGGGAACGATCTCGCCGTCGGGTTGGTGCAAGCTCTTTGCAGCAAAAAGCTAGAGCGCAATCCGGAAAAGTGGAGGCCGGTTTTCCGTCAGATTGCGCGCCAATCAAAGAATCTAGAGCCGCATTCTGATTCAAACAACGTGAATGCGGCTCTAGTTGGCGAAGCGATACGTTGCGGCGAACGATATTTTCTATCAACGCAATAATAGTGCTGCCCTGATAACGTCACACTTGCCGGTTTCTATTCACCGATGGATGGCGGGAAATTCAGAACGCGGATATCGGTCGGCGCGGCGCTGCTTTTGCTCGCCTGTGTCCTGCTTGGAATGCAGCCGGTGTCGTCGGCGCCGTTGACCTACAGCGCCTTCGTCACCAAGGCGCTGGCGCTGCATGCCGGGCAGACGCGGGCGCAAATCGTGGCGGTGCTGGGAAAGCCGGCCGAGGAGGACGCGACCCATCTCGGCTATTCGCTCATGGGTCTGGCCGGCATGCCGCCGGCGCCCGGCTCGACGGTCTATTACGCCGCTGAAATCGACCTGAAGGACGGCCGCATGGTGGGCGCGGTCAAATGGGCCTGGATGGACACCACCGGCATGGCAACGCCACCGCCGAAGACGCACTGAACGGGCCTGCAAAAGGTGTCTGCCGGACGGATCGCGGACGCAACGAAAATCGCGTAGCAGGCGCGGCCGCCGCGTACGCAGTTCTGCGTATGACGCCCGGAAGCCGATGTTAAGACGTTCGGTCGAGATTGGCTCCAAATGCCAGGAAAGGCCGAGCCGAATGCCTCAGAGTATCGCGCGCATCGGAACGGAGGGCGCGCTGACGCTCTCCCTCGACGAGGCGATCAATCCGTACGTCAAACTGGGTGCCGCCTATTGGCGTTCGGTGTGCGGCCGGCGGCGGTTTCCGGCGCGCGCCGACCTCACCTTGCGGGGCATGGCGGCCATCCTGCCCTTTGCGGTCATACTCAGCGTCGTCGATCGTGGCGCGGACTTCGAGTATCGCTATGTCGGCGAGGCGCAGCGGCAGGCCTTCAAGACCTCCTTCAAGGGCCTGCGCGTGTCCCAGATCGAGGCCGCGGTGCCGCAACTCGGCAGCCTGCTGCGAAACGCTTATGAGCACGCGCGCGCCCTCGGCACGCCGTTCATCATTCGCGGGCGGGTCGATCACGAGCCGGCGGACTCGAAATTGCTTTATCACGAATCCGCCTTTCTGCCGCTCGGCGTCAGCGATGCGGAGGTCGATCACCTCCTGATCGTCGGCGTGCAGATACCCGAGCCGTTCTGGGATATCCCGATGGACAAGCTCACGACGCTTGCCGACCAGAGCGGCGCCGGCGTGCCTAGCGCAGCGTCTGCGACGGCGCGGTGATACGCTGCGCCTCATAGGCCTTCATGCGCTGGATCGCCGGCTCCCCGATGCACAGCTTCATGAACAGGTTGCGCTCCAGCGCCAAGCCCTGCTCCAGCGGCGTCGCCGTGGCGCCGCGTACCAGCCGTTTGATGTAGCGCACCGATTCCGGCGTATGCTTCGCGATGCGGGCCGCGATTTCCAACGCGCGGTCGAGCGCCTTGCCCTTCACGGTCTCCTGCACGAACCCCTTGGCCGCCGCTTCGCTCGGATTGAGCGTCACGCCCATCAGGATGTGCAGCAGCGCGTTCGGCGTGCCGATGGTGCGGGGCAGGCGCTGTGTGCCGCCGCCGCCCGGCAGGATGCCGACATTGATCTCCGGCAGGCCGATCTGAAAATCGCCTTCCTGCGCGATGCGGATGTCGCAGGCGAGCGTGAACTCGAAGCCGCCGCCCATTGCCGAGCCCGAGATCGCCGCGATCACCGGCTTGTCCATGCTCTCGACCAGCGTCATCGCCTTGTCGAAGCTGCCGGCCTGGTAGGGTGCGTTCTCCGGCCAGTCCTGGCCCCTGAGGCGCTCGCCGGTCGCGATCAGCGCCGCGACGGAATAGTGCCGCACGAAATAGCCCGGTGCGCCGCCGGTGACGACGACCGCGCGCACCGCGTCGTCCTGGGCCAGCGCGCTCAGCGCCTCGAACAGCGCATCGCTCATTTCGGGATCGAAGAAGATGCGCTTCTCGCTGCCCAGCGTGACGACGGCGACGCCGTCCGCGATGCGCGTGCTCAAGACATCGGGGTTGGGCATGCTGCTCTCCGTCTAGTCTTTGGCGTATGGGTTCTTCTGCGTGCGCATCAGGAACCTTAGCGGCGTGCCGATCAAGTCGAAATTCTTGCGCAGGCCGTTGGTCAGGTAGCGGACATAGTCCTCGGGCAGCGAATCCAGCTGGTTGCCGAACAGCGCGAAGGTCGGCGGGCGCGCCTTGACCTGCGTCATGTAGCGGATGCGGACGCGGCGGCCGCTGACGGCGGGCGGCGCGTGGCGCTCCATGGCGCTCTCCAGGAAACGGTTCAGGGCATGCGTGCCGACGCGCTTGTTCCAGGCGGCGTCCGCCGCGATGATCGCCGGCACGATGCGGCCCAAGCCTTCGCCGGTCAGCGCCGAGATGCCGACCAGCGGCGCGCCGACGACCTGCGGCAGGGATTTGTCGAGCCGGTCGCGCAAATCGCCCACGGCGCCAGCGCGGTTCTGGATCTGGTCCCATTTGTTGGCGACGAAGACCACGGCGCGGCCCTCGCGCGCGATCATGTCGGCGATGGTCAGGTCCTGTTTTTCGAAGGCCTGCGTCGCATCGAGGATCACCAGCACGCAATCGGCATAGCGAATGGCTTCCAGCGTGCTGCCGACCGACATCTCCTCCAGCGTGTGCCCGGCGCTGCGCGCCTTGCGGCGCAGGCCCGCGGTGTCGTGCAGCAGGAATTCGCGCCCGCCGGCGTGCCACGGCGCCGCGATGGCGTCGCGCGTGATGCCGGCCTCGGGCCCCGTCAGCGTGCGTTCTTCGCCGAGCAGACGGTTGAACAGGCTCGACTTGCCGACATTGGGCCGCCCGACGATGGCGAGCCGGATCGGCCGGTCCTCGCGCGGCTCGTCGAGCGCTTCGTCCGCATGGAAGTCTTCCGCGCTCTCGTCATCGGTGTCCTCGTCGACCGGCGGCGGCGGAGCCGATGGTTCGATGAACGCCGACAGCGCGTGCTCCAGTTCGGGGAAGCCGATCCGGTGCTCGGCCGAGATCGCGATCGGCTCTCCAAAGCCGAGGGAATAGGCCTCGCCGACTCCCGTGTCGCCGGCGCGGCTCTCGCACTTGTTCGCCGCCAAAACCACCGTCTTGCCGGCGCGGCGTAGCGCGGCTGCGATGATCTGGTCGCCCGCCGTCAGGCCGGCGCGCGCGTCGATGACGAACAGGCAGGCGTCGGCCTCGGCGATGGCGGTCATGGTCTGCGCCGTCATGCGGCCCGCCAGGCTGTCCGGCGTGTCGTTCTCGAAGCCCGCCGTGTCGATGATGCGGAAGGAAAGGTCGCCCAGCACCGCGTCGGCTTCGAAGCGGTCGCGCGTCACGCCCGGCGTGTCGTGCACCAGCGCGATTCTGCGGCCCACCAACTTGTTGAAAAGCGTGGACTTGCCGACATTGGGCCGGCCGACGATGGCGAGGGTGAACGACATGAGGGGCTTGTAGCGCGCTCCTCAGCGTAGCGCCACAAGCTCCGCATTGCTGGTGTAGAGATACATCATGCCGTTGGCGACGACCGGCGAGATGAAGGTGCCCGAGGGGATTTCCATCTTGCCGAGAAGTTCGCCGGTATAAGGCGACACCGCCGCGGCGAGACCCTTGGACGAGACGACGACCAGGCGGTCCGACACCAGCACTGGTCCGGCCCAGACGATGGCGCCCTTCTTGGCGTCCGGATCGTCCCAGCGCTGCAGCTGGTGGATCCACTTCACCTTGCCTTCCTTGCGGGTGAGGCAGATGAGTTGTTCGTCCGTGGTCAGCACATAGACGTAGTCGCCGGCCGCCCAGGGCGTCTGGATGCCGCCGATATCGCGCGACCACAGCCGGTCGCCGGTGTTGATGCTGATCGCCGCCATGATGCCCGAATGGCTGATGACGTAGACGATATCGCGATCGACCACGGGCCGGCCCGCGATGTCGTCGAGCTCGGACAGCGCCGTGGCGACGCCCGAATGGGTCAGCATGTCGTTCCACGCCGGACGGCCGTTCTGCACCCGCAACGCATAGATCTCGCCGGAGGAGTAGGGCGCCATGACGTACTCGCCCGAGATCGCGGCGCTGGTGCTTTCCAAAAGGCCGGCGGATTCCGAAATGCCCTGATGGTCCCACAGCCGGCGGCCGTCGACCTGGGCCAGCGCGTAGAAATGGTTTTCCTGCGTCGAGACGAAGACGCGGCCGCCATTGGCCGCCGGCGCGTTGACGATCGGCACGCCCAGGCTCTGCTTCCACAACACCTTGCCGGAGCGCGCGTCCAGCGCGATGACGTCGCCGAAGCCGCTGGTGGCGAAGACTTTGCCGTCGTCGAAGGCGACGCCGCCGCCGAAGCCTTTCGACGCATCGACTGTGCCGTCATTGCCGAACAGGCCGAACAGGTAGCTGTCGTCCTTGCCGACCGGCGCCAGGCTCCTGTCCCACAGCGGATTGCCGGAACCGGCGTCGAAGGCGAAGACATGCGCGGCCGAGTCCAGCACGAAGATGCGTCCGCCGGCCACGACCGGCGCCGCCGTCAGGCGCGACGACGTGTCGGAGGATTTGCCGGCATCCTGCTCCCACACTTGGCGCAAGGGACCGGTGGCTTCCAGATGATGCATCGCATTCGACGCATAGCCGCCGGGCTCGGGCCACTCGGCGTTCTTGTAGGGCGGCGGCAGGACGACGGCCACGCCCTTCAGCGAAGGATCGATGCGCAGCGTTTCGTCGATCGTCATGACCGAGATGCGCTCGCCGCGCAGCTTGGACTTGGTCGGGCTGGAGAACCAGCCGCTGACCACGTCGGTCATGCCGCAACTGGACGTGAAGAGCGCGACCGTCAGGATCACGGCGGCGTTGCGGAAGCGGGTCGCGTTCATTTCGGGGGCGTACCGGTTGGCGGCGTTGCGGCGGCGGGCGCAGCCGGCGCTGCCGGCGCGGCGGGCGGCGGCACGGTGCCGTAGGTCATCAGCCCGCCGTTCTTGAGGAACGCAGCCATGGCGGCGACGCGGCGGCGCATCGACTCCGGCGCATCCTTGTCGTCGGCGATCGCCTGGAACTCGGCCTGCGCCTTGTCGTAATGCGCCGCGTGGTACTCGGCATAGGCGAGGATCTCATGCGCCGAATGACGCCACGGACTGGTCGGATCGGTCAGCGGCGCGAGCAGGGTTTCGATTTCGAAGCGCGGCGCGGTATCGGCCAGCGCCCAGCCGGCGCGGACCAGCGCGACCTTGCCGATCACGCCGCTGTCCTCGGCGGCGAGCGCCTTGTAGATCTGCACCGCTTCGCCGCGCTGACCGGCGGCCAGAAGCACGCCGGCCTGCGACAGCCGCGCCATCTTGGCGTAGCCGCCCGGCGAGTCCTTCGCCACCACGGCGAACGCCGAAGTCGCCTTGGCGAAATCGTTGTTTTCGGCCAGCTGCTGCGCCGCGATCAGCGTTTCGGACGCCTTCAGGCGCTGGTTGGACTCATAGCGCTGCCACAGCTCATAGCCGGCAATGGCGATGATGATGAGGGCAAAGCCCGCGATGATGTAGTCGCCGTATTGCTTCCAGATCTGCTCGAAGCGTTCGCGGCGGACTTCCTCCTCGACTTCGCGGAAGATGTCGCTCAATGGGTTATCCTCGTTTTGGGGGCGGTCACGCCGGGTCAGCCCCAAGCTATTGACCGCGCGGGATGATTTAGCCGCTGGAGGGGCGACTGGCAACCGACGCCGGGTGAAAAGGCGCTAATGCGCCGATTTCAGCTAACCCGTTTCATGGCATAGACATTTTCCTTGCCCGGGAAGCGCCTTTCGCGCACGTCCTGGGTGTAGGCCTTGACCGCCTTTTCGATATCGGCCCCCAGGTTCGCGTATTGCCGCACGAATTTGGGCGGGCTGGGGTTTAGCCCCAGCATGTCTTCCATCACCAGGATTTGGCCGTCGCATTCGGCGCTGGCGCCGATGCCGACGGTCGGAATGGCGATTTGCTGCGTGATCTTGGCTGCGAGGGGCTCGGCCATGCCTTCGAGCACGATGGCGAAGGCGCCGGCTTGCGCGATCGCCTCGGCGTCGGCCTCGATCGCGGGCCACTCGGCGGCCGTACGCCCCTGGGTCTTGAAGCCGCCGGTGACGTTGAAGGATTGCGGCGTCAGGCCGATATGGCCCATCACCGGAATGCCGCGCTGGGAGAGATAGCTGACGGTCTCGGCCAGGCGCACGCCGCCTTCCATCTTCACCGCCGTGCAGCCGGTTTCCTGGATGACCCGCGCCGCGTTGCGGAAGGCGATCTGCGGCGACTCTTCATAGGAGCCGAACGGCATGTCGACGATGACGAGCGCGTGGCGGCTGCCGCGCATCACCGCCTTGCCGTGCGCGATCATCATGTCGAGCGTGACGCCCAGCGTGTTCTCCATGCCGTGCATCACCATGCCTAAGCTGTCGCCGACCAGCATCAAATCGACATGGTCGTCGAGCAGGCGCGCCGTGTGGGCGTGATAGCAGGTCAGGCAGACGATGGGCTCGGCGTTCTTGTGGGCGCGGATTTCCGGAACGGTGACGCGCTTGACCTCGGGGACAATGGACATGGACGCGATTCCTCGCTGAATGTTGTTGGGATTGGCCTGTCCGCGACGATATCGCCAAGCAGACGGCCGACGGTCCTTGACCCGTGGGGCGAACTATAGCCGAAAACCGCCTACGTGCGACAGCGATTTGGCCAGTGTTCCCGCGGTTTTATCGCCACCTAACCCAATTTTTACGTGGGTTTCCTAGAGTTCGCGGCTCCGATGGGATGGGCGGACAGGATGCCCCAATTGCTGATCGTGGCGATCGCGCTGGCCGGCGCAGGTCTTGGATACGCGGTCGGCCGCGGCGTCTTCGCGCGCCGCGAAGGCGCACGCGCGGTTGCCGAACAGCGCTACCGCGTGATCGCCGAAGAGGCGTCCGACATCGTCGTGCTGCACGAGAACAACAAAATCGTCTTCACCTCCGGCGCGATGAAGCGGCTGCTCGACCGCACGCCGCAGGAGTTCGAGGCCGGCAAGTATCTCAACATCGTCCATCCCGATGACCTGGAAGAAGCCGGCAAAGTGCTCGGCCAGCCGGTGCCGGGCGAGACGCGGCATGCCACTTATCGTGTCCGTCACGCCGACGGGCATTATGTCTGGTTCGAGGTCTCGACCCGCGCCGTCTACAACCAAGCCGGCGAGTTCGTGCAGGAAATCAGCGTCGGCCGCGACATTACCGAGCGCAAGCGCCAGGAAGCCGAGGTCGTCGCGGCGCAGGAGCGTGCCGAAGCCGCCAACCGGGCGAAGTCGTTCTTCCTCGCGATCATGAGTCATGAACTGCGCACGCCGCTGAACGCGGTGATAGGGTTCTCGGACATCCTGAAGGGCGAGATGTTCGGTCCGGTCGGCAACGCGCGGTACAAGGACTATGTCGAGGGCATCCATTCCAGCGGCCGGCACCTGCTCGGCGTGATCAACGATATCCTGGACATGACCAAGCTCGACACCGATCAGCTGGCATTGGAGCGCCAGACCGTGGATGTCAGCGAGGTGGTCGGCGACTGCGCCGGCTATATCGCGACGCTGGCGAAGGACGGCGGCGTCACGCTGGCTGTCGACGTGCCCGGCTTGCGAATCGACGCCGATCCGACGCGGCTGCGCCAGGTCGTGCTCAATCTGCTCTCGAACGCGGTCAAGTTTTCGCATCGCGGCGGGCACGTGCAGGTGACGGCGCGGGAGGAGGGCGGCCAGGCCATCCTCACGATCCGCGACAGCGGCATCGGCATGAAGGCGGAAGACATCCCGATCGCGCTCGAACGCTTCGGCCAGATCGACAGCGCGCTGAACCGGCGCTACGAGGGCGTCGGGCTCGGCCTGCCGCTCACCAAGCAGCTTGTCGAACTGCATGGCGGGACGCTCGCCATCGTGAGCGCGCAGAATGAAGGCACGACGGTGCGCGTGACGCTTCCCGGCTGCCGTCCAGCCGGCCTGCGCGCGGTCGCCTGACCGGTCCCACCGCGCTATTCTGGCGCCGGAGGGAACAATGCCGCACATCGCCCACATCGCGCTCGTCGTCCGCGACTACGACGAAGCGATCGCGTTCTACACCCAGGCGCTCGGCTTCGATTTGATTGCCGACGACGACATGGGCGGCGGCAAGCGCTGGGTTCTGGTCGCGCCGAAGGGCGGCGGCGCGCAACTCCTGCTCGCCAAGGCGGCCGCGCCGGAGCAAGAGGCGCGCGTCGGCAACCAGACCGGCGGCCGCGTCTTCCTGTTTCTCCACACCGACGATTTCGCCCGCGATTATGCCGCGATGACGGCCAAGGGCGTCCGTTTCGTCCGAGAGCCAAAGGCGGAACCGTATGGCACCATGGCCGTTTTTGCCGATCTCTACGGCAATCTCTGGGACTTGATCGAGCGGCGCCGGATGGCATGACATTGGGCTGCGGCTGGCGTTGTGGATTTCGGATGCCGCCTCGCCTATGAACGGCTTTCACGGCCACCGGCATATCTGAGGCGGTCGAAATCTCTGGGAGAGGCACCATGCCGTCCCGTCTGATCTCTACCTTGATCCTCAACGCGCTGGAGCTGCGCGCCTTCACCATCATTCCGCTGCAGAACTCCTGGCGGCGGTTGCGGATCGCTCTTTCCTCCGGCGCCAAGCGTACCGAACGTCAGGCGGACGCGGCCTGGCGGCTGGGCCACGGTCTGGCCGCGAAACGGTACTGGGAAGAACTGGAAAGGGCGCAACCCACGAACGCCCGGTGGCCGACGAAGATCGCAAACGTCAAGAAAGAGCGCGGCGACATCGCAGGGGCGGAGCGAGTCCTCCTCGACGCACGCGATCGGGGGATCAAGAGCGAGGAGGTCGAACTGGGACTCCTGCGCTATGGTCGTCTGTGCCGCCTCTCGAATGCCGCGCTGGAAGATGCCGAGGCGGTCGTTGCCGATCCTGGCGCATCCATTTCCCGGGTCTTTTTTTCTGCATTCTATCTGACGGCTCATAACCGTCTGGAGAGCGCGCGCAGAGGGTTCGAAAGAACGCTCGGCGACACGGGTTACGGTCCTTTGGCGCGGGGCCAACTGGCCGTCCTGGACCTGCTGGTGCAAAACCGGGCGCACGGCAAGCCTGACATCCCCGGCTGGGTCTCGTCGGCACAGAGTTCGGTGCTCATTCGCGAGCCGTCCTCCGATACGCTGGTTGTCGTCTTCGCGCTGCCGGAAGGTGCGCTCGGCCTGCCCATGAACGCGATTCACGCGATGCTGTCGCCAAAAGGCGTGAATGCGCTTTTTCTCTATGACAGTCGCCAGCTTTATCACCTGGCCGGCACCGACCGCTTCGGCCCGGGCTATCCCGCGATGCTCGATGGGATACGGGCGCTGGCGGCGGAGTTGGGGACGCGCCGCCTGATTACGGTCGGCGGCTCGGCGACCGGCTACACCGCCCTGCGCACCGCCATGGATCTAGAGGCCGAGGGCGCACTGGTTTTCTCGGCCCAGACCCTCATGCTGCCAAGGGCCAATCCGGGCAACGCGCGCAATGCGCATACACTGTTGCGCTTGCGCGAGAATGTTCTGCCGATGATGAACGACTTGCGCCAGCTGCTGATGGCGCACAAGCACGCACCGCACGTCGAATTCTACTACAGTGGATCCAACCGGCGCGATCTCATGCATGCGGAAAATCTGGCTGGGCTGCCGGGCGTCGCCCTGCATCCGATACGCACGCGGGGGCGACACGATTGCGTGAGCGCAATGGCCGCGCTCGGCTATCGCGATCTGCTCGACCGCTTCGCGGCGCGATAACGGTGGCTTCAGCTAAAGGTGCTGTCGATGTCGGTGATCGAATTGAGGCCGGTCTTGGCTTGCGCCGCGTTCGTCGCCCTGAACCAGGGCCGGTTCCACGGCGCACGCGCTACGGGCCGCAAGCCGTCAGTCCCTTTGTCGGGGACCAGCGCGCAATCATATGACAAGCGGGTCATGAGCCGGGTCCTTATGGCTCCAAGAAGCACTTATCGGCCTCTAGCCCACACGTAATGCGTGTGGCGAACACAATGTTCCCGCATGTGCGCAAAAGATGCATCTAAGGCGTCAGGTTGTCGCGCACGCCGCCACTGCGCTGGTCGGCACGCAGTCCGGTGCCAGGCCAAACCCGATGGAACCGGCGCGAGCTTGCCCGCGACGGCAATCGAAATGGGCAAGAAAAAACCGCGGCCTTTTGGACCGCGGCGTTTTCTGGCGAATGCCGATTTAAGCGCTTACTCGGCTTCCGCCGCTTCGGCTTCGCCGTCTTCGGTCTTCGGGCCGGCGCCTTCTTCGAACAGTTCTTCGGCGGCGACGCGGGCTTCCTGCGCTTCGGTGCGTTCGGCCAGGACGTCCTCGCCGCGCAGCTGGCGCTCGGCTTCGTCCTCGCTGCGCGCGACGTTGATCGTCACCGCGACGCGGACTTCGGGGTGCAGCACGACGTTGACCTTCACAAGGCCGATGGCCTTGATCGCGGTGTCGAGCGGCACCTGGCCGCGCGAAACGCTGACGCCGCCTTCGCTGATCGCGGCCGCGATATCGCGCGGGCTGACCGAACCGTAGAGCTGGCCGCGGTCGCCCGCCTGGCGGATCAGCGTGAAGGTCTTGCCGTCCAGCTTCTTGCCGACGGCTTCGGCTTCCTTCTTCTGTTCCAGATTGCGGGCTTCGAGCTGCAGCTTCTGGCCCTGGAAATATTCACGGTTGGTCTTGTTGGCGCGCAGAGCCTTCTTCTTGGGCAGAAGGAAGTTGCGGGCGAAGCCGTCCTTGACGCGGACTTCGTCGCCCATCTGGCCGAGCTTCTCGACCCGTTCGAGCAGGATCACTTGCATGGTCGTGGTCCCTCTAGTTCAGCACATAGGGAAGCAGCGCCATGTAGCGCGCGCGCTTGATCGCGTTGGCGAGCAGGCGCTGCTTCTTGTTCGACACCGCCGTGATGCGGCTGGGCACGATCTTGCCGCGCTCGGAAATGAAGCGCTGCAGCAATTTCACGTCCTTGTAGTCGATCTTCGGCGCGTTGGCGCCGGAGAAGGGGCAAGTCTTCTTGCGCCGGAAGAACGGACGGCGCTGGCCGCCCTCGCCGCCGCGTCCGCCTTCGGCGCCACGGCCGCCGCCGTCGCGTCCGCCACCGCCGCCTTCGCGGCCACCGCCGCCGGAACGATCACCACCGTAGCTCATTGTGCGGCCTCCAACTGACCTTCGGCGCCGTCGGGCTTACGCTCGCCCTCGGGGCGATCGTCGCGGCGGTTCTTGTTCGAGGAAACATCGAACATGTCGACCTTCACGGTCATGTAGCGCAGGACGTCTTCGTTGATCTTGAGCTGGCGCTCGAGTTCGACGACGGCCTTGGACGGCGCGTTGATGTTGAGCAGCACGAAGTGGCCCTTGCGGTTCTTCTTGATGCGGTAGGCGAGGCCGCGCAGACCCCAATATTCCTGCTTCTCGACCTTGCCGCCTTCGCCTTCGACGATGGTTTTGAGATGCGTCGCCAGGGCGTCGACCTGTTGCGCGCTGATGTCTTGGCGCGCGATCAGGAGATGCTCGTAGAGAGCCATGTCCGTCCTTTCTGGGGCCACGGAACGGCAAGGGGCGGACACCCGTCACCGCTTCGGATCGCCTGGAACGCGCACCATGCGCATACCCTCCCCCTTTTCATTCGAAGAGGGGTCGGGCTCCGGCGACCGCAGCCGCTTTGAAGGCGGGGCTTATAGGCGATCGGGGGAGGAGCGGCAAGGGCGCTTGATCTGGTCCCGTTCCGCAGGCGTAGTAGGGCTGAATTTGGACCTTTAGGGACCCGCCATGCGCAATCTTACCCGCTTCCTCATCGCCGGCTCGCTGGCTCTGACCGCGGCGGTCGCTGCCGCCATCCCGCCGCCGCCGCCCACCAGGGCGGACGCCACGGTCGACCTCATCCAGGGCACGCGGGTCGCCGATCCCTATCGCTGGCTGGAGAACTGGGACGATCCCAAGGTGAAGGCGTGGAGCGATGCGCAGAATGCGCGCACGCGCGGTCATCTCGACGGCCTGGCCTATCGCGAAACAGTCCGCGCCAAGCTGGCGCGCCTGATCAAGGCGGCCTCGCCGGCCTATTACCAATTGCTCGCCCGCGGGACCCGCGTCTTCGCGATCTATTCCGATCCCAAATTCCAGCAGCCGATGCTGGTCACGCTGAACGCGGCGGCGGACCCCGCGAGCCGCAAGACGCTGCTCGACCCCAACGCGCTCGATGCCAAGGGGCTGACTGCGATCGACTGGTTCGTGCCGTCGTTCGACGGCAGCAAGGTCACCCTGTCGCTGTCGCAGAACGGCAGCGAGGACGGCACGCTGCATGTCTATGACGTGGCGAGCGGCAAGGAGATCGAAAAGCCGATCCCGCGCGTGCAATATCCGACCGCCGGCGGCAGCGCCGCCTGGACCCGGGACGGCAGCGGCTTCTGGTACACGCGCTTTCCGGGCGACACCGTGCCGGAGGCGGACCGTCATTTCTTCCAGCAGGTCTACTTCCACAAGCTGGGCAGCGACGCGGCCAAGGACCCGCTCGTGCTGGGCGCCAAGAACGGGCTGGAACGCGTCTCGGAGGTTTTCCTCGATACCCGCTACGGCCGCGACGAGGGCTTTGCCGGCGTGCAGCGCGGCGACGGCAACCAATGGGCGTTCTACGTCCTGCCGCGCGGCGGCGCGCCGATCCAGATCGCGACCTATGACGACCATCTGGTGTTCGCGACGCTCGGACCTGACGGCGCGGTCTATGCCATCTCCCGCAACAATGCCCCGAACGGAAAGATCGTCAGGCTGAAGCCGCCCTTCGCGGCGGGATCGCTTGCCGGTGCGCCCGTCATCGTGCCGCAGAGCAACGTCGCCATACTTTCGGGCGGCGCCGAAGCGCAGCAGATCGATTTGAGTCTCAGCGCCGACCGGTTGTTCGTCCGCGACATCGTCGGCGGACCCAATCAGATCCGCATCTTCGATCTGGGCGGCAAGCCCCTGGGCAAGCTGCCGCTGCCGGATGTCGCGGGCAACAGCGAGATCGCGCCGCTGGCGGACGGCGACATCCTGTTCAACGTCGAGACCTATCTGCGGCCGACTTATTTCGCGCTCTGGCACAAGGCGAGCGGCAAGACCGAAGAGACCGGACTGAAGATCACCTCGCCGATTTCCTATGCGGACGCGCGGGTCGTGCGCGGCTTTGCGACGTCGAAGGACGGCACCAAGGTGCCGGTCAACATCATCGCGCGCAAAGGCATCAAGCTCGACGGCACCAATCCGGCGCTGCTCTACGGCTATGGCGGCTACGGCATCAGCGAGACGCCCTATTTCCTCGGCGCCACCTGGCGGCTGTGGCTCGACGCCGGCGGTGTCTATGCCGACGCCAATATCCGCGGCGGTGCGGAATATGGCGAGAACTGGCACCGCCAAGGCATGCTGACCAAGAAGCAGAACGTGTTCGACGATTTCGCCGCCGTCGCGCAATTTCTGATCGACAGCCGCTACACCTCGCATGAGCGGCTGGCGCTGCTGGGCGGCTCGAACGGCGGCCTCTTGATGGGCGCCCAGATCACGCAGCATCCGGCGCTGGCGCGCAGCGTCATCTCCGCCGTCGGCATCTACGACATGGTGCGCTGGGAGAACGACCCCAATGGCGCGTTCAACGCGTCCGAATTCGGCACCGTGAAGAACCCTGCGCAGTTCCGCGCGCTCTACGCCTATTCGCCCTATCACCACGTCGTCAAAGGCACGTCCTATCCCGCCGTGCTGCTGCTGACGGGGGCGACCGACGGACGGGTCAATCCGATGCATTCGCGCAAATTCGCCGCGGCGCTGCAGGCCGCGACGAACTCGGGCCGGCCCATCCTGCTGCGCACCAGCGCCAATTCCGGCCACGGCATCGGCAGTTCGCTGGACGAACGCATCGCCGAACGCACCGACGAATTGACCTTCCTGTTCGACTCGATGGGGATCACGCCGGCGCCCTGAACGAAAACGGCGCGGGCGGTCCTTCGACCGTCCGCGCCGTCAAAACGTGGCAGCTGCCGTCTGAGGCCTGCCGGACTTAGTGCCAGTGGTGATGCCAGTGGTGGTGATGGTGATGCCAGCCCCAGCCGCCGTGGTGATGATGCCCGCCACCGAGATGGATCGTCAGCGCGCTGGCCGAAGTGGCCGACGCGCCCAACAGGGCAAGCGCGAAAATTGAAACGACAAGCGTCTTCATAAATGTGTTTCCTTTCAGGAGGTGCTGTTACCAGCCCCAGCCGCGGCAGTGGTGGTGATGGCCCCACGATGTGCAATGGCGATGACCGTGATGATGGCCCCAGCCGTGCGGATGCGCATCGGCGGCAGTCATGGTGCTGCCCATAAGGCCCACGGCGAGCGCCAAGGCTGTGATCAAAGTTTTCATGGATGTTCCCTCTGTTTGGTTGGAATGCACGTCAACGACATTCCCGTTAACGCTAGTTTCTACTCCAAGTTCCCGACCCCTCACCAGCGAATGTTCAGCCCTTCCGCCTGAACGCAGGATGAATGACGCGCATGTCATTTAAGTGAAATTGAGCGATTGCAGCCCGGGCTGCGCTGCGCATAGTGGGCCCAAGGGGCGAGGTGCATGGAAATTACCGGCAGCAACATTTTTGCCAAAGCAGCCTGGCGGCTGATTCCGTTCATGGTGCTGCTCTATGTGGTCGCCTATCTCGACCGGGTGAATGTCGGCTTCGCCGCCCTGACCATGAACAAGGACCTCGGCCTGACGCCGGAGATTTTCGGCTTCGGCTCGGGCATCTTCTTCTTCGGTTATTTTTTGTTCGAAGTGCCGTCGAACGTGATTCTGGCAAAGGTCGGCGCCCGGATCTGGATCTGCCGAATCATGCTGACCTGGGGCGTGGTCTCGATGGCGACGGCCTTCGCCACCGGCCCCATGAGTTTCTATGTCCTGCGATTTCTGCTGGGCCTTGCCGAAGCCGGCTTCTTTCCCGGCATGGTGCTCTATCTGACGTACTGGTTTCCGTCCGCCGTGCGCGCGCGCCTGATCGCGCTGTTCCTCGCGGCGGTGCCGCTCGCCAATGTCGTGGGCGCGCCGTCTTCGGGATTCATTCTGGGCCTGGAGGGCGTTTTGCACCTGCACGGCTGGCAGTGGCTCTTCCTGCTCGAAGGCCTGCCGTCCGTGCTGTTCGGATTGCTCGTGCTGCGCTGGCTGCCCGATGGCCCCAACGATGCCAAATGGCTGGAGGAGGACGAGCGCACCGCGATCGCCACAGCGCTCGCCGCCGAGCCGCATTACGCGCACACCAAGCTCATCCCCATGCTCGCCGATCCGCGCGTCTGGCTCCTGGCTATCCCCGATTTCGGCATCGTGCTGGCGCTCTACGGCGTCAATCTCTGGCTGCCGCAGATCGTCAAGGAAATGGGATTTTCCAATCTGGAAACCAGCTTCATCGGCGCCGCGCCCTATTTCGCCGCCATGTTCGCGATGGTGCTGTGGGGCATGTCGTCCGACCGCCGCGGCGAGCGCCTCTGGCACATCACCAGCGCCTGCCTGGTGGGCGCGGCGGGCTTGATCGGCGCGGCGCTGTTCCATTCGCATGCCCTGGTGCTGCTGTCGCTCGCCGTGTCGGTGTGCGGCGTCTATGCGGCGCTGGCGGTGTTCTGGACGCTGCCGCCATCCTTCCTCGGCGGCACGGCGGCGGCGGGCGGCATCGCGCTGATCAATTCGATCAGCAATCTCGGCGGCTTTTTCGGACCCGCCATCATGGGCTGGCTCAAGCAGCACACCGGCGGCTTCAGCGCCGGCATCGGCGTCTTGGCGGCGGGCATGATCGTCTCGGCGATCCTGGTCCTCTTGATCGGCCGCACGCTCAGCTTCGCCGGCCGCGCAGCGGCGCTGGAGCGTTACACCAGATTGAATGCGTGATCAGAATTTGTGTGCAATCCCGGCTTGCTTCATTACGGCATTCGCCGTGTGGCGTGACAGAATTTTTCCGTCTACGGGAAAATTACGATTGGTGATGGGGCTGTGCCAGATTTCATGATCGCCCTTTCCGGATCGAACTGCCCGGCAACCGTGTTTCAGCAGAATGCGTTTCACCTCGGGCGTGAACGAACTGCTCATTCCGCGGCTTGAACGCCTTCGTAACGCTCGGCGACAACGCGGTAAGGTGCGCGTCCGGACCGCGGCATGGCACCGTTCAACTCGAGAAGTTCGGGCACCAATGTGCGCAGTTTCCGCAGCAGCGCTTCGAACGATTTCGATTCTGTCACTAGACCCGGCACATCGTCGCTGGTCGCTACCCAGACGCCGGCTTCGGCATCCCAGATCGCGTTGACGACCATGTCTCGCTTCGCTGCGCGCTTCATCCCACCAATATGCGGCTTCGCCCTCGAATAATCAATTTGGTGCAACGCAAGAAGCTCCCTCCTTGACTTGCCCGGCCCCTTGGTCTTTTTCACGGCCCCATGACTCGCGCTTTCATCTTTCCCGGGCAGGGCAGCCAGGCCGTCGGCATGGGCAAGGCCCTGGCCGAGGCGTTCGCGGCCGCGCGCGAGGTTTTCCAGGAAGTCGACGACGCGCTGAACCAGAAGCTTTCGAAGCTGATGTGGGAAGGGCCCGACGACGAACTCCTGCTGACCGAAAACGCCCAGCCCGCGATCATGGCGGCGAGCCTGGCCATCATCCGCGTGATGCAGCGTGACGCCAGCTTCGATCTCGCCAAGCATGCCCGCCTCGTCGCCGGCCATTCGCTCGGCGAATACACCGCGCTGTGCGCCGCCGGCGCCTTCACGCTCAGCGATACGGCGCGGCTGCTGAAAGCGCGCGGCCAGGCCATGCAGACGGCCGTGCCGGTCGGCCTGGGCGCGATGAGCGCGCTGCTCGGCGCCGAAATCGACCAGGCCGAAGCGCTGGCGAAGGAATGCGCCGAAGCGACCGGCGGCGTCTGCGTCGTCGCCAACGACAATGCGCCGGGGCAGGTGGTGATTTCCGGAAGCAAGGCGGCGATCGACAAGGCCCCCGACTTCGCAAAAATAAAAGGCATCAAGCGCGCCATGGCGCTCAACGTCTCTGCGCCGTTCCATTGTCCCTTGATGCAGCCGGCCGCCGACAAGATGGGCGAGGCGCTGGCTCTCGTCACCATTCGTCCGCTGGCTGTGCCCGTGGTGGCGAATGTCACGGCCACCGAGACCGCCGAGCCGGAAACCATCCGCCGCCTGCTCGTCGAGCAGGTGACGGCGCGCGTGCGCTGGCGCGAGAGCGTGCTGGCGTTCCGTGGTTACGGCGTGATGACGACCGTCGAAGCCGGCGGCGCCAAGGTGCTCACCGGCATGGTCAAGCGCATCGACAAGGAACTCGCCACCGTGACCCTCGACACGCCCGCCGACATCGAAGCTTTCGTGAAGACGCTATGATGTTCGACCTCACAGGCAAGACCGCACTCGTCACCGGCGCAGGAGCATCGGCCAGCGCGAAGCGCGTCCGGCCGTGCGACCAAAATAAATAGGAAGCGCCCCATGTTCGACCTCACAGGAAAAACTGCGCTGGTGACCGGGGCTTCCGGCGGCATCGGCGGTGCCATCGCCAGGGCGCTGCATGCGCAGGGCGCGGCGGTCGTATTGTCGGGCACGCGCGCCGACGCGCTCGAAGCGGTCAGGGCCGAACTCGGCGCCCGCGCCTTCGTCGCGACCTGCAATCTGGGCGACAAGGATTCGGTCGAGGCGCTGCCCAAGGCGGCCGAAGCGGCGGCCGGCGCGGCCATCGACATCCTGGTCAACAATGCCGGCATCACGCGCGACAATCTTTTCATGCGCATGAAGGACGCCGAGTGGGACGACGTCATCGCGGTGAACCTGACCGCCGCCTTCCGCCTGTCGCGCGCCGTGCTGCGCGGCATGATGAAGAAGCGCTGGGGCCGCATCATCTCGATCACCTCGGTGGTGGGCGAGACCGGCAATCCCGGGCAAGGAAATTACGCCGCCGCCAAGGCGGGCCTCATCGGCATGAGCAAGTCGCTCGCCGCCGAGGTTGCATCGCGGAACATCACGGTTAACGCCGTGTCGCCGGGCTTCATCGCCACGGCCATGACCGAGTCGCTGACCGATGCCCAAAAGGCCCAGATCGGGGATCGCATTCCGGCCGGACGCATGGGCCTGCCGGCCGAAATCGCCGCCGCCGTGGTCTATCTGGCGAGCGAGGAAGCCGCCTATGTGACGGGCGAGACGATCCAGATCAACGGCGGAATGTCGATGATCTGATTGTTGTTTCAAAGGCTTAACCGTCTTGTAGCGGGCGCCCGGGCTTTGTGTTACGAAACCCGCGACCCCCACGAGCATTACCAGTGCGGGCCCACCCTGCGGGCCTATCCACCCAACCCCAGCAGGCAATCCAAGGAGAGGCTTTCAATACCATGAGCGATACTGCGGACCGCGTGAAGAAGATCGTTGTCGAGCACCTGAATGTGGATGCCGACAAGGTCACTGAAGCCGCGTCCTTCATCGAAGATCTCGGCGCCGACAGCCTCGACACGGTCGAGCTGGTGATGGCGTTCGAAGAGGAATTCGGCATCGAAATTCCCGACGACGCGGCGGAATCCATCGTCACGGTCGGCGACGCCGTCAAGTACATCGACAAAGCCAACGCGACCTAAGACGGACCCTCGCATGCGCAGGGTCGTCGTCACCGGTCTGGGTCTCGTCACGCCGCTTGCCTGCGGTGTCGAGGAAACGTGGGTTCGCCTGCTCGCCGGCAAGTCCGGCGCGCGCGCCATCACCAAGTTCAAGACCGAGGACCTCGGCACCAAGATCGCCTGCGATGTGCCGCGCGGCGACGGCACGGACGGGACGTTCAACGCCGACCATTGGGTAGACCCCAAGGAACAGCGCCGCATGGACGATTTCATCGTCTTCGGCCTCGCCGCCGCCAAGCAGGCGGTCGTCGATTCCGGCTATGTGCCCAAGACCGAGGAACAGCGCGAGCGCAGCGGCGTTTTGATCGGTTCGGGCATCGGCGGCCTGCCGGGCATTGAAGAAGGCACCCTGCTCATCGAGAGCAAAGGCCCCAGGCGCCTGTCGCCGTTCTTCATTCCGGGCCGGCTGATCAACCTGATTTCCGGCTACGCCTCGATCGAGCATGGCTATAAGGGCCCCAACCATTCGGTGGTCACGGCCTGCGCCACCGGTGCGCATGCCATCGGCGATGCGGCGCGCCTGATCGCCTATGACGATGCCGATGTCATGCTGGCGGGCGGCGCGGAAGCGGCGATCTGCAGGATCGGCATCGCCGGCTTCAATGCCTGCCGCGCGCTCGGCACCGCCTTCAACGACAACCCGCAAAAAGCCTCGCGCCCCTACGACAAGGACCGCGACGGTTTCGTGATGGGCGAGGGCGCGGGCTGCGTCATGCTGGAAGAATACGAACACGCCAAGGCGCGCGGCGCCAAGATCTACGGCGAAGTCAAAGGCTATGGCCTGTCGGGCGACGCCTATCACATCACCGCGCCGGCCGAAGATGGCGATGGCGGCTTCCGCGCCATGACCATGGCTTTGAAGAAATCCGGCCTCAGCCCGTCCGACATCGACTATGTCAACGCCCACGGCACCTCGACCATGGCCGACTACATCGAAGCCGGCGCGGTCGAGCGCTTCCTCGGCAACGCCGCGGCCAAGGTCTCGATGTCCTCGACCAAGTCGTCGATCGGCCATCTGCTCGGCGCCGCCGGCGCGGTGGAGGCGATCTTCTGCCTGCTCGCCATGCGCGACCAGATCGTGCCGCCGACCATCAACCTCGACAATCCGGGCGGCGAGACCCAGCTCGACCTCGTGCCGCTCGTCGCCAAGAAGCGCGACGTGAAGGCGACGATGTCCAACTCCTTCGGCTTCGGCGGCACCAACGCGGCGCTGATCTTCACGCCGGCGGACTAAACGAAGTTCACTCTTGCAATATAGTTCATGGTGCTATAGTTCATAGTGCTAGGAAAGTTATGCGGATCTTCAAGACCAAGCCGTTTGCCCGTTTTGCTCGAAAGGAGCGGATCGGGGATGCGGCTCTTGGAGAAGCTGTTGCGCGCGCTGAAAGCGGATTGGTCGATGCCGATCTTGGTGGCGGCGTCATCAAGCAGCGGATCGCACGGCCGGGCAAGGGACGCTCGGGCGGTTACCGGACGATCATCGTATTCCGCAAGGGCGCGAGATCGGTGTTCGTCTATGGATTTGCCAAGAGCGCTCGCCGAAACATCGAGGACGACGAGTTGGGTTCCTTGAAAGAAGCGGCTTCGTTCTGGTTGTCTGCAAATGAAGAGCAGATCGAACAAGACGTCATGATAGGCAATCTTCAGGAAAATTGAACCGTGATGAAGAAAAAAAAACTGTCGCCACTGACGAAGGCCATCCTGGAGATGGCAGACGACATGCGCCGCTCCGGCATCATGACGAAGGAGGGGCACGACAAGATCACCAAGCGGCATCTGGGCAGCACCACGGCGGTGCGGCCGCTCTCGGCCGAGGAGATCAAGGCTTTGCGTGAGCGCGCCAAGATGAGCCAGGCTGTGTTCGCGCATCATCTGAACGTGACAACGGGGTATGTCTCCCAATTGGAACGCGGCACCAAGCATCCGACCGGTGCGGCTCTGGCGCTGCTGAATGTGATTCAGCGCAAAGGGATAGAGGCCATTCTCTGATGATCCGCTTCATCCTCATCGTGCTGGTCGCCCTCGGCATCATCGTCGCCGGCGCCTATGAATGGGAGGTCGCCAAGTTCGCGGCGCCCGGTCCTGCCGCCGCCGACCAGGCGAAAGAGACCGTCGTGCTGATCAAGCCCGGCATGCATGTGCGCGGCATCAGCGATGCGCTGAGCGCCGCGCATGTGATCGACAGTCCGGACGCCTTCCAGATCGGCCTGCGCCTGAACGGCGCCACCGACAAGCTCAAGGCCGGCGAATACGCGATTCCCTCGGGCGCCAGCATGGCCGACATCATGCAGATCCTGATCGCCGGCAAGTCGATCGCGCACAAGATCACCGCCGCCGAAGGGCTGACCAGCGACATGATCGCCAAGCTGGTGAACAAGGACACGGTGCTGAAAGGCGGCGCGGTCGCGGCGCCCGCCGAAGGCACGCTGCTGCCCGAGACCTATCTCTTCATGCGCGGCGACACGCGCCGGCAGATCCTCGATCGCATGACGGCGGCGCAGAAGAAACTGATCGCCAGGTTGTGGCCGGGACGCGACAAGAACCTGCCTTACACGACGATCGCGCAGGCGATCGTCCTGGCCTCGATCGTCGAGAAGGAGACCTCGCTGCCATCGGAGCGGCGTCATATCGCGGCGATCTTCGTCAACCGGCTGCGCACCGGCATGAAGCTGCAATCCGATCCGACCATCATCTACTCGATCACCGGCGGCTATCCCTTGGGCCGCGGCATCCGCGCCAGCGAGCTGGCGCGCGTCACGCCGTACAATTCCTATGCGGTGGCCGGCCTGCCGCCGACGCCGATCTGCAATCCCGGCAAGGACGCCATCGCCGCCGTGCTCAATCCGGGAACCACCAAGGATCTGTTCTTCGTCGCATCGGGAACCGGCGGACACTATTTCTCCGCCACCATCGCGGATCAGGAACGCCATGTCGCGGAACTTCGCAATCGCGAGCGCATCCAGAAGGCGACGCCGCCGATCACCACGCCGCCCGTTCCGCACCTGTAGAACCTTTGCGCCGTCCCGGGCGGGGGGCTATCTTTCGGCCTTCTCGGAGTCGCCATGACCATTGTCAGCATGACCGGATTCGCCGAAGCGCATGGCAGCCGCGACGGCGCGCGCTGGCGCTGGGAGGTCAAGAGCGTCAACGGCCGCGGTCTCGATCTGCGGCTGCGCACGCCCGCCGGCTTCGACACCATCGAGCCGCCGGCCCGCATGCTGGCCAATGAGCGCTTCAAGCGCGGTTCGCTCCAGGCCGCCTTGACCTTCGAATCGACGGACGCCGCGCGCGGCCTGCGCGTCGACCCCGTCGCGCTTGCCGCCGCGGTCCGCATCGCGCGCGAGGTCGCCGCCGAGACCGGTCTGGCACCGGCGCGCATCGACGGCCTGCTGGCGCTCAAAGGTGTCATCGTCCAGGAAGAGATCATTCCCATCGAAGCGCCCGAACGCGGCATGCGCGACGCGGCGATCCTGGAGACTCTGGCGACGGCGCTGGACGCGCTGGCGCGCGCCCGCGCCAACGAAGGCAACAAGCTGCTCGCCGTGCTCTCGGCGCAGATCGACGACGTCGAACGCCTGACCAAGGAGGCGAGCGCGCTGGCCGCGTCGCAGCCCGTGGCGCTGCGCGACAAGCTCGCGGCGCAGGTCGCCGAATTGCTCGGCGCCGGAACCGTGTCGGACGAGCGCCTGGCGCAGGAAGTGGCGCTGCTCGCCGTCAAGGCTGACATCCGCGAGGAACTCGACCGCTTGCGCGCCCATGTCTCCGAAGCGCGTTCCCTGATGTCGTCGGGCGAGGCGGTGGGCCGCAAGCTCGATTTCCTCTCCCAGGAATTCAACCGCGAAGCCAACACGCTGTGTTCCAAATCCTCGGACATCACGCTGACGCGGCTCGGCCTGGCGCTGAAAGCGACCATCGATCAATTCCGCGAGCAGGCGCAAAACGTCGAATGAGCCCAAGGGATGAATAACGACATCAAGCGGCGGGGGTTGATGCTGGTTCTGTCGTCGCCGTCGGGCGCTGGCAAGACGACGCTGGCGCACGCACTACTGAATTCCGATCAGAGTATCACCCTGTCAATTTCAGCGACCACGCGACCGATGAGGCCCACAGAAGTTCATGGCAAAGACTATTATTTCCTACCTGCTGATGAGTTTGAAAAATGGGTGGCGCAAGATCGCTTTCTGGAACATGCGACCGTTTTTGGACATCGCTACGGAACGCCAGAGCATCTGGTCGGGCATGCGTTGGAAAGTGGACAGGACATATTGTTCGACATCGATTGGCAGGGAACTCAGCAACTAAAGAAGAAGATGCCTTCCGATGTGGTCAGTATCTTTGTCCTGCCGCCCTCTCATAGCGAGCTCGAAAGACGCCTCAAAAATCGAGCGGAAGACTCCGCCGAAATCGTTGCAAGTCGCATGGCGAAGGCGACCGATGAAATTAGTCACTATGAAGAATACGACTACATCGTCAAAAATAGCGATCTCGGAAAAGCACTTGGCCAAATCAAGTCCATCCTCGAAGCCGAACGCGCCCGCAGAACCCGCCTCATCGGCGTCGGCGAGTTCGTCGCGGAACTGACGAAAGGCTGATCATGCGCATATTCGGCGCGGCCGCCATCGTCGCCGCGGCGTCGGCCTTGAGCGCCTGCATCCCGATGCGGGCCTACGATGTCCCGACCGTCCACATCCGCGTGATCGACAGCCGGACTTCGGCGCCACTCGCGGGCGCCAGTGTGATCGTCATGACCGGCGGCGATCGCGCGCCGCCCTATGCCGCCACCGCCGCCGATGGCACGGCGACGCTCGGCCCGGTCGCGCACTGGACGCTGATCTTCGTCAATCTCGATCCGCTGCCGTCCTCCAGGACGCTCGAGATACACGCGCCCGGCTACGTCACGAAACTTGCCGACATCTGCTTCTACGGAATAAAGCAGACGCCGGTCGTGTCGTTGACGGTCGCGCTCGAGTCCGGCAGCGGTCCACAGTCGCGCGTACGCCAACAGCCCGGACCGTGCTTCTGATCGGCGGAACTTCCGCGCGACGGCCCCGTTATCGCTCCATGCCCTTCGTCACCATCATCGGCGCGGTCGCCGCTCTCTGCTCCACCGTCAGCTTCGCGCCGCAGGCGTGGAAGATCATCCGCACGCGCCAGACCAAGGACATCTCGACCGGGATGTATCTATTCACGGTGACGGGGTTCGCGGCGTGGCTGACCTATGGCGTGCTGCTCAAGCAATGGCCGCTGATCGCGGCGAACAGCATCTGCCTGGTGCTGTCGGCCTTCATCCTGACGATGAAGCTGCTGCCGCAGTCCAAGAAGAACGCGGTTGCCGACGAGATCGCGCCGAAGGCGACTTAAGCCAAATTCACCCGGTACACTTTCTTCGCCGTGCCGCTGAACAGGGCGGTCTTGTCGGCGGCGGAATAGTCCTTGGCGATGCGCTTGAAGGCGTTCCATAGCGAGACGTAGTCGCAGCCGAAGCGGTCGACGGGGAAATTGCTCTCGAACATGCAGCGGTCGGCGCCGAAGGCCGCGATGCAGGTCTCGACATAGGGCTTCCACTGCGCGGCCAAGACTTCCGACGGCGGATCGGCCTCGGCCATGCGTTTTTTCCAGCCGGCGAACGGCATCGGCAGGCCGCCGACCTTGACGACGACGTTCTCGCATTTGGACAGCGTCTTGATGTTGTCCTTCCACACGCCGAAGCGCTCCTCGCGCTTGCCGGCATAGGCGCCGATGCCCAGCGGCGTGCCGACATGATCGAGCACGATCGTCGTCTCGGGGAAGGCGCGCGCCAGGTCGATGAGATCGGGCAGCTGCGGCTCCAGCAGCCAGGCGTCGAACGACAGGCCCAGCTTGCTCAGCACCGCGAAGCCCTCGCGGAATTTCGCGTTGAGATAGAGCCCGCCCGTGGCGCGGCCCGCCAGCGGCCCCAGCACGCCGGGATCGGCGTCATAGGATGCGCTCTGGCGAATGCCGCGGAAGCGTCCGTGCCCCGCCGCGATATGCGAGCGCAGCGTGTCCTCCACCACATCGGCACCGAGCCGCAGATCGACATGGCCGACGATGCCGGCGCAGGCGCGCACGTCGCCATAGATGCCGCTCGCCGTCATCGCCGCGACGCCGTTGACGAACTCGGTCTCGCCGACGCATTTGAGCGCGTCCGGCCCGTCGGCGCGGTACATCGCGCCGCATTCCATGTAGACGGTGCCGCGGATGTTGTGCCCGCTCTTGAGGTCGGCCAGCAACTCGTCCACCAGATAGCGTGGCGTGTTGCGGATGATGTCCATAAAGCCGTGCTCCGACGGCGGCAGCGCGCCGACGATCGACAGCGGCCGGTCCCACAGATGGTGATGTGGATCGACGATCGGCAGATCGGGTTCGAGGATGGCTTCGGTCATGGTCTTGTCCTTGTCGGCATCAATTCTCATTCGCCCATGGCGGGTTGTCCGGCAACCATCCACGCTTGCTCATGCAGGCCTCGATACGCTTCCAGACGGCTTCGTCGGCCGCTTCCTCCGCCGCGTTGTCCTTGAAGGTCATGTCCCCAAGCTTGTCGGCGCCGCTTTCTCGCCCGCACGCACTCTGGTCGCTCCTGGCCTCGGACGTGGAACGTCCTTGGTTCGTGGTGTCGCGCCAGCGAAAGTTCCATTGGCACGCCGCCAGGGCCATGCAACAGAGAATGACGGCCGTTGCCGGTCGCATCCATCCGCTGCGCCAGGTCCGTTTCAAGGCGTCAACACCACGCGGCCCGTGATCTTGCCTTCGCGCAAATCGTCGAGCGTCTGGTTCGCCGCGCTCAGCGGCCGCTTGGAGTAGGGGATCGGATCGACCTTGCCCGCGCGCACCAGCTCCATCATCTCGCGGGTCTCGCCGAGCGAGCCGACCATCGAGCCGCCGATCGACAGCGCGCGGAACGGGAACATCGGGATCGGCATCGCCATGGCGCCGCCGAACAGGCCGACGATGATCACCTTGCCGCCGCGCCGCACCGTCTGGCTGGCGAAGGCGAAGGTCTTCTCCGAGCCGACGAAATCGACCACCGCATAGGCGCCGCCGCCGGTATCGGTCATCAGCTTCTTGGCGGCTTCGGGATCCTTGGTGTTGTAGGTCGCACTCGCGCCGGCCTTCTTGGCGGCGGCGAGCTTTTCGTCGTCGATGTCGGCGGCGAGCGGCCCCTTGCCGAACAGCGCCTTGGCGAATTGCACGCCCATCATGCCGACGCCGCCGACGCCCAGCACCAGCACCTGGTCCTTGGGCCCCAGCTTGCCGATCTTCTTCATCGCCGAGAACGCCGTGAGGCCCGAGCACATATAGGCCGCGCCCAGCGCCGGATCGGTCTTGCCGTAGTCGATCAGATATTTGGGATGCGGGATCATGCAATGCGTCGAATATCCGCCCGCGATGCCCGAGGAGCAGCCGAGCTGGCGCGGTCCGCCGACGCAGATGTTCTCTTCGCCGCGCTCGCAGGCCGGACATTTGCCGCAGCCGATCCAGGGGAACGCCGCGTAGCGCTGTCCGACCTTGATGTCCTTGACGTCGGGGCCGACCGCGACGACTTCGCCCTCGATCTCATGGCCCAGCGTGTGCGGTAGCTTCATGTTCGCCATCGACGTCTTGTTGCCGCCGCCGAGGTCGAAATAGCCGTCATGGATATGCACGTCGCTATGGCAGACGCCGGCATTGAGCACCTTGAGCAGGATCTCGGTGCCGACGGGCGTCGGGGTCGGCGTCTCAACATCCTGAAGCGGCTTGCCGAATTCGATGATGGCCTGGCTGTGCATGAACGCGTCTCCCTTGCGATTTTGTTCTGACTTGTTGTCAGTCTGGCATGGCGGTCCCGCGCCCTCAACCGCGTGCCGGTGGCGCTTTTGTCGCTTGACAGCGGCTGGCGAACGCGAAATACTTTACCATATGGTAAAGTATAAGGATGAAGCCCTGGGACGGACCTTTTCGGCGCTTTCCGATCCGACGCGGCGCGCGATTTTGGCGCAGCTAATGAAGCGCGACGGGCTGTCGGTCAGCGAACTGGCCGAGCCCTTCGGCGTCACGCTGCCGGCCATCCTCAAGCATCTCGACGTGCTGGGCGACGCCGGCCTGATCGAGCGGAGCAAGACCGGCCGCACCGTCGCCTGCCGTCTGACCGCGACGCCGATGGAGGAGGCCGTGACCTGGCTCAACAATTACCAACGCTACTGGACGGCGCAGATCGACCGTCTCGCCGCCTTTGTGGAGGAAGAAGAATGTCAGCCCAGTCCAAACCCAGCCTCGTCATCAACCGGCACATCAAGGCCGCGCCGGCGTCCGTCTACGCCGCGTGGACGGACCCCGCAAAAATAACCGGCTGGTGGGGCACCAGGGATTCGGTGACGTTCCACGCGGCGACCGATCTGCGCGTCGGCGGCCGCTTTGCCGTCGGCTTCCGCACGCCGGACGGCGAGGAGCACAATGTCGGCGGCGTCTATCGCGAAATCGTGCCGAATGCGAAACTGATCTTCACCTGGGCCTGGCGCACGACGCCCGAGCGCGAGTCGCTGGTCACCGTCACGCTGAAGCCGGACGGCGGCGGGACGCTGATGACGCTGCTGCACGAACTCTTCTTCGATGAGATGGCGCGGGCCAATCATGAGGGCGGCTGGAACCAGACCATGGACCGGCTGGAAAACTTCTTCGCCTGAGGAGACGGCAATGACCCAGACATCGCATGTGGAAATCCTCGACTTCTACCGCCAGCCGGACGCGATGGAATCCGCCGGCGCGCGCGTTGCGCTGTTCGACGGCTTGCCGGACGACGTGGCGTCGCTGGCGCGCGTCCTGCAGGGTCTTTTGATCCACCAGCACATCGCGCCGGCCTATGGCGAGACGCTGACCGCTTCGCGCATCGCCGAAGTCCAGGCGCGGCCGGTGTCTGCCGTACTGGCCAACATAGTCGGACATGACAGCCGACCGCTCGCCGCGCCGCGCCCGCCGGCCAAGCGCGTCGTCGGCAATTGCCGGCATTATTCGCTGCTGCTGGTCTCGATGCTGCGCGGCAAGGGCGTGCCGGCGCGGGCGCGCTGCGGCTTCGGCGCCTATTTCACCAAGGGCAAGTTCGTCGATCACTGGGTCTGCGAATATTGGAACGGCAAGCGCTGGGTCATGGCCGACGCGCAGATCGACGACACGCAGAAGAACCTGTTCAAGCCCGATTTCGACACGCTGGATGTGCCGCGTGACCGCTTCGTCATCGCCGGCGATGCCTGGAAATCGTGTCGCGACGGCAAGACCGATCCCGCCGATTTCGGCATCATGGAGATGAACGGCTGGTGGTTCGTCGCCGGCAATCTGGTGCGCGACATCGCGGCCCTGAACAACATGGTGATGCTGCCCTGGGACGTCTGGGGCGCGATGCCGCAGCCGGGCGCCGCGATCGACGAGACAGCGTTTAAGCGCTTCGACCGCCTCGCCGCACTGACGCACGATGCCGGCGCGCATTTTGCCGAGCTTCGTGCGCTCTACGCGCAGGACGATGGTTTGAAAGTGCCGCCGACCGTGTTCAACGCGATTCTCAATCGCCCCGAGCAGATCTGAGTCCGCGCGCCAGCGCGGCGAAGTCCGCGACCGAAAGCTGTTCGGGCCGCGCCGTCGGATCGAGGCCGGCGCCGCGCAGCAGCGCTTCGGCATCGGGCACGATCGCTTTGAGGCTCTGGCGCAGCATCTTGCGGCGCTGACCGAACGCCGCCGCGGTCACGCGCTCCAGGTCGGCGAGCGCGGCCGGCGCCACCGGTTCGGCGAGCGGCTCCAGCCGCACGATGCTCGAGGTGATCTTCGGCGGCGGCACGAAGGCGCTGCGCGAAACGTCGAACAGGATCTTGGGGGCCGTCCGCCACTGCGCCAGCACGGACAGCCTGCCGTAGTGTTCGGTATCGGGTTTGGCGACGATGCGTTCCGCGACCTCGCGCTGGAACATCAGCGTCAGGCTGCTCCAGGCGGGCGGCCATGCCGCCGCCGTCAACCACTTTACCAGCAACGCCGTGCCGATATTGTAGGGCAGGTTGGCGGCGACGCGCAGCGGACCGCTGACGCCGGACTCTTCGAACAACCTGGCTTCGTCGATCTCCAGCGCGTCGGCTGAGATGACCGTCAGACGATCCGGATATGCGGCGGCGATTTCGGCGAGGGCTGGGAGGCAACGCGCGTCGCGCTCGACGGCGATGACGCGGGCCGCGCCTTCCGCCAGCAAGGCGCGCGTCAGTCCGCCCGGTCCCGGACCCACTTCATAAATCGTCGCGCCTTCCAAAGGCCCGGCCGCCCGCGCGATGCGCCGCGTCAGGTTGAGGTCGAGCAGGAAATTCTGCCCCAGCGCGCGCTTGGCCTGCAGCCCGTGCGCCGCTATCACCTCGCGCAGCGGTGGCAGTCTATCTTCCATGGCCTACCGCTTCGCTGCTTGAGGCCGGGTTCTGGCATCGGCCATCTCAGCCGCCATGCGGATGGCGGCGATCATGCTGCGCGCGTCCGCTTTGCCGGAGCCGGCGATGTCGAAGGCGGTGCCGTGGTCGGGCGAGGTGCGCACGATGGGCAGGCCCAGCGTCACGTTCACGCCGTCCCAGAACGACAGCGTCTTGATCGGGATCAGCGCCTGGTCGTGATACATGCACAAGGCCGCGTCATAGCGCGCGCGTGCCTCGGCGTGGAACAGCGTGTCGGCGGACAGCGGCCCTTGCACGTCATGGCCTTCGGCCCGCAATGCCGCGACCGCCGGCGCGATGATCGTGCCGTCTTCGCTGCCGAGCACGCCGCCTTCGCCGGCATGCGGATTGAGTCCGGCCACCGCCAGCCTGGGCACGGTGATACCGAAGTCGGCCTTCAGCGATGCCAGAACGATGTGCGCGGTCTCCACGATGGCATCGCGTGTGACGGCGCGCGGCACCTCGGCGAGCGGCATATGGACGGTCAGCGGCACGACGCGCAATTGATCGCTCGCCAGCATCATCACCGCGCGCGGCGCCTTGGTGAGCGCCTGCAGGAACTCTGTGTGTCCGGGATATTGGAACCCGGCTTGCATCAACACCGCTTTGTTGATCGGGGCCGTGACCACCGCGCCGCCGTTCTGTGCCATCGCGACCGCAGTCTCGATAGCTTCGATGACAGCCGGCGCGTTGCGCGCGTCCGGCCTTGCGGGGCTGCGCCTGGCTGCCGCCTTCGTCGCGATCACCGCGGACGTATCGTCGAGGCCGCAGGCTTTGAAGACGCCCCGATCGCCGATCAGGCGCAAGGCGCGGCCGCCTATCGTTCCGGCCAGCGCCTTGAAGGCCGCAACCGCGACTTCCGGCCCGATGCCGGCGGGCTCGCCCATCGTGATCAAGATTGGTGCGCTATTTGACTTCGACATTGGCGTTGCGCCGCAGATCGCGCAGATAGCGCCGCGACAGCATGGTGATCTGCTGGTCGAACAGGCCTTCTTCGACCGCCTGGCGCGTCGGCAGTTCGAATTGCTGGGGCGGCGGCGGCGGCCGCTTGTCGCAGCGAACCATCATCTCGATGCCGGCAGGGGACGTGAAGGGCGGCGTCGCTTCGCCGGGACCCGCCTTGGCGATGGCCGCCTGGATGTCGGGGTGCAAGTCGGTGATCTTCAGGCCCATCTTGGTAAGGTCCTGATAGATCAGGCCATGCACCTGCTCGACCATCTTCGGCAGCATGTCGCAACCGTTGATGTGATCGTGAATCTGCTCGGCGATCTTCATGACGTTGTCGCGCACCGTCTTGGCCGGCGTCGGTCCGATCGGCAGCAACAGGCGCGCCACGGTCAGCGGGCCTTGCGGCTTGATGGTCGAGGGATCGGGCAGAATGCGCGCACCGACGCCCTCCTGCCGCTCGCGCAGGCCCAGGATGTAGTAGCCGCCGCTCGAGCGCAGCGGCGGCGACACCGATCCGGGCTCCATCTTTTGCAACGCGGCGTCGAGCTCGGCGGGCAGCTGGCCCTGATGCACCCAGCCCATGTCGCCGCCGGCCGCCGCCGTCGGGCTCTGGCTGAACTGGCGCGCGACGGTGCCGAAATTCGCGCCCGATTGCAGCTGGGCATAGATGTCCTGCGCATCCTTCAGGACCTTGGCGTCCAGGTCGGGATTGTCGACCGCGAGGAAAATGGTAGCGACGAGAAAGTGCGTCTTCTCCTTGCCCTCGCTGAGGCGCGCCAGTTCGGCGTCGACGTCGGCGGGCGTGACGTTGATGCGTTCCTGGAATTCCTCCTGCACCGCCCTCTGCCAGGCGATCTGCACCGCGATCTGCGCCCGCAGCGTCGCCATGTCGACGCCGCCCTTCTTCAGCAGTTCGGCGAGCTGGTCCTTGTTCATGTGGTTGTCGGCGGTGATGCGCTCGATCTGCTTGTCGACGTCGGTCGGCGACACGGTGATGGCCTTGCGGCGCGCTTCCTGGATCTGTAGCTGCTCGGTTTCCAGCTGACTCAGAACCTGGGAGCGCAGCTTGGCCATGATCTCCGGCGTCGCTTGCACGTTGGAGGTGGCGACGAACAACAGGATGCGCTGGCGCAAATCGTATTCGGTGATGATGGCGTCGTTGACGATCGCCGCGACGCCGTCGCTGGGGCCGCTGTCGGATTGGATGGCCGCGCCGGCCGGGGGAATAGGTGGCGTCTCCGCTGGGCTGGCGGCCGGCGCCGGCGTTGTCGCAGGTGCGGTCGTGGGTGGCGGCGCTTCCGGCGGCTGGGTGCCGGGCGGCGGTCCGGACAGGTCCTGGCCAAGAGTCGGAGCCGCCAAAAGCGCCAGCAGGCCGCCGAAAAACGCGATTTGCAGATATCTCTTGGACAAAGTTCGGCCCTTCGGCAGCAATCTCAATGGTTTACGCGCTCGCCCCCGAACCGGGCCGGAGAATACGGAAAAATCTCGCGAGCGCAATCCGGCTCGTCAGAGCCGGTAAATTGCGCGACCCAACATGACTTGCGCAATCCGAGTCCTTAGAGCCGGTAAATTGCACGACCGTCCAAGACTTCAGGGGCGCGAGAAGACGTCTTGCGGGAACAAGCTGAACGGCTCGATCGCCTCTTCGCCGGTTTTCAGGCTGAATCGCAGGATGATCGAGGTCGAAGGCGGCAGGTCGCGGTCGGTGGTGAACTTGCGGCGATAGGCCAGGCTGATACCCAGGCACTCGTCTTCATAGCCCAGGCCCAACTCGGTATCGAGCATCCTGCCCGCCAGAAGATCGCGCCGTATGGCGCCGAAGGCCTGCCAGTTTTGGTAGAAATTGACGTCCGCCTGGGCGTTGATTTCCTGGCGCTCGGGCAGGCCGAGGGAGACCAGTTCCTGCGGCAGTTGCACATAGCTGACCTGGACGGAGGTGCGTCCGAAGATGCCGGTGACGTACACTTCGTGGCGCCGCACCGTGCCGTTGTCGCGGTCGATGTCGATGCGGTCGGTGAGGTCGATATAGGGCAGGAACTTCACGCTCACCCGCCCGACGATGTCCGACGAGGTGCCATGCTGGCCGGAATCGGCTCCGAAAATCGGATCGGGCTTCAGCCGGTAGGTCTGGCCGAGCACCGCGTCGACCGAGCCGGACGGAAACACCGCCCGTGCATGGATGCCGAAATTGGCGCGCGGGCCGCTCTCGACCAGATCGTAGCCCGGCAACTGGTCGAAGCTCAGCACGTTGTTCTCGTCCAGTTCGAAGGCGCCGCTGTCCTCGTTGGGAATGCCGGCGGGATTGCCGCCATAGGGCTGCAGGATGAGTTGCGCGATCGGCTCGACGATCAGGGCGCGGCCCTGGCCGCCGCTGGAGATGAACGGCCAGCGCCAGTCGAGCGCCGCATACGGCACGCCGCGATAGATCAGCTTGGTGTCGAGCGGAATGGGGTTGCCCAGTGTATCGAACGAGCCGGGCTTGTCGCTGGTGATGCGGTACAGGTCGCCGCGCGCGTCCATCTGCAGGGTCAGCAACTGTCCGCCCGGCAGCACGGTCGGCCAGCGCATGCGCGTCTCGGCGCTGAAGCGCTGCCCGTCGGCGCCGCTGCCCCGGGTCAGCGCGACGCTGTCGACGTCGAAGCGGAACTGGCCGCCCAGCCAGTTGTCCTGCGGAATGTAATTGAATTCGACCAGCGGCAGGGCGAAGGGAATGATGCTGCTGTCGTCGGTGGCGCGCAGGCCCTGGAAAAAATAGCCGGTCACGGCAAATCTGGTGCGCCCGCCGCTGCCTTCGATGAACAGGTCGTTGACCAGCCGGTCGAGCTGCGAGAAGTCGTAGCGCTTCAGATAGGTGTCGTTGCTCGTCATCTGCGCGTCGAACCCGGCGCGCCAGGCGGTGCTGAGCGGGATGCGGCCCGAGCCGAACAGGCTGGCGTAGAACTGGTTGTCCCGGCCGCTGAGGCCGCCGTCCGGATTGTTGGCGATGCTGCCCTGCAGCCACATGCCGCCATGCTCCCAGCGCTCGCGATACTCGGCTGCGAGCACCTCGCCGCCATGGCTCGACACGATCGGCGTGATCGTGGCGTCGTTCGAGGGCGACAGCGCGATGTAGATCGGCAGCCTGAGGAAATAGCCGATGGAGGTCGAATTGCCGAGGTCGGGCGTCAGGACGCCGCTGGCATAGCGCACGCTGGGATCCGGTTCGCTCAGATAGGGCGTGTACAGCAGCGGCACGTCGAAGAATTCCAGCGTCGCATCGTGGAAGATGATGCGGTGCCTGACCTGGTCGTAGAGCACGTGATCGGCGCGCACCCGCCAGACCGGCGTGCGCTGGCCCGGCTTGTTGCAGATCTTGCAGGGCGTATAGGCGCCGTCGAAGGCTTCGATGAAGCGGCCCTGGCTGCGCGTCGCGCTCGCCGCCACCAGCCGGCCGTTCTTGCCGATCAGCGCCGCGAAGCTCTTCAGCGCGCCGTCGCGCATCTTGTCGGTGAGCGTGACGTGCTCGGCGAAGGCGACGTTGCCTTTCTCGTCGGTCAGGCTGACATGGCCGCTGGCGACCATCGTGTCGTGCTGCTGATCGTAGGTGACCGTGTCGGCCAGCAGCGTGCGGCCGTCGCTGTCGATCTCGACATGGCCGCGCGCCGTGACAATTTTGGCGTCGACGTCGTAGTCCATCTCGTCGGCCTGCAGCAGGACGTCGCCCTTGATCGCCCCGGCGGCGGAGCCGCCAATAGGAGCGCCGGCGGCGGAGCCGCCAATAGGCAATCGCCCGGCGGCGTTTGCCGCAACGCAGAACAGCGCGGACAGCAGCAAGAGCGGAGCCAGGCGTGCGCGAATTCTCATCCGTCCTCCTGATTGAAGACGAGGGTCATGCCGATCAGGATCGCCGCCGTCGCCGGCGCCGTCGCGGCGAGCGTGATGGGCAGGATTCCGGTCTGGCCCAGGGCGCGGGCGAATTCGCTGAAGAAATAGATGCCGAAACCGGCCAGGGCGCTGATCAGGATGACGCGCAGCAAGCCGCCGCTGCGTCCCAGGCGCACCGAAAAACTCGCCGCCATGAACACCATCGCCGCGAACAGCGCCGGCATGGCAAGCAGGGTGTAGAGGTAAAGCTCGTAGCGCACCGCGGAGAAGCCGGCGTTCTGCGCCGCGCGGATGAAGCCCGGCAACTCCCAGAACGACAAGGTGTCGGGCGGCGCGAAACTTTCCTGGATCTGCGACGGCGTCAGCGTGGTCGGCAGCCTGTAGTCGTCGTGATGCACCGGCGTGCCGTCGGCGCCGCTGACCCAGGCGTCGTGCAGCATCCATGTGCCGGCATCGAGCTGCGCCGATTTGGCGTCGACGCGGCCGACGAAGTGATCGTTGGCGCCGTAGAGGAACACGACGACGTCCTCCAGGTGCACGCCCTGGTCGGCGACGTGCAGCGCATGGATCACCGATTGCTGGGTCTCGTCGCCCTGGCGCAGCCACAGCCCGTTCTGCTTGACGGAGAGCTGCGACGCCTCGCCTTTGATGTAGCGGGCCTCCAGGGCCGAGAACTGCGCCAGCATGCGCGCCGAGATCGGCGTCACAGCGAGCACGACGACGAAGCCGAGCCCTGCCGCCACGGCCAGCGGCGGCGCCAGGAAATCCCAGGCCGACATGCCGGCGGCGCGCACCGCCACCAGCTCCTGATTGCGCGACAGCCGCGCGAAGGCGAAGACGCCGCCGAGCAGCACGGCGAAGGGCATCAGCTTCTGGCCGAGATCGGGCAATTGCAGCAGCGCCATGCCGATCACCACCAGCGTGGTGACGCCATGGCCCGCGGTGCGGTTGGTCAGCTCGACGAGGTCGATGGAGAACGCCAGCATCAGGAACGTC
Source organism: Rhizomicrobium sp. (assembly GCA_036512455.1). Lineage (GTDB taxonomy): Bacteria > Pseudomonadota > Alphaproteobacteria > Micropepsales > Micropepsaceae > Rhizomicrobium. The sequence continues at coordinate 80,173 of DATCAT010000022.1, forward strand.
GCGTAGACGATGCCGATGCCGCTCAGGAACTGCAGCCCGAGATAGCGGTAGAGGGTCCAGGACCAGCTCATGACAGCGCGTCCGCCGGCGCGGGCTTGCGCAACCATTGCAGCGGATCGATCCCGGCCAGGCTCGCCAGCGCCAGCGCCGCGCCGATCAGCGGGATCAGGTAGAACAGGACGCTGAAGGCCGGATCGCGGATCGCCAGGCCTTGCACGCCGTAGCCGGCGATGCGGATCGCCACCGCCGCGCCGACCGCGATGGCCAGGCGCATGGCGTTGGCGCCGCGGGCCCGCCGGCCGCGCAGGATCGCGGCCAGCGCGATCAGCGCGAACACGATGCAATAGAGCGGCTGCGCCAGCCGGTTATGGCCTTCGGCGATATAGGCGTTGCGGATCTTGGCCGGCAGTCCGGCCGACGGCCAGAACAACTCGTTCAGGTAGCGCTCGCTGGTCGCCCGCTCGCCGGCATGCGCCGGACTGGCGAACTGATCGAGGTCGAAGACGTAGCGCTGGAATTTCAGCACCGAGAGTTTGCCGCCATTGTCGCTGCTGGCTTCGACCGTGCCGTCGACCATGATCAGGCGCGCGCCGCCCGTGGTCTGCGCCAGCTGGCCGCCCTCGGCCAGATAGGTGACGGTGTGCTTGGGGTCGCGGCTGTCATGCACCAGCACGCCGTGGATCGAGCCGTCGGAGTTGAGCGCGCGGATGAAGACGGTGAGGCCTTGCGCCGGCGTGTTGAATTCGCCCTCGTTGAGCAGCGCGGTTCCGATATCGGCCCGGATGTCGACGACCTTGTCGTTCAGGGCGCGCTGCCCGGCGGGCATCAGATACAGGCTGCACAGATAGGTCAGCACCATGACGATGGCGGCGGAGATGAACACCGGCACGGCGATCTGCAACCGGCTGAAGCCGGCCGCCGACATCACGACAAGCTCGCTGTCGGTGTTGAGCTTGTTGAGCGCGAACAGGGTCGCCAGGAAGAAGGCGAGGGGCAGGATGATGACCAAAAGGCTCGGCAGCACCAGGACCGTCAGATAGATGAAGGTCGGCGCCGACTGGCCGCGATTGATGACGAGGTCGAGCAGGCGCAGCGCCTGGCTCAGCCAGATCACGGCGGTGAGCAAAAAGGTGAACAGCGCCGTCGGTCCGATCAGCTGGCCCAGCACATAGATCGACAGTCGCGGCAGTTTCACGCTAGCAGCCGTCATGGCGCGGGCTCCGCACGGTCTCGTGTAAGCCCTTTCGCCCCTTCTGTGATTCGCCCTAAACTAGCATCCAATCGCGGCCGACCGGCAACCCGGTTCGCGCCCGCCTCGCATATGGCCGCAATACGCGTTAATGACGCGTCAGCGCTAGAAACCATCGGGAGATACATGATGCAATTGTCCTTTGCCGCGCCGCACGCCGTTGGCGCCGGCGCCTGGGTTGTGGGCGCCCTCGACGGCAGCGTCCTGACCGCAGCCGCCCTGAAGGCCGATCACGCCGCAGGCGGCGCGCTGTCCAGGGGCCTCAAGGTCAGCAAATTCACCGGCAAGTCCGGCCAGGTCCTGGAAGTGCTGGCCCCGGCGGGGCTTGGCGTCTCGCGTATCGTCCTGGCCGGCATGGGCAAGGCGAACGAGTTCGACGGCAGCAAAGCCGAGAACCTGTCGGCCGCCATCAATGGCCGCCTCGGCGCCGCCGGCGAAACCGCCGTGACCTATGAAATCGACGCGCCCAAGGGTTCCAGGCTGAAACCGGGCGCGCTCGCCGCCCATCTCGCGCTCGGCGCGCAGCTCAAGAGCTACAGCTTCAACCATTACCGCACCAAGAACCTCGACGAGTACGAGCAGCGCCTGAAGAAGGTGACGATCGCGACGGGGTCGGTGTCCGACGCCAGGAAGAGCTGGGCCGCGCTGGAGGCCGTCGCCGCCGGCATGTTCTTCGCCCGCGACCTCGTCAACGAGCCGCCGAACATTCTTTATCCGGCCGAATTCGCGCGCCGCGTGAAGACCAATCTCACCAAGCTCGGCGTCAAGGTCGAGATCCTCGGCGTCAAGGAGATGACCAAGCTCGGCATGGGCTCGCTGCTCGGCGTCGGCCAGGGCAGCGACAAGGAAAGCCAGCTCGTCGTCATGCAGTGGAACGGCGCGCGCAAGAAGAAATCCGAACCCGTCGCCTTCGTCGGCAAGGGCGTCTGCTTCGATTCAGGCGGCCTGTCGCTCAAGACCGGCGCCGGCATGATGGGCATGAAGGGCGACATGGGCGGCGCCGCCGCGGTGGTCGGCACGATGCAGGCGCTTAGCCTGCGCAAGGCCCGCGTCAATGCGGTCGGCGTCATCGGCCTGGTCGAGAACATGCCCGACGGCAAGGCGCAGCGCCCCGACGACGTCGTCAAATCCATGTCGGGCCAGACGATCGAAGTCCTCAACACCGACGCCGAGGGCCGCCTGGTGCTGGCCGACGCGCTGACCTACACCCAGCGCACCTTCAAGCCCAAATTCGTCATCGACCTCGCGACGCTGACCGGCGCGATCATCATGGCGCTCGGCCCCGAGCATGCCGGCCTGTTCTCCAACGACGACAAGCTGTCGAACCGCATCATGGACGCCGGCAAGAAAGTCGGCGAGCCGGTGTGGCGCCTGCCGATGGGTGCGAATTACGACAAGCTGCTGCGTTCCAAGATCGCCGACATGAAGAACATCGGCGGCCCCAATGCCGGCTCGATCACCGCAGCGCAGTTCCTGGCCAGGTTCGTCGAGGACAAGCGCCCCTGGGCGCATCTAGATATCGCCGGCGTCGCCTGGCAGGACGGCGAGCAGAAAGCGCTGGCGCCGAGCTGGGGAACGGGGTGGGGCGTGCGCATCCTCAACGAACTGGTCGAGGCGCATTACGAGGATTGAATGGAGTCGGAGCGGCGTGAAAATCCAACTCCACGAGACTTTGAATTCGATTGGAGCGCTGATCGGTATTGCGCTTTCGATTTACGTTGCCGTCAATCTAGACATCCAGCAAGACAAAGAAGATGCACGTGAGGCTAAGCGCGAGGCGCGCGAATACAAGCGCGATCAGGAAAATCGTGTTCGTGAGCGGGAAAGCCTTGCGATTGATTCACTCCTTGTGAACGAGAACGCCGTCCCAACCAAGGTGTGCGAAATAGGGACAGATGGTTGCCACAGAGAGATTGTTCCTAGGTGGCGGCTAATAATTAGCAATCTGTCGTCAGAGGCTACCGCAGTCAGAAAGATCGAATTGACCTTCATTTATCGAAGATACGGCGACGCAAGAGTGGCATCCTATAACGCAACGTTCAGTATTGGCCCCAGTGAGGTAACTGAGGGACGGCTGCCGTTGAATATTTCCGCTCATTCAGCGGAGGCGCTGACAATTTCACATCCCATCGCCGTAAGCGCTATTGATCTTGCCGCTGAAAAATGTGCGAACAACCCACACCGTCGCTTCTTCGGCCCGGATTGCGACGGTGCGTTTGCAACGGTGCGCGCGAAAGTAACTACGGTCGCTTACAAGTCATTCGAAGTGGACTTAAAGTATCCCTCTGAGCCTTGGATCAAAGATCGCTCGACCATCTATTTCGAGGCCGGAGCACCGCCGATGGTTGATCTTCCGCGGGGACGCACTCAAATATTGCCGAGATGACCGAGACTCTCTTCTACCACCTCGAACGCCGCAGCCTCGACGATGTCCTGCCGGGCCTGCTGGAGAAGACGCTGGAGCGCGGCTGGCGCGCGGTGATCCGCACGGAATCGTCGGAGCGTGCCGACGCCATCGACAATCTGCTGTGGACCTACAACGACCAGACCTTCCTCGCGCACGCGCAATCGGGCGACGGCGATCCCAAACGCCAGCCGGTGCTGATCACGGTCGAGGACGAGAACCCGAACGGCGCCAACGTCCTGTTCTGCGTCGGCGGCGCCGTGCCTTCCTGGGACAGCGTCGGCGATCTCACGCGCGTGGTGCTGATGTTCGACGGCCGCGACGAAGCGATGCTGACGACCGCCCGCGCCGCCTGGAAAGACGCCAAAGCCGCCGGCCATGACGTGACCTATTGGAAAGAGTCGCCGAGCGGGAAGTTCGAGAAGCAGGCGTAAACCCAATCACCAAACACCAATTGTCATGGCCCGCGAATGCGGGCCACCCAGTTGGGGACATAACGAATGTTGGAAGGTGCGGCCGTCGATTGTGCCGGCAGCGATAGAACTTGCCGTCACCTGGGTGGCCCGCATTCGCGGGCCGTGACAGCTGTGGCAGCGTCGCGGAACGGCTATTCCTTCTTGCGTTCCGCCAGCTTCTTCAGCGCCACGGTCTGCCTATGCCACTCGCGCACCGGCATCGCGGGGTAGCCGCCGACCGTTTCGCCGGGCGCGACGTCGCGCGTCACGCCGGCCTTGGCCGCCAGCCGCGCGCCGGCGCCGATGGTCAGATGATCGCTCACGCCGACCTGGCCGCCCATCATCACGAACGGCCCGATGACGCTGGAGCCGGCGATGCCGACCTGGCCGGCGATCAAACAGTGATGCCCGATCTTCACATTGTGCGCGATGTGCACGAGGTTATCGAACATCGTGCCGGTGCCGATCACCGTGTCGCCGATGGCGCCGCGGTCGATGGCGCAATTGCCGCCGAACTCGACATCGTCCTCGATCACCACGCGGCCCAGCTGCGGTACGCGCAGCAAGCCCTTGCCGCTCGGCACGAAGGAAAAGCCGGCGCTGCCGATGGTGACGTTGGCGGCCAGCGTGACGCGGTTGCCGATCAGCGCGTAGTTGATGGCGCAATTGGGCCCGATGACGCAGTCGTCGCCCAACACCACGCCATGGCCGATCACCGCATTGGAGCCGATCAGGCAGCGATTGCCGATCTTGGCGTTCGGGCCGATGACGGCGCCGGTGCTGATCTGCGTACCGGCGCCGACGGTCGCGCTCGGATGAACCGGCGTCTGCGGCTGCACGCCCTCGACCAGCGTGTCGGGCGGATAGAACAGATGCCCGACCTGCGCGAAGGCGAGCCGCGGATTGGGCGTCAGCAGCAGCCAGGTGCCGTTGTGCTCATGCGCCGAAAGCTTGTGGTCGGTGATCACCACGCTGGCGCCGGTATGGGCGAAGGCGCCGGCGAATTTCGCATCGCTGAACACCGAGATGTCGCCCGCCGTGGCGCTCTCCAGCGCGGCGACGTCGCGCACCAGGAAATCCGCCGCAGAGCGGTTGTCCATCTCGCCGCCGACATGGCGCGCGATCTCGCCGAGCTTGAAAGGCCCGGCGCGCTGGAAAAATCGGTCGTCCGTCATGGACCCTTCTATATCCGATTGGCGCAGCTTAGCAAAAAAGCGGGGGCAGCAACATTTTGCTGCTCGTTAAGGTTTTTGGCGGGCTTGAGATCGCACCTCGCTTGGGCCATCTGAAGGGGTGCGCCTGACCCGGAGACCCGTTTGCTGAACCCCCTTGCCTATCTCGAGAGCCCCATCGGCATCGTCTCGCTCGTTTTGATCGGTGTCTGCATCGTGCACGCGGTCCGCCACGGCAATATCTTTCCCTGGATCTACATCATCATCTTCCTGCCCGCGATCGGCAGCCTGATTTACCTGGTGGCGGTCATCGGCCCGCAATTGTTTCGCAGCCGCAGCGCCGCGCAGATGGGCGCCAAGGCCCGCCAGCTCGCCGATCCGAACAAGTCCTTCCGCGAGGCGCACCGCGCCGCGGAGCTGGTGGGCTCGGTGGATTCCAAGCGGGCGCTGGCCGAGGAATACATCGCGCGCGGCAACTATGGCGGTGCCGTCGAGATCTACCGCGAAGCCGCGCAAGGACAGTTCAAGGACGATCCGGCGCTGCTGCTGGGTCTGGCGCGAGCGCATTTCCTGAACGGCGAGCCGGTGGAAACGCAAGCCGCGCTCGATGCCTTGCAGGCCGCCGATCCCAGCTTCGTCTCCGGCGATGCCCACCTGCTTTACGCCCGCGCACTCGAAGAACAGGGCAAGGAGGCCGAAGCGCTCGCCGAATACCGCCGCCTGGTGCCTTATTTCTCCGGCGAGGAGGCCCGCGCCCGCATGGCCATGCTGCTGGACCGCACCGGCGCCAAGGACGAAGCGCGCGCGCTCTACACGCAGATCGTCAAGCTTCTGGACGGTGCGCCGTCGCGCTACCAGAAAGCGCAAAAGGAATGGGGCGACATCGCCCGCAAGGCGCTGCGCTGATTATTTCAGCGCGCCCTGCAGATCGACGAGATAATTCTATCGCTAAGCTTCGACATTCAGTCCTGACAGTTATCTCAAAATCTGAGGGCGAGAGAGTCAATAGACCAATTTCGTGGGCCGTTCGCTTGCCCCCGAAATTACCTCCTCGATCAGAACTCGGACGTTCCGCGAAATTTCATCCTGCGGATCAGCAGTTTGCGCTTGCTGGACCTCATTCAGGGCTTCGGACAGGTCTCCGTTAGTTAGCAGAGCTAGCGCATAATTTGCCCGCAAGCCTGCGTCGTCCGGCGCGAGAGCACAGACCACCTTGGCCACGACCTTGGCCTCCTCGCTGTAGCCAAGCGTCATACACTCGGCAACAAGATTGCGGCCGGCCTCAATTTCGCCGGGTGCCAACCCATAGGCACGGGCGAAAGCTGCATAAGCTTCCTGCCGATCCCCTAGCGCGCGGCGGGCCACTCCTCGGAAAAACCATAGCCGCCAGTCGTCCGGTGCTATGGCTGTCAGCCGCTCCAGGGTCAAGTTTGCCTGTACGACAGTCTCGATCTCATCCTGAGTTTGGGCTCTGCGGTCACCGATAAAAGGTAAAACTCGGTCCGTTGCCTCAGTCCTGACTGCCCTATCCTCGGCTGTGGCCAAGTTTGGCCAGCCAACATAAACCTCCTGGCCCGTTGTACGGTCCCGATAGGCACTTAGGTTGGGTTCACCCTGTTTGAGTTCGAGTCGCTCGCTCAGGTCCGAAAGTGGGTAGAATTTGAAGTTGTGCGATAGCGAACGTTCATAGTCCCAACCGTCAGGACACATCAGGCTCGCGTCCGAGCCGCGTTGGAGGCGAACAGCCGCGACAATACCTCCCGAAATATCTCGGCGAAAGAACTCGATCCATGGGCAATTCGTTGTAGGTCCATTTATCTGATCAACAACAACAATGTCGACCGCTTCGCCAGCATCATTCAGGTGGACCAAGCCCTGACTCTCAAGATGACGAATAAAGGCGCTAACATTATGGGGGTGCATGAAACTTACCCGCGCGATTTCCGAATCCGCGCAAAGGGTTCTATTGGGAGCGTCGACCTGGAAACCGACCCAACCGCGTCTATAGCGGCGAGCAATGACATCTCGGCACACGACTACAGAATTGGCTTCTATCAAAACCGCCATCGGCCTAACATTCACGCTACCACGGCAACAGTCTTGCGAGAATACTTGATGACTTTCAACGATCTTTTAAACACGTTGATGACTTTACCACAGGAGCCCGCGCCCTCTGCGGCGATATTCAAAGAAGCAGTCGAGGCTCACCCGGATTTGGTCGGTGAGACCGCACAATCTTTGCTTACTACCCTACAAACCGCTCAATCCGACCCTGACGGTCGTGCGCGAGTGGAGACCTTGTCCCGTATGCTCCATCGAACTGGCCATGAGGACCCGGTCGCCGTTTTCACCGACGAAAACAATCGGATGCTGATTGAGAACGCGGCACGCCTGCGCGAAACACGACTTGCCAAGGCTCGAAGTCTGTTTATGCAGGAGCGGAGGGAGCCCACGGCGAGCAATGCCATAGCGGTCTCGGGTGAGATACTGCCCTCCCTTATGGAGATAGAGGACCATCTGCGCGCCCTGACCGCGGCCGAAATCCCACGGCCATTCGGCCGAAACTTATTAGATCCGAGCACACCAACAAACCCAGTTCCCACCTACCTCTTTCGCGGAGAGAGCGGCGACTATTCATCCACCGTCACGAGTTTAGACCGGCTGGTGATGTCCGAACGCGGATTACAAGACCTACTACGCATTAGCGGTTCGATAACCGCTGCGTTGGTTCGCACTTTCGGCCTTACCCACAACGAGGCGTTGGGCTATCTGCAGCACTACGGCTTCCCCACACCCTTTTTGGACTTCACTGCCGATCCCACCGTGGCAGCTTCGTTCGCCAGCAATCGACGGATCGGCGAGGTGGGTTCCATAGCCGTGCTGGCGACGGGGGGCTTGGAAACAGGGCTCGTCGATCTTCGCGATCATCCTACGGCAAATCGACCTCGGCTGCAGAGTGCGTTCGCCCTGTACGCGCCGAGCCACACCGACCTTAAGGCGGCTTCAGTGAGGCAGGCTCTGGGCCTAAAATGGTTTCGGTTTCGTTTTACAACACTGGATGCAGCTCGATACGTACCGAACTTCGCTTTGCTGGACGCGCGTTCCGATGAATTCGCTGGCCTAATTTGGCTTTTTATCCAGGACTGCGCCAAGTTCGACGACACAGTGGCCAAACTCCTTTCAGAGCGACTCGACGTGGCACGCGTCCTTTGCCTCACCCGGAGAGACGGAACGATGCGCCTATTACCTGATGACATGAGCAATCTCGGCGAACCGTACAACGACAGCGCCTTCCGGCGCTCTGCGTATGAGCGTTGGTCGGAGGCCGTACCGGCCGCCGACAGTGTTGTGTTCCCCTCTGAACTTGAGTGCTTCCTGCGAACCCCGTGCTTCGGTGATCTGGAACCGGGAACAATCATTCGGCTTTTGGGTACGCGTCAGTTCACCGCCGGGGAGCAGGCGGGGGAAGAATAGTTGCTAACGCGGCCAGAGGTTTGAAAGCGGTGGCACGTTGACCGGGGAAAGGAGCCGTGAACAGAATACAGCAAATTGTTCACGCCAATGTGGCGCCCGCCTGGTCCCGACCGCGTTTCACGCCTCCGCCAGCGCCGCCTCGTATTCTTCCTGCATCTTCAGCCAGCGCGCTTCGATATCGGCGAGCTTCTTGGCGGCGTCGGCGCGTTTCTTGGACACCGCCTTGCCGCGCGCCGGGTCTTTGGCGAACAGCAAGGGATCGGACAGCGAGCGGTCGCATTTGGCGATCTCGATGGTCAGGTCCGAAATCTGGTGCTCGGCGGCTTCCAGCTTGTCCTTGAGCGGCTTGAGTTCGCGCCGCCGCGCCGCGCTGTCGCGCCGTTCGTTGGGCGCCTTGGCTTCCGGTTCGGCGCGCCGCGTCGGTGTGTTTTCACCCGACAGCAGGAACTTGCGGTAATCGTCGAGGTCGCCGTCGAAGGGATGCACTTCGCCGTTCGCCACCAGCAGCAGCCGATCCGCCGTCGCCTCGATCAGGCGCCGGTCATGGCTGACCAGCACCACCGCGCCGTCGAAATCGTTGAGCGCGGTAAGCAATTCGCCGCGCGCGTCGATGTCGAGATGGTTGGTCGGCTCGTCGAGAATAAGCAGGTTCGGCTTGTCCAGCGTCGCCAGCGCCAACATCAGCCGCGCCCGCTCGCCGCCCGACAGGTTGCGCACTTTGGTCAGCTGCTTGTCGGCGGAAAAGCCGAAGCCGCCCAGCTGGGTGCGCACCTCCTGTACCGTCAGCTTTGGCCGCAGATGCGACAGCGTCTCGATCGGCGTGATGGCGCCGTTGAGTTCCTCCAGCTGATGCTGTGCGAAATAGCCGGGCACCAGCTTGCGCGCCAGCGTCATCTCTCCGCCCATCGGCTCGAGCTTGCCGGCCAGCAGCTTCGCCAGCGTCGACTTGCCGTTGCCGTTCTTGCCCAAAAGGGCGATGCGGTCATCGGGATCGAAGCGGAACGACATCTTCGAGAGGATGGCTTTCCCGGGCTCATAGCCGACGCTGACGCGATCCATCGTCACCAGCGGCGGACTGGCGCCCACCGGCTTGGGCAGGCGGATCGGCGCGACATGTTCGTCGACCGGAATCTCGACCAGCTCCATCTTGGCCAGCGCCTTCATGCGGCTCTGCGCCTGGCGCGCCTTGCTCGCCTTTGCCTTGAAGCGGTCGACGAAGGACTGCATGTGCTTGCGCGCCAGTTCCTGCTTTTTCGCGAAAGCGACGTCGAGCGCCCGGCGCGCCGCGCGCGTCGCGACGAAGGTGTCGTAATTGCCGGTATAGAGCGTCGTCTTGCCGTGCTCGAGATGCAGGATGAATTCGGCCGCGGTGTTGAGCAGGTCGCGGTCATGGCTGACGATCAGCACCGTGCCGCGATAGCGCTGCAGGAAATTCTCCAGCCACATCACGCCTTCGAGGTCGAGATAGTTGGTTGGCTCATCGAGCAGCAGAAGATCGGGCGCCGCGAACAATATCGCCGCCAGCGCCACGCGCATGCGCCAGCCGCCGGAGAATTCCGAACACGGCCGCAACTGGTCCGCCGCCGAGAAGCCGAGGCCTGCCAGAATCTCCGCCGCCCGCGCCGGCGCGGTATAGGCGTCGATGGCGTCCAGCCGGTGATAGATGTCGCCCAGCTTGTGGCCGTCGCTCTCGTGCTCAGCCGCCGCCAAGAGCTGCATGCGCTCGGGGTCCGCCTCCAGCACGGTGTCGAGCAGGCTGGCCTCGGTTCCCGGCGCTTCCTGCGCCACCGCGCCGACGCGCCAGGCGCTCGGCCAGGCGACGTCGCCGTCGTCCGCGTGCAGCTGGCCCAGGATCACCTTCAGCAGCGTCGATTTGCCCGCGCCGTTGCGCCCCACCAGGCCGACGCGCCGCCCGGCGGGCAGGCTGGCGCTCGCCCCGTCCAGGATTTCGCGGCCCGCGATGCGGACGATGAGGTTGTCGATGACCAGCATTTGTGGGGCGTATAGCACGGCTTGCACATCTGCCAATGCCACGGCATAACCCGCGCGCTTTCCTCAATCCGGAGTGACTTATGCCCGTCGAGCGCACCCTTTCCATCATCAAGCCGGACGCGACGCGCCGCAATCTCACGGGCGCCATCGTCGACCGCTTCGAGAAGGCGGGCCTCAAAGTCATCGCCTCGCGCCGCCTGCAGCTGTCGCAGGCCCAGGCCGAAGCCTTCTACGCCGTGCACAAGGAGCGCCCATTCTTCGCCAGCCTGGTGAAATTCATGACCTCCGGTCCGGTCGTCGTGCAGGCGCTCGAGGGCGAGAACGCCATCGCCAAGAACCGTGAAGTGATGGGCGCCACCAACCCGGCCAACGCCGCGGCCGGCACCATCCGCAAGGACTTCGCCGAATCGATCGAAGCCAACTCCGTCCATGGCTCCGACGCCCCCGAAACCGCCGCCCAGGAAATCGCCTTCTTCTTCAGCGGCCTCGATATCGTTCCTTAGGGTTTCGCATCTCATTCCAAATAACACCGTCATCACCCGGTGCCGCCCTTCGCGGCATCCGGGTGACCCATTTTTTGCTCAGGAAAATGGGTCACCCGGACAAGCCGGGTGATGATGGTTGTGCTATGCAAATTGCAATAGCGAGGAGTGCACTCCATGCAAGGTAAGACGATCGTCGTCACGGGCGGCACCTCTGGCATCGGCGAGGTCGCGGCGCTCAGGCTGGCGGAGCAAGGTGCCCGCATCGTCTTGATTGCGCGCGATCGGCAGCGCGCCGATGCGACGCTGGCGAAATTGCGCGCCGCCAATCCGTCGGCGATCCACACCTCGCATCTCGGCGATCTCTCCGTCATCGCCGAGATGAAGCGCGTCGCCGGCGAAGTGGCGAACGCCGAAGAGACGATCGACGTGCTCGTCAACAATGCCGGCGCCGTCTTCCTGTCGCGCCGGCTCAGCGCCGACGGCTTGGAGATGACCTTCGCCACCAACCACATGGCCTATTTCGTCGTCACCAACATCCTTCTCGACCGCCTGAAGGCGACGCCCGGCGCCCGCATCGTCTCGACCGCCTCGGACGCGCACAAATCCGGCAAGCTCGATTTCGACGATCTTCAGCTGGCGAAGAACTTCGGTGTCGCCCGCGCCTATGGCACCTCGAAGCTCTGCAACATCCTGTTCACGCGCGAACTGGCCAAGCGCCTCGACGGCACGAGCGTCACGGCGAACTGCCTGCATCCCGGCTTCGTCGGCACCCGCTTCGGCCTCAACAACGCCAGGAGCGGCGCCATGAAACTCCTTCAGCGCACCATCATGCTGTTCGGCATCTCGCCGGAAGCCGGCGCCAGGACCATCATCCACCTCGCCGCCTCGCCCGACGTCGCGACGATCAGCGGCGAATATTTCTACAAGTGCAAGGTCGCCGAGCCGTCCCTCGCGGCGCAGAGCGACGAAGACGCGAAGCGGCTGTGGGATGTGTCCGCCAAGCTCGCCGGCGTGGGCTAGACGAACACCGCGCGGCCGTCGCGCAGCACGACTTTGCCCTCCGCCACCAGCTTCAGCGCTGCCGGATAGAGCTTGTGCTCCTCGAGCAAGATCCGCGCCGCCAGCGTCTCGGCCGTGTCGCCGTCCAGCACCGGCACGGCGGCTTGCGCGATGATCGGCCCCGAGTCGAGCTCGGGCACCATGAAATGCACCGTGCAGCCGGAAATCTTCACCCCGGCGTCGATCGCCTGCTGCTGCACGCGAAGGCCCTTGAAGGCCGGCAGCAGCGAAGGATGGATGTTCAGCATCCGGCCCTGCCATCGGCGCACGAAGCCGTCGGAATGGATGCGCATGAAACCGGCTTCGCAGATCAGTTCGATCTTGGCCGCGGTCAGGGCAGCATCGATCGCCGCGTCGAATTCCTCGCGCGAGGCGAAAACCTTGTGCGAAATCACTCTGGTCGCGATGCCGGCCGCCGCCGCGATCTTCAAGCCCTCGGCGGTCTCGACGTTGGAAAAGACGAGCGCGATCTGCGCCGGGAACTCCGGCTCGCGGCACGCTTCGATCAGCGCCGCCATGTTGCTGCCGCGGCCGGAGATCAGGATGGCGATGCGGACTTTTTTCAAAGCTTCAGCGCGCCCTTGTAGATCACCTTCGCTTCGCCTTCGCCTGCGATCAGCGTGCCGACGCGAAAGACTTCCTCGTCCTCGCGGTCGAACGCGGCCATCACCGCATCGACTCTGTCCTCCGCGACGATCGCCATCATGCCGATGCTGCAATTGAACGTCCGCAGCATCTCGCGCTCGCCGATGCCGGCCTGCCGTGCCAGCCAGCGGAACACCGGCAGCGGCAGCCAGGTGTTCAGGTCGATTTCCGCGTCCAGCCCGTCCGGCAGCGCGCGCGGCAGGTTCTCGGTGATGCCACCGCCGGTGATATGCGCCAGGCCCTTGACGCCGCCGGCGCGGATCGCGGCGAGAGCGCTGCGGACATAAAGCCGCGTCGGCGTCAGCAGCGCTTCGCTTAAGCGTCGCGTCGCATCGAACGGCGCCGGCGCGTCATAGGCCGCGCCCGCTTCCGCCACGACGCGCCGCACCAGCGAATAGCCGTTGGAATGCACGCCGCTTGCCGCCACGGCGATGACCGCGTCGCCCGGTTTCATCGCGCCGGTATCGGGCAGGACCTGCCCACGTTCCACCGCGCCGACCGAAAATCCGGCGAGATCGAAATCGCCCTTGGCATAGAGCCCCGGCATCTCCGCCGTCTCGCCGCCGATCAGGGCGCAGCCCGATTCCTTGCAGGCGCGCGCGATGCCCTCGATCACCACGGCGGCGTCGTCGACGTTCAGCTTGCCGCTGGCATAATAGTCGAGAAAGAACAGCGGCTCGGCGCCCTGGACCACCAGGTCGTTGACGCACATCGCGACCAGATCCTGGCCGATGCCGGCGAACAGCCCGGTGTCGATGGCGATCTTGAGCTTGGTTCCGACGCCGTCTGTCGCGGCGACCAGGATCGGGTCCTTGAACCCCGCCGCCTTCAGGTCGAACAACCCGCCGAAGCCGCCCAGCGCCGCGTCCGCGCCCGGCCGCCGCGTCGCTTGGGCGAAAGGCGCGATGCGCGCGACCAGCGCCTCGCCGGCATCGATGTCGACGCCGGCCTCCTTGTAGGTCAGACCGTTGCGGCCTTCCTTGGGCGTTTTCTGGTCGGCCATCGTGGGAATCGGCGCCGGTCGGATTTCCCTGTTCGTTTAAGCAGGCGTCCCCAAACTGGCAAGGCGCGCCGCTTCCGCCGCGTCTTTGCCGCTTTTGCCCAATAGTCAGGCGCTTTCGCGCCGCACAGCCGCGCTTTATACTCGCCGCCGCTTAGCCAAGGTTTCCAATGTCACAGGCTTTTTCCCGGCTCGCTGCTCTTCTGGCGCTGGCCTTTTGTTTTCTGTTGCCTGCGGCGGCCGGGCCCGCCGATCTGACCTATTCGGTCAGCGGCATCCATGTCGACGCGACGGCTCCGTCGGCCAGCGTCGCCGAAGCCATCGCCATCGACCAGGGCCGGCCGCGGGCCTGGGAGATTCTCTACAAGCGCCTCGCCAAACAGTCCGACTGGGGCAAGCAGCCCAGGCTGGATGCGGGCGGCCTCAAACGCATCGCCCGCGGCTTCACGGTCACCCATGAGAAGCGCTCGACGACCCGCTATGTCGCGGACGTCACCTATGTCTTCAGTCCGGAAGCCGTCGCCCGCGTCATGAGCGGCATTTCGACGGCCTATCGTCTCACCAATGCGCGCCGCATCCTGCTCATCCCCATGTCGCCGAACTTCAACCCCGGCTCGGGCTGGGCCAATGCCTTCTCCAGCCCGCGCTTCGGCGCCAGCCTGGTTCCCTTCGCTGTGCCGACCGGCGAGGCGCCCGACGTCGTGGCGCTGGAGCGCCTGCAGTTCGACGCCACGACGTGGGCCGACGTGCAGCTGGTTGCCGCCCGCATCCACGCCAGCGAGGCGGTGCTCGCGCTCGCCATTCCGCTGACCTCCGGCGGCACCTCGATGACCGACAAGATGACCGGCAAGGTGCAGATCTGGCTCAAGCGCATCGGCGTCGCCGAGGCGCCGATGAAGACCTCGGTCGACGTGCCCCTGGTAAAGAACGTGGTGCAGACCTATCCGCTCGCTGCCGACGCCGCCGTCCACGCCATTGAAGTCATGTACCAGCAGAAGCCGGCGATCGATTTCGGCCCCAGGAATAGCCTCGCCGCCGAAGTGCATATCGATTCGCTGCCGCAATGGAACACGCTGCAGACCGCGATGGTCTCGGTACCCAATGTCGTCAGCGTGCAGACCACGGCGATGGATATCGGCCTGGTGCGCATCATCCTGACCTATCAGGGCTCGACCGAGACGCTGCAGAACGCGCTGGCGCCGGTCGGCGTCGGTCTGACCAGGGACGGCGACGGCTGGTCGATCGCCTATGTGACGCCCACCAAGCCCAACACCGCGTCGGCCTCGCAATGACCGCCCTGCTGCGCCAGATCCCCAATATCCTCACCGGCATCCGGATCGTCCTGGCGCCGCTGACGGCCTATCTGATCTGGCTGGGGCACGATCTAGCGGCGCTGCTTGTGTTCGCTTTTGCCGGCGCCAGCGACGCGGTCGATGGTTTTTTGGCGCGCCGCTTCGGCCTCGTCTCGCGCTTCGGCGAATATCTCGATCCGGCCGCCGACAAGCTTCTGATGCTGGCCTGTTTCATCACGCTGACGCTGATGGGATACACGCCGCTGTGGCTGAGCGCGCTGGTGATCGGCCGCGACGTCGCCATCGTGCTCGGCGTCGGCATCGCCTGGTTTTTTGCGCTGCCGGTGAAGATCGAGCCCTTGATGGTGGGCAAGGCCAGCACGGTGGTGCAGGTCGGCTATATCGGCCTTATCCTGCTGCTCCTGACCTTCAAGGTCGGCATGCCGGTGCTCGCCGAAGCCGCCGGCATCATCGCCGCCGGCTTCACCCTGATGTCGTGGTTCTCGTACGGCCAGTTGCTCTGGCGCGCCTTCCAGTTCGGCCGGCGCGCGGCGTGATGGGCTTGGTCAGAACTGCCGTCGGGCGAAGACCCGACGATTTTGGAAAAACCGTAATTTTTCCAGGTGGTTATCGTCACATAACCGAGCGTGGAACAAATGTCTTTCTCACTTGAGCATTATAATAGACATTAAGTGACTTAATGGGTATTATAATATCCAGAGAAAAGACATGCGCACGACGCCGGCAATTCCGCTCCCTGTCAAGCGCGCGCTCACAAAGTTGGGCGGCGATATTCGCAGCGCGCGCATCCGTCGCCGCATCACCGCGCACGTCATGGCGGAGCGTTCGTTCATCACGCGCACGACGCTTCGGAAAGTCGAGCGCGGCGATCCGACCGTCACGATGGCCAGCTATGCGACCGTGTTGTTCGTACTGGGCCTGAGCGACCGGCTATCGGCGTTGGCGGACATATCCCAGGACGATCTGGGTCTCCAGCTTGAAGAGGAGCGGCTGCCGCGACGCGTACGCGGACCCGGCAGTTCCGCCAAATCCTGATGCAAGCGGCCTTGCAGACCTTCATCGACCTCGACGGCGAGCCGCACGTCGTCGGCACGCTATGGACGCGCAACAACAAAGGGCGCGAGAGCGCCACCTTTGAATACGCCAAGGCGTGGCTGGAGAACCCGGCAAGGTTTGAACTGGAGCCCGCCTTGGCGCTCGGCAAGGGGCCGCAACACACGGCGGCAGGCCGCTCCCTCTTCGGTGGCTTCGGCGACTCCGCTCCCGACCGTTGGGGCCGCAGGCTCATCTTGCGCGAAGAGCAACGCCGGGCCCGCGAGCAAAAGCGAGCACCGCAAACGCTCCATGAAGTGGACTATCTCCTGCGGGTGAATGATTTCACGCGGCAGGGTGCATTGCGTTTCAAACAAACGCCGGACGGCGCTTTCCTGGCGCCCAGCGAGGGTCGGACGGTGCCGCCGCTCGTCTTTCTTCCCAAGCTGCTGGCCGCTGCGATGCAAGCGGGTACAGACAAGGAAAGTGATGAAGATCTGAGGCTTCTGCTCGAGCCGGGCTCATCTCTCGGTGGTGCGCGCCCGAAAGCCTCCGTCATCGACAAGGACGGCGCGCTGTCTATCGCCAAATTTCCGCAAGGCGATGACGCCGTGCGGGTGCCGGCGTGGGAAGCGCTGGCGTTGGAACTTGCGAAGGCTGCGGATATCGAGACGCCGCAATGGCGGCTGGAGACGATTGCGCAGCGGCCGGTGCTGATACTGCGGCGCTTCGATCGGAATGGAGAACGGCGTATTCCCTACCTGTCGGCGATGAGCATGCTCGGCGCGGGCGACGGCGACCAGCGCAGCTATATGGAAATCGCGGACGCGTTGCGCCGGTACGGCGTCAAGCCCCAGGACGATTGCGCACAGCTCTGGCGACGCATCGTGTTCAATATTTTGATTTCGAATACCGACGACCATCTGCGCAATCACGGCTTTCTCTATGCCCGCAAGGGCTGGCGACTGGCCCCCGCATTCGACCTCAACCCCGTGCCGCAGACCGTCAAATCGCGCAACCTTTCGATGGCGATCAACGAGTCCGACAACACGGCATCGCTCGAAATAGCGATGGAAGTTGCGGACCACTTTTATGTGAAGCCGAAGCGGGCGAGGGAAATCGCAAAGCAGGTCGGCAGCGTGGTCGCATTGTGGCGCTCTTTGGCAAAAAAGAACGGTTTGACGGCACCCGAAATGGACGCCATGGCGTCCGCCTTCGAACACTCCGATCTGAAGCTCGCGCTCAAGTTGGATTAGATGACAAGGCAGCGGCGATGAACAATGCCGATCTTCTGGCGGCGCTCGATCCGCGGAAGCAACGCATCGCCAAATGGCCGTCCCAGTCGAAAAAGCCGATGGGCGTTTTGTCATCCGCTGATACAGTGCCAATAAGCGCCCGCGCATAGTTTCCACACCGGAACAGATCTCCCCTTGGCCTCACAACTCCCACTTCCCTTAGGCACAGCGCCCGCCCTGACCCGCGCCGACTTCATCGTCGCGCCGGCCAATGCGCAGGCGGTGGCCTTCATCGACTCCTTTCCGCGCTGGACGGCGCCGGCGGCGGCGCTGTACGGGCCGCCGGGCTCTGGCAAGTCGCATCTGACCCAGGCCTGGGCCAAGGCATCGGGCGCGCTGGTCGTTCCAGCGTCGGAACTTGACGAAAAATTCGTCGCTGCGCTGGAGCCGGGCCGCGCCGTCGCCGTCGAGGATGTCGAGCGGCGCGGCGGCGACGACGCGCTCTTCGCCCTGTTCCAGCATCCCGGACCCTTGCTGCTGACCGGCCCAACGCCGCCATCGGCCTGGGTGGCGACGCTGCCCGACCTGTTGTCCCGTTTTGGGTCGCTTCTCGCTTTCCCGCTGTGGGCGCCGGACGATGCGCTGCTGGCGGCACTAACGCGCAAATTGTTCACGGACCGGCAACTGGCTGTGCCCGATCCTGTCATCATGCGCATCCTGACCTCCGTCGAGCGTTCCCCCGCCGCGGTCCGCGACTTCGTCGCCCGGGCCGACGCGCGGGCGCTGGCGGAAAAACGCCCGATTACCGTGGCTTTGGTCAGCGATCTGCTGGCCGAGGGCGAGCTGTCATGACTTGGCCATGCGCCTGCGCTACCCTGAAAATCTGATGTCCAATCCAATCCCCTTCGTCGATGTGGACGCGGAGACCGCGCTTGATGAAGCGCAGGCGGCCGACGCCATGGCGCGTGGTTTCGCCATCGATCCGAACTCGCCGTCGCGGTTCGTCAATCGCGAGCTCTCCTGGCTGGCCTTCAACCGCCGCGTCCTGGAAGAGGCGCGCAACCGGCGCCATCCGCTGCTCGAGCGCATGCGCTTTCTGTCGATCTCGGCCTCCAACCTCGACGAATTTTTCATGGTGCGCGTCGCCGGCCTCAAAGACATGGTCAATGAGGGCGTCGCCACCCACAGCGCCGACGGCCTGACGCCCGGCCAGCAGCTCGCCCAGGTCGACGACATGGCCAAGGTGCTGATCGCCGATCAGCAGGCGGTGTGGATCCCGATGTGCGCCGAGCTGCGCGAGGCCGGCATCGCCGTCATCGAAGCCGCCGAAGTCACCGACGGCGACCGCGCCTGGCTCGACAAGCACTTCGCCGAGCAGATCTTCCCCGTCCTGACGCCGCTCGCCATCGATCCGGCGCATCCTTTTCCCTTCATCCCCAATCTCGGCTTCACGCTCGCCGCCCGCCTGCTGCGCGCTCGCGACGGCAAGACCGTCACCGCGCTGGTGCCGATCCCGCCGCAGCTGCAGCGCTTCATCCGCCTGCCGGACGCGGGCAAAGCCGTGCGGTTTCTACCGCTGGAAAAAGTCGTCACGCTCTATCTGCACAAGCTCTTTCCCGGCCACGAGGTCGCGGGGTCGGGCGTCTTCCGCGTGCTGCGCGACAGCGACGTCGAGCTCGAGGAAGAAGCCGAAGACCTTATGCTGCTGTTCGAAACGCTGCTCAAGCAGCGCCGCCGCGGCAGCGTCATCCACATGAAATGCTCGGCCTCGATGCCGGACGATCTGCGCGAGTTCATCACCGACCAGCTCGATCTCGATGCCGCCGACCTCGTCATCATCGACCGCATGCTCGGCCTTTCCGATTTGCAGAAGCTGATCCTCGATGAGCGCCGCGACCTGCAATACAAGCCTTACGTGGCGCGCTTCCCCGAGCGCATCCGCGACCATGGCGGCGACTGCTTCGCCGCCATCCGCGAGAAGGACATCATCGTCCACCATCCTTTCGAGAGCTTCGACGCGGTGGTGCAGTTCGTGCGCCAGGCCGCCGCCGATCCCAATGTCGTCGCCATCAAGCAGACGCTCTACCGCACCAGCAGCGACAGCCCGATCGTCTCGGCGCTGATCGAGGCGGCGGAGGCCGGCAAATCCGTCACCGCGCTGGTCGAGCTGAAAGCCCGCTTCGACGAGGCCGCCAACATCAAATGGGCCCGCGACCTGGAACGTGCCGGCGTCCAGGTGGTCTACGGCTTCATCGAGCTGAAGACCCACGCCAAGGTCAGCCTCGTCGTCCGCCGCGAGAGCGGCGCGCTGCACACCTATGTCCATTTCGGCACCGGCAACTATCATCCCAACACGGCGCGCATCTACACCGACCTGTCGCTGTTCAGCGCCGATCCGGCGCTGGGGCGCGACGCGGCGCAGCTCTTCAACTACATCACCGGCTACGCCGAGCCGTCGTCGCTGGAGAAGATCGCGGTCTCGCCGCTCAACCTGCGCGGCCGGCTGATCGACGCGATCCAGCAGGAGATGGTGCACGCCCAGGCCGGCCGGCCCGCCGCGATCTGGCTCAAGCTCAACGCCCTGGTCGATCCGCACATGATCGACGCGCTCTACAAGGCCAGCCAGGCCGGGGTTCACATCGAACTGGTCATCCGCGGCATCTGCTGCCTGCGTCCGGGGGTTGCGGGGCTCTCCGACAACATCCGGGTCAAGAGCATCATCGGCCGCTTCCTGGAGCATGGCCGCATCGTCTGCTTCGGCGCCGGCCATGGGCTGCCGTCGCCGCAGGCGAAAATTTATATGTCCTCGGCCGACTGGATGCCCCGCAACCTCGACCGCCGCGTCGAGGCGCTGGTGCCGATCGAAAATCCGACGGTGCATCAACAGGTTCTGGACCAGATCATGGTCGCCCTGCTGAAGGACCAGGCGCAGAGCTGGCATATGAGCGCAGACGGCGCCTATGCCCGCGACGCCGCGTCCACCTCGCCCGAGGCGTTTTCGGCGCATACTTACTTCATGACGAATCCCTCCCTCTCCGGCCGCGGCCGGGCCCTCAAGATCGCCAGTTCCGCTCCTATCGCCATCGTCACGCGGCGGGACTGAATGAGCGGCACCCAGGCACCGTCGGCGGATGTTCGCGCTCCGACGGCGCCGCGTCCGCGCGTCAGGCCGCGCGGACCGATCGCCGTCGTCGACATCGGCTCGAACTCGGTGCGTCTGGTGATCTACGAAGCCGAGACGCGCGCCGCCGCCACGCTGCACAATGAAAAATCGATCTGCGCCATCGGCCGCGACATGGTCACGTCGGGCCGCCTGCATGCCGAAGGCTGCGCCATGGCCTTGGAAGCCCTGGCGCGTTTCAAGATGCTGGCCGACAGTCTCAACGTCACCGTGCGCGAGGCCGTCGCCACCGCCGCGGCGCGCGACGCTTCCAACGGCGCCGATTTCGTGCGCCGCGCCGAAGCGGCCTGGGGTGGACCGGTGCGCGTGCTCTCGGGCGAGGAAGAAGCGCGCATCGCCGCCGAAGGCGTGGTCGCCGGCATCCCGCATGCCGACGGCCTGGTCGCGGATCTGGGCGGCGGCAGCCTCGACATGGTCAGCGTGCGCGGCGGGCGCACCGGCGACGCCTACACCCTGCCGCTCGGCCCCTTGCGCCTGATGGACGCCGCCAAGGGCGACGCCGACAAGGCGCGCAAGCTGGTCGACGAGGGGCTCGAGAAACTCCACCTGCACGGCCTGAAAGACCGCTCGCTCTACGCCGTCGGCGGCATCTGGCGCAGTTTCGCGCGCGTCGACATGGAGGCGACCGAATATCCGCTGCATGTGCTGCAGGAATACGAGATCCCGCGCGGCCGCGCCCTGCGCCTGTGCAAGGTGCTCGCCGGCCTGTCGCGCAAATCGGTCGAGAAGATGAAGGTCGTCTCCAGGCGCCGCGCCGAATCGCTGCCCTACGGCGCCATCGTCCTCGAACGCCTGCTGCTGGCCTGCGATCTGAAATCGGTCGTCGTCTCCGCCTATGGCCTGCGCGAGGGCGTGCTCTACGCCCGCCTGCCGGCGGAGGAGCGGGGCCTGGATCCGCTGCTCGAATTCGCCGAGGGCGCCAATGCGCGCCAGGCGCGCAGCCCCGGCCACGCGCAGGAAATGTTCGACTGGATGACGCCGCTGTTCGCCGACGAGAATGCCGATCTGCGCCGCGTGCGCCACGCGGTGTGCTTGTTCTCCGACATTGCCTGGCGGCGCCATCCCGACGACCGCGCGCTGGGCGGCTTCGGCCAGGTCCTCTCGGCGCCGTTCGCCGGCGCCAGCCACCGCGCCCGTGCCCTGATCGCCTCCTCGGTGTTCCACCGCTATTCCGGCGACGAAGACGATTTTCCGCGCGACATCGCCAACGCGGAACTCCTGGACAAGGACGACGAGGATCGCGCCCATCGCATCGGGCTCGCCTGCCGTTTCGCCTTCGCGCTGTCGGCCTCGTCGCTCGGCGTGCTGCCGCTGTACAAGATCCGCCTGACGCCGGCCAAGATCGTGCTCGACCTGCCCCGCCGCCACGAAGCCATCGCCGGCGAGCCGGTGCAGAAACGCCTCGGCGCCCTCGCCGCCGCCTTCGGCCGCAAGGGCGAAATCCAGATCGGGTGACGGTTCGCGCGTAGGTTCCACCACCTCGATTGTCATGGCCCGCGAATGCGGGCCACCCAGGTGATCGGGGGCGCCGGATTTGCAGGATTGGGTTAGCGTTAAGTTCGCTGTCATGGCGTGGCGTCAACTGGGTGGCCCGCATTCGCGGGCCATGACATAATGGTGTGGAACTTGCGCTGACGGCCCCGAAAGGTCTTTAAGAAGCAAGGCCGTCCCGTTCACCGGGGGCAAAAGGAGCATTTCATGGGTGGCTTGAGCATCTGGCATCTTCTGCTGTTCGCAGCGGTCGCCTTGCTGCTGTTCGGCGGTCGCGGCAAGATTTCCGACCTGATGGGCGACGTGGCCAAGGGCATCAAGAGCTTCCGCCAGGGTCTCAACGATCCCGAGGACGCCAAGACCATCCCCGGCTCGCCCGTCAATCCCACGCCGACCGCGACGCCGAACAAGGACCAGACCACCGTCGGGCGGTAATCGATGCTCGACTTCAGCTGGAGCCATATTCTCATCTTGCTGATCGTTGCCCTCGTCGTGGTGGGGCCGAAGGATTTGCCGCGCCTGATGCGCATCGTCGGCCAGTGGATGGGCAAGGCGCGCGCCATGGCCGACGAATTCCGCAAGAGCTTCGACGAGATGGCAAGACAGTCCGAGCTCGACGAACTGCGCAAGGAGATCGAGAACCTGCGCAACGAGCGCCCGCTCGCCGGCATCGAGCATGATCTGAACCAGTCGATCATCCCCGACGACATGAAGTCCGCGCCAGTGGCGACAATCACCGCCGCCGAACCTCTGGAAGTGGAATCGCCGCCCGAACCGCGTATCGGCGAATTCCCCGATCCAGTCGAACCCGAGCCGGAACCCGTCGCCGCCGGCGGCTACACGCCGCCCCAACCTTGAACCGATAGTCCATGAACAAGCCGACCGAAGATGACGAGGCGGCCATCGAGGCGACCAAGGCGCCGCTGATGGATCACCTGATCGAGCTGCGCCGGCGACTGATCTGGTCGATCGTCACCTTCCTGCTGTGCTTTGTGGTCTGCTTCTATTTCGCCAAGCCGATCTACGGCTTTCTCACCCATCCGCTCTACGAGGCCCTCAAGAGCGAGCCCAGCCGCCACATGATCGCCACCGGGCTGACCGAGACCTTCTTCGTCTACGTCAAGGTCGGCATGTTCGCCGGCCTCTGCCTCGCCTTCCCGGTGATCGCGGCGCAGCTGTGGATGTTCGTCGCGCCGGGGCTCTACCGCCAGGAGCGCAACGCCTTCTTGCCCTTCCTCGCCGCCACGCCGTTCATGTTCGCGCTCGGCTTCGCCTTCGTCTTCTACATCATGCTGCCCAACGCCATCCGCTTCTTCGTCAGCTTCGACACCCACAGCGCGCCGGGCTCGCTCGGCATCGAGCTGCAGGCCAAGGTCAGCGAATATCTCGACTTCGTGATGACGCTGATCTTCGCCTTCGGCCTGTGCTTCCAGCTGCCGGTTCTGTTGTCGCTGCTCGGCCGCGTCGGCATCGTCTCGTCGAAACAGCTGCGCGCCACGCGCCGCTACGCCATCGTCGCCATGACCGCCGTCGCCGCCATCCTGACCCCCCCCGACATCTTCTCCATGCTCAGCCTCGGCGTCCCCCTGGTGGCGCTGTACGAGGTCTCGGTCCTGCTGGTCTGGCTGATCGAACGCGACAAGACCAAGAAGGACGCGGCCAAGGCGGTATGATAACCTCTCCCGCTTGCGGGAGAGGTCGGAAATGCGAAGCATTTCCGGGTGAGGGCATGCGAGAAGACGAACGCGAGTCACGGCCACGCGCCAAGGCGATGCGGCGCGAAATGACCAAGGCGGAATTCGTTCTCTGGACACGACTGCGCGAAGCAAATCGGCACGGCTACAAATTCCGCCGCCAGCACCCCATCGGTCCTTACGCAGCAGATTTTGCGCATGTTCGCGGCCGGCTTGTCATCGAGATCGACGGGGAGACGCACGGGACCGAAGAGGAATTGGCATATGACCGCCGGCGCGATGCATACATGCAGGCGCGCGGCTGGACCGTGGTCCGCTTCCCCAATGTCGAGGTCTACGAAAATGTCGACGGCCTCGTCGAACATCTTTTGGGGCGGCTAGGCCCTCACCCGGCCGCCAAGAGGCGGCCGACCTCTCCCGCAAGCGGGAGAGGTTAAGGGTGGTGCTAACCTCTCCCGCCCTTCGCGGGAGAGGTCGACCGATGCGAAGCAGCGGTCGGGTGAGGGCCTCTTTGACGCCTCGCGCACCCCATGCCATTACGCGCTCCAGCCGGAGCGTCCGCCATGCACGACATCAAATACATCCGCGACCACACCGACGCCTTCGTCGCCGGGCTGGACCGGCGTGGCGGCGGGGACGGCGGGGCGATCGCCAGCCAGCTGCTCAAGCTCGACGAGGAACTGCGTACCGTGCTCACCGGGCTGCAGCAGAAGCAGGCGCGGCGCAACGAAGCCTCCAAGCTGATCGGCCAGGCCAAGGCGAAGAAGGACGAAGCCGGTGCCGCCGCGCTGATGGCGGAAGTCGCCGGCCTCAAAGACGCCATCGCGGCCGGCGAGGCTGACGAACGGCGGCTGCAGGACGAGCTGAAAACCGCGCTCGCCGTCATCCCCAACATTCCCGCCGACGACGTGCCGCTGGGCGCCGACGAGAGCGCCAATGTCCCGGTCGAGACCCGCCGCTTCAATCCGGTCAAGCACGTTCCCGCCGGCGGCATGAACGCGCCCAAGGAGCATTTCGAGCTCGGCGAAAAACTCGGCCTGATGGATTTCGAACGCGCCGCGAAAGTCTCCGGCGCGCGCTTCGTCTATCTCAAGGGTGCACTGGCGAAGATGAGCCGCGCCCTCGCCAGCTTCATGCTCGACAGCCACACGGAAAAGTTCGG
Source organism: Rhizomicrobium sp. (assembly GCA_036512455.1). Lineage (GTDB taxonomy): Bacteria > Pseudomonadota > Alphaproteobacteria > Micropepsales > Micropepsaceae > Rhizomicrobium. The sequence goes on from DATCAT010000022.1 coordinate 105,216, forward strand.
CTACACCGAAGTCGTGCCGCCTATGTTGGTGCGCGATGGTGCGATGTTCGGTACGGGGCAATTGCCAAAATTTGAGGAGGACCTCTTTGCCGCTCCAACTGAGCTGGCAAACCGAATTGCGGCCTTTGAAAAAAAATTGCTCGAAGACGATTTTTACATAATGCGCAGCTCCGCTGACATGCTGCAGTTTCCAGAATTTTTCGCAGAGGAATCCTCCTTCTCTACCTATCTCAAGGGAAAGTTAGCGGCAGCAATCGCCAGACGCGAAGGTTCGGAAAAGCGGATCAAAGAGCTTCTGGAACTAGACCATTCCGCTTCAAGAAATCTCTGGCTCATCCCCACCGCCGAAGTCCCGCTCACCAACTACGTCAACGGCGAAATCCTCGCCGAATCCGAACTTCCCATCCGCTTCACGGCCTACACGCCCTGCTTCCGTTCCGAAGCCGGCGCGGCGGGCAAGGACACGCGCGGCATGATCCGCATGCATCAGTTCGACAAGGTCGAACTGGTCTCTATCGCGACGCCGGAGCAATCCGACGCCGAGCACGAGCGCATGACCGACGCGGCGCAGGAAATCCTCAAACGCCTCGACCTCAAGCACCAGGTCGTCACGCTGTGCACCGGCGACATGGGGTTCAGCGCGCGCAAGACCTACGACATCGAAGTCTGGCTGCCGGGGCAGAATCGTTTCCGTGAAATCAGCTCGTGCTCGAACTGCGGCGACTTTCAGGGCCGGCGCATGAACACCCGCTATCGCGGGAGCGACGGCAAGGTGAAAGGTACGGTGCACACCCTCAACGGCTCCGGCCTCGCCATCGGCCGCACCATCGTCGCGATCCTGGAGAACTATCAGCAGGCCGACGGCTCCATCGCCGTCCCCGACGCGTTGAAGCCGTATATGGGTGGGCTAGAGCGCATCGAAAAAAAGTGAACCCGGGAAAGCCGAGAATCGGTGTTATCCATACCCCCGCCTTGCCGTGTGGGGGGAGGGGGTCGGCAAAACTCAAAAACGAATAGGCGCTGTAGAATTATTCGTTTTTGGGGGGAGGGGGGACCCCCCCTCGGTTTTTCGCCGAACAATTATGTTGTCGAATGAAGCGATCGTGGAGTAATATAATTGCGCATTCTGGTCACCAATGACGACGGCATCCACGCGCCAGGCCTCGCCTCGGCCGAGAAGATCGCCCGCGCCCTCACCGACGACGTCTGGGTCGTGGCGCCCGAGACCGAGCAGTCCGGCGCCTCGCACTCGCTGACCCTGACGCTGCCCCTGCGCCTCCGCGAGATCGAGAAGAAGCGCTTCGCCGTCACCGGCACGCCGACCGACTGCGTCATGATGGCCTGCGCCCATGTCCTGAAGGACAAGCCGCCGACGCTGGTCCTCTCCGGCGTCAACCGCGGTTCCAACATCGCCGACGACGTCACCTATTCGGGCACCATCGCCGGCGCCATGGAGGGCTGCGCGCTGGGCATTCCCTCCATCGCCTTGAGCCAGTCTTACGGCTGGACCGAAGGCGCCGAGATCCCGTGGGCCTGCGGCGAAGTCCAGGGCCCGCCGCTGATCCGCAAGTTGGTCGAACTGGGCTGGCCCGAGGACGTGCTGATCAACATCAACTTCCCCGACGCCGCGCCGAACGACGTCAAGGGCATCGACATTGCGAGCCAGGGCAAACGCGACATGCAGACCGCGAACATCGAGCGCCGCGTCGATGCCCGCGGCAATCCCTATTTCTGGATCGGCTTCAAGCGCGTGCGCTCCAATCCGCCCGAAGGCACCGACCTGCACGCGATCTATCACAAGCGCATCGCGGTGACGCCGCTGCATCTCAACCTCACCGAATTCAAGGTGCTGGAGAAGATGAAACAGAAGCTCGGCAAAATTCCGCTGGCGTGACGCGATGACCGATCCGCGCCAGATCCAGCTCATCATGGAATTGCGCGGCCAGGGCATCGACGACGCCCGCGTGCTCGGCGCCGTCGAGCGCACGCCGCGCGAAATTTTCGTCGAAGCGCCGTTCACGGCGCACGCCTACGACAACAGCGCGCTGCCTATTGCCTGCGGCCAGACCATCAGCCAGCCTTTCGTCGTCGCCTATATGACGCAGCATCTCGACGTCCGCGAGAACATGCGCGTGCTGGAGATCGGCACCGGCTCGGGCTATCAGGCCGCGATCCTCAGTCCGCTCTGCCGCCGCGTCTACACGATCGAACGCCATCGCCCGCTGCTGGATCAGGCGCGGGCGCGCTTCGATGCCTTGAAGCTCCACAATGTCGTCTCCCGGCTCGGCGACGGCTTTGCCGGTTGGCCGCAGCAGGCGCCGTTCGACCGCATACTTCTGTCCTGCGCGGTGGCCAAAGTGCCGCCAATCCTTATCGAACAGTTAAAAATCGGCGGCATCCTCATCGCGCCGGTGGGCGATGTGCCGAATTCGGACGCCTGGACGCGTTCGGAAAGCTTTTCTCAACGATTGACGAAGATGATCCGAAACGAGACAGGCGTGACGGAAGAAGTCCTGATCCCTGTCCTGTTCGTCCCGATGATCTCGGGCCTACCGTGAGCGAGAAGCACAATGGTCTGGAGCTATCAATTGCAGCGCGCCGCCGCGTTTCTGGCCACGGCGCTATTCTCCTCGGTCCTGCTGAGCGGCTGCGTCGCCGACGACGCGCGCACACAGCTCGATTGGTATCCGGCGTCCGACACGGTGCACCATCCGCGCGTCGCGTCGAACGTTCCGCCGCATCATCCGGCCGCGCATCATCGAAACCCGGTGCAGAACGCCGCCCTCGATTGCCCGACGCCGCGCGCCAAGCCGGCCTGGTACACCGCGAGCAACATGCCGCCGCCCGCCGCGCCCGTGACGCAGCCGGCAAACTATTCGCCCGCCGCCGGCACCCTCGCCTTCGTATGGCCGGTTGCGGGTCCGGTGATTTCCGATTTCGGCACCACGCTCAGCGGCGGCCGCAATGACGGCATCAACATCGCGACGCCCTTCGGCGCGCCGATCCATGCCGCCGCCGCGGGGCAGATCAGCTATGCCGGCAACGAACTGCGCGGCTACGGCAATCTGGTGCTCATCAAGCATGACGACGGCTATGTCACCGCCTACGCCCATGCCGAGCGCATCGTCGTCAATCGCGGCGACTGGGTCGCCAAGGGCCAGGTCATCGGCTATTCGGGACAGACCGGCGATGTGTCGAGCCCGCAGCTGCACTTCGAAATCCGCAAGGGCGTGCAGCCCGTCAATCCGCATTCCCTGCTGGTCGCCTCGCGCGCCAGCTAGGCTAAAGCGTCTTTCCGAGCTCGCCGCCGAGATCCTGGATGAACTGCCACGCCACGCGCCCCGAGCGCGCGCCGCGTCCGGTGGACCAGGTCAGCGCCCGGCGTTGCAGATCTTCGCGCGGGACTTTCAGCCCGTAATGCGCCGCATAGGCGTCGATCATCTCCAGATATTCGTCCTGGCCGCAATTGTGGAAGCCAAGCCACAGGCCGAAGCGGTCCGACAGCGAGACCTTCTCCTCGACCGCCTCCGACGGATTGATCGCCGTGGAGCGCTCGTTCTCCATCATGTCGCGCGGCATCAGGTGACGCCGGTTCGAGGTCGCATAGAACAGGACGTTCTCCGGCCGGCCTTCCAGCCCGCCTTCCAGCGCCGCTTTCAGCGACTTGTAGCTGGTGTCGTCCTTGTCGAAGGAAAGATCGTCGCAATAGAGCAGGTAGCGCTGCCCGTCGCCGCGCAGGATGCGCAGCAGAAGCGGCAGGCTGGCGATCTCCTCGCGATGGATTTCGACCAGCGCCAGGCGCGCCTTGCCCTTGGCGCCGCGATTGACCTCGGCATGCACCGCCTTGACCAGCGAGCTCTTGCCCATGCCGCGCGCGCCCCAGAGCAGCGCGTTGTTGGCGGGCAGCCGCGCGGCGAAGCGGCGCGTGTTCTCCAGCAGCGTGTCGCGGGCGGCGTCGATGCCCTTGAGCAGCGCCAGCGGCACGCCGGCGATCTTCTCGACGCCGAGCAAGCCGCCATGGCTGGGCTCCCAGACGAAAGCATCGCCCGTGGCGGGCGCGCTGGACGCGACGGCGCCCGGCGCCAGCCGCTCCAGCGCCGCGGCGATACGCTTCAGCAAGGCGCCGTCGGCGCCGCTGGATGTGCCTTTTGCGGTCTTGACCATCACCTAAACCCTTGTTTTCCCATGGTTGCAAAGGAAGGCTGCACCGCTATATTCGCGCCCGAAAAGCCGCGCCCTGGATGCGGCAGACAGCCCCTCGGACCTCCTGATGAATATGCAAGACATTATTTCCAATCCGCTTTTCATGTTCATCCCGGTCGGGCTGATCTTCTATTTCCTGGTTATGCGTCCGCAACAGCAGCGCGCCAAGGACCATCGCACGGCGATCGACAATTTGCGCCGCGGCGACACGGTGGTCACGGCCGGCGGCGTCATCGGACGCGTCACCAAGGCGCCCGTCAAGGAAGACGCCGAGGTGACGATCGAAATCGCCGACAATGTCCAGGTCAAGGTCGTCAAGGGCACGCTCTCCGAAGTGCGCGCCAAGACCCAGCCCGTCGACACCAAGTCGGACAAGAGCTGATCGGCGATGCTGCAGGTCTCTAGTTGGGTCCGGATTCTCGTCGCTGTCATCCTGCTGGCCGGGCTCGCCATTGCGCTGCCCAACGCGCTGCCGGATTGGGTGCGCGCCAAGATCCCGGCATGGCTGCCGAGCCAGACGGTTTCGCTCGGCCTGGACCTGCAGGGCGGTTCCTATCTGCTGCTCGAGGTCGAACTCGACACCGTCACCAAGGACAAGCTGGAATCCCTGACCGGCGATGTCCGCCGCGCGCTGCGCAAGGCCCATCCGCAGATCGGCTACACGTTTCCGGCCGTCACGGGCGATGCCATGGCGGTCCAGATCACCGATCCCAGCCGGCGCGACGAAGCGCGGACCCTCGTCCAGGCCCTGAACCCGGCGATCAGCACCGGCGTGCTGTCGGGCGGCGCGAAGGCCTATGAATTCTCCGACAACGGTCAGGGTCTCTTCACGCTGAAGATGACCGACGACTACAAGCACCAGACGCAGCAGCAGATCGTCAACCAGTCGATCGAAGTCGTGCGCAAGCGCATCGACGAGATGGGCACCCGCGAGCCGGACATCGAGCGTCAGGGCGACGACCGTATCGTCGTATCGGTGCCGGGCCTGCAGAACCCCGAGCATCTGAAGGCTATCCTCGGCAAGACCGCCAAGATGACCTTCCAGCTGGTCGACGAAGCGGCGGATCGCAGCGGCGCGGCGCAGCGCAGCGTTGCCCCGATCGGCGACGAAATCCTGCCCATGCAGAAAGGCCCCAAGGGCGAGACATTTCCTCCCATCGTGGTCGAGAAGCGCATCATGGTGGCCGGCGACCGCCTGGTCGACGCGCAGGCCGGCTTCGACCAGCGCAACGGCGAGCCCATCGTCTCCATGCGATTCGACAATGTCGGCGCCACCGAATTCGCCGACATGACCAAGGCCTTTCCGCCGCGCACGCAGCGCTTTGCCATCGTGCTCGACAAGCAGGTGATCTCGGCGCCGATGATCGACGAGCCGATCCTGGGCGGTTCCGGCCAGATCCAGGGCTCCTTCACGACGCAGAGCGCCAACGACTTGGCGACCCTGCTTCGCGCCGGAGCGCTCCCCGCGCCGCTCAAAGTGATCGAAGAGCGAACCGTCGGTCCCGAACTCGGCAACGACCAGGTCAATGCCGGCCGCCTGTCGGCGCTGGCGGGCCTGGTCCTCGTGGCGCTGTTCATGATCGCTCGTTACGGCCTGTTCGGCATCTTCGCCGATATCGCCCTGATCCTGAACGTCACCCTGCTGATGGCGGCGCTCACATTGTTCGGCGCCACGCTGACGCTGCCCGGCATCGCCGGCATCGTGCTGACCATGGGCATGGCGGTCGACGCCAACGTGCTGATCTATGAGCGAATACGCGAAGAACAGAAGAACGGCCGCAGCATGCTGGCCTCCATCGACCAGGGCTTCCGCCGGGCCATGGCGACCATCATCGACGCCAACTCGACCCATCTGATCGCCGCCCTGATCCTGTTCCAGCTGGGGTCGGGGCCGGTGCGCGGCTTCGCCGTGACGCTCGGCGTCGGCATTATCACCTCCTTCTTCACGGCGGTGATGGTGACGCGTCTGATCGTGATCCTGTGGCTCAATATCCGCCGCCCCAGGCGATTGGCCATATAGAGAAAAGGGCTGAAAAGCCGTGGAAATACGGTAAAGTGCGACCGGACTCATAACGGGAGGACGGCCATGGCGGCCTTTTTGGGAAATCTTCGCAACGTCGTGATCGCCGGCTTCGTGCTGGCGCTCGGCGTATTGGCCATACGGTTTTCGTTCGGCGGCCTGGAAATCGGCACGGAAGCCTTTTGGGCCTTCATCATCCGCTGGCTGCACATCATCTGCGGCGTGATGTGGATCGGCCTGCTCTGGTACTTCAACTTCGTCGCCACGCCGACCGTTCCGAAGATCCCCGAAAATCTGCGACCGGCGCTCGGCGGCTACATCACGCCGGCGGCGCTGTTCTGGTTCCGCTGGGGCGCGATGGGCACGATCGTGTTCGGTATCCTGCTCGCCGGCATGAACCACTATCTGGTGCAGGCCTACACGCTCGACATCGTCGATCCGACCGGCCGCTTCTCGACGCCGTCCTACCTGCTGATCGGCATCGGCATGTGGCTGGGTACCATCATGTGGTTCAACGTCTGGTTCGTGATCTGGCCGAACCAGCAGCGCGCCCTGAACATCGACGGCAAGTATCCCGACCTTGCCGCGCCCGACAAGGCGGCTTCGGCCAAGACGGCCGGGCAGTTCAGCCGCATCAATACGCTGCTGTCCATCCCGATGCTGTTCTGCATGGCGGCCGCATCGCACATGCCGTAAGGCACCGATGCGACGCGACGATGAGGGCCGTCGGAGCGATCCGGCGGCTCTTTCGTTGGAGGATGGATGAACGCCATCGAAGACCTCGTGCGGCGCGCCGATCCGGACCGCTATTTCTCCGCCCTGTTCGCGCCGGCGGAAAAGCGCAGCCAACTGCTCGCGCTCTATGCCTTCAATGTCGAGATCGCGCGCGTCGCGGACACGGTGCGCGAGCCGATGATGGGCGAGATCCGCCTGGAATGGTGGCGCGAGACGCTGGCCGGCGCGCGGGCCGGCATGCCGCGCAACCATGACGTGGCGCGCGCGTTGACGGCGTTGTTCGCGACAGTCGATCTTCCGGCCGCATTGTTCGAAGCAATGATCGCGGCACGCGGTTTCGATTCGTCGGCGGAAATGTTCGCGGATCGCGCCGCGGCCGAGACCTATTGCGATGCGACGTCCGGCAATCTGATGCGTCTGGCGGCGCGCATCTTGGGTGGTGAAGCCGACGCCGTGGCGCGCGAAGCCGGAATCGCCTATGCGCTGGCCGGCATGCTGCGCTCCCTGCCGCACCATGCGAAGCGCCACAAATTGTACTTGCCGCTGGACTTGCTGCAGCCGCTGCATCTGTCGCCGCAGGACTTGTTCCACGGCGCCGAAAGCGGCAAGGCCAAGGCCGCCGTGAACCAGATGGCGCTGTGGACGCGCGAACATCTGACGGCCGCGAGGGCCGGGCGCGTGCCGCGCGCGTTGCTGCCGGCCTTCCTGCCCGCTTCGCTGGTGCCGCTTTATCTGCGGCGCCTGACGCGCGGCTGGTTCGATCCGCTGCGTTCGTCCAGCGATGTTCCGATCCACCGAAGACAGATGCGTCTTCTGGGCGCGGCGATGCGCCGCCAAATCTAGCTACTCCGCCGCCGCGCGAACCACGCCGAGCCAGGCATCGAGATCGGCGAGGGCGCGATGGGATTGCGCCCGCTTGCGGTCCTTGCCGCGCGTCTTGGCAGGCGGTTCGGGGAACAGGCCGAAATTGACGTTCATCGGCTGAAAGGTTTTCGCGTCGGCCCCGCCGGTGATGTGGCTGAGCAGGGCGCCGAGCGCCGTGGTCGGCGGCGGCGGCACGGCCTGGCGCCCCGCCAGTTCGGCGGCGGCGAAACGGCCGGCCAGCAAGCCGATGCCGGCGCTCTCGACATAGCCTTCGACGCCGGTGATCTGGCCCGCGAAGCGCAGGCTCGGCCGCGCTTTCAAACGCAATTGCGCATCCAAAAGGCGCGGCGAATTGATGAAGGTGTTGCGATGCAGCCCGCCCAGCCGCGCGAAGGTGGCGTTTTGCAGGCCGGGGATCATCTTGAAGATGCGCGTCTGCTCGCCATGCTTCAGCTTGGTCTGGAAGCCCACCATGTTCCACAACGTGCCCAGCGCGTTGTCCTGGCGCAGCTGCACCACGGCGTGCAGGCGCTGCTGCCGCCGCGGATCGTGCAACCCCACCGGCTTCATCGGCCCGAAGCACAGGGTCTGGGCCCCGCGCGACGCCATCACCTCGATGGGCAGGCAGCCCTCGAAATATGGCGTCGATTTTTCCCATTCCTTGAAATCGGTCTTCTCGCCGGCGAGCAGCGCGGCGATGAAGCCGTCGTACTCGTCCGCGTTCATCGGGCAGTTGATGTAGTCCGCGCCCTCGCCCCCAGTTGTCGACTTGTCGTAGCGCGACTGCATCCAGCAGATGTCGAAGTCGATACTGTCCTTGTTCACGATCGGCGCGATGGCGTCGAAGAAGGACAGCGACTCTTCGCCGGTCAGCCCGCGGATCGCTTCGGCCAACGCCGGCGACGTCAGCGGCCCGGTCGCGACGATGGTCGAGCGCCAGGCCGCGGGCGGCAGGCCGGCGATTTCCTCGCGCGCGATGGCGATGTTGGGGTGGGCCGCCAGGGTGCGGGTGATGGTTTGCGAGAACGGCACGCGGTCCACCGCCAGCGCCCCGCCGGCGGGCAGGCGATGCGCATCCGCCGCGCGCATGATCAGCGAGCCGGCGCGGCGCATTTCCTCATGCAGCAGGCCGACGGCATTGTTCTGGGCATCGTCGGAGCGGAAGGAGTTGGAGCAGACCAGTTCGGCCAGCCCGTCGGTGATATGCGCTTCGGTGCCGCGGACCGGGCGCATCTCATGCAGCACGACCTTGACGCCGGCCTCGGCCGCCTGCCAGGCCGCCTCGCTGCCGGCCAGCCCGCCGCCGATGATGTGAAGTGTTTCGCTCATGGCGCCGTCGATATCACCTCGCTAAGGCCTTGAATACGTTCGCACCGTGTACATTCGAACCTCAACTTCTCCGATGGGGGGTAGGGGGTGAAAAACTGCGGTTCGAATAGCGTGAGCCGGCGATAACCCCCTATCGCCAAAGAGAAAACCTGCTGGATAGGAATCCGCGAAATCGTGTCCATCCTGTTGCAGCGCAAAAATCTCCCGACCGGCATATGGAGACTATAAACCTAGTAGTCAAGACCAGTACGAGGAAATATTCTTGACATCAAGACATCAACTACTTGATGCTTTGATGCATGAGAACGACACTGACACTCGACCCCGACAACGCCGCCCGGCTGGAGCGCATGCGCAAGGATCGCGACGCCAGCCTGAAGGAGGTCGTGAACGATGCCATCCGGCGCGGGCTCGATGCGCTGGATGCGCCGGCCAAGGCGCGCAACAGGACGCTGCCCGAGCCGATCGATCTGGGGCCGTTTCTCTATCCTTCTGTGAAGGAGGCTCTGGCTGCACTCGACGAGGAAGATGACCGCAGGAAGCTCGGTCTGCCGTGATTCTGATCGACACCAATCTGCTCCTTTACAGTCAAATCAGCAGCATGCCGCAACATCAGCGCACCGCCGAATGGCTGCAGCGGCAGTTGTCGAGCGGCATGAAGGTCGGCTTGCCGTGGCATAGCCTGCTCGGGTTTGTGCGTCTGGCGTCGGACATGCGCATTTTTGGCCGGGCGCAATCCACCCCGGACAGCTGGCGCAAGGTGCGCGAATGGCTGAGCATCGATACGGTCTGGATCCCGCAGCCCACCGAGCGCCATGTCGATCTGCTGGACGAGATGCTGGGGAAAGAACATCTCAGCGCGAGTTCGGTGATGGATACCCATCTCGCGGCGCTGGCGATCGAGCACGGGCTCGTGCTGTGCAGCAACGACAGCGGCTTCGCGCGGTTCGGCAAGCTGCGCTGGCTCAATCCGCTGGAGGACTGACTACTCGTTGATGTTCTGGTAGGCGGTGAAGAGCGCCTTGCCGTTCTTGAGCCCGAAATAGAATTCGTTGCCGTTGCAGTCGGCGAGCCAGGAGCCGAAGCCGAACTGCTTCTTGTCGCCTTGATAGGTCAGCGGCGCGGTCGCGACGCAGCGGAGCAGGTCCTTGTCGCCGCCGCCGAAATAGTTCGACAGCGTGTGGTGGTCCTTGAGGAATTGCGCCTTGGTCAACGCCGGCGGCGAGCCGTAATTGTCGACCGCGAGCGGCCAGGCGGTGAGATTCGCGACGGCGTTCCAGTCATGCGCGGCGACGGCTTTGGTGAGCGCAAGACGTGTGGTGTCCAGCGCGGGCGGCTTGGCGGGCGCGGCGGCGATGGCGAGGAGCGCCAGGGTGAGGGCGATGGCTCGTCTTCCCATCTAATTCCAAATCGGCGGTTTGCGGTCGATCCAGGGTTGCGCTTGTTCGAGTTGCGCGGCGAGGCGGAACAGCGTGGCTTCGTCGCCGTAGCGGGCGCTGAACATCATGGCGAGCGGCAGCTGGTCGGAAGACAGCGCCATCGGAACCGACATCGAAGGCTGGCCGGTCAGGTTGGCGAGTGGCGTCAGGCCAAACGTCTGGCCCTGGCGGCGGTTGAACTCGCGGGCGCGTACATTCATCGGATCGAGGAAGCCAAGCGGCGGTGGCGGCGTGATCTGAATCGGCTGCAGCAGCACGTCGAAGTCGCGATAGAGCGCCAAGATCTCGCGCCCGATCTGGCGGATGGTCTGCAAGCCCCAAGCGACGTCCTTGGGCGTCGCTTCCTTTGCCGCCTTGTAGCCGCTGAACGCCAGCCATTCGAGCGTCGTGACGTCGAGCGGCCGGCCCATCTTCTCGGCCCACTCCTCATAGCCGACGACGCCCACGGCGCCGGAGACATAGCCCTGTGCCTTATAGAGCTTGCGGAAATTGGGGCCGAGCACCGGCTTGTCGATCATGATGTGACCGAGCTCGCCGCACAGCTTCACCGTCGCCTCGTACGTCTTCTGCACATCGGGATGCAGGCCGAGGCCCTGGATGGTCTCGGCGCAATAGGCGATGCGCAGGCGACCGGGCGCCGTCGCGATTTCATCCGTATACAGACGGGTCTTGGGCGCCGGGGCGTAGGGCGCGTCGTCTTCGGGATAGCCGGTCCAGTCGAGCATCGCGGCGCTGTCGCGCACGCTGCGGGTGACGACGTGATCGACCACCATGCCATGGGCGCGGCCGCGGTCGTCCGGCCCGCCCGGATTGCGGAACTGCGTCGGCTTCATGCCGAACAGGCCGCACTGCGCCGCCGGGATGCGGATCGAGCCCAGACCGTCCGAGGCATGCGCCATCGGCACGATGCCGCTGGCGACGCAGGCCGCGGCACCGCCGGACGAACCGCCCGTGCTGTGATTGGGATTCCACGGATTGTGGCAATTGCCGAGGAAGCGGCCTTCGGTCGTGCCGGGAATGCCGAACTCCGGCGTGTTGGTCTTGCCGAACAGCACCATGCCGGCGGCGCGGTAGCGGCGCGACAACTCGCCGTCGACATCGGAGACATAGCCCTGGAGCAGGGCGCTGCCATTGGTCATCGGCCAGCCGGCGACGCCCATCGAGATGTCCTTGATCAGGAACGGCACGCCCTTGAACGGTCCGTCGGGCAGCTTGCCCTTGGCGACGCCGCGCGCCTCGTCATAGGCCTTGTGGACGATGGCATTGAGCGTCGGATTGTGGCGCTCGGCGCGGTCGATCGCTTCTTCCAGCAGTTCGAGCGGCGTCACCGCGCCGCTGCGCACGAGCTGGGCGAGGCCAAGACCGTCATAGTCGGCATATTCGGCGAAGGACATCGGTAAACCCTCAACTCAAGGTGGCGTGCAATTCGGCATAGCGCTGCGCCCAAGGGGACGCCTTTTCCAGTTCGGCGGCAAGCTTGAGCAAGGTCATCTCGCCGCCGGCGCGGGCGGTGAATTGCACGCCCAGCGGCAGGCCGGACTTGCTCCAGTTCAGCGGCAGGTTGATGCCCGGCGTGCCGGTAGAATTCTGCATCGAGGTGAACGGCACATAGCCGAAATTCGGCGCGAAGCCTTTCTGGATATCGGTCTCGTCGATGTCGATGGTGCCCAGTTTCATCGGCGGGCGGCCGAGCGTCGCGGTCAGCCAGCAGTCATAGGTCTCGTGCCAGGCCGCCATCTGGCGTCCGGCGCGCATCATGGTCTGGCGCGCCATGGTCTGCTGCACGGCCGTGACGCGCTTGCCGATCTCATACAGGCCCATTGTCAGGCCTTCGACCACGTCCAGCGACGGCGGTTTGCCGGTCTGCTGGTGCAGCGTATCGAGCACATAGGCGACGTTCGCGCACCACATCGTCGAGAAGGCGTCGACCAGCGCGCCGGCATCGATCGGCGGATCGGTCACTTCGACGCGATGGCCGAAGCTCTCGCACAATTTGGCGGTGGCTTTGACCGCGGCGGTGACGTCCGGATCGTGCGGCGTGCCGTTCATCATCCGGGTGCTGACGGCGATGCGCAGGCGCCTGGGCTTGCGCTTGATGCCTTCGAGATAAGAGCCTTCGGGCGGCGGCGCGAAATAGGGATCGCCGTAGTCGATGCCGCACAGCGCATCGAGCGCGGCGGCGGTGTCGCGCACGCTCTTGGAGACGACGCCGTCCATCGACAAGCCGCCGGTGGCATCGGCGGCTTCGGGACCCTGGCTGATGCGGCCGCGAGACGATTTGAGTCCCACCAATCCGCAAGCCGATGCCGGTATGCGGATCGAGCCGCCGCCATCGGTCGCATGCGCGATGGGCACGATGCCCGCCGCGACCGCCGCCGCCGACCCGCCGGAGGAACCGCCGGGTGAATGTTCGAGGTTCCACGGATTGTGCGCCGCGCCGTAGAGCTTGCACTCGGTCGTCGGCAGGATGCCGAACTCCGGAACATTGGTCTTGCCGAAAGGAACAAGTCCGGCCGCCTTGAAGCGCGTCACCGTGTTGGACTGGGTTGCCGCCGCCGTGGCCGGCACATAGCGCGAGCCGGAGCGCGTCGGCCAACCCGCGACGTTGGCGCGCATGTCTTTCAGAAGCATCGGCACGCCGGTGAAGGCGCCCTTGGGCAGCTTGCCCTTGGCGGCGGCGCGCGCCTCATCGTAGGCCGTGAATATGATGGCGTTGAGTTTCGGATTGAGCGCCTCGGCTCGCGCGATCGCCGCTTCCAGGACGTCCGCCGGTTTGATCTTCTTGGCTTTGACCAGCGCCGCCAGGCCGAGCGCGTCGTACGAACCGTATTCCTTGAAAACCATCGCGGCGCCTCGCTCGTCTGGCCGCGACCTTAACCGACACCTTGCGAATATGTCACGGCGCGCGACGGTTCGCGGCATTGCAGCAAAGGCGGCGCATCAATTGCCGTTGCGGAATGCGCAACCTAAGATACGGTTGCTTGTCGAGGCGCTTCGCCGGGGGACCTACCATGAAGATACCGTTTGAACGAACGATTTCCAGCGCCTATCGCTTCACCTTCACGAACATCCTGTCGATCATCGGCATCGGCTGGTTCCCCTATCTGCTGTTTGGCGTCCTCGCGGCAGCTGTGTTGTACAATTTCGGGCCGCACCTGCTTGAGATGTTCAGCACGATGGGCGGCAAACCCGACCCGTCCAAGCTCCGCGGCTTCCTGACGGCGCTGTTCTCCGCCGAGGCGATCCTGATACCCGCAGTGCTCGCCGTATCGGCCATGGTCACGGTCGGCTTGATGCGCAAGGCGCTCGGCCAACATCCTGGACCGGTGTTCGTGTTCTTTTCGCTGGGCTCCCAGGTGTGGCGCCTGATCGGTTCGTATTTCCTGGTCATGCTGCTCGGCATGGGAATGATCATCGCGGTCGCCGGCGGCGTCGCGCTGATCTGGTTCGCGCTGGACAAGTTCGCCAAGCCCGCCGAAGTGCCGATCACGGTCCTGCTGGTCATCGCGGCTTATATCTGGTTCATCTACGCGATCGTCCGCGTGTATTTCTTCCTGCCGGCGGTCGTCGTGGCCGAGAATCACATCGGCATCCGGCGGTCCTGGCATCTGGGCGGCGGCAATTTCTGGCGCATCGTCGGGATTTGGCTGATCGTGACGATTCCCGTCGGTCTTGCGGCGCAAACGATCGAGACATCGATTTTGCAAATGGCCGGAGGCTCGATGATGCTGCAACCCGGCGCGACGCCCGACGAGATCAAGCACTTCGTCCCGGCGATGCTGGACGCCTTGCGGCGCGTCTGGCCGTATCTGGCGGTGGTGTACCTGTTCCATGTGGTGATTGCCGCAGGCCTGACGGCCGGCGCGATCGCCAACGCCTATAATCTCGTCACCGGCGGAGACGATATCGCTCCGCCGCCAGCAAAGGTTCCGGCATGAACAAACTTCCCGTAGGCCAGACCATTCAATACGCCTACGCCTTCACGTTCGGACAAATCGGAACCGTCATCGGGCTGATCTGGATTCCCACGCTGATCAACGCGGTCGCGAGCTTCTTCGTGCTGGGTGGCTATTACCAGGCGCTGGCCGACAGCTTCGAGAGCGGCGTGCCGCCGGCGGGCGCGCAGGTGCTGTATCCCCTGCTGCTGGCGGTGCTGACCATGATCCTGCTCGCCATGATCGGGGTCGCGATCACCCAGCAGGCGCTCGGCCTGCGCAAGGGTCCGGCCTTTGCCCATTTCTCGCTCGGCACTACGGAGTTGCGCGTGTTCGGCGGCTTCTTCGGGCTCTACATGCTGCTGGTGCTGTTCGTGTTCATCTTCGCGATCGCCGCGGCCGGCGCGGGCTTGGCGGTTTCCGCCGCGTCGTCCGCCGCGCCGGCGCCGGCCATGATACTTGGTGTCGCGCTGGCAGCGCTGGCCGGCCTGTGTGCCCTGATCTATCTGGCTACGCGGCTCAGCTTTCTGCTGGTTCCGTCGGTGCTGGATGGGCGCGAATTCGGCCTGAGCCGCAGCTGGGAACTCACCAAGGGCAATTTCTGGCGGATTTTCGCCGTCAGCCTCGCGACGTTGCTGCCGATCATCCTCATTATGGGTATCGCGGAAAGCGCGATCATGGGGCCGGCATTCTTCGTTCCGGACGCGGCCGCGCAGAAAAATGCCGCGGCCAGCTTGCACCAGATGGCCGGCCAGATGCGCGCCCTGCAAGCGCATATGCCGCTGCTGATGGGTCTGAGTTTCGTCGTCTCGCCTTTGATGTACGGGTTGCTGTTCGCGCCCGCGGCGTTCGCCTATCGTGTGTTGTCCGGCAAGGCGATGTTGTCGTCGAACGGAGTTGGATAAGCGCGGCTGAGTTGCCGAAATTTACGGAAAAACGGATTTGCGCAACGTCCGACTGATCCTGGTTCTGGCGGTCGTCTATATCGACATGCTGGGGATCGGGCTCGCCTATCCCGTGCTGCCCAAGCTGGTGCAGCAGTTCGAGCACGGCGATGTGCCGCGCGCGTCCTATATTTTCGGACTTCTGGCCTCGGCCTATTCGCTGATGCAGTTTTTTTTCGCGCCGCTGTTCGGCGCGCTGTCGGACCGTTTCGGGCGCCGGCCGCTGGTGCTGGCGTCGCTCGGCGGCTCGGCGCTGTCCTATCTGCTGATGGCGGTCGCGCCGGGCTTGGCGGTGCTGGCGCTGGCGCGGCTTCTGGCGGGTGTGATGGGCGGCTCGTTCACGACGGCCGGTGCCTATCTCGCCGACATCACGCCGCCGGAGAAACGCGCCCAGAGCTTCGGACTGATCGGCGCGGCGTTCGGCTTCGGCTTCATCACCGGCCCGGCGATCGGCGGCGTGCTGGGCGGCATCGATCTGCACCTGCCGTTTCTGGCGGCGGGCGTTCTGTGCCTGGCCAATCTCGTCTTTGGATATTTCGCCCTGCCCGAATCGCTCGCCAGCGAAAACCGCAGGGCCTTCCGGCTGACCCACGCCAATCCGATCGGCGCCTTGCGCGCGATCGGCCGCTATCCTTCGATCGCCGCCCTGATGGTGGTCTTCGTGCTGGCGACCTTCGCCAACCGCACCGCGGAAATGGTCTGGGTGCTGTATACCGGCTACCGCTTCCATTGGGGTCCGACGGAGGTCGGCATTTCGCTGGCCGTGGTCGGCGTAATTTTTGTCGTGGGGCAGGGCGGCTTCACGCGCATCCTGATCCCGCGCATCGGCGAGCGCCGGGCCATTCTGATGGGCTTGGCTGTCAGCGTGGTGATCAGCATCCTCTATGGCGCGATGACAAGGGGCTGGATGCTGTACTGCATCATGCCGCTGGCGATCTTCGGCTGGTCCGTCGCCCAGCCGGCGATTCAGGGCCTGATGTCGCGGGCCGTGCCGGCCAGCGAACAGGGGTTGCTGCAGGGCGCCATGGCCAGCATCACCAACCTGACGAGCATCGCCGGACCCGTGATTTGGACGGGTTTGTTTGGTTACTGGGTCAGCCCGGCGGCGCCGTTCATCCTGCCCGGCGCGGCCTTCTACGTCTCGGCGCTGGTGTTCTGCCTGGCATGGGTGTTGGCCGTTCGCTGGGAGCTCGTGGCGCCTCCACAACCGGCTGTTGCATGACTGTCGCATGCGTTTCACATGCGCGCGCGACATTTTTCGGGTATTGATCCGTCCGGGGCATTGGCGTTTTGGGGGCTGTAATGGAAAAAGTGCCGGTCGGCAGAAGTATTTCGCACGCCTATGAGTTTCTGTTCGGGCGGTTTTTCCAGATCATCGGCACGGCCTGGCTGCCGGCATTGCTCTACGCGACCGGATATTATTTTTGGCTTCAGAATGCCGTCACCTGGCTGGCGCCGCTCACCCATGACCAAGCCACGCTGACGCGCGGCATCGCGGCGGCCGCCGGGCTCGGCTTCGTGTCGCTGGTGGTGCGCGCGGTGCTGGGCATCTCCCTGACGCAGGAAGCGCTGGGCATCCGGCACGACATCCTGCTGGCGCATTTCGTCGTCGGCCCGCGCGAGACGCGGCTGATCTTCGCGCAGCTGCGCCTGCTGGCGCTGACTTTGGTGCTCTATGCGGTAACCCTTGCGGTGATCGTGCTCGGCATCGGGGCGGCGATCAAATACGGCCCCACAATTCCGCATGTGCCGATGGTCGGCGGCAAATCGCTGGTGCTGATCGGCGCGGTGATCGCGGCGGTTCTGCTCGATATCGCCTTCCTGTTGACCGTTCTGAAGCTGAGCTTCCTGCTGAACGCCGTTGCGTCGGTGGAGCGGCACGCCAGCGTCCGGCGCGGCTGGCGTCTGGCGCGGGGCAGCGGCTGGCGCATTCTCGCGGTTCTCTTTAGCGTGTTGCTGCCGATTGCGATCCTCGTCTGGGGCGGGATGTATTTCGCGTTCGGCGGCGAGATGGCCGCCGTTGCGCATGCGGCGCCGGGCGTACCGCGCCTGCACGCACTGCTGCAATTCTACGCCGATCATGCGCTTGTCATCGCGGTCATGGCCGGCATCGGCGCGATGGTCGGCGGGGCGCTGTTCGCCGGCGCGACGGCCGCGGCGTATCGCACCGTCACCGGCCACGAGGAAGCGGAGCCGGAGGACGACGACGCGCTGGTGGCGCCGCTGCTGGCGCCCGGGCACGGCCATTCGGACGAGCCATTGCCTGCGGTTCCCGATCACGGCCATGGCGGCCATGATGACGGGCACGGTCACGGCGGACATGACGATGGACACGGCCACGGCAGCCATGACGATCACGGCCACGACGAAGGGCACGGCCACGACGAAGGGCACGGCCACAAGGATCATGGCCACGACGATGGCCATGGCGGCGGTCATGGCGGCCATGACGAGGCGCATGGTCATGGCGAGAGCCATGACGAGGATGAAGAAGACGATAGCCATGGTCACGACGACGGTCACGGCGGTCATGGCGATCACGGTCATGGGCATGACGATGGCCACGGCCACAAGAGCCACGACGATCATGGACATGGCCATGACGATCACGGCCATGGCGACGGTCATCACCACCACGCCAGGGCGGCGTAGCCGGCGCCAAATCTAGATCTTAAGATCGAGTGCGCGGGCGAGATGCCGGCGCGTCGCCTCTTCGAACGCGGACGGCCAGGTTGCGCCGGTTTCGGCCGCGAGTTCCTTGGCGAGCGGCAGGAAGATCGCGGCCAGCGCCTGCAGCGAGGCCAGAGCGCTCTCGCGCGTTGCCGCGAACGGCGGCAGCGCCTCCAGCTGGCGGCGCTGCTCGGGAGTCAGCAAGCGGTTCAGGTGAAGGTGTCCGCCGCGCGCGATCTGGCTGAGACCGTTGCGCTCGAGCATCAGATCGATCGTCAGGCGCTGCATGATGCCGCTGCCTTCCTGCGACAGGATATACTCCTCGCGCCCCATGGCGCCGGGACACAGGCCGAGCATGCGAATGAACTCGTTGGCAAGCTGCAGGATGCGCTGCGCCGAGGGCTTGTAAGGCGCGTCCGGCGCGGGCGGTCTGAGCGCAGTGCCGCGATTGAACAGCGCCTTGACCCCGCCGAGCGGCATCGCGGCGAATTCGCGCGGCTTGACGAAGGTGAGATCGAAACGCTGCCAATCGGACGTGACGCAATTGACGACGCGGCCATGCACGACTTGGCTGAACACGACCGGCGCGATGGCCGAGAGATCGGCGCAGTAGGCGGCCAGCGCCTCGTCGAATGGGCCATCCGGCACTACCACCGTGACATCGACATCGCTGAACGCATCGCCAGCGCCCTTGCCGAGGCTGCCAGACAACCAGGCGGATTCGATACGGGCGTCGGCGGAGAGGACGCGGGTGATCACGGCGATCAGGAGATTTTGTGAATTGCTCGTCATGTTCGATCGGCGCTTATCTCAATTTGTCATGACATCAAAGGCGCGGGACATCTGCGACAGATGGCCAATGTGTAACTAACAGAGCACGGGCGTCGGGTCGATAACGGAGCGCGACTCGATTGCGATCGCCCAAAAAATGGCCAATGAAATCGACGTTGCGGCCGCCGCCTCGGTGTTCATGCTTCCGAGCAACGATGGCGCGTTCGAGCCCGAACAAGCGTCTTATCTGCGGTCTCTGGGAAAGCGCCGGGCTTCCGTGATGCTGGCGTTCGCGCCCAAGGCCGCCGGCACATTCCTGCGAATGGCCGCGATCTACGCCGTTGACGGACAACTCACACGCGTCGTGCATGCACAAGGCGGGCGCGACGCCACGCCCTATTTCCCGGTCTACATTCTCTACCTGGCCGGCGGTTTTCCCGACCACACGCTCGTGACGCATGTCCACATGCAGGCGTTGCCTGCCAACCGGCACTTCATCGAAGCGTTCGATCTACGCCCGGCGATCATGCTCCGCAGCGTACCGGACATGCTGGTCTCGTATCTGGACATGCTGGCGGCCGAGCCGGCGTCGTCGAGCCTTTGGCTGAACGCTTCGATTCCCTCGCACTTTGCATCCATGGGCGACGAGACCAAGCTGGATTTCATGATCGACACGATCATGCCCTGGTATGCGAGCTATTTCGCAACCTGGCTGGACTATTCGCGCGAGGCCCCGGGACGCGTCTGCGTGTTGCGCTATGCCGATCTGTTGCACGATCCGGTCTATGTGCTGCAGACCCTGCTCGACCATTGCGGCCTGCCCCATTCCGTCAAGGTTTGCCAACTTGCGGTCGACGCGGCCTGGCAGGAACGCCACCAGCATCGCTTCAACCGCGGCGAGGACGGTCGCGGCCGCGCGCGACTGAGCCCGACGCAACTGGCCCGCATCGAACACTTGCTGTTCGACTATTACGATCTGGAGGCGTGGCGGGCGGAGTTGTTTCCGGAGAACTGACGACGCGCTGGAACATGATTTAAGGGAGCACGGCAGCGGCGGTGGGTATCTGCAGGACCGTCGAGATCACGGCAGGTTTCTCGATGTGTGACGAATAAACAGAATCTGAACACCGCCGGAAATTTCCCGATAGAAGATCTTGAATGGATATCGCAGCAGCAGGACGGTTCTGACGCCGGGATAACCCGACGCCATCGGCGCACTCTTCGGCCACCGTTCAATTCGGGCGATAACGGCGCTGATCCGCTTTTCAAGCGCCACCAACTGAGCGGGGTAGTGCTGTCTTGTATGGGACTGTATCTCTTCAAGATCGGTGCGTGCGCCGGTTGTGAAGACGACCGTCACGGCCTGCGAAACTTCGCAAAAGTCTCGGCAACCTCTTCAGCCGTTGCAAACCGGCCTTCCGCCGCATCGCGCAGTCCGCGCTCGATCCCGGCTTTTTCTTCTTCCGTGGGATGGTAGACGCCGTCTTCCGCGAACTGGGCGATCTCGAACTCGGTAAACCAAGCCGCGAACCGCGCGAGGTCTTCGGCGGGAAGCTTGGCGACGGCTCGTTCGATCTCTTCGACGGTCATGGGGCACGCTACCACATTTCTTTCTATTTGGCTTGCTTTCCCTTGGGACCGTCGTTGTCTGGCACGCCGTGTTCAATCTTTGATCGGCTCGCCTTTGCTGAGCCTGCATGCGGTATTTGTACTTTTGAAATGAGCCGTTCGATCATTTCTGGCATGTGCCGCATTAGAAAAAATGCGTCACCATCGTCGGGACGGATTATTTCATGGAAGAAAGGCCCGTGAGAAGTAGTTTCAGCGATCAGTCGGAATTGCTTGTGAGCTTTTTCGGCGAGCGTTGTGTTGCCAGACTGCGTAGCCCTGTAAAATTCGATCCCCGCTTCGTAGATCCAAGGAAGATCGTCTCTTATGATGGAGAGAAACACCAGCAGCGACGCTGCCGCTTGGTCACCCTTCTCCATTTCAGGGTGAAACATGAATTCTTCGATCATGCCCGGATGAAAGCGGCGCTTTCCCCTAAATGGTCCACGCTTGGAGGCCATCCGTACTCGATCGTCGACCCGATCTGGCAAGTCGCGAACCATTGCTTTAACTTCTTCAAAGAGTTTTGCAGCGGTCTGTTCTTCGCTGACGGCGGGGAGCGCCTTTTTTCCGCTACCGCGCTTGGCAAGTAGTTCCTTCAACTTCGCCAAAAATGCGCGCACCTGAGTTCTAATTGCTTCTTCTCTTGGATCCGCATCGAGATTTCGTTTTACAAGTTGCATCACGAGGCCGGTTAGTGAACCCTCGTCGCCATCGGCATTTTGAAACTGTCCAAACGGTCCTGTCGTAGTAGCCTGTTCCAACGGGATGCCCAGCGCAATTCCAAGAACATTGGTATTCAGTTTTCCCTTCGCGACGCCGGCCTCGTAAAGAATCCATGGCCGCTCGACGCTGTTCTCGGTGAGCAACGCCACCACGTCTGTGGCGTCATCCAGCTTAGACATTATGGCGGCATACCATTCAACGTCGTAGGCTATGCCGGACGATCCAACCTTATCCGATGAGCGGAACGACTTGAGCATCCCGGCACTAACGTCAGATAGCAAGTTGGCAAAGGCTTCCGCTATGTCGGCATCTCTGCTGTCGTGACTGATGAAAACTGAAGCTTTCGACGAAGCCGATAATGAGGGTCGTTGTTTTGCTAACTCCTTCAGTTGTTCGCGTTCGGGAGTTTTTGATTGCCGCTTCGCCATCAAACTTCTCTATCGGGGAATAAATTTCTTGCAAACTATGATGCAACCATAAGGATACATTTGCCATCGAGCAATATCTTTGCGTCCGACGCTAGGCGTTTTGAAAAGCTTCACTCTGCCGCCTTCAGTTTCTTCGCCGCCTTCTCTGGCGCCCGGCCCTTGAGGAGCGCCTTTAGATATTGCCCCGTATAGCTCCGCGCCACTTTCGCGACATCCTCCGGCGTGCCCGCCGCGATCAGTTCGCCGCCGCCGTCGCCGCCTTCGGGGCCGAGGTCGACGATCCAGTCGGCGGTCTTGATGACTTCGAGGTTATGCTCGATCACCACCACCGTGTTGCCGTTGTCGACCAGTTCGTGGAGGACCTCGAGCAGCTTCTTGACGTCATGGAAGTGCAGGCCGGTGGTGGGTTCGTCCAGGATGTAAAGCGTGCGGCCGGTGGCACGCCGCGATAGCTCCTTGCTGAGCTTGACGCGCTGCGCCTCGCCGCCGGACAAGGTCGTCGCCTGCTGGCCGACCTGGATGTAGCCGAGGCCGACGCGTTTGAGGGTTTCCATCTTCTCGGCGATCGACGGCACCGCCTTGAACAGGTCGGCGGCGGCTTCGACTGTCATGTCGAGCACGTCGGCGATGGAATGGTCGCGGAATTTCACTTCCAGCGTCTCGCGGTTGTAGCGCTTGCCCTTGCAGACATCGCACTGCACATAGACGTCGGGCAGGAAGTGCATCTCGATCTTGATGACGCCGTCGCCCTGGCAGGCCTCGCAGCGCCCGCCCTTGACGTTGAAGGAGAAGCGCCCCGGCTGATAGCCGCGCGCCTTGGACTCCGGCAGCTCGGTGTACCAGTCGCGGATCGGCGTGAAGGCACCGGTATAGGTCGCCGGGTTGGAACGCGGCGTGCGCCCGATCGGGCTCTGATCGATGTCGATGACCTTGTCGAGAAATTCCAGGCCCTCGATGCGGTCGTGGGCGGCGGGATGCTCGCGGCCTTGGTTGAGCTTGCGCGACGTCGCCTTGAACAGCGTCTCGATGGTCAGCGTCGACTTGCCGCCGCCCGAGACGCCGGTGACGCAGGTCAGCGTGCCCAGCGGGAAGGCGGCGGTGACGTTCTTGAGGTTGTTGCCCTTGGCGCCGACGACTTTCAGCCAGCGGTCGTGCACCGGCTTGCGGCGGCGCGCCGGCAGCGGAATCTGCTCGATGCCGGTGAGATATTTGCCCGTCAGGCTCTTGGGGCTGCGCATGATGTCTTCGGGCGTGCCCTCGGCGACGACGTGGCCGCCATGGATGCCGGCGCCCGGGCCCATGTCGATGACGTGATCGGCAGTGCGGATGGCTTCCTCGTCATGCTCCACCACGATCACGGTGTTGCCCATGTCGCGCAGGCCCTTGAGCGACTCCAAAAGCTTCTCGTTGTCGCGCTGGTGCAGGCCGATGGAAGGTTCGTCGAGCACATAGAGAACGCCGGTCAGGCCGGAGCCGATCTGCGAGGCGAGGCGGATGCGCTGGCTCTCGCCGCCCGACAGCGTGCCGGAAGCGCGCGCCAAGGTGAGATAGTCGAGCCCGACATTGTTGAGGAATTTCAGCCGGGCGCGGATTTCCTTCAGGATGCGCGAGGCGATTTCCGTCTGCTGCTTGTTGAGCTTGCGATCGATGTCGCGGAACCATTCGTCGGCATGGCGGATCGACTGGTTGCAGACCTCGCTGATGTGCTTGCCGCCGATCTTCACGGCCAGCGCTTCGGGCTTCAGGCGATAGCCTTTGCAGACGTCGCACGGGCTGGTGTCCTGAAAGCGTTCGAGTTCCTCGCGCACCCAGGCGGAATCGGTTTCCTTGAAGCGGCGCTGCATGTTGGGAATGACGCCTTCGAACGCCTTCTTGGTCTCGTAGCGGCGCAGGCCGTCGTCATAGATGAACTTGACCTCCTCCTCGCCCGAGCCGTGCAGGATGATTTCCCTGGCGCGCTTGGGCAGGTCTTCCCAGGGCTCGTTAAGCGAGAATTTGTAGTGGCGGCCGAGCGCCTCCAGCGTCTGGAGATAGTAGGGCGACGAGCCCTTCGACCAGGGCGCGATGGCGCCCTTGCGCAGGGTGAGCGTGCCGTCGGGCACGACAAGTGCGGGATCGAAGTAGAGCTGGGTGCCGAGGCCGTCGCAGGCCGGGCAGGCGCCATGCGGATTGTTGAACGAGAACAGCCGCGGCTCGATCTCCGGTATCGTGAAGCCGGACACCGGGCAGGCGAATTTCGACGACATGAGAAGCTGTTTCGGCGAGCCGTCCTTTTCCTTCTCGTCGGCATATTCGGCGATGACCAGGCCGTCGGCGATGCCCAGCGCGGTCTCGATGGAGTCGGGCAGGCGGTTGCCGAGGTCCTTCTTCACCGCGATGCGGTCGACCACGATCTCGATGTCATGTTTCAGTTTCTTGTCGAGCGCGGGCACCGCGCCGATCTCGTAATATTTGCCGTCGACCTTGACGCGCTGGAAACCTTTCTTCTGCAACTCGGCGAGTTCCTTGCGGTACTCGCCCTTGCGGCCGCGCACCAGCGGCGCGAGGAGGAAGAGGCGCGTGCCATCCGGCAGCGCCAGAATGCGGTCGGCCATCTGGCTGACCGTCTGACTCTCGATGGGCAGGCCGGTGGCCGGCGAATAGGGCACGCCGACGCGCGCGAACAAAAGGCGCAGATAGTCGTAGATTTCAGTAACGGTGCCGACGGTCGAGCGCGGGTTGCGCGAGGTCGTCTTCTGCTCGATGGAGATGGCCGGCGACAGGCCCTCGATGTGGTCGACATCGGGCTTCTGCATCAGTTCCAGGAACTGACGGGCATAGGCCGACAGCGACTCGACATAGCGGCGCTGGCCCTCGGCATAAATCGTGTCGAAGGCGAGCGAGGATTTGCCGGAGCCGGACAGGCCGGTCAGCACCGTCAACGTGTCGCGCGGAATCTCGACATCGACGTTCTTGAGATTGTGTTCGCGGGCGCCGCGGATGGAAATGTTCTTGAGCATTGAGTATCGAAACCTTCGTCCAAACGCGCACTTTGGCTGGCGGGCCCCACACCCGCAACCGCCGTACTGTCATGATCCCCTGGAGTTCCGCGCAAGGCGAACGGCTTATCTGGTGACGGAACCATCAAAGCGCAAGTTGCGGAAAGTCCTGGGAATCACATCGGAACATAACAAGAACGGCCGGCACGGGCAACGCCCCAGCAATCAGCTGGGGTTGTAGCGCGGCGACAGGCCGGATTTTGGCAGCAACGTTTGCAGCGGTGATTGCTCAGTGCACGCTTTGGGCATGATGGAAGACGTTGTCCGGATCGGCTTTGGCCTTGATCGCCTTCAGGCGCCGCAGGTTCTGGCGCCAATAGGCCTGCTGCCAGTCGGCGAGATCGAGGTCGCAATAGTTCACATAGGCGCCGCCCGACCAGGGGCGCATCGCGCCGTAGAGGCTGCGGATGTCGCGCAGGCGGCGGACGCCAGCGGCGGCGCCGGCCCAGCTTGTATAGTACTGGATGCAGAACTGCGTGCCGGCGCGATAGGCGAAGGCGGTGGCGTCGTCCGCGACGCGTCCGATGGCGCCGCCATAGGCGTCGCAGATCGCGATGACTTCGCCCGCCGGCAGCGCGGCGAGGCCACCGATCAGGGCGTCGATTCCGGCGGCATCGAGTTTGCGGGTGATGTAGTCGGACTTGCCCTTGGAGAATTGGGATTCGTAGCCCCAGCCGCCCGAGAAATGGTTGACCGCCGAGAGGTAGCTCATCGACGAGATCGTCGGGCCGACGCTCGGCTCGGTGGCATCGGTCAGCGCGCGCAATTCGCGGCGCAGCTGCGAGACGCTGCCGGTCGACTGGCCGGCGACGTGCAGCGACATCCGGCCGTCACCGCGTTGTGAGATCTTGAAGATGCCGGTGATCGCGTCCGGCGCGTTCGGCGCCCAATCCTGCCAGGCGCGGAACAGGGACGCGGCTTGACTTGTCTTCAGCGCCCAGGTCGCGCTGTAGACAGCGACGGCGCCGACCGGTTCGAGCTTGAAATGCAGCTGCGTTGCCGCGCCGAAAGTGCCGCCGCCGCCGCCGCGGCAGGCCCAGAACAGGTCGGCGTTCTGTTGCGCGTCGGCCGATACCGCTTTCGCGTCGGCATCGATCAGGTCGATCGCGGCGAGCGCGTCGCAGGCGAGGCCCCGGCTGCGCGCGATCAGGCCGAAGCCACCGCCCATCGTATGTCCCGAGACGCCGACCGGCGGACAGGAGCCGCCGGGAAAGGCAAAGCCGCGCGGCGCGACGAATTTGTAGATATCGCCGAGCGACGTGCCCGATCCGACCGACAGGACATTGGTTTTCGCGTCCAGCGCGATGGCGTTCATCAGCCGCGTGTCGATGACGACGCTGGTACTTTGCGAGAAGCCTTCGAAGGAATGACCGCCGCTGCGCAGCGCGAAGGCAATGTTCCTGGCGCGGAGCCAGTCGATGGTCTGCGCCATGCCGCGCGCCGTCTTGACGAGCACGCGCAGCGCGGGCCGCAATTCGGTGCGCAGATTGTAGGCGGGCAGGGTGCTGTCGTAGAGGCTGCTGCCGGGGAACACGAGAGTCGCGTCGTCCGGCGCGATGTTCGGCGGCGGCGGCAGGGGCGCGGCGCGGGCGCCTCTCAGGATCGCCGGCGCCGCGATCAGGGCGGCGGTGAAATGTCGTCTGCTGAGAGCCATGCGCCGCCGCTCGATTGCGTGCCGCCATCTTAGGGTGCCGGCGCCGCTGCTGACAGCGGCCGGCACAGGCATCCTGTAGGAATCCGGCCGGTGTCGAAGGAGAAACCCATGCAACTGGATACTATCGTCCGCTTTCATGCCCGGGAGGGCCAGGAAGCCGCCATCGCGGCCGCGATGCGCGAGGCGGCGCCGGCCGTCCGTGCCGAGCCCGGTTGCCTGGGGATCGAATACTTCCGCTCCACCCGCGACGCGCGCCTGTTCTACATCCACTCGCGATGGGCCGACGAGGCGGCGTTCCAGGTGCACGCCGACCTGCCGCACACGGTCCGCTTCCTGGAGCAGGTCGAAGCGGCCATCGATCACGACCTCGAAGTGACGCGGCTGAGGCCCCTGGAATAGGGACTTGCCGGTAGTGTCTCAGTTTGAATTTTTCCCGCCATAAACAACGTCCGCGACGAAGCGCCCGCCGAACATGAGGGCGACGCCTAAGACGGCGATCACAAATTCGATGGCGAAGGCTTGCCAAGTGTAGATCGGTCCGTCGAGCACAAAGGCCGACGATGAGCGGGAAAGATCAGGAAGCTCATTCAGGAAGCGAATGAGCGAAAGAAACGCTGTCAGGAATCCAACGATCCGGACAGCGGCTTCAAATATTTCTCTCGCCTTCATTCGCGGCCTTCTTGTACGGCCCGCGCGGCTTGGCCAGGCTCGCTGCGTCGATAAGCTGACACAGATGGGACATGTTCAGCAATTCATCGGTGACGCCTGCGGCCTGTGCAGGTGACGTACGCAGGCTCTTATGGAGCGGCGCATTGGCACGCGCCTTACGCCCCTTTGAGTCCATCCTTGCGGTTCGCGGTCCCAGCATCCCGCTTAGTATCCTCAGCCTCGCCGGTCGCAATCCTGCCGACCATAACGGCAGCGCCGATCACGTCGGCGGGGGCGCTTGTCCTTGGGGGCTTTTAGGCATCCTAGCCCCTGCGCTTTCCGAGCGCGGCGGAGGGGACGCGAACTATCTCAAAACTACCCCAAGTTGACGGCCCAAAGCTCCGTTGGGAAAAGTGGAGCGACCCGTCTGTCCGGAGTTCAACAGTGTCAGTCCGAAAGGTCATCTCTGGATCGTCGTGCAAGCCGTCGCCCACCCGAGACACCGTTACCTCGTATTTCCCGTCGGTCGCCATGTAAAATCGTCCAAGACTTTGCCACCTTCAGACCCTATTCCCCGGCTGAAAACCGGGCAATCCCGTCAAAATTCAAACTGAGACACTACCGGCTTGCTACAAGAACAAATCATGAACTAATATGTGCACAGGGAGCGCGCGGCGCGCCCGTGGTTCTTTGGCCGAGCGCGGCTTAGGTTCGCGGCGGATACGGAAGCTGAGTAGGCAAGAAGGAGAACGTCATGGCGGGCAGCGTCAACAAGGTCATTCTGATCGGAAATCTGGGCAAGGATCCGGAAACGCGCCGCATGACGTCGGGCGATCCGATCGTGAGCTTTTCGGTCGCGACCAGCGAGACCTGGCGCGACAAGTCGAGCGGCGAGCGCAAGGAAAAGACCGAGTGGCACCGAGTCGTGATCTTCAACAAGAACCTGGCGGACGTCGCCGAGAAATATCTGCGCAAGGGCTCCAAGGTCTATCTCGAAGGCGCGCTGCAGACGCGCAAATGGACCGACAAGGACGGCGTGGAAAAATACTCGACGGAAGTCGTTCTGCAGAATTTCCGCGGCGAATTGGTGATGCTCGACACCAAGGGCGGCGGCGGCGACGGCGGACGCGAGCGCGTCGGCGCCAGCGAAGCGCCGGCCAGCTTCCAGCGCGAAGAGATGGACGACGAGATACCGTTCTGATCCGGGTCATGCGCTTTGCGATTGCGGGTTTGCTGACGCTCGCCCTGGCGGGATGCGCCACCTCGTCCGGCGAGCCCGCCGCCGGCTTCCTCAACGACACGATCGCGCGGGCCTATATGCCGCTCGAGGGGCGGACCTATGTCGTGATGGAAAATCGCGGCGCGGCGTTCGTCATCGCGCCGGGCGTCGCCGTCACCAATGCGCACAATGGTGACTATCTCGGCCCGGTGGCCGTGATCGGCACATCGCGCAACTACGACCTGTTGTATTTCCATGTCGACAAGAACCTGGCACCGCCGACGGCCGCACCCTCGGTCGGCGAGCGCGTCATCGCCTATGGCCAGGGCTCGCATGGCGAAGTCCGCTTCGCAGTGGGCGTGGTACGCGCGCTCAACGCGCCGGTGGAGGCGCGCTGCCAGGCCTGTTCGGTGCAATCGGCCTTCACCTTCGAAGGCAATGCGGGACCGGGCTTCAGCGGCGGGCCGGTGGTCGACGCGGTGACCGGGCGGCTGGTCGGCATCACCTTCGGCTATCTCGATCCGAACGGACACCGGCTGATGTATGCCTATCCGATGAGCCGGGTGCGCAACGAGCTGGCGACGATCACCGGCCACCTGCCGGTCGATGTCGATTGAGCGCCGGAGGCGCCATGACTATCGACGCCTTCCAGATCGCCGCCGTCGCAGCCGCGCCGTTCATCGGCAGCTTCCTCGCCGTCGTCGCGCTGCGTCTGGCACAGGGCCGAACGGTGGTGTCGGGACGCTCGGCCTGCGATTCCTGCGGTGCGCCATTGGGCCCGTTGGAACTGGTTCCGCTCGCGAGCTTCGCGATCCAGCGCGGCCGCTGCCGCCATTGCGGCGCGAAGATCGATCCGCTGCATCCGGTGATGGAAGCCTCGGCGCTGGCGCTTGCCGTGTGGGCCGCCTTCGTGACCTCGGGATGGATACTTCTCGCCAGCTGCGCCCTGGGCTGGACGCTTCTGACCCTCGCCGCGATCGATTGGCGGACCGGTTTTCTGCCCGACGTCCTGACGCTGCCGCTGGCTGCGGCCGGGCTTTGCGTCGCCTTCGCGATCGATCGTACAGCGTTGCTCGATCATGTCATCGGCGCGGCCGCCGGCTTCGCGGTCTTCGCGGCACTCTCGCAGATCTATCGCCGCCTGCGCGGCCGCGATGGACTTGGCCTCGGTGATGCGAAATTGCTGGCCGCGTCCGGCGCCTGGCTGTCGTGGAGCGGCCTGCCAACAACGGTCTTGTACGCCGCGTTCATTGGGCTGGCGCTGGTGCTGGCGCGCCGCGCCGGCGGGCAGGCCCTCAAAGCGACCGACCGGCTCGCCTTCGGCCCGGCGCTGGCGGCGGCGACCTGGCTGGTATGGCTGTATGGGCCGCTGGTTCCCGGATAGGCGCTGCTATCGCCAGGCCAGCACCAGATACGGCTTCGCCGCGTCGCCGGTGAACTGGACGGCGGCGACCCGCACGACATGCGCGCCGTCGACCCGCGCTTCCGCCGTCACCAGGAAAACGGCATCGGCGATGCCGAGCGGGACGCTCGTGGCGCTGTTCTGGTCGCCAGATGCCGCGCTGTGCCTCTCATCGCGTTCCTTGAAAAGCCGGTCGATCGCCTGATCGTCCATTTGCGGCAGCGCGCGCAGGGCCTCGCGCGGCGCGACTTGCTCGTTGATCGCGGAGTCCTTGCCGTAGACGGTGAGCGCCGGCGCGATGCGGGCATAGAGCGCGCCGCTGACGCCCGGCACGGTCAGGAGTTCGTCGACCGAACGAAAGGCGAGGCGAGGGCCGGTTCCGTCTGTGGCCGGACGCCGCGCCACGATGCGGTCCGCGAGCGCGCCGGCGACGCTGCTTTCCAGGCCGGCGGAGGCGAACAGGCTCTGCAGCAATTCCTTCGGCGCGAAATTGAGATTGATCTTGCCGCTCTCGTCCTGGATCCACAGGCGCACCGGCACGCCGCCGATCGCGAGCGTCACCGGCGCGGCGTCGACGCGCGGCTGGCGGCTGGCGCGCGCGTCCAGCAGCGAGAGGATGGCGTGGTTGACCGCCTCGTCGGCGACGCTGCCGGCGCGGGCCGCGTTCCACCCATTGCGGTCCAGATGCGCCGAGGTCACGGAGGCCGACAGCATCGCGGCGGCGATCAGCGACAGGATGGCGACGCCCCACAGGACGGAGACCAGGGCGAGGCCGCGCTGGCGGCTCATTTTTTCTCGAGCAGCGTCTGCAGCGCCGGAAGCTTGCGCCGCAATTCGTCGGTCACCGCGCGCGCCTTCTGCAGGTTGTCGATCACATGCGGCGTGATCAGGACGATCAGTTCGGTGCGGTTGATCTTGTTGTCCTTGGTGCCGAACAGGCCGCCGAGGACCGGGATTTCCGAAAGATAAGGCAGGCCGCTGCTGCCGCGCGTCTTGGAGTCCTTGATCAGGCCGCCCAGCGCGATGGTCTCGTTGTCCTGCACCGCGATCGTGCTGTCGATCTTGCGCTGGGTGATGGTCGGCGAATCCAGCGTCGAGGTGTTCGTCGAGGCGACGTCGCTGACCTCCTGGCTGATCTCCATCGTCACCATGCCGCCCTGATTGACGCGCGGCGTCACCTTCAGGATGATCCCGGTTGCGCGATACTCGATCGTGTTGACGATCGGCGACGAGCCGCCGATCACGCTGACCGCCTGCGAGGTGGCGATCGGCACCTGGTCGCCGACCTGCAACGTCGCCTGGTGATTGTTCAGCACCAGGATTTCGGGCGACGAGATCACTTCGACATGGGTGACCTGCGACAGCGTGTTCAGCACGACGCGGATATTGGTGCCCTGGCTGAACATGTAGGAGAAGCCGGGAAAGACCTGGCCGATATTGATCGAGTTGGAATTGGACAGCGCCAGCGTGTTGGCGCCGTTGGGCTGGTAGAAATACTGCACGCCATATTGCAGCTCGTTGGTTAGCGTCACTTCCGCGATGGCGGCTTCGAGCAGCACCTGCAGCGGCGCGGCGTCCAGCTGGCGCAGCGCAGCCTCGATGGTCGCGTATTCCTGAGGCGTGCCGTAGATCACCACGGCGTTGTTGGTCTCATCGGCGGTGATGGTGGCGGCGCCGGCGGGCGTGCCCGAACTGTCGCCATTGTCGATCAGGCTGGTGTTGCCGGCCGGCGCCGGCGGCGGGGCTGTCGCGGCCGGTCCGCCCGTCGCCGGAGGCGGGGCGTGATCGGTGGTGTCGCCGGTGTCGCCGCCGCTGTCGCCTTTCGCATCGTGGCCGCCGCCATAGAGAACCTTCTTGAGCGTCGAGGCGAGATCGCTGGCGCGGCCGTTCTGCACCGCATAGACGAAAATGCGCCGGTCGCTGCCGACGCCCGGCCGGTCGAGCCGCGCGATCCAGCGCTGCATCTGGTCGAGATAGCGCGGCTGCGGCGAGATCACGAGCACGGTGTTGAGCCGTTCGATGGGAATGAGCTTGACGATGCCGGCAAGCGGTCCGCCGACGCCGCCGAGAATCTGGTTGAGCTCGCGCGCCAGCCCCTTGGCATCGGTGTATTTCGGCGTGAACAGGCCGAACGACATGCCGGCCAGCCAGTCGACGTCGAACAGCGCGATTTCGTCGACGATGGCGGCGCGCTCCTGCTGCGTGCCCTGGATGATGAGCAGGTTGCGGCCGGTGTCGGCATGGACGATGGCCTGCGCCGGCTGCATGCCTTCCAGCAGGCGCTGCATCTCGGCGGCGGCGACATAGTGCAGCGGCACGATCTGCGAACCGTAGCCGGCTTCGGCGGTGCCCGAATTGGTAGAGGCCGGC
>DATCAT010000023.1:0-11321 GCA_036512455.1 Rhizomicrobium sp.
CGCAGCCGCCACCGCTTCATCGGCAAAGCTCAATTGACCGATTCTCCGTTCCGACATCCAAACCAACACCGATTCAGCCTCGCCAAATTGAATCACGAGACCTAACTTATGCAAAGCCCTCGCATTCGCGGGCCATGACAGTTGTGAGTGCGGCAAACGCGCTCTAAATATCAAATTCCAATCCCAGATCGATGCTCTGGTTCGTCATGTCGGCGTGGCAGGCGGCGACCGTCGGCGGTGCCAGCGGCACGGTGCAGGTGTAGCTGGCGTCCTGGACGCGGAAATAGCGGTACATGCCGGTCAGCCGCGCATTTGGGCTGAGGGACAGGCTGGCGCCCGCCATCAGCTGATAGGCGAAGTGCCAATTGTCGGCCGAGAACACTTGCGTCGGGCCGCTGCGCAGATGGGAATCGACATAGGCGCCGCCGAAGCCCGCGCCGATGAAGGGTTGCACCACGAAGTTCGGGAGCGGCGGATCCCAGAACACATTCGCCATCGGCGCCGCGATCTGAGTGTAGCCGTTGCGGCTGGGCAGCGGCGCCCCCGCGAGGTTCAGGGAATCGAGCGTGAAGTGGCGATAGAGAACCTCGCCCTCGAGCCGAAAGCCGTAACCCAGACGGGCGCCGGCATAGAACGAGCCGCCCAGGCCGGTGGAGGGATGGGCCCGCAGGTCGGAAGCCGCCACCGCCGTGTGGGTGTCGTTGCCCTCGACGATGGCGCCGCGCAGGCCCACAATGAGGCCGCCGTCCTCGGCGACCGCGCCCGAGCCGCCAAGGAGCCAAAAAGCCGCCGCCATCAACGCGTTGCGATACCGCATGGGCTACCCTCCCGCTTCTTGGCAAGGTGCCGCCGGGAGGGTTAATGAGAGGTTAACAAACGTGATAAGCCCTTAAGGCCGCCTTGCTTTTGACCGGTCCGGGCCATAGTTTCCGGCCCTCGTTTTTGTCAGACGTGCAGTTGTAGCTCAGTTGGTTAGAGCGCCGGATTGTGGATCCGGAGGTCGGTGGTTCGAACCCACCCAACTGTACCAGTTTTCAAATACTTAGAGCGCGGAATCGGAACGAAGCGTTATCGGTATGAGACTTTTGCCGTCTCATGTGAGATTTTCACTGTAGACCGGCGTCACGCATGTTGCGGTTCTTCTGCTCGCGCCGATCATGTTCGTCTTTATTGAAAGCGATGCTCGCCGCCATCTGAGGATCTACG
Organism: Rhizomicrobium sp.; assembly: GCA_036512455.1. Lineage (GTDB taxonomy): Bacteria > Pseudomonadota > Alphaproteobacteria > Micropepsales > Micropepsaceae > Rhizomicrobium. Next base: position 1,207 of record DATCAT010000023.1, read on the forward strand.
CTGCGCAACGCCGCGACGGCAACCGGCCCTTCAGGAAGCGCGCGCCTGCAAAGTCGCCGCGCCGATCACGCTCTCGGGGGGGAATTGGATGGTCACCGTCGTGCCGGCGTTAAGCTCGCTGGCGATGCCCAGCGTGGCGCCATGCAACTTCGCCATCTCATTGGTCAGCGGCAGGCCGAGGCCGGTGCCTTCATACTTCCGGGCCAGCGAGGAATCGATCTGGCCGAAGCGTTCCAGCGCCCGCGGTCCATGCCGGAGCGCTTAGCCAATGCGTCGATAGAGGTGGCTTCGCGCTGAGAAGACGGACCTTCGGTTTGATATCGCGCGACGGTGCGTCGAGATCGCCGCCCAGGACGCCATGTTCCATGAGTACTTACAAATAATGTGAGACCTTCACAAGCACATTGGTGGATTCGGGAAGACTGCCGAAATCCGAGCGCCGCCCGCCGAAGGTCGCGTCCACCAGGCCGCCGATCGTCCAGTCTCTTGACGCGTAATAGTCCGCGCTCAATTGCGCGATGCCGGAGCCGCCACGCGTGTCGGCATCGACGAAGGCGCTCAGTGCGAGATCGTGGACGAAGGCGTCCTGCCAGCTTGCGCGGAAGAAGAGGCTGCTGCGCGACAAGGGCTCCTGCCGGTCGGCGGCGAAGGAGCGGATGTACCACAGAGCGCCGCGCGCCGGGGCGCCGACAGCGCCGGCCGCGAACCAGTTCTGCCAATCGGCGTCCGAGAAACCAGCCTGGTGATAATGGTATTCGAGATTGAAGCTCATCTCGGCCGCGGTCGCGTAAGACGCACCGATCGACAAATCGTTCTGAAACGACCGCGCGGCGCTTTGCGGAATAATCGACGGAGCCGCCGGCGGCAGCGTCCCCGTGGCGCGGCCGAAGACCAATGCGTCGTGAACCAGACTCGCACGCGTTCCGCCGGCCCACTCGACATAACCAACGATGGACTGGCCGAATACCCGCGTCAGGTTGAGGCCGAAGCTGTTGCGGCCGGCTTCGTTGTAGAAGAGAAATTCCGGACTGACATCGTCGAACAGGGTCACGCTGGCTTTGACGAGAATGCGCGCCTGCGCGTTGGTGCGGTCGAAAACCGGATCAAAGCCGGGTAGGTTGTCGTTGAAATAGATCGCGCTGCCGGACGCGAGTTTCGGCGCCAACGCGACGGTCAGCGCGGCGCCGTTCCAGACGCGTTGGCCCAGCAGCATGACGGTGCCGAGCCGATCTTCGCGCAGAACGGACGGATCGGCGGTCAACGGCTCGACGACGGCGCGGGTCTTGAAGAAATCTGTCGGGTTGAAGCCCAGCGCGACGCCGCTTTTGAGATTGATGCGGCCGAGTTCCGCGAAAGCGCCGTCGCCAATCTCCCAGGCGACATAGCCTTCGCGGAAATCGTGGCGGATGTTTTCGTGACTCGGGAACGGCAGATCGTCTTCGGCGCGAAAATTGAAGCGCCCGCTGTAGACGAGACTCAATGTGTCGCTCAACTTCCAGTCGACGCGGGCGTCGAGAAACAGGCGCTCCTCCCAGGACGGCGCAGTCGATGGCGGCAGCGGCACGGCCAGTGCGGCGCGATGGGCGTAGAGCGCAAAATCATCCTGCAGGTAGAGGGCGCGCGACGCACCGGCTGCAGCATCCGTCGCCGCCACTTGTTCATTCGCGGCGGGCGGGATGCGGTCGAGATCGCTGCCGTCGTCGGCGTTTGCCGGTGAGACGCACATGAAGACGCCGGCGCAAGCCACAGCATGCAATCTCTTGCGCATCACTGCGCTTTCACATGCGGGAGATAGTCGCGCTGGAACCAGGAATCGGGAATGTCCTGATAGTGCGAATCCGAGAAGTCGACGGTGGTCACCAGGGCGCTGTCGACCGCGTCGATGATGACCGCCTGCGCGGGCCGTACCCGATCCAAGCCCATCACGAAGTTGCGGTAGTACAGAATCTTCAGGAGACGTCCGCTGTCGGAATAGAACTTCGCCTTGATCGGGAAGTGAGTGGATTTCTCCACCCAGTATTCGACGCGGTTGTAGGTGGCGCCGTCGTTCGCGGCCTTCAGATCGAGATGCCAGCAGTCGCGCTTCTGGCGGCCGGCATCGTCGATGGTGTCGTCGCCGATCAGCGTCGCGGTGTAATTGATCGCCAGGTTCTCGGTGAGGATGTCGCCCGCCGAGGCTTGTCCGGTCAGCGTCTGCTGCGGCGGGATGCGGATGCTGTCCTTGGAGGCGGGATCGTAGAACCACAACACATTGCCGCGAAACAGCACCATCTTGCCGGCGTCTCGCGGCGGATCGATATAGATCACCAGATCGCGGAACTGGCGGGTCGCCGGATCGATCTTGGAATAGACGCTGAAGACGTTCTTGTCGGTCGGCTTGCCGGCATTGTATGCGATGTCCGTCACCGTCAGGCGAAACGGCTGCTGCGGATTGCGCACCGAATCGGCGCCGGCAACGATGTCCTGAGCGCTCTCGGCACGCGCCGCGGTCGAAAACAGCAGCAGCAGCAATGTGGAAAGAATTTTTCGCATGGCGATCTCACACGTGCCGCAGCGCGTCGACGACGGCGAGCCGCGCCGCGCGGTTGGCGGGGAGAAAGGCGGCAATCGTCGCGACGCCGGTCAGAACCAGCCAGACCGTGACGATCAACTGTGTCGCGCCCGTCAGGTAGAGCTTCAGAGCGATGGGATGGGAGTCGCCCGGCGGCGTCCAGGTCAGACCGGAATTGTTGACCGCCATCGTCGCCGCGAACGCCAGGGTGACGCCGAGCGTCGCACCCAGGATACCCAGCATGCCGCCCTCCAGCAGGAACTGGGTGCGAATGCCGCTGCGGCGGACGCCGAGGGCGCGCGTGGTGCCGATCTCGTCGGTGCGCTCGACGACGCTCATGCTCATCGCATTGGAAACGGTGAAGAGCACGACCACACCCATGATTACGGCGATGAAGGAGAACACCGCGCTGAAAAAGCCTTCGGCCTGGCCGTAGAAGGAATTGATCTCGAAGAAATCGTGGGCGTCGAGGTCGAGGCGATGCTGCGCGAACAAATCGGCGAGACGGGCGCGGCCGGCAGGGATGTCCTCGGTGCGATGCAGTTGCAGGATGATGGCCGAGACCTTGTGCTCGCCGCGGCCATAGACCAGTTGCTGCGCCTGAGCCAGGTGCATGGCAATGTAGTTGTCGTCCATCTCGCGGGCAGCCTGATATTCGACATGGCGGATCTTGAGATTGACGATGTTCGGTGCGCCGCCCGCTGTGGATGACAGCAGATTGATGGTGGGCGGACCTGCTTGTGCCGGGGTGGTTGGGGCGTCGGCCGTGCTCAGCGCGCTGAAGTCCTGGCGAGGCAGCGTCGACAAATCCGCAGCGCTGGTCTGAGCCGGTTTGCCGACCGGCAGCTTGGGGCAGCCGCTGACATGCAGCGGGGCGCAGAGTCCCAAGATGCGCGCAAAGCCGATACCAATGACGCCTAGCGTTGGATCATTGTCGGCAAGGTCCTCGGCGGAAGCGGAATCGCCGCGGGCGCCATATTCGTCCCACAGCTTCATGCGCGCGAGGTCGGATGGGATGAATCCGGTGGCGAAGAAGGTCTTGGATTCGTCGTTCACCGGATTGCCGGCGATGCCGGTAAGGAACTGCACGGGCGTCGCTACCGCGATCATCGGCGCCAAGACGGGATCGGTCTTGATGAGCCTGAGGACGTTCTTGTAATCGTCCATGCCCCAGATCGCGGGATTGCCGGAGCCGAAATCGAAGAAACCTTTGCGGTAGACCTGCAAATGGCCGGTGCGCGCGACGGTGGAGGTCTGCAAGACATAGAGGTCGTATTGCGAATAGGCCCCGAACACGAGCATGGCGGCGGCGCCGATCGCGATGGCGAGGATCGTCATGATGGAGCGGCGCGCATTGCGGAAGATATTGCGGAAGGCGATCTTGAACATCATGGCGTTGCCTCGATCGTGTGATTTGCCAGCTCGCCGTCGCGGATCGCGAAAATCTCGTCGGCGTGACGGATGAGCTGCGCGTCATGGGTGGAGAAAATGAACGTGGTGTTCGCGTCCGCCTGCATCTTGCGCATCAGCGCGATGATGCCGGCGCCGGTCTTGGAATCGAGATTGGCGGTCGGTTCGTCCGCGAGAACGATCGCCGGATGCTTGACCAGGGCACGGGCGATGGCGACGCGCTGCTTCTGGCCGCCGCTGAGTTCGTTGGGGCGCTGCCGGCGCTGATCCATCAGGCCCACGGCCTCGAGCATGGCAAGGGTCGCCTGTCGCCGCTTGGGCGCGGACATGCCGGTCAGCAACAGGGGGTATTCGACATTCTCATAGGCCGAGAGGACCGGGATCAGGCTGAAGCCCTGGAATATGAAGCCTATGTTGCGCGCTCGGAAATCCGACAGCGCATTATCCTTGAGGGTCGCGATTTGCTGACCGGCGATCTCAACCACGCCGGAGGTCGGCGCGTCGATGCAACCGACGAGATTGAGCAGTGTGGTCTTGCCGCTGCCCGATGGGCCCACCACCATGGTGAAGCGCTGGGCTGCAATCCCGAGCGAGATGCCCCTTAAGGCACGCACCTCGGTCTTCCCGGCACGATAGTTCTTGGTGACGTTCGTCAATCGAACGACAGGCTGGCTTTGGTCGGTCATGGGTCCGTCATCCTGGAAAGCGTCGAAACTCACGCTCACCTGCCAGACGGACGGCGGTATGGCTTGCCGATTTCTCGACAACTCTCTCCATTTTCTGAAATTGGGACCGTTATTCGGTTTCTGGCGCGACTTTTCGTGGTGCCGGGGGGGCCGGGACGGTCTCCAGCGACCGATAGGCCGACGGGGTCATGTCCATAAAGTCTCGAAATCCCCGATTGAATGTGTTGATCGACTGGTATCCCACCGACAACGCGATGGTGAGGATGGGGATTCGCCGCAGCCCCGGATCGCGAAGCTGCTGGCAGGCCTCCCTGACGCGGTATTCGTGCAGGAAGGCATTGAAGTTCTGGTAGCCCAACTCCTCGTTGATAAGCTTGCGCAACCGGTATTCCGGCAGCCCCACCAGATTCGCGAGGTCCTTCGACGTCAGGCTCGGTCTGCGGTAGATGTGCTCGATCTCCAACAGCGCCATGAGCCTTGACAGGAAGGCCGCTGTCTCGAGATCGGCGATTTTGGGCGCAACGGTGGATTGCGCACGGGCATGGACCGGATCCAGATAGCGGGCCAGGTCGCGCCCATCGAGACGGAGCAAGAGGAACGACACGACCGCCAGATTGCCGACCATCAACGCCACATGCGTGTAGTAATTGGCAATGTTGTCCGGACTGATCACCACGCGCAGCAGGAGGCTCGAAGCGATGATGTTTAACCCGATGACGAAAACGACAAGCGCTCGCGTAAGGCGCCGTGTTTCAACCAGGTCGGCTCGCCAATCGGCGAGGATCCAGTAGATCGCGTATCCCGCAAAAACCGTTTGCAGGACGGTGGGCACGGTCTGGGTCGCGAGAAACTCAAACTGCCATCCGGCCGGCATCAGCCAATGTACGGGTACTTCGAGAAACATCTGGACGGCGAAGAGGCCGAGCAACCAGCGCGGAAACCGGCGCCGGTCCGCGAACATGGTGAAACACAACACCATGAACAAGCCCGGCGTGAGATTGCGGGCGAAATTCAGAATGGCTTCCCAGCCACCGACCTCGAAATGGTAGGGTGCTGGGATCCAGTAGCGATAGTCGTAGCGGCCGAGCACGATATAGCAAATGCTGTTGAAACTGATCAGGGCGATCAGTTGTGCGCTTCTAAGACGCGGATTGCTTGCGAGAATCCGAGCGCCGAGGAGGGCGTTGCAAACAATCGTCGCGACATCGATCGCGAGAAAAAGAAGAGGCATGCTCACGCGTTCTCAGCTCCCCGGACCTGTTGATGGTACAACAAGATTTCAGTTTTTGAATGGCGCGTCCGAAGAAAGCGCGCCCGGAAATGAGCCATGTGACATCACATGGAAATCAGTCCAACCCCAAGCTTGCAATATTCTCGCTCAGAACGGCCAATTGCCTCCGGCCAACCCATCGCTGAGATGGCGAACCAGCGATAGCCGGCACTTATCGGGCATGTATCCGCATTGAAAATGCGTTTTGCGTTCCTACATCCCTTGAGCGCGTGTCGAAGAAACCACTACTTCATTTCCCCACTACTGAACCGCCGGACTGCAAGATATCGGGCTGATACTCATGTTGAGCGTTGAAAAGCTTGGGCGGCGCGAAGGCCGTCTGCAAATCCTCGAAAATGTCAGCTTCGACTGGACCCGCGGCGTGCTCGCCGTGATCGGCGGCAACGGCACCGGCAAGACCACGCTCCTGCGGGCCGTTGCAGGTGCGACGAAGCCCAGCGCGGGGAAGGTCTTGTGGAACCGCGTGCCCACGTTGCGCGCGGTGCGCCGCGAGGGCGCGATCGGCTACGGTCCGCAGGAGCGCAATCTGGACCTCGCCATCACGCTGCGCGAGTTCTTGAGCCTGTGCGTGGATTTGCGCGGCTTGCCCGGGCGGACAGCCAAGATTGCCGCGGTGGCCGAAGAACTGGGGCTCGTCAAACAGCTCGACGAACGTCTCGCCAATCTGTCGGGCGGCGGCCGGCGCAAGGCGATGACCGCGCAGGCCCTGCTCGGCGCGCCCGAACTGATCGTGCTCGATGAGCCGACCTCGGAGATCGACTATGCCGCCAGTCGCCGCTTCTGGGCGGTGTTTCAGGCCAGGGGTAAATCCTGCGCCCTGGTGATCGCCACCCACGATGTGGAATTGGCGCTGAGCTCGGCCGATGCAATCCTGCTGCTGCAAAGAGGACAACCCGCGCGTTTGGCGCCGGCGGCTTCGTTCGCAATAGGCGAACTCTCCCGGGCCATCGGCGAAGGGTAAGGATATGGGCGCCTTCACCCTTGCCCGCCTGATTGCGCTGGAGGCGCTGCGCCGGCCGCGCGCCGTGCTGGCCACGATCATGCTGGCGCTCAGCGCAGGCTTCATCGTCCTGCCCGATCCCGGTGCGCCCTATGCGACAATGACGCTTCATGGCGCGCCGCTGGTCTATACCCCCGCTGTGATGGGCATCATCGCCGGCGAAATGTTCATCGCCTTCAGCATGCCGCTGGTGGTGCTGGCGATGAGCGCCCTGGCCCCCGTGCGGGCATGGCGCGCCGTGTTCGGTGTCGCGGCCGCGCCCAGCTGGACGCTGGCACTCGGCTTATGGACCGCCGCGTTCGGCGTCGGCCTGTTTCTGATCAGCTGCATTTTTGGGGGCGCGCTGCTGCGGGCGTCGAGCGTGCTGGGCGCATCGGGCGACTGGCCCGGCGGGCTCTGGATATTCTTCACCTGGAGCTACGGCCTGGGCGTCGTCGGCGCGGCATTCGCCGCCACGCTCTACAGCGTGCTGGCGCTTCGCCTGGCGACGCGTCCGGGACTGTTGATGGGCGCGACCTTCATCGCCTTCATCGTCTGGGTCGCCGTGTTCGGCGTGGGCCTCGCGGGATTGGTGGATATAGACGGTCGAGGCTTCGCGATCGCGCAACTCTTTCCCCAGGCGCGCACGCTGGACCTCGGCATGGGATTCATCTTCTCTTCTCATAAGACGGCCGCCGTGCATGCGCGCAACCTCGCCGATCTGATCAGTACGACCGGCGGTGTCCGCTTCCTCCTGATGCGTGGTGCGCTGGTGGTTGTGGCGATGCTCGTGGCGCTGATCGCGTCCGGACCGCGCGTGGCGCCGCTGGTGGCGCGCAGCAGGAATTCAAAACTTGCTCTGGCCGGATTCGCCCGCGTCCTTGGCGCGCGCTTCGGTCTGACAGGCGTCATCGTCGGCCAGATCTGGAGTGCGCCCCTTTGGGCGCTCGTCCTGCTTGTCGCCGCGGTCGCCGTGGAGACTGTCAAAGCCGGAGACCAGATCTCGGTCGTGGCACTCGGTTTCGCCTGGGGACTCTATATGTTGCGCTGGCCGGAGATTTGCGAAGCCTTCGAACAAGGCGGGCTGCGCAGCTTGGTGCAGCCGAGCGTGCTCGGCCCCTGGCCGGTCCGTCTGCGGCTCTGCATCGCCATCGCGCTGCAGATGAGCGTTCTTGCTCTGCCGCTTGCCATCGCGCTCGCGGCGTCGGGACGCGCGCATGGTCTGTTCTGGCTGGCGACGCAGATCGCGGCCGCGCCGCTGCTCTGTGTCGGTCTCGCGCGCCTGCGCGGCGGCGCCACGATGTTTTCGCTCGTGGCGATGGCGTGGTGGTACCTGATGATCTCCGGCAACGCCCCCATCCCAGGGGGATGAGGCTTAACGTCATCAGGACCGTCATCCGCGACGCGAATCTCGATCGTGTCGCCCAGATCGCGCGCTGACGGCCACGGTGCCGGCGCCTCTGCCGTTATGCTTCACGCCGTTGGCGGTCAGGTTGCGAAGAGCCTGTTCCAGGGTGCCTTGTCGCTGCGCCGGCTCGGAAATTCGCCGGTGTGCGTCACGGTGAAGCCTTGCGGCAGTGCAGTGTATTCGCCGATGTCGCGGACCAGACCACGCAGATCGATCTCCCCGGCTACGCCTGCGCTGTGGAGGCTCAGGAAAAGACTGCGTTGTCCGTGGTGCTGGCTGGGTTGAGTTCTGCCTCCCGCGCATCCGACTTGCGCAACCTCGGACGATGCCATTGGGAACGCCCCGTGGTGTCGGCCTTGGGCTGTGTGGCAGAGAAATTCGCGTATTCGCCCATATCAAACTCCTTTAAGTCGAGTATCAGCCGAACGGTGGAGCAACGCCGACTTCTGTCGCGCTTCGTTGAGCAACTCTCGCAAACGAGAATTGGATTAGCGCCCGAATGACTGTCAACGATGTGGAATCTATGTCCTTGATTCTTTGTGCCGCGACCGAACGAAATCTCTCGACTGTTCGTCCAGGCCCGCCGCTGCCGCCCGGGCTCGTGAGCCGCCGCCTTGCACACCAACCTCCATGGGAAGTTCTGCTACGACAGCCTGGTCGGTGGACCGATCCCGAGCACGAGGTGACGGCAATCGCAGCGGCGCGATGCAGCACTTGACAAATGACGTCTGAAATTGCCCGAATTGCATCTTCGGCGGTTGCCGGCTTGGAGAGTGTTTATGCGTGGAATTACGAAGGCGGCGGCGGAGGATGTCATCGAGAGATTTTCGCTGGGTGCCGCGAACCGGCTGCTGGCAGGTTATTGGTTGTCGCTTTGGCAGGGCGACGATCCTCCTCGATACGAACGATTCAATTCTGCCGGGTTGAGCGATCTGGTTCCCAATTTGATGTTGTTCGACGTGCTGCCCGAGCGCCATGTCACGATCCGGAAAGCCGGAATCGATCTCTGCAGGATCCTCAATGAGGATCTCGACGGCACGGATTGGGTGAAACGGGCGCCAATGCGCAGCCACAGGCTGTACATGCGCAATTTTTCGACCGTTGCAAGAGGAGCGGCCATTATCGGACGCCGGCGCATCTCCATGGCTTCCGGTGGTCCCCGGTTCAATGAGGAATTGGTCCTTCCGTTTGCACCCCGCGCCGACGGAACCTGTCCCGTGATCGGTCACGTCGATTGGAAGATGGATTATCGCCTGAGGTTCAGAGCGATCATCGCCATGGAAAATATCGCGGACGACAGAATTCTGCCGTTCCGCAAGAAAGCATCGGGCGATCTGTAGAGACAGCCCATGAATTGTTCGCAGATCGCGTGCCGTTGCCCCGGACAGATACACCGCCCTCTTGGCCGCCGCACCAAGCTCCTGCGCAATTCACGCTGCGGTTGCATTCATCGTGAATACAGCCGGCGATGCAATGCGCACCTGCTGAGCCATCGATCGGACAATTGAGCGGTAACGGCGTGGCGCTATCGGTTCCGGCCACACAGTCCTGCAGAACGCGCGTCGGGATCGGAACTCGACGATCGGCAAAATTCAGTCGTTTCTGCCACCAAGAAACAATGACTTAGCGAGCACTCATATTGTCATGCGCCGGGAGACTGGTGTTTTCATGCCTTCATCGGTTGACGAACGCGCAGCGTGTTCGTGGTGAAGTTTGGTATGGCCGTTGTTGCGATATTCGTTAACGCATGACGTCGAACGGAAACAGCGCACACGGATTGCGCCGTGCGG
>DATCAT010000024.1:0-197079 GCA_036512455.1 Rhizomicrobium sp.
GAGCTCGACAAGGAAGATCATCTCGACGTCCGCGATATCGACAATGACGCGGTGCGCGACTCTCAGATCGCGCGCCTGAAGGATTTGCGCGCGAAACGCGATCCGAAAAAGCTCGAAGTCGCACTCGCCGCGCTCATCGAAGGTGCGTCAAGCGGCAAGGGCAACCTGCTCGCGCTCGCTGTCGAAGCGGCGCGTGCGCGCGCGACGGTCGGCGAAATCTCCGACGCGATGGAGAAGAAATTCGGCCGCCACCGCGCCGAGATCCGCTCGATCAGCGGCGTCTATGGCGGTGCCTATGAGGGCGACAATGAATTCGCCGCGATCCAGGGCGAGGTCGAAGCCTTCGCGAAGGAAGAGGGCCGCCGCCCGCGTATGTTGGTCGCCAAGATGGGGCAGGACGGCCACGACCGCGGCGCCAAGATCATCGCCACCGCCTTCGCCGATCTCGGCTTCGACGTCGATATCGGCGCCCTGTTCCAGACGCCGGAGGAAGTCGCCAGGGACGCTATCGATGCCGACGTGCACGTCATCGGCATCTCCAGCCAGGCGGCGGGGCATCTGACGCTTGTGCCCATGCTGATCGACGCGCTGAAAAAGCAGAAAGCCGATGACATCCTGGTCGTCGTCGGCGGCGTCATCCCGGCGCAGGACTACGACACGCTGAGACAGGCCGGCGTCGCCGCGATCTTCGGCCCCGGCACCAACATCCCCGACGCCGCGCGCAACGTCCTCAAGCTGATCCGCGCCCGCAGCCTCAGCCGCGCGGCGGAGTGATGGCGGGTGTCGAGATCGGGCGGGTCGTCGAACTCAATCGCTACCCCGTCAAGTCGATGCGTGGGATGCACGAGGACGAGGTTCAGCTCAACTGGACCGGCCTTGCCGGCGACCGGCAATATGCCTTCGTCAAGAGCGGCGACACGACGCGCGTTCCCTGGCTGACCGGCCGCGACTTCTCCGAGCTGGTGTTGTTCCAGGCGCGCTACGCCGATCCCGTCAAGCCGCGAACCTCCGCTGTGCAGGTGACGGCGCCGGACGGCGCGGTGTTCGATATCCGCAGCCCCGAACTGCTCAGGCGCGTCGCCGGCGGCGCCGGCTGCGAAGGCTTCCTGCTGCAAATCGGACGCGGCACTTTCGACTCCGGCCCGGTTTCCGTGATCGGCACGGCGACGCTGGAACAAGTTTCGCGAGCAGCGGGCCGTCCGCTCGAGGTGGCACGCTTTCGCCAGAACATCGTCATCGAGGGTGCGCGCGAGACTGAATGGCTCGGCGGCACGCTGGTCTTCGGCGATGGCGACGATGCGCCGCGCATTCATCTCAACGAATCGATCAACCGATGCGTCATGGTCACCATCGATCCGCTGACCGCGAAGCGCGATCCGGCCGTGATGCGCATCGTCGCCGAACGCTTCGACACCAAAATCGGCGCCTATGGTGCCCCGGTGCGAACCGGCGTCATCAAAATAGGCGACCCCGTGAGGCTCATAAGATGACGAAGATTGCACTTATTGGCCCCGGCGCCATCGGCGGCACGGTTGGCTTTGCGCTCGCGGAGAAGGGGCACGACCTCGTCATCTGCGCCAACCAGGCATTCGACACCCTCGCGGTCACGCGCGCCGACAGCAAGGAACGGCGCTCGCGCGGCGTGAAAGTGATCACATCACCGACTGAAGCCTCGCACGCCGACTGGGTCCTGCTTTGCGTGAAGTCGCATCAGACGGACTCTGCCGCCGCCTGGTTGAAGGCAACCATCGGCCCGAAAACCAAAATCGCCATCCTGCAGAACGGCATCGAACATCGCGAGCGCGTCAGGCCCTATGTGGCCCAAAGCAACGCCGTGGTGCCGGTGGTGGTGATCCTTCCGGCCGAACGCACCAGTCCCGGCGAGATCACGTCCTATGGCGGCGCCGCGCTCACCGTGCTGGACGATGCGGCGGGGCGTGAATTCGCCAGTCTGTTCGCGGATAGTTTCGTCAAGGCTTCGACCGACGCCGATTTTCTCTCGCGCTCTTGGGAAAAGCTCTGCATGAACGCGCCGAGCGGCGCGCTGTGCGCATTGACATTGCATCCGGGCGCGCTTGCCGCCTTCCCCGATCTGCAGCCGCTGGCGCTCGCCATCGTCGAGGAGACCATGAGGATAGGCCGCGCCGAGGGCGCGAAATTTCCGGATGGCTTCGCCAAGCATATTGTCGGCCTGTTCACGCGCCCCGGTGGGCGCGGCAATTCGATGTATTACGACCGCCGCGACGGCAAGCCGCTGGAATGGGAGGCACGCAACGGCGTCGTGCAGCGCCTCGGCGCCAAGCACGGCATTCCGACGCCGGTCAGCGATGTCATCGTGCCGTTGCTGAAAGCGCTGAGCGGGACGAAGCCGAATTAGCGCTCGGAGATTTTAACCTCCACGAAGGTGCGCGGTGCGGCACTGTTGACCGCATCTGCAATGGCCGTGAGATGAAGCTTGATTGTCGTCCAGCGGCCGCTGCCGAGGATGATGATCGCGATTTTGCGCGCTGTAAGATTCTGCTGATAGCGAAGGTTCTTGTCTGTGGTGATGAAGAGATCGAAGCCGGCCTGCTCCGCAGCCTCAAGCAGTTCGCCGTTCTCGAGGGTATTCCCATCCTCTCGCACGAGCTTCTTCAACCGCGTGATCAACAAGCGCGGCCGCAATGCAGCGCGGCACACCAATATCGAAGAGAATTTGCATCAGTGGTCGGAGAGTGCCGGATCGAGACTGCGCGCAGCAAAATCCAGCACCGCGCAGATTTGTTCGCGTGTAACGGAGAATTGCTCGATGATCTCGTCAATGCTCAAGCCGTCTTCAAGGTTTTCAAATACCGTCGCGACTGGCATTCGCGTGCCCTTGAACAACCACGCGCCACTCACTTTGCCCGGAATGCTTTCGACGGCCGGACATTTCGACCAATCCAGAACTGGCATGGGTTTGCTTTCGCAATGTATCACCCCAGCACATTAGCAGAATTCGTCTCAAAACCCATCGCGGTACGATCACCCCGCCGGCCTGGGCGCCACGCCGTCGATTTTCAGCATCGTGGCGACACCGGCGATCACGCCATAGCTCGTGTCGGCCCAGACCCGGAGCGGCACGGTATAGCTGCGGCCCGTCACGGCGCTCGGGAAGGTCACCACCCAGGCGTTGATCACCGGGAAATTCGCGCCGTCCTTGATGACCTTCGGCTTGAAACCGGCGAGCTGGCGATACTTGATCTGGCAGAGCAGGGCGCGGCCCTTGTAGAGGCCGTTGTCCATCGACACCGTGGTGTCCTGCACCTTGGTGACTTCGATGTTGTAGCGGCGGCGCCCGTCGAACACCGGCAGCGTGATGCCGCAAGGGTTGCTGGCGTCAGTGCCGAAGCCGGAAAGCAGATAGGTGATCGTGCTCAAGGGATCATAGGTCGCCCGCTGCTGCTCCGGTGTCACTTCGTAGCCGGTCGTGCTGTAGGGCGGCTCGGCGTAAAGCCGTACCGGCCCGTTCGCGTCATAGGTCAGCGACACTTCCTGCTTCTTGTCCGAGCGGCCGGTGTAGAAGGAATCGTAAAGCGCCGGATGGAAGTTCCTGGGCGCCACCGTGCCGGTGGACGTCGCCTGGATTTCCGACTGCCAGAAGGCGTTGACCACGCCGCCGGTCTGCAGGTTTGAGACGGTATGATACTGATCGCCGCGAATGGTGGTGTTGAGGTCGACTTTGCCCAGCGTCACGCCGCCGGCATACAGCGTCATGGCCATCTGGAGCGTCGAGCCGGGCTGGGACGGCGTCTCGGCGCCCGATCCTCCGGCCGCCAGGGCAACATCGGCAAGCGGTGCCAGGGCCAGGAGCACAAAGAGGGCGTGACGAATTTTCATCGTTCGGGTCTCCGGTTCGTCGGGCACGGTAGCGGCGCGGACGCTCTAAAACTACTATGGTCCAATTATGGCCAAGGCGGTTGATTCAGACGCGGTTAATGCGGACCTTGCCGGCGCGGTAACGTCCGGCGACCGCCGCGCGCTGGCCAGGGCCATTACGCTCGTCGAGTCGACGCGCGCCGCCGACCAGAAAGACGCCGAGGCGCTGCTCACCGCGCTGTTGCCCCACACCGGCCGTGCGGTGCGCCTGGGCATTTCCGGCGCGCCGGGCGTCGGCAAGTCGACCTTCATCGAAGCCTTCGGTCAGCATCTGACCGGGCAGGGCAACAAAGTCGCGGTGTTCGCGATCGATCCGTCGTCGCGGCGCTCGGGCGGATCGATCCTGGGCGACAAGACGCGGATGGAAAAACTCAGCCGCGATCCCAACGCCTATATCCGTCCGTCGCCGGCCGGCACGACGCTGGGCGGCGTGGCGCGGCGAACGCGCGAATCCATGCTGTTGGCGGAAGCCGCCGGCTTCGACGTCGTGCTGGTGGAGACCGTCGGCGTCGGCCAGTCGGAAACCGCCGTCGCCGACATGACGGACCTGTTCGTGCTGCTGGCCTCGCCTGGCGGCGGCGACGACCTGCAAGGCATCAAGCGCGGCGTCATGGAACTGGCCGATCTGCTGCTCGTGACCAAGGCGGACGGCGACCTTCTGCCCGCCGCCAGTCGCGCCGCGTCCGATTATCAATCGGCGCTGCATCTGATGCGACCCAAGCACCAGGGGCTTTATCCCAAAGTGCTGAAAGTGTCGTCGGTCGAAGGCAAAGGCATCGGCGAAGCCTGGAGCGAGATGGCGGCAATCCATGCCGCGCTCGCGGCGGACGCGCGGCTGTCGCGCCTGCGCGCCGAACAATCCCGGCGCTGGTTCTGGAGCGAGGTGCAGACCGTGCTCAGCGAAGCGATCCTGTCGGATGAAACCCTCGCCAGCCGTGCCAATGCACTGGAACACGATGTCGCCGGCGGCAGCGCGCTCCCCTACACGGCGGCGCGGACGCTCATTCAGTCTTTCCGGAAATAACGCGCACTTGCAGAAGAGGCGCGCTACGGTGCTCTAACACCGCTGAGTCCGATTCATGCCGCCCGATGCAACGCCTGAGCCTGAGCTTCCATCGATCGAGGTGGACCGCACGCTCGCCTTCGCCCGGCCGGAGACCCAGAAGGGCTACACTTATTGGAAGTCTTGTTGCGGCACCCGTTCGATGCCGGCGCGCGCCGACATCTCACCGGCGGGCATGCGCGAGTTCATCCAGCATGTCGGGCTGCTCGACTGGAGCGAGCAGGACGGCAAGACCGAGTTCCATATCCGCCTCGCCGGCGCGCGGATCGAGCAGCTGATCGGCGCCGCGAGCGGCAAGCGGCTGCACGACATCGCGCCGCCGGTGGTCCTCAAGCGCTGGAACATGATTTATCGCCTGGTGTGCGACGAGCGGCGACCGTTCCGCTTCAGCAGCCGAATGACCGCGCTCGGCAAGGATTACCTGGCGTCTGAAGTTCTCGTCGCGCCGCTGTCCGATGACGGCAAGACGGTTTCCATGCTGTTCGGCGTGCTGGTGGCTTGGCCGGTGTTCTAGCCGGAAAAGCGCTACTCTCTCGCCAGCACCATCTGCACCGTCTTCGCGCCCGCCGCCCTCTCGACGTCGAACGGGATCATGGTCCGCGATCAGGCCTGGCTTGGGTCTTCGCCCGAGATCCCGGCTTTGAACGTTTTTACCCTCGATCGTGCCTTTTGCGCTATTTTACACGGCCTAGGCCGTAAAATCGCTGCCCCCCCGGCCTTGCAGGGCGCTTACCTGCTTGACGCTCCTTGTACCTGCCCTTATGAGAACGCCTCTTTTGAGACGAGAACGCGATGGCCCGCCGCTGCGAATTGACCGGAAAAGGCACCCTGGTTGGCAACAATGTCAGCCACGCCAACAACAAGACCAAGCGGATTTACCGTCCGAATCTCCAGCATGTTTCGCTGGCCAGCGAGCTTTTGGGCAATTCCTACGTCCTGAAGATCAGCATGAATGCGCTGCGGACCGTCGACAAGAACGGCGGCCTCGACCCCTTCCTGCTCAAGGCCAAGGCAGACCTGTTGTCGCCCAAGGCGCTGCGCCTGAAGCGCGCCATCGCCAAGAAAGCGGCTCAGAAGGCGGCTTAAGACTTCCGCTTAAGTTACTCTAAAATTTACCATGTTTCCCTACGTCGCGGGCATAGCCCGTGCATCGACTTTGCCCTAGTGTATCAAAATGTGTCAGGCCTGTGGATAAACGGCCGGCATAGGGCGGGGTGCAGTGCGGGCTTACGAATCAGGTGCTCTTTCGGCGCAGGACGATGCGTCGACCAGATTGGCCGTCGGTATCAGCGACGGGCCATACCGCTTGCGCGGCGCGACCGACGCGACCTGGCCGTCGCAGGGCTATGGCCAGCGTGACGGGATCGGGCGCCGCCTCGCCGACGCCATGCGCGTCGTTCTTCGAATCATCATTCCCGTTCTGACACTGTGTGCCGCAATCGCCGCCATGTACCTCTACATGGATAGCGCGCTGCCCTATTTCGCCGACGGCCGGGCGCGCTGGCTGACGGTCAGCCATCTGATCTTGCCGCTGGCCTTCCTCACCATCCATCTCACCAACCGCCGCTACGGCCCCGGCTACGCCTTCGCGCAGATCGTTCTGGCCTTCACGGCACTGGGCGCCGCGATCCTGTTCGGCGGCGGCCTCATACAAATGCTGTTGCCCGAAACGATCATCCCGAGCGTGCGCGAAGTCTTAGCGTTCGCGGCCGCCTTCTTCATCGCCGGCTTCCTGTCGATCGTCGCCTTCGACGGCGCCCGCGGCCCGCGCTGGTGGACTGCGCCCTTGATCGGCAGCCTGGTCGCCGCGCTGATCTTCGTGCCGATCTTTTATCCGGCAGCGTTCTTGGGGACCACCTCACCCTGGTTCAGCCATATGGGAATCCACACCGGCCTTTTGATCGCCGGCTCCGTGCTGTCGCTGTTCCCCTACTGGCTCCTGCGCCGCATCGTGCAGCCGCTGCCGGGGTATGGCGGGTACTAGGCACTGTGGACAAAGTGCAACCAGATTTTGATTGAAGCGAGTTGGATGAAAGCCATGAAGCTGTCTGCGGTCTTATCGTAGCGAGTTGCGACGCGGCGTGCGTTCTTGAGCTTGTTTAAGAAGCGTTCGATGCGATTGCGCAGAGCGTAGAGAACTGGATCGACTAGGCGCTGCACCTTGCGGTTCGACTTTGTCGGGATGACGGGATCGGTTCCGTGGAACCATGAATCTTCGCGGATCGCGTCGCTGTCATAACCTCGGTCGCCGAGCAACGCCTTTGGACGGACATTGTCGGTCTCCATCAACGCATCGTAGGCCGTTGCATCATGGGCTTCGCCCGGCGTGATGACGAAGCCCAGTGGGAGACCTTCGCCGTTCGTGCGGGCATGGATTTTACTCGTGAAGCCGCCGCGCGAGCGGCCAAGACCTTGATTTTGAGCCCCCCTTTTGCCCCCGCTGCTTGATGGTGGGCGTGGATCACGGTGCTGTCGATCATTTGGACCGTCTTGGGCGCAGCACCACTGTCGCCCAACGCTTCGAACAAAAAGTCCCACACTCCCGACCGGCTCCAGCGCAGGAACTGGCGATACACCGTGTTCCACTTGCCAAGCTCTTCGGGCAGATCGCGCCACGGCGCTCCGGTACGCGTCACCCAGAATATGCCGTCCAGCGTGCGCCGGTGATCTGACGGCGGTCGCCCACTCAACGGGCCGCTGGTAACAACGAACGGTGCGAAAAACTCTCATTCCACGTCGCTCATCATGCCGCGAATCAATACCGCCTCCCTACAAGAGGCAGTCTTGAATCACATCGAAACACCGAAGAGAATCCCCGTCATCATGACCTGAGAGGATTTCATGACCGCGCCAGCAAACCCCGACTCCGATCCGGTTCATGTGCCGGGACGGGGCCGAATCTACAATTCCATCACCGAGACTATTGGGGATACGCCGCTTGTCCGCATGGCTCGCATGCCGAAAGAAGCGGGCGTCAAGGCGGACATACTTCTCAAGCTCGAGTTTTTTAATCCGATCGCCAGCGTCAAGGACCGCATTGGCGTCTCGATGATCGAGGCCATGGAACGCGATGGACTGATCGCGCCTGGAAAAAACACGTTGGTCGAACCCACGAGTGGCAATACGGGCATCGCTCTTGCATTTGTCGCAGCCGCAAAAGGCTACAGGCTGATCCTCGTCATGCCCGACTCTATGTCGATCGAGCGACGCAAGATGCTGGCGCTTTTCGGGGCAGAGCTTGTGCTAACCGATGCCGCCAAGGGGGGTATGAAGGCTTCAATCGCTAAGGCTCAGGAGATCGTCTCCGCGATTCCAGGCGCCGTCATTCCACAGCAATTCGAGAATCCCGCCAACCCATCCATTCATCGTCGCACCACGGCCGAGGAAATCTGGAACGACACGAAAGGCGGCGTGGATGTCGTGATTTCTGGGGTCGGTACGGGCGGCACGATCACCGGCATCGGCCAGGTCCTGAAAGCACGCAAACCAAGCGTGAAGATGATCGCGATCGAGCCCGAGGACTCAGCCGTCCTTTCGGGTGGTCTACCGAACTACCATCCCATCCAAGGAATCGGTGCAGGATTTATTCCTGCAATCCTCGACCGAAACGCCATCGACGAAGTTATCACGATCGGTAATGAAACAGCATTCTCGACTGCGCGGAAAGCGGCAAGAATTGAAGGTATTCCGGTGGGCATCTCGTCCGGCGCGGCAATAGCCGCCGCGCTGGAAGTTGGCGCGCGTTCCGAGATGGCCGGTAAAATGATCGTGGTAATCATTCCGTCTTTTGCGGAACGCTACCTTTCCACCGCACTGTTCGAAGGCTTGTGAATGATCTCGCTCATTGCGCCCGTCCGTCTTGGCACCCTAGCTCACATGAGGTTTGATTTCACTTTGTCCACAGTACCTAGTTCAAGCGGTTAGTGCGCCACGCGCTTGGGCGTGTGCCGGCCGCCGGCGACGCGCCTTGGCGCGCGGGTGTGGCCTTCATGGCCCTTCTCTTCATGGAACAGGCCGATGAGTTGTTCGGTCATGGCGCCACCCAACTGCTCGGCATCGACGATGGTCACGGCCTTGCGGTAATAGCGCGTCACGTCGTGGCCGATGCCGATGGCGGTGAGCTCGACGTCGGACTTGTCTTCGATTTCCTCGATGACGCGGCGCAGATGCCGTTCCAGATAATTTCCGGCATTGACCGACAGCGTTGAATCGTCGACCGGCGCGCCGTCCGAAATCACCATCAGGATCTTGCGCTGCTCGGGCCGCGCGACGATGCGGTTATGCGCCCACATCAGCGCCTCGCCGTCGATGTTCTCCTTGAGCAGGCCCTCGCGCATCATCAGGCCGAGATTCTTGCGCGCCCGCCGCCACGGCTCGTCGGCGGCCTTGTAGATGATGTGGCGCAGGTCGTTGAGGCGGCCCGGATGCGGCGGCTTGCCGTCGGCGATCCATTTTTCGCGGGATTGGCCGCCCTTCCAGGCGCGCGTCGTGAAGCCGAGGATTTCCGTCTTGACCGCGCAGCGTTCCAGCGTGCGCGCCAGGATGTCAGCGCACATCGCCGCCACCATGATGGGCCGGCCGCGCATGGAGCCCGAATTGTCGAGCAACAATGTCACCACCGTATCGCGGAAGGTCATGTCCTTCTCGCGCTTGAACGACAAGGGATACATCGGATCGATGATGATGCGCGGCAGGCGCGAGGTGTCGAGCATGCCTTCCTCGATGTCGAATTCCCAGGTGCGGTTCTGCTGCGCCATCAGCAGGCGCTGCAGCTTGTTGGCGAGGCGCGAGACCACGCCCGACATCGCCTGCAGCTGCTGGTCGAGGAAATTGCGCAAGCGCGCCAGTTCCTCGGCGTCGCACAGCTCGTCGGCGTCGACTTCCTCGTCGAATTGCAGCGTGTGGACCTTGTAGCCCCATTCGTCCTGATGGCTGAAGGGCTGCTCGGGGCGATGCGGCTTCATCCCGTCTTCGGGCTCGGCGGCATCCGACATCTCGTCGGTCTGCTCGGCGCGCATCTCCGCTTCGCTGTCGTCGCCTTCCTCGCCCTCGGATTCCTGCATGTCGGCTTCGCTGGCTTCCGACTGGCTGTCGGAATCCTGGTCCTCGCCGTCCTGCTCCTGGTTGTCGGCGTCCTCGCCTTCGCCCGAATCGTCGGAGGATTCGTCGGCGTCGAATTCGTCGGTCAGCCTGAGGTCGCGCAGGATGGTGCGCGTCACCTTGGCGAACTGCGCCTGGTCGCGGATCGTGCCGGTCAGTTTTTCCAGATCCTTGCCGGCATGCTCCTCGATGAACGGCCGCCACAGGTCGACGGCGTATTTCACCGATTCGGGCGGCGCTTCGCCCGTCAGCTTCTCGCGCACCATCAGGCCGAGCACTTCGGCGATCGGCGCGTCGGCCTTGACGCGCGCCTTGGTCAGGCCACGCTGGACCATGCGCTGCTCGAGCCCGGCCGTGAGATTATGCGCCACGCCCTTCATGGCGAGCGAACCGATGGCTTCGACGCGCGCCTGTTCGGCGGCTTCGAACACGGCCGCCGCGTCCGCAGATTGCGGCCGGAACTGGTCGTGGACCCTGTCCTCGTGATGCGCCCGGCGCAGCGCATAGGCATCGCCGGCGCCGCGCACGATGGCGACCTCGTTGGGCGGCAGGTTGCGCGAGGGCAGGGGCAGGCGGGCTTTGAGGCCGCGCAGCCCCGGCGGCTCGGCGGAAAACGTGACTTCCAGCTCCGGCTCGCCCGATAGCGCCCGCACGGCCGTGCCGACCGCGCGCTTGAAGGGCTCCGAAGGATTCTCAGGCTTCGACACGGCGCACCCGTATGGGTCTTACGTCACCAAAACCTTCGCCGCGCTCTCCGGCAGATCTTCGCCGAAGCAGCGCTGGTAGAATTCTGCGACCGACGCGCGTTCCAGCTCGTCGCACTTGTTGAGGAAGGTCAGCCGGAAGGCGAAGCCGACGTCGTTGAAGATCTCGGCATTCTCCGCCCAGGTGATCACGGTGCGCGGACTCATCACGGTGGAGAGGTCGCCGTTGATGAAGGCGTTGCGCGTCATGTCGGCGACGCGGACCATGGCGCCGATCTGCTTCTTCTTCTCGGGCGTCGCCGCATAGGACGGCACCTTGGCCAGCACGATCTCCTGCTCGGCGTCGTGGCTGAGATAGTTCAGCGTCGTGACGATGCTCCAGCGGTCCATCTGGCCCTGGTTGATCTGCTGCGTGCCGTGATAGAGGCCCGTGGTGTCGCCCAATCCGATCGTGTTGGTGGTCGAGAACAGGCGGAACGCCGGATGCGGCTTGATGACCTTGTTCTGGTCGAGCAGCGTCAGCTTGCCCTGCACTTCGAGCACGCGCTGGATGACGAACATCACGTCCGGGCGGCCGGCGTCGTATTCGTCGAACACCAGCGCCACGGGATGCTGCAAGCACCAGGGCAGCAGGCCCTCGCGGAACTCGGTGATCTGCTTGCCGTCCTTCAGCACGATCGCATCCTTGCCGATCAGGTCGATGCGGCTGATATGACTGTCCAGGTTGATTCGGATGCAGGGCCAGTTGAGGCGCGAGGCGACCTGTTCGATATGCGTCGACTTGCCGGTGCCGTGATAGCCCTGGATCATGACGCGGCGGTTGAAGGCGAAGCCGGCGAGAATCGCCAGCGTCGTCTCGCGGTCGAAGCGGTAGGCCGGATCGCGGTCCGGCACATGCGCGCCGGCGGTCTTGAACGCCGGCACCTTCATCTTGGTCTCGATGCCGAAAAGCTCCGACGCGTTGGCCGTGGTGTCGGGCGTCAGCAAGGGATCGAGGTCACGCTGCTCAGTCGTCATCGTTTTGTATCCGGCTCAAAAACTCTTATGCGGGGTAGACCGCCGGATGAGGGAAGGGCGTCAGGAGCCTGCTTCCCTAGGTCAGCCCGGAGGCGCGCAACACGCCATAGGCTTTGATAACCTGCTTCAGTCGCTCCTCGGCGCCCCGATCGCCGCCGTTCGCGTCGGGATGAAACCGCTTCACAAGTTCCTTATACCGCGCCTTGATCTCTATCAAGGTGGCGCCATGCGGCAGGCGCAGCGTGTCCAGCGCCTGTATCTGCAGCCGCGTCAATGTGCGCTCCGGGCGGCGCACGCGCGGCTCGGAATCGCCGTCCTCCGCGACGGTTCCATGGTCGTCATGGACCGCGAAGCTGCCAAAGGGATTTTGCATACGTGCCGCGCGTTTGCCGAGCGGCCAGGTCGGGCGATGGCCGGTTATGGCATCGTTACGGAAGGATTCGATGTCCTTCTCGTCCATGCCGCGGAAGAAGTCCCACGACTCGTTGTGCTCGCGCGCATGCGCCAGGCACAGCCAGATGTGCTCGCCCAGATTCTCGCGGCTGCGGCTGACGCGATAGCCGCCGTCGCCGGCACAGCCGGCGCGCGCGCACGGCCGCGCCGTCGGCGGCGCTGCCGCCTTCTTGCCTGTCGGCTTGATGCGGATGTCGGACTTGAAGCGGGATGTCGGCTTGGCGGTGGCCATGTCCGGATTATGGGGACGAAGGATGAAAAAACCAAGAAAACGTATCGCTTGACTTACGTGACCGAAGGGATGACACGCTGGATTCATGACGATGGCCGACACGATCCGCCAAAAGCTGGAGGCCGCGTTCGCGCCGGCCGAGCTGGCCGTGGAAGACGACAGCGCCAAGCATGCCGGCCATTCCGGCGCCCGGCCCGGCGGCGAGAGCCATTTCAGCGTGCGCCTGGTCTCGGAAACCTTTGCCGGAATCGGCCGCGTCGAGCGCCAGCGCCGCGTCTATGCCGTGCTCGCCGAACTGATGAAACCCAACGGCATCCACGCCCTGGCGCTGACCACGCTCACGCCGGCGGAGGTTTGGCAGGAACATTAACCTTCGCCGGCTCTGCCGGCGGGATCACGCGCAGCGCGGTGATCTGGTTGCGCTGCCGCTTCATGACCTCGAACTGATAGCCGAAGAAGGCAAAACGCTGCCCGGCTTCGGGGATCGTCCGCGCTTCATGGATGACGAGGCCGGCGATCGTCGTGGCCTCCTCGTCCGGCAGGTTCCAGTCCAGTTCGCGGTTGAGTTCCCGCACCGGAACGGTGCCATCGATCAGGAACGAGCCATCGGGACGGCGGCGCACGTCGGGCCGGCCCTTCTCCTCATGCTCGTCGGGAATGTCGCCGAAAATCTCGTCGAGGATGTCTTCCAGCGTGACGATGCCCTGCAGCGCGCCATATTCGTCCACCACCAGCGCGAAGTGCGAGCGCCGGTCGCGGAACGCAGCGAGCTGTTCCTCCAGCGTCGTCGTTTCGGGTACGAACCAGGGCGGCGTCGCCAGCGCGGCGACGTCGACGCCGGCCCGGCCATGGCTGATGATCGCGCGCACGATGTCCTTGGTGTGGATGACGCCGACGATGTTCTCCGGCTGCTCGCGCCACAGCGGCACGCGGGTGTGGTTGGACTCCAGCACGGCGTTGAGGATTTCCTGGACGGGCAGGTCGGCGTCCACCGTCACCATGCTCTTGCGGTGGATCATCACGTCGGAGATCTGCAACTCGCGCAGATCGAGGATGCCGCCGATCATGTCGCGGTGCTCGCGCTCCACCGCGCCCTCCGAGTGGTGCAGGTTCACGGTGCCGCGGATTTCGTCATGCGCTTCGACCAGTTCCTCGCCCTGCTGGCGCACGCCGAATACGGCAAGCAGGCGCCAGACCAGGAACTGCACCGCGTTCACCACCGGCGCCAGCAGGAAGACGACGTACCGCACCGGCGTCGCCACCGTCAGCGCGAAGCTGTCGGTGCGCGCGATGGCCAGCGTCTTGGGCAGGACCTCGACGAAGATCAGGATGAGCACGGTCATCACCGCCGTGGTGACGAACACGGTGCGCGGCCCGAAGCGCGTTTCCAGGATCGAAGTCGCCAGCGACGAGGCCAGGATGTTGACGAAGGTGTTGCCCAGGAGCAGGGCGCCGACCATGCGCTCGCGATTGGCGACCAGGAGGTTGACGTTCTTCGCCGCCCGCGAACCCTCGGTCTCCAACTGGTGCATGCGGCCGCGCGACACCGCCGTCAGCGCGGTCTCGGAGCCGGCGAAAAACGCGCCGCAAACCAGCAGAAGCGCGATCGGCGCAAAGGTGATGAGAACGATCGTATCCATCGCAGACTCGCAAAGCTGTGGGGTTACGAGAATGTCATTGTGTGAGGAGCGGGGCTAGCGGCGAACTAGGCGAGAATGCCCCGCACCGCGTCCATCGCCACATCGCTGGTGACGAACGCCTGCCCGATGCCGCGCAGCAGGATGAAGGTCAGGCGGCCGTCCTGGACTTTCTTGTCGTGCGCCATGTGTTCCAGCAGGATCTCGGGCGTCGGCCGCGCGCCCGGGATGTCGGCGATGGCGGTCGGCAGGCCGGCGGCTTTCAGATGGCGGACAAAGCGCTGCGCATCCTGGCCCGGGCAGAGGCCGAGCTTGACCGACAATCCGAACGCCAACGCCATGCCGATGGCGACGCCTTCGCCATGCAGCAGCCGGTCGGAGAAGCCCGTCGCCGCCTCCAGCGCATGGCCGAACGTGTGCCCCAGATTGAGCAGCGCCCGGTCGCCCGTCTCGCGCTCGTCGCGCGCCACGATCTCCGCTTTCATCCGGCAGGAGTGGGCCACGGCCTGCACCATGGCCGCGCTGTCGCCGCCGAGCGCCTTGGCGCCGTTCGCATCGAGCCACTCGAAGAATTTGGCGTCGCCGAGCGCGCCGTATTTCGCGACTTCAGCATAGCCGGCGAGCAATTCGCGCTTCGGCAAAGTCTTCAAGACGTCGGTATCGGCGATGACGATCTTGGGCTGATGAAACAGGCCGACGAGGTTCTTGCCTTGCGCGGTGTTGATCGCCGTCTTGCCGCCGACGGAGGAATCCACCTGCGCCAGCAAGGTCGTCGGAATCTGCGCGAAGGCGACGCCACGCTTGAGCACGCCGGCCGCGAAGCCGCACAAATCGCCGATCACGCCGCCGCCGAACGCGACCACCAGGCCATTGCGGTCGACGCCGCTCTTCAGAAGCTCGGCGGTCAGCCGATCGAGCCCCGCGAAGCTCTTGGTCGCTTCGCCCGCTTCCAGGACGATCGGCCGCGCGTCCAGGCCGGCAGCGCCGAGCGCGACGAGCAGCGGCGCCAGATGGATCTCGGCGACATGGGCATCGGTCACGACGGGCAGCGGACCGCGCGCCAGCGGCCCCAGCAATTCGCCTGCGCGCGCCAGCAGACCCGGCCCGATATGGATCGGATAGGAGCGCTCGGCGAGGCTGACCTGCACGATCTCGCTCATGCCGCGCACGCTCCGCTCTCGCTCAGCAGCGCCACGATCCTGTCGACCGACGCCGCGTGCGGGCCGTCTTCGCTGTCCAGCGTGTAATCGGCTTGGCTGTAGATCGGCGTGCGCTCCGCCAGCAACCGCTCCAGCGTCTCGCGCGGATTGCCGTTGCGCAGCAAAGGCCGCGTGTCGCGCCGCTGGGTGCGCGCCAGCAGCACCTCGACCGGCGCCCGCAGCCAGATCGTCACGGCGTCCTGCTTTAAAGTCGCCCGCGTGGTCTCGTCGACGAAGGCGCCGCCGCCGGTCGCCATCACATGCGGCGCTTCGGCCAACAGGCGCGCGATCACCTTGCGCTCGCCCTTGCGGAATTCCGGTTCGCCGAAACGCTCGAAAATCTCCGAGATCGTGCAGCCGGCGGCGGCCTCGATCTCGGCGTCCGCGTCCTTGAACGCCACCCCCAGCCGCGACGCCAGGCGCCGGCCGACTGAACTCTTGCCCGCGCCCATCATCCCCACCAGCGCCACGGTCCGCATCAGTTTCATGGCTCCCGCTTACACGCCCCAATCGTTCTCTTCCAGAGCATGACATGCTCTGGCTTTGGAATTGGCGCGCAATTTACGGGCTTCGCCCGATTGCGCTCGGCGGGACTTGCGCCATTGCCTGCAATTCCGCCACAAACCCCTGGGAGTTTTGGCCATGCGTTCGAGGAACACCGAGTCGATGGGTTGGGGCTTGAGGATTGGCATAGGCGTGGGCGTGCTGGTGCTGCTCGGCGCCATCGCGCTGTCGGTTTACGGCGGCAGGGTGCAGCCGCGCACGCACCCGGTCGAACAGATCGTTCCGAATGACCGCCTACCGAACTAGAATCGCGCTCGCCGGCCTGTTGGCGCTGGCCGGGGCCGCGGGCGCCCAGACGGCGCCGCCCGCCGAGCGGCCGGCCGCGACCGGGGCGCCGACGCCACTGGGCGCGACGCCGCCGCCGGCGGCCGAACCCGAGACGGCGCCGCCGGCCGAATTCAAGCCCGGCGTCCTGGGAAAAAGCACGCAGCCCGGCATCACCACCGGCGAGCTCGGCATTGTCGACGGCCCGCCCGCCGGCACGCTCGACGATTCCACCGGCGGCCTTGGCCAGTCGATGTGGATCAACGCCGCCCGCGACGAGGTCGAGGATCTGCTCGGACGCGTCCCCCTGGTCAGCGCCGACCCGTTCGTGCGGGAGCTGGCGCGGCGGCTGGTGCTGACGATTTCCGACGCGCCGATCGGCCCGGTCAAGCGCGCGCTGGTCACGATCAGGATCGAAAAGCTGTTGCAGGCCGGTCTGATCGATGAAGCCGGCGCGATCGCCGCCGCCGTGCGTCTTGATGGCGATGCGGACTACGCCCGCGTGCAGGCCGATGCGCTGCTCTATGCCGGCCGCGACAAGGAGGTGTGCGGCGACCTCACCGCGACGCGCCTGACCGCGCCCGAGCCGTTCTGGCTCGAACTGCGGACCTGGTGCTTCGCCGCCGCCGGCGACACCGCCTCCGCCGAGTTGACGCATGCCGTGCTCGACAGCCAGAGCATCAAGGACGCTGCGTTCGATACCTTGTCGGCCGATGTGCTGGGCGGCAAGAAGACCGCCCCCGCGGCGATCGAGCATCCGACGGCGCTGCACATCTATCTGCTGCGCAAGGCCGGGCTGCCGGTGACCAATGCCATCGCGGCCAAGCTCGGCACGGCGGCGAACCTCTTGGCTGCGCGCGAAGTGCGCAACGCGGCCGCCGACCGGCTCTCCGCCGCGTCACGCATTTCGGCGACGGGCGCGCTCAGCCCCGGCGAGCTGCTCGCCATCACGAATGTTCAGGCCATCGCCACAGGCCAGATCGCACAAGCCCAGGCGAACGCCGCCAGGCTGATCTTCCTGCCGGCGCAGACCTTGTTGCGCCGCGCCGCGAGTTTGGAGTCGCGCCCGCCGGAGAAGACCGAGCTGCTGCTGGCGGCGCTCGGCGGACACGTCGATCGCCTGCCGCTCACAGCCGCCTTGCAGGAGTGCATCGCACTCGCCATCAAGCCCGATGCGACCACGGCCAAGGGCCGTGTCCTGATTTCCCGCGCCCTGATCTTGCGCGGCAAGGCCGATGCGGCGGCGGCATGGTACGCCAACGCCGACGCCGACATGGACCACGCCGTCTTCGCGGTGCTCCTCGATCTCGCCGCGCCGACGCCGCCGCGCGACGGCGGCGCCCAGGCCGCCTATGCCTGGCTCGCCAAGAACGCGGCCCCGCAGCAGAATCCGGTTCCCGCCGCAGCGCTCGCGCTCGGCCTCTCCGACGTGCTGCGCCGTCCCATGCCGCCCGACGCAAAAGCGCTCGCCGGCACGCTTGAAGGCATGCGCTGGGCCGGCACGCGCCCGTCGCCGGACGACATGCGCAAACTGGTCGAAGCCGCCTCGCAGCCGGGCCGCAAGGGCGAGGCGATCCTGCGCCTGCTCGACATCATCGGCGCCGACGGGCCCGCCGACCTGCCGCCGGACGTCGCCATCGAATGCGTGCGGGTTCTGTTGCAGCTCGGCCTCACCGCCGAAGCAAGGTCGCTCGCGGTCGAAGCGCTTGCCCTTACGCATTCTTCGTGAAGAAGATGGGCGCCATGAAGGGCGGCGACGCCACGCTGATCGAAGCCTTCCTCGACATGATGAGCGCCGAGCGCGGCGCCTCCATCAACACGATGTCCGCCTATCGCCGCGACCTTTTGGATTTCAGTGGCCACCGCGCCGCCAAGAGCGGCAACGCCAAGACGGCGACGCGCGACGACATCAAGGCGTATCTGGCCGTCATGTCGAAATCCGGGGCCGCCGGCTCGACCCAGGCGCGCCGGCTCTCGGCGCTGCGCCAGTTCTTCGCTTTTCTCTACGCCGACGGCATGCGCAAGGACGATCCCACCGACGCCATCGACGCGCCCAGGCGCGAGCGGCCGCTGCCCAAAATCCTGTCGCGCAAGGACATGGAGGCGCTGATCGAAGCGGCGCGCCGCCAATCCGAAAAATCGTCCGAAGGCCTGCGCCTTCTGTGCATGGTCGAGATGCTCTACGCCTCGGGCCTGCGCGTCTCCGAACTGGTGACGCTGCCGCTCGCCGCCTCGCGCAACCGCGAGGGATTTTTGCTGGTGAAAGGCAAGGGCCAGAAGGAGAGGCTGGTGCCGCTCAACGATCACGCCCGCGGCGCAATCAAAGCCTGGCTGGAGGTGCGCGACGAATTCCTCCCCGCCGGCATCCGCCGTGCCCATGCCGAGCGTTTCCTCTTCCCCTCGCGCGGCGCCGAGGGCCACATCACGCGCCGCCGCATGGGGCAAATGTTGAAAGACCTCGCGCGGACCGCCAACCTCGATCCCGACAAGCTTTCGCCCCACGTCCTGCGTCATGCGTTCGCCACGCACCTGGTCGAAGGCGGCGCCGACCTGCGCAGCGTGCAGACCATGCTCGGCCACGCCGATATCGCCACCACCCAGATCTACACCCACGTCGCCAAGGACCGTCTGACGCAGGTCGTCGAGGACGCGCACCCGCTTTCGCGGCGGACAAAGATCAAACCCTGACTGTCATGGCCCGCGAATGCGGGCCACCCAGGTGACATCTTGTCTGTCTTGCAGGATACGCTCGGATCACAGCATGATCCGCGACAATTGTAGCGCCCCACCTGGGTGGCCCGCATTTGCGGGCCATGACATCAGTGCGGGTTGGAGAGAACCAAGTGTCCTTCACCACCATCGAACGCCAGGCGCCCGTGCGCATTTATCGCTCCAAACTCTTCGTGCCGGGTTCGAAGACGAACTTCTTCGAGAAAGCAGCGGCCGGCGCCGCCGATTGCGTCTGCCTCGATCTCGAGGACGCAGTGGCGCCCGCCGACAAGGACAAGGCGCGCGACAACGTCGTCGCCGCGCTCAACGACATCGACTGGAAGGGCAAGATCGTCACCGTGCGCATCAACGGCCTCGACACCGGCTGGTGCTACCGCGACGTCATCGCGCTGGTGGAGCAGGGCGGCGAGACGCTCGATGCCATCATGATTCCCAAAGTCGCCAACGCCAAGGACGTCTACGCCATCGACTGGCTGATGACGCAGTGCTCCGCGAGCGTCGGGCGCAAGAAGAAAATCGGCATCGAGGTCATCATCGAGAGCGTGCTGGGCCTCAAGAACATCGACGAGATTGCCGCCTCGTCGAAGCGCATGGAGACGCTGCATTTCGGCGCCGCCGACTATGCCGCCAGCCAGGGCATGCGCACGACCAATATCGGCGGCGGCAATGCCGATTATGTGATGCTGACCGACAAGGACGCGAGCGGCGCCCGCGAACGCCACTGGAATGACCTCTGGCACTACCCGCTGTTCAAGCTGGTGCAGGCGGCGCGCGGCCACGGCCTCGTCGCCATCGACGGCCCATTTGGTGATTACCAAGATCCCGATGGCTTCCGCGCCCAGGCCAATCGCACCGCCATCCTCGGCTGCGAAGGCAAATGGGCGATCCATCCCAGCCAGGTCGAGCTCTGCAACGAGATCTTCACCCCGCCGCAAAAGGAATTCGAGCGCGCGCAGGCAATTTTGGCGTCCATGAAGGACGCCCACTCGACCGGCTCCGGCGCCGCGAGCCTCGGCGGCGTCCTGATCGACGCGGCGTCGATCCGGCAAGCCGAAGTGATCGTCAAGCAGATGGAGATGATAAGGGCGAAGGCCGCGGGTTGATCCGCGAGAGCTTGTCCGGATTGCGCAGCAGGTAGATCGCGCTGATCTTGTCACCGTCGAATTCCATCGTCAGGGCTGAGTGCAGGCCCTCCGTCGTGCGCAGCAGGAAACCGGGCGCGCCGTTGATCTCGGTCGGTTCCAGCGTGAAGCCGTCGGCGGGGCCGAATTTGCGCATCACGCCGGTCGCGAAGCGCAGCACGTGGTCGGCGCCGTAAATCGGATTGAGCGCGGCCGCCGCCTTGCCGCCGCCGTCCGAGTACAGCACGACGTCGTGCGCCAAGAGACTGGTGAGCTGGTCCAGATTGTTGGTCGCGGCGGCGGCGACGAATTTCGACACCAGTTCGCGATGATGCTGCGTCGTCACGGTGTGGCGCGGGCGATCCGCCTTCACCCGCTCGCGCGCCCGGCTCACCAGCTTGCGGCACGCCGCCTCGTTCTTCTCCAGCGTCTGCGCGATCACGTCGTAGTCGCAATCGAACGCATCGTGCAGGATCAGCGCCGCGCGCTCCTCCGGCGACAGGCGTTCGAGAACATGCAGCAGCGCCAGCGACAGATCCGACGCCAGTTCGGCCCGCGCCGCGGGCGCGTCGGTGGCCAGCGCGCGCATGTCGTCCGGCATCAGGGGTTCGGGCAGCCATGGTCCGACATAGGTCTCGCGCCGCGCCCGCGCCTTGCGCAGGGCATCCAGTGAAAGCCGCACCGTCACCGCCGACAGAAAGGCCTTGGGATCGCGGATACCGTCCGCGCGTTGCCAGCGCAGCCAGGCCTCCTGCGCCACGTCCTCCGCCGCGCCCATCTCGCCCAGCATGCGATAGGCGATGCCGAGAAGATGGCTGCGCTGCGCTTCGAAGACGTCCAGACTGTTCATGCCGCCCGTTGGACCGCGATCGATTGATTGGCGACATCGATCTTGGCACAGGCCGCTCCGTGACCAAGGCCGCGCTTGGTCGCCGGGAAGACGCGCGTGAACGCCACCACCAGCGCCAACGACACCAAGCCCTTTTCGCCATAGCGCGTGCGGGCTTCCTCCACCAGTTCCAGCACGGCATCCGAATTCGTCGCCACGGCGATGCCATAGCGATAGCCGAGCGCCGCGTCGTCGCCGGCCGCTTCGATGTCGCCGCGGATCAGCGCCGCCATTTTTTCGGGCTCCACGCCGCCCTTCACCGCCATGTCGACGGCAAGCTGCGTACACGGCCCGCAATCCTCGGCCAGCGCGGCGGCGAGTTTGGCCGCATACCACGCCTCCTTCGGCACGCCCTGGCGATGCTGCGACACCCAGGTCCCCAGCGCGAACTTCCACCCCGCCGACGTCGAGGCGTCCGCCACCTCGTGCATGTACGTCCCGTCATAGCCGAACAGGCGTTCGAACTTGCGGATCTGGCCGTGCAGCAACGCCTTCAACATCACGCATCTCCTTCGCGATAACGGAACCAGGCGAGCAGCACGCCCAAGGCTCCGATCAGAATGACCCCGATGCCTTCGCTGACCGCGTCCCGGGTCGCGGCCGGCACGCCGCCGAGCATCCATTCCTTCAGATGCAGCAGGGCGTGCAGCGCCGGCCACGCGGCACCGCAGGCGGCCCAGCCCGCGTTGGCGGAACCTTTTCGCGCGCCCAGCAGCATCCCGGCGCCGCTGACCAGGAACGCCATGGCGATGTCGGCGATGAAATGGAAATGCAGGTGGTCGGGCGCGCCGAAATGGACCACGGCGGCGGCCCAGGCGCCCGGAAAGGCCAGCATCGCCAGCCCGTTGGCGAGGTGAAAGGCGCCCACAAGAGCCAGAAATATCCTCACAACCATTGGCGAACCCGCAGCGTTACCTGGTCAAGACGGCCCAGCCTCTGGATTTGTGACCACAAATCCGCCTATCAGGAGGAGAATAATCGCTTATCGGCCTTGGGTCCGCGGATTTCAGGCCTATTTTCAGTCCCTTAGCGAGACCAGATGCACGCTTACCTGGAATTCGAACGCCCCATCGCCGAAGTCGAAAGCAAGATCGTCGAGCTGCGCAAGCTCGCCGAGGAAGACCCGGCGATGCAGATCGAGGCCGAGGTCACCCGCCTGCAGGCCAAGGCCGATGGCCTGATCAAGGACACCTATTCCAAGCTCTCCGCCTGGCAGAAGGTCCAGGTGGCGCGCCACCCCGGCCGGCCGCATTTCTCCGACTACGCCAAGAGCCTGTTCGACGAGTTCACGCCGCTGGCCGGCGACCGCAGCTTTGGTGACGATCATGCCATCGTCACCGCGCTCGCCCGCTTCCGCGGCCGCGCCGTCGCCGTGGTCGGCCACGAGAAGGGCAACGACACCAAATCCCGCCTCAAGCACAATTTCGGCATGGCGATGCCGGAAGGCTACCGCAAGGCCGAGCGGCTATTCGCGATGGCGGACCGTTTCGGCCTGCCGGTGATCTCGCTGGTCGACACCTCGGGCGCCTATAGCGGCGTCGCCGCCGAGGAACGTGGCCAGTCCGAAGCCATCGCGCGCTCGACGCAGGCCGGCCTGGAACTGCGCGTGCCGTTCGTCTCGACCATCATCGGCGAGGGCGGCTCGGGCGGCGCATTGGCCATCGCCACCGCCAACCGCGTCTTCATGCTGGAGCATTCGGTCTATTCGGTGATCTCGCCCGAAGGCTGCGCCTCGATCCTGTGGCGCAAGCCGGAGAAGACCCAGGACGCCGCCATCGCGATGCGCGTCTCGGCGCAGGACTGTCTCAACCTCAAAGTGATCGACGCCATCATCCCCGAACCGGTCGGCGGCGCCCACCGCGCGCCGGAGGACGCCATCCTCAATGTCGGCGAGCAGATCGCCCGCGCCATCGCCGAAATGGACCGCATCCCCGGCGAGCAACTGCGCCGCGAGCGCCGCGAGAAGTACCTCGCGATGGGCCGCGATTTGATGGTCTAAGGCGCGATCAGTTTCAGATTGGGAAAATTGCGGCGGTAGTGCCGCGCGTTGCGCGTCAGCAGATCGTACCCCGCTATCGTTGCATGCGCACCAATGAAAAAATCCGAGAGCGGCGCATTCCGCTTGCCTCCGCGACCGCGATACTGCGCGAATATCTTTCCAGCCAGAAAAGCGGCCTCATAGGGCAGCGGTTCACGGTCAATGACGTGCCTGGACAAAATTGAATCGATTTCTCCAATATCCGAGTAGCGGATCGACACCTCTGCAAAGATAATCGGATTGATCGCGATCCGGCCACGCGACGCTGCCTCGTCCAGCGCAATCGAAGACCATTCCGACCATTCCGGATCTTCGATGATAACGTCAAGCAATACGTTGCTGTCGACTAGAACAACGCTCATCGGCCGCGCATAAGGGCCATAATCTGATCGGTGGTCATTTTGACGTCGCCCGTTCCCCGCAAGCGCGCCACGAGACGTGCGCCCCGCGAGGCTTTCTTCCCGACTTTGGCTTTCGTAATGCGAATGCCATTACCGTCGCGTTCAAACGCGACTTCTGTATCCGGCAGCAGACCGACGCTCTCGCGAAGATAGATGGGAATCGTCACTTGTCCTTTGGAAGTGATGCGCATTGGGAATGCTCCTACTCTTACAAGTAAGAGTAGGATATTCGGCGCCGATTTTCAATCCAGCGTTCGCACGAACGCCCGAATGCTCCCGACCAAATCGTCCGGCCGCTCCAGCGCGGCGAAGTGGCCGCCTTCGGCGAAGCTCGTCCAGTGCGTGACGTTGATGCTGCGCTCGACCTGGGAGCGCGGCGGGAAGGGGATGAGATCGATCGGAAACGCCGCGATGCCGGTCGGCTTTTCCAGTCTTGCGCCGCGCGGCACCGGCATCGCGAACTGCTCCTCGGCGCGGCCGCGATACATCCAGGTCGCGGTGTTGAAGCTGCGCGTCACCAGATAGATCATCACATTGGTCAGCAGCTGGTCCCTGGTATAGGCGTTCTCGAAGCCCTTGCGGATGTCGGACCAGCCGTGGAATTTCTCCACGATCCATCCCGCTACGCCGACCGGCGAATCCATCATGCCGTAGGACAGCGTCTGCGGCTTGGTCGTGTGCTCCAGGAAATAGGCGCCTTCGGCCTGGAACAGCTGCGCCGCCTTGGCCGCGAAGGCTTTCTCCTCGTCGCTCTCCGCTCCGACGCCCGGCGACACCCAGCCCATCATGTTGAGATGCGCGGCGCGGCAGCCCTTGCCCTCATAGCTCATGTAAGAAGAGATCGAACTGCCCCAGTCGCCGCCTTGCGCGATGTAGTTCGGCAGCTTCAGGACATCCGTCATCAGCGCATCGAACAGCCGTGCCGTGGTGCGCGGACCGATGGGACGCCTGGGTTTCCCCGACCAGCCATAGCCGGGCAGGGACGGCACGATCACCGTGAAGGCGTCCGCGACATCGCCGCCGTGCTTTTCGGGATGCGCCAGCTTGTCGATGATGTGCAGGAATTCGAACACCGATCCCGGCCAGCCATGGCTGAGGATGAGCGGCTTGGGCGCCGCGCCCGACCCCAGCTCACGATAGAAATGCAGATCGATATCCTCGACCGTCGCGGTGAACTGCGGAAACGCGTTCAGCGCTTTTTCCGCCTTGCGCCAGTCATAGCCGTCCGCCCAATAGGCGCAGAGCGCCTTCATGAAATCCAGATTGGCGCCGTAGGCCCAACTGCCCTCCAGCCCGTCGCCGCGCGGCATCTCGTGCCAGTCATAATCGCGCACGCGCGCGCGGATTGCGTCGAGGGTATTCTGCGGCACATCGATCTTGAACGGCTTCATGGCGGCATCTCCGGCTGGAGCCCCATGTTGGCTCCGGCCGCACAAAACAAAAAGGGGCCTTGCGGCCCCTTTCCGTTACGTCACGGGTGATTGCCTCACGGATTCAAATTCCACACATAGACGGGCCGTCCATCGGACTGGAACGTCGTGAACTTGGCGGGATCGCCTTCCGGGCAGGTCGTATCGGACGATTTCGTCATGAAGTCGTAAGGGCCGGGATATTCGACGCATTGCGCGATGTCGCTGCCCCAGGACTGGTCCGAATGCCCACGCACTTCCGCGCGAGCATAGAAGGTGCGGTTGTCGGTTTTGAAGATGTCGCCACAGGCGCCGGCGTTGACCACCGTCCAGCCCTTGTTGCGCCAGTCGCGGCCACCGATCGGAATGAAACTGGAGCCGATCAGCACCGCGGTTTTGGTGTGGTTGCAGGCGCGAAACGTGATGGGTGTGTTCGCCGCCATTCTGAGATCGGAGGGAGGTGTGGCCGCCGGAGTTCCCGAAACGGCCGACGCCAACGCGACGACTGCTAACAATCCAAGTGCCATGATAGAGATTCCTCAAAGGGTTGAGACATTGTAGTCCGGATGCGGCCCGATACCAATTCAATCGAGTTCCGCTACCACCAGCCGCGCCATTTGAACCATGCCACCGGCACGATGATGCTGAGGACGACGAGGAACAAACCCCACTGGTAGCCATAGGTCCAGCTGAGTTCCGGCATGTTGTGGAAATTCATCCCATACAGCCCGACCACGAAGGTCGGCGGTATGCCGACAATCGACGCGATGGTCAGCACCTTGAAGATGTCGTTCTGGTCGTTGGTGATGAAACCGAGCGTGGCGTCGAGCAAAAATTGCACCTTGTCCGTCAAATGGGTCTCGTAGTCGTTCAAGGACTGGATATCGGCGAGGGCGACCTTCAGGCGCGCCACCACGTCCTCGCCCAGCCAGGCCGCGCCCCGGTCGCCGACGAAGGGCAGCGCCCGCTGCATCGCGAGCAGCGTCTCGCGGATTTCGGAAAGCCGCTCTTCGGTGTCTCCGAGAATGACCAGCGTCTCGCGCAGCGCCTTGCTCTTTTTCGCGATCGTGCGGCGCTTATGAGACGAGCGCTGGAACACTTCGCGGGAAAGACGGCGCGTGTCGGCCTTGATCAGCTCCAGCTTGTCGGCGCTGTAGTCGACCACCGCTTCCACCAGCTCGGCAAAGACCTGCGCGCTGGTAAAGGACGCGCCGTCCCGCTGCAGCTTTTCGCCGACCTTGTGAAAAGTGTGCAATTTATCGAACCGCACGGTGACAAGGAGCTTGTGCGTCAGGACGAAGCCGATGGGCGAGGACACCGGCTCCTGGCCGGCGTGATACGGCGTCGCCGGCATGCTGAGCGTCAGCGTCTCGCCGTC
The DNA here is from genome assembly GCA_036512455.1 of Rhizomicrobium sp. Taxonomy (GTDB): domain Bacteria; phylum Pseudomonadota; class Alphaproteobacteria; order Micropepsales; family Micropepsaceae; genus Rhizomicrobium. The sequence goes on from DATCAT010000024.1 coordinate 26,097, forward strand.
GCTGCGCATGCGGCTGGAGGATTCGATTTCGTCCAATTCCTCGCGCGACGGGATGCGCAGGCTGCACTCGGCGCACGCCTTGGAGATATCCTCCGGCGTCGGATTGTGCAGGTCGATCCAGACTGGCGCGCCGGACTTCGGATAAGTATGCCGCATGATGAAGCTTTCGTAACCGGCGCCAAGATTCGCCGCGGCTCAGACTACACCAAGCCGGCGCGCCGGCGGCCGGCAATCCACGCGATCGCGGCGATGCCAAGAGTTGGGACAACGGTGAGGACGCTGCCTTCCGGGCCCGCCAGGCCTCCCGACAACCAGTCCGGTCCCTGGATCGCCGGATGCAGCAGGCGGCCGACGGAGACCAGTCCGCTGTCCGGCGCGCCGAAAATGAAACTTTCCGAATAGTCCCAGACCGCGTGATAGCCGATGCCGAGCCAGAGGGAGCCGGTCTGGCGAAACGAAAAGGCGAGCGCCAATCCGAACAAGACGGCCTGCGCGCCACCCAGGATATTCTCGCCGTCGCCCTTCAGCCCATGCAGAGTCCCGAAGAGCAGGCAAAGCAGGATCGCCGCCGGCCAGAATGAAATCGCACGGGAGAGCTCGACCAAGGCAAAACCGCGAAACAATGCCTCCTCGGTGAATCCGACGGTCAGGAACAGCACTGCGAGGAAGACGGCGTTGAAGACCAACGTCGCACTGAACGGAGCGGCCGCGCCGAAGGAATAGCAGCCCAGAGCTTTCATCAGCAGCAATTGCGCCGCGAGCAGCACGAAGCCGCTGGCCAAGCCTACGGCAAAGTTACGCGCGGCATGCGGTCCGCGGTAGCCGTAGGCGCCGATGGTCCTGCCGCCCATCCTGGCGAAAACGGCGGTGAGGGCGAGCACGATGCCGCCCAGCGCGACCATCTCCAGGAGCATGTGCCCCTCGGTCACGGTTATGCGCCGGTGCAGCGGGCCGAGCAGGGGATGAATCGCCAGATTGGCGACGACGAACACAACCGCGAAGCCGATGAATCGCAGGATGGCAAGCCCGCGTCCGCGCCAACTCGGCTCCGCGGCAAACGAGGCGGCCACCGTTCGAGTCACGTTGCTCTCCGCCGAAACGCCCGGCGGTCAGTGTCGCTACACCAGCGCTCCGTGGCAATGCTTGAACTTGCGGCCCGAGCCGCAGGGACAGGCCGCGTTGCGCTGCACCTTGCCCCAGGTGCGGGGATCGTTGGGATCGACGGGCAGGTCGCGGTCGCGCTGCACCGTGCGCTGTGCGGCGCCGGGATCGGCCATCTCGTCCTCGCCGGTCAACGGGTCGATGTGCGTCGCGCGCAGGTTCAACATCTGCGGCGGAGGCGGCGGCGGTTCGGCCGACACCTGGATGTGCATCAGCTGCCGCACCACGTCGGCGCGCATCTTGCCGAGCAGGCTCTCGAACAGCGCGAAGGCTTCGCTCTTGTATTCGTTCAGGGGATCGCGCTGGCCGTAGCCGCGCAGGCCGACATACTGGCGCAGGTGATCCAGATGCACGATGTGCTCGCGCCAGTCGTGGTCGAGGGTCTGCAGCAGGATCGCCTTCTCGGCATAGCGGATGACTTCGGTGCCGAATTCGGTGGCGCGCGTCGCGGCGCGCTTGTCGACCGCCGAGTGGATGCGGTCGCGCACTTCCTCGTCGGCGATGCCTTCTTCCTTGGTCCAGTCGACCACCGGCAGCGAAACGCCGAAAATCTTCTCGACTTCGTCCTGCAGGCCCGCGGCGTCCCACTGCTCGGCATAGGCGCGCTCGGGAATGTGGCGCTCGACGAGATCGGCCACGACTTCGGTGCGGAACTCCGCGATCTGGTCGCTGACGTCGTCCGCCGACATGATCTCGCGGCGTTGCTCGAAGATCACCTTGCGCTGGTCGTTGAGCACGTTGTCGTATTTGAGGATGTTCTTGCGCATTTCGAAGTTGCGCGCTTCGACTTTCTGCTGCGCTTTTTCCAGCGCCTTGTTGACCCAGGGATGGGCGATGGCTTCGCCCTTTTCCAGGCCGAGCCGCCCCAGCACCGAGTCCATGCGCTCGGTGCCGAAGATGCGCATCAGGTCGTCCTGCAGGCTGAGGAAGAATTTCGAGGCGCCGGGATCGCCCTGGCGGCCCGAACGGCCGCGCAACTGGTTGTCAATGCGGCGGCTCTCGTGCCGCTCGGTGCCGACGATATAGAGGCCGCCGGAGGCCAGAACCTTCTCCTTGTCGACACGGACTTCGCTGCGGATCTGATCGGCGCGCCGCGCCAGCTCGTTCTCGTCCAGTACGCCGCCGAGCTCGACGCGGATGCGCATGTCGGCGTTGCCGCCGAGCTGGATGTCGGTGCCGCGGCCGGCCATGTTGGTGGCGATGGTGACGGCACCGGGCGCGCCGGCCTGCGCCACGATGGCCGCTTCCTGCTCATGATAGCGCGCGTTCAGCACGTTGTGCTTGATCTTGCGCGTCTTCATCAGCTCGGACAGCAGCTCGGATTTCTCGATCGATGTCGTACCGACCAGCACCGGCTGGCCCTTGACGCGGCACTCCTCGACCAGCTTGACGATGGCATCGTTCTTTTCGTCGAAGGTGCGATAGACCTCGTCGTCGGCGTCGATGCGCTTGATCGGCATGTTGGTCGGCACTTCCATGACATCGAGCTTGTAGATGTCCATGAACTCGGCCGCTTCGGTCAGCGCCGTGCCGGTCATGCCGGCCAGCTTGTCGTAAAGGCGGAAATAGTTCTGGAAGGTGATCGAGGCCAGCGTCACGTTCTCGGGCTGGACCTCGACATGCTCCTTGGCTTCCAGCGCCTGGTGCAGGCCTTCGGAATAGCGCCGTCCCTCCATCATGCGGCCGGTGAACTCGTCGATGATGACGATCTTGCCGTCCTTGACGATGTAGTCGCGGTCCTTCTGGAAGATGGTGTGCGCTTTCAGCGCCTGGTTGACGTGATGCACGACGCTGATGTTCTCGATGTCGTAGAGGTCGCCGGTTTCCAGCAGCCCCGCGGCGCGCAGCAGTTCCACCATGTGCTCGTTGCCGGCTTCGGTCAGCGTGACGCTGCGGTTCTTCTCGTCGAGCTCGTAGTCGCCCTTGTCCTCGACGATCTCGACCTCCTTGCCGTCCTTCGACTTCGCCTTGGCTTTGATCGGGGCGCGCAGATGCGGCACCATCGCGTCGACGGCCATGTACATATGCGTCAGATCGTCGGTCGGGCCGGAGATGATCAGCGGCGTGCGCGCCTCGTCGACCAGGATGGAGTCCACTTCGTCGACGATGGCGTAGGAATGGCCGCGCTGGCTCATCGTCGCGATCGAGTACTTCATGTTGTCGCGCAGATAGTCGAAGCCGAACTCGTTGTTGGTGCCGTGGGTGACGTCGCAATTGTAGGCTTCCTTGCGCTCCTCGTCGCTCAGGCCGTGCACGACGCAGCCGACGGTGAGGCCGAGGAATTTGTAGATCTGGCCCATCCAGTCGGCGTCGCGCTTGGCCAGGTAGTCGTTGACCGTCACGACATGGACGCCTTCGCCGGCCAGGGCGTTGAGATAGACCGGCAGGGTGGCGACCAGCGTCTTGCCTTCGCCGGTCTTCATCTCGGCGATGTTGCCGTAGTGCAGGACCATGCCGCCGATCAGCTGGACGTCGAAATGGCGCTGGCCCAGCGTCCGCTTGGCCGCCTCGCGCACCGTGGCGAAGGCCTCTGGCAGAAGGTCCTCGAGGGTTTCGCCTTTGGCCAGGCGCTCCTTGAAGGCGGCCGTCTGCGCGCGCAGCTGGTCGTCGCTCATTTTGACGAATTGCGGCTCCAGATCGTTGATCTCGGCCACCCGCCCCTTGTACGGCCGGATCTTCCGTTCATTGGAAGAGCCGAAGAGTCGTTGTGCGATGCCGCTGAAACCCAGCATGAAAACCTCGTAATAGGACCGAAAACGGCGGCCAGGGGGTGCCAAGGCGGCAGATGTCCGGCATGGCAGCCGCGGCGGAGAGATAAGAACGCCTCACCCCCTTGTCAAATCAGGCGATTCCAGTCAGATGCGCGCCCGATTGTGTGGGGTGAGGGCGTCACGATGGCCAAGGCGAAAGCGGCTGCCAAGCCGGCGAAGGCGGGCGGTCCCCTGGTGTCGCCCCTGGCCCCCAAAACCTATCCCAAATTGCCGCCCTTGGCGGGCGTCAGGCTGTCCACCGGCGCGGCCGGCGTGCGCTACAAGGATCGCACCGACGTTCTGCTCGCCGTGTTCTCGCCCGGCACCCAGGTCGCCGGTGTCTTTACCAAATCCAAGACATCTTCGGCCCCGGTCGACTGGTGCAAGGCCCATGTCGCGGCCGGCGCGGCGCGGGCGCTGGTGGTCAACAGCGGCAACGCCAACGCCTTCACCGGCAAGGCCGGTCTCGACGGCGCCCGCCAGGTTGCCGAATCCGGCGCCGCCGTGGTCGGCTGCAAGCCCAGCGAGGTCTTCCTGGCTTCGACTGGCGTCATCGGCGAGCCGCTGCCGCACGCCAAGATCACAAAAATGCTCGGCACGCTGGCGCAGGAGGGCGCCGCCGACGGCTGGCGCGCCGCCGCCGAAGCCATCATGACCACCGATACCTATCCCAAGATGGCGACGGCGCAGGCCATGATCGACGGCAGGCGCGTCACCCTCAACGGCATCGCCAAGGGCTCGGGCATGATCGCGCCCGACATGGCGACGATGCTGTCCTTCGTCTTCACCGACGCGGCTTTGCCGGGTGCCGTATTGCAGGAACTGCTCAGCGCCGGCGTCAAGAATTCGTTCAACGCCATCACCGTCGACAGCGACACCTCGACCAGCGACACGCTGCTGCTCTTCGCCACCGGCAAGGGCGCGCACCATGCCAGCATCGCCAAGGCGAGCGACAAGCGCCTCAACGATTTCCGCCACCGCCTGGACGCGCTGCTGCTCAACCTCGCGCTGCAGGTGGTGCGCGACGGCGAGGGCGCACAGAAGCTGATCCGCATCGACGTGACCGGCGCAGAGTCCGACGACGCCGCCAAGCGCATCGCGCTGTCGGTCGCCAATTCACCTCTGGTCAAGACCGCCATCGCCGGCGAGGACGCCAATTGGGGCCGCATCGTCATGGCCGTCGGCAAGTCCGGCGAGGCCGCCGACCGCGATAAGCTGAAAATCTCGTTCGGCAACCAGGTCGTCGCCGAAAACGGCGAACGCGCGGCCAAATACAACGAAGCCGCCGCCACCAAGGCCGTGAAGGGCCGCGAAGTCGAAATCGCCATCGACATCGGCCTTGGCAAAGGCATCGCCCGCGTCTGGACCTGCGACCTGACTCACGGCTACATCGACATCAACGGCAGTTATCGCAGCTGAGTTAACGCGGATTGGGAAAACGCTGTCGGCAGGTTTGGATTTCCCGCCGCGTGATCGGCGCTCGCCGGGCTGACTTGATGAAACAGGCTGAGTTGCCCGTAGGCCTCTTTCATCTTGCCCGTGCGTCTTTTTTGATCGGAATCCGACTTGGCAACTGCAGCAATGCCAGCCGGGCTCGTGCCACGTTGGCATAGTTCGAGTGTGAAGCCGCCGCGAGATCATATTGCGCAATCGCCGCTTTTATCTTTCCTTCATTGCGCAGTATGGCGCCATAGATGAGGTGAAGCTCTGGCTTCTCATTCCCCAGTTTCGCGCCGATCGAGAAATACCTAGCGGCTTTGACGAAATCTCGCCGGAGATAGTGCATTTCGCCCAATCTGATGTACGGAAACCCGAAATCCGGGTTGCGATCAATGGCGATCCAATATTGTCCTTCCGCGTTGCCGAGGTCTGGCCGCATCCGAAAAACGTCGCCCAGGCCGTAGTGGGCGTAAGAATTGTGCCAATCGACCGCGATTGCTCTTTGATATTGTTCAATCGCCGCATCGTAGGACTTTCGATCACTGAAGATTTTCGCCAATCCGGAGTGGGCCAGCGAATTGCTGCAGTCCAGGATAATGGCCCGCTTAAACTCAATCTCCGCGAGATCTGGCTCCCCTTCATCCACCAGTGTGCTGCCATAATTGTTGTGAATGGTCGCCAATATCCAGCGGTCGAGGTTCTTGCCTTCATCAAGCGCCGAGACGAAGTCACGCTCGGCAGCCGCATAGTTGTTCGCGTCACGCTCGATGATCCCCCGCAGGTTGATAGCCGCGACCCGATTGCTATCGCCCCAAGGCCGGTCCTTGATGATGGACTTCAACTCGTTTGGGATTCTGGGGTCGACGACGTTCGTGCGGTAGTCGGCGGAAGCGACAAAATATGGCTGCGTTTGCCATACAATCTTGCGACCGCCCTGACGCAACAAGTCCGCTAGGTCTTGACCTGGACCGAACCGAAAGGCGGCTTGTTCCGAACTCATTCGCACGGTCAGCAAGAACCCGTCTTTGCCTTGCGTAATTTCTCCTGACACGAAATTGCGGTTCGAGAGATGAAGATAGCGCAATGCCGACGAGAGGAATACCTTGAGCGAGTTACCAGTGCCCGGCGTCATCGCTTCGGGCGCCTCAGTCTCAACAAATACGTGTTCCTGCTCCAGGCGGGTCCGCCCACTGTGTATGACGTCTGCGACGGCATCGTTCAGTTTCTGCGCCGTCACGTCCGGTGTGTAGCCGTCCTCGGCTATCGTCCTGGGCACCGATAGAGGCTGGATAGCCAGCGAGTCGTCAAATAGCTGAATGGCGATCTGATAAACCAGCGCGGCCACAAGGCTGATGGCCGGAACGGCTGCAACTAGGAAATTGAACGCCTTCGCGACAGACTTGAATTCAATATCCTTCAGTCGTCCCCAAGCAATTTGCAGCCGCGATTGCGTCGTGTTTGTCCGATGCTTCATCGCCCGCAGCCCCCATGTCGGTTTCCACCTCGACGTGAAACAGGATGGCGAAACTGGACAAGACAGACAATGGATATCTCAAGGCAAGCGAACCTCGCATCGAGATATCGCGTACAAGAAACCGCTATCACGTCTGGAGTCGTCGCGGCGGATTTGACCCACGGCTACATCGACATCAACGGCAGCTATCGCAGCTGAGGCCCGTCACGCCAGCGGCGGTTTCTTGAGCAGTTCGGCGTTGACCTCGCGGTGCGACCATGCATCCAGCAATATCTTCACCTGGCTCAACGTTTCGGTGTAGCGAAGCACGGCATTGGGCACCCCATCGCTCGCACCCGCCGCTTCCATGGTCTTGAAAGGCGCCTTGGCGCTCGCTTTGCCGACCGGCGTGCCGGTGTTGTCGACGTCGCAACCCGTGACCGCGGCCTTGCGCAGCGCCGTCTCGCGCGTTCTCAACTCCGTCAGAAGAACGTCGAGATCGCTCATGGACGCCGGCTTGACCGCCCGGCCGCCGACGAAGACCATTTGCGATAGCCCGAGCACTTCGAGCAACTCGTTCGGAACGGAGAAGGTCGCAAGTCTGAAGCCACCGACGATCATGCCCATCCCGACGATGAGACTGAAAACCAGCGCCTGAACCTTGTAGAGGTCCAGTTCGGAATCCGACATGATCAGATCGCGCCAGCGTGGCTTGCCCTTGCCCGGATCGTTGAGCGGCAGGACGCCGCGGCTGACCAGCCAGGCCCAATTCTCGGTGCTCAAGCGGTTCTTGGTCGTGCCGACGGCCTTCGCGCCCAAAGAACCGATTGCGGAAATGCCCAGCAATTCGACGACGGTCGTCGAGATGCTCGAGAGTTCTCCGGTCTGGAAGACGATGTAGATCAAGCCGTAACTGACCAGAAGCGTGAAAAAGAGTACTTGCAGATTTCCCAGACTCCCCTTGTCGAAGATATCCGATGTCAGCGCGACGGGATTGAGGCAGCGCAGCCAGCTCCACGGCGTCACGGTCGCAAGGCGGCCGGTTGGCAGAGGCACTTCCGGCGGCTTGTCATGCTCGGCGTCGGGATCGGCGTCCTGCTCTTCCTGTGCCTTCTTGTCGCGAGCGCTGTTCATCGTCCGCTGCTCTTCGATCAGGGCGTCTCGCGCCCAATGAACGACGAAGGCGCAAAAGACGTACAGAAAGAGCGTGATGAGTATGCCCCCGACGACCGGCGACCAGGACGAACTGATCTTCACTTCGGCGTTGGCCCACAGCACCGGCGCGAGTTTGCCCGCAAGGCAGGCAACCACGACGACCCGCCGGGTTCGCGGCAACAATTCGCCGTTCGCGCTTCGCGGCACGTCCATCTGAAGCAGCGCGTTGTCGTCCTCCTTGATCTGCAGGTTCTGCGCGATGGGCTTTTGCTCGGCCGCGCTCAAATTGCTCGCGACAAGGCGGGCTTCGGTCACGGGCGGCGCGTAGGAACCTTCGGGGACATGGGGATCGACGAAGAACGTTCTCAAATGCAATTGGGAAAGATCGCCCGCGCCCAGCACGCCCGAGAGCACGACCTGGGTCTGCGAGCCGGCGCCGATCAACTGTGTCGTCGTCAAAAGGGAATGCGGAACCAATCCGGCGGCACGTTGCGCCAGCGGCGCATAACTCGACCCCAGGCAATCGGAGCCTTCGATCTGGCCTGCGGCTTGCGGGTGGGTATCGACGCCAGGCACCTGCGCGGCGCACGGCTGGACCGCCATCGCCAGCACGAGCGCCGCCAGGGCGACGACCTTGCGCCGATCGGCTTGGCCGGTCGCGGCGCGCACGATGCTGCTGATATCCATTGGTGGCCCCCTGAAATCACCAAGCCGCTTTGAAAGACGCCACCAACGCTTGGTCCGCTGCCCGGTAGCATAGTTTCGCCGCCAAGCCTGCGCAACGCCTCGAAGCATCGCCGGCGCGTGCAGCCGAGCCGCGATTGCGCTAGACCGGCAGTCAAGTCCCACCCGTAAGACGGCGAGTAAACATCTCAGCAGCAATGCCAACCGTACCCGACACCAGGCTGGTCGAAATCAGCGACGCGCATTTTCGCTGGCTGCTTGGAAAGGCCGAGGCGCCGGATGCCGCGCTCACGCTGCCGTCCGGCGGCGTCGACGGGCCTGAGACGTTGCGGATCGTGCGCGGCATGACGCGCCGCCTGCACGAGGCCGGCGTCAAAGCAAGCTGGATGATCATTTGCGGCAACGAAGTCGTCGGGTTGTGCAGCTACAAGCAAGCGCCCAAAGAGGGCGTCGCCGAAATCGGCTATGGCGTCGCCGTCAGCTGCCGGGGTCGCGGCCACGCCACCCGCGCCGTCGCGGCGGTCCTGGACCATGCGCGGGGCGACCCCGCCGTGAACGTCGTCGTCGCCGCGACGGCCGTGGCCAATAGCGCCTCGCAGCGTGCCCTGGAGCGCAACGGCTTTGTCCAAACCGGCACCGGCAACGATCCCGACGACGGCGATATGATGTTCTGGCGCCGCGATTTAAGTTAGTTTTAAGCACGCCTTTAATCCGGCCTTAATGGGCACCGCGCCACCATGACGACATCCGCGTTCAGGCTTGTACTCGTGGCGGCCTGCGCGCTGATCGATCCGGACGGCCGCGTGCTGATCGCGCAGCGCCCGCCGGGAAAGGCGATGGCGGGGCTATGGGAATTTCCTGGTGGAAAGGTCGAACCGGGCGAGCGGCCGGAAGAGACGGTGATACGGGAGCTCTCCGAGGAGTTGGGGATCGCGGTGAAGGAGCCGTGCCTCGCACCCTTCACCTTCACCTCGCACACCTACCCGGATTTTCAACTGCTGATGCCGCTCTACGTCTGCCGGCGCTGGGACGGAACCGTGACGGCGCGCGAGCACAGCGCGCTCAAATGGGTGCGGCCGCGCGACTTGAGCCAGTATGCGATGCCGCCGGCCGATTTGCCGCTCATCCCGATGTTGCGCGATCTCTTGTAAGCCGCTTCCTGCGCGACAAAAGCGGCGCGACGGCCATCGAATACGCCATGATCGCGGCCTTCATCTCGATCCTGATCGTGGTCGGCGTCACCAGCCTCGGCTCCACGCTCAAGACATTCTTCCAGTCGCTGGCGGCCTGGGTTTAGAGCGTCCGATCGAGCCATCCCTTTGGATCACGCCCGATCTTCATACCACTGCACGGCTTCAGCAAATTCCGTCTCCGCCTGGGGATGAAGGCGAACTTCGACCGTCACTTCAACCGCGACCAAATCCGCGCGCGAACATCGGCCCACCCCACTCCGATTGAAGGATTGGCTTCAAATTCAGCATAGCGTTGCTCGGCCTCGTCGAGCTGCGCTTTGGTCAGAGGTGGAACATCCTCAGGATTGGCCGCAACGCTGTCCCACAGTTCCTCCGCGAGCTGAATTCGTTCGGCTGGGCTGAGCTTGAAGAGAAAGGATAGATCGTTCATCGCGAACCTGGAATTGAGTACAGCATACAACTATTTCGACGATTCCGCTCGCGGTTTGTTCGGCAATACAACTTCTGATGTTCCCAGCGCTTGCGCCAGCCGCGCTTTCGCGCTGCCGGGTTTGAGCGGCTGCTGCTGGCTTTCGTGCGGCGACCAGCCCGTCAGGTAGACGATATCGAATGTGGCGCGCAGCTTGCCGTCGGAATCGGCGAACTCGGTTGCGTAATGCGCCAGCGCCGCCGCCAGCAGGGCGCGCGAGATCGGCTTGCGGCTGCGCTCAACCAGCGCGTTGGTCTCGCCCATGGCGCGCAGGTCGCGCACCAGCGACGAAAAATCGCCATAGCGCACGATTGTCCGTTCGACATCGGTGACGGGCAGGGCGAAGCCCGCCCGCTGCAGCAAGCCGCCCAGGTCGCGCACATCGCCGAACGGCGCCACGCGCGGACTGACGCCGCCGCGGACCTCGATCTCGGCCGCCGCCAGTGATTGCCGCAGCTCCGTCAACGTCTCGCCGCCGAACAGAGCGGCCAGAAACAAGCCATCGGGTTTTAGCGCCCGCCGTGTCTGTGCCAGCACGCCGGGCAGATCGTTGACGCTGTGCAGTGACAAGACGCTGGTGGCCAGGTCGAACGCCGCCGGCGCGGCCGCGAGGCGCTCGGCGGCATCCAGATGCTGGTCAATGTCGAGCGCATGCGTGAAGCTGCGCCGCACCGCGCCGAGCCGGTCGGCCAATCCCTCCGCCGCCTCGCGCCGGAGAAAGGCATCGCCGCCGATCCATCGTGCCCTTTCGCGATGCAACGCCAACGCGTGGTTGTCGAATATCCGGGGCGGTCCGTCGCTCATTGCGCTATACTACAAGGACATGGGCGGGGGATTGGAGAGCGGTCAGGTCCAAAGCAGAATCCGGCGCGCCGGACGGGCGGCGCTGGATCTGCTGTTTCCACCGCTCTGCATCGCCTGCCGCGCCCAGGTCGCCGAGCCGGGCGCGCTCTGCGCCACCTGCTGGCAGTCGATCCAGTTCCTCGACGGTCCGATGTGCGATTGTTGCGGCCTGCCGTTCGAGTTCGATCCTGGCGGCGAAACGCTCTGCGCCGGCTGCCATGCAAGGCCACCGGCCTACGACAAGGCCCGCGCCGTCATGCGCTATGACGAGCACTCGCGCGGACCCATCCTGGCGCTCAAACACGGCGACCGGCTCGACCTGACGCCCGGCTTCACCCGCTGGCTCGACCGCGGCGGCCGCGCCCTCTTGGATGAAGCCGATGTCATCTTGCCCGTGCCGCTGCACCCCACCAGGCTGTGGGCCAGGCGCTACAACCAGTCGGCGGAACTCGCCCGCGCCCTGGCCCGCCTGACCGGCAAACGCTGCGATTTTCTCTGCCTGACCCGCGCCCGCGCCACGCCCAGCCAGGGCGCGATGCGCTCGGCCAAGGCGCGCCGCCGCAACATGCTGGGCGCGTTCAGGGTGCCTCGCCACCGGGCAGACGCCGTTGCGGGGCGGATCGTATTGCTGATCGACGATGTCATGACCACGGGAGCCACTGCCGAAGCCTGCGCGCGTGCGCTAAAGCGCGCAGGGGCCACGAAGGTTTTCGTCCTGGCTTTGGCGCGAAGCCTTGCCTTGAACTCAAGCGTTTAGCCGTATGTGACATATGTAACGCGTCCCCGCAAAGGAGAGATAACATAATTGAAACAAGAGGCTAGGTGAATCGATCGGGTATTTACCGGCCGTTAGAAGGAAGGGGTCACTATATCAACGGTTGCAGGGCCGGGATTGGTTGATTAACGATGCCTTACCAAGCGAGTCCGTCGTTAACGTTTGGCCCCGTCAGGAAGAACCCCCGCGATGTCAGAGGAAGCCTTCGATCCCTACCGGACTTCGGGCAGGATGAGCGCGCTGGTCGGGCAGGGTCTCGTGCCAAGCTATCCTAGGTCGAAATCGATAAGGATTGCCGTGGCGCTGATTGCGTTGGCATTGGCAATCGGCGTCATTTTCATCGTCATTGGAACGGCTCCCCTGATTGGTTTCGACCGGGACTGGAACTTCGCAGGGCGCCTTGGTTTGGTTGCGTTTGTGGCGGTCAGCTTGATTGTCCTCGTTACCTATCGGGCGTCTTGCGCAAAAGGAAAATAATCTGCGGTCGCGGGGGCGGATGAAGCTTTCTCTATTTGTAGATCTCTTCGTCGGAACGATAGTTGCGCTGGGACTGGGTTGGTTAATCACCTACCTCGCGCCCTGCTTCGGCAAATCCGGACAACCTCTTGTAGCGACAACTCTTGCCGTGTTGTCCGGCTGGGCGTGGTGTTTGTCGGCTTATTTGTCGATGAGGCTGCAGACGCGCGGCTCCGGAACGACTTGGCAATTTGGCAGCAATATCACGAACTGGATTGCTGCCTTCGCGGCGCTGCTGACGGGTTTGTTGACGCTCTTTCAGAACTATCACCTGCAAGGACTTTGCAGGTAGCGCCGACGGGTTGTTCCCGTGCTTCCCGGACCTATGTATAACTGTCGCGAAAGGGTGCTGCTGAGTCGCTCGCCATGTCGAAGATCACGATCTATACCACGCCGATCTGCCCCTATTGCGTGCGCGCCAAGTCGCTTCTGAAAAAGAAGGGCGCGCCGTTCGAGGAAGTCGACGTCTTCATGGATGCCGACGCGCGCCAGGAGATGGAAGACAAGGCCAACGGCGCCCGCACCGTGCCGCAAATCTTTATCGGCGAAAAACACGTCGGCGGCTGCGACGACCTCTACGCGCTCGAGAGCAAGGGCCAGCTCGATCCGCTCCTGAAGACCGGATGACTGCCTTCAAGGCCGCCTGCGTCCAGCTTCGCTCGTCGGACGACGTGGCTGAGAATATCCGCACCACATCCGAATTGATCCGCGAGGCGAAGGGCAAGGGCGCTCAGTTCATCGCCACGCCGGAGAACACCACGCTGATGGCGCCCGATGGTGGCGCCAAGCTGGCCAGCTCCTACGACGAGGCGCACGATCCGGCGCTCCCCGCCTTCGCCGCGCTGGCCGAGGAACTCGGCATCCACCTTTTGATCGGCTCGCTCGCCATCAAGGTCAGCCAGAGCAAGACCGCCAACTGCTCCTTTCTGATCGATCCCAAGGGCCGCATCGTGGCGCGCTACAGCAAGATCCATCTCTTCGACGTCGATCTGCCGTCGGGCGAGAAGTACCGCGAGTCCAACACCGTCGCCGGCGGCAACGAGGCCGTTCTCGCCGAGACGCCGTGGGGCAAGATTGGCCTGACGATCTGCTACGACCTGCGCTTCCCGCAGCTCTATCGCGCGCTGGCCCGGAAGGGCGCCTTCCTGCTGACGGTTCCATCGGCCTTCACCGAGACCACCGGCAAGGCGCATTGGCACATCCTGTTGCGCGCCCGCGCCATCGAGAACGGCGCCTTCGTCGTCGCGCCGGCGCAAGGCGGCACGCACGCCAACGGCCGCAAGACCTACGGCCACTCGCTGATCGTCGCGCCCTGGGGTGAAATTCTTGCCGAGGCCGGCACCGAGCCCGGCGTCATCGTCGCCGACATCGATCCGGATGCTGTCACGGACGCGCGCGGACGCGTGCCAAACTTGAGCCATGACCGCCCGTTCCAAGGCCCCTGACAGGCCAGCCGCGCTCGGCATGCGCAGCCATTCGGGCTGGGCGGCCTATGTGGTTCTCGCCGGCAATCCGAAAGCACCCGAAATTCTGGCGCGCGGCCGCCTGGACCTATGCGACGCGGCAATCGCCGGCTCCAAGCAGCCCTTCCACGAAGCCGAGCCGATGCCGTTTTCCACGGCGGAGAAATTCATCGCGCGCTGCGCCGCCTCGAGCGCCAAGCTCGCGGCCGTGGCGATCGGCGATCTCGCGGCTCGATTCGCACCCAAGGCGTGCTGCGTGCTGACGGCGTCGGGACGGCCGCTACCCGATTTGAGGGGCATCCTCGCCTCCCATTCGGCCATCCACGCGGCCGAGGGCGAGTTCTACCGCGATGTTGTCGCCATGGCCTGCTCCGACAAAGGAATCGCCGTCCGCCGCGTCCGCGAACGCGACATGGAAGCGGAAATCCAGGCTTTGCCCGTTCCCACCGCCGCGGCCAAAGCCCGGCTCGCCGAATTCGGCAAGCAGCTCGGCGCGCCCTGGACGGCGGACGAGAAGCTCTGCGCGCTCGGCGCCTGGTTAATGCTGGCCTCCTTGCCTTCGCGGCGCGGCCCGGGTTAAGGCCTTGCGGAATATCAATCCACACACCGTTTTTGGCGTATAAGACAGGTGTTCGCCGGGCAGAGGCCACTTCCGTGATCGTTTACAACCTGCGCTGCCGCAACAGCCACGAATTCGAAGGCTGGTTCAAGGATTCGTACGCCTTCGACGCCCAGTCGAAGGGCGGCAAGCTGTGCTGCCCGGTCTGCGACAGTCGCAAGGTGGAAAAGGCGATCATGGCGCCGGCCGTCTCCGGCGCGAAGAAGGCGACGGAATCGACGAGCGTCACGACCGCCGACGAAGCCAAGAAGATGCGCCAGTTCATGACGGGCCTGCGCAAATACGTGCAGGAGAACGCCGACTATGTCGGCCCCAATTTCGCGGAAGAAGCGCGCAAGATCCACTATGGCGAAGCCGAGGAACGTCACATCTACGGCGAAGCCACGATCGACGAAGCCAGGGAGCTGGTCGAGGAGGGCGTCGACGTCGCCCCGCTCCCGCCGGACGTCGGCGAAGTGAATTAGAACCAATCCTCCCCCCGAAAGGGGAGGTGGCCCGAAGGGCCGGAGGGGGTAGTGGCGACGGCGGACTGCCCCCTCCGCCTCGCGGAGTTTATCCTCGTGCCGCGCTTTGCGCGGACACGGGGGCTCGGCACCTCCCTCTTTCAGGGGGAGGATTTTTTCATTTCAACGCCGCCCGCAGCGCGTCCGCGTCGCGGTTGCACGAGCGGCCCATGAAGATGTCGTCGAACGGCACCGGGCGGTCGTAGTATTCCGCGTTCAGGCTCGGCTTCTGCTCCAGCGTCGAATCGTTGACCGTCAGCCCGACATAGGCGCCCGCCGCGCGGGCCCAGCCGATGATGTCGCCGTGATAGCTCGCATCGCCCTCATTGCCGCCGGCCATCAGGATGGCAAGGCCGGCTTCGGTGCCGAGCCGGAAGCGTTCCTGCCGCACCGCCTCGACCGCGCGGTCGGTCATCAGCACCAGCACGATCTGCGCGCTCGAAATGCCGGCCTGCAAGCCGATGGACGGCGAGCCGAGCGAATAGAACGCAGGGTAGGTCCACACCTTGCCGATGCGGCGCAAGAGGACCGCGTCGCCGCCCTGGCCACCGATGATGAAGCCGACCTTGACCAGCGACGGCACGATGATGATGCCCTTGGCCGAGCGCAGGATGCTCTGTGGGATCTTGCCGGTGAAATCGTAGATCGTGCGGGTGGCGTCGTTCACCAGCTTGCCCGACCTGCCGGGCGACATGGCGAGGGCGCAGACCGCCGGCTTGTGCGGCGGCGCGCGGTGGACCGGCTTCTTCGCCGAGGCGGGCGAAACGGCGAGGGCGGTTGCGGCCAGCGCGGCCAAACCGAGAGCGGCGATCTTGTTCATGCGAATCCCCTGAGGCGTTGAAATCGCGCCCAGCTTAAGGTCTTCAGCGGCTCGCGACTATCATGTAGTTCACGTCCACATCCGACGACAGGTGCCAGTCCCAGGACAGCGGATCAAAGGCGACCCCTTGCGTTTTCAAGGGGTTGAGCCCCGCACCTTCAAGTAAGCGGCGAAGCTCGGCCGGTTCGACGAAGCGGTTCCAGTCATGCGTGCCCGGCGGCAGCCAGCGCAGGATGTATTCCGCCCCGATCTTGGCCAGGGCCAGCGATTTGAGCGTCTTGTTGAGCGTGGCCACGAACATCAGGCCGCCCGGCTTCACCAGATGGGCGCAGGCCCGCAGATAGGCTTTCAGGTCGGCGACGTGCTCGACCACTTCCATGTTCAGGACCACGTCGAACACCGCGCCTTCGTCTTCCAGGACCTCGGCTGACGCCGCGCGATAGGCGATGGGTACCCCGGCGCCCGCCGCGTGCGCCCTGGCCGTGCCGATATTCTTCTCCGACGGATCGACGCCGGTGACGCCAAAGCCCAGCCGGCTCATCGGCTCGCACAGAAGGCCCCCGCCGCAGCCGATATCCAGCAGCGTCAGGCCGGCAAATGGCCTGAGGCCGGAACGTCCGAAATGCGCCGCCGCGGTGTCGCGGATGAACTTCAGCCGCACCGGATTGAACTTGTGCAGCGGCGCGAACTTCCCCGCCGGATCCCACCATTCCGCTGCCATGGCCGAGAATTTGGCGATTTCCGCTGCGTCGATGGTGGTGTCGGTCATCTTGTTTCTTCTCCCTCTCCCCCTTCGGGGGAGAGGGCGGGGTGAAGGGGGTGCTGGTGTCGAACGCAAGGGTCGAAATCTAGATATGCGAGCCGATACCGAGCGCTCTGACTCTCGCGCTCGATCGCAGCACCCCCTCACCCTAACCCTCTCCCCCGAAAGGGGGGAGAGGGAATTTCTTTGCGTCATTGAGCCTTGTCACCGCGCCGTCTATTAGTCTGTCGGCTGTCAACACTTGCAGGACAAGTCACGGACAAAATGGCGAAGATTGCGATGAAATTCGGCGGCACTTCGGTGGCCGACCTGGACCGCATCCGCCACGTCGCCACGTTGGTGAAGAAGGAGCGCGACAAGGGCAACGAAGTCGCCGTCGTGGTCAGCGCCATGGCGGGGGAGACCAACAAGCTGATCGGCTGGACAACCGAGATCGCCAGGACGCCGGGCTCCAACGCCCCCGCCGTGCCGGACCCCCGCGAGCAGGACGTCATCGTGGCGGCCGGCGAGCAGATCACCGCGGGTCTCCTGGCGGTGGCGCTCGGCGCGCTCGGCGTGTCGTCGCGCTCCTGGCTGGGCTGGCAGATTCCGATCCGCACCTCCGCTGTGCACGGCCACGCCCGCATCGAGGGCATGGACGCGGACCTGATGAATGAGAGCCTGGCGAAAGGCGAAGTCGCCGTCGTCGCCGGCTACCAAGGCGTCGCGGCGCATGACCGCATCTCGACGCTGGGCCGCGGCGGCTCGGACACTTCGGCCGTCGCCGTCGCCGCCGGGCTGCGCTGCGACCGCTGCGACATCTACACCGACGTCGACGGCGTCTACACCACCGATCCGCGCATCGTGCCCAAGGCGCGGCGCCTGGAAAAGGTCACCTACGAGGAAATGCTCGAAATGGCTTCGCTCGGCGCCAAGGTCCTGCAGACCCGCGCCGTCGAAATCGCCATGCTTCATCGCGTCCCCACCCGCGTGCTATCGACCTTCGATCCGGACGTGGGCGGAACGCTTCTGTGCGACGAGGAAGATATCGTGGAAAAGAAACCGGTCACCGGCATCGCCTATAGCCGAGACGAAGCGAAGATCACGCTGCACAAGATCCCGGACCGCCCCGGCATCGCCGCCGCGATCTTCGGCCCGCTCGCCGACAGCGGCGTCAATGTCGACATGATCGTCCAGAACGTCTCCGAGGACGGCAAGAAGACCGATCTCACCTTCACCGTGACGCGCGGCGAATTGCAGCGCGCGCTGGCCTCGATCGAGAAGGCCGCGGCGCAGATCGGCTATCGCGAACTGACGCACGACGCCAACGTCGCCAAGGTCTCGATCATCGGCATCGGCATGCGCGCCCATCCCGGCGTGGCGCAGACCATGTTCCGCACGCTGTCGGAGAAGGGCATCAACATCCAGGTGATCTCGACCAGCGAGATCAAGGTCTCGGTCCTGATCGCCGAAGAGTATGTCGAACTGGCGGTGCGCGCGCTGCACTCGGCCTATGAATTGGATGCCGAGTAGATGCGCGCGACGCTCCTCTTATCCTCTCCCGCACTTCGCGGGAGAGGACGGCCGCGCAGCGGCCAGGTGAGAGGCCGTGTTGCGCGCCAGACTTCCCCTCACCTGACCGTCGCTTCGCTCCGGTCGTCCTCTCCCGCTCCGCGGGAGAGGATAGGAGTGTACTAATGGCGGTCTCGGCCGGCGGCCCGCGCATACTCCTGCGCCGTCTGCGCGAGATCATGGCGGAACAGACGAGCGCGCAGACGCGCCTCGACAAGCTCGTCACCGTGATCGCCACCAACATGGTCGCCGAAGTCTGCTCGATCTATCTGCGCCGCGCCGGCAAGGCGCTCGAACTCTTCGCCACCGAAGGCCTCAACCGCGCCGCCGTGCACAACACGCGCATGCGCGAAGGCGAGGGGCTGGTCGGCCTCGTCGCCGAAACCGCCGAGCCGGTGAACCTCTCCGACGCGCCATCCGATCCGCACTTCTCCTACCGCCCGGAGACCGGTGAGGACCCGTACAAATCCTTCCTCGGCGTGCCCATCGTGCGCGGCGGCCAGGTCTTCGGCGTGCTGACCGTGCAGAACCGCGCCGCCGTGCTCTACGCCGAAGAAGAAGTCGAGGCGCTGCAGACCGTCTCCATGGTGCTGGCCGAAGTCGTGGCCCAGGGCGGCCTGTTCAAGATTTCCGAGCTCGACGAGCCGGAACTGCGCGCCGACCGGCCGCGCACGTTCCAGGGCGAGGGCCTCTCCGAAGGCGTCGGCGTCGGCCGCGTCGTCCTGCACGAGCCGCGCGTCAAGGTCGAGCGCATGATCGCCGACAATCCGTCGGAGGAGCTGACGCGGCTGGAAGACGCCATCGGCTCCTTGCGCGACTCCGTCGACGAGATGCTGGATTCCAGCGAGTTGGATCTGACCGGCGAGGGCCGGGAAGTCATCGAAGCCTATCGCCTGTTCGCCCACGACCAGGGCTGGCGCCGGCGCATGCGCGACGCCGTCCGCACCGGCCTTTCCGCCGAAGCCGCCGTTGAGCGCATACAGGACGAGATGCGTGTGCGCGTCCATCGGCTCGACGATCCGGTGCTACGCGAGCGCCTGCACGACCTGGACGATCTCGCCCGCCGCCTGCTGCGCCATTTGACCGGCGACGCCGGCATCCAGGAACTGCCGCTCAACGCCGTGATCGTCGCCCGCGCCATGGGTCCGGCCGAACTGCTCGACTACGGCCGCGAGCGCCTCGCCGGTCTGGTGCTGGAAGACGCCGCCTCCACCTCGCATGTCTCCATCGTGGCACGCTCCATGGGCCTGCCGCTGGTCGGTTCGGTGGAAGGCATCACGGACTCGGCGCGCGGCGGCGACAGCATCGTGGTCGACGGCGAATCCGGCGAGCTGCATCTGCGCCCGCAGGCCGAGATCGTCGCCGCCTTCGAGGCCAAGCGCACCTTGCGCGAGCAGACCCAGGCGCGCTTCGCCGCCGTGCGCGATCTGCCCGCCATCACCAAGGACGGCGTGCCGATCCAGCTGATGATGAACGCGGGCCTCAAGCTCGACATGCCGCATCTGGCGCAGTCGGGCGCCGACGGCATCGGCCTGTTCCGCACCGAGCTGCAGTTCATGATCGGCGAGACCATGCCGCGCCTCGCCGACCAGGCGCAGTTCTATCGCGAGATTCTCGATGCCGCCGGCGACAAGCCCGTCGTCTTCCGCACCCTCGATCTGGGCGGCGACAAGGTGCTGCCTTACGCGCGCTGGGAGCGCGAGGCCAATCCGGCGCTCGGCTGGCGCGCCATCCGCATCGCGCTCGATCGCCCGGCCTTGCTGCGCTACCAGGTGCGCGCGCTGCTGATGGCGGCGGCCACGCGCACCTTGCGCATTCTTCTGCCGATGGTCTCCAACGTCGACGAGTTCAACCGCGCCCGTGCCCTGATCGACCGCGAGATCGAGCGCGCCCGGCTGCTCGGCCTAGACCGCCCGCGCCAGATCCAGGTCGGCGCGATGCTGGAAGTCCCCTCGCTCGCCTTCATGCTGCCGCAGCTGATGCGCTCGGCCGACTTCGTCTCCATCGGCTCGAACGATCTGCTGTCCTTCGCCTTCGCCGTCGACCGCACCAATCCGCGCGTCGCCAAGCGCTACGACACGCTGAACCCGGCGTCGCTGACCCTCATCCAGCTGATCGTGAAGAGTTCCGCCGAAGCGCATGGCGAGCTGTCGCTGTGCGGCGAGATGGCCGGCAAGCCGCTGGACGCCATGGCGCTTCTGGGGCTCGGCCTGCGCACGCTGTCGATGCAGCCGGCCAATATCGGGCCCATCAAGATGATGATCCGCAGCATGGATCTGAGCGAAGTGACCCCGTTCGTCACCAAGCTGTGCGGCCGCACCGACCACAGCCTGCGCACGCGCCTGTCGGCCTTCGCCGCCGAACGCGGTATCCTTATCAAGTGAACGGGCGCGGCGGCGCTTGCGCCGCAAAACGATGTCCAGCAAAATATGCGCGAACCGCTGGAGGCCATGACCGCCATGTTTAAAGCCCGCTGGATGATGCTCGTGGCTGCCGCCGCGCTGTTGTCGGCGACACCGCTTGCGGCGGAAACACAGCCCTACGGTCTGAATTCTTCGCCGGCCGCAACAGCCCCGGCCGGGCCGGCGGCCGTCGCGACCGCTTCGGACGCGGATCAGATCGTCTGTAAGTCCCTGGGTCCGCCCCCTGGTTCGCGTTTCGGCGACCGTCACATCTGCCAGACCGCGCGCGAATGGGACGCGCAGCGAAAGCGCCATCAGCAGGATGTCCTGCACGAGCAGACCCGCGCCGGCCAGTACGGCATGCAGTAGCGGATGCCAGGACGGCGCTTGCACGGCAAAGCAATGGGCCTCAGACTGCGCCCGAACCTTTTTGGGGGATCGCCATGCGTAAGACCGGTTGGATGATGATGGCGGTTGCCGCCGCACTGTTATCGGCGTCACCGGTTGCGGCTGAGACACAGCCCTACGGCCTGGACTCCACGCCGGCCACCACCGCGCCTTCGGCGCCGGCCGCAACGGCCGTCGCGACCAATACCCCCGATCCCGCGGCGGACCAGATCGTCTGCAAGTCCCTGGGGCCGAGTACCGGCACACGTCTGGGCTCCCGCCACATCTGCCAGACCGCACGCGAGTGGGAAGACCAGCAAAAGGCCCATCAGCGGGACGTCCTGCACGAACAGACCCGCGGCGGGTACTTCCAGACGCCGGCCGACTGAGGCAAGTCCAGCCGGGCCGGGAACCGTGACGATGCATCTCAATGGTGCTATCGTTAACATTGGCGGCCGCCCGTGCCATAGAGCAGTGGAACAAGCCGGTTTTTTGGCTGCCATGAAGAATTGGCTGGCAGGCGTGCACTGCAGCGGATATCTGTTGCCCGATGACCAAAGTGACACGCCTGACGGTGGACGATGGCGGCAATATCAAGAGCCGCCGCATCCATCTGCGCGAAATTTCCGGCGACAGCGACACCCCCTTGGAAACGGTAGGACAAGATTTGCGCGCCGCGCGCCTGCGCCGCGGCGATGACCTGGCGACCGTCTCCAAATCCCTGAAGATCCGCAAGGATCATCTTGAAGCGATTGAGGAAGACCGCCTCGACGCGCTGCCGGGCCGGACCTATGCCGTCGGCTTCGTGCGCTCTTATGCCGATTATCTCGGCCTCGACGTCGGCCAGGTCATCGAACGCTTCAAGGCCGAGATCGCCGGTCGCTCCGACACCGAAACCCAGCAGCCCGTCACCGTCATCGACGAAGACGACAACCGGCGCCTGCCGCAGGGCTGGAAGATCATCGCCGGCGTGGTGCTGCTGCTCATGGCCTACGGCGCCTATTACGTCCTGACCTCGACCAACACGATGATGTCGCAACCGGTCGCGCCGCCGCCGCAGCAATTGGCACCCAAGCCGGTCGCCGTCCAAACGCCGCCGCCGGCCGTGCTGACGCCGCCGCCACAAACCATTGTCGCGCCGCCGGCGACGACACCCGACGCCACGGCCGCGCCGGGCACGACGCCGGCGCCGGGCGCGGCGCCCGCCGTACCGCCGGCAACCGAAGCGCCGCTGCCGCCGGGCCAGGTTTACGGCTCGGCCAATCACGGCGCGCGCGTCGTGCTGCGCGTGCATCAGCCGGCGCGCGTCCTGGTGCAGGGCGTAGACGGCATGGTCTACATCAACCGCACGCTGCAGCCGGGGGACACCTATCAGGTGCCCAATGTCGTGGGCCTGACATTAACCACGACCAACGCCAAGGCCGTCGAACTCGATCTCGACGGGCAGGCGATGGGCTATGCTGGCCGAGATTCGGGCATGGCCGAAGCGCTGTCGCTCGATCCGCAATCGATCGTCGACCGCTCCAGCGGAGGACCGGGCTAATGAGCATCCGCGCCTATCGTGACATCCACCGCCGCAAGTCGCGCCAGATTCACGTCGGCAAGGTCGCCATCGGCGGCGATGCGCCGATCTCCGTGCAGACGATGACCAACACGATCACCGGCGATGCCCGCGCCACGATCGACCAGATCCGCGCCATCGAGGAAGCCGGCGCCGACATCGTGCGCGTCTCCTGCCCCGACGAGGACGCGACCAAGGCGATGCGCGCCATCTGTTCGGCCGCGGCCATTCCGGTCGTCGCCGACATCCATTTCCACTACAAGCGCGCCATCGAGGCGGCCAAGGCCGGCGCCGCCTGCCTGCGCATCAATCCGGGCAATATCGGCTCGACCGCGCGCGTCAAGGAAGTCGTCCAGGCCGCCAAGGATCACGGCTGCTCCATGCGCATCGGCGTCAACGCCGGCAGTCTCGAAAAAGAACTGCTCGAGAAATACGGCGAGCCGTGCCCCGAGGCGATGGTCGAGAGCGCGCTCAACCACGCCAAGATTTTGGACGACCTGGATTTCCGCGAATACAAGATATCGGTGAAGGCGTCGGACGCCTTCCTCGCCGTCGCCGCCTATCAGCAGCTCGCCGACGCCGTCGATTGCCCGATCCATCTGGGCATCACCGAAGCCGGCGGCATGATCTCGGGCACCGTGAAATCCTCCATCGGCATGGGCATGCTGTTGTGGAGCGGCATCGGCGACACCATCCGCGTCTCGCTCAGCGCCGATCCGGTGGAAGAGGTGCGCGTCGGTTTCGACATCCTCAAATCGCTTAACCTGCGCCATCGCGGCGTGAACATCGTCTCGTGCCCAAGCTGCGCCCGCCAGGGCTTCAACGTCATCGAGACGGTGCAGAAGCTGGAAGAGCGCCTCAAGCACATCGCCACGCCGATGTCGCTGTCGATCATCGGCTGCGTCGTCAACGGCCCCGGCGAAGCGCGCGAGACCGATCTGGCCTTCACCGGCGGCGGCGCCGGCAAGGGCCACGGCATGATCTATCTCAACGGCAAGCCCGCCTACCGCCTCGACAACGAAAAGCTCCTCGACCATGTCGTCGAGCTTTGCGAGAAAAAGGCGAGCGAGATCGAAGCCGCGCGCGGCGCAGTCCCGGCCCTCGAACCCGCACAGTAGACTTGGCCGGCGAGGCAGGGGCATTCACCATGGATACGAATGACGGCGTCGCGGTGCAGCCGGCCGCCGCGCGGGCGGTGATCGATTGGCGGACGGTTGCGCTGGCGTCGGCGGCCGGCCTTGCCGCCGCCGTTGCGGGCGCCGCGCTATGGGCCGTCGTCACCGTCCTGTCGGAATACGAGCTGGGCATCATGGCGGTCGCGGTCGGTTTCATGGTCGGCAAGGCGATCATGGCCGTCGCCAAGTCCGCGCAGCGCATCTACGGCATCGTCGGCGCGGCGTGCAGCCTCTTGGGTTGCCTTCTGGGCAATCTGTTGAGCGCCGTCGGCTATGCGGCGCCGGTCTTCAAGGTTTCGTATGTCGTCCTGCTGACCCATTTGAACATCGATCTCGCCGGCCAGCTGATGAGCGCCACGTTCGGCTTCATGGATCTGCTGTTCTACGCCATCGCCATCTACGAGGGTTACCGCTTTGCCACCCGACGCTAGCGCGCCTGCGGCCCCGACGGAGTCCACCGCCAGCGTGGCGCGCGGTCTTCTGGTCCGCGGCGGCTTGCTGGCGCTGGCCGCCGCCAAGGCCGGCAAGATCGGCCTGACGGTCGGCACGATGATAATATCGATCGCCGCCTACAGCCTGCTGTTCGGCTGGCCCTACGCCGTCGGCTTCGTGGCCCTGATCTTCATCCACGAGATGGGTCATTTCCTGGCGGCCCGCCAGTGCGGCCTGAAGGTCGGCGCCCCGACCTTCATTCCGTTCTTCGGCGCCTGGGTCGCGCTCAAGGACATGCCGCACAACGCGCAGACCGAGGCCTATATCGGCCTCGCCGGTCCGGTCGCCGGAACGATCGCCTCGGTCGTCTGCTACGGCCTCGCGCTGTATTTCAACAGTCCGCTGATGCTCGCGCTGTCCTATGCCGGCCTGTTCATCAACCTGTTCAATCTGGTTCCGGTATCGCCGTTCGACGGCGGGCGCATCACCGCCGTGCTGTCGCCGCGCGTCTGGCTCATCGGCGCCCCCATTCTGCTTGCCTTGTTCGTATGGCAGCGCAATCCGCTGCTGATCGTGATGCTGATCATGGCGGCGCCGCAGGTGATGACAGCCTTCCGCTACGATGCCGCGGCGCCCGAAAATGCCGCGTACTATGCGACCAGCCTGACGATCAAGATGATCTACGGAGCGATCTATCTGGGCTTGGTCGGTTTTCTCGCCCTCGCCAGCTACGCGGTGCACACCATGCTCCAGGCGCCGTAGCTCCGCTCAATGCGCCTTCACGTTCTTGGCCGTGATGTTCATGCCGGTGCTGTCGGCCGTGTAGATCACATCCGCCGTCACCGTCCGCCCGCAGGCCTGCATGGTCCATGTTTCGGACCAGCCGGCCGCCACCGACGGGCGCGTCAGCTTGGTGTCCAGGACCCAGAGCGACTTCCAGTCGTTGCACTTGGCCGCGCCCATCGCCGGCGGCAGCACGATGCGCGGGGCGTCGTGTTCCAGCTGCAAATTGCCGGCGAATTCGCCCGGCAGGAGCGCCTGCGAATGGATCGTGCCGGTTTGCGGGTCGGCTTCGATGAACATCCGGCGCACGACCTTGGTGCCGCAACGGTTGAGCGTCACCCGCGCCACCCAGCGCCCGACGCTGATCGGATAGTTGTTGCCGATCTGCGCGAACTCGGCCTTCACCAACACCAGGGGCGGGTCCAGCGCCGCAATGTCCAGCCGGGCGCATTTGGCCTTCAAGGGCGGCGGCTCGGTGCCGTTGATCGCGTCGGACAGGTATTTCGTGTAGGCCGGCGCCTTCACATAGTCGGCGAACAGCTGGGCGTCGGTCCTGGGCACGTAAGCGGCCTGTGCCGCCGCCGCCAGAGCCGCCAAAAGGCCAAGCCCCTTGAGCAAGGCGAACGCCGCGTGATAGCCGGATGCGCGAATTGTCATGCGCTGTGCCCCCAACCTGCTCTAAGGCTAGCACACCAAATTTGACTGAGGAACGATCAGGACCGACGACGTGATCCCGACCAACAAACTCGAGCGCCTGCTGGATCGCTTTCATGCGATCGAGGCGGAGCTGTCTTCGGGCCAGGGCGGCGCCGCCTTTGTGAAACTGTCCAAGGAGCATGCCGAGCTCAGCCCCATCATCGACGTGGTGCGCGGCTACCGCGCGGTGCAGGTCCAGCTCGAAGGCGCCGAAGGCATGATCGCCGATCCGGCAACGGATTCGGAGATGCGCAGCCTCGCCGAGGAGGAGCGCGCCGACCTCAAACAGCGCTTCGCCCGGCTTGAGCACGACCTGCAAATTCAGTTGCTGCCCAAGGACGCCGCCGACGCGTCGTCCGCCATCCTCGAAATCCGCGCCGGCACCGGCGGCGACGAGGCGGCGCTGTTCGCCGACGACCTGCTGCAGATGTACACGCGCTATTGTGCCTTGCAGGGCTGGAAGACCGAGCTCATGTCGCGCACCGACAGCGATCTCGGCGGCATCAAGGACGCGGTCCTCGAAGTGAACGGGCAGGGCGTCTACGCCAAGCTCAAATTCGAAAGCGGCGTGCACCGCGTCCAGCGCGTGCCGGTGACCGAGGCGCAGGGCCGCATCCACACCTCCGCCGCCACCGTCGCCGTGCTGCCGGAAGCCGAGGACGTCGACATCGTCATCAACGACAAGGACCTGCGCATCGACGTCTATCGCGCGCAAGGCGCCGGCGGCCAGCACGTCAACAAGACCGAGAGCGCGGTGCGCATCACCCATCTGCCCACCGGCATCGCGGTGGCGCAGCAGACCGAGAAGTCGCAGCACAAGAACAAGGCACACGCGATGAGGCTGCTGAAAGCCAAGCTCTATGACATGGAGCGTGAACGCGTCGACAGCGCGCGCGCCAGCGAGCGTAAATCTTTGGTCGGCTCGGGCGACCGCTCCGAGCGCATCCGCACTTACAACTATCCGCAAGGGCGCGTCACCGATCACCGCATCAACCTGACGCTCTACAAGCTCGACAAGATCGTCTCCGGCGACGACCTCGGCGAGATCGTCGACGCGCTGGTGCAGCAAGACCAGGCCGACCGCCTCGCCGCCATGGAAACCGAAAATTGAGCGACGCCGTCGCGGAGGCGGTGGCGCGGCTGAAGCAAGCTGGCGTCGGCAACGCCCGTCTGGATGCGAGATTGCTGTGGGAGCACGCGCAAGCCATGGAAGCCAGTGCACTCATCGCGAAGGGAAGGTTGGAGAGTATCTTCGAAACCCTCATCGCCCGCCGCATCGCCCGCGAACCGCTCGCCTACATCACCGGCGCCAGGGAATTCTGGAGCCTTGACTTCGCCGTCGGGCCCGGCGTGCTGATCCCGCGTCCCGACAGCGAGACGCTGATCGAAGCGCTGCTCCAGGACTTTCCCGAGCGCGCCGCGCCGCTCTCGATCCTGGATCTCGGCACCGGCTCCGCCTGTCTGCTGATCGCCGCGCTTACGCAATATCCCAACGCCCACGGCGTCGGCGTCGATCAATCCGCTGCCGCG
This sequence comes from Rhizomicrobium sp., assembly GCA_036512455.1. Classification (GTDB taxonomy): domain Bacteria; phylum Pseudomonadota; class Alphaproteobacteria; order Micropepsales; family Micropepsaceae; genus Rhizomicrobium. Next base: position 53,221 of record DATCAT010000024.1, read on the forward strand.
CTCGACTGGGCCCGCCGCAACGTCGCCGTACACCGTCTCGAAGACCGCGCCACGCTGATCGAGAGCGGCTGGCTGGAGGAAGCCCAGCCCGGCTTCGACATCCTGCTCGCCAATCCGCCCTATATCCGCTCGGCCGACATCGCCGGCCTGGAACCCGAGATCGCCCGCTACGAACCGGCCGCCGCGCTCGACGGCGGGCCCGACGGGCTCGACGCCTACCAGGCCCTGGCGCCCCGAATCGCCCGCCTCCTGAAACCCTCGGGGCAGGCATTTGTCGAACTGGGCGCCGGCCAGGGCGAGGCTGCGGCAATGCTGATGACCGCGAACGATCTGAAGGTCGTCCGCTTAGCCCCTGATTTGGCTGGCATTCCCCGCTGTCTTGTCGCAAAGCGGAACAATCGGCTGCCTTGAGAAAAGAGTTGGATTATCCGGGGCAAGTCGCTAGCTTCCCGCCCCGTGGGGACATAGGGACCCTGCCGGCAATCGACCATTGGGTCGGGGGGAGCCGGAGCGGCTAGGCCGCGGTTCTTGTGCAAAGCAAAGACGAGCCCTGCATTGCTGCGGAAGCCTGTTTTGCGTGGGCAAGGCCGAACGGCCGAAAATGCGCATTCATCGCGCGCAGCACTTGCGATGCTCGTCCTGGATAGGGGCAAAAGTTGAAACGTTCACGTAGAGGCGGCCGTAGGCCGCAACACGCAGGCGGCGGTGGCGGCGGCCACAACAACAATAACAATAACAATAATAACGGCGGCGGCGGCGGCGGCGGCGGGCACAACCCGAACCGCACCTTCGACTCTTCCGGACCGGAAGTGAAAATCCGCGGCTCGGCCTCGAACGTCTACGAGAAATATCTGCAGCTGGCGCGCGACGCCAACGCCAATGGCGACCGCGTCATGGCGGAGAGCTATCTGCAGCACGCCGAGCACTATTATCGCATCATGGCCGCCCAGGCGCAGGCCCAGCAGCAATACCAGCAGCAGCAGGCGCTGCAGCAGCAAAACAACGGCCAGAACCGCGGCCCCAACGGCCAGGGCGGCGATCCGGCTTACGCACAACAGCAGCCCAACCAAAGCGCTCCATCCTTCTCGCTCAACGAGGGCGAGGAAGAGGGCGAAGAGGAAACGGCGGAATAGGCAGTCCCATGAAGGTCCTCGCCATCGCCTAGTCCCTTCCGTCGCCGCATCGCGCGGCCGATGGTCAAGGGAGCGTGCTTCGGGGCGTTGCTCCGCAACGCGCCTCAGCATGACGGCATGTTCAAACGTCATTCTGAGGTGCGAGCGAAGCGAGTCCCGGAGGAGACCTGACTCAAATCATCGGGGCATTCCATTGAAACTTCCACGTCCCTCCGGCGCGCTGTGGATGCATGCCGGCTTTATGCGGCTCTGGGCCGCGCAGACCGTTTCGTCCTTCGGCGCCCGCATCACGCGCGAAGGGCTCGCGCTCGCCTCGGTGCTGACCATCGACGCGCGGCCGTTCCAGCTCGGCATCCTCGCCGCGCTGGTCACCGGCCCCAGCATCGTCGTCGGTTTCTTCGCCGGCGGCTTCATCGACCGCTCCAGCAAGCGTTCCATCATGATCGCGGCCGACCTGCTGCGCACGGCCGTGCTGATGAGCGTGCCCATCGCGGCCTGGCTGCACCTGCTGCGCATGGAGCAGTTCTATGTCGTCGGCGCGCTGATGGGCGGCATCGGCCTGTTGTTCGACATCGCCGATCACGCCTTCCTGCCGCACCTGATCGCGCGCGAGCAATTGATCGAGGGCAATACCAAACTGTCGATGACCGAATCCCTCGCCGAGGTCGGCGGCCCGGCGCTGGCCGGCATCCTCATCCAGACCCTGACCGCACCCTTCGCCATCGCCGTCAACGCCGCGACCTATCTGGTCTCCGCGATCTTCCTGGGCACGATCGAGGCGCAGGAACAGCCCGCCGAACGGCCGCCGCGGCGACCGACGCTGCTCAGCGACCTGCGCGCCGGTTATGACGTCATGATGGGCAGTGCGCTGCTGCGGCCGCTCTTCGCCATGGCGGTCCTCTCGCCGCTGTTCGGCGGCTCCTTCAGCGCGCTCTACGTCATCTTCGCGATCAAAGTGCTGGGCCTGACGCCGGCATTAATGGGCATCACCGTCGGCGTCGGCGGCATCGGCTCGCTGATCGGCACCGCGATGTCGCCCTGGCTGGTCCGCCGCTTCGGCATCGGCCCCACGATCGTGATCGGCCTCGCAGGCTCTGCCGTCTCCGCCGTCTTCGTGCCGCTGGCGAGCGGCCCGCTGTGGCTGAAACTGACCTGCCTGATGATCGCCCAGCTCGCCGGAGACTCGCTCGCCGTCGCCGCGCTCATCCCCGCCGCCAGCCTGCGCCAGAGCATCATCCCCCGCGACAAGCTTGGCCGCACGGCAGCCCTGTTCAGCGTCGCGGCCGGCGTCGTCGCGGTGGTCGGGACCCTGATCGGCGGCGTGCTGGGTGGCGTCATCGGCGTCCGCACGATGCTCTTCATCGCGGCGGGCGGCTTCTACCTGACGCCGCTGGTCATCATCTTCTCGCCGCTGCGGCGCTTGAAAGCCATTCCGGACGCCGCGCCGTCCGGCTAACGCGCCCGCGCGTCGTCGGCCAGGCGGCGCAGCAGGCGGACCAGGTTTTTCCGGTCCGCCTCGCTCCACGCCGCCAGGATCGGCGCCGCCAGTTTGTGGCGCGCCTTGTCGAGCGCCCTGGTCATCGCCAGGCCCTTGCGCGTGATCGCGGCTTCGCGCACCCGCCGGTCGGCCTTGCCGTCCTTCCGCGCCACCAGGCCCAGGCTCTCGAGCTTCGCCACCTGGCGGCTGACGGTGGTGTGGTCGCGGCCCGACATGTCGGCGAGAGCCACCACGCCGATGGGGCCGCGCCGTTCGATCCGCACCAGCAGCGGAAACAGCGCCCGGTCGAGCGAAATCCCGGCCGCCGCGATCAGCGCCGCGTCGCGCTGCGGCTCGTTGAGGATGCTCACGATGTCGAGCAGGGCTTCGTGCAATTGCCGCAAATCGTCCTTCATGCGTGTATTATGCACATTCTTCCTTGACGCCGTCCAGCCGCGCTATTATGTGCATAATGCACGCAATCGGAGAGGGTGCAATGAAACCGTCCGACACCGGGGTTCTGGTCAGCGGCGCCGGCGCCGCCGGATTGACGCTTGGCGTCGAACTCGCCCGTCGCGGCATCGCCTTCCGCCTGATCGACAAGGCGCCGGCACCGTTCGCAGGCTCGCGCGGCAAGGGCATCCAGCCGCGTAGCCAGGAAGTGTTCGAGGACATGGGCGTCCTCGACCGCATGGTCGCGATCGGTGGCCTCTATCCGCCGCAACGCGCGCACAAGGACGGCGGCTTCACGGACGAGCCGATGTACGAGGCGCTGGCGCCGATGCCGGCCGAACCCTACCGCATTCCGCTCATGCTGCCCCAGTTCCTGACCGAAGGCATTCTGCGCGAACGCCTGACCGAACTCGGCCACCGCGTCGAATTCGGCCGCGAGCTGACGAGCTTCAAACAGGACGCCGCCGGCGTCACGGCCATCGTCACCGGCGCGAACGTCGAAAAAACCATCCGCGCCCGCTATCTCGTCGGCTGCGATGGTGGCCGCAGTTTCGTGCGCCACGCGCTCGGCATCGAATTCCCCGGTAAGACGCTCGGCATCCGCGCCGTCGTCGCCGACCTGGACGTGGACGGTGTGAGCGACGACGCCTGGCACCGCTGGAACGACGGCGAGCGCAACCAGATGTCGCTATGCCCGTTGCGCGGCACCAAACTCTTTCAATTGCAGGCGCCGGTTCCGTTGGAGGGCGACATCGATCTCTCCGCGAAAGGTCTGGGCGCCATGATCGCCGAGCGCACCGGCCGCGCCGACATCCACGTGCATTCGGTGGCCTGGGCCTCGGCCTACAACATGAACGCGCGGCTGGCCGACTGTTACAGTGTGGGCCGCGTCTATCTCGCGGGCGACGCAGCCCATATCCATCCGCCGACCGGCGGGCAGGGCCTCAACACCTCCGTCCAGGACGCCTACAATCTCGGCTGGAAGCTCGCCGCCGTGCTGAACGGCGCGCCGCCCAGCATACTCGCAAGCTACGAAGCCGAGCGCCGCCCCGTCGCCGCTGAAGTGCTCGGCCTGTCGACCAGGCTGCTCGATGCGCTTCAACAGCGCGGCGAGATGCGCCGTGGCCGCGAAACGCAGCAGCTCGATCTGGGCTATGCCGACACGCCGCTTGCGCTGAATGGCGATCCGAACCTGCCGCTCCAGCCCGGCGACCGTGCGCCGGACGCGCCCTGCAGCGGCGCCGGCGGCCAGCGCACAAGGCTGTTCGAATTGTTCAAGGGCACGCATTGGACCTTGCTGGGTTGCGGCACGGACCGCAGCGCGATCCGGCCGCGCCCCGGCCTGCGTATCCACAGCACGGGCCCGCGCGGCGACATCGTCGATTGCTGCGGCCACATCCGGGAAGCCTATGCCTCCAACGCCTGGACCCTCATCCGCCCAGACGGCTACGTCGCCGCCGTCGTCCCACCGGACGGCGCCGCGGCGCTGGACGCCTTCCTCGGCAGCGTCGGCGTTCAGGCGTCGAGGTAGCGCTCGAGATCGGCAATCAAGCCGGGGTGCTTCGGCGCCCAGCAAGCTCCTGGCGCGTCCGTGCCGCGGACGCGGAGGTATAGCCTACAGTGCTTGTTGAGGTCGATTTCTGCGATTTGATGAGCACCGAAGCAGACGGCGCAGAAGCCTTACTGCTGAGCATGCTTTCGCCCTTGATCCGTCTCAAGGAAATCCCCGGCAACGAACGATGATGCACCCCTTTTCGGGACGCATTTGATCTGTATTGACATTGTAGATACAGATTGTTACATTCCATGAATGCCTAAGAACCCGCCTTCCTCTTCGAAACCACGCGCATTCGATACAGTCACTGTCGCCGAGCGCTCCGCGGCTACCGATACGAAGGGCAGCATCAACCTTCGCATAGAGACCAACACCCGGCAGCTCATCGACGATGCGGCGACGATCCTCGGCAAGACACGCACCGAGTTCATGGTTGATAGTGCCCGGCGGCAGGCGATCGACGTGCTGCTCGATCAACGGCTTTTCGTGCTCGATTCCGAGCGCTATGACGCCTTCATGCACGCGCTCGACAATCCGCCCGCACCGGGACCGAAGTTGCGTTCGTTGCTGCGCCGGACGCCGGCATGGCGAAAGTAGGAGAGCCTCCCGGATCTCGTCTTTCGGCCCCGGCTCCTTTGACGCCCGAGCATGACCTCACCGGTTTCGACTGCGGCGAGCCGGCGCTGAACGACTGGCTACGTCACCGAGCCTTGCAGAACGAAAGCCGCTTCTCGCGTACCTATGTCGTTTGCGAAGATGATCGCGTCGTTGCCTATTTCTGCGTTTCCGCCGGAGCGGTGGAACGCGCAGCCGCGCCCGGCCGGCTAAGGCGCAATGCACCAGATACGATTCCGGTTTCGGTGATCGGGAGATTGGCAGTTAGCCGCAGTCATATGGGAAGGGGACTCGGCGCGGACCTCCTGTCGGACGCCTTGCGGCGCGTTGCATTGGCTTCCCAAAGTATCGGGATCGGTGCGGTGCTGGTTCAAGCCAAAAACGAAGCCGCAAAGCTGTTCTACCTGAGGTGCGCCGAATTCATCGAACACCCGCAGGACAGCCGAACCTTGTTTCTTCCGATCGAAACCGTAGTCGCGGCGTTCAGCTGACGTTGGGAAGGATATGATGGCTAGCCAGAAGCGAAGGAGAGAACGACCGGTGCGCTCGACTGGGAGGGCAACCGGCTTCCGAGGCCCGATTGATCTGCATATGCTTCCGCCCGTTGCCGCCATTAACGGCGCGCGCATCCGCGAATTAACGGGCGATGATAGAATAGCAGATAACGCTCAGATATCTCTTCGAGCTTTTCGTGCCGTGATTGGAGATCGGGCGTTTCATGTCGGGTTTTGCGTCGGAAATGATACTGGATTTAGTGCGATCGGATTGGCTGTTATCGAGCGACCTATGATGGAAGCGCCTGGATCGCCGCTTCATGTCGTATCGGTGATCCACGAAGAGATCGCTTGGGATATCGTATTGCGGCATCTGTGAAGTTTTTCCGACAGGGTGCTGCTGTTCGCCTTTCCAAATTCAGATGTCTACGATTCGGGAACGGCGGAGACTTATTATTCGACCGATATACGGTTGTTCGATGAAGACGGTGAGCAGCTTACCCGGTTGACTGCCCAACAGCGGCAAAAGATACGAGAGCAAAAAGCTGCGATCCTTAGTCGTCCGCCTCCACCAGTCTTCTATCCGACGGTCGGAGTGGGACAAGAGGATACGCCTTGGATTTTTCTTCTTGCCACACCTGCGGGAAAGTTCATCCGAACTGCCGTTTGGAACGGTCGGCGTGACTACGCTCACTCATCACCTGAAGGCATCGAACGATGGGTTGGCGGGTGCAGAATAGCGATTGTGCAAGTCGATAGCCCGGTTGGGGTTAATCGCCGTTCTTCGCTCGATTTGACTCACCGGCTGGCAAAAGATTTCGACGGCGTCATCCACTGGGCTCGCGATACAGAAACTTTTCAGTCCATCGTCAATTCTTTTGTCCGGCTTGACTTAGAGTCGGCAGAACCTCCTGAAATTCCTGAAGATTGGAGACCAGAGATCGTAATCCTAGCGGCCAACGGCGGTGCTGATCGGGGGGGTTGAAAAGCACGAACCGGGAACCCAAATAGGCTTTACGGGAACGGTGCCTTAACGGGGCCGTATTCTAATCCCGTGGGACTTGTCGGGGCGGCCCATCACGGGGGTCCGGGCCGGGGCTTTGAGAGGCAAAGATGGACGTCGAGAAATTCACCGAGCGGGCGCGCGGCTTCATGCAATCCGCGCAAGGGTTGGCCCAGCGCTCGAACCACCAGTATTTCACCCCCGAGCATCTGCTGAAAGTCCTGATCGACGACGAGGAAGGCCTCGCTGCGCGCTTGATCGCGGCCGCCGGCGGCAAGCCCGAACAGGTCCGAGACGGCGTCGAGCGCGCCCTCGCCAAGCTCGCCCAGGTCCAGAGCCAGTCGGCGCAGGTCTATCTTTCCCAGGACGCCGCCAAGCTGTTCGACAACGCCGAACAGCTCGCCAAGAAGGCCGGCGACAGCTTCGTCACCGCCGAATATCTGCTGCTCGCGCTCACCATCGCGACCGGCACCGAGAGTTCGAAAATCCTGAAGGATGCCGGCGTCACCGCGCTCAATCTCAACAAGGCGATCGCCGATCTGCGCCAGGGCCGCGCCGCCGACAGCGCAACGGCCGAGAACCAGTACGACGCGCTGAAGAAATACGCCCGCGACCTCACCGAACTGGCGCGCAGCGGCAAGCTCGATCCCGTCATCGGCCGCGACGAGGAGATCCGCCGCACCATCCAGGTGCTGGCCCGCCGCACCAAGAACAACCCTGTCCTCATCGGCGAGCCCGGCGTCGGCAAGACCGCCATCGCCGAGGGCCTCGCCCTGCGCATCGTCAACGGCGACGTGCCGGAGAGCTTGCGCAACAAGAAGCTGATGGCCCTCGACATGGGCTCGCTGATCGCCGGCGCGAAATTCCGCGGCGAGTTCGAGGAGCGCCTCAAAGCCGTGCTCAACGAAGTCACGGGCGCCAATGGCGCCATCATCCTGTTCATCGACGAGATGCACACGCTGGTCGGCGCCGGAGCGTCCGAAGGCTCGATGGACGCCTCCAATCTGCTCAAGCCGGCATTGGCGCGCGGCGAGTTGCACTGCGTCGGCGCCACCACGCTGAATGAATATCGCAAGCATGTCGAAAAAGATGCCGCCCTGGCGCGCCGCTTCCAACCCGTCTTCGTCAGCGAGCCGACGGTGGAGGACACCATCTCCATCCTGCGCGGCCTCAAGGAGAAATACGAAGTCCATCACGGCGTGCGCATCACCGACTCCGCGCTGGTCGCCGCGGCGCAGCTGTCCAACCGCTACATCACCGACCGCTTCCTCCCCGACAAGGCCATCGACCTGATGGACGAGGCCTCGTCGCGCCTGCGCATGCAGGTCGACTCCAAGCCGGAAGAGCTCGACGAACTCGACCGCCGCATCATCCAGCTCAAGATCGAGCAAGCCGCGCTGAAAAAGGAAACCGACAAGGCGTCGAAGGACCGCCTCGCCAATCTGGCCGCCGAACTGGCCGATCTGGAGGAGAAGGCGTCGTCGCAAGCCGCCAAGTGGCAGGAAGAGAAGAAATCCGTCCATGACGTGCAGGGGCTCAAGGAAAAGCTCGAGCGCGCCCGCATGGACGCCGACGTGGCGCAGCGCAAGGGCGATTTCGCGCGCGCGGGCGAGCTGACCTATGGCGTCATCCCCGACCTCGAGCGCCAGCTCAAGGCGACCGAGGACAAGGACTCCACCAGCCTGGCCAAGGAATCCGTCACGCCGGAGCAGATCGCATCCGTCGTCTCGCGCTGGACCGGCATTCCGGTCGACAAGATGCTCGAAGGCGAGAAGGACAAGCTGCTCAAGATGGAAGCCGCGCTGGAGCAGCGCGTCATCGGCCAGCACGAAGCCGTGCGCGCCATCGCCAATGCCGTGCGCCGCGCCCGTGCCGGCCTGCAGGACCCCAACCGTCCCATCGGCTCGTTCCTGTTCTTAGGGCCGACCGGCGTCGGCAAGACCGAACTGACCAAGGCGCTGGCCGCGTTCCTGTTCGACGACGACACCGCCATGGTGCGCATCGACATGAGCGAATTCATGGAGAAGCATTCCGTCGCCCGCCTGATCGGCGCGCCGCCCGGCTATGTCGGCTATGAGGAAGGCGGCGTGCTCACCGAAGCCGTCCGCCGGCGTCCCTATCAGGTCATCCTGTTCGACGAAGTCGAGAAGGCGCACAGCGACGTCTTCAACGTCCTGCTCCAGGTACTCGACGACGGCCGCCTGACGGACGGGCAGGGCCGCACCGTCGACTTCAAGAACACGGTCATCATCCTGACCTCCAATCTCGGCACCGAACTGCTCTCGACCGGCGAGGAAACCCGCGAGGCCCGCGCCGCCGTGCTGGCCGCCGTGCGCGGCCATTTCCGACCCGAATTCCTCAACCGGCTGGACGAGATCATCATCTTCCACCGCTTGTCGCGGCAGAACATGGACAGGATCGTCGACATCCAGATCGGCCATCTGGAAAAGCTGCTCGCCGACCGCAAGATCGAGATCACGCTCGACGCCAAGGCCCGGCACTGGCTGGCCGACGCCGGCTACGATCCGGTCTACGGCGCGCGCCCGCTGAAGCGGGTCATCCAGCGCCGCCTGCAAGACCCGCTCGCCCAATTGCTGCTCGAAGGCAAGATCCTCGACGGCTCGAAGGTGAAGGTCTCCGGAGCCAAGAACGGCCTCGTCATCGACGGCGTCGAATTCGCCGCCAGCGACGACGACCTAGACCTCGACCACTCGCCGCAAACCAGCAGGGCGGTGCATTAAACACTGTTGTCATCCCCGGCGAGCCGCGCGAAGCGCGGCGAGGGAAGGGGACCCAGGCGGTGAAATCGATCCGGTCTCGACGAATTAGTATCTGTAACGCACCGTCATCTCCGCGCTTGTCATCAGCGCCTGGGTCCCCTTCCCCTCACGCCGCTTTGCGGCGTTCGGCCGGGGATGACAGTTGGGCTTGCTGATCCGTTTTATCTAACCCCATACCCCCACCACAGCCATTCCAGCGCACCCGGCATCGTCTGCTCGGTGACGCGCGGGTCGACATGGCGGCCGCCGAGCGACAGCGTGAAGCGGTACGCATACCCCTTCGCCTTCAGCACCTCCGCCATGCGCGCGTTCGCCAGCGGCCAGTTGTGCCAGGTGCTTTCCGGATCGTCGAAATGCAGATCCTTCTCGCCGACTTCCAGCCAGATGCGCAACGGCTTCCTGGGCGCGTCGGCGATCAGATGGTCGTGATATTCCCAGGCGCCGCGCGGCGTCTGCGGGTTCGGCGGCGATTGCTGGTTCACGAAGGTGCCGGAGTAGGAGAGCACGCGGCGGTAGCGCTCGGGATGAAACCACGCCATGGAGAAGGCGCATGCCGCACCCGAACTCGCGCCCATCGTGGCGCGCCCGTCCGGATCGCTCGTGAAGACGACGCCGTAATCCTTCGCGATCCGCGGCAAGACTTCGCTCTCGACGAAATCGCTGTAGCGGCCCGAGACCGTGTCGTATTCCAGCCCGCGCTCGGAACCCTGCGCGTCGCCGCCGCCATTGTCGATCAAGACCGCGATCATCGCCGGCACGCGCCCCGCCGCGATCAGATTGTCGAGCAACCGCGGCAAGCGGTTCACATAGCCATAGCCGTCCTGCACCACCATGAACGGCGCCGGCGTGCCGGACACATATTGCCGGGGCACATACACCCACACCGTGCGGACATAGGGCGCGGCGGCCGACTGCTCGTGCTCCGCCGCCGCGATGCGGTTGCCACAGGCGTCGCGGCGCTTTGTGATCTCGTTCTCCAACCGCCGGATACCGGGATAGATGATGCTGTCCGCCGAATGCATCGTGAAGGCATGGATCGCGCCCACCGGCACGCCGGGCTGCAGCGCGAACTCCGGCGCCGGCGCATAGTCGGGACCGATCACAACGTCGTCGCTCACGTCACCTCAGCCGTCGTCACCGTGAAGTTCACCAGCGCCGCCGAGCCGAAGGCGGTGGAGATCGCCGCGTCCGTCGCGTCGCGGCCGCGCGCCATCAGGATATGGCCGATGCGCGGATGATTGTGCCGCGCGTCCCAGGTGTGCCAGGCGCCGCCGAGATAGACGTCGAACCAGGCGCTGAAATCCATCGGATTGCCGTCCGGCTCGATGCCGATATCGCCCAGATAGCCGGTGCAGTAGCGCGCCGGAATGTTCATGCAGCGGCACAGCGCGATCGCCAGATGCGCGTAGTCGCGGCAGACGCCGACGCGCTCCTCATGCGCCTCGTACGCCGTGCGGTCGGCGCGTGCGTCGGCATAGTTGAACGCGATGCGGTCATGGCTGTAGTCGCAGATCGCGGCCACGCGCGGCCAGCCCGGCGCAATATCGCCGAACAGCGACCACGCCAGCGTCGCCAGCTTGTCGGTGTCGCAATAGCGGCTGCCCAGAAGGAAGATCACGACGTCGTCCGGCAACGCGTCGACCGCGACCTGCTGCGCGCCGACAGGCGCCAGGTCGGGCCGGCCGCTGTCGCGGATGACGAAGTCGCAGGTGACATGCGTCACGCCCTTGGGCAGCACCAGCCGCGTACAGACATTGCCGAAGCCGTCCTGGTAGAAGCGATAGGGTGCATAGGGCAAGACCGCGAAGCGCTCGATCGTCGTCAGATCGCCATGCCGCTCGGGCCGCAGATGCAGTTGCAGCATCATCGGCGTGTCGGCGCCGCATTCGAAACCGATGTCGTACCCGCACTGGATCAGCAACCGGCACCGTTTCTTTCTAGCGCAGGCGCACCACGCGCTTGCGCTTTTCGCCGCCGGGCTCTTCGGCGACGACCTCCACCTCGACGTCCATGCCCAGATAGTCGGACGCGTCTCCGTCCCACGTGCCGTACAGTGGCACAGCCTGCGCCGGATCGCGAACCACCGCGACGCGGATCAAATCGCGGTTGCCGACCAGCCCGTTGGTGGGATCGAACTCGGCCCAGCCGCCGCTGGGCAGGAAGACGCGCACCCAGGCATGGGTGTTGCCGCCGCCCTTGTATTTGGGCTTGCCGGCGCGCGGCGGTGCGTAGAGATAGCCGGACACGAAGCGCGCCGCGAGGCCGAGCGTGCGGCACGCCTCCATCATCAGCATGGCGAAATCGCGACAGGTGCCGCGCCCCAGCCGCAGCGTCTCGATCGGCGATTGCGGCGGCCCGCTGGCGCGTCCCTGGTATTCGAGCTCGTCATGGATCGCCAGCGTCATCGCCGCCAGCACATGCGGCGCGTCCTTTTTGGTCAGCCCTTGCAGGAACCGCCCCGACCACTGCGCCAGCACGCGGTCGGGATCGGGATAGAGCCGCTCCTTGGACGGCAGCAGGTCGGGCTCGTCCACCGCGTTGTAAGCGAAGGGAAAGGCGTTCAGCCCCCAATCGGGCGCGCGCGGATCGTCCAGCGAATTCTCCGGCTGATGCTCCAGCCGGTTGATGCTCTCGAACACCAGTTCCTTGGCGCGGGTATGGAAGCGCGCGATGCCGATGGAATTGCCGAACACGTCGTGGACGTAGCGCACCTCGGCCGGCTTGGGCGTGATCGTCAGGACCGATTCCAGCACATGCTGGTCGAAGCTCTCGCGCGGCCGAAACATCATGCGGTGCTCGCCGAACGCCACGCGCTTGGCGTAGCGATAGCGCGTCAGATGGCGAACGCTGAGAATGGTCATGCACGGCCCGTCACGAGTCGCACCCATCATGCGGCATCGCGTGCGCCATCGTACGCGGCGGAAGGTCGCGAAAGAGCACTTTTACCCTCCAGTGAGGGTGGCGATTTGCAAATCCGCCGCACTTCCGCAACTAGAAAGGCCGAGTTTTGAGAATCGGCAATACTGTGCGATGTTCTCTAAGTATTGATGGATATTCTTGGGGGGATTGGAAAATGAAAACGGCACTTCTATTCGCAATGACTGTCGGCGTGCTTTTGTCCGTCACGCCGGCGCTGGCTGCGCAGACCGGCTATCCGCTCACGGTCAACAACGAATTGGTCAACAATGACCAGTTCAACAACCCGGGCCATAAGCAGATTGTCGTCGTCGCTTGGTGCAACGCGACGGTCATGTCCAAGGATATTGAGGCGCATGTTGGAATGAACAGTCCGGGCGGCCTTCAGCCGACCGTAGCCTCGGAGTCCGGAACGGGCCGCTTGTCGGTGACTTTCGTCGTACCGTGGAACTGGTACTATAAGATCGTCGTCAACCAGTTGAACGGTACGGGCATGCCGCCCGGCGGAGTGTGTCCGGCATCGGCCTGGTGGATGCAGTAAACTTCAACGCGCCTTGGCTTGCCGCAGATCGGTCGCCACATCCGCGACCTTGTTTTCCAGCGTCGTCGACGCCAGCACCGCGTCGGTGTGCAGCCGCGCCAACAGGAAGTCGCGCAGATCGTGGCCGGCCAGGATGCGGCCCTGCGCCACCTTCACCTTCAGCGGATTGACCTGCACGCCGTCTTTCAGGATCTCGTAGTGCAGGTGCGGTCCGGTCGACAGACCCGTATTGCCGCTATAGGCGACGATCTCGCCCTGGCGCACATGGCTGCCCGGATGCATGCCCGGCGCGAAGCGCGACAGATGGCCGTAGGCGAAGCCGTAGCCGTTGCCCATGTCGATGCGCATGTAATTGCCGTAGCCGCTGGAGCGCCCGGCGATCTTCACGATGCCACTGCCCGAGGCCATCACCGGCGTTCCCACCGGCACGCCGAAATCGATGCCCTTGTGCATGCGGGTGTAGCCGAGAACCGGATGAAAGCGCATGCCGAAGCCCGACGTGATGCGCGCGCCGTCGACCGGCGTCTTCATCAGCATGCCGCGCAGGCTGGCGCCATGGGCGTCGAAATATTCCGCCGGCTGGTTGGGATCGGGCTGGTAGCGATAGACCGCGTATTCGCGGCCGCCCGTGCGCATCACGGCGTAGTCGATATTGCCGTCGCGCGCCGGCTGGCCGTCCGGCGTGTAGTAATAGCTGTAATAGACCTCGAAAGAATCGCCCGGCTTGATGTCGCGCTGGAAGTCGACCTTGTAGGAGAACATCTTGATCACGGCGACCGTGACGTCGGTCGGGATGCCGGCCTGGGTGGCGGCGAGATAGAGCGAGGAATCGACCGTCGCGCCGGCGCGGTGCGTGTGCTCGACCAGCTGCTTGACTTCGTCACGGGCGGTGAAGCTGTTGTCGGCCTGACGCGCCACGGTGATGTCGTGCTCGATCGACGGCGAGAAGGCGACCGAGAGCAGCCGGCCGAGCGGCAACGTCGCCACCGGGATGACGACGGCGTTCGGGTCCGCATCGTCTTCGTCGCTGGCCGGCGTCAGATTGTTGATCGTCGGCGCCGGCGGCGCGGCGTCGCGATGCGCGCCTTGCGGCGGCGTCTCACCCCGCGCCGCTTGCGGCGCCGTTTCAAAAGTTACAACAAAGCTCTGGCCGGCGCGCGCATTGCGCAGGTCGTAGACTTGCGCCAACGCCACGATCGCGGCGTTGGTGTCGTCCTTGCTCACGCCGGCGTCTTCCAGCACGCCGGCCAGCGTGTCGCCGGACTCCAGCGTCAGCGTGCGGGACTCGATGCCGGGCGTCGAATTTCCGTTGTCGCCGGCCGCTTCGTCGGCCAGGGCGCGGTCGAGCTGTGCCGGCGGCGGCGCGGCGCGCTGCGCCGGCGATCCTGAGATCAAGTTGCTACCGGCTGCAACCAGCTGCGTGAAAAGCTTGTAAGGCAGGAACGTGGCCGAGGCTTCCTGCGTGTGGACATGCAGCGGCGGCATCGCCGTCGCGGCGAGCCATGCCATCGAGCCGGCGACCAGGCCGGTGATGGAGGTGGAAACGACGGCCCAGCGTCCGTCGGTGGTGGAGAGCGCGGCGGAGGCCGCGCGAAGCGAACGGCGCACATCGTTCAGGCGCGCATGCGTGCTGCGACGATCCACGTCGGCTCCTGTCTTTCAGTGCTGACACGTGAGGGACGCGCCAACCCCAGCCCAGTGTTATGCCCCCAGCGCAATGCCGGCGTGCGAGGTGCATATAGCCTTGCGCATTATACGGGCGTCAACCCTTGACGCCTGGTTAACAATCCTTGCCGAATCGGGAACTTTGGTTTTGCGAATCTCGGCCAGATGAGAATCTCGCGCGGGTCCGTAGCGCCAACGTGCGGACGCGGAGACGCGGAGAAAAAATCACCTCTGTCATGGCCCGCGACTGCGGGCCACCCAGGTAACACCTCCTCCGTCGAAGAAGTTTCGCCGCATGCCCATTCGAGTTTCGTGATGTCGTCAGCTGGGTGGCCCGCAGTCGCGGGCCATGACACTTCTCTTTTTTTCTCCGCGTTCTCCGCGTCTCCGCGTGAATAAAAAAAGCCGGCGGCGTTTCCACCGCGGGCTGCGAGCGCAATCGGGCGAAGCCCGTAAATTGCGCGACCGTCAAAAAAAAGCGATCCGATCGTTAGATCGGATCGCTTGCTCGTTCAGCTCCAAGGGGGGCTTACAGCCGGACGAGAAGACCTTCGGCGATCTTGCCGTGCACCCAGCCGATGGCGCGGGCGATGTGCAGCACGACGAAGAACAGGAGCACGCCGCACAGCGCCAGCACGATCAGCCCCGGCGCGGTGTGCAGCATGTGCTGCAGATAGGGCGCGTCGGAAATCTGGATGTGCGACTCGCCGGTGACCAGGCTGTAGATCGAACCCGCCGTGACGCCGAGCGACAACGCCAGGCCGACCACGCCGATGACGAAATAGGCGATGCCCAGCGGCAGGCGCAGCAGCATGTAGAACAGCGACGACCAGGTGCGGATATCGCTGAAGGCCTCCTTGATCTTGGCCCAGATGCCTTCGTCCGCGGCCGGCCCGGAGGGCAGGCGGCGCGGCATGCGCACGCCCAAAAGCGCTTCGACGATGCGGCCCTCGACATGGGAGAGCACGCGGATCGAGGCGATGAAGAGCAGGAAGAACGGAATGCCGATGATCAGGATGGCGAAACCGAACGACAGCGAAATGCCGACCACCGCCCAGGTGAAGTAGAAGATGCCGGTCGGCAGCGCCAGCAGCATGTAAAGCAGCGCGCCATAGGTGCGCGGATCGGAAACGACATTGAAGAATCCGAAGCGGCGCTGGTCCTGCGCCTCGGGCTGCGGGAAGGGCGTTGAAATCGTGTGTTCCATATCTCGGTACTCCTCTGCGATTTCCTCGGGCGTGCCGTAGGTTTCGACGACGGCGGCGAGGATCTGGGTTTCGTTCAAATCGGGATTCTGTGCGATCTCGCTGTTGAGATGGTCTTCGCAATCGGCCAGCGCGTCGCTGATCAGTCCCGCGGGCGCGCCTTTCAGCGCGCGCCGCAGTTGCGTTAAGTACGCGTTGACCGTGTCAGGCGGCGGCGCCGGCATGACCATCAGGTGTCACTCCAGGGGTGGTGCCCGCCTGCAGGGCGTCGTCGACGAATTCGCGCATGTCGCGCCAGGCGAACTGCCATTCGGAGAGGGCTTTGCGGCCGTCATCCGTGATGTCGTAATAGCGCCTGGGCGGTCCGAAGGCCGAAGCCTCGACCCGGCTGTGCAGCAGCCCCGTGGCGTTGAGCGACCTCAGGACAGGGTAGATCGCGCCCTGCTTGAAGATCAGCCCGCCTTCGCCCTCCGCCTTCACGGCTTTGGCGATTTCGTATCCGTACATTTCACGTCCCGCGCGGGCGAGTACCGCCAGCAGGACGAGCGATGAAAGCCCGGCCATCAGTTCTTTACGGAATTTGCGTGTGAATTGAGATTCCTCGGTCACAACGCGTCTTCTCCGCCTCCCAAGCTATTGCGAAGTGATATCTAGCACGAACTTCATACTATGCAAGGGTCCACTGTACCGAAGTTGCAAATATTTCGATTCGGCCCATAGATCAGTACCCTAGAACACCAAACGTGGTTCCAATTGCAGTAGATACAACAATCCTGTATAATACAGCGAGGAGGAACTCCCATGACGCGATACACCACTAGTGATCTTTCGCGCAAATCCGGCGACATCATCGCCGAAGCCCTGCGCCAGCCCGTCACCATTACCCAGCGTAACAAACCCCGCCTGGTACTGCTCAGCATCGAAGACTATCGCCGCCTGACGACGCGCGCCGACACGCGCAAATCGGGCACGCTGGCAGTGATGCCGGACGAAGACTTCGCCGCCTTTCGCGATGCGATCGAGAGCTACGCGGCGGAGGGTGACGAGCGGTGATCTTGGCAGCGCTGCGAACCGGCGCCGTCATTCGCTTTCCCTATCTCTGGGCGCGGGAGGCTGCGGATGGCGAGACCGAAGGGCGCAAGTTTCGTCCCGTCACCGTGGGCGTGCGCATTCCCAAACCGAAGGGCGAGGATGTCCTGGTGCTGTTTCCCATCACCAGCCAGCAGCCGGCTTCGGGACGCTTTGCCGCCGAAATTCCCGACTTGGAAAAGCGCCGCGCCGGTCTTCGAAGGCAGCATCCGGCTCTGGATTGTGCTCGACGAATACAACCAGGATGTCATTGGCCGCTCCTTTTACCTGGAGCCGGAGCCGCCACTAGGCTATTTCGGCAAGGCATTCTTTCTGCCCTTGCTCCAGGAGTTCATCCGTCGCCGCTCGCGGACACAAGCGATCCATCGCAGCCGCTGACGCGCCGCCGGGCGCTTGAAAGTTGCACAAGAAGACGCAGCATCGCGCAAGCGAGATGAGTGATGAGCAAAGTTGAGAATTCCACGATCCGGCGCGGCACGGCGAACGTCTTTGCCGATCTTGGTTATGCCGAAGCCGATACGCACCTTCTCAAGGCCGAACTTGTGGCGCGAATGCAGGACGTCATGACGGACCGCAAACTTAGCCAGACAGCGGCTGCGAGCATGGTCGGCGTTAGCCAGCCGGACATTTCACGCCTGCTCAAAGGCCATTACCGAGAGGTATCGGTTGAGCGGATCATCAGAATGCTCAGCAAGCTCGGCTGCGAGATCGACATCGTCGTCAAGCCTTGTGGAAAGCGGAATGTATTCGAGGCAATCCATATTGCGGCGATAGCAGCGACTTGATGTAGTTCTGGGCGCCGATAGCCGCTGCTAGAAAATGAGTGATATGGTGGTGATGATTGAAGTATGGGAAGCCGAGAACTGACATGGAGATTCTGACAACGGGATTTTTTGTAAATGTGCATGGCGACGCGGTCATTTCATTCACAGTGAATGAGGACGGGATTGTGCCTCATGAGTTCAGGTTCCCCGTTCCACAAAGCAAGAGTATGGATGCGAACGTGTCAGCGGCCCGAAAGGCCTTTCTAGAATCTGCTCGCCGCCTCGTGGCCGAATTGTCAAAATCCGGGCGCTAAATTCAAACTGACCCACTACCTGGTTCCGGGCACCGTTGCTGCCTGCTCACCGCGGCGCTATTATATCATCAAGTTTTGTGTTGTCCTTTTTCGCAAACGTTGCGTGAAGCATTCTGGATACCAGGTTTGGCTGTTTAGAATCTACGCCGCTTTCTTTTCTGCACCAGTAACTCGCCATTTGCCGCCGCGCGCCTTTTCGAAATTGACGCGAACAATTTTCGCGTCGGCAGACCCGTCTCTTCCCTCCGCATTCTCCTCAGCGCCAACAAATATCTCCTTCAAATTCGCATTGCCCTCCACATGCTCGCGATACAGCGCCCGCATCAGCCGGTCCGCCCATTTCGGCGCGCCACGTCCTTTCTCCCACAGCGCCACGCTCTGCGCCGAATTGCCGATCATCTGCGCCAGGGCTTCCTGCGACAGGTTCATCTCGGTGCGCAGGAAGCGAAACTCCTTGCCCGATAGGCGCGGCCGCGCCTGCACCGCGCGCGCGATGGCGCGGTGCAGCTGCTCGACCTTCTCGATCTCGATCGCCTCGCCATACGGCGTGCCGACGATGCGATAGCCGTTGCGCAACCAGACATTCTGCAAGCCGCTCTCGCGATAATGGTGCATTCGCGTTGTCCACTTGACCTATAATTCTTATAGGTAGGCCGGAGCGTCTAGTCTCTACGCGTCCTGCGAAATAAATGTCGGGGAACCCCTTGAAAGATCGTCTGGCTATTCCTAGCTGAGGATTTATGTCCCTTAGCTGTGAAGGGTGAAGGAAGACGTCGGAGGAAAAAGGCAGGCGAAGGGGGGACCCCCCTCTGTTTTTTGGAGGTTCGAATGCCGGAAAATCGCCGCGGCACAAGATGTGGGAGGCCAGATTCCGGTCGCGTTCAGGGGCTCCCCTCGCAGACTCGAAAACGAATAGAGGTATCCACGCCCCGCCTACCCACCAGATACTGTAGGCGAGAGAACAGGCGGGGGAGGGGGTCCAAAAAATCCGAAAACAATTATATTGCCGATTGACGGAAAACTTCCAATGATATCAATGACATGAACCTCGACGCCTATCTCGCCCGCATCGGCCTCGACCAGCGACCGCCGGCCACGCTCGAGGGCCTGACGGCGCTGCATCGCGCCCATCTGACGGCGATCTCTTACGAGAACATCGACGTCCAGCTCGGCCGGCCGGTGACCATCGAGCGCCCGGCGATCTACGACAAGATCGTCGGCCGGCGCCGCGGCGGCTGGTGCTACGAGATGAACGGCATTTTCGGCTGGGCGCTGGGCGAGCTCGGTTTCCGTGTCAGCCGTGCCACCGGCGCGGTGATGCGCGCGGCCGCCGGCGACGCCAAGAACGGCAATCATCTGGTGCTGCGGGTCGAGTTGCCGCAAGGCATCTGGCTCGCCGATGTCGGCTTCGGCGACGGGCCGCGCGATCCGGTTGCCGTCGTGCCCGGCCCGTTCACCTCGCACGGTTTCGCCTTCGAGTTGTCGCGGCAGGGCGGGGACTGGTGGCGGCTTTCGGATCTGCGTCCCGGCGCCAAGAGTTTCGATTTCCATCTGGCGCCCGCAGACGAGGCCCTGCTGGCCGAGAAATGCGCCTTCCTGCAGACCGCGCCGGTCTCGCCCTTCGTGCAGAACCTGGTGGCGCAGCGCCACACGGCCGACGGCCACGCGATCCTCCGCGGACGGACGATATCGCGCGTCACGCCCGCCGGCGCGACGGACCGCACGATTGCCGACGCCGATGATCTGGTCGCGACCTTGAAGGACGTCTTCGCGCTCGATGTGCCTGAGGTCGCCGCGCTGTGGCCGAAAATCCACGCCCGGCACGAAGCCGTTCTTGCCCAGCGCGCAAAAGAAAAGCCCGGCACGGCGAGTGCCGAACCGGGCTGATCCGAAAAGGCGAGGCGAATTAGTCGTGCACGCTGAACGTCGTGGTCTCGCAGAGATTCTGGTCACGGAACTCCGCGGTACCGCCGTCGCTGAACACGGCCTTGATGTCGTAATTGCAGGTCGCGCGGCCGTCGGTGATGTCGACCGGCTGGCTGGCGCCCGGCTCGGCGCTCTCGGGAAGAATGTTCTCTTCCCACGAGTTCGTGCCGACATGCGAGACATACAGTTCCGTCATGTCCGTGCTCGTGTTGTTCTTGACAGTGATGTGCAGGTCTTCGGCCAGCGCCGGCGTGGCGAAAGCCAGTGCCGCTGCGACGGCGATCGATGCGAAAAGCTTCATTGTGTTCGTACCCTCTGTTGGGCGCAGCCCCTGCCACGCGTCCAGCGGCAACATGGCCCGAAGAACATGGAGAGATCAAGGCACTCCGTTCCCCAGATTGGGTTGCAGTGCGGCAGATCGCGCAACGGAGTTAATTCGGGCGTTCTAGTTGTTCGCCAGAATGACGTTGCGCACGATCGGATATATCTGCGCGTGCCAGCGAGTTCCCGAGAACACGCCGTAATGGCCGACGCCGGGTTGCACATAGTGCTTCTTGCGGAAAGGCTTGATCGACGGGCACAAATCGTGCGCCGCCATCGTCTGTCCGACCGAGCAGATGTCGTCGCGTTCGCCTTCCACGGTCAGCAGCGCGGTCTTCTTGATGGCCGCCGGTTCGACGCGGCGGCCATGATATTCGAAGATACCGCGCGGCAGATGAAATTCCTGAAAGACTTTGCGCACGGTCTCCAGATAGAACTCGGCCGGCAGGTCGGCGACCGAGAAATACTCGTCGTAGAACTTGCGGTTGGCGTCCGCCTTCTCGTCCTCGCCCTTGCGGATATGGTCGAACAGGTCGAGATGGGCGCGGATGTGGCGCGGCAGGTTCATCGACAGGAACGCCGAGACCTGCAGGAAGCCGGGATAGACGCGGCGATGGGCGCCCGGGTAGCGCCGCGGCACCGTCGTGATCAGGTTGCTCTCGAACCAGTCGATGGGATGACCCGTCGCCAGCTCGTTGACCGCCGTCGGCGCGATGCGCGTGTCGACCGGCCCGGCCATCAGCGTCATGCTGCGTGGCTGGCAGGGATGCCCCGCCTCTGCCATCGCCGCGACCGTCGCCAGCAGCACGGCGCAGGGCTGGCACACCGCCACGACATGCGCGCCCGGACCGATCTGTTCGAAGAAGCGGATCGTGTGTTCGATATATTCGTCGGTGCCGAAGCGCCCGGCGGCGAGCGGGATGTCGCGCGCGCTTTTCCAGTCGGTGATGTAGACGTCGTGATCGGCCAGCATGGTCTTGGCCGTCTGGCGCAGCAGGGTCGGGAAGTGTCCGGCCATCGGCGCCACGATCAGCACGCGCGGCTGCTCGACCTTCGTGTCCTTCTTGAAATGGAGCAGGGTGGCGAACGGCGTCTCGAAGGCCGCGACTTCGCGCACCGTCACGTCGCGGCCTTCGACCTCGACGGTTTCGATCTCGTAGCTGGGCCGTTCATGGATCAGATGGGCGCGGTTGACGATCGCGGCCGCCGCCGAGATGCTCTTCAGGACGCGGTTGGCGCTCGGCCCGGCGCAGGTGTCGGCAAACAGCGAACTGGTCAGCCCGGCCCAGGCGCGCAACGGTGCGAGCAGATCCGACTGGGCCTGGTAGGCGTCGTACAACATCACGCGAATGAACGCCCCCACAAGCCGGCAGCCGTTTTTGCGGTGCGGCAATATTTGATCGATTTCACGCTGTACCCGCACAAAATGCTAGTGCATTTTATGCTGCAGTGCGAAATAATTGGTTACGGACAGCGGAAAGAATCGTCTGCCATGAGCAAACCACTCCTGACGATTTCGAGCAAAAACGACTCTTCCTGGTCGCTGCGCGGCTGGCTGCTGTGCCGCATGGCGGGCCTGGATTTCCACGAAAAACTGCTTTCCAGCGACGATCCGGACGCCCGCGCCGAGCTTTTGCTGCTCTCGCCGTCCTTCCTGGTGCCCTGCCTGACCGACGGCGACATCAAGGTCTGGGACACGCTGGCGATCGCTGAGTATTTGTACGAAGCCCACCCTCGCAGCGGGCTGCTGCCCAAAAACCTCAAGGCGCGCACGCATTGCCGCGCTGTCGCCGGCGAGATGCATTCGGGCTTCGCAAACCTGCGCTCCGCATTGCCGATGAACCTCAAGGCGCATTATCCCGATTTCAAAATCTGGGCCGGCGCCCAGGCCGACATCGACCGCGTCGTGGCGATCTGGCGCGAATGCCTGAAGACCTATGACGGGCCTTATCTCTTCGGCGACAAGCCGACGCTCGCGGACGCGATGTACGCGCCGGTCTGCACCCGCTTCGTGACCTATCACGTCAAGCTCGACCGCATCTGCGCCGACTATTGCGACACGATCCTCAATCTTCCCGACATGCTGGAATGGATCGAGGCGGCCAAGGCCGAACCCGACGCCGTCGAAGAACTCGAAGCCGAGTTCTGACCGAATCTTCGCGCCCTGCGCGCTAGACTTCGCGTGTCGTTGGACCTAGCCTTCTTCACCTTATTTCCAAGCGTGCCGCACGCAAATTTCACTGCGTACGGGGCTGCCGTCCGGCGCGCGAACATCTCTATGACGGCTCCGCGCGGATTGCGTTGCGTTCGTGTGTTCTCACACAATTCGAACCAAGGGGCCGGTCATGCCGAAATCTTCCGCTCAGCTGTTGCGTCTCGCCGCCGCGACGCTTGCCATTGCGTTCACGACGCTCGCGGTGAGCGCTGCGCCCAAGCCGGCGCGCCCGGCCGTCAATCCGCCGCCGCTGAGGGCGGCCGCACCCGTGGCGGCCGTGGGCCGCGTCGTGACCAATCCGACGGTGTTCGGCGTGACCCCGATCCTGAAGGGAATAACGGCGCCGCACGCCCTGGCCGCAGGCGCCGCCGGCTCCGCGGCGCCGGGCGAGAAGAAGCTCGACCTTCACGTCGTCTTCACGCCCAGCAAGATTTACAATCCCGCGACCGACAGCTACGACGCGGTCAACCTGCGCAGCTATGCGCCGACCGCGGGCGGCGTGGCGGGCGAATTCGTCGCGCCGACCATTCCGGTCGTGCCCGGCGACACCATCCACATCGTGCTGCACAACGATCTGCCGGACGATCCGAGCTGCAACACCATGGAGCACATGCCGGTGGTGGTCATGGATACACCGCACTGCTTCAACGGCACCAACCTGCACACCCATGGCCTCTGGGTCAGTCCGACCGGCAACGGCGACAACGTGCTGCTCTCGATCGACCCGCACCAGGTCTTCGAATACATCGTCAATATCCCGTCCGATCATCCCGCCGGCACGTTCTGGTATCACACCCACCGTCACGGCTCGACCGCGCTTCAGGTCATGAGCGGCATGGCCGGCGCGATCATCATTCGCGGCAACCGCCTTCCGACGCCGAACAAGCACGGCGACATCGATACGCTGCTCAAGCTGCCGGACGGTTCGGCGGTGCCCGAGCAATTGCTGGTGATGCAGCAGATCCAGTACGGCTGCCTCGACAAGGATCACAACATCAAGGCGGACGCCAACGGTGCCTGGATATGCGAGAATGGCGACATCGGCACCGTCGGTCCGTTCGAGGGAAAACCGCTTCCCGACGGCACGCGCCCATTGGGCTACGCGGACGCCAATGGCCGCGGCTACGGTCCGAACTATTGGATCCAGTCGGGACGCTACACCAGCATCAACGGCGTCGTGCTGCCGACCTTCACCGCCAAGGCGGGACAGATCCAGCGCTGGCGCATGATCCACGCTGGCGTGCGCGACACGATCAGCCTGCGCTTCTATCACATGGCGCCGAAGGCCCCGAAGCTGGAAGGGCTCGCCGCCGCGGACAACGAGAAGTTCATCGATGCCAATTGCGTCGGCGATCCGATCCCCTATCACATCATGGCGCAGGACGGTCTCACGACCGGCGCGGCGCAACGCACCGCAATCGCCACGTTCCAGCCGGGCTATCGCGTCGATGCCCTGGTGATATTCCCCAGTGACGGCAACTATTGCGTCGTCGACGCATCGTCATCGGCCGCCTCGAGCGTCAACCGCGACGCGGACCCTGGCCGTCTGCTCGGCAAGGTCACGGTATCGGCCGGCGCGCCGGTGGCCGATGTCGACGTGGCGCTACGCGACCAGCTCATTGCCGCCGCGCAGCACACGATGCCGGCCGGCGCCGTCCGCGACCGCGTCGTGGCCGACCTCAAGGATGGCCTCAAGCTCACCAGCTTCGTGCCGCATCCCGACATCTCGCAAGCCGAAGTAACCGGCCACCAGTACCTGACGTTCAAGATCGACGGCGCGAAAGTCCCGACCGCTTTCGAAGTCGGAACGGACACGCGTGAACCGTTCGCCAACCCCGACACCGACCCCGACAAAAACTATCCGCCGCGGTCCTACGATCACGATCGCGTCGATCGCTATCTGACGCTCGGCGGCGTCGACCAATGGACGTTGCAGTCGCTGTTCGTCAGCCACCCGTTCCACATCCACGTCAATCCGTTCCAGATCGTCGCGATCCTCGATCCGACGGGTAAGGACGTCAGCGGAACCGATCCGGAGGTCGTCGACGACTATGCCCTCGACGCCAACGGCAAGCCGATCAAGTCCGACAAGCCCGATCCGCAATATCACGGCCTCAAAGGCACCTGGAAGGACACGCTCTGGGTGAAGAACATCAATCCCGCCAGCGGCAAGCTGTTCCCGCCCGACGATCCCAGGGGCATGTACACGCTCATCGTGCGCACGCGCTACGAGCGCTACATCGGCGAGTTCGTCCTGCACTGCCACATCCTCGACCACGAGGACCAGGGCATGATGCAGAATGTCGAGATCGTCCCGCCCGGCTATCACGCGCCCGAACCGATGGGGGGTATGAATCACTGACCTCGCCTGTCATGGCCCGCGATCCCCCTACGCTGCTTCGCAGCTTCGGAGGACTTGCACCGAGACCCTCCGAAGCCTTGGCGTAGGAGGGATGCGGGCCATGACAGGTGTGGGATTAGGCGCCGCTCTCGTTCGCCTTGGTCTGGAGCTGGACGTAGTTCTGGATGCCCATCTGCTCGATCAGGCGCATCTGCGTCTGCAGATAATCGATATGCTCTTCCTCGCTTTCGAGGATGCGCACGAACAACTCCCTCGAGCCGAAGTCGCGGGCGTGCTCGCAATGCACGATGGCGTTCTTGAGGTCCGGATAGGACGCCATCTCGAGCGACAGGTCGCAGCCGAGCACTTCCTTGACGTCCTCGCCGATCATCAGCTTGCCGAGATCCTGCAAATTGGGCAGGCCGCCGAGGAACAGGATGCGCTTGATCAGCGCATCGGCGTGCTTCATCTCGTCGATCGATTCCTCGTATTCGTGCTTGGCGAGCTGCGACAGGCCCCAATCGGCCAGCATGCGCGAATGCAGGAAGTACTGATTGATCGCGGTGAGCTCGTTTTTCAGGATGACATTGAGCCAGCGGATGGTCTGCGGATCGCCCGCGACACTGCCGTGTGGTTCGGGCCCTGGAGCCGTTACTCCGCTGCCTGCAGCAGGCGAGGGCGCGCCGCGGCGCCGTCCAGCATTTTTTCGATTGTTTCCTGGCATCGGCCGCAATTCTTTCTGACGTTGCAGTAGGAATAGACCTGGTCCGAAGAATCCGCGCCCTGCGCGATCGCGCCGCGAATCTTCGTGTCGTTCAGCCTATTGCAGACGCAGACGATCATCCAAGAACAGACCTCAGCCAGACGTTCCCTATGTGGTGCGACTGAGAATGATTGTCAAGAGCAGATTCGTCGCCGGCCGGCGGCTCTACCGGCCCGGGCGATAGGTGCAGTTAAATAAGACGTCATGCTCCCCGCCGGGTTCCACGGTCTTGGTCTCGACAAACGCGGTTCCGAAGACGTCGCAGCTGCTCCACACCCGCACCGGCTGGCTGCAGAAGTTCCGCACGCCCACCGAGACGTTATCGCCGATCGTCCGGGTACGCTGGCGGCCGTTCTCCCACCCGGTCGCCGTGGTGGTAAGGCGCGTCGCTTCGAGGTGGAAACAGGACGAAACCGCCAGCAGCCGCCGGGCCGCCGTCACGGTGTCGGGCGACACTTCGTTTTCCAGGTCCGCGATCGTCAACTCGGGATCGAGGCAGCGCCACACGCCGATATCGTGAAACGCAAAACAATCCACCCGGCCACCGGTGAACGTCATGTCGACATAACCCGGCTGGCCGTCATTGTAGGTGTAGCGCCCGCGATAGACGGGCTTGCCATCGTAGGTCGTGCCGAGCGGCGCCACCGGCCCCAGATTGCCGTCATATTGGTTGATGGCCCAACTCTGGGAGTTCCGCTGGAGGAAAGCCTTGGCCGGGCCGTCCAGGGGACCGGCGGTGGCTTGGACACCGGCACAGAGCAAAGCCGACAGCAGCACCAAGACAATTCTGATCCGCATGATCGCCCCCCGGGCTTAGCAGCGCATCATTTGAGCAGTCTTGGGAGTATTGAGTCCAGTCCTTGGCGAAAACTATGCGCCGCCGCGCTTATCAACGTCGTTTCTGTTCATCCGGCGGGCTGGTCTTGGCTGGCCTTCGCCGTCTTCTCGACCTGCACATAATCGGTCTTGCCGGTTCCCAGCACCGGAATGTCGTCCACCGCCATGATCTGGCGCGGCACGGCGATCTCGGCGACGCCGTGGTTGCGCGCCCAACCGACCAGGTCGTGGCGGCTGGCGTCCTTGTTCGTCGTGACAAGGATGATCTGTTCGCCCTTGCGCCCGTCGGGCAGGGCGATCGCCGCATGGTTGTGGTCCGGCCACAGGGCCGAGGCGATGCTTTCGACCACCGCCAGCGACACCGTCTCGCCGCCGATCTTGGCAAAGCGTTTGACGCGGCCCTTGATGGCGATGAAGCCGTCCTCGTCGATCGAGACCACGTCGCCCGTATCGTGCCAACCGCCTTCGGGCGGTTGGATGACGCCGGGTCGATCGGGCTTGATGTAGCCCAGCATGACGTTCGGCCCCTGCACGAACAGGCGCCCGGCGTCGGGGATGCCTTCGACGGGTTCAAGCCGTGTCGTCATGCCGCTCATCAGCCTGCCGACCGTGCCGGACCGGTTGGCGCCGATCTGGTTGGCGGCGATGACCGGAGCCGCCTCGGTCACACCATAGCCTTCGAGCAGTTCGATGCCGTATTTCTTGCGCAGCAGGGCTCGGGTTTCATCCCGCAGGCGCTCGGCGCCGCACACCGCCAGCCGCACGGAATTCAAATCGCCCTGCTCGCCGGCGCGCGCATATTGCGAAATGAACGTATCGGTCGACAGCACGATGGTGGCGCCGTGATCGCGGATGCGCCGCACGATCTCGTGCGGCTGCAGCGGCGTCGGATGGCAGACGACCTTGATGCCGACGAACAAAGGCAGGAGCGATCCGACCGTCAGGCCGAAGCAATGAAAGGTCGGCAGCGGATTGAACAGGATGTCGGTGGGGAACAATTCGATATGGGCGCGCACCTGCTCGACGTTGGACAGCAGGTTGGAGTGCGACAGCGCCACGCCCTTGGGCTCGCCTTCGGTGCCCGAGGTGAACAGGATCACCGCCGGCGTCGAATGCATCGCGTGGCTGGCGACCAGGGCTGGCACGAACGTGCCGACGGCGGCGAAGAGCTTGTCGATCAGCGACAGCTTCTCGCGCACGTCTTCCAGATAGACGATATCGTAATGTCCCGACATCGCCTCGACGATGTGCTCCGCCTTGGCAAGTTCGACAAAGCGCCGCGCGGTGACGATGCGTTTGACCTGGGCGGTCTTGAGGGCGCTGCGCAGTCCGGCGAGGCCGGCGGTGAAATTCAACATCGCCGGCACGCGGCCATAGGCCGAGACGGCGAAGAAGGCGATCACCGCGCCCGCGCCGGTCGGCAGCATGATGCCGACGGACTCGCCGGACCTGGTGCCGCGCTTCAGGGCATGCCCCAGCGCCAGGGAGGCGCGGACGATGTCTTCGTAGGTCAGGACGCGCTCGTCGCCGTCGACCAGGGCAGGGCGGTCGCTGCCATAGCGGGATCTGGCATCGATCAAGGCGTGAAAGACGGGCTGATGCGCCCGGCTGATATCGAAGGGCACGATTTCTTCGCCGGACGCTGCGGCGATGCTCGCGACGCTCAAATTTCCACCCCAAGGTTGCTCTTATGTGGACTCGCTGTGTCGACGGTCCAAGCTCAACCCATATTACGGAATTTTTCGGGCGTCGCCCCTTGAATACGCCGGGCCAGGGACTACTTTCCCATATAAGACGTAAGGTCTAGGGGCGAAGGGGAGCACATACCCCACCCCCCTTAGGGGAGGACAAGGTTCGAATGTACACCGATTCAATAATTTCAACGGTTTACGGAAGGGTCCGACGGTCGGCAGGCACGTTTTGGCTGTTCAAAACTCAGCGGAAACGGTCAAGCCAGTGCGTCAGCCGCTCGGCCAGCTGCTCGCGGACTTCGGAGGTGTTGATCGACCCCAGAACGCGGCTGACATGGTCACGCCACGGCCGCGTCTCGGCCCACACCCGGTCGGCTTGCGGCCCGACCGCGGCGGCAAGCGGCACCAGGGTCGCGGCGCCGATCGGGCGGACGATCTCGTCCTGGAAGCGCCGCGGTCCGAACAGGGCGACGCCCAGCGCCGCGAGACCGGCAACGCCGATGACCACGGCGATCGTTCGAATCGGCAAGGCCTGGAACAGCGAACGCGGCGCGGCCTTGCGGCGCGACGGCTGCCGGTCGCGCGAAAGGGCCTTGTTGGCCGTTTTGGTGGCTTTGCGAGGTGCCATGTGAATCTCCTTCGAGCCCTATGCAACGCACCATGCGCCTGAAAGTTCAATTTTCCATGATTTCGCAATCCGAAACGACTATATCAGGCCCGCCATGACCGTCGTGATCGACCGCACGAATCCGCCGCCGCGCCATCCCGAAAAAGCGCACCGGCCGGACTCCGCCATCCTGCGCAAACCCGACTGGATTCGCGTGAGGGCGCCGGTCTCCAAGGAGTATGCCGCGACCAAAGCGATCGTGCGCGAGCACAATCTGCACACCGTCTGCGAGGAGGCGGCCTGTCCGAATATCGGCGAATGCTGGTCGCAGCGTCACGCCACCATGATGATCATGGGCGACACCTGCACGCGCGCCTGCGCCTTCTGCAACGTCAAGACGGGCCTGCCTGGCGCGCTGGATCCGCAGGAACCCGAAAACGTCGGCCGCGCCGTCGCCAGGCTCGGCCTCAAGCATGTGGTCATCACATCGGTCGACCGCGACGATCTCGCCGATGGTGGTGCCGAACATTTCGCGGCCGTGATCCGCGCCATTCGCGCGAACAGTCCGGGCACCACCATCGAAATCCTGACGCCGGATTTCCTGCGCAAGGATGGGGCGATCGAAGTCGTGATGGCCGCGCGCCCGGACGTCTTCAACCACAATCTCGAAACCGTGCCGCGCCTCTATCTCAGTATCCGTCCTGGCGCGCGCTACTTCGCCTCGCTGCGGCTGCTGCAGCAAGCCAAGGAATTGGCGCCGGACGGTTTCACGAAATCCGGGCTCATGGTCGGGCTGGGTGAGAGCCGCGAAGAGATCATGCAGGTGATGGACGATCTGCGCGCCGCCGGCGTCGACTTCCTCACCATCGGCCAGTATCTGCAACCGACGAAGAAGCACGCGGCGCTGCAACGCTTCTGGACGCCGGACGAATTCAAGGCGCTGGAAGCCACGGCCCGCGCCAAAGGCTTCGCGATGGTTTCGGCCTCGCCGCTGACGCGCTCGTCCTATCACGCCGACAGCGACTTCGCGGCGCTGCAAGCCGCGAGGCTGACGCGCAGCTGACGTGACGGCGCACTCTGAAACCCGAATTGTTCCGTACACGGCCGATCTGATGTTTGCGGTCGTTGCCGATGTCGAGAAGTATCCGCAATTCCTCCCTTGGGTGGTGGCGCTGCGGGTGCTGACGCGCGAAAATGTCAAGGAGCGCGACGTCCTGACCGCCGAGATGGCCGTCGGCTACGGCGCCTTGCGCGAAAAATACACCAGCCGGGTGATCCTCGACCGCGCCGCAAGGACCATCGATGTGGCGCAGACCTCCGGGCCCTTCAAGCAGCTTGAGAACCATTGGCGCTTCACGCCGCGGGAACAGGGCTGCCAGGTCGACTTCTCTCTCGCCTACGAATTCCGCAACCGAATCCTCAACGCCGTCGCCGGCGCCGCATTTGGTAAAGTCTATGTCAAGATGGCCGACGCCTTCGAGGCGCGGGCGAAGGCGCTGTCAGATCAGGCGGTGCAGCAAGGTTAGCGCGGCCTCGACCGTCTTCAGCCGCACTTCGGTGCGGCCGATGTCGCCGAAGCGGTGCGCCTCATGCAGGATCGAACGATTCTCGCGCGCTGCCGCAACATGGACGAGCCCGACAGGCTTCATCGTCGTGCCGCCGCCGGGACCTGCAATGCCGGTCACCGCGACCGCCAGCTGTGCGTTGGAATTCTCGATCGCGCCCTCGGCCATCATGCGCGCGACCGCTTCCGACACTTCGCCCATGTCGGCAACGAGATCGCCCGGAATGTTCAGCAGATCCTGCTTGGAGCGGTTGGTGTAGACGATGAAGCCCCGGTCGAAGACGTCGGAAGAGCCGGGAATCTCCGTCAGCAGCGCGCCGATCAGCCCGCCGGTGCAGCTTTCCGCCGTTGCAATGCGCAGCCTGGCCTGGCGCGCGTCGGCGACAACGACTTCGGCGAGGCGGAGCAGGGGAGACGAGAACATTGCGATCCCTTCAGTTGGCGCCTCAGACTAGGCCTTGCCAGCGCAAACCCGCAATGATGAGAGCGGCCAATCCACCGGCGATCATGTCGTCCGTCATAATGCCCCAGCCGCCAGGCAGCTTCTCGCCCTCGGATATTGGCCAGAGTTTGGTGATGTCGAAGATCCGAAACAGCACGAAGGCGGCGGCAAAGCCGATCGGCGACAGCGGCGCGGCCGCGCAGGCCAGCCACTGACCGGCGACTTCATCGATCACACATTCGGATGGATCGTGCTTTCCGGTGCTAGCGGCGTAGACGCCCGTCGCCCAGACGCCGATCAGGAAGGCGGTGAGACTGGCAGCGAGCAACGCAGTCGGCCCCAGCTTCCACAGGATCAGCCAGGCGCAGGGCAGGGCGACTGCACTCGCGACTGTTCCCGGCGCAAAGGGCGCCCGGCCGACGCCGAAAAATGTTGCGAGCGCCGCAGCGATCATCGCCGGGCAATGGGAAAGACATACATGTTGGTCGGCGAATTCTCGAGATGGCCACCCGCCGCGCGATACAGGCCGTTGCCGGCGTCGTTGTGCAGGTCGGTCAACACCCAAATCTCGCCATAGCCCCGGGCATGGCAGAAATCCTTCAGGAACTCGACCATCGCCAGGCCGACACCCTTGCGCTGATGCGCATCGACGACGTCGACTTCGTACAGGATCAAGTCGCTCGCTTCGAACCGATGCAGCACATTGCCGTAGATGCGCCCCATCACTTCGTCCTTCTCGTTCAGGACCGCGACCATCACATAGGTCGGCTCACGCAGCAGCATGGCGGCGCGTTCGCGCGTCAGGGCGCCGGGATAGAACGCATTTTCGGCCCTCTGCATCAGAGCCTCGTCGCCGGGTTTGAGCAGGACGATGTTCATCTAGGGCAGCCGGACCGTCGCGACCGCCTGGGCCGCGAGACCTTCGCGGCGTCCTTCGAAGCCAAGGCCTTCCGTCGTCGTCGCCTTGACGCTGACGCGTCCGATGTCGAGCTTGAGGATTTCCGAGATTCGCGCCCGCATGGCTTCGCGATGCGGGCCGACCTTGGGCCTCTCGCAGATGATGGTGACGTCGCAGTGGACGATCGCGCCACCCCTGTTGGCCACGAGAGTCGCAGCGTGAGCGAGGAACTTCCAGGACGGTGCGCCACGCCAGCGTTCATCGCTGGGTGGAAAATGAACGCCGATATCGCCTTCGCCGATGGCGCCCAGAATGGCATCGGTCAAAGCGTGCAAGCTGGCATCGGCGTCCGAATGCCCCTCCAGCGCATGATCGTGAGGCACCTTCACGCCGCATAGCCAGACATGATCTCCGGCCGCGAAGCGGTGCACGTCATAACCCATGCCGATGCGGCTCTCGCCCAGCCGAGCGCGCAAATGCTGTTCGGCGAGCGCGAAATCCTCTGGCGACGTCACCTTCATGTTGCTGTCTTCGCCCGCGACGCCGGCGATTTGCAAGCCCGCCAACTCCGCCAGCGCCATATCGTCGGTCACATCGCTTGCCGCATAGTGACGATGCGCGCGAAGGATTTTGGCGAATTTGAATCCCTGTGGCGTCTGTGCGCGTTGCAGTCCGTCGCGGGGCACGGTCGTCCACTTGCCGTCGTCCTTGCGCTTGAGCGTGTCGGCGACGGCGAGAAGCGGCACGGCCGCATCCGCGCCGGCATCCAATGCCGCAATGACGGCATCGATCAATTTTCGCGAGGCCAAGGGCCGCGCCGCATCCTGGATGAGGACAATGTCAGGCGCCGTTGCCGCCAAGGCTTCAAGTCCACGCCGTACCGACTCCTGCCGCGTCGCCCCGCCGGCAATCGGCGAGAGCACCTCCAAACCGTGGACGGCTTCGGCATAGGATTGGTCCTGGCCCGGCCCGATCGCCACCTGGACCGCGGTCACACGCGGGTGCCGCGCGAACGCCTGCAATGTCCAGCGCAACAGCGGCCTGCCGAGCAAGGAGACATATTGTTTGGGAATTGCTCCGCCCGCGCGTTCACCTCGCCCGGCAGCAACCACCAATACGGCGACGCCAGACATGATGTCTCCTGGAGTTCAGCGCCGGATTGGGTAGCACGTAAGCGCAAATGGGCAAGGGAAAGCTGCAGCCATACTGCGCTGCAACAATTCTGTTGCCTAGTTTATGAACAGGAGGATACCATGCCTAAGCAATGGGCATGGGGGACTTGTGGAGCAGGACTTGAAGGAAGCGGCAGCAACGGCGGCGATCGCAGGCGCGCTTCCCATGCCGCTGCTCGTCGTCGGCCCAAGTCTGAACATCGTCTTCGTCAATCCGGCGGCGGAGCAGTTCTTCGACTCGGGCGCGGGTCTTCTGGTTCGGCAAAACCTGACGGACCTCGTGCCCTTCGGCAGCCCGCTCATTCAACTCGTCGCCCAGGCCCGCGAGCGCGGCGCCTCGGTCAGCGAGCGCAATGTCGATCTGACGACACCGCGCAACGGCGAACGCGTTGCCGACATTAACGTTTCACCGCTGCCCGAGCCGGAAGAGGCTGTCGTCGTCATTCTGCAGGAGCGCAGCCTGGCTCAGCGTATCGACCGCCAGCTCCTGCATCGCGGCGCCGTGCGATCGATGCACGGCATGGCGGCCGTTCTCGCACATGAGATCAAGAATCCCTTGGCCGGCATTCGCGGCGCGGCGCAACTGCTGGAGCAATCCGGCACCGAGAGCGACAAGACGCTGACGCAGCTCATCTGCGATGAAGCCGATCGCATCCGCGCCCTGATCGACCGCATGGAATCGTTCGGCGACACGCGCGCCCTGCCGCGTACGCCGGTCAATATCCATGAGGTCTTGGATCGGGTGAGGAAAGTCGCGGAAACCAGCTTCGCGAAGGATGTGACGATCGTCGAGACGTTCGATCCGTCTCTGCCCTTCGTTCTGGGCGATCGCGACCAGCTCATCCAGGTGTTCATGAACTTGGTGCGCAATGCCGCGGACGCCCTGCCGGAAACGGGCGGCGAGATCACGCTTACGACCGGCTACCGGCCGGGAGTCCGATTTGGCGCGGCGGTGGCCGGCGAGCGCCTCAGCCTGCCGTTGGAAGTCACCGTTCGGGACAACGGCTCGGGCGTGCCGTCCGATCTGATGCCGCACATCTTCGACCCGTTCGTCACCACCAAGCCGCGCGGATCCGGTCTGGGCCTCGCGCTGGTCGCCAAGATCGTCGGCGATCATGGCGGCGTGATCGAATGCGACTCCGCTCCACGCCGAACGATATTTCGCATTTTGCTGCCCAAGGCGGCAGACACCAGAGAAGGAGGCTGACGTGCCGGCCGGCTTGATCCTTATATGCGACGACGATTCCGCCATCCGCACCGTCCTGAACCAGGCGCTTGGCCGCGCCGGATATGATGTGCGCACGACGGGCACGGCAGCCGGCCTTTGGCGCTGGGTGTCGGCCGGCGACGGCAATCTGGTCATCACCGACGTCGTCCTGCCCGACGAAAACGGTTTCGACCTGATTCCGCGCATCAAGAAAATACGGCCCGAATTGCCGATCGTCGTGATGAGCGCACAGAACACCATTCTCACCGCCATCACCGCCGCGGAGCGCGGCGCCTTCGATTACCTGCCAAAACCGTTCGACCTGAAGGAATTGACTTCGGTCGTACAGCGCGCCCTCGCCAGTCCGACGGCGAAGCGGGACGCAACGGCGGAACCGCGCGGCGAGGATCGCCTGCCGCTCATCGGCCGTTCGCCGGCCATGCAGGAAATCTATCGCGTCATCGCCCGGCTGACGCAGACCGATCTGACCGTGATGATCATGGGTGAGAGCGGCACCGGCAAGGAACTTGTGGCGCGCGCGCTGCACGATTACGGCAAGCGCCGGCATGGCTCCTTTGTCGCGGTGAACATGGCGGCGATACCGAAGGAGCTTGTCGAAAGCGAACTGTTCGGTCACGAGCGCGGCGCCTTCACCGGCGCGACGAACCGCGGGGTAGGGCGCTTCGAGCAGGCCGAAGGCGGCACGCTCTTCCTGGACGAGATCGGCGATATGCCGCTGGAGGCGCAGACGCGGCTGCTGCGCGTCTTGCAGCAAGGCGAATACACGACGGTCGGCGGCCGCACCCCGATCAAGACCGATGTCCGCATTATCGCGGCGACGAACCGCGATCTGCGCCAGCTCATTCAGCAAGGCCTGTTCCGCGAAGACTTGTACTACCGGCTCAACGTCGTGCCGATGCGGCTGCCGCCCTTGCGCGAGCGCGCCGAGGATGTGCCCGACCTGGTCCGGCATTTTCTGCACAAAGCCGAGGACGAAGGCCTTCCGGCCAAGCGTCTCGACGCCGAAGCGCTCGGCATGCTCAAGCATTATCGCTGGCCGGGCAACGTCCGCGAACTGGAGAACCTCATCCGGCGCCTCGCGGTCCTGCATTCCGGCGAAACGATCCTTGCGAGCGCCATTTCGAGCGAGCTGAAAGAGCCGGCGCGTATCAGCGACGCGGACGAGGGCGACGAACCTGCAACGCTCGGCACCGCGGTCGAGCGCCACCTGACGAAGTACTTTCTGGCCCAGGGCGACAAGCTGCCGCCGCCCGGCCTATATGACCGCATCCTCCAGGAAATCGAACGGCCGCTGCTGTCGATTTGTCTTGCCGCAACCAGAGGCAATCAGATCCGGGCCGCGCATCTTCTGGGACTGAACCGCAACACGTTGCGCAAGAAGATCCGCGATTTGGGCCTGGAGGTCATCCGGGGCCTGCGCTCGGATTGATCCTCACAGCACCGAATAACTGCCGGCGACTGCTTTGCCGACGCAGTGCAATGTTGTTCTGCGTCGCGGATCGTATAGTCTAGTTCCAACTCATTTGGACAGGCGGAGGCGACAATGCGTTTTAATTCAGCCAAGGTTTTGCTGGCGTCGATTGCGGCCGCTTGTGTCGTGGCGCTTTGCACGGCGCCCGCGCTGTCCGCGTCCAGACCAGGGGCAGCGGAGATCCTCTACGTACCGGCCAACAGCAATCCGCCGGTGCCGGCAGGCCTGAAAGTGACCTGCCTGAAGGGACCGAACGTCCTGGTTCCGAGCAAGACGTGCCCCGTCGTGAAATACCTGGGCAACACGACCTGGGCCTACAGCTTCATCGACAATCGCGTGAGCATGGCGCTCGTCACCTATGACGCACAGAACAATGTCGTCGGCAACATCACCAAGGATGGCGCGCGCTATGTTTGGAACGCCAGCTCAAGCCGCCCCGACAAGACGGTGACATTCTCCGGCCAGTCGCGTCAGGCGGTGTCCGCGACCTGGGCCGAACTGACACCTGCGCCACAAATCGTCAGCGTTCCTTCGAACAGCAACCCGCCGGTGCCCGCGGGTCTGAAGATAACGTGCATGAACAACGGCACCTCCTTGAACCCTTCACCGACCTGTCCGGTGGTCAAGTATCAGGGCATCACGACCTGGGCGTACAGCTTCATCGACAACCGCGTTTCGATGGCCATCGTGTCGTACGACACCAAGAACAACGTCGTCCGCAACGTCACGATGAATGGCGCCCGCTATGTCTGGCAGATGTCGGTCAACCCGACGGACATGACCGTGACGGTGACCGGCCAATCGAATCAGACGGTGACCGTGCCTTGGGTCGATGTGGGTCCCTGACAGGCAGCAAAGATAGGCTGGAGCGAGCGCGGGCGGCCCTGGCAAAAGCTCGCGCCTTTAACCCCGTTGCCGATTTGCATCGCAGCTTTCTTGCAACATGCTGTGTCTTGGGTACACTGCTCCGGATTGTCGAATGCCGTTAGAGATTTAGCGGCCGCAACCGGAAACCGATGACCACAGCGAATGCAGTCGAGGCGCCGGACAATGGCGGCCTGTTATCCTGGCTCCGCGCGGTTTCGCGGCCGTCGCTGCTGGCGCTCGGCGTAGGCATCCTGGCGCTGGCGTCCGGGGTCGCAACCTACGCGACCGTGCTGGGCATGCTTCCCTACAAGCCGACCCCGGCCGGCCTCGTCGGCATCACGCTCGTCAATCTGACGCTCGGCGTGACGCTGGCGGCCCTGATCGCGTGGCGCCTGGCCCGCCTGTGGACCGCCCGCCGCTCCGGCATCGCCGGCGCGCGCCTGCATGTTCGGCTGGTCGCGATGTTCAGCCTGATCGCCGTCGTGCCGGCGATTACCGTCGCGATTTTCGCGACCGTGACGCTCAATCTGGGCATCGAAGCCTGGTTCTCGCCGCGGCTGAATACGGTGGTCGGCAATGCGGAGAACATCGCCTACCGCTACATGCTTGAGAAGGCGCGCGGCGTCGCCCAGGACGCCGTGGAGATGATGCTGGCGATCCAGTTGGATCCCTCGCTCAGAGACGACCAGAAGCAGATCAAGACCGGCCTCATGTTCGCCAAGCTTGCCGACATGGCGGAAAAGCGCCAGCTGCTCGGTTCGTTCGTCGTGGACTCGCGCGGCGACTACAAGGCGAGCAATACGACATTTCCCTACGCCTCGGCCATGAAGCCGCCACCCAGCGAGTTCGCTTGGGCACGCACGCATCCGTCGCCGACGACCTATGGCGATCGCAACACCGGCGTGGTGTATGCGCTGATCCGCCTTTCGATCCTCAAGGACGCCTATCTTCTGGTGGCGCGTCCGGTCGATCCAAAGGTTTATGCCTACTACACCAGCCTCAAGAAATCCGAGAACGAATACAAAAGCGCCCGCGAGAATCTCTCGCAGGTGCAGTTGGTGTTCGCGGCGGTCTATGTCGTCGTCTCCCTGGTGATCTTGCTGTCGGCCATCTGGCTCGGCATTTGGGCAGCGAACCGGCTGGTACGGCCGATCTCGAGCTTGATCGGCGCGGCGGAGCGCGTATCGGGCGGCGATCTGAAAGCGCAGGTCGAAGTCGAGCGCGACGACGACGAGGTCGGTCTGCTAGGCCGCGCCTTCAACCGTATGATCTCCCAGCTCGACGGGCAGCGCACGGCGCTGGTATCGGCGAACCGCCAGAATGACGAGCGCCGCCGTTTCACCGAGGCGGTGCTTGGCGGCGTCAGCGCCGGCGTGATCGGCCTCGACCATGACGGCATGCTCACGATCGTCAATCGCGCCGCGGCGCGCCTGCTCAATTCGTCGCCCGAGGAGCTGGAGGGCCGGCACTATTCGGAGTCGGTGCCGGAACTGTCCGCGCTGATCCGGCGCGCGATCACCGAGCCGGTCGGACGGGCCGGCGGCGAGGTCACGGTCAAGCGCGGGTCGACGACGCGGGCGCTCAGCGTGCAGGTCTCCAGCGAACACGGCACCGACAGCAGCGGCTATGTCGCGACTTTCGACGATATCACCGATCTGGTCTCGGCCCAGCGCACGGCGGCCTGGGCCGACGTCGCGCGGCGCATCGCACATGAGATCAAGAACCCGCTGACGCCGATCCAGCTCTCGGCCGAACGGCTCAAGCGGAAATACGCGAGCGAAGTCACGACCGATCCGGAAGTCTTCGCCCAATGCACCGACACGATCATCCGTCAGGTCGGCGATATCGGCCGCATGGTGGATGAGTTCTCGTCCTTCGCGCGCATGCCGACACCGGTGATGCGCCGCGAGAACGCGCAGGAACTGATCCAGCAGGCGGTGTTCCTGCAGCGCGTCGCCAACCCGCAGATTTCGTTCGAGACCCGCCTGCCGAAGGAAGCGGTCTACGTCGAATGCGATGGACGGCTGGTGGCGCAAGCCCTCACGAACGTGCTCAAGAATGCGGGCGAAGGCGTCAATGCGCGCCTTGCCAGGGGCGACGACGTGCCCGGCCGCATCGTCATCGCGCTCGAGGCCGGCGACGAGCGCGTCGTTTATCGCGTCACCGACAACGGCATCGGCCTGCCGCACGAGCATCGCGACCGGCTGACCGAGCCCTATGTCACAACCCGCGCCAAGGGCACGGGTCTGGGGCTCGCGATCGTGCGCAAGATCATGGAAGACCATGGCGGCGAACTGGTCCTGCAAGATGCGAGCGACAGCTCGCATGGGCACGATCAAGCCGGCGACCAGCAACAAAATCAGAGCGGCGCGGAGGTCATTTTGATCTTCCCGCCGAAGCAGAAGAGTACGAAGGAAAAGGGCAGTTCAGATGAGCAAGAGCGGATCGCAGATCGCGTCTGAAATCCTGATCGTCGACGACGAAGAGGACATTCGCGACCTGATTGCCGGAATTCTCCGCGACGAGGGTTTCGATACCCGCGTCGCCGGCGACAGCGACGGCGCGCTCAACGCCGTGCGCGTACGCCGGCCGCAACTGGTCGTGCTCGACATCTGGCTGCAGGGCAGCAAGCTTGACGGCATCCAGGTGCTCGACACGCTCAAGCGCGAGCAACCCGACCTGCCGGTGATCATGATCTCGGGTCACGGCACGATCGAGACGGCGGTCGCCTCGATCAAGAAGGGCGCCTACGATTTCATCGAGAAGCCGTTCAAGGCCGACCGGTTGATCCATGTCGTCGGCCGCGCGCTCGAGGCCTCGCGCCTCAGGCGCGAGGTGCAAGAGCTCAAGCTGAAAGCCGGCGACGAATCCGACATGGTCGGCATGTCCTCGGCGATCAGCCAGGTACGCCAGGCGGTCGAAAAAATCGCGCCCACCAACAGCCGCATCTTCGTCACCGGCCCTTCGGGATCGGGCAAGGAAGTCATCGCGCGATTGATCCATTCGCGCTCGCGGCGCGCCGCCAACGCCTTCGTCGCCATCAATTGCGCGACCATGGCGCCCTCGCGCATCGAGTCCGAACTGTTCGGCGTCGAGGCCGGCGAGGGCGCGCGCAAGACCGGCATGTTCGAGCTCGCCCATAACGGCACGCTTTATCTCGACGAAGTCGCCGACATGCCGCTGGAAACGCAGGGCAAGATCCTGCGCGTCCTGGTCGACCAGACCTTTACCCGCGTCGGCGGCACGATGCGGGTGCAGGTCGATGCGCGGGTGATCTGCTCGACGACCAAGGATCTGCGGGCGGAGATCGCCGCGGGCAAGTTCCGCGAAGATCTCTATCACCGGCTCAACGTCGTTCCGGTCCGTGTGCCTTCGCTGTCCGAACGCCGCGACGACATCCCGCTGCTGGTCGCGCACTTCATGAAGCGTCTGGCCGCGACGTCCGGCCTCGCAACCCGCGAGATCGGCGACGACGCCATGGCGGTGTTGCAGTCGCACACCTGGCCGGGAAATGTCCGCCAGCTGCGCAACATCGTCGAACGCCTGCTGATTCTGGCGACGGACGACGCGGCGCAAGTGATCTCGGCCGATCTGCTGCCCGCCGATCTGGGCTCGAGCGCGCCCTGGGGCGGCAGCGGCCGCGGCGACCTGGTCATCTCGCTGCCTTTGCGCGAGGCGCGCGAGATCTTCGAGCGCGACTATCTGGTGGCGCAGATCAACCGCTTCGGCGGCAATATCTCGCGCACCGCCGCCTTCATCGGCATGGAGCGCTCGGCGCTGCATCGCAAGCTCAAATCGCTCGGCGTCGGCCCGAGCGGCCGCGAGCAGGGGTTTAATGCGTGAGCAAAGGTTGGAACGGCCGTGCGCCGGCCGGGCGCATCGCTTATGTCGACGGCCGCTACGTCGCACACGGCCAGGCCGCGGTTCACATCGAAGACCGGGCCTTGCAGCTGGGCGACGGCGTCTATGAAGTTTGCGGCGTGACGGACGGCGCGCTGATGGACGCGGAAGAGCATCTCGACCGCCTGGCGCGTTCGCTCGGCGAGATCGAGATGGCGATGCCGATGCCGCGGCAGGTCCTAAAACTGGTGATGCGCGAACTGGTGCGGCGTAATGGCGTGCGCAACGGCCTGCTTTATCTTCAGGTCACGCGCGGCGCCGTCAGACGCGATCATCCCATTCCCAAGATAAGTCCGCGACCGTCGCTGATCTTGACTGTCCGCGCCATCGTTCCCGAGGAATTCGAGAAGCGACGGCGCGACGGTGTCGCGGTCATCACGCGGCCGGATGAGCGCTGGGGACGCCGCGACATCAAGACGGTTCAGTTGCTGCCGAACTTGCTGGCCAAGACGGCGGCACGACGGGCGGGAGCCTATGAAGCCTGGCTGGTCGATGAAGCGGGATTTGTCACCGAGGGCAGTTCGACCAATGCCTGGATCGTGGACGCGTCCGGCCAATTGCGGACCCGCGACCTCAGCCACGCGATCCTGGCGGGCGTAACAAGGCGGGTGATCCTGGAGGCTGCCGCGGACGCGCAGTTGCCGGTGATCGAGCGGAGTTTCAGCGTCGAAGACGCCTTTGCCGCCCGCGAAGCGTTCATTTCGTCGGCGACGGGCGTCGTTCCGGTGGTTGTGATCGATGGCAAGCCGGTAGGAGCGGGCGTTCCGGGCCCGCTGACCCGGCGGGTCCAGGAACTTTACGGCCTGGCTTCGGCTAAGCGCGCCGCAAAAACGGGCACTTAAACCCTTTCGCAAATGCAGCAATGCAGCCTATGCTAGCCCTAGTGCTTCGCAGGGGCGCGCGGCACACATCACCTGGATTCCCCGATGAGCGAAAAACAACAAAATCTGCAAGACACGTTTCTCAACGCCGTCCGCAAGAGCAAATCGGCCGTTACGATCTTTCTGGTCAACGGCGTAAAGCTTCAAGGGAACATCACGTGGTTCGACAATTTCTGCGTTCTGCTGCGCCGGGACGGGCAAGCCCAGCTCGTCTACAAGCACGCGATCTCGACCGTCATGCCGCTGGGACCGATCCAGCTGCAGGAGGAGACGGTCGTGGAAAAAGAGACCGCGTAGGCAAGCGGCCGCCCAAATCCGGCTTCGACAGCGGGCGCGACACCGTCCGCACGGCCTTCGTCATCCATATCGAACCCAAGGCGCGGGCGCTGGGCGCGCGGCTGGACCGCGATGCGCAGGCGCGCCTGGAGGAGGCCATCGGCCTGACCGCCGCGATCGGGCTTCGCGTCGTCGCCAGCCACATTGTACCCTTGGTGCGCCCCGTGCCGGCGACACTGATCGGCAGCGGCAAGGTGGAGGAGATCGGCGCTGAAGCGCGCGCGCTGGAGCCCGAAGTCATCGTCGTTAACGCGCAATTGTCGCCGGTGCAGCAGCGCAATCTGGAGAAGGCCTGGGCGACGAAGGTGCTGGACCGCACGGCGCTGATCCTGGAAATCTTCGGCGAGCGCGCCCGGACCCATGAAGGCCGGCTGCA
Source organism: Rhizomicrobium sp. (assembly GCA_036512455.1). GTDB lineage: Bacteria > Pseudomonadota > Alphaproteobacteria > Micropepsales > Micropepsaceae > Rhizomicrobium. Next base: position 95,061 of record DATCAT010000024.1, read on the forward strand.
GGTCGAGCTGGCGCATCTCAGCTACCAGCGCTCGCGGCTGGTGCGCTCCTGGACGCATTTGGAACGCCAAAGAGGTGGCTTTGGCTTCCTTGGAGGCCCCGGCGAATCCCAGATCGAAACCGACCGGCGGCTGATCGGCGACCGCGTCATCCGCATCAAGCGCGAGCTCGAAGGCGTCAAGCGGACGCGCGGGCTGCAGCGCCAGGCGCGCAAACGCGTGCCCTATCCGGTGATCGCGCTGGTCGGCTACACCAATGCGGGCAAGTCGACGCTGTTCAACAAGCTGACCGACGCCGACGTCGTGGCCAAGGACCTGCTGTTCGCGACGCTCGATCCGACCATGCGGGGCCTCAAGCTGCCGCTCGGGACGAGGGCGGTCCTGTCCGACACGGTGGGCTTCATCGCCGACCTGCCGACCGAACTGGTCGCCGCCTTCCGCGCCACGCTGGAAGAGGTGCTCGAGGCCGACATCATCGTTCATGTCCGCGACGCCGCCCATGCCGAGAGCGCGGCGCAGAAGGTCGACGTCCTGAAGGTCCTGGCCGACCTCGGACTCGAGACCGACGACGAGCGACCGCTCATCGAGGTGCTCAACAAGATCGACCTGGTCGAGCCGGAGGTCCGGGCCGGCCTGCTCGCCGGCAACGCGAAATCCGGCGGCGGCCCGGTCGCGGTTTCGGCCCTGAGCGGCGAGGGCCTCAGCCAGCTTTTGCGCCGTTTCGAGGCCGAGTTGACGCGTGCCAACATCCGCTATCGCCTCACCTTATCGCATGCCGACGGCGAGGGACTGGCGTGGGCGTACCGCCACGCGCAGGTCCTGGGCAGGACCGACAAAGCCAAGGGCGTCGAACTGATCCTGGCCGTCGATCCACAGTCGGTGGATAGATTCCGCAGCCGGTTCACGACAAACCAGTTCGTGCAATCAACGGCTTAGAGCCGGTCTCTAAGACATTCTCTCCTTTGTCCACAGCTAAAGGTGGGCGATCAGCTGGATCTCGACGACGCCGGTGTCGAGCGCCAAGCCCGTGGTGCCGACCGCGGTCCAGGCCGGGTGCGGGGCTGAGATGAACTCGTCCTTCACGGCAATGAAGGCGGCGAGCTGGGCGGACTTGTCGCCCGCGAAGTTGTCACCCGTCCAGATGTGGAAGCTGTTGATCATCACGACCTTGGCGAAGCCGGCGCCGGCGGCGGCGAGGGTGGCCTTGAGCTCGCCGAAGGCGCGGCGGAGCTGGACCTTGAAGGCCTCGACATCGCGGCCTTCGCCTTTCTGCGGCCCGGCGATGACGCCGGAGACGTACAGCACGTTGCCGGCGCGGCGCGCCGAGGCGAATTTGAAGTTCTCGTAGAGGAAGACGTCGCGCTGCGACGCCAGGACGACTTCGCCGTCGGGCGTGGGGATGCGCTGGGGGTGATCGGTCATGGCTTGGCCTCCGTTTTCGCCCGCTGCCACAGGGCTTCCAGTTCGTCGAGCGCCGCATCCTTTGGCCCGCGGCCCTGGGCGGCAAGCGCGGCCTCGATCCAGGCAAAGCGCCGCGTGACCTTGGAATTGGTCGTGCGCAGAGCCGCTTCCGGGTCGACCTTGAGATGGCGCGCCAGATTGGCGACGACGAACAACAGGTCGCCGACTTCGCCTTCGAGCTCGGCATGGCTGGCGCCAGCGGCCTGCGCTTCGACGATCTCGGCTGCTTCCTCGGCCACCTTGGCCAGCACCAATTGGGGAGAATTCCAATCGAAACCGACGCTTGAGAGCCGCTTCTGAAGCTTGTCGGCACGTGTCAGCGCGGGCAGGGCGCGGCTCACGCCGTCCAGGGTGCCGCTCTGGCCCTTGGCGCTCCGTTCCTCGGCCTTGGCCGCGTCCCACAGGCCGACCGTCGACGGCGTGCCTTCGCCGAAAATGTCCGAGCGCCGCCGGATCATCTTGGTCGAGACGGCCTCGACGACGTCATCCAGGTTGAACAGGCCGCGCTCCTGCGCGAGGCGCGCATGGTAGACGACCTGGAACAACAGGTCGCCGAGTTCATCCTTCAGGCCATTCCAGTCCTGGTCCTCGATGGCGCCGGCGACTTCGTAGGCTTCCTCGATCGTGTAGGGCGCGATGGTCTCGAAGCTCTGCTTGTGGTGCCAGGGGCAGCCGGTCTTGGGGTCGCGCAGCCGCCGGACGATCTCGACGAGGGTGGCAAAGTCGCGGCTGGGCTGAAGCTTCGGTTCGGTCATTCCATTTTTCGTATAAGTAATATTATGGGAAATTATTGGTGGCGTTAGACGCGGCGGGCCTGGCGGCGGTCTGGCCAGTGATAGCACCGGCGGATGGCGCAGCCACGCCTTTGCTGTCGCGCGCCTGCGACGATCAACAGGAACCCGTACGTCGGCCGGCGTGCGGATTTGGCGGCGGGCCCGTGGAGCGATAGCCGTCGAGACTTCGCAGGACGATCGGCGACGCGCGCGAGTTCATGCGCAGCCGCGGAGAACGCCTAGCCGCGAATCCGACCACCGGGTCCGGTGTTCGGCGATCCGTCGACAGCGCCGCCGGCGCCGGTCTTCGCGGTGCGGAACGCCGGATTGCGGTGTCGCGCCGGCGCACGTCCGCCTTCGCCAAGGCTTCGGCGGATGAATCCGCCTTCGCCAAGGCTTCGGTGGATAAATCCGCCTTCGCCAAGGCTATGGCGGACAATTCGCAAGCGTGCCAGGCCAGAGCCTCGGCGATGACGAAATTGTAGGCGCGGATTTCCGCGCGCAGCGCCGCACGGCTGCAGCGGGCCTGTGCCGAATGGCGGCCATGGCACCAGCGATTGCGGTTGCCGGGCTGGCCGCCCCTCCGACGTCCTTGCGGCTTCGCAGGGTGTTTGCGTGGGCGGCCGCGGGGGCGGGGCGGCTCCTGGGAGGGCTGGTGAACCCTCCTGCGCCCTTCGGGCTTCGGAGGGTGAATCATTTTTCGCTATTCGAACCTCCGGAATCTTGAGGGGGGTCCCCCTCCTCGCTCTTCCGCTCCGCCGCGTCGTCTTCCATCGCCTTGGCGAATGTCTTTTCCCAGCGCGCCCAATAGGCCTCGTCTCCGGCCCGCCGCGCGGCTTCGAGCGCGGGGTCCGCTCCCGGCGCTATGTTGCGTTTCGTGACTTCGAACTTGGCGCGAAACTCGGACTTCATTTTGGCTAGCGCGGTGCCCGCTTTCGCGCTGACACCCATCAGAGCCACCGCGCGGTTGAAGGCCTGGTTTTGGCCGTAGTTGTTGCTGATCGCGTCGATGCTGTCGGCGAGGTCGAAGCTCGCCAGGACCTGGCGGCAGGCGCGCTCAAGCACCGCCTCAAGTGACGTCATCCCGCTGGTCAGCGGGGAACTGGATGGCAGTTGGTCTTTGGTCACGTCGTTCATTCCGGTGAATATATTACCGGTTGTGTAGGATTACAAGTATAATTAGGCTATATTTCTTATCCCTGACGCTCGGAACGAAAGTCGAGTGTTTCCGCGGGGTTCGCGCTTGGGGATTGGGGATAAGGCTACGCCGCCTGGCTTGCTTCCCAGCCCTTGCAAGCCAGAAGAATGGCGCGCGGCACGGGTTTCTCGCCGTTGGAGTAGTAGGCCACCATCCGCCGCGACAGCCCGAGCGCGTCCGCCGCGCCGCTGAGCGACAGACCGTGCCGCAGCCGCCATTCGAGAAAGCTGCGCGCGTCGGCATGACGGGTCGCCGACAGCGTTTCCAACCAAAGCGTCTCGGCACTTAGCTCGGCGCCGGACGGCCACGCGATGCTGTGTCCCCATTCGCCGACCCGGACGGCGGCGAATTTCGCGGGGTCGCGCAGCGCCTTGAAGGATTTGTCGCGCAACAAGGCGGAGAGGTCGAGTTCGGCGCGCGCGCCATCGGACCAGCGCAGCGTCAATGTTGAAGGCGCCTTGGCTTTCACCGAAGCGACGGTGCGGGTCTTGTCTTGCGTCTTCACGCGTTCAACTCGACAATTTTCAGGGTAGTGCAACAGTTGCACTATGGCGCCAAGCATCGATCGGTTCAATCAAATAGCGGCTGTCATCCCCGGCGAGCGGAGCGCAGCGTAGCGAGGGAGTGAGTAGCGACAGCGTGCGAACGACCCAGGCCTGGGTCGCCCATACGCTGCCGCTATGGGCTCCCTCGCCGCGCGAAGTGCGCGGCTCGCCGGGGATGACAACGGTGTTTTAGGTGCCGCCTTTCAATTCAACCTCCACCACCATCCCGTCAAACGCCGGCTCGACGCCTGGCGGGAGTTCGGACTTGAGCTTCTCGTAGTCGAGATCGACATGCATGTTGGTGAGGATGGCGCGGCTGGGTTTCACGCGGGCAACCCATTCCAGCGTGCGCGCCAGATGGGCGTGGCTGGGATGCGGCGTGTAGCGCAGCGCGTCGACGATCCAGACTTCGACGCCTTCGAGCGCTGCGAACGCCGCGTCGTCGAGGCCGTCGGCATCGGGCGAATAGGCGACCCGGCCGAAGCGGAAGCCGAGGCTGCGGATACGGCCGTGGCGCTGGCCGAAGGCAAGCACGGGCAGATCGCCGCCCTGCCCTTTGAGCGCGAACGGCGCGAACGGTTCGGCGATGACATGGGCATTGAGGATCGGCGGATAGTCGCTGCCTTGCGGCTGCACGAAGCAATAGCCGAAACGCTGCATTATGCCGGCGAAGGTCTCCTGGTCCGAATGGACGTCGACGCGGCGGCGCGCGTTCATCGCCAGTTGGCGCAGATCGTCCAGGCCGTGCAGCTGGTCGGCGTGGTCGTGGGTGATCAGCACGGCGTCGACGGTGGAGACGCGGGCGTCGATCAGCTGGTCCTTCATGTCGGGCGAGGTGTCGACCAGCACCGTGGTTTCGCCGGCGGCTGATTTGCGTTTGACGACGACGGAGCAGCGGCGGCGGCGGTTCTTCGGGTTGCTGGGATCGCAGGCGCCCCAGAAGCCCGCGCCATCCGCGCCGCCGATGCGCGGCACGCCGCCGGAGGAGCCGCAGCCGAGGATGGTGAGTTCTAAATGTTCCGAACCAACAACCGTCGTCATGGCCGGCCTCGTGCCGGCCATCCATAAGCACCTTGCAGCAACGTGATTATGGGTCCCCGGGACAAGCCCGGGGATGACGGTGTTAGGTGTTGTGCTTTACACATCCGGCCTCACCACCTTCGTGAACAGGCGGAAGAAGTTTTCCGTCGTCGCGGTGGCGAGGTCCGCCGCGCTGACGCCTTTGAGCGTCGCCAGCAGCGCTGCGGTATGCGCGACGAAGGCGGGCTCGTTGCGTTTGCCGCGGTGGGGCATCGGCGCCAAGAATGGCGCGTCGGTCTCGACCAGCAGGCGGTCCAGCGGCACGTCCTTGAGCACGGCGCGCAGCTCGTCGGACTTCCTGAAGGTCGCGATGCCGGAGACCGAGATGCAAAGGCCGAGTTCGACCGCCGCTTCGGCGAGGCGGCGCGTGCCGGTGAAGCAGTGGATCAGGCCGCGGAAGGGCGCCGCCGCCATCTCTTCGCGCAAGACCTGGATGGTGTCGTCGTCGGCGTCGCGGGTGTGGACGATGACGGGCAGGCCAAGTTCGCGCGCCGCCGCGATGTGGATGTGGAAGTTCTGGATTTGCTGGGCCCTGGGGCTGTGCTCGTAATAATAGTCGAGGCCGGTCTCGCCGATGCCGACGACCTTGGCATGGCGGGCGGCGGCGATCAGGGCCGCGGGATTGTCGAGCAACTCCCGGGCCGCCTCGTGCGGATGGATGCCGACCGAGCACCAGACGTTGGCGAAACGCTCGGCGACGGCCAGGACACCGGGGAATTTGCCCAGCGTCGTGCCGATGCTGACGCAGACGCCGACACCGGCGGCCCGGGCGCGCGCCACCACCGCGTCGAGCTCGGGCGCGAATTGCGGGAAATCGAGATGACAATGGCTGTCGACGAGCATGCGATTGAGCAAACCTATTTCAAACTGTCATCCCCGGCCGAGCGAAGCGAGGGGGTCCGTAGCGACAGCGTACGGACGATTCGTAGTTCGTACAATCTTTCCGGCCTGGGTCGTTCATACGCTGTCGCTATGAACTCCCTCGCTACGCGCGAAGTGCGCTCCGCTCGCCGGGGATGACAATTGTGTTTTGTGCGCAACCCTCAGATCGCTCCGGCGCGGCGTGTCGCGCTCGCGAGTTGTCCGGCGGCGCTGAGCAGGGTCTGGCGCGGTTCGAGATTGAGCGCGGCGGTGCGCGCGAAGCCGGCGTTGAGGCGGCCGAGGCATTCGATCCAGCGCTCCAGATGCGGCTGGCCGGCGATGGCGCGGACGCGGATGCGCTGGATGAGCGCTTCGCGCAGGAAGGCGCCGAAGGAATCCAACCCGTCGGTGATGCGGTAAATCCGGTCGCCGAGCGCGACGATCGCAGCGACATCGGGCGCCGCGGCGTTGTCGAGCAGGCGGTCGGCATCGCGGGCGAGCGCGACGGCGTCGCCACCCGCCAATTGCAGCGCCATGCCGATGGAGCCGCCGGCGAGACGCGCCAGCGCTGTGCGCTCGGCGCCCTTGAGGTCCGGCAGAAGCCGCGCCAGCTCGGCTTGGAGCGTCGCTTCGTCGAGCGGGCGCAGATCGAGGCGGCGGCAGCGCGAGCGGATCGTCGGCAGCAAGCGCCCCGGCACGTGGCTGAGCAACAGCACCATGGCGCGCGACGGCGGCTCCTCCAAGAGCTTGAGCAGCGCGTTGGCGGCGGCCTCGTTCATGTCGTCGGCGGTGTCGACGATGGCGATGCGCCAGCCGCCGGCGCCCGACGTCATACCGAAGAAGCCGGACAGCTTGCGCACGACATGGACCGAGGTCTCGGCCATCAGCTTGCCCTTGTCGTTGAGGCCGCGCTTGAGGACCAGGAGTCCGGGATGGGCGCCGGCCGCGACCTGCAGCGCGTTGGCGTCGCGCTCGGGCACGAAGAGATCTTCGGCGCCGGCGGCCGTCGCGCCATAGGCGAGCATGTAGCGCGCGATGCGATAGGCCAGCGTCGCCTTGCCGATGCCGGGCGGGCCGGCGAGCAGCCAGCCTTGCGGCGGCCGGCCCGAACGGATGGCGCGCGCCGCGTGCGCCAGGGCGGCGCCCTGCCCCACCAGATGCCGCGTCTCGCGCGGATGGGCGAAGCCTTCAATGCGATCGGCCTCGGGCGTCTCTTCGGCTGGAGCAACGATGCGAGTGCGCGGCGCCATCACTTCAGCCTGAACCGTTTGGCGACCGTGTTCCAGATCGTCCTGGCGATGGCGTCGCTGTCGCCGCTGGCGTCGATGACGACACAGCGCTGCGGATCGCGCCGGGCGATGGCGAGATAGGCTGCGCGCAAGCGGTTGTGGAACTCGATGTTGAATTTCTCGAACCGGGTTTCGTCGTTCGCCCGGCCATGGGTGCGCGCGATGCCGACATCGGTGGGAATGTCGAGGATCAGCGTCAGGTCGGGGCGAAAATCGCCCAGCACCAGCGTTTCCATCCGCCGTATGGTCTCGCGCGCCAACCCGCCGCCGGCGCCCTGATAGGCATAGGTGGAGTCGGTGAAGCGGTCGCAGATCACCCAGGTTTTCGCGGCGAGCGCGGGCTTAATGGCCTTGGCGACGTTGTCGGAGCGCGCCGCGAACATCAGCAGCGTCTCGGTCATGACGTCCCAGCGGCCGGGTTCGCCGGTGAGGACGAGCTTGCGGATTTCCTCGGCGCCTTTCGAGCCGCCGGGCTCGCGCGTCGCCAGCGCGTCGATGCCGCGCTGCTGAAGCGCGGCGACGAGCAATTTGATCTGCGTCGACTTGCCGGAGCCGTCGCCGCCCTCCAGCGTAATGAAACGCGCCGGCTTTTTCATCGCGAACCGACGAGCGCTTTGAGGCCCAGCAGCATGCGGCCGAAAATGCCGGTCTGCGAGACCGGCTGGGCGACGTAGAGCGGTATGGTCTGCGCCGGAAAATCCGGCGCGGTGATGCTGAGCGTGCCGACCTGTTGGCCCTGCTCCAGCGGCGCGCGCAAGGGGCCGGTGAAGTGCACGGCGACTTTGAGGCCGGGCCGCGAATCGACCTGCAGCGTCAGCACCACCGGCGCCCTGACCGTCAGCGCCACGGTTTTTTCGCTGCCGCCGAAGATTTCCGCCTGCGCGACCGCGTCGCCGGGCTTGAACAACATGTAGCGGCGAAATTCGCGAAAGCCGATTTCCATCAGCCGGGCGCCTTCGTCGGCCCGGTCCTTCTCCGACATCATGCCGCTGGCGACCAGGATGAGGCGCTGGCCGCCGCGGATCGCCGAACCGACCAGGCCGTAGCCCGAGGCGTCGATATGGCCGGTCTTGAGGCCGTCGGCGCCGGCGACGCCGAACAGCAGCGGGTTGCGGTTGGGCTGGTGGATGTTGCTCCAGATGAAATCCTTCTCGCCGAAATAATGATAGTAGGCCGGATAGGTGCGGATGATGTGGCGCGCCAGGGTGGCGAGATCGAAGGCCGACATCATCTGGCCGGGCGGCACGTCGAGGCCGTCGGGATTGACGAAGTGCGACTGCGTCAGGCCGAGCTCGCGCGCGCGCCGGTTCATCATCGTGACGAAGCCTTCGACCGTGCCGCCGAGCGCCTCGGCGACGACGATGGTGGAGTCGTTGCCCGAGACCACGATGATGCACTGGATGAGGTTCTCCACCGTCATGCGGTCGCCGATATTGACGAAGCATTCGGAGCCCGCGCGCTCGCGCCAGGCGCGTTCCGAGACCGGGAAGGTGTCGCTGAGCTTGACGCGGCGATCCTTGAGGCGCTGGAACAAAAGCTCGATGGTCATCAGCTTGCTCATCGAGGCCGGCGGCATCGGCGTGTTCGCGTCCTTGGCCCACAGCACCGCGCCGGACTCCGCATCCATCAGCAGGGCGTGGTTGGCGGTGGTGGTGATGTCGGCAGAAGCGGGCTGGACCGCGAAGGCGGCCAGGATGCACAGCAAGGCGCCGCAAAGGCGAAGATTCATGAACACTGCTCCGATCGATGTTTAGCGATCAACGACGATTTTCGCGTCGTTACTACCAAGGCCGGTGACCCGGGCCAACGCCTTATCGGCGTCGCCCACCTCGTCGAAGGGACCCGAGCGGACGCGGTAGATCGTCCGGCCGTTCTGGCTGCTGGACGTTATCTGCATATCGCCGCCCAGGCGCGACTGCAGGCGTGCGGCATTCTGGTAGGAACTGAAGGCGCCGGCCTGGACATAAAGCCGCGTCGCGGGCGGAACCGGAACTTGCGTGACGATACCGGTGGGCTGGGTGGCGACGGCGGCGTCGGCGCTGGCCACGATCGCCGGCGCCGGCAGGCTGACGACCGGGATCGGCGGCGCGACCGCTGTGCCCGGCACGGCATCGAGCGCGGTGGTGGCGACGCGTCCGGTCGGCGCGGCGGGAACGGCGGATGCGATCTCCGGCGGCGTCTCGTCCGGCGGCGGGCGGCCGCCATCGAGATCGGCGCGGGACAGATAGGTGACGCGCACCCGCGCGGTGCCCTTTTGCTTGTAGCCGAGCAGTTCGGCGGCGCGCTCCGACAAATCGATGATGCGGCCCTTGGCGAAGGGCCCGCGGTCGTTGACGCGCACCACCAGCGACTTGCCGTTGTCGAGATTGGTGACGCGGACGTTGACGGGCAGCGGCAGCGTGCGGTGGGCGGCGGTCAGATCCTGCGCGGTGTAGATCTCGCCATTGGCGGTGCGGTGGCCGTAGAAGGCCGGGCCGTACCACGAGGCGATGCCGGTCTCGTCATAGTCGGGCTGCTCGCGCGGGTAATACCAGGTGTCGCCGATCTGATAGGGCTGGCCGATCTTGTAGACGCCGGCATTGGGCGGGACGGTGACGGAGTTGTCCTCGGGCGAGGAAGCGCAGGCCGCGGCGAAGGCGGCGAGAAAGGTCACGGCGAAGAGCCGCTGCGCGGTCCGGATCATGCAGGCAAATCTAGTCCGAGGAGGCGGCGCAAGATAGGCGTTGGAGAAGCGTCGCTCAACGGGCGTGGAAAGCATGCGGGATTACAGGATTCCGGCCTTTCGGTTGAACATGTGCGTGCCGTCCTTCGACTTCCAAGGGCCCTTGAAGGCACGACGGATCAGCATCATCGTACCCACAAGATCGAAGTTGCAGCCGGCGCGGCGCTCGACCGCGAAGCCGCACGCTGAACAGGGTTCAGCTTGTTGCAGCAGCCTGTTCTTTCCATTTCTTCGCGTTTACTCCGACGATGAGGAGCCATAGCGTCAGCGATCCTTCTCCAATGAGGCCGGGGGCCAGAATGGCTGGGAAGAGATGGGCCGCGAATGGCGGCGCAAGGAAGCTCGCGAAACAGTAAATTAGCGCGCACACGCTCTCGATAATCAGCAGCACACCTATGATTCGAGGCATGAAAGTCGACCTGACGATCAGACCACCGATCACGATCATATAGAATGAGAAAAAGACCACGGACGTAAGATAGCCAACCCCATGCAGTCTCAAGAACGTCAGCGCCAGGGCCTGCAACTGGCCCGGCGCGATCGCGTGCAAATAGGGCGCGCCTCCAAGCAGAACCAAAGGGGCCATGAGGTTGACCAAGTTGGCGCCCGCAATGGCGACCGCCACAAGACTGAGAAACGCCGCAAGCAGGGAGAAGGTCTCGCTCACCGCTTTGAACAATTTGTAGAGCAGCAGTGTCACGCCAATATAGCATAGTGCTCCGACGAGATCGGCTGCAAAGCCGTAACGAAACAATTGCTCGGAGGCCAAGATGTTATGCGCGGTCGCCGCCGCACCGCCGGGCACCGTCAGCTTTAAGAGAACGAAGATGGCGATTCCGTTCATGATCAAATTGATCAGATACAAGAGGCCTGCGGTCCTGGCTTTGAGACGCGGCGACGAATCTGCAACACGTTCTGTCATGCAATGCTCCTTTACCAGAAGTGGTGATTTCATATGCGCTAGTATGCCAAGACAGAAATTGCATTGTTCGTTTGATGACCAAGGCCGCGTATCCGATCCAAGATACTGCGCCCACTTGTCGGCAATCGCGTCGATGGTTCGGTCATCGTAGCGATTCCTCTACTTCGATTCTTTGCGAGGGCTGGCGACGACGATCGGACGGCAGAGGAAGATTCGTAGAACTTTTCTCATCGCGATCACCTTGACGTACCGCGAAGCCCGCCGTGCCCCGCCGCTTCTTTGGAAGCAGTACGCCAGCCCCAGCGATCCCCATGCTTCTGCACGTAATTTGCAAACACGTAACGCCAGGGAATTACGATCGGAACAATAACACCCATTAAGCACCCCCGGACTGACTCCGCCGTAGCCGCGTCTATCTGGTGGGCGGACCAAAGCGGGAGCGCAACTGCGATCAGCCAAATCGTCTTCCAGACCATTTCGAAGAAAAGCAGAGGCAACATCTGCAGCGGATAACGAATGCCTAAGACTGCCAGAACTCCCACTGTCCCGAGCAAGCTGGAGGTGGCACCGTGCATCGTTAGCGGATGGTGGATTACTTCAGGCCAAATGGTGATTCCAATCCCCACGGCTATCAGAAGATAAAGAGCCCTCATCAGATACAGGCGGAACGCGGATACTTCGGTCATCCCAATAATTCCTTTTCTTCACTCATTTGCGTGGTGCTGGCCCTGGAGCGCGGACTGGTATCTCGGCTGAGCATGGATTACTCCCGCGCGAAATGGCCGCCGCATTTTGCTGTGGCTTGCCAGTCGGACTTGTCTTACCAGTTATAGATAGTGTCGGCAGGTCCAGTGCGCATGACATCACACGTCAAAAACTTGGCTTTAAGGTTCATGGCCGGAGACGTTGAGGGTTTGCAGAGCCATGCGTGAAGCGACGGTTTCGGCTGGATTTGTGCGCGCGCTGATGGAGCTGGCGGTCCGTAAGGGCGCCAGCCAAATGGTTCTGTCCGAGCAGTCGGGGATCGATCCGGCGGACCTTGAGGACCAGGACAACCGCATCGCGCTCGCGAAATACATCGCGCTCATGCGCGCGGGCCAGGCACTCGGGAATGATCCCGCTCTCGCACTTCATTTCGGCGAGGCTTACGACATGTCCGAGTTGTCGATCGTCGCCTTGATCGGCCAGACTTGCCAGACCATGTCGGAGGCCATGGAGCAGCTTGATCGCTTCGGCCGTCTGATCATCGACGTCGAAGTCGAAGATCCGGCCGGCAGGCGTCTCGTGCTATCGCGCGAGAATGGCCAGGTCTGGCTGATCGACACGCGCAAGAATCCCAATGCTTGTCCCGAGATCACCGAATCCGGCTTCGCTCGCATCGCCTCGGCCTCACGTCGGTTCCCTGGCCAGTTACCGGCAATACAGGAGATCCACGTCACGCACTCTGCGCCGTCCTACAGTGCCGAATACGATCGCGTATTCCAAGCACCGGTGTACTTCGCAAGTGGACGCAATGCTCTACTTATGAACGACGACTTGTTCATGACCCACAGAACTCCGAACCCATCGCGCTACGTTTTCGGAATATTGAGTGAGCGTGCGGAAGCGCTGCTCAAGGCTCTGGAGAATTCCGAGACCACGCAGGGACGGGTCGAAAGCCTGTTGATGCCGATCCTGCACACCGGCGGGGCTAACATGGACATCGTCGCCACCAAGATGGGGCTGAGCCGGACGACGCTGTTCCGCAAGCTGAAAGCGGAAGGTGCGACATTCGAGAAAGTTCTGGATGATCTTCGCTACCAGATGGCGCTCGTCTATCTCGCTGAAAGAAAGGTCTCTGTGAACGAGACGGCCTATCTCGTGGGCTTTTCCAGCGCAGCTGCGTTCAGCCGCGCCTTCAAGCGCTGGACCGGAACCAGTCCGCGGATGCTGCGCGCATCAAGGATTGAAAATCGCGGGACCGAGCCTTCGTAAACCGCCGCATGAGCCAGGCGCGATGCCAGCACGCGCGGCGCTTTCGGGTTGCCCCCGGTTTGTCCCGATGCGGCGATTCTGTCTTAATGCACGGGCATGGGGGCTCTATGACCGACACCGTGGCGCATCGCGCCCGCAGCATGGCCGAGTTCGGCGCGTTCATGGATCGGGCGTTTGGACGCGACAACTACAAATCCGCCATTGCCGCCTATCGTCCGCGGCGACACGACGTCGTCATCTCGCCCTTCTCCAAATGCGGCACCACCTGGCTGCAGCAGACCTTTCACACGCTGCGCACGCGCGGCGACATGGATTTCGACGATATCTCCCGCGTCGTGCCCTGGATCGAGACGTCGCGGACGCTCGGCATCGACCTGGAAGCGCCGCAACGGGCGCAGCCGCGCGGCTTCAAGAGCCATCTGTCCTACTACGACATGCCCAAGGGCGCGCGCTACGTCGTGTCGTTGCGCGAACCGAAGGACGCGATGGTTTCGCTCTACCGTTTCATGGAAGGCTGGTTTCTCGAACCCGGCGCCGTTTCGCTCAGCGAATTTGCGCAAGGCCGGCTGGCGAAGGGCGGACAGGACCCCGGCTATTGGCAGCATCTCATCAGCTGGTGGGAGCAGCGCGACAATCCGGACGTTCTGCTTCTCTCCTACGAACACATGAGCGCCGATCCCGAACGTCATGTGCGAAAGCTCGCCGCCTTTTGCGGCATCGCGCTCGACGATGCGTTGTTGAGGCTGACTCTCGAACGCTCGTCGTTCGCCTACATGCTGCGGCACAAAGACCTGTTCGACGATGCGATGATGCGCAAGCTCTCGGAGGCGCGCTGCAATCTGCCGCCGGGCAGCGACTCCGCCAAGGTCCGCCAAGGCGGCTCAGGCGGCCATCGCGGCGTGATGCCGGACGAACTCGCCGCCACGCTCGACGCGATCTGGACCGACGTCGTTGCGCCGAAAACGGGCTTTGCGGATTATGCGTTGCTGGAAGCGGAGCTTCGGCGGCGCAATACGGCGGCCTGATGGATCTTAAGAATGGGGGCTTTCGTGAATATCCGCTCGAATATGCCGGCCCTGTATGGGGCCATCGCCGCCGTCCTGATCGGCGTGCAGATTTTGGTGCTGCACGCCTATGGCCAGCCGTTTTTCGCGGCGAGCGGGCGGCTGGCGCTGTGGGTGAACGATCCCTTCAGCCGGGACATGTCGCAGCAGCTGGCCGACTGGTACAGCTTCTCGCACCTCATCCACGGCTTCATCTTCTTCGGGCTGCTCCATCTGGCGGCGCCGCGCCTGCCGCTCGGCGCGCGCCTCCTGATCGCGATGGGCGTCGAGATCGGCTGGGAGATCGCCGAGAACAGCCCCGCGGTCATCCAGCATTATCGCCAGCAGGCGCTGGCGGCCGGCTATGCCGGTGACAGCATCCTCAACTCGCTGTCCGATACGGCGATGATGTCATCCGGCTTCTACTTCGCCTCGAAAGTGCGCGCCCGATATGTCGTGGCGCTGGCGCTCGCCTTCGAGCTCTTCACGCTCGCGATGATCCGCGACAACCTGACCCTCAACGTGATCAACCTGGTCGCGCCCGGCGGCTGGGCGCCCATCCAGGCCATCCACCGCTGGCAGGCCGGCGCCAAACATTAGCCCCGCCGCTTCGAACTCATTTCTCGTAGAAATAATAACAGCCGATCAGCGTTTGGGAATTTTTGGGGTCGTCCGGCGCCATCAGCGTGATCGTGCGCTGCTCCGCGATTTGCAATTCGCAGGTTTTCATCCCGTCGCTGGCGTCGCACTTGACGAGCGGCTTGCCCAACTGCTTGGCCAACGTCTGTTTGGCCTTGTCGAAGGTCGCGTCGACCAGCAGCGAAAAGCCGACGCCCATGCCGACGCTGCCCGGATAGGCCTGCACGACACGAAGTCCGGCGACCGAGACGTTCGCCTTCGGCAGAAAATACGGGTCGTTGTCGTGGGGCGAAAACGCGGCGTGAAAACGGTCGGCGAAGACTTTCAGGCGCGCGGGGTCGTTCTTCTGCCAGTCGAGCCAGGAATCCTGGCAGATCGCCATGCGCTCGAAGCCCGGATCGTCGGCGCCCCAGGCGGGCACGACGGCGGCCGGGAGCGTGACCAGCACGGCGCAGATCAGACCGCCGAGGCCGTATCGGTTCAGGAGAAGCACGGAGCGGTCAGCTCATGCGATGCAAGGCGCACAGCTTGTTGCCGTCGGGATCGCGCAGATAGGCGAGATACATCTTGCCCATGCCGCCTTCGCGCACGCCCGGCGGATCCTCGCAGGTCGTTCCGCCGTTGGCGACGCCGGCGGCATGCCAGGCATCGGCCTGCGCCGTGGTCGCACAGGCAAAGCCGATCGTGCCGCCATTGGCGGCGGTGGCCGGCTTGCCGTCGATCGGCTGCGATACCGAAAAGACGCCGGTCGGGGTGCGATAGAAGATGCGGTGGCGGTCGACCATCGCCGGCGCGATGCCCAGCGCGCCCAGCACCTTGTCATAGAACGCCTTGGCTTTGTCCAAGTCGTTGGTCCCGATCATGATATGCGAAAACATGCTGCTGTTCCTTCCCTGCGCCGGGATGAAGCCGGCGTGATTGCAGTTGCGCGCGCGCGGCGCGGTCTTGGTTCATGCCTGGTGGGCTATGGGTCGCGGAAAACAGTCCCGGCAGCCAAGGCTATTGGCAAACCGGGAGCATGGACGGCGTTGCCGATGACATCGGCGGGGCGCTTCCGGCTTTGGGGTCCCTTGGGCATCTGTGTAGTATAGCCTAGCTCGCTGGCATCCGCACGGGGGCGTTCGGGGGAAATCATGAAATCGAATCGGGCTCGCGCTCACGAAGGAGCCTATTTCAAAACACGCATCGCAATCCTCGCCGCTTGTTTGAGTGTGCTGGTTTCAACCGCAGCCGGCGCGATCCAGACGGTCCCCATTGCCGTAACGGCCCTCACTGGCGCCGATCTCATCGTCAAGAGAGGTGACGGCAGCGTCGTCACAAAGATGCAGACCGATGACCACGGGCAAATAACCATCAAGGGCCTCGCGCCGGGCGACTATGTGATCGAAATCGACGGCCCGAGCTTCGTCGCGGCGATGGACAGGCTCGCCCCGCCTGCGAGACATGACAGCGGACCTTCGGTGAGCTTGGGCATCGGTGGGATGTTCGGCGGCGGCGGATCGCACCATTCCAATGGCGGCGCTAGACCGATTGGGAGTTCGAACGGCGGCCCCCATGGCGATAGCGCTGCTGGCGGCGCCGGTCTTGTCGTGAGTGCTGGAGCGACCAATACATCGGTATCGATTCCGGTTACCTTGGCGATCAACATCGGGGACAGCGGAAAATTCTCAAGCACCACGCCCTATTGCCCCGACACAGCCGGTCGAGGCATGCGCTTCGGTTTCACGGTTCCCAAGGGCAACGGTGCGGCCGGACTATCGTCAGAAGATCCACGAGTGGTGGGCGTCAGCGTTGGCGCGTCGTGGTGATGAACCACCCCACCATCGGGGCGGGCTATCGAGTCAAACTGTAACAGTGCCCGAAATTCGGTAGTGGGTCAGTTTGAAATTCAGGGCGCCTTGGTCACAAGGCGAATGCGCGAGCCATCTGGCCGCTCGGCGATTTGGTGCGCCAAGTCTCCAGAAGCTGAGAGCAGGCTCCCAATGGTCGCTAGATTGTCCCCGCCCCGCCCAACACGGCGGGAATCTTGAGGCAATAGGAGGGCGGCGCGACATTTGTCAGCTGAGCAACGCTAAAGTCGGACGGACCATGAACGACAAGGTGGCGCAATCCGTCTGGGCTTGCCGCCCATTCTATCCGACCATGTCGACAACAAGTCAGATATTACCGCCGCATACGACGACCCAGACTCGACTGCTATTTCCCGGTATCCGGTTTTCCAGAAGCGCCGCCAAAGCAAGCGCTCCACTCGGTTCCGCAGAAATCCCGCATTCTTCAGCCATCAGCAATTGCGCCGCCGCCGCCCCATCGTCGGTCGCGACCGTCGCCGAGACACCCAGCTTTCGCATCGTGTCGAACGCCAGTTTCCCTATCTCGGTGACCCGAAGGGCATCGCAGTTTGTATGACCCGAGGGTTTGATCTCGACGGGTTGCCCCGCGGCAAAGGCGGCCGCCAGGCTCGGATAGTGCTCGGGCTCAATTGCGGTAACCGGATTGTCCGCCCCTTTGAGCCGAAGACCAAGCACCAATCCAGCCGCGAGACCGCCTCCGCCGCACGCGACGACAACGGCGTCGGTCGCAGAACCAAGAGATTCAATTTCCTCAGCCAACTCAAATCCCAGAGCACAGCTTCCTATGAGCATTTCGGGATTTGCGAAGGGATGCAGTACATCCCAGCCCCTGGTAGACGCTTCTTTTTTCACGATTTGAGCAAACTCGGCGCGGGGTACGAAAAGCGTTTCAGAGCCGGACTCTTGCGCAAGCCTCTTTTTGATCTGCGGCGCGTCATCCGGCATGACGACCAGTGCCGGGACGTTCAAGCTTGAAGCGGCCAGTCCAACGGCGATCGGAAAGTTGCCGGAACCACAGGCCACGACGCCGCGCCGGTTATTCCGCACACCCAGAACGGCACCTCGATATTTGAAAGAGCCGCCTTTTTGGCGCGTCTCATCGATGAGATGAATTTCAAGGTCTCCAAAACGAGGCAATGTCAAATGGTGATGCCGGTGCCGTGCAACATTATTCACTACAAAGTGAATATCACTTTCAAAATCATTCGATAGTTGCCGAGTGGTGCCGTCTCTATCGAGCATCTTGCCGTGCTTCCCACTCTTCGATCATCGCCACCACGAAAGCCCGCGTCAGGCGCCGTCGCTTTCAAACTGACCCGCTACCCCAAATTCGGCAGGGCTGAAAACGCTTGGCGGCTAATAAACGCCCGTTGGATTGTGCTTGTCGAATACGTTGGTTGCGAAAATCGTCACCCTGAGCGGACCCGCAGCTTGCGGCACCGTAAACAGAAGCCGCATCCCCTGGCCGGCGTCGTCGCGGCAGTAGGGCGTTTCATAGGAAACCTTGAAGGCTTCCCAGTCCAAGCCGCTGGAAACAACCCAATAGGAAGAGGGCTGACCCTGCGGACTGCCGCCCAACGGAACGCTCAACCCCAGTCCGATGCCGCCGGAACTCGAATGCGAACCACCCTGCCTTGGACCCGCGCCTTCGTGGTTGGACGACGAATGGCTTGTGCCGCCGAACAGGCCGCCACCTATGCTGACCGACGGGCCGCCGCTTTCTTTTTCGGGCGGCGGTGCGATCATGTCCATCGCGGCGACGAAGCTCGGACCGTCGATCACGATTTCATAACGGCCGGGCGCAAGGCCCGCGACGACGGCTTGTCCATTCGCATCGGTACTGACCGTCGAGAGAGTCGACCGTATGGCGTTCTGGTCCTGATGCGTCCAGTCGGCCGTGCCGATGGTCAGTTTGACGCCCGCAAGATGACCGTCCTTGGCCATCGCCGCCCCACTCATCACTGCCAAGGCCGCGCATGCGAGCGCGACGCGAACAAACACCAATTTCATGAAATCCCCCGAACGCCCCCGCGCGGATGCCCGCGAGCGAGGATACCGTACACACTTGCCCAGTGGGCCCCAAGGCCACAACTTGCCGGCAATTGAGTCCGGATACTACCCATCGATATCGAACCGCATGACGGTCCGCAGCTTGCCGAGATAGTCGACGTCGTCGACGTCGCGCCAGCCGCGGCTGCGGTAATAGGCCGGCAGCGTGCCGGAGGTGAAGAGGAAGAGCTGGCGGTAGCCCAGCTCCGCGATGTACGACACCGCGGCGTCGAGCAGAGCGCTGCCGGCGCCGCTCTTGCGCCGGCTCGCGGTGACGAACAGCTGGCTCAGCCAGGGCGTGAGTTGCGGGCGCACGGTCATCTCGCTGGCCAGCAGATTGACCGAGCCGAGCAGCGTCGTCCGCGACGTCGCCACCAGGACCCTGGGCAGGGTTTGGCTGTGCGCCGCCTGCTCCAGAAACGTCTCGTAGGCGGCGCGCGAGGCGTGGCCGGTCAGCGGTCCCCAATATTCGAACTGCTCGGCCGCGATCTGTGCCGGCCAGGGCGAGTCGGGCTGCAAGGGCCGGATGGAGAGATCGAGCATCGCGCAGTGTCCGGCAGGCGGCGCTTGGAGACAAGGACCGCACGCAGTCGTGGCTTGATCCGGGGCCTTGGGCAGAACAGTGTGCGGGGGAAACGAACCACCGGACCCGCCCCCGTGAACCTTGCCCTCTCCCGCCGCGCCGTCACTCTCCTGCTGGGCGCGACCGCGCTGTGCGCCCCTGCCCTTGCCAAGCCGCCGCACGCCGCGCTCGGCACGCCGGACGCCTATTTCGCCAATCTGTCGGCGCGCTGGCTCGATGCCTATCTGCGGCTGCAGCCGGTGTCGGCGACGGGGACCGGCGATCACCGCTTCGACGGCGAGATCGACGACATGAGCGGCACCGGCCGCGGCGTCCGCGTCAAGATGTGGCGCAACCTGCTGGCCGAACTGATGGCGCTCGACCGCTCCAAGCTGTCGCGCGACAACCAGGTGGACGCGGCGATCCTGGCCAGCCAGCTCAAATACGCCATCTGGGACGACGAGACGTTCCAGAGCTGGGCCTGGGACCCGCAGCAATATTCCGGGCTGGCGGGCAATTCGCTCTATGGGCTGATGGCGCGCGAGTTCGCGCCCCTGCCCCAGCGCATGCGCTCGGCGCTCTCGCGCATGGAGAAGCTGCCCAAGCTGTTCGCGCAGATGCGCACCGCGCTGCAGCCGGCGCGCGTGCCGCTGGTGCATGCACAGACCGTCGCCAAGCAGAACAACGGCGTCGTCGACGTGCTGGACTCCATGGTGATGCCCAATGCCGGCGTGCTGAGCGCGGCCGAGCAGACGCGGCTGAAGGCCGCCGCGGCGGCGCTGAAAGCGGCGGTCGCCGAACACCAGAGCTGGCTCGACAAGGAACTGGTGCCGAACGCCAAGGGCGATTTTCGCATCGGCGGCAAGCTGTTCGACGAGAAGCTCGTCTTCACGCTCAATTCGACGCTGAGCCGCAAGGAAATCCGCGAACGCGCTGAAGCGGCGATCAAGAAGACGCGCGCGACGATGTACGACGTGTCGCGGCAGGCGCTGGCCGGCAAGGCTGGCGCCCCTCCCATGCCGGATGCGCCGACGCCGGAGCAGGAGCAGGCGGCCATCGAAGCGGCGCTGGCGCTGGCCTATGCGCGGCGTCCGGCCCGCGACCAGGTGGTGGCGACATCGGAGAAGGCGCTGGCCGCGGCGACCGACTTCGTGCGCGCCAAGGGCCTCATCACCCTGCCCGACGCGCCGGTCGCGGTGGTGCTGATGCCACAGTTCGCGCGCGGCGTGGCGGTGGCCTATTGCGACTCGCCGGGACCGCTCGACAAGGGCATGCGGACCTATTTCGACGTCTCGCCGATCCCGGACGACTGGACGGCGGCGCAGGCGGACTCCTTCCTGCGCGAATACAATTCGCTCGGCATCCAGGACATCGCGGTGCATGAGGCGATGCCGGGACATTATGTGCAGCTGTGGCATGCCAATGCCTGCAAGTCGGTGCTGCGCGCCGTGCTGTCGTCGGGCTCCTTCGTCGAGGGCTGGGCGGTCTATGCCGAGGGGATGATGGTGGACCAGGGTTTCCTGGGCGGCGATCCGCTGTACAAGCTGGTGCAGCTCAAAGTGCTGCTGCGCACGATCAGCAATTCGATCCTCGACCAGGCGATCCATGTCGACGGCATCAGCAAGGACGACGCGATGAAACTGATGACGGTCACCGCCTTCCAGCAGGAGCGCGAGGCGGCCGGCAAATGGATCCGCGCCTCGCTGAGCTCGACGCAGCTGTCGACCTATTTCGTCGGCGTCTCCGAGCACAACGCGATCCGCGCCGAGGCCGAAAAACGCGCCGGCGCGGCGTTCAACCTCAAGGCCTATCACGACAAGGTGCTGGCCTACGGCTCGGCCCCGGCGCGCTATGTGCGGGCGCTGATGTTCGACGAGGGAATCGAAGGTTGAAGCAAGGCCGGTGCTCTGATACTGTCTTACCTTGATCTTACCGAGGTATGGGCGGTGACCGCGAAACACACGACGATCTTGTCGACCAAGGGTCAGGTCATCTTGCCCAAGGCCGTCCGCCAGCAGCGCCGTTGGGGACCTGGAACGCGGCTGACCGTGGAGGAGGTTGCGGACGGCGTCCTGCTGAAACCGGCGGTCGCCTTCGCGCCGACCAAGGTGAAGGACGTGTTCGGCTCGCTGAAATATTCCGGCCGGCCGAAAAGCCTGGCGGAGATGGAAGCCGGCATCGCAGCGGAGGCGCAGCGGCGCCATGCTCGCAATCGATACTAATGTCCTGCTCCGTTTCCTGACGGGCGATCACCCCGTCCAGGCGGCCCGAGCGCGGCGATTGGTCGACAACAACGACGTGCTGGTGTTGACGACCGTGCTGCTGGAAGCCGAATGGGTACTGCGCAGCGTCTACAAATTCGAGCGTGACGCGATCGCCGAGGGCTTCGCCACCTTCGCGGGACTTCCGCGTGTGACTTTGGAAGACTTTGCCGCCGTCGCCAAGGCGCTGGCTTGGATGAAGCAAGGCATGGATTTCGCCGATGCGCTTCACCTCTCCAAGGCGCAGGATTGCGATGCTTTTGTGAGCTTCGATGCGCGTTTGGCGAAGCGCGCCAGCGCCGTCGGCGCGCTACCCGTGCGTCTGCCTTGAGTTTTCGGCGCCGCCCACGGTGGATCGCTCAACACGCCTCTGGGCCGGGGAAGGAATCGCGCTAGGATCGCGGCGCAAAGACGGAGACAGCCATGGCGGACGGCAATGGATCGGAAGGCGGCGGGGCCTCGCCGCTGTGGTATGCGGTGGGGGCGTTCGTCATCATCGGCCTGATGATGGGGACCATCGTCCTGCTCAAGCCGCTCGAGTTCAAGCCGGTGCCGGCGGTGCATTGCGAGGAAGCGGCCTGTTCGCACGAGGGCACCGCGCCGGGGCCGGAAGGCGTCTCGCACGAGACGGCGCCGCCCGCGAGCGGGCCGGAGGGTACCTCGCATGAGAGCGCGCCGCCGCCGCATCCGGAGTAGGACGCGGCTGCTCAGGACGCCAGGGGCGCGTCGCGGGCGTCGACATAGACCCAGGCGCGCCTGCCCGATCGCATCACGACCGCGACGCGCCTGACCGCGGCGACTTCGTAGGCGTCGGCCTTGTGGATTTCCTCCGGCGAGACGGCAAACACCGTTCCGGCGATGACGTCGCCGGCGCGCCCGGTGAACCTGGCCATGCTGTGGACCGCCTTGCCGCTGATGGCGACGACGTCCGCGTCTTCGATCGCGAGCGGGACCACTTCGTAACCCGGCATGGCGTCGCCGTTGCCCGCCAGAAGCCGGCCGAAGGTCGCCATCTGCACGGCCGAAAGCTGCAGCGTGCCGTAGGAGAAGAGATGCTCCGTGTACGTCCCAGTATCCGGCATCGCTCCTCCCTCTCAGCGGCCCGGCGCGCGCAGAGCCGCCGCATCCGCCAAGCACGGCGACGGACATTCAACGATAAGCGGCCCCCGGCTCGCGTCAGCGAATGCGGCGGATCGACGAAATCCTGTCGTCGAAGCCCATACGGTCGAGTTTGCCGATATCGTGATCGAGCGTGATGCAGCGGCCACCATAGTTGGCGTGTTCGCACAGCTCCCAGACCCCGCGCTTGACTTCGACGCTGGAGATGCGGTCGTCGAAATGAATCCAGCCGAGATCGGGCTGATCGTCGCGGATCTCGCGCGAGTCGCCGCCGAAATGGTCTTCCTGATAAACGACGATGCCGACGCGCGCCGCCTGCGCGGCGGTCGCGAAGATCATCGCGCCGGCCATGACAGCCAGCGCGCCAGCTTTGGAAAATCTCATGAACGCCCCCAGTGTGGATCAATATCGGGGGATGGTAGCCGAAATTGGCGGGAGGGAGAATAGGACCAGCGATTGCAGTTGGCGTACATTCGGAGCGCGCTCTCCTCCGCTAGCGCTCTGAAGAGGTAGCGGAATCTTCGGGCGAGGAATGCAAGAGGCGTTTCTTGGCGAATGCCTTACCCGAACCGGACTAGAAATATCGCTCCAGCTGTCTGGCATGCGGCCCAGTTTGAACCGCGACATATGATTTGAGAGGCCGGAAGATGGTTGTGCGTTGAACGCACCTGTCCTTTTCGATGCGATTCAAGACGACGGCGCAGATCATCGGTCGAACCGACGTAGATATCTTTGTTCCGGAGTTCGAGAAAGTGGACGTACCACATCGTCGCCAGCCTCCCTTCGCTAAAGCTTCGGGAGGCACCCTACGCCCTGCGGTCTTCGGTTGTTGCCGCTCTTAGGGTGGCGGATGGGGTGGGATTTGAACCCACGAGACCCTTTCGGGCCTGCCGGTTTTCAAGACCGGTGCCTTAAACCGCTCGGCCACCCATCCAGCGATTATGATCAGATACTGAGGCGGTGCGACGATTGCAAATCTAGGTCCTTGAGCCGATCGAGGGTGCCGAAAAACGCGTCAAATGCAGTGCCATCTCTTGAGAGACCCCGTCACCCTGCCCTCTCCCCCAAAGGGGGAGAGGGAATTCTTTGGGACTTTCGCCGGCGGCACCCTCGCCAGACAGGTGGCTCCCTCGCCCGTCTTGGGTCACACTGCGGCACCAAATCGGGGGATGCCGTGGCGGAGGAATATCAAGCGCGCGAGGTCTGCAAGCAGTCCGGCGTCTATCGCGTGGTGCATGAGCCGGCGCATGTGCCCGACCACGACGTGACGGTGCTTTTCAGCCATATCTTTCCGCGCTGCAGCCATCACGGCTGTAATCCCAAATTCGTGCTCATCGCGGCCGGGCAGAACGTCAGCTCCAACAACTGGTTCAAGTGAAGGAATGCCCATGCTGAGCCGCCGGACGATGCTGGCAACAGGCGCGGCGCTGACGGCGGCGCCAGTATTCGCCAAGCCGCTGCCGCGCCACGCCGACGCCGCCCGCGCGCTGCACAACCGGCTGCTCTGCCTCGACACCCATCTCGACACGCCGGCGGTGTTCGCGCGGCCGGGCTACGACATGATGCAGCGGCACAGCTTCGAGACCCAGCTGTCGCAGGTCGATTATCCGCGCATGGTCGAGGGCGGGCTCGATGGCGGCTTCTTCGCGATCTACACCGCGCAGGGGCCGCTGACGCCGCAAGGCATGCTGGCGGCGCGCGACGCGGCGCTCGTGCGCGCCGCGGCGATCCGCGAGATGGTGGCGAAGAACGGCGGGCATTTCGAGCTCGCCTTCACGGCGGCCGACGCGGCCCGCATCGCGGCATCGGGCAAACGCATCGTCTATCAATCGATCGAGAATTCCTATCCGCTGGCGAACGACGTGACCTTGCTGCGCAGCTTCTATGCGCTCGGCGTGCGCATGGCGGGGCCGGTGCACTTCAAGGACAACCAGCTCGGCGATTCCGCGACGGACAAATCGAAGACCTGGAAGGGCCTGTCGCCCATGGGTCACGATTGGCTGGCGCTGTGCAACGAGCTCGGCATCATCCCGGATGCTTCGCATTCCTCCGACGACGTGTTCGACCAGATGCTGGCGGGCTCCAAGACGCCGATCATCCTGTCGCATTCGGGCTGCCGCGCGGTGCACGACCATCCGCGCAACATCGACGATGGGCGGATGAAGCAGCTGGCCGCTGCCGGCGGCGTCATCCAGGTCAATTCGCTGAGCGATTATCTCATCACGGTGCCCGCGAACCCGGCGCGCGAGGCGGCGCAAGGCGCGATCTATGCCAGGCTGCACGGGCTGTCCCAGATGTCGCCGGCCGACGCGACCAAAGCCATCGCCGATGGCGCGAAGCTGCTCAAGGCGGTGAACGCGCAATATCCGCAGCCGCGCGCCACGTTCGAGGACTACATGCGCCATATCCTGCACGCACTGAAGACGGTGGGGCCGGAGCATGTCGGCATCGGCGCCGACTGGGACGGCGGCGGCGGCGTGACGGGGCTGGAGGATTGCGCCGGCAACTGGAAGATCACGGCGCGGCTGCTGAAGGAGGGTTACGGCGAGACCGATCTCGCGAAATTCTGGAGCGGCAATGTGCTGCGTGTCCTGGCAGCGGCGGAGGATGGCCGTGCCAAGCCGCCACCGCCTGCTCCGCCCAATGGCGGCGGCGAGTGAGCGTCGCGGACAACGCCTTCGCGCAACTGGTCCGGCTCGCGGGCCGCGAGATGCCGGACTTCGTGCGCATCGAGAGCGATGCCCCTGCCCTCAAGACGCGGTTCTACGCCGACGAAGCCGCCGCCGCGGCGA
Source organism: Rhizomicrobium sp. (assembly GCA_036512455.1). Classification (GTDB taxonomy): domain Bacteria; phylum Pseudomonadota; class Alphaproteobacteria; order Micropepsales; family Micropepsaceae; genus Rhizomicrobium. The sequence continues at coordinate 120,199 of DATCAT010000024.1, forward strand.
TCGCGGTCGGCGCGATGGCGGCGGCAGACATCTGGACTCTGCGCTCGGGCGAAAAGCAGGCCGTGACGGTGAACACGCGCGAGGCGGCGGCTTCGCTGGTCGGCTTCCTGCACCAGAAGTTCGACGATGCGTCGAAGAAGCCGGACATGCGCGGCCAGCTCGAAGTGGCGCGCACCGCGGCGAAGGGTTTCCACCGGACGCGCGACGGGCGTTTCGTTTTCCTGCATCCGAGCTTTCCGCAAAGCACCGAACGGTTGCTGAAAGTGCTCGACTGCGCCGACGAGCCCGACGCGGTGAAGGCCACGATGCTGACATGGGACGGGCTCGATTTCGAGAACGCGGTGGCGGCCGCCGGCGCCTGCGCCGGCCTGGCGCGCACGCCGCAGGAATGGGATGCGTCCGAACAAGGCCGCATCCTGGCGACGCGGCCGGTCGTCGAAGTGATCAAGATCGCCGACAGCGCGCCTGAGCCGTTCGCGCGCGGCGGCGACGCGCCGCTGTCAGGCATCCGCGTGCTCGACCTGACACGGGTGCTGGCGGGACCGACCTGCGCCCGCGCGCTGGCGCAGTTCGGCGCCGATGTGATGGTGATCTCCGCGCCCGATCTGCCCTCGGTGCCGTATTTCGTCACCGACACCGGGCACGGCAAGCTGGCGGCGTTCGTCGACCTGAAAACCGAGGACGGCCGGGCGCGGCTGCGCGAGTTGGTGCGCCAGGGCGACGTCTTCGCACAGGGCTATCGCCAGGGCGCGCTCGAGCGGCACGGCTTCGGGCCGATCGAACTGGCGGCGCTCAGGCCAGGCATCATCTGCACCGCGATCAATTGCTACGGCCATGAAGGGCCGTGGCGCGGACGGCCGGGCTGGGAACAGCTCGGCCAGACCGTCAGCGGCATGGCGGTGGTGCATGGCGGCGCCGAAGGGCCGAAGCTTCAGCCGGGCGCGGTCACCGACCACACGAGCGGATTCCTCGCCGCCTTCGGCAGCCTGATCGCGTTGCAGCGGCGCGCGCTCTATGGCGGATCGTATCTGGTGCGCGTCTCGCTGGCGCAGACGGCGATGTGGATTCGCGGGCTGGGTCTCGCCGGCGAGGAGCGGCTGACGGACGGGCGCGCGCTAAGCGATACGGAGATCGCGGCGTGGTCGATACGGAGCGCGACGGGCTTCGGACCGATGACGCATCTGCGCCCGCCGGTGACGCTGAGCGCGACGCCGGCGCGGTGGCGGCGGGGCGTCGTGCCGCTGGGGACGGATGCGGCGGTGTGGCCGGGGTAGACACCCCCTCACCTGGTTCGCTGCGCGAACCGTCCTCTCCCGCGAAGTGCGGGAGAGGATAAATGCGCACTTATCCTCGCCCGCGAAGCGGGAGAGGACGACTGCGCGTAGCGCAGTCAGGTGAGGGGCTGTGTTCGCGCGCGGAGCGTGGCTGAAATCACTTCAGCAGCTTCGGCGGCGTGAACTGCGCATACCGCGTCGCGTCCGGATGCGCCGCGCTGGCCACCGCGGCGTTCGGCGCCGGGGTTTCGTAGCGGCGGTATTCGGGGACCTGGTCGATGCGGGCGAAGCGGTAGCCTTCCTCGATCAGGGCGGGCACGACGGCCTCGACCAGCGCGGCCGACTGGCGGTGGATGCAATGCATCAGCACGACGCCGCCGTCATGGCGGCGGATTTCGCGCAGATACCCTTTGGCGCAGGTCGACGCTTCCCAATGGTGATGCCAGCAGCTCCAGTCGGCGGCGCTCATGACATAGCCGTCGCGCGTCATGGAAATCTCGCCGCCATTGTCCCAATAGATCGGGCCGACATAGTTGCGCAGGATCGGATCGGCGTTGAGGATCTCGGCATGCGCCGCACGCCAAGAGCCATAGGGCGCGCGGAAATAGAACTTGTCGGTCGGCTTCATCAAGGGCGCGATCTGGTCGTTCACGACGCGCAACTGGTGAAGCAGCATTTCGGGATTGCGGTCGTAGCGGCGGCCGAGCAAGGGATGGGTGGCGCTGTGATTGGCGAGCAGATGGCCCTCGGCGGCGATGCGCGCCAGGACGTCGGGATAGCGCCGCGCGGTGTCGCCGACGATGAAGAAGGTCGCCTTGACGTTCATCGCCTTCAGCGCATCGAGCACCGCCGGCGTGTTGGCGTTCGGTCCGTCGTCGAAGGTCAGCGCCACGACATGGGCGTCGCGCAGGCCAGAATGGAAGATGGTCTTGGGCTGGAACAGGGCGATGCGATCATCCTGCTGCGCCTGCGCGCTGCCGATGCAGGCGGCAGCCAGCGCCGCGCCAACGACGAGCTTCAGAAAACGCATTGCGTCCAGCCCCCTCTTCTCCACAACCGCCCGAGTCCGGCCAGTCTAGGGGCAGGAAGCTGTGCCAACAAGGGACGGAAGCGCGATATGGCTAACGCGCGGCCACCGTCGCAAAGCGTTGCCTTCTTGCACCCGACGTTCCAATGCTTTTGCTGGCCCCCGACCCAAGGGCAGCCCCTAAAAACCCTGGGTTCGGACAAGGCATCGTCCAGTACAGCATGAACGACCCTTGTCGCGAGCTACAGCCAGTTCGGACCAGTCTCCTAAATGGCACGAATGCCGATCACGTCCGTCAGTTGGCCCTGAATAAAGCAAACGCCAGTGATCACTTTTTGGGTTCCGGGCGGCTCTGCATCAGTCGCTGCCTGAATAGTAACCGGTTTGGCAGGCGGATCTTTGTCCATATCGAAGCTGAGCAAATTGCTACTGCCATCGTTTCCCAGCAGCACGAGTTGACCGAGAACCTGTTCCTGCTGCTGCACCACCTGATTGAAAGCAGCTAGCGAAAAGCTGGAAGGTACCGACACTGTCTTCGGGTAAGCCATATTCAGAAGTCCTGTTTTGTGATCGTCTTTATTCGCTTAGAGAACTCATCCATATCGCCATTGGTTTGGACTCGTTCGGCCATCGCGAAGATGATCATATTTCGCGCCAGCGAACTTGTTACGGCGACTGGAAGTCCGAGGCGCTTCGCGATAGCAAGAAGCATCGCTGTATCCGTTAGCGAACGGATGTACTTTGTAAAGGTAACCCTGCGTGCTTGAGCCTCCATCGAAGAAGGCTCTCTAATCTTAAGAGGACCTATATCTATATCGGCGGTCATCGCGCGCACCGCAAGAGTTTGTGCGAGCATTTTGATTTCGAGCCTTAAAAAAAGCACGATGGATAGAATCGTCACCGGCCAGGCGAGCCCAACTATGAGATCGACCACACCGTGAAATTGCTGAGGTTGGCCGAAATCTATCTGCAAGAAACCTCTCCGATAGTTTGCTTCGCGATACCCTCATCGCTGGCTCGCCCAGCAATTAAGCCACCGATCAGGGGACCCATTGGGGCACCTATTCGTTCGAGGACAAACGGGCAGCCATTGAGGCAACAACGCATAAAATCGTGGTTGGAAAAGAAGAAATCGCCATCAACCTTGGTCATCGGTCCTCAGGTCTGAATGGTGTCAACGCGCGGCCACCGTCAAATTGTGGTTCCGAATCGGAAGTTCCCGGATCCGGACCCCGCTGGCGGCGAAGATCGCGTTGGCGATGGCCGGCGCTAGGGGCGGCACGCCCGGCTCGCCGGCGCCGCCCAGCGGCGCATCGGAGGTCATCAGATGCACTTCGATCTGCGGACATTCGGCCAGGCGGACCATCTCGTAGTCCGGGAAATTGGCCTGCACCACCGCGCCCTTGTCGATGGTGATCTGGCCGTTCAGCGCCGCGGTCAGGCCGTAGATGATGCCGCCCTCGATCTGCGCCTTCATGCCATCGGGATTGACGGCCATGCCGGCATCGACGGCGGTGACGACGCGGTCGACTTTCAGCGCGCCATCGGGGCCGAGCGTGATCTCGGCAACATGAGCGACGATGGTCTGGAAGCTCTCGAACATCGCGATGCCACGGGCGCGGCCCGGCGCCATCGGCGTGCCCCAGCCGGCCTTCTCGGCGGCGAGGTTGAGCGCGGCGAGATGGCGCGGTGCATGGGTGAGCAGCGCGCGGCGGTATTCCAGCGGGTCCTTGCCCGCGGCATGCGCCATTTCGTCGACGAAGGACTCGATGAAGAAGCCGTGCCAGGAGGCTTCGACGCTGCGCCACGGGCCGACCGGGACATGGGTCTCGACCTTGGCGGTGCGCAGCGCCTGGTTGTCGATGCCGTAGACGATATGGGCTTCGCTGTTGGCGCCGGTGTCGGTCGTGTAGTCGTTGACCCAGGCGAGCGGCGCGCCCTTGCCGTCCAGCGCGGCGCGGAAATGGCTGGTGACGTTGGGACGGTAGTAGTCGTGCTGCATGTCCTGGTCGCGGGTGTAGATCAGCTTGACGGGCTTGCCGGGGATCGCCATCGCGGTCTTCACGGCATGTTCGAGGAAGTTGAAGAAGCCGGGCAGCCGGCGGCCGAAGCCGCCGCCCATCGGCAGGAGGTGATAGGTCACCTTGTCGATGCCGACGCCGACGGTCTTGGCGCAGAAGGCGCGCGCGCCGAGGCCGTCCTGAGTGCCGGACCACACCTCGAGCGCGCCGTCCTTCCAGATCGCGGTGGCGTTCATCGGCTCCATCGGTGCGTGGGAGAGATACGGCACGGTGTAGGTCGCTTCGACCAGACGGCCGCCGGCCAGTGCGTCGGCGCCGGTGCCCTTGGTGATGTCTTTCTTCAGATCGTTGCCCTTGAGCGCGGCGTCGTGCCGGGCGGCGATCTGGCCCGAGGTCACCGCGCCGTTGGCGCCGTTGTCCCAGCTGGGATTGAGCGCCGCGACCGCGTCACGGGCGCGCCAGAAGCGGTCGGCGACGACGACGACAGCGTCGTCGAGCCTGACGACTTTGCTGATGCCGCGCAGGCGATCGACGCCGCTGCTGTCGACGGATTTCAGCTTGCCGCCGAACACCGGCGAGATGCGGATCGCGGCGTACAGCATGTCCGGCTGCTTGACGTCGAGGCCGTAATTGGTGGTGCCGTTGACCTTCCTGGGAATGTCGAGGCGCGGGATCGAGGTGCCGACCAGCGTGTACTGACTGCGGGGCTTGAGCGGCGGATTGGACGACGGCGAATAGGTCGCGGCATCGGCGACCAGTGCGCCATAGCCAAGACTGCGGCCGGTCGCGGCGTGAAGGACCTTGTTGGCCTTGGTCGTGCACTCGGCGGCACCGACGTTCCAGCGCGCGGCGGCGGCCTTGATCAGCATCTCGCGTGCCGCGGCGCCGGCGAGGCGCATGCCGTAGACGCCGGTGAAGCGGATGGCGGAGGAGCCGCCGGTGATCTGCAGATCCATGAATCCGGCGAGGGTCTTGAAGGTGTTGGCGACGGCGCCGCGCAGGAAGGCGGGCAGCGCGTCGGCGCCCATGTCCTGGGTGCTGAGGATAAAGCCCTCGGCCAGCGCGCCGTTGGCGAAGATCCTGTCCGACGGCGCGGCTTCGACCTTGACCTTGCTCCAGTCGGCGTCGAGCTCCTCCGCCGCCATCTGCGGCAAGGCCGTAAAGATGCCGGTGCCCATGTCGCAATGGGGAACGACGACGGTGACGCTGTCGTCGGCGGCGATCTTGATCCAGTTGTTGATGAACCGCTCACCCGGCTGGGCGGCGAGCGCGTTGGCCCCGACGACATTGCTGCGCGGCCAGGCGACATAGGCGACGGAGCCGACCACCAGGGCGCCCGCGGTGCCGAGGCCGCCGAGCAGGATCATTCTGCGTGTCGAAGCCATGGTCTCAACCCTTCTGTGTGGCGAGAGCGCGAACCGCATTGCGGATGCGCGGATAGGTGCCGCAGCGGCAGATGTTGGTGATCGACTGCGCGAGCTGGTCGTCGGTCGGCGCCGGATTGGTCGCGAGCAGGGCGCTGATCGCCATGATCATGCCGGACTGGCAATAGCCGCATTGCGGCACCTGATGGTCGATCCAGGCCTGCTGCACCGGGGTCAGGCCGTTCGCGCTCAGGCCCTCGATGGTGGTGATCTCCTTGCCGACCACCGAGCTGACCGGCGTCACGCAGCTTCTCTGCGCGTTGCCGTCGACATGCACGGTGCAGGCGCCGCATTGGGCGATGCCGCAGCCGAACTTGGTGCCGGTCAGGCCGACTTCGTCGCGGATCACCCAGAGCAGCGGCGCATCGTCCTCGACATCGAGATCGTGGACCGTGCCGTTGATTTTGAGCTGGATGGACATGAGCGCCTCCGCGAATGCGAAGCGCGAGTCATACCACAGTTGACGGGGCCGTCACGAACCGTCGCCGCCGGGGCCGCGAGAGGCCAGCGAGGTGTGGCCTGAGAGCAGCGCGTAGGAGCCTGGGAAGTCGCTTTTCGTCAGGTAGAGCATGTAGCGGGACGCCTCATCCAAGGGGTCCAGATGCGGCACGCCGAGGCCCGCCTGGCGCGTCGAATGAATGGTGAAACCGGCGATGGCGCCGTCCGGCGCGACCCAGGCTTCCAGCACTGGGCCCATGCCGGAGACGGCGTAGGTCTGCACCCCGGCATAGGTCCAGAAATTGCCCAGGCTGTAGGCGATCAGATGGCCGCGATAGACTTCGAGCGCGCGCGGCACGTGCGGGCCCTGCCCGATGACGATGTCGGCCCCGGCGTCGATCACGGTATGCGCGAAGGCGGTGACGTTGCCGCGATTCTCGCCGACGAAGGTCTCAGGTCCCTTGTTGACGTGGACATAAGTCCAGCCTTCGCCGCCGCCATGGAAGGAGACCATGACGAGATCGTGCGTCTTCTTCAGGTCCCGGACGAGCTGGGCGGCGCGCGGCAGATCGTTGAGATTGAGCGTGCCGTTGTTCGGCGCGAAGGCGATGAAGCCCACCTTCTTGCCGTTCGGCAGGACCATCTCGCCGGTGCGCGCGTCGTCGCGGTCGAGGCCGCCGAAGGTGATGCCGTTGGCCCGCAGCGCCGCCATGGTGGAGTCGCGCCCGGCCTCGCCATAGTCGCCGCTGTGATTGTTGGCGAGGCTGACGACGTCGATGCCGAAACTGCGCAGGATGCCGGCGTAGAAGGTCGGACCGTGGAAGGCGAAGCATTGGCCGCAGGATTTGCCGGTGCCCTGCCCGCCTTCGTAGAGCGGGCCCTCGAGATTGACGAAGGCGACGTCGGCATGGCGGAAGATGCCGGCGAGTTCGCTGCCGACCAGCGAGGCGACGTCGACGCCGGGCCTCAGTGCGGGGTTGAGGCCCGTGCCGATGCTGCCCATCATGACGTCGCCGGCGCCGACGATGTCGGTGAGGCGCGCATCGCCGGGCTTGTAGGCCGACGACAGCCAGATCTGCTGTTCGGGATAGCGGACATCGCCCGCTCCGACCCCGGGTTGAAGTCTCAGCGCGGGCTGCGCGTTCGCGACGACCACCGGCGCGGCGGGCGTGGGTTTCACGATCGGTGCCGGCAGATAGACGATCTTCGGCGGCGGCGCCGGCGTGGGAACATAGACAATTTGCGGCTTGGGCGGCGGCGGCGCGGGCGCCGCCGGTGCCGGCAGGTAGACGATCTTGGCAGGTGGCGCGGGCGCGGCCGGCGACGGCACATAGACGATCTTCGCGGGCGGCGCGGGTGCGGGAACGAGAATGGTCTTCGGCGGCGATGGTATGTAGACGATCTTGGTCTGCGGCGGAGCTGCGTTGCCGCCCCCGTAGGGCGCGATGCCGAGACGCGACAGCGATGCGGCGTCGACCGCGCGCCGGTCGGGCGTCGTCAACTCATCGCTCGCGGCGATGACGGTGGTGCAGCCCGGTGCCGCCGCCGCCAGACGCCGGCAGAACGCCAGCGCTTCCGCCGGCGCGTTGAACGGGAAGAAGATGCTCTGGATGGCAAGCGGCGCGCTGGCGCGGTTCTGGCGGATCAGAGCGCGGCGCCAGGGCAGGCCGGCGATGCGGGCGTCGAGTTCGGCACGGAGTGCGGAAAGGCTGGTATCGTCCGGCACGTCGCCGATCGCGGCGCCCAGGACCGCGACGCCTCTTGCGCTGTGCTGCATCTGTGCCGCCGGACGGATCTCGCCGCCGGCGAGCTTGACGTCGTAGCGCCAGACCAGCGCATGCGCGACGATCAGCGCCAGCAAGCCGAGAAACAGCGGCACCAGCGCGGCGGACATGAACCAGCCGAACTCCTCGCCGTGATCCCAACCGAACGCACGTTTCATCGACAGACCCTGCCCCAGCCGACATTGGCGCAACGCCCTGTGCCAAGTCGAGACCAAGATAGCGCAGGGTTAATAGGGAACCGCCATGCACTTCTCCCTCTCCCCCCGCTTCAGCGGGGGAGAGGGTCCGGCAGCGGCCGCTGCCGGACGGTGAGGGGGTGGTGAAGAAATAAGCTCGCCATCGATCACCTGATCCGTATCGATCCTTCAATGCCACAGCCCTACGTCAAACGCCCCCTCACCCTGCCCTCTCCCCCAAAAGTGGGGGAGAGGGAAATTCTTTGTTACGCCCCAAACCTCTCCACTATCCACGGCACGACCGCGTCCATCACCTTTTCGACGTCGGGCGCTTCTTTCTGGCCGAAGGGCGGGTTGAAATAGTGCTGGGCGTCGTCGAACTGGATGAAGGTCTTGTCCTTGGCGGCGACGGCGGCGAACATCGGCCCGGCATCGGTGTTCGGGAAGATTTCCTGATCCTTGCCGGCGTTGATGAAGAGCGTGGGCGCGGCGATCTTCGGCAGGTCGAGCATCTGGCTGGCGTGGCTGGCCAGGCCCGACCAGGTCGACAGCCATGCGTGCGGCGTGGCGTAGCGGCCGAAGCCCAAGAACTTCCAGTTCATCAGGTCGGGCCTGGCTGAAAAGATCGAGCCGTAATCGCGAGGCGACGGATCGAGGTGGCGGTCGACATAGTGCAGGTTCGCCATCGTACGATAGATCGTCATCACCGGCTCGAACGCCTCGCGGCGCAGGATGTCGCGCTGGCGATCGCTGGGCAGCTTCTGGAAGTCGGGATCGGCGTGCAGCTGCTCGGCGCGCTCGTTCTCGGCGATCAGCGCGCGGGCGATTGCGTCGAGGCGGGCGACACGGGCAAGCTGGGCGGCCCGGAAGCGCTTGACGAAGCCGTCGTCATATTCGCTCCATTGTGCGTCCAAGCCGTCGAGCGCGCGGGGGTAGCGAAAGCCGTTGGCCTCGTCATACATGTCGAGCGACGCGTCGCTCAGGTGCGGATTTGATTCATCGACCACGGCGGGATCGATGATCTCGTTCATGATCAGGCCCTCGCCCTTGTGGGCGGCGATGTAGATCATGGCGTCGGCCGGGATCATCTCGACCTGGTTCAGACGCGTCGGACGGCCGCCCGGCGTGGTGGCGAGGCGGTGGCCTTTACCGGCGACGGCCTGGCTCTGATAAAATCCGTTGAGCGCGCCGCCGCCGGAATTGCCGATCATCACGACATGCGCGACGCCGAGCACGTTCTTGAGATGCGTCACGGCGGAGGCGACGTCGAGCACGATCTCCTCGTGCACCGTCGTGGTGTCGTTGTTGGGGTTGCGCGTCGTCGCGGCGAGCACGGCGATGCCGGACTCGATCAGCCGCGGAATAACGTAGTGGTGCTGGAAATCGCCGCGCGGATGCATGACGACGGCGCCGGTCTTCGGCTTGGGGTTTTTCCGCGATGTCCACAGCAGGCCGCGGTGCTCGCGCCCGTCCGGCGCCTTGAGCAGAAGGCTCTCCACCGCATAGTCGGAGGGCGGGCGGCGCATGTTGAACGGCGTGCCGGCCCAGTAGGTCTTGGAAACCAGGTTCATCGCTTCGATCCCCCTGGCGAATCCTGGACCGGATTCAAATCCGCGACAACTGAGACGCGCGGCTCGTCGGTCTGGGACGGCACGACATCGTGGAACAGGTGCGAGGGAAACAGGGTCAGCCAGCCCGGCACCGGCTTGACGTAGCGGGTGCCCCAGCACGGCGCGTAGCCGCCGGTGTGCGACTGGCAGCAGCCCAGCGCCAGCGCGCCGCGCGTATCGTTGGCGGCGGTGACGCAGTCCGGAACGAGCACGTGATAGACCGACGACACGTAGCCTCGGGGGTGAATGTGCTCGCCGTTCCTGCCGTCGGCGCGCAGCACGACGCTGGAGGTGAAGAACTCCGCCGCCGCAGGCGGCGGCGGCAAGACGGCGTCGAGACCTCTGGCGGCGGCCTGCGCGAGATAATCCTCCATCGCCGAGCGCATGAAGGCGTAGAGCGCCAGGAACGCGGCGCTGCGCTGGACGCGCGGCGAATAGTTGATGTCGATGCCGTCGCGCAAGGGCGGGTCGGGTGAGGGATCGGCGAGAATTTCCTCGGCCAGCAGCCGGTTGAAGCGCTCGACGCCGCCGAATTCGGCCGGCGGGACGAAAGGGACCCGGACGACGTGGCGTTCGAGGTCCACCATCAGGAGCGCTTCGGCGTCGCGGCCGAGCCGGCTCAGGGCGATGGCGCGGTAGGCGCGGACCAGCGCGGTGGCGCGCAAAGGCGCTTCGAGGCCGTCGCAAAAGGCCAGCAGTTCGGAGCCATCCTGGTTCTTCGCCAGGAGCCGCAGCAGTTCGGTGAGCGCGGCCCGGTGGCTGTCGCCGAGCGCCAGCGCCGACACGAACGATTGGCGCGCGTCGTCGTCGCGCCCCAGCTTGCGCAAGGCGCGGCCGCTCAGACACAGCAACTCCGCCGCCGGCGCCTGCCTGGTGCCGCGATCGCACGCAGCGAGAGCGTCCCGCGGCCGGTCGAGCCGCAGATAGCTGATCGCAAGCCCGGCCCAGGCGCGAAAGCCGTTCGGGTCGTTGCGTTCGGCGGTCTGGTAGGCGTCCAAGGCGGCGGCATAGTCGCCGCTCAAGACGAGCACGTCACCGAACTGCGCCCAAGGCTCCGACTTGTCCGCAAAGCGCTCGATCGCTTTGCGCAGCAAGGCCAGCCGCACGGCCGGCGCCACCGGCGGCTCAGACTCGCTCTGGATCCAACGCATCGGCCAAAACCTCTGGAAGGCGCGCACACGGCGCTTTGAACGGCGGGCTCTCCACGGCATGATCGCCAGGCGCCCTGACGCACAGGACGCCGACATTGTGAGGAGACCGCGCCCGATGATCAAGCTGACCTTTTGCCTGCACCGCCTGCCGCATCTGAGCCGCGAGGCGTTCCAGACATACTGGTTCGAGAACCATGCGCCGCTGGTCGCCAGGCACAAGGAGGTGCTGCGCATCCGCCGCTATGTGCAGACCCATTCGGGCAGCGAGGCGATGAACGCCGGCATCGGCGCCAGCCGGGGCGCGCCGCAGATGTTCGACGGCGTCGCGCAATTGTGGTGGGACAGTTGGGACGTGCTGGCCGAAGCGCCGACGCCCGAACGCATCGCCGCCGGCGCGGTGCTGCTCGAGGACGAACGCAAATTCATCGACCTGCCCCGTTCGCCGCTGTGGTTCGGGGAGGAGAAGGTGATTGTCGGTTAGCCGGCAATAACCAAGCTCGACGCCAATGCCTTAGCAGTCTTGGCCGGTCGTGCCGGATCGAAATCAAGCGTCCGCCATCCGGCCAAATCGCTTGGCAAATCCCCGACAGAGAATGACGATGGCTTCATCACCACAACGTCCTTGCCCAATGCGCTGGCCGAACCGACTTCATAACCGATCCAACTTGACGCGACGGTCGTTGGATCGGCGAGGAAAACCACAACCAGGTCCGAAAGCTTTATCGCCTTCATCACTGATTTACGCCAATCCTCGCCAGGCTTGATGTCGCCTCCAGGATTGAATGCCGTTACGCCAAGTTTTTTCAGTTCGCGCTCAACCGCCGCGACAAGTGTTTTGTCACGGTGAGTATAAGACAGAAAGACCTGATGCCTCATTGTTCTCTCACGCGCTTCGACAGAGCACTAAGATAGGTATCGATCCCGTTGATGTCCACGATCTTTAACCCGTCCAGGGGCCCCAAACCACCTTCCTCTATCGGAAAATCCGCAACTTTGACGTGATAAAAGACGCAAACGATACGCAGTCCTTGGCGGTCTGCCATACCGATTTCGTGACGCACCCACCACCGATTTCGCGACCACGGTGTGAACAGTGCGAGCAGTTCCGCACACTTGGGCAATTCCTCGCCGATGCGCTTTCTGAAATCATCGCCATGCGCGATATCGCGCACATCCAGAAATGCTTGAGCACCGGACGCCTCAACAGCCGCAGCCAATTGTTGAGCAAGCCACATGTCATCGCCCGAATGGGAAATGAACACGCGATAAGGTTGTCTTCTTCTTGCGGCTTTGCCCTTTGCCACCGAACCCGCCCACTCTTTCAGCCCACTGGATGATAGCAGAAATCCAGTCGTGCCCGTAGTACGATTGTCATGCAAATCCAAAGTCCCAACGTGCGCAACTGTGGTTCGGGGAGGAGAAGGTGATCATCGGGTAGCGCCTCTGCCCGCTGATCTGGAACGGCTTTTACTCCGATGTCATCCCAATTGTGCGCAGCCACGTCTCGACCAAACGAGGCCAGTCGGTGATCGGAAACGGTGTTCGCCGCAAGCCGAACGCATGTCCGCCTTGGGCGTACAAATGCATCTCCACCGGCACGCCGGCTTTCTTCAGGGCGGCGTAGTAGACCAGTGACTGATTCACGCCGTCCGTGTTGTCGTTCTCTGCCTGCACCAGGAATGTCGGTGGTGTTTGAGGCGTGACGGGAACATTCGGATTCAGAGTGTTGCCATCCGTCTTGCCCGGCGCCAGATGGCCCGGATAGACGAGCACGGCAAAATCCGGGCGGGCGCTTTCTTTGTCGGCATCGTCGACGGCTGCGTACAAGCGTTGCCGATATCTCGTGCTGATTTCCGCCGCGAGGTATCCGCCGGCCGAAAACCCCAGCACGCCGATCTTGTGGGGATCGATATGCCATTGGCTGGCGTGAAGACGCACCAGCCCGATGGTTCTTTGCAAATCCTCCAACGACCGCGTCGATGTCACGAGACCGTCGGGACGGCAATCGCAGCGCCAATCATAAGGCTCGCTCGGGACGCGATATTTCAAGAGAACGCAGGTGATGCCCCTGGATGTCAGCCAGTCGCAGACTTCGCTGCCTTCGAGGTCGATCGCCAACACCTCGAAACCGCCGCCGGGAAGCACCACGACCGCAGCACCGGTGTTCTTTCCGCTTGGGGAATAGACCGTCATCGTCGGCTGCGAGACGTTCAGGACCGCGATCCAGGAACGCCCGGCGACAGGATGGTCGACGGTCACCACGGATTCCGGCGCCCGCGCCGGCTGCCCATCCGGCGCTGCACTCGGCCATATCGGCATTTGCGCATGACCCGCAGATGGCTGCCAAGGGTCCGCCAACGGGTGTTCACAGCCAAGCGCGACCACCGCACAAAGAGCAAAGATCAGGAACTTCATCGCCCGCTCCAGTTTCAGATTCCCAGATGGATATTCCTTAAGCCTTGCCTCTAATCGCGGACGGGAATGAGATCCGCGGCGACGGACACTCTTGGCGAGTCGGTGCGTGGCGGCACGACGTCGTGGAAGACGTGCGCCGGGAAGAGCGTCAGCCAGCCGGCGACCGGCTTGATGTGGCGCACACCCCAGCACGGCGCGTAACCGCCGGTATGGGTGGTGCAGCAGCCCAGAACCAGCGCGCCACGCGTGTCGGACGCCTGCGCCACGCTGTCCGGCACCAGGACATGATAGACGGCCGAGACATAGGACGGCGCGTGGATGTGCTCGCCATTGCTGCCGTCGTTCCGCAAGATCACGTTGAAGGGCGTGAACTTGGCGATGCTGGGCCGCGGCGGCATGACGCTGTCGAGCCCGCGCCCCGGCATCTCATCCAGGTAGCGCTGCATTTCGCTTCGTATGAAAGCATAGAGCACGAAAAAGCGCGGGCTGTTGCCGCGATCGGGATCCCAGTTGAGTTCGAGATTGTCGCGAATGGGGGGAAACGGCGAGGGATCGGCGAGGATTTCGTCCGCCAGGGCGCGGTTGAACTGCGCGGCCGTGCCCAAAGCGGCGGGCGGCACGAAGGCGACACGCGAGACGTAGCGCTCGAGGTCCATGATCTTCAAAGCGTCCGCAGTCCGGCCGATGCGGCTCAGGCCGATGGCGCGATAGGCCCGGGCGGGCGCCATGGCGGCATAGCGCGGCGCCAAACCGTCACAGACTTCGATGAGCTTCGTGCCATCGCTGTCCGCCGCCAGCAGCCGCAAGAGCATCTCCAGCGCATCCTCGGCGTCGTTCTGCTCCAAAGCGGAGAGCAACGCGGCGCGTGCCTCGGCGCCGCGCCCAAGCTTGAGCAGCGCCCGCGCCCGCTCGCGCAGAACTTCCGGAGTCTGAGGCGCGGCGCGGCCGCACAGATCAAGCGCCGTCTCGTAGCGGCCGAGGCGAAAATGGACCGCCGCGAGTTCCGCCCAGGCGTGAAAGCCGGCGGGATCCAAACGCGCCGCCGTTTCGAACGCATCGACGGCGCCGAGATAGTCCGCTTCCTTGAACAGCAACCGGGCTCGGTCGATGTGAAAGGCGGGCCGCTGGCTTGCCTGCCCGGCCGCGCCTTTCAGCAATTTCGCGAAGGCCTCGGTGGGTACAGGCCGCTCCATTCGCTCTTCAATCCAACGCATCGATTGCCTCTGCTGCGCCATTGTTCGGCGACGGCGGCGGCCCGGACGGCCTTGCTCCAATCTTGAGCGAATTGCGCCGGAACGACAAGCCGCGGCTACGGCATCGTGCGGATGGCGGCGATGTAGCCCGCGCTGATGAGGGGAAGCGCGCCCGCGATCACGTCGCTAAGCAAAACCGTCGCGCGGCGTTGGACTTTATGTTCGGCCGCCCGCCGTTCCAGCGTCATGCAGAAGATCAGCAGCGGCAGAACCGCGACCAGCGAGGCGAGCGAGCCGTAGAGATGAAACGGCACCTGCCGCATCTGAAAGCGCTCCAGATGGGTCACCTGCATGGTGTAGACGCCGGTGATGATCTGCACGGCCAGCGCCGCGACGGTGCCGAGCAGCATGTCCGACCCGACCATGAAGGTGCGCAGCGCGAACAGCCGCTCGCGGATGAGGTTGGCGCCGGACAGCAGGAGGAACACGATCACGACCGGCGCGATGCAGAGGATGAGGAAGCGGTGGCTGAGAAGGCTCTCCACCGTCACATGGGACATCATCTGCTTCACCCCCCGGCCGGCAGAACTGCGCGGCGCACAATGCCACGGTCGGCGCGCCGCAGCAATCTACTCGTCGGGCGACATGAGGGTGGCGCATCGCATTCGGTGTAGTTCTGGTTCGAATTGAAGTGGTTGCTGTTGACGATGAAGGCGTCGGTGCCGGACGCGATCGCCAGCAGCGGCGGCGATCCGGACATGACGAAGCGGTCGCCGCCGACGTCCATGTCGTCGAGGAATCTCGGGCGCGGGCCCGTGTCGTCGAAGGCGGCCAGCACGGCGTCGAAGCCGGAATCGCTCCGGCTGTCGCCGGTGAGGATCAGGAGGCGCTTGCGGCCGCCTTCCGTCACGGCCAGCGCGGAGACGTCGCCGAACGCCAATTGCGTGTCGACGCCCGGCTTGTCGTCGGTACCGCGCAGCGCCGCGACCGTGCCGGTCCAGGTGCCGTCTTTATCTCCGGCAAGATCGGGCATGACCTGCTTCAGCAGTATTTCGAAGGTGATGCCGGGATGGCCGGGCACGGGGTCGGTGACGGCATCGGCAATGGCGGGCGATGCGGCCAGGCAAAACAGCGTTGCGAAAAACACTGCTGAAGGACGTGCCATCAAGTACGTCCAACAAAATAAATTGTCATCCACGGCCGAGCGAAGCGAGGGGAAGGCTTAGCCACATCTTCGCTCGTGACGAACGAGAGCGAACTCAATTCTGAGGGTCCGTCCAGACTGCTCATCCTGGGTCCCCTTCCCTCGCGTCGCGCGAAGTGCGCGCCGCTCGCCGGGGATGACAATCAGTTTTTGTTTTCAACAGGACCAATTCGTCCTCGCTAGATATCCGCATAGCAGCGCACTTCGTCCGCCGCGCCCGGCGTGGTGATGGCGCCGTCGCGGGCGGGGCCGACGTTTTTGGCGTAGCGGGCCAGGACGCCGGAGCGGAAGGATGGGGCTTTGGGTTTCCAGGATTTGGCGCGCGCGGCAAGTTCGGCGTCGGAGAGTTCGACATCCATGGTGCCCTTGTCGGCGTCGATGACGATGATGTCGCCGTTCTTGAGCAGGCCGATGGGGCCGCCGTCCATCGCTTCGGGGCCGACATGGCCGACACAGAGGCCGCGCGTCGCGCCCGAGAAGCGGCCGTCGGTGATCAGCGCGATGTTCTCGACGCCCTGGCCGTAGAGCGCCGCCGTGGTCGAGAGCATCTCGCGCATGCCGGGGCCGCCCTTGGGGCCTTCATAGCGGATGACGAAGACGTCGCCCTCTTTGTATTCGCGGGCCTGCACGGCGTCGAAGGCGTCTTCCTCGCAATCGAAGACGCGCGCGGGACCGCGATGATGGGTGTGCTTGAGGCCGGCGACCTTCACGATGGCGCCGTCGGGCGCCAGATTGCCCTTGAGGCCGACGACGCCGCCGGTCGGGGCGAGCGCATGCGCAACGTCGCGCATGACCTTTTGATCGGGGTTAAATTTCACGTCTTTCAGATTCTCCGCGATCGTCTTGCCGGTGACCGTCATGCAGTCGCCGTGCAGATAACCGCCGTCGAGCAGCGCGCGCATCAGCATCGGCACGCCGCCGGCCTCCCACATGTCCTTGGCGACGAACTGGCCGCCGGGCTTGAGCGAGGCGAGATAGGGCGTCGAGCGGAAAATCTCCGCGACGTCGAAGAGATCGAATTTGATGCCGGCCTCGTTGGCCATGGCCGGCAGGTGCAGCGCCGCATTGGTCGAGCCGCCGGTGGCGGCGACGATGCGGGCGGCGTTCTCGAAAGCCTTCTTCGTCGCGATGTCGCGCGGGCGGATGTTTCGGCTCAGCAATTCCATCACCGCCTCCCCGGCCTTGAGCGCGAAGTCGTCGCGCGACAGGAGTTCGGCGGGCGGGCCCGACGAGTATGGCAGCGCCAGGCCGATCGCCTCGGCGACGCAGGCCATGGTGTTGGCGGTGAACTGCCCGCCGCAGGCGCCGGCGCCCGGACAGGCGACGCATTCCAGTTCGTGCAGATCTTCGCTCGACATCTTGCCGGCCGAATACATGCCGACGCCTTCGAAGAGATCGACGACGGTGACGTCCCTGCCCTTGAAGCGGCCGGGCATGATCGAGCCGCCATAGAGAAAGACGCTCGGCACGTTGAGCCGCAGCATCGACATCATCATGCCGGGCAGAGATTTGTCGCAGCCGGCGATGCCGACGAGCGCGTCGTAGCAATGGCCGCGCATGGTGAGCTCGACGCTGTCGGCGATGACTTCTCTGGAGACCAGCGACGACTTCATGCCCTCATGGCCCATGGCGATGCCGTCGGTGACGGTGATGGTGCAGAATTCGCGCGGCGTGCCACCGGCGTGCCTGACGCCCTTCTTGGCCGATTGCGCCTGGCGCATCAGCGCGATGTTGCAGGGCGCGGCCTCGTTCCAGCAGGTCGCGACGCCGACGAAGGGCTGATGGATTTCGGCCTCGGTCAGGCCCATGGCGTAATAATAGGAGCGGTGGGGCGCGCGCTGCGGCCCCTCGGTGACATGGCGCGATGGCAGCCGGGACTTGTCGAATTTGGTCATAAGATTCTCGCTAAGGCGTCTGATTCGGCAACATAATTGTTCGACGGTTTTTCGTCATGCCCTATCGCCGTCCACCCGGCCGCGGCAATTGGGCAGGACTGGGGGGCAAGAATAGGTTTTATATCCTCACACACAAAGCTGTGCTCCGACTACCTACCCTTATTGCCAGGCCGAAAGGAACGTCGTCTTTGTACGCCATCGTACTGGCCGAAACGGCACTACCCCGCCAACAACCCGGTCAGCGTAGCGCCCAGGTGAAGCGAGTGCCCCCCACATCGCCCCCTCGCCTGGGCGCTTTTTTTTCAGCTTTTTGTCAACTTGAAATCACTCTACGTGTCGCCCCGGACGTGCGTCGCGAGACCGGGGATGACAGGGGAATTTATGTCGCGAGCCGCGCCACGGCCTCGCTCAACCGCACCGCCAGCGCTGCGGCTTCGGCGCGTTTTTCGCGTTGTTCGGTGAGGACGTCCTCGGGGGCGCGGGCGACGAATTGTTCGTTCGAGAGCTTGGCGTCGAAGCGGGCCGTCGAGCACTGAGCGATCCGCGCGCGCTATTCGCCATCCTGACGACCTTTCCGCAGGCGACGCTGGAATTGCTCCGGACTGGAGGGCTGAGCGCCAATCTGAGCCCACATGGTGGATGGCCGGGCCTGTCGATGGATTTCCTCATCGCGATGGACAGCCGCATGGTGGCAGCGAAATACGGCGTGCACGCGGACGACCAATAGAGCGCGGATGAGATGCTGGCCTACTGCTAATAGTGCATCACTGTACCCACTGCTATACTTTTCGCATTGTTACTTGGGGGAGACAGATGAAGGAAATGACGCGAACATTCATTCTTGGGTGCAGCTTGTTGCTTTTGTCGTGTTCAAAGCCCGCAGACCAAAGCACCGTACCAAGCGAATCCGACTTCGTCATCTGGCCGATCTCTCAACGGATCAGCGATCCCGGTTTCATTCCAGCAACTGAGACAAAGGCGGTCCTAGCCAAGCTGGCTGCGAGAAGCCCAACGAAGGGCCAATTCGAAACGACCGAACAATTCAACGCTCGCGTCCAAAAAGCTACACTAGTGGATAATATTGACGGCTTTGATATTACGAAGCGGTATCTGTTTTCGACATTAGCAGAATGGACATACGACGCTGACAGCCAAACACTCACATTAAGCGCCGACTTTTCTGACTACGAACAGGTCGATCTCGGCACTTACGAGGCTTCCAATGCATTTGGTGCTAAAGTCACCGTTCGACGAACCGTGACGAGGTGGATATACCAGCACTTCTCTCTGCCGGGAGAAGTGCCATGCTCTTGCTACGATCGAAAAACAGAAACGCCTCTTGGACTGACACGTCACCAAACTTCTTGCTCAGACGAGAATATCGGGTATTCGCACAAGATCGAATTGAAAGTGCCCCCCGAGCGAGCAAAACATTTACCAAAATACGTTCAGGTCTTAACGGTCGAGGGTTTCGACACGCGAGATTTGATTAGAACGGGTCTGTCACGGAATGTCTGTCTCTTTCGAGACCATTCCGAAACCACGAGTCCAACTATTAGCGACCCGAGAGATGATCTTACGTTGACCACCGATCTGAACGCTCGTTTGTACCGTCTCATTATCAGAAATGATGAAAGTGGCGATATCTTGGAAGATATCGATTATACATCGAACAAAGTGAACTCACTGGGTTTCGGTGAGCATACGCAAGCAGCACTAGGTGGACAGTCTCGCTAACGCCTCCTGAAGCCGCGCCGCCAGCGCTGCGGCTTCCGCGCGTTTTTCGCGTTGTTCGGTGAGGACGTCTTCGGGGGCGCGGGCGACGAATTGTTCGTTCGAGAGCTTGGCGTCGAAGCGGGCGATTTCTTCGCGGGCTTTCTTCAGGTCCTTTTCGAGGCGCGTGCGCTCCTTGGTGAAGTCGATGACATCGCCGAGCGGCAGCGCGGCGGTCGCCTCGCGCAGAAGAAATTGCGCCGAGCGCTGCGGCAACGCGTCCGCCACGGTGATCGAATCCAGGCGGGCCAGCGTCGCGGCGAGGGCGCGGTTGCGCTCGAGCCATAGTTTGGTTTTCTCGCTCGCGTCCTTCACCACCAGGCCGATGCGCGCCGATGGCGGGACGTTCATTTCGGAACGGACCGAACGCACGCCCTGCACCAGATTGATCAGCCAGCCGATCTCGTCGGACTCGTTCGGCGCCTGATAGGCGGGATTGGCCTCAGGCCACTGCGCCTCGATCAGCTGCGTCGCGCGCGGTTTGTCGTCCGGCGCGCTGCGTTGCCACAACTCCTCGGTGATGAACGGCATGAAGGGGTGCAGCAATTTCAGGATCTGGTCGAACACCCAGCCCGCCGTGGCGCGCGTCTCGGCCTTCGCGTGCGCGACGCCGGGCTCGCCGTCGTCGCCTGCGAGGACTGGCTTGATCAGCTCCAGGTACCAGTCGCAGAACACCGACCAGACGAATTGATAGACCTGGCCGGACGCTTCGTTGAAGCGAAGCTTGTCGGCCTGGAGTTCCTGCGTGACCGCGATCACCGTCGCGTTGAGCTCGTCGACGATCCATTTGTTGACGGTGAGCGTGCGGGCGGGCGCGCCTTGCGTCTGCGGGCTGACGCAACCGTTCATCTCGCAGAAGCGCGCCGCGTTCCACAGCTTGGTGGCGAAGTTGCGGTTGACGGCGACGCGGGTCGGGCCGATGCGCATGTCGCGGCTCATGCCGGCAGCCAGCGCGAGGGTAAAGCGCAGCGCGTCGGCGCCGAACTCGTCGATCAGGGTCAAGGGATCGACGACGTTGCCTTTCGTCTTCGACATCTTCGAGCCCTGCTCGTCGAGCACGCGGGTGTGGATGAAGACGGTGTGGAACGGCACCTCGCCCATGAAATGCAGGCCCATCATCATCATGCGGGCGACCCAGAAGAAGATGATGTCGAAGGCGGTCGAGAGCACTTGGGTCGGATAGAAGCGCTTAAGCTCCGGCGTCTGGTCCGGCCAGCCCAGCGTCGAGAACGGCCACAGCGCGGACGAGAACCAGGTGTCGAGCACGTCGGTGTCGCGCCGCAGCGTCTTCGCGCCGGCGAGTTTCTGCGCTTCGGCTTCGCTCTCGGCGCAATAGACTTGGCCTTCCTCGTCGTACCAGACCGGAACCTGGTGGCCCCACCACAGCTGGCGCGAGATGCACCAGGGGTGGATGTTGCGCATCCAGTTGAAATAGACGCCGGTCCAGTTCTCGGGCACGAATTTGGTGCGGCCGTCCTCGACCGCCTTGATCGCCTTCTCGGCCAGCGGCTTGACGTCGAGATACCATTGCTCCGTCAGCCGCGGCTCGAGCTCGGCGCCGGAACGGTCGCCATGCGGCACGGCGTGGACGATCGGCTCGACCCGGTCGAGCAGTTCGACGGCTTCCAGATCGGCAACGATCTGCTTGCGCGCCGCGTCGCGCTCGAGGCCGCGATAGGCGGGCGGCACCTCGTCGTTGAGCGAGCCGTCCTTGTTGAAGATGTTGATCAGCTGCAGATTGTGGCGCTTGCCGACTTCGAAATCGTTGAAGTCGTGGCCGGGCGTGATCTTGACCGCGCCGCTGCCCTTCTCCGGATCCGAATATTCGTCGGCGACGATCGGGATCACGCGATGCGCCAGCGGCAGCATGACGTTCTTGCCGACCAGGTCGGCGTAGCGCGCGTCGCTCGGATGCACCGCGACGGCGGTGTCGCCGAGCATGGTCTCGGGCCGCGTCGTCGCGACGGTGATGAAACGGCCGGGCTGATTTTCGATGGGGTATCTGAGATACCACAGATGCCCCTTGATCTCCTTGCTCTCGACTTCGAGATCGCTGACGGCGGTCTGCAGCTGGGGGTCCCAGTTCACCAGGCGCAGGTCCTTGTAGATCAGGCCCTGGCGGTGCAGTTCGACGAAAACCTTGACGACGGCGCGGGAGAGCCCCTCGTCCATCGTGAAGCGCTCGCGGCTCCAATCGGCGCTGGCGCCGAGGCGGCGCAGCTGCTGGATGATGGCGCCGCCGGATTCGTCCTTCCACTTCCACACCGCTTCGAGGAATTTCTCGCGGCCCAGGCGGACGCGGCTGATCTGGCGTTCGGCCAATTGCCGCTCGACGATCATCTGCGTCGCGATGCCGGCGTGATCGGTGCCGACCTGCCACAGCACGTCCTTGCCGCGCATGCGCTCGAAGCGCACCAGGATGTCCTGCAGCGTGTTGTTGAGGGCGTGGCCGATATGCAGCCGCCCGGTGATGTTGGGCGGCGGGATCATGATGCAGAAGGTCTCGGCGCCGGGGCGGCGCCCGGCCTTGAAGGCGCCGGACGCTTCCCATTGGGCGTAGATGCGCCCTTCCACGTCCTTGGGATTGAAGGTCTTGTCGAGCATGAACCCTACTACCATCTACCCTCCGGAGGTGTTGCCTTGTTAAGGCCAGAGGTTCCGCTCCAACTCATAGCAGAACGACCCTCCAAAATACCAAGGCATCCTAAGACCTTGGGCGACCACTTGCGCAAAAAGCGCGCCGAGTTGGGCCTCACCCAAGGCGCGGCTGCGGAGCGGCTCGGCGTGAGCCAGGGGGTCCTGAGTAGCTGGGAGAAGGGACGTGCCAGCCCGGGTCCCTTGAACCGAAAGAGGGTCCGAGACTTCCTCGGATATGACCCCTTTCCGCCTCGTTCTTTCTGACCTCTCTGGCGGCCCTAGAGCGGGCTGGCGTAAGCTTGAAGGACGTTTAGAGAGCGGCATCCAATATGGTGGCAAGAATTGACGCCGGGGTCTGCGAACGCCTCATCACCGCTGCAACATCTCACTGTCAGGCGCTTGCTCCTGCCATGCCTGTGCCACCGTCTCAGGTATTGCGTGAACCGAATTGGGAGGGAGTCACAGCGGGCCTTACCAGCCTCAGTACGGCTTTTGTTTGGGGCTCTATTTTGCTGGCTCTCGTTGTCATAGCCCTTGCCGGAGGCTGGGGTTATTTGGTGAGAGGCTGGGCCAAGGACGAAGCCGCAAAGGTAGCGAAAGAGATCATGGACGGATGGCTCGCAACTGAGGCTCCGCGCATCCTCCGAGAAGGCCGCGACCTCTTGAAACCACCTGCAAAGCCACTAGATAGCGCAGCCGCAGACAAGGAAGCCGATAAGTTCGGTGACGTCGCAGGATGAATCTGAAGGAAAGCCTTGACGTCATTAAGAAGCACTGGAACGCGGCTCCCGTTCCGGTGGATACGATCTCTTGGGAACTCGGCGTCCCGATAATGTATGCAAATCTTCCAGAAAATATCTCAGGTGCGATTACGAAAGATGGAAGTGCGGCATACAAGATTGTCGTCAATGAAAATCATACGAAGACCCGCAGGCGATTTACGATAGCGCACGAACTCGGACATTTCATTTACCACCGTGATTTGCTCGGAAAGGGTGTTGGCGACACACGGGCATATCGTGCCGAGGATACGCCCTATCCCAACATCAATATTACAGCGGTCCAAGAGCGACAGGCGAATACGTTCGCTGCGAACCTTTTGATGCCAAATCACCTCATAAAGGAATTGCAAGCAAAGGGTCTTAAGTCTCCGCAACAATTGGCGCAGGCCCTTGAGGTCTCTGAGGCGGCAATGCGAATTAAGTTGGGCGTAGATCGAGAACCGGTCGGCCAAGAAGATGGCGAGCCTTCCGACGAGTGGAAGCCGCCGCACCTCTAAATTCATAATCGGCCATTATGATTTGGAATTCGGCCACCCGGAGTCAAAACCGGCCACCACCGATATTTCGGCGCTATTACGCATCCCGGCGTCCAAGGGATCGGGCGATCACCTTGGCAACCGCCTCGCGGTGCGCCCGCGCTTCCTCGGGCGTGGTCGGGGTATGCGTACCCTTGAGCTTGTACCCTTTGACCATCCTCTCGGTCGGCGCTGGCGGGGGCGCGAGGGAGGCGATGTATCCGGGGATGTCTTCGGGCGTGAGAATCGACACCCGCCCGCGCTCGTCGTCCGAAAGGCCCTCAAGGAGGGTCGCTGCATACCTGGCCTGGGTCGTCTTTGACTTGGCGAGAACCACCCCAAGGCGCGGATACCCCGCCCGGAGGCATTTACGGACGTTCTCTCGCTCGTGTTCGATGGGTGTGGACACGGAAATCTCTAGGGCGGCCACGACCCCGTTGCGCTCGATAAGCACGTCCACCTGTCCGCTACCATCCGGCAAGGTCGCTTCGATTGTGGCTTTGAGGCCCGCACTCTCCGCTAGCCCCTTCACCAAGGTTTGCAGGTAGCGATGTTTAGGGCCGCCCTTTCCTAACCCGTGGCCTTCGCGCACAGGCTTCGCCACAGCCGGGGGCGGAGAAATGTCAGTGCGAATCGGTCGGGACGAAATGTCTCTATTTGCAAATTCGCCCTCGGCACCATTGGCGGATGGCGCAGGCTCGGGCGGTGCGCTATGCCGTTCGGTATCTGGCAACGGGTCGGGCACCTTCGCTCGTGCGTCCCGCGCCGGTTGCGCCGACGGCTCAACAACCGTCGGCGGCTCTCTCTCGATGCTCGGCTCCGGCTGCATCGGCACTTCGGAAAGTGTCCCGCAATACCGTTTCCGATTCCGCTCCAAAAGAACCTCATAGTCCTCGTCGTCCAGGGTGTGCTGGCGTTCCAGAAAACCGAGCGGCACGGACAGCCGAATTGCGCTCGGAGTGTGATGCTTCACCCAGACTGCAAACTCTGTCTTGGGACCCCGGCGTCTCATGCCATCAATAAATTCTGGCGTCGTGTGCAACTCTTCCGCAAGCACGCGTGCATCTTTGGCCGACACGCCTCCTACGCACTTCATGCTCGTGTTAGTGAGAAGTGTAGAGCGCAGGCGCACTGACAATTGATCGAGCGTTTGATGCGAGAGCGTCAGGCTCACACGATACTTCCTCGCTTGCCCCAGTATGGTTTCGATCCGATCATCAAAATACTCATGGGCTTCGTCCACATAGACGAAAGTCGGCGTGCGCTCGGATTCGCGAATTGTCGAACGCTCAAGGGCAGCTTGCGCCAGCATACCGATGAAGAAACGACCGAAGAGTTGGCTTCCCTCGTCCTTGAGCAAGTCCTTTGCGGTGTTCACGAGAATTATTTTGCCCTCATTGAGGGCTTGGAAGAGGTCCAACTTATTTTCTTTTTGCGTGAACATGCGTTCAAACGCTGGCGTTGAAAGCACGCCCCACAGACGTTTGAGGATTTGACTTTTCGTTGCCGAGAACGAAGGGCTGAAGAATTCGGTTTCAAAAAAACGCTTCGCTGACCCTTCGAGTTTATCCATGTACGGCTTGAACCGCCTGCCGTCCTCCATAATCTCCATGAGCGTGTGAATTGTCGCTCCGGGGATGGTGAGCATGAGCCGGGCGAGATAGCGGAATACTACGTCCTGGCGCTGCGTGAGTTCCGCACCAAGCAGGGCGTCGAAGAATGTCTCATACAGTTCGACAACACCATTCAACACGCGTTCACGATCCGCCGGGTCATAGTCTTTGAGACGATCAAGATGCGCGTCGAACAGGTTCAACGCCACGGGATGCTCAACGTCTGACGGGTCGATAAGCACCAAGCGCTCACCGAGACCTCCGCCGACGAATGGCGAGAACAGTTCCAACTCAGAGAGTTTCTTGATGAGGTCGCCCTGACTATCAATCACCACGACTGAACGTCGGTCGTACTGGGAAGCGACAAGGTCGGAATAGATCATTCTCTGGAGAAGCTGCGTCTTGCCGTGCCCGGTCCCGCCAATGATGTGGCAGTGCTCAAACCGTACTTCCTCAGGCACGCTGAATGGAATTGGCAATTCCAAGAGTGTCGCAAACGGCGTCCCTGCCAGATACAGGTCGGAAAGTTCGCGCGGGCTCTTCTTGCGCTGCGCCGTGGGCGGAATGATCTCGGGATCACCTCCGCGCGCAGTACTCGAAATGCCGGAGGCACCCAAGATATTCGGTCGAAGAAACTTTCGCAGCTCGTTGAATAGATGCAGCGAAAGGACATCGTCCGCAAACGGGAACTGGATCAAATGCTCGATGACTTCAGCGGGATTGTCTATGAGGTCGATTAGCGGAACATCAAACGTGTCGCTCGCCTCGTCATCCCATTCACGAAAACAGACTTCCGGGAGCGCGCGTACAAAATCGCGATAGGCGCTTCCGAGGCGAGCGGAATAGATACCCTTCATCTGCTGGTACTGAGTTGCCCAGCGGGAACGGCGGCCAAGCATTTCCCGAAACTCAACCGCAACGTTCAAATTGCTTTCAATGACACCCCACAACGGTTCGATCTCATTGATCGCCTCGGCCCGCAGCAACTCCTCGGTAGCCTCGCAAAGCGCTGCGATGATCGGAGTTGCAGGCGCGCGCTCGGTAGCTTTCATCGCGTCCGAAACGATTGCGCTCGCGAGGTCTTCTAAATCGACACTGGCGAGTGCGGAAGCGCGCCACTCACGCTCCACTTTTTCCCACGATGCCCGAGTCTCTTGAACTTCGCGGTCCTTAGTACCCCCGGAGAAAAAGCTGAAAAAGTTATTCGTCGCCATGGTCTACAGTTCAATTACTTCCTCGCCGCCAAACTTTGACGCGGCGTGCAGCACACCCGCAAACGTCTTTGCGGCGTCTTTGATCGCTTCTTCCGCAATGAGCATTTCAATGATGTCCTTACACTCGACGGCCTTACCGTGGCGAAGGTTATCGACATAGATGGTGATGTCGAGTGCGTGATGGAGCAAGATTGCGCCCACGCCAAGAAGCGTCGTCGGATCGGCGTTCGGGCGACCTTTTTTCGAGTACAGCAGCGTGGCACCAAGTTTATATTTGTCGATCCACGAATTTTCTTCGGGAGAAATCTCTGCGCGCACTTCGAGCACAAAGACGAGTTTGCCGAACGCGCTTTTGCGTTCGCCGCGACGGAGTAGCAATTTCATAGAGATGAAGCCCCAGGTGAGGTGGTACTCGCACGGACACCATTTTCCGATCCTAAAGACAACCAAGCGGAAAGTGCAAGTCTGCCCTCAATCCGGGAGCGATATGGCAGTTTGCAGGGCGTATCGCCGCTGATCAAGCGCTCTATTGGAGAAAGGCCTACTGCTAGCTTGATATAGACTGCGTACATGGTCGAAGTATGCGGCTCTCGCTCATTGCGCGCACGGCGGATGAACTTGGCGCGTAGGCAATTTTGCAGGATTCGTGTAGGCCCACCGCTGTCAATTGGCAGGCTCAACGGCATGATATGATGAGGTTCAAATGATTCTAAAAGTTCAGCCCAGAGCAGCTAAGAGGGTCGCCGTGGACAAAACTCTCCAGAGTCCTATGCAAAAAAGTTTCGATGCGGAGGTTGCCCTTCAAGAGATTGACGCCATCAACGACAAATACGAGGAGCTGTATAACGGATCATTGGCGACGGACACCGCGCTCACTCGTAAACTGGTAAGCTTTCAGGCCAATAAGTCGCGCGCCGTTTATCGATGGTACAAATTCAAAGAAGCCTTTTCGGCGAGCCTCGTTGAGTGTCTTTTGACCCGATACGGCATCGATCAGGGAAAGGTCCTTGATCCATTTGCAGGAAGCGGCACTGCTCTGTTTGCATCGAGCGGCATGGGTCTGCGCGCGGATGGAATCGAACTTCTCCCCATCGGGCAGCAAATTACTCAAACCAAGCAGATTATTGATTCTGGCTTGTCGCATCTCGAGCTTTCGACCTTGGAACGCTGGTCGTCAAAATTACCATGGAAAAAAATCAAAAAGGGAAAGCCGATTCCGGAACTCCGCATCACCCGAGGCGCTTATTCGTCCGAGACCGCCGACTCAATCGGAAAATATCTCGCCGCACTTGATGATGAGACCGAGCGGGTGCGCGCCATTCTGCTTTTTGCCCTCCTTTGCGTGCTCGAAGTTGTCAGTTTTACACGAAAAGATGGTCAGTATCTTCGGTGGGATCATCGGTCTGGCCGCCGCCAAGGAGCAAAAGTTTTCGACAAAGGTCACATTCCGGCGTTCGACGCTGCGATAGTCGCGAAGCTGCGAGACATTGTGTCTGATCTCTCAAACGCCGGGCTTCCCCAGGAGCTATTTTCTCGCGACATTAAACTCGGAGAAATCAATCTGAGCGCTGGATCGTGTTTGGACATTTTGCCAACAATTCGCGCATCGACCTACGATGCGATCGTGACTTCTCCTCCGTATTGCAATCGATATGACTACACCCGGACCTACGCGCTTGAGCTTGCTCTACTTGGCGTAAGCGAGGAAGGGTTGGTGGACTTACGGCAACAAATGTTGAGTTGCACCGTCGAGAACCGAGCCAAAGACCTTCTGGCAATGAATCCGCGCTGGGAGACAGCAGTCCGGGCTGCGGATGAACAGAAGAATCTACAAATGGTTCTCACCTACCTTGAGAAGCAAAAGGAAGTCGGCGAACTAAATAATAACGGCATACCTCGAATGGTCCGGGGCTACTTCTATGAGATGGCCTGTGTGATTTTCGAGTGCGCACGAGTTCTCAAGCCAGGGGCACCGCTCATAATGATCAACGACAACGTGCGCTATTCCGGCGCGAGTGTGCCAGTTGACATCATTCTCTCAGAAATCGCCCGCAAGGTCGGATTCAAAATAGAAAAGATTCTGGTTCTTCCGCAGGGCAAAGGGAACAGCAGCCAACAAATGGGAGCACACGGTCGCGATCCCCTTCGCAAGTGCGTATATATCTGGCGGAAAGCGTAATAACATGGCAAAGCCATATCTTGACCATCTAAAATCGAGTGCGGACTTACGAACGAGTTATGCCGCCGTTCGTGCAGGGTTTGTTTCGCTGGCACTTGAAAAGAACCGACGCGCCACACCGTATGTTGATGAAGCTCGAAAACTTCAGGCGTTAGCTTCGAAAGCAAAAAATCCGGAGGCGCTTACTCACTTAAAGGAAATTCGTGCTGGTCTGGTCACGGCAGCAGGAGTGTCTGACAAAGCCGCTGGCCATCTGGAGGAAAGCGACAAAGACGAAGCCATTGCCGGATTGATTCGAAAATATCTGGAACCGGCAGGCGAGAAGTTTGTCGAAGAGTTGGTTTTTCGTTTCCTGCTCACGCGCGGAGATTCGCTGGGTGGCTCAATGCGGAATGTTGGTGGGGCATTGGCAGTTCGCAAACTGACTCGTTCGATCATTTCCTGCTTGAGGCTCGCTGGAACGGCGTATCATTGGCAACATTCCGAAACTAAAGCATGGGCTCCGCACCCGGAAGAAGACTCGGACGTTGAACTTTATTTGCGAGGGCTATCGTGGACCAACTCAAAGGGCAGGCGGACCCTGGTCTATAACGTCACTGTACCAGCGGTTCGCAACAACATAGACCTCTGCTTGCTCGATCTCGAACATGAGAAGCTGTCGAGGGAGATCATCGGCGACAACGCGATCTACTTGGCGCTCGGAGAGCTCAAAGGCGGTATCGATCCAGCCGGTGCCGATGAGCATTGGAAAACTGCGAGAACAGCGTTGGGGCGCATCCATGACGCTTTTGGAAAGAGGAAGCCCGCCACGTTCTTCATCGGAGCCGCCATTGAAGAAAAGATGGCGAACGAGATTTGGGACTTGCTTGAGAACGGTACCATCGACAACGCGGCTAATTTGACCGTTGATGCTCAGATCGCATCGATTACCCAATGGTTGTGTGGCCTCTAGCCTGACACGAAGCCGCGAACGATGATCCCGTTCGACAAGACGGGCGGGTACTATGCAACGCTCCGAACAGGTTGAGCCTCCGATCAAGACAATAATTTCGGATGCTCGTTTCGTCCAACGACCATGAGCGTGACCTGGTCGATCATTCGCCCGCAACGTGCGCAAACATACCAATTCGTCTTCCAATGCATTGCCGTCGGCTCCACCTCGTTGCCTTCGCTATCGCATGGGAAAAAGCCGTCGCCCGACGGGACGTTGTGACAGATGCATATCCAGGCATCCATGTCTTGAGGTTCATGCGTGATGCGCTCATTTACGTCCATTAGTTGCATTATACAGGGCGATGAATAGTCGCGCGAATCCCGCGCTCGCGCTGTGCAGCACTAGACTCTGTGTCCAGAAAGGGAGCCTTTGCGCGCCGGAGACGACAATAGACAATTCGTCACGGTCGAAAGGTCGCCTTATCAGATTTTTTAGATCGCAATCATGGGAATTGAAGGTCTAGGCAAGCGAAGAGAAAATGTGAGCTCCCTTGAGGGGAGAACGTTCATAATTAGAACCAACGACAAGGTAATCGATGAGTTGTCTCGAACGGGAACGGTAGAAAAGTTGAGTCAAGCAGCGGTCCGCGTTTTGATCCGGATGCTGCGAAAAAACATCAGGGACGCAAAAGTTGTGCTCGTGGGGGAAGGAAGGACCATGGTCGACGCGAGAGTACACTCGATTGAGGTGCGATATGCGAGCGCAGGTTAGCAATCACTCCATCATGTATGAAAAGTGATCGCTCGGAAAATCTCTGAACCCGCTCGCATAGCCCGGTTGACCGTCTCATCCAGCAATCGTTCTCCAATCCACCATAGAAGCGACCCACCGACGGCCAGCGAAATGCGCTCCCGAAAAAGGTCTAGCACACGGCGCGCAAACCTCATGCGACGCGTTGGTTAGTGCTAGTATTGTCGTTTCCGGTTTCCCGCGCAGCTACCATGCGAAGTATCAACAAAATCTCTTCTGCTATAGTACGAACATCGCCTCGGCGCGGTCCACCTAAGTCATTTCTTGCACAATCTGCTACCTCCTTATAGGGAGAATGCAGCGTAATCGTTGGCTCATTTCCTATTATCGAAAAGTTCGAACTTATCGAATTGACTATTTCACGAAATTCCGCGTTCAAAAGCGTTTCGTGCCTCAAAAGCTGATTATTTTTGAGTTCGAACTCTCGATACAATTTCAGCCATGGCGGCTCACCATTCACGTCTTCAAGTTGGTCGAGCAACCCGCGCTTCTCGCCAAGGAGTCTCTCCTTGCGTAGATCAAATGCCTCCTTATCAAGGCGGCTATCGATGAGTGCGTCAGTCAAGCGATTTAATCTGTCGTCGCAATTTGCGAGACGGAGTTTCAAAGAGGCAGCATGTTTCGCGCCCTCATCGCTGAACGTGGCGCGCTCTCGTTCCACCAATTCGCGCAATTCATCCATGTCTTCGGGTGTTCGGACGATGGCGCAAAATGCTTTGGCAGCCGCCCCGTCAAGAATGTTTTCGTTTAACGACACGCCGCCGCATGTACGCCCGTGGCAGCGATAGTAAACATATCGGCCCTTATGCCGCTCGCCCACGAGATACCGTTTGCAATCGGAGTGCCTAATCATGATGCGATATTTGAAATCGTGAACTGTCGCTCTCGGCACTGACCTGCCATCAAGCACAGCTTGAACCCTATCAAACAGTTGTTTGGTGATAAGTGGTTCGTGAACCCCGACAAAGGTTTCGTTGATTTTCCTGATGTGCATGAGGCCGATATAGAAAGGGCACCGGAGCATCTTTGCAAGGCCGGACACTTCGAGTGTCTTTTGACGACGCGTTCGCAGACCCCGTTCAGCCAGTTCAGTCTGCAATTTGTTGAGACCGACCTCTCCAGTGGCGTAGCGCTCGAAAGCGTACCGCACGAGGGGTCCGCTAATCGGGTCGATTGTCTTCGGGCGCCCTCCGCCGCAATTGAGATAGCCCGTGGGAGCTTGAAGCGGATAGATGCCTTGCGCGAGACGACCGTAGAAACCCTTCTTCACCTCTTCACGGTGATTGCGAATGAAATCGGCCGCCACAACCGCTTGAATGTCTGCTGTGAGTCTTCCCCCGCGCGTATGCAGGTCTATGGTGTCGTGGGCGAATTGGACGTCGATGCCTTGGTCAAGCAGCATGACAACGCGATGCCAATCGCCAAGATTTCTCGCACTGCGGTCTACCTTGTGAAATATGACGCCGTCGGCATCGCCGTGCTTCAGCTTTGCCAACATCGCGGTAAATATGCCGCGTCCCTGCTTTGCAGCGGTTTTCTTTTCTAGAAACCACTCTTCGATCTTCCAATTCTGGCGAGCCGCGAATGCGGCAATAGCCGCACGTTGCACATCGGGAGAAACACCTCGGTCTTGACGGGGATCAGACACGCGGACATAGCCAAAGTATCGTTTCATAATTGCGGCAGCGAGCGCTATTTCAATTTTACCGCACCATCACGATTGCTGCGAATCCATTTCTCATACCATTCGCGGGCAAGTCTTTCCTCAATTCGCACAAGAACACGAGCAAGGCGCTGCAATCGTTCGAGTGCAGCCTCGCGCTCTTCAGCGCTTGCGTCGGGCATGTAGCGGTCGATAAACGACATGCCGGGACGTTCGTCATTGGTTTGTTTTTGCATGCGCTAAGTTTCGCGCAACTCGGCAAGTGCAAATAGGCGGATGTTTTGTACCTCGGGGAAATTTCCAATTCTGGACACTGTGTCAAGTTCGTACGCCTATATTCGCTCTTCCCAATTTGAAAAGATGTCATTCACGGGTCGCAGCGTGGCCTCGCGATGCTTAGCCTAATTCTTCGCGGGGCCACGCTGCGCCCCGATACTCAATGCATGATTTCCCATATCCATCGTATTTGCGCACGCACCGCAAACGGTGGGCGCTCACGCAACCCGAACTCGGCGCACTTCTCGGCGACCGCTCGGCAAGTCTTATTTCAAAGTACGAGAAGCTAGAGCTCACCCCGAGCGTAGAAGTCGTTATCGGCTCCGAATTTATATTCGGTGAATCGGCACGCCGTCTCTTTCCCGCGCTCTATGCGTCGGTGGAGGCGGGCATCACTCTCCGTGCCGTGGATTTAGCAGAGGTTCTGAGCACAGCCGATGGCAAGGCGGCCCAGGTGAAGCGCGAGCTTTTGGAAGCCATCGCGCTTCGCGCTGCGAGCGATAAATCGACAATATGAAATTTGACCAATTTCCTCACGGCAATTCCGCTCTTGCACTATTTCCTTCCGTATCCGGCTTTGGCTGGATTGTGTTTGATGGCCCAGCTTCTCCCGTCATGTGGGGCGTCTCGACCATGGCAAAGGCAACTTCGGGAAGCGACCAGAAAAACGCGCGCTGTCTCAAACATGCTGAAGCGCTATTCCAAGAATATCGACCACACACGCTTGTCCTGGAGGCTTTTGAAAAGGGGAAAGCCCGCCGCGCGCCAAGGATACAAAAGCTCTGTCGGTCTCTCGTCGCTCTCGCGGCGGTGAACGGTATTTCCGTCCGCGTCATCACCCGCGACCAGATCAGGAAATCCTTTATCAGCGCACCCGCAAAGACACGCTACGATGTCGCGCTGCTTGCCGTGAAATACCTCCCGGAAATTCGACATCTCTTGCCGGAGAAGAGAGCATTCTACGAGACCGAAAACCCGGTTATGGCGCTCTTTGCCGCTGCTGCGTTGCTTATCGTCCACTACGCAAATCCAAGCGAACCGCTGTAGCGAATACTCCTTGAATACGGACTCCGAGCAGCCTTAGAATCCTCCCGCATGGCTGCTGCATCTGGAAGTTCTATGAAAAACATCGATCAACAACTGCCCAAACCCGTTGGCATCTGGATACGCGTCTCCACGGAAGACCAGGCCCAAGGCGAGAGCCCCGAAGTGCACGAGCGGCGCGCGCGCCTATATGCCGAGGCACGGGGCTGGAATGTCCGCGAGGTATTCCACCTTGAGGGCGTCTCGGGGAAAGCCGTCATGGATCATCCGGAGGCGAAGCGAATGCTCGCCGATATCCGCGCCAAGCGGATCACCGGCCTTATTTTCTCCAAGCTCGCCCGTTTGGCGCGCAACACGAAGGAACTACTCGAATTCTCCGAGGAGTTTCGCAAATGCGACGCTGACCTCATTTCGCTCCATGAGGCGATTGATACCGGCTCTCCCGCTGGACGCCTCTACTACACAGTCGTTGCCGCGATGGCGCAGTGGGAGCGGGAGGAAATCGCCGACCGCGTGTTAGCCTCCATTCCTATTCGAGCGAAGATGGGCCACCAGATTGGCGGGCAGGCTCCGTACGGGTATCGCTGGAAAAACAAAAAACTTGAGCCCGACCCCACTGAAGCTCCGGTGCGCAGCCTCGTCCATGAACTCTTTGCGATACACAAGCGGAAGAAGACGGTCGCTCGCATCCTCACCGAGCGCGGATATCGAACCCGAACCGGTAAAGCGTTCACCGATACGACGCTCGCCCGTTTGCTCGCCGACACGACCGCGAAGGGTTTATTCCGAGCGAACTTCTCGAAGCTCACGCCCGACGGCAAGAGCCGCATGTTCAAGCCCGAGTCCGAGTGGATTTATACGCCGGTCGAGCCGATCATAAGCGAGGAGCTATGGGAAACCTGTTTCCAAATCCTCGACGGGCATCGTCGGGGCTTTAAGACTTCGAGAAAGACAGTCCACCTTTTCTCGGGGTACGCATACTGCGGCTGCGGTTCCAAAATGTATGTCTGGTCCCATTCGCCGACCTATAGGTGCGGCAAATGCCAGAGGAAAATCCCCGTCGAAGACCTCGAAATGCTGTATCGGGACCGGCTGTCCGACTTCCTTCTTTCCCCTGAGGAAGTTGCCGCGCATCATCAGGCGGCAAACGAAGTCATGGCCGACAAGGAACGGCTCGTCAGTACCGCCGAGGCTGAACTCCGCAAGCTCACGGCGGACGACAAACGCATGATGGAACTGTATCTCGCGGGCGAACTTTCCAAGGAGGAATTCGGTCGCCACCATCGACCCTTTGCCGAGCGGCGAAACCAACTCGAAGACGAGTTGCCGCGCCTCCAGGCTTCCCTGGACGTTCTCAAGATTGACACCCTCTCAAAGACGGCAGCCGCCTCAGAAGCCACCAGCCTTGCCACTGACTGGGGTCAGTTGTCCTTTGACGAAAAGCGGACAATCATTGAGGAAATAACGAAAAACATTGTGGTCGGAGCCGATGACGTTGCCATCAATCTCCTCTATGAGCCTACCGGCCCAAGTTCCGACAAAAGGGCAACGCAACCTTCCCCTTGAGGGAGGGTAGAAATCGTTGAAGCGAAGCGAAAACGATTTCGGGGAGGGGTCATGGCTTGGCGCCGGACCCCTCCCCGAAAAAATCTTCGCTTCGCTACGATTTTTTCGACCCTCCCTCAAGGGGAGGGTCAAGCCCGATGCCTATTTTCCGCCGCGCGCCTTTACGACGCGTTCGACTTCGTTGCGTACGGCGCCTTCGAGCAGGGCCGGGAAATGCTCGTCCATCCATTCGCGGATGAGCGGCTTCACGGCGGCGAGAAGTTCGGTCTTGTTGCCGTCCATCCACTGATGCAGGACGGGATCGAAGGCATTGGCGACGGCGCGTTCGAACACCGCCTCGACCGAACTGCCGTCCGGAATGGACAGCGCGCGGGCGGGCGCCGGCGCGGCGACCGGTGCGGGCGCGACGGCCTGCGGGATGCGGCTGAAACTGTCGTCCAGCGCCTTGCGCGTCTTGTCGGAGAAGATGTCGTCGCTGGAGACCGCGGGCGCCGGCGCCGGCTCTTCAATGGTCTCGAAGACCAGATCGTCGGCCTTGGGCGGCGGCGGCGCGGCGGCGCGGACGGGTTCGGGCTTCGGCGCGGGCGGCGGCTCCTCGGCCACCTCTTGGGTCAATTCCAGGACATCGGCCTCCTGGGCGGCAGGCGCCGGAGCGGCATGCGCCGTGGGCGCAGCCTCCGTCGAATCTTCCGAGATGATCTTGCGAATGGAGGCAAGGATTTCCTCCATCGTGGGTTCATGCTGCGGGTTTGACGCCATGTCTATGACTCCGGATTGCGCGCGGCTTTCGCTGCGTCTGGACCCTAGGACAGTGGGCTCCAGAAGGCAAAAACTTCGTTAACGGCATGACATTTGTCAGAAAACATAACCTCTCCCGCACTTCGCGGGAGAGGACGGCGAGCGAAGCGAGCCAGGTGAGGGGGTGTCGCGAGACGGATCCCCTCACCCAGCAAAATCTAACGCTTAGCTTCGCTGCGCTACGCTAAACGTAAGATTTTGCGTCCCTCTCCCGCTCGCGGGAGAGGTAAGATCGTCAGTCCCCAAACCCTATCCAGGCCGCGGCGTCGTCGTCGTAGTGCAGCAGGGGGTCGTAGAGGGTCACCTTCAGGGCGAGGTTTTTGGCGGTCAGGGCGCCGGCCGAGGCCAGGACCTGGAAGGCGGCGACTTCGGCGTTGCGCTTGGCGCTGACCAGCGCCACGGAGGCGTTGAGCAGTTCCTGCTCGGCGTTGAGGACGTCCAGGATGGTGCGGCCGCCGACCTGCTGTTCCTTGGAGACACCCTCGAAGGCGATCTCGTTGGCGCGCTGGGCGGCCTCGTTGGAGGCGATCGAGGCCTCGGCGGCTTCGAACTGGGCCCAGGCGACGGCCACGGCGTCGCGCACCTGGCGGTCGGAGACCGAGACGTTGAGCTGCGCTTGCGCGTGCAGTTCCTTGGCCTGGCGCAGCGTCGCTTCCTCGACGCCGGCCTGATAGATCGGCACGTTGAGCTGGCCGGTGATGCTGACGACGTGATCGGCAGTATGGGGCGGACCGGCGGACTCGTTCAGCGTGCCCGTCGGCGAAACCAGCGAACCCTGGCCATAAGCATACTGCCCCTGGATCGAAAAGGTCGGCAGCATCGCACCGATGGCATCGTCCACTGAATAGTCGGCCACGATCTCATTCTCTCGCGCCTGCACAATGGCCGGGTTCTGCTTGATCGCCAACGTGATGGAATCGTCGACGCCGGTGGGCAGCGACGGCGGCAGTGCCGGCTCGGTTTCCAGGGTCTCCGGCATGCGGCCGATGGCCTGGATGAAATTGGCGTTGCTCGACGCCAGCTGGCTTTGCGCCGCGGTTAGATCGGACTGCGCGGCGGCGAGGCGCGCCTGGCTCTGCGCCACGTCGGTGCGGGTGAGCGAGCCGGCATTGAATTGCGCCTGCGTGGCGTCGGCCTGCTTTTGCAGGACCTGCACGTTGTGCTGGCGCAGGCGCAGGACCTGCGTGTCGCGCACGACGTCCATGTAGGCCGTCGCGGCGCTGAGCAGCACGGTCTGCTCTGCGGCGATCAACTGCGCGCGCGCCGCGCGCACCTGCGCCTTGGCGCGGCCGATCT
This sequence comes from Rhizomicrobium sp., assembly GCA_036512455.1. GTDB lineage: Bacteria > Pseudomonadota > Alphaproteobacteria > Micropepsales > Micropepsaceae > Rhizomicrobium. Next base: position 156,911 of record DATCAT010000024.1, read on the forward strand.
GGGCGTAGGTGCGGCCGCCGCGCAGGATCGGCTGCGTCACCGTGAGCGCGGCCTGCGCCGGATGTGCCGAGATAGTCGAGAACGGGCCGAAGATTACAGCGTGTGTGACTGGATCGGTGATCGATTGAGGGTAGAAATAATACTGCTGATACGCATAAGTGCCGCCGGCGGAGATCGTCGGGCGCCAGCCGCCATTGGCGATGGCGACGCTCTCGTCGGTAGCGCGCAGGCTGGCCTGCTGGGCGGCGAGCTGGGGATTGGTCTCGTAGGCGATGGCGAGCGCGTCGGCGAGCGTGATGCTGGGCTTCTCGACCGGCGCCGGCGGCATGGCCGTGATCGGTCCCGCGAGGACCGTCGGGGCCGGTGTCGGCTTGGGCTTGTGGTGCCTCGCCGCGAAAGCGGGCGTGGCAATAACGGCAGCCAACAGCGAAAGGGCGGCCAAACGGTACGTCAATTTCATCGCAGATCCCCTAGTTTTTCCCAGCTAAGTGGGGCACCCATCACATGGGGATGTCAGAAGACAAATCCAACCACCTTGCGGAATCCGCCGAGCAGCGGGACCGTGGCGTCGAAATCGGGGCGGCTGCCGATGCGGCCCTTTTCGCGCAGAAAAATATGCGCGCGGCCCTGGGCGCCGCTATTCAGAATCGCGACTAGCCGGCCGCCCTCGGCCAATTGCGCCAGGAGCTGTTCCGGCACCGCCTCCACCGCGCCCTCGATGAAGATGGCGTCGAACGGCGCCCTGGCCTTGACGCCCTCGGTCAGGCCGCCCTGCACCACGGTGACGTTGGTGGCGCCGCCGGCCGGCACCATGTCGGAGGCGATGCGTACGAGGTCGGCGTCCTGCTCCAGCGCGGTCACCGCCTTGACGAGCTTGCCCAGAACGACCGACGAATAGCCGGTGCCGCAGGCGACATCGAGGACGCTGTCCCCTGCCCTTAAGGCCGCCAGCTGCAGCATCTTGGAGAAGGTCCTAGGATCGAGCAGGAAACGGCCCGGCGCGACCTCCACCGGCACGTCGGCATAGGCCATGGCGCGGCGCGCGGCCGGCACGAACTGCTCGCGGGCCACGGCCATCAGGGCGGCGTGGATCCTGGGATCGGTCACGTCGTTGGTCCGGACCTGGGTCTCGACCATGTTGAAACGTTGGGCGGCGTAGTCGGCCATGGCGATTCGCTGCTGTTAAGGACGCTGGCTTATAGGGGCCGGTTTGGAACCTGACAACGCGGCCTGGCGCGCCGGCCGGTTGTCCGAACGCACATGCATCTGATATAGCCCCCGTCCGCATCCAAAACCGGGCTTTGGCCGGGTTTTGGGGTTGTTTGGTGAGGCCACGTGGCGGAGTGGTGACGCAGCGGACTGCAAATCCGCGAACCCCGGTTCAATTCCGGGCGTGGCCTCCAACCTACGCTCGCGCAGCGAGCGTGGGTTGCCCTCCGAAGCTTTAGCGTAGGAGGGCCGGGACGCCTTCCGCGAGCTTCGGTTGGCAGGCCACCCTGTGCTGCGCAGTAGCGACAAGTACCGTCGTCGCTCCCACCCGTCTTTACCAGCCTTCAACCGTCAGTTGCCAAACTGGCGCGATGGCGAAGGCGCGATCCGGCTGCGGTTCTGTCCTGGGGCTCTTGTTGATCGCAGGGCTCGTCCTGCGCGCGCCGGGCGTCGGCGCCGCGATACTCCTGACCGTCATCATAGCGGGCGCGTTGGCAGCGATCGTTCACCTGACGACGACGAGGGCCGCCAAGCAGGCCGTCATGCGGGCCGCACATCAGCATATGCCGGCGCTGGTCAGACGCCGGGCGCAGCTTCTCACCGTCGATGCCTATGGCGCGATCCAAACCGACAAGTGGATCAAGGAAGTCCGATATTTCTACGACAGCCAGGTCAGCACGACGTTGAGCAACCGCCAGCGCAAGGCAGCGGACAAGAACTGGGATGAGATCGTTCGCCTGGTCTCCAGCGCAGTTGCGGCGGCGGCCGTGGAGACGCCCGCGTTTTCCGGCGTCTGCGTCGAGCAATTGTCGCCCATCGAGTTCGAAACCTATTGCGCGGATCGTTTGCGCGAAGCGGGCTGGGATGCGCGCACCACCAAGGGCAGCGGCGATCAGGGCGTCGACGTCGTCGCCGAGCGCGCCGGTGTCCGCGTCGCGCTGCAGTGCAAGCTCTATGCAACTCCGATCGGGAACAAGGCCGTCCAGGAAGTGGCCGCCGGCCGGGTTCACTATGGCGCACAATGCGCGGCCGTGGTTTCCAACCGATCCTACACGCCGGCGGCGGAGCAACTCGCCCGCAGCAATCGCGTCCTGCTCCTGCACCACACGCAACTCGACGGCCTGGCCGAGATGATCGGCGAGACCGTTCGCCTGCCACCAAATCCTTCGCCATCCGAGTTCCACCGCCCGCAGCCCGAGCCCTTTCGCCCAGCGGCGCCGGGACCGGCGCGCTCGTCCTTCGGCCTGCGGCGATAAGTGAAAGCGTCGATGGGTCTGAAAACCGGCTATGATGGCGCGCGTTCGCCGTCACAGACGCTTCGGAGGCCGATATGAAGAAAACAGCAACGCTTGCCGCGCTCGCGATCCTCGCGGCTTCGATCTCGCCGGCGGCGGCGGCCGTTTGCCTGCCGTTCACGCGGATCGACAGCACCAAGGCGATCTCGCCCACGATCATCCTGTTCCGGATGAAGGACCGTACGGTATGGCGCAACACGCTGCGCAACGCCTGCCCCGGCGCGATGTCGGGCGGGATCACGTACGACCTTCAGACCGACCAAGTCTGCGAGAACACGCAAGTCATCCGCGTGCTGGATTCCGGCGAGGCGTGCATGCTCGGCGCCTTCACCAAGGACGCGCCCAAGGGCTGAGCGCGTCGACGGTCACCGCGTCGCGCCGCCGGCCAGTTGCGCCTTGGGCGGCCGGCGGATCGCCGGCGCGTTGTAGATCTTCACCGCGGTGTCGATCAGCATGAAGCCGATCGCCAACGCGACGATGGATTTCGCGCCGGCGTCGGTGCGCGCGTTCTGGAACATCGCGCCGTCGAAGCGGAACCAATCCAGGATGAGGATCACCGCGACGTTCAGCGACAGCGCGATCCAGCGGGTGAGCGTCCGCCAGCGGCCCTCGATTAAAACCACCGCGAGCATCAGCACTTGGCAAACCCAGGCAGCCAGCAGCCATGGCAGGCGGAACGTGCGGAAGTCATCGGTGTAAGCCAGCACGGCCGGAAGCTTGCCGCCCGGGATGAACTGGCCGAACAGCCAGTCGGGCGCGCCGTAACAGACGATGCCGACCAGGGCGATGGCGATCAGCGCGGCGGTGCCGAAGCGGTTGGCGACGGCGCGGTCGCGCGGCTTCCATTGGCCCCTCGCCGGCCAGCGCCGCAGGCTCCAGCTCTTGATGCCGAAATACAGCGTCAGCAAGCCGAGCCAGGCGAGCACCAGAACGTTCGACATGTCGTGGCCATAGCGCGCGTTCACCAGCGCCGCGATCATGGCAACGACGACGACGCCCGCCAGCGCCGCGATCATGAAGGCGCGGGTGTCGGCGGGATCGATGAGCGTGAACGTCGGATGATAGCGCGCCGCGACTTCCGACGGGCGGCCGAATTTCCGCAAGGCCGCCGTCGCTTCCTGCGGCGACTTGCCGGCCATTTCCTCGGCCAACAGCGCGCGCAATTCGCTGCCGACATCGGCGCGCAGCTTGCGCGGCAATTGCCGCGTCACGTCTTCGACATAAAATTCGATCAGCGTGTGAACGTCCATCGTCATCTCCTTTAGTCCAGCAATCCGGCCATGGTGGCGGCGAGCGCGCGCCAGCTTTTCGTCAATTCGCGGTAGGTCTTCAGCCCGTCGGGGCTGAGCACGTAGTAGCGGCGCGGCGGGCCGTCCTCGATCCGCCATTCGCTGGCGAGCAGCCCCTGGGATTCCAGCCGGCGCAGCAGCGGATAGAGCGTGCCCTCCTCGATCGGCATGCCGCGCGCGCTGAGCGCCTGGCGCAGCGAATAGCCGTACTCGGCCTTGCGCAGGCGCGAGAGGACCGCGAGCACCAGCGCGCCGCGCCGCAGCTCGAGTTCGATCTTTTCGCCGGAGTCTTCGGTCGCAGATGCCATGTGCCACACTTTAACGTATGGCGCACTATACATAGCTTCACACAGTAGTCAACAGCTTTGTGCGGCGTCCGGCTTTTTGGGGCGCTACATCGTCCAGGTGCGCATCGAGAACCAGCCGATATAGGCGGCATAGCTCGCGGCGGCCGTCAGTCCCAGCGACGTCAAGCCGACATAGGCGCGGACGACGAGCGGCGCGGCCCCGTTGCGGATGCCCAGCCACAGGCCGGCGAGCGCAGCCACGGGAAACAGAACGCTGCACGCCAGGATGGTGAGCGAATACGGTCCGATGTCGGCGAGCTGGTGCACGGAAGAGGCGCCGGCGTCCGAGAAAACCAGCAACGGCATCGCCAACATCGCGGCCAGCGCCGCGATCGAGGCCAGCGGCAGCAGGCGCAGCGTCAGGCCGCCGCGCGCCGCCAGCCGCCCGCGCCACCAGAAGACCAGCCAGGGGATCAGCATCGCGAGGCCGAAGACCGCGCCGAGCGCGATCAGCGCGCCGGTCAGCCAGATCAACAGGACCCGCCACAGCGGCTCCTTCACGGCGGCGTTGAAGGGGCCGACCTTGTAGACGTTGCCGCCGTCCTCGACGAAGGCGAGCGTCGCGCTCTCGCGGTCGTCGCGGCGGAAGCTGTGCGGGCCGACGGGAAGCCAGTCGCTGCCGCTGACATTCAACTTCCCTGCGCCGGCCGAGACCCGCACCAGGCCCAGAATCTCGACGTAAGGGCGCAGCAAATCGTTCGGCGGCGTGATGTTGCGGTAGAAGCCTGCATAATTCTCAAGCTCGGCCTGGGGCAGCTTGACGGTCGGCGGCGGCGCCATGGCGTGACCGCGGGTGAGGTAGCCCTGCACCCGCTGCGACAGCGGCGTGGCGAAATTGACGCCCTCGCCGCCATTGGCCATCAGCACATAGGCCGAATGGGTGGCGCGGTTGTAGCCCATCACCGAGGTGAAGGAATCGATGCTGCCATTGTGGCCGCGGAAGGTCATGCCGGTGTCGGGAAACGGCGCGTTGCCGAGCGCGTAAGCGTTGTGAAAGCCGTACTTTGCGCCGAGGTCGGATTCCGACCGCTCGATCCGCGCGATGGATTGCGGCGACAGGATGCGGTGGCCGTCCACCGTGCCGTTGCCGAGCATCAGGCGCGCGAGTTGCGCCAGCTCGCGGGCGCTGACGTTCAGCGAGCCGGCGGGCTTGAGCACGATGTACTGATAGGGCGTGATGGTGCCGTCGGGCGCATAGCTTTTGGCGATGCGCCTGGCGAGATCGGGCGTCAGGCCGAAATCGGCGGTCGCCATGCCCATGGGCCGCAGCACCGCATCGCGCAGATAGGCATCGAAACTCTTGCCCGTGACTTTCTCGATCGCATAGCCGGCCACGGCGGGTCCGGCGTTGTTGTAGACGGTGAAGGTGCCCGGTTTCCAGCGGCTGACGAAGTCGGGCATCGTGAACTGCAGGCCCTGCAGCGTGCTCCAGGATTTTTCGTCCTTGGCGAGGACGCGCGTGGCGATATCGGGCCAGCCGGTCGTGTGCTCGAGCAGGTTCACGAGGCGGACCGGATCGGTCTGCTCCCAGGGATTGACGAAGCGCACTTGCGGCACCAGCGCCGCGATCGGCTGGTTCAGATCCAGGCGGTGCTGCTCGACCAGCGTCATCACCGCGATGGAGGTGAAGCTCTTGGAGATCGAGCCGGCGCGGAACGGCGTGTCGGGCGTCGCGGGGATCCGGTTCGCGACATCGGCGAGGCCGTAGCCCTTGGCGAAGGTCACCTGGCCGTTCTCTATCAGCACGACCGAGACGCCGGGGATGTGCCCCTTGGCGAAGAGACCGACGAGCTGGCGGTCCAGCTCCTGGATGGTCCTGGGCGGCGGCGGGTCCGCCACGGCCTGATTCGAAAAAGCCAGCAGCAAGGCGCCGGCAATCACTGCGGTGACAGTTCGCATGACAGTCCCTCCCGCCGACGGCACGAAGGCGCCGCAGCCCCGCGTAGATATAAGCCAATGCAACTTTGCCAAGGGCCGCATGGCAGTCCACCCATCCTGTGGGGGGCTCCGAAACGGTATGGGGTACAACTACCTGCCCCAATATTGGGCATGTTAAGGTTTTATTAACCTTAAGCGCGCAAGGTTCCCTCGTCTTCCCTTGAAGACACCCCACCATTACCCAACGCCTTGGGGCCGGGCTAACACCCGGCCTCTTTTTTTGGACGGCCTTGCGGAGCGCCGCCCAGCCAACCCGCTCCGCAAGGCCGTCTTGGGGCTTTCCATCGTCTTCTTTTTAGGTGGCGCTGCGCGGTGCCACCCGCCAACCCACCGCGCAGCGCCACCAGCAAGTTGGGGCTTTCCATCGTCAAAGAGACGGGTTAGACACCCCCTCCCAATGTGTTCCTCGGTAGCTCAGCGGTAGAGCAACCGGCTGTTAACCGGTTGGTCGCTGGTTCGAATCCGGCCCGGGGAGCCATTTCAAATCAAAGAGTTAGCGGGATTTCTGGCAGGTGGGCTAGCCATGTCAAACGCGCCTGGGTACGCCTGGGGTACGGAGAGATCGGCCCGCCTGGCCCCCGTAGCGCACCAAGGAACGCGATCTGTATCGGCCCCGCCTCGGAATACCCGGGGTAAAAGCTGCCGCCGTACGGGCTTCCTACGCGATATCCTTGCGCGCGAGTCGCCGCGTCCGCACAGCAATCTTGGAGCCGGGCTCGCCGCGAGTGCTGTAGGAGATCCCGTTGGGCATTTCTTTCTTTGAGAAGCCAGTTCGGGAGATTCAACTCCGCGACATCGAGCAACTCGTCGGTGAGGGCTATCCCGAAGGATATGAGGTCGAATTCAAGCAAACGCTGCCAGACAAGCAGGGGAAGGTCGCACCCTGGCTGGCGGGAAAGAACGAGGTCAGTGACTACGCCCGCGACGAAATCTTGGCTGAAGCCGTTGCGTTCGCAAACGCGCAGGGTGGGTTTGTCATCGTCGGGATCGCCGAAACAAAAGAGAAACCGCCTCGCGCGAGTTCGATTGTGCCTTTGCCGCGCGTCGGGGAACTGGCGCGGCGCTTCGAGGATCAGGCTCGAGCCTGCATCGACCCACCGTTGCCGCGGCTCGAGGTGCACCCCGTCATCACAAGCGGCGACAAAGGCATTTTGGTCCTTCATTGCAACGCCTCGCGCTCGGCCCCCCATCGTCTGAACTCGACCGGCGCGGCCTTCGTTCGGCGTGGCTCAAGCACGGTGAGAATGACGATGCGCGACATTCAGGAGATGACTCTGAACGTGGCTCGGGGTTTCGAAGAAATAATGAAGACCTTTTCGCGGCGAAGATCCGTGTTCGCTGAGTGGTGCAACGAAATCGAGTGTGCCGGATTTCGCGTCACCGGGGTGCCGTTGGAAAAATTGCCTGACCCCGGTCGACTCTTTGGTCGCGCCGACTTTGGACTCATGACCAAAGACTTCGATGCGACCTTCAATGGTCGGAAAATGAAATTGCAAACGCCATTGTTGGCGACCGACGAACGTCCAATCGTGCGGGGTATTCGCCAATCGTCCCACTCGGCCGCAGAGGGATTGATCTACGACCAATTCCAGGACGGCTTGGTGGATGTTTGGTTTCGGAACCCGGTCAAGAGCCCGAGGGCACAATGGTCGGACGAGCTCGGCCTCTTTCACAGTTGGGTTTTGGGTGGTGTGGCCAGCGCTCTGACCCTGCTGGATCGACTTCGAAAATCGGCGGGCGCGCCGAATGCCGAATATGCGCTAAAAGTTGAGATCGCAAAATTCCCTTCCACGCTGGAGAGCGACCTTACGTATCATGGCCCATTCAGCAATTCCGGGATGGACCGACATGTTCTCCGTGGACTCCCGCTGGTGTTGCCGCATTTGCCAGTCGGAAGCCCCGACGACTTCGATCAGGTCATCAGTTTGATCGATACCGACATCTACGACGCCCTCGGGATCAGGCGACAAGCACCGGCAATTCAAGTGCATTGGTGATGGCATAGGTCGAGACGGAAGCATCGACTTGCGCGAGATCACACTTCCGTCGGGCCGGTGATGGAAGGGCCGGCTACATTGCGAGGCATCGCTGAGCGACCGGCCCTTCCACCTGCAGCAGCGTCATGCGTGCCGCAAACCTGAACGCAGCTGATCAGCCGCTGAGGCCGTCGCCGAGCTGATCGATGTAGACGAAGCTATCCGGCTGCCGAACCGTCAGCGCCAGCCTCTCTTCGGCACGGATGGTTACCATATTTTTGATGAAATTATCCCGATCTTCCGTCGAGATTTCGACGGTCGGGGTTTGGCGGTCATGAATTCTGGCGCCCATCTTGAACGCGCCGCAAAGTGCGGTGCCGCGCTCCATGCCAGGTGTCGGAATCGCCCTCACCTGCCAAAGCTGGTTGCCGATCGAGCCGAAAGGTCCGCCGCCGCTGCCTGACAAATATCGCTGCTCGCCGTCCTTCAAGCTGATCAATTGGCCCCACGTTAGATCGTTGACGACGACAGCATCGATAGGCAACCGAGCCTGAGCCGCCTGGAGGATCCCCAACAAGATTCGATCCAGCGGATTTTCATCGGCAACGACGAACGGCGCACTGAACGGCAGCGCCTGCGGAATGATCCCGAGCAGGTTCTGGTCTGTGCCATCGCCGGCCAGAATTTGCGCTTCCTCTTCACGCCTCAGGCCGAAAACAAGCTCGGAATCGATCAGAGCGCTGAGCTCAGGCAGATCATCGAGCGACTGCTTCGGACATCCAACCCAGTGCGCGATCGTGCGCACGCTCGACTCTTTCAGCGCGAGACCGATGTCGCTTTCGGGCTTTTCGGCTCCGTCCGCCACGCCGGCGGCCCTCAAGTCGCGCGAGGTCTGCTGCAAGAAATCGATTTTGTTGCTGGTTGTGGGGATGACCGTCAACAGATCCCGCACGGTCAGAAGCTGCTGTCCGAGGGGCGCGATTCCATCGCGTTGCGGCATCACCAAATCCCGCTGCTCGGTTCCAGAGGGCACGGTGATCTCGGCCTTGATGTTGAGACTCACTTTGCCGCTATGGCCGTTCGCGAGAAACGACTTGAATCGTTCGTGTTCGAGCACCTGGGCGCCCCAAGTCGACGAGCGCGGTGTGAACATTCCGCCACCGCTACCGCGATTGGCGGCGGCAATCGCCTGCTCGACGCCGAGCATTCTGCTCTGCAGCTGCGCCATCGAAGCACCGTTCGCTTCGAGCGCCGCGCTGTTGTCCTTCAAAGCGGCGGAAAACTTCGCGAATTCGGTGTCGATTGCGGCGACGATTTCTTCCGTAGTGCGGATAGCAGGCATGGTTAGGATCCCCTTCGTTCAGCGTGTTCGCCGCGGCGTGTGTGTCGCGACGTTTTTGGCGATCGCGTTGGCGATCGCGTTCAAATCGATTTCAGGTTCGGGCTCGGCATTGCCGTTTCGAATCGTGGCCCAGGCAGCGCCTGCGGCTCGGCCAGCGACGCTGCGTGAAAGGCCCAATTCGCGCAGGCTGTGCTCAACTGCGAGCTTCGACGCCGCCCGTGCTGGCGGCGGCGTCGCATCGCGGGCAATGAGCGCGTCGGCCAGACCAAGCGCGACGGCGTCCTCAGCCGCGATGAAACTTTCTGCGCGCATCATCGCGACGATTTGATCGAGAGGAACGCCGCTGCGTGCGGCGTAAACGCCCGCCATTACAGAGTCGATCTGCTCAAGAACGCCCGCTACTTCGAACATTGCGTCGACGTTGCCGATCGCGACGCCCTGGCTTCTGTGAACCATCAGCTGCGAAGCCTTGGCCATCTCGAGGCGGTCGCCGGCCATTGCCACGACGCTCGCGGCGCTCGCGGCCAAGCCAAGCACCCTTGTCGTGACGCCGGCCGCGTGCCCTCGCAACGAGTTATAGATCGCCAAACCATCCCAGACGCTGCCGCCTGGCGAGTTGATCTCAACCACGGCGCGCTTGGCGCCAATGCTCCGCAACGCTGCCGAAATTCGCGTGGGCGTCGTACCTTGATCGCCGATCGAATCAAAAATTTCGATCAGTCCAGTACCTGCATCCGCACTGAAGCGCGGGTGGTCGACAGCGAATCCGTCGACACGAAGGCCTGCCGGGCGCGGCGGAATTTGGACGGGCAGAAGTTTCACAGGCTCACCATCGATCGAAGCGCTGGGTGCGCCGGGCGCGCCCTTCGAAATTCATCGTGCGCTTCGGGCCGGATATGGAAGTCACGGCGTCGAAGATGATCATCGGGCGATATGGTGTTCAGCCGCGACTTGCGCGGACCATAGTCGCGCCTTGCCCGCCGCGTCAATTCGGTTCTCCCGGCGTCGGCGCGCTCAGCAGTTCGAGCGGCAGGCTGAGGTGATCGATTTCCGCCATCAAATCACGCAGACGATCCTCGCTCGCGGCGCGCTCAGCGGAAACGTCCTCGTGACGGGCCGCACGCTCGCGCAGCTGCTTGAGGTTCCGCGCGACGTCGGCCGCCTGGCCGCAAAGCGTCGTCAGCGCCGCCAACGTTCGGTTGATGGATTCGGGCGTGACGAGCTCAGCCACGGCGATCACCTGCCGGGAAATATTTTCGCCAGATCTCGTCAGATCCCTCGTCGGGTACGGCTTCCAAGTGGGCACGGGCACTCGGCGTCAGCCCGATCTCAGCCAGGGCTTTCAGCAGATCGCGCCGAGCCGATGCGGCGATGTAGATCGCTGGATTCGCCACGACGCTGCCACCCGGCATTCGCATCAACAAACCTTGAGTCGTTGCATCAGCTGCCCGCATCCGCTCGACGACTTCCTCTGCTCGGCGCCATGCGCTGTAGGCCTCGGCTGCGATCTGCACGACCGCGAAATCGATGCGAGCAATCACCCCCATTGCAGCGAGTTCGCCCACGACAGCGTCCCAGAATGAACGCGCCGCTGGCGTGAGCCATTCCGGCGGCGACGGCGCACCGCTGCGAAGCGGCTTCGGTTCGTTTTTTGACGCATAGCGAGGATCGAGGCGGCCTTCGAGAGCCTTCAGCCGAGTTGGCTTGCGCGGTTTCGTTCGCATCTCAGAACACTCCTGGCGGCCCGGCTCGCCGGCGGCCTGCCACCCGGGGGGTCCGAGATTCCCATTTCGTGAATTGTGGGGCGGCCACCGGTTTCCGGGGGTGACCCGTCAAAGTTTTCACCCCCCTATGGGCAGCCAAGTTCACCGTGCGCATGGCTTGGCCCTCGTTGGTCGCGACGCTGCGGTGGGTAGTTCGCGCCGAGCTAAGGCGGCGACCATGCGCGCGCGCGCTTCCGCCACAAGCAGTTGCTCTGCCGCCGGAAGCTCCAGCGCATAGCGTTGCGCTTCGGCGGCGACTGGAAGCAGCGCGTCGGCCAATTCTTCTTGGCGGCACCGCGGCATCCGCACGCCGGCTGCTATGCAGGCGGCGATCTCAACCTCGATCGCATGCACGACGGTCCGAAGCGCGAGCAATGAAGCCGTTGGCGAGTAGAGTCCCTTGGGTTCGGTCATGCGATACCTTCAGCGGATGCCGCAGGCGGCGGCGGATCTGTGTTCACCGATTGGCGATCGACAAAGGCGTGCTCGAGCCTGCCTTGCTCATCGTCCCACCAGGCGAGGCCGCGCGCCGTCGCTTCGGTCTTGAGCGCGCGCGCATCTGCTTCAAGCGGGCAAAGGCTCATCAAGCGCCGCGGGAGCGTGCGCGCGATCGCTGCCCGCCAAAACGCGCCGACCACGAATTCCGATGCGAGGCCTTCCCGCTCCATGACAGCCAGCTCTTTCGCCCACTGCCGCCGGCAATAGGGCTTGCCAGCCCCGACGGCTGCCGCGTGGACGAGGTATGCGGCATCGCTGGCCATTCGCTCCTGGAAGGTCGGGATGCGCACCACGGGCATCTGCGCGGGTGCCGTGCGAACTGAGCGTGCAGCCTTCGGTGGCTCTGCTGCCGTTGGCGCAGGAGCAGCCGCCGGTCCTGGCTTGACGAAGAATTCCAGTGCGTCGCGATATTTCAATGCTGGTTTCCGAAACCAGGTCAGCCTACCAACATCCATTGCCTCGCCGGCGGCCGCCCGTTTCCTGATCTCATCGCGCATGACCGGGACGACATGGGTTTCGAAATCGAGTCCCTTCGCGGCCAGCTTCGCTAGATCCGTGCGCCAGTGCTCAAGCCTCTCCTGGTCGAGCGGCAGGCTCAGAATCTCGGATGCCATCTGAAGCTGTGCTTTTTCTCGTTCTTCCAATTGCTCCCGGCGCGGCAACGACACCGTTGTTGTTGTCTCGGACGGTTCCTGACGGTTACCAGACGGTTTGTCGGAAATATCTTTCCGGGTGCTCGACGAAAATTTTCCAGGTGCTCGACCCAATTTTTCCGGGTGCGGCTCCGTCCTGACTGGGGAATTTTGTGTTGACCCGGAAAATTCTCGCCGGGTATCGAGCGGCGCCGACGCGGCGACACCCGGAAAATCCTCGCCGGGTCGAACGAGACCCAGCGCAATGCGATCGAAGCGTTTCTCCACCCGCTGATCGTGCACATTCCACCGGTAGGCTTTGACGTTCGCAAGAGAGTTGGGGGGCCGGATCCAGCCCGCGAAGGTCAGGTGTTTTCTGTCGACAAGCGCCTTGATGCAGGCGCGGACACTCCTGGCGTCGACGCCAATGATCCGGGCAACCGTTCCCTGGCTGGGGAACATCAGCCCGGTTTTTCTGTTCGCATGGTCGGCGAAGACGAACGCAACCGGCAGGGCCAGCTTGTGCGGCGGCGTCTCGTCAGCTGCGCGGCTGGTCGGCCGGTCGACGGCCACCTGCCGAAGGAACCAGAATTGCTGACGCGTGAATTCGGAATCGGGCGCGCGATCTTCTACGCCTTCGCCTTCGGCGCTATGGTCCGCCTTGTCGGCCCCACCGATATCGTTGCCACCGCTCCCGCGCGCGCCAGCGCCGGGGGCGGGTTTCTTTCCGGCCATTGTCAATCGCCAAGCTGATGGAGGAGTTGCCGGCCTTCGCCGATCAGATCATCGACGGCGTCGATTTCGCGGAAGATCTGTTCGACGAGATCGAGCGCCGCGGGCGAGAGCGGTGAAGCGCGCCCGCGTTCGATGAGCTCATCCAGATGATCAGCGAGCCTTTTGCGTGCTCCCAGGTTGGACTGCAGCGTGTCGATCAGAAGCGCGCGCGCCTGCCGACGTTCGTCATCGGGCGGGCTCATATACGCGCGTCCGCGGCGTCAGCGAGGCGCCTGATATCTTCGCGCAGTGAACCGCGCCGCCATCGGGATGTTTGCGGGCCGATCTTGATGGGTGCCGAAAACCTGCCAGCTTTGATGCCCTTGTAGAGCGTCGCGCGGTTGATCGGTCTCGTCGCGCCGCCGACCAAGGCGCAGGCCTCATCGATCGTCAGCAGGTCATCATCGTCGTTTGGCATTTCGTCCTCGTCGCTGAACGTTGCGACAAGACGCTACGCCGCGATGCCGGCGCTACGCCAAACGGGGGAAGTCAGAATTATCAGCGCCGCCGTTGCCGCTGACGCTCTTCGATAAAGGCGAGAAGACGTGGACCATGACCGCGAAGCGCGTGCGCCGCCGTGTCATCGGCAAGCCGTTCCGAACAGATTTCAAGAAGGCGCGCGCCAAAGTCGGCCGCCGCGGATGTGCGTGCGGCCGGCCGACCGACTGAATCGACGGTGACCGTGGGCTCGCGGCCGGAATGGTGCGGCCACACCTCGTCCAGCAGGATTTCGGCGAGAGACCGCCAGGCGCGTTCCTGCGGGCGATGGCGCGGCTTGGACCCGGTGTAGACGGGCCAGCCATCGTCGCCCACCACGCGGCGCTGCTCTCGGTCGAGACGATGGCGATGTTCGGAAGCCGCAGAGCGCACACTCTCAATGGCCTTTTCGCGCGGCGCATCGTGCAACGCGCTGTCGATAGCCGATGCACCGAGTAATTCGGCCGCGCCGGGCTGACGCAGCAACGAGCGCAGATCGCGGAGTGTCCTAGCCTGCCTTCGATCATCGGCGTGCAACGTCGCCCGCTGATATCTGATCGCCGATGCCTCTAAGTCGGCGGCGAGACGCTCCTTCGCCGGCAGGCTGAGACCGCCATCCAGATATTGCCGGATCGCGTGATTCAGCCGCTCGGCGGAAGTGTCGGGATCGACCGGCCGCGGCGGTGACAGTCCGAGATCCCGCGCGACAGCCGTGATGTCGGCTGCCGTCAACGCGGGATAGGCGCACGCGCTCGCCGCACGTCCTGGGTGTCGCAACTGCGCCTCCGCACGGCGCCCGCAGGGTGAAAGGCGCGGCAAGTCCGTGCGGAACGGACTTTTCGGCGGCCAAACCTAGCCGCGCCTCGGAAACTTATATCACGCGGAAATTGGATTCCCGCGCTGCAGGGGAATGACCTTCGCCGTGTCCCCCGCGACGATCGCAGAGAGCCGCTCGCTCCAGAGTTGGAGGGCTTGCTCTCGTTCAGCGCCGTAATCGTAGTGCGAATAGACCGAAAGCGTGACGCCCGCCCTGGTCACAGAGCGATGGTTGATGATGTGGCCGAGCACGATGGGCGCCACGCCCAGGCTCGCCATGCCGGTCACGGCGGACCTGCGAAGGTCATGCATCGTCCAATGCGCCAAGCCGAGACGCTCCTGCGCCCGCATGACGGTCTTTGCGACGGCTTGGGCAGGGAGAGGTCCATCGCCATCGGTGTTCGGAAAGACAAATGCCGCGCCCTCTCCTGCGTCCTTCATCGCTTGGGCAATGATTTCCAGCGCCAGCGGCGTCAGCGGGATGCGGTGACCATGGCCGTTCTTGGTGCGGGCGCCCGGAAGAGTCCAAGTCCGCTCGTCCAAATCGAGTTCGGCAGCCGCCATGCCCGACACTTCGCCGACGCGCTGGGCCGTGATGAGGCAAAGTTTGACGATGCGCTGGGCCGATTTCGACTTGGCGAGCGCCACTGGCAGTTTCGTCCATAGCGTTCGGATTTCTTCGTCGGAAAGCACGCGCTCGCGCGGGGTCGATGTGGCGGGCTTCCTCATTCCATCGACGGGATTGCGGTCCAGATCGCCGCGAGCGAGACCCCATCGCAGAAGCGCCCGCACGTCCTCAAAGCAGCGTGCCGCCTCTATGGCCCTGCCCCGCGCCATAATCGGATCGACGGCGCGATTGACGTCCCTGCGGTGCAGATCGCCAAGTCGGATCGACCCCATGGAGGGAAGGATGTTCTTCTCGAATCGCCGCTCTATTTCCTTCGCGGTGCGCAAATTGGGCCGGACGTGCTTTTGGAGATAGGACGCGACCAACGTCGCCACGGTGATCGCGCTGGCGTTTCCCATGTCTCGAGGATCGTTGCCGTCGTCGACGTGGCCCTTGGCCTCGATGGCCCGCGTCCTTGCGCCCACGAGGGAGGTGCTCGGGTAAGCACCCAGCGTAAACCGCGCGCGCTTGCCGTCCTTGGGCGAGGTGAAGAAATAGCTCCATGACTTCTTGCCCCCGTCAGAGACGCGGAGCGAAAGACCAGGCGTGCCGGCATCGAAATACTCGGCCCGCCCGGATGCGCCGGGCTTGGCATTGTGGACGAACCGGTCCGTGAGATTGACGCGCGGCATGATCGTTTTTCCGTACCCCGTGGGTGCAGGAGCACGCGCTAGGGTGCTCCGCGTCGCGACAGGAGGCAACCGACGGCGACTATTTTTCTAGGATAGCTGCGGTTTTTTCATTGCGACGGGTTGCGACCTGTCGCCGTGAAACGCATCAGCTAAGCCTGTTAACCGGTTGGTCGCTGGTTCGAATCCGGCCCGGGGAGCCATTTTTTCAAAGACTTACAGCCGACTCTTGTCGGTCCGCCCTAACCGGCCGGGCGTTGAACGCATTGGCCGGCAGCAACGTTTCATTGATGTGCGAGCCGCGGGTGGCGCGGGCGATGAAAGCAGCATTGACAAGACGATGACCAACGCCTCCGGCCGCGCCGTCACGGCGCTGGTGCAGCACCTGCACATGCGCAGGATCATCATGGCTTACGCGGCGGCCAGCGCGCTCGTCGCCGTCCTGGCCGTCATCCATGCGGGGATTGGCGCCGGGATCTGCGCCATTGCCGCGCCCTTGCTCATGTGCGTCGCGGCCGGCGGCGCCAGAGCGATATTCTTTTGGGGAGACTGGAAACAGAAGCTGTTCGGCGGTCTTGCCATACTCCTGACCGGCGCGCTCGCCGCCCGGCTGGCGCCGGGCTTCTCGATCGCGCTGTTCGGCTACACCTTCGGCGGCCCCGGCTGGACCGTGATCGGCGGCGTCCTGGGACTGGTGGCGTCGCGCAGGGTGAATTGGGACGCCTGACAGGCGCGGCTAGAAATAGGGCGGCGCGACGCCTTCGACCTTCAACGCTTCGCGCACCGCCGGCCGCGATGCGACGCGCCCGGCATGGCGCGCCAGCGACGGGATCAGCCGTGGCGGCGACGGCAGGGCGCGGCCCCAGCGCACCATCATGAAAAGATACAGATCGGCGGCAGAGAATTCTTCGCCCAGCAGCCATTCGTTCGCCTCCAGATGATCGGCGAAGACGGCGAAGGTCTTTCCGATGCGCGCCGCGGTCGCGGCTTTCACCGAGTCGACGTAGTCCGGGTTGTCGACGAACTCGTGGGCATAGAACCAGGCGCGATATTGCGTTTGCAGAGCGTTGGTCAGCAGCAGCATCCATTTGAGATAGGGGCCGCGCAACGGCGATGCGAGCGGCGGCGCCAGGCCCGCTTGCGGATGGCGGTCGGCGAGATGGAGCGCGATGGCGGCGGTCTCGGAGATCGCCAGGCCGCCGTCGATCAGCACCGGGATCTGACCCATCGGATTGAGCTTGAGATATTCGGCGCTCTTTTGCGCGTTGTTGGCGCGGTCGACGAGCGACAGTTCGAACGGCGCGCCGATCTCGCGCAGCAGCATGTGCGGCAAGAGGCTGGCGTTGCCGGGAAAATAGAACAGCGTGTACATGGAGCGCTTCCGTTTCGATTTTCGAAACCTGAGCATGACATGCGCCGCGCCTGCGCGGGGCGCAATTCAGCCCTGCTGCAGCGGCAGATAGATTTCGACGCGGGTGCCCAGGCCAAGCTTGCTGGCGAGCGTCATGTAGCCGCCCGACTGGCGCACGAAACCGGCGCAATTGCTGAGGCCCCAGCCGGCGTTGATGCCCGGCGTCTTGGTGGTGAACAAGGGATCGACGGCGCGCGCCGCGACGTGCGGCGCCATACCCTTGCCGGTGTCGCTGACCGCGATCATCACATAACGGCCGGGCCTGAGCGCCGGCATGTTCTTGGTGGGTTCCGCGCCCGCGGTGTGGCTGCGCGTCTCGACGATGATCTGGCCGCCGTCCGGCATGGCGGCGAGCGCGTTGCGCAGGATCTCGTCGACGCAGGCGCGCAATTTGTCTTCGTCGACAAAGGACGGGCATTCCTCGCGCGCCAGGGCGACGCGCAGGCGCACGCCGTCGAGCCGGGCTGGCGGCAGGTCCTGGACGACGCGGCCGACCAGGCGGCTGATGTCGCTGCGCTTGCGGCGCAGCGGCTGGCGGCCGGCAAAGGCCTGGAGCTTCGACGACAGGACGATGCCGCGTTGCGCGGTGCGGATGACTTCGCCGATCCGGGCGCTGGAATCGGCATCGCCCGGCAGGTCTTCGTCGAGCAGCGACAGATTGCCGGCGACGGCGGTGAAAATATTGTTGAGCTCGTGCGCGACGGCGCCCGCGAGCTCGACCAAGGCCGCCATTTTTTCGGAATCCGACACGCCGTGAAACTTCCCCGCGCTGCGGCGATCTCAATAGGTGTTTCCGCGCAGCAATGCGCGGGCGCAGAGGAATAGAACGCGCATACGGAAGGATGGGGTAGAAGTACCCAGTTCAACCAATCCCGGCCTTGGTCGCGAGGACGGCGACTTCGGAGCGGGTATGGGCACCGGTCTTACGGAAGATGGCGCGCAGGTGAAGTTTGACCGTCACTTCGGCCAGATTGAGCTCGCGCGCCACCTGCTTGTTGGAGACGCCGCGCGCCACCGCCGCCAGGACTTCGCGCTCGCGCGGCGACAGCCGGCCGAGCCATTCGGGACCGGCAACGATCTCGGCTGGCAGCGGCGCCGACAACATGTCGGCCGGAACGCTGGTGCCGCCGGCGACGACCAGCTGGATGGTGTGGGCGAGATGATCCGCGGAAGCGGTCTTGGGCACGAAGCCGCGCGCGCCGGCGCGGATCGAGGCGCGCACGTCTTCGGGGTTGGCGGTGCCGGAGATCACCGCGATCGGCGTGCCGGAAAATGTCGCCGCCAGATTGGCGATTCCAGCCTCCATCATTCCGGGCATGTGATAGTCGACGAGGAAGAGATCGTAGGCGTCCGCGCTGCGCTTCGCCGAAGTCAGGATGTCGTCGAATGTTCCGACTTGGTCTACTTCCGCAGCCGGATAGAGCCGGCGGATTTGGGTAATAACAGCCTCGCGGTATAGCGGGTGATCGTCCGCTACGAGGATTTTCATTTCGTCTTGTGCCTCTTGGCGGACATAGAATATCCCATCTGACCGCGAAGCGCAGCTTCTTTCGTCAGGCCCTGGCCCCGTCGCGCAAGGCCCGTATGCAAGTAGCGATCGCCGTCGCCGCCACCGGTTTACGGAAAGAGGCGTCCGCCAGATCAGCGTGAGCGCTACCCGAAACGGCGCCGTCGCTGAACGCGGTGCACAGGATGGCCAGGATATCGGGGCGTATCGCCTTGATCTGTCCGATCAATTCGGTGCCGCGCAACGACGGCATGACGAGATCCGTGACGACGATATCGAAGGCTTTGGGGTCCTCCACGAAGGCGGCGAGCGCCTCGCGCGGATCGCTGACGCCGACGGCTTGATAGCCCAGGCGTTCCAGGCCGATCACCATCATGTCAACGATGTCGGTCTCGTCGTCGACGACGAGGACGCGTTCGGAACCGCGCGGCGCGGCGCTGGACGGCGCGGTTTCGTCCATGGCGGCCTCGCCCGAGGCGGCGATCGGAATGTAGACAGTGAACGCAGTGCCCTGCCCCGGCACGGCACGGACATGGCCGAAGCCGCCCGCCGAGTCGATGACGCCGTGCACGACCGCGAGGCCCAGCCCCGTGCCGCGCTGGCGATCCTTGGTGGTGTAGAACGGTTCGAAAATGCGCTTGAGAATGTCGGGCGCGATGCCGCCGCCGGTGTCGCTGACGCGGATGCGGGCATAGTCGGCGGCGGCGGCGGCTTCGCCCACCGTGATTTCATAGGGCTTGTCGCTCGCAGCCAGCGCGGCCGGCTCGCCGCCCGTGACGCGCGCGACCCGCAAGGTGATCGTGCCCGGCTTCTCGCCGATCGCGTCGCGCGCGTTGATGCACAGGTTGAGCAGAAGCTGCGACAGGCGCGAAGGACCGCACGCGACGAACATGCCATCGGCCTCGGTCGCCAGATCCAGAACGATGGAGGCGGGAAAGGAACCGTGGACCAGTTCACCGGTCTGGCGCAGGGCGCGGCCAAGATCGGCGACGTCGCTGCCGGGCTCGCGCGTGCGCGCGAAGGTCAGGATCTGATCCACCAGTTCCTTGCCGCGCTGCGAGGCGGACAGGATGCGCGTCGCGAAGTGATGCTGCTCGGAGGTCTCGGGCAAGTCCTGCGCCAGGAAACCGGCGAAGCCCATGATGGCGCCCAGGATATTGTTGAAGTCATGCGCCACGCCGCCGGCGAGTTGGCCGATGGCTTCCATCTTGGCCGCCTGTTGCAGGCGCGTCTGCAACTGGTCGCGTTCGCGCAAGGTGGCGTTGCGGATGGTGACGTCGTTGACGCGGCTGATGATGCCGCCGTCCGGCAGGCGCGTGCGCTGGATTTCCAGCTCGCGGCCGCCGAACTGGACCAGGGTCTGATCGACGGCGGCGGACAGCGGGACGGCGGGCTTGGGAAATTGAATCGCCGATAGCGGCATCGTCCCGCCCGATCGGTTGCCGGACAGCGCGATCTCGACCGCGGCGCCATTGGCGTAGACCGCAACGCCCTGCTCGTTCTCGGTGAAGATGCCTTCGCCGACCAGATCGAGCGCCGCCAGCGTCTCGGCGTTGCGCTCGGCGGCGAACACCGTGGTCAAAAGATTGCCCACGGCGCGGGCGAAGGCGATGTCCTGCTCAGTCCAGTGATAAGGCCGGGCGAGCTTGGCGAAGATGACCTGACCGGCGAGCTCAGCGCCCGACAGGATGCCGACGGCGAGGGAGGCGCGGACGTCCAGGGACTCCACCATGAGCTGTCGCGCGCCGAAGATCGGGGTCTTCTGCAAATCGTCGACCACCAGCGTGAAGTCGTCGCGGACCAGCCGGTCGTAGCCCGGCGTGTCCGGCGTGCGGATGTCCATCAGGACAAAATGCTTCGCCGTGGCGGCCTGATAGGCATCGACGCAGCGCATCAAGAGGCCGCGCTCATAGAAGCGGAAGACGCCGGTGAGATCGGCCTGGATCGTCTGCCCGGCGATCTCGGTGACCAGCTTGATGCGCTCGCTGAAGGTGCGCTCTAAGACCAGCGCTTCGCGCACGATGCGCGCCAGGGCGGCCTGGTTCTTGCGCAGGATCCGAGTGCGCTCGCGGTTCAGGGCTTCGATGCCCAGCCGGTGCCGCATCAATTCGGCGATGATCCAGATCGAAGCCAGGCCGAAGGCGCGATTGCCCAATTCGCCGGCCATGCTGATGCCGGCATCGGGTAGGAGAAAATGCGCGACCACGATAAGCGCCGTGCACAGCACGGCGCTTGCCAGGAGCGGACGGCGCCCAAAGCGCGACGCAACCGCGACGATCGCAGGATAGCCGACGCCGTCGATCACGCCGCGCGGCTGGGTGCTGTCGATGTAGAAGAGGATGGCGGTGGCGAGGACGGCGCCGACGCCGACGGCGACATCGGCCGCGCTCCAGCGGCGAGGTGCGTCCAACGATGTCGATTGCAGTGCCATGCCAGGTGACCTGTCGCCCGAAACGAGCATAGCGCCAAGCGCGTGCTTTTACCCTCCCCTCCGGTGAGGGTAAGACTACTCGTTCAACTCCGACAACACCGGCCTTGTATCTTCGATCGCGCTGATGCGGTCGATCCCTAAGCGCATGTCGGACATGATGAAGGCGGCGCGGCGGACGGGGCCGGCGGAACCGGCGGCGGGGAATTGCCGCGTCCAGGCGTTCATCTTGACGCTGAGGGCGCAGAGCACACCGCCGATGACAGTGTGATAGCTGAGGATGAGCTGCTCGATCTTGCGGAAGCGTTCGGCCGAGAGATTGCGCCACATGTCGGCGGTGCTCTTGTCGAAGCTCTCCAGGCGGCCGGTGATGTTGGCCAGCGTGCCGTTGATCGTCGCTTCGGTGAAGTCGACCGTCTTCATCAGATTGGCGTCGTTGCGCAGCTGATGATTGCCGCGGATGTCGGCCAGCGAGATCATGAAGGCCTGAACCTGCGGCAACAACTGATCGAGACATTGTTTGTAGTAAGACAGCGACATGAAGATGTCGGCGTAGTCTTCGAGGAATTTCGGGATGCCGGGCACGGGAATGCCGAGCTTGTCCGCCATGGTGGCGAGGCGCGACAGCACCGTCCGGGCGCTGCAATCGCGGAACATGCCCAGGATGTCGGTGAAGTGCTCGACATTGGTGCCCGTACCGAAAATCTCCTCGACCAGGGGACGGGTGAAGGTCGCCATATAGGCGCTGAGCGAGTCGATCTTATCCGGCGACAGGTTGAGCGACGACTTGTCGGCGATCGGAACCGAACAGGCGCGCAACAGGATGCGCAGGCTGTAGACGTCGTAGCTGGGCAGCACCGCGACGCGCTGCAGTAGTTCGACATCGGGATCGGGCGGCGTCTTCTGCAGGCCGAACAGCTTGGAGATTTCCGGCACGTCGAACTGGCCGCTGCCGCAACCGGGCGCGTTGAAGATCTCGACCGCCGAGTCCAGCTTCGAGTTCTTGACCAGGCGGGCGCGGCGCAGCACCGGATGAACGATCGGCAGCGTCGCCAGCGGCAGGATGTGCAGCGCGTCGCGATCCGCATCCGTGATTTCGGAGGCGTTTGCCGGCGGCGGGGAGACGGGCGCGTTCATCGTCAGGCACTCGAAGTCAGAGGGAATCGAACAGCGCGTCGATGTCGTCCTGGGTGTTCGCCGCCTTGGCGAGCTGCGGCCCGTTCAGAAGGGCTTCGTCGCCGCAACGCTCCGGCGCGCCGGTCTCGCCGTCCGGCTCGCCGCAGGCGCCGACCAGCGTGTCGATCTTGTCCTCGATATCCTGCACGGCGCGGATGATCTTGGTGATGCGCTGGCCGGTGATGTCCTGGAAGGCGGATGCCTCGTAGATGCGCGTGACGGCGGCGAGCAGTTCGACCGCCACGTCCTTGCCGACGCGCGGCATCAGCTGTTCGATGGCCTCGGCGGCGCCCATGATCTCGTTGGCGGCGCGGCCGGTCTCGGCGACGATCTCTTCCAGCTCATCGGCCGTGGTCGAGAGGATGTCGCCGCCCCTGGGACGCAGTGCGCCCAGTTCGGTGCGGGTATGGCGGATGTGATCGGAGAGATATTGCAGCACGCCGACCAGCGGGTGCTTCTTCTCCGTCCGCATGGCGTGCAATTCGCGGATGACGCGGTCGAGATAGCCGTGCGCGTTGTTCAATTGCAAGGGGACGCCCTGCTCGCCGGGATTGCCCATGGCGCTAGACCGCGACCTTGAAGACGCTTTCGATCTTCATGCGCAGCGTCTCGGCGTTGAACGGCTTGACGATGTAGTTGGAGACGCCGGCCTGCTTGGCGACGATGACGTTCTCGGTCTTGCTCTCGGCCGTGACCATGATGAAGGGAATGCGCTTGAGCTTGAGGTCGGTGCGAACCTGGCGCAGCAGGTCGATGCCGGTCATCGGCTGCATGTTCCAGTCGGAGATGACGAGGTCGAAGGTCTCCTTGCGCAGCTTGAACAGCGCTTCCTCGCCGTTCTGCGCCTCATCGACATTGTTGAGGTCGAGCTGGCGCAGCAGGTTGCGCAGGATGCGCAGCATCGTCGTGTAGTCGTCGACGATCAGGATCCGCATTTTCTTGTCCAGGGTCATGGGCGTTCTCCTAAGAAGCGATGCGCGCTTGCGGCAAAGGCAGGGCGGGTTTTGTTTTTCCAAAAGCTGGACCGTAGACGCCGCGCAGGCCGGCGATGTCCTGCAGCGCGTCGCAGATGCCGAAGACCGATTCGGCGCCGCCGAGCAGCAGCGCGCCGTCGGGCGCCAGCATCTTCGTCATGCGATTGAGCACTTGGGTCTTGGTCGGCTGGTCGAAATAGATCAGCACGTTGCGGCACAGGATGATGTCGAAGCGCCCCAGCGCTTCGATGGCGCCGAGCAGATTGGCGGGGCGGAAGTCGATCATCTTGCGCAACTCCGGCTTGATGCGCCAATTCTGTTCGACCTGATCGAAATGCTTGACGAGAAGCTGGATCGGCAGGCCGCGCTGCACTTCGAAGGCGCTGAAGGTGCCGTCGCGGGCGCGGTCGAGCACGGTCGGCGACAGGTCGGTCGCGACGATCTCGATGCGCCAGTCTTTCAGCGCGGGAAAGGAATCGCGCAACAGCATGGCCAGCGAATAGGGCTCCTGCCCGGTCGAGCAGGCGGCGCTCCAGATGCGGATGGCGCGCTGCGAAGCGCGGCGCGTCATCAGCCCGGGGATGAGCGCGGTGCGCAGCGCCTCGAACGGGTTCTTGTCGCGGAAGAACGAGGTCTCGTTGGTCGTCATGGCGTCGACCACTTCACCGATCAGACTTTCGGAGAACGGCACGCGCATCGCGGCGACCAGCGGGTCGAGACCGGCATGACCGTGCCTGCGCGCGATCGGCGAAAGCCGCGCGTCGAGCAGATAGAGCTTGTCGATCGTCACGATCAGGCCGGAGCGGTCCTTCAGGAGCGCGGCGATGTAATCGAAGTTGCTCGGGATCACCGGCGGCCTCCCGAAAAGATGATGGCCAACTGGCCGGCGATGTCCTTGAGCGGCAGGACGGCGGTGCACAGGCCGGCGCTCGCGACCGCGCCGGGCATGCCCCAGACGACACTGGAGGCTTCGTCCTGGGCGATCACCGGCGCGCCGGCCGCGGCCAGCAGCCTGGTGCCGCTCAGCCCGTCGCTGCCCATGCCCGTGAGCATGACGGCGCAGACATCGCCGCCGAACAAGCGCCCGGCGCTGCGGAACAGGGGATCGACGGAGGGACGGCAGAAATTCTCGGGTGGCGTTTGCGTCAGGCGGGCGATGTGCGCGGTGCCGTCGCGTGCGACTTCCATGTGGAAATCTCCGGGCGCCAGAAAGATCGCGCCGGCGCGCAGTTCGATGCCGTTGCTCGCCTCCGTGCAGGGACGGTTTGCGGCGCGCGCGATATGCTGCGCCAGGATCGCGGTGAAGGTCGCCGGCATGTGCTGCGCGATCAGCACCGGCACATTGACCGAGGGCGGCAGCGCGGCGAGCAGGGTTATGAGCGCCTGCGGACCGCCGGTCGAACTGCCGATGACGAGCGCCTGCGGCCGCGACGGCGCGGCGTGGCGCAACTGGATCGGAGCAGATGCCTTTTGCGTTACGTGGATGGGCTGGCGCACCGACGTGTCGGCGGGGCGCACGGGCCGGGGCATGCTGCGGCCCAGCGCGAAGACTTTTTCGACCAACTCGCGGCGGAAATCGCCGTTGGTGCTGATGCCGCTGGTGGTGGGCTTGGGCAGGTAATCGGCGGCACCGCGCGCCAGCGCCTCCAGGCTGACGCCGGCATTGCGCTGGGTGAGCGTCGAGGCCATGACGATGCGCAGGTGCGGATTGACGGCGAGCAATTTGGGCACCGCGGTCAGGCCGTCCATCACCGGCATCTCGACATCGAGGATGATGACGTCCAGTTGAGTGCGCGCGGCGTGCTGCACCGCCATTTGGCCGTTGCCGCAGGTCGCCACGACGTCGATGCCGGGTTCGTTTTCCAGGATGCGCACGATAAAGCCGCGCACCACGGCGGAATCGTCCACCACCATCACCCGGATGGGGGGGCTCGACTGTCTTGCGGTGGCGACGGTCAACGACATTGTTCAAACCAGTTCCAGCTGGGCGAGCTTGTCGCGCAGGACGTCGCGGTCGAACGGCTTCATGATGTATTCGTCGGCACCGGCTTGGAGCGCCTGGGTGATCTTGGGCAGGACGTTTTCCGTCGTGCACATCACGATCATCGGACGCGGCTGAAGGTTCATGGCCCGCAACGCCTTGAGGCAGGTCAGGCCATCCATTTCCGGCATGTTCCAGTCCAGCAGGATCAGGTCCGGCACGATCAGGCGGCAGGCCTCGACGGCGGCGAGACCGTGCTCGGCTTCGCCGACGATGAAGTTCATGCTTTTCAGCAGCCGGGCGCTGAACTTGCGGATGGTCGATGAGTCGTCGACGATCAGGCAGAACTTCGGCAGGTTCTCGAAGGTCGCGTCCGGTTCGCCGCCGAACGTCGCGGACGGCTTGAAGATCGAGGTCACGACGCGGTCCTCCAGGGCGAGACGCGGCCATGCGTCGCCGCATCCAGGACGCGGGCGAGATTTTCCGGCAGGTGCGGCTGATCGGCCTTCGAAAGATATTCGTCGAAGCCCGCGGCGCGGCCCTGCTCCACGTCATTGGCGTTGGCGTGGCTGGACAGCGCGATCATCGGCAGGCGCTGCCAGCGCAGGTCGCGGCGCACGGCGGCGGCGAAGTCGAGACCGCCCATCCGCGGCATCTCGATATCGCTGATGACGATGTCGAAGGGCTTAGCGTTCTCCATGATCGACAGAGCCTCGGCGCCGTTGACCGCGCTGGTCACATGCCATTTGGCGGAACGCAGCAGCGGCACGATCAGATTGCGGAAGAAGGCGCTGTCGTCGACCACCAGGGCGCGGCGCGGCGCAGCTGCGGCGCGCTCAGCGATGTCCTGGCCGTCGAACCAGTTGGCGAAGGCCTGGGTGAGGAAGTGGCCGATATTGACGATGTCGGTCGCCTTGCCGGCGATGATGGCGCTGCCGAGCAGGCCGGTGCGGTCCGAGGCGAGCTCGATGGCCATGCGGTCGCGCACGATGTCGACGACCTCATCGACCGCCAGGCCCATCGAACGGCCATGATCGCTGAACACCAGAACCGCTTGCTTGCCGCTGGCCGGCCATGCATGGGCGGCATCGAACGGCACCAGCGGCATGAGGTGGTCGCGGTACTGCACGACGTGGCGGCCGCCGACATGTTCGATGGTCGCGGCGTCGACGTCCTCGAGCCGGGCCACGAGTTCGAGCGGCACCGCTTTGAGTTCTTCGCCGCGGGCGCGGAACAGCAGGAACGCGGTTTCGTCCTTCGAAGGATGTTCGTCGCTCGCACCTTCGCTGACGGCGCCGTCGTCGGCGGCGTTCTGCTTGGCGGCGGTGGCGATGCCGTTGGGATCCAGGATCAGGATGACGCTGCCGTCGCCCAGGATGGTGTTGCCGGCATAGAACGGCGTGCCGCGCAGGATCGGCGACACCGGTTTGACGACGATTTCCTCGGTGTCGAAGACGCGGTCGACGATGATGCCGAATTTGGCGGCGCCGACCTGGGCGACGACGACATAGTCGGTCTTGCCCGTCTCGGCCTCGCCGAGATTGAGCAGGCGGCGCAGCGACACCAGCGGCAGAAGCCGGTCGCGCAGCCGCAAGACCGGCGCGTTGTTGATCGTCTGGATGCTGATTTCGGAGCGGTTCGAGACGCCGACCAGTTCGGTGACGTTGATCTGGGGAATGGCGAAGCGCTGTCCGGATGCCTCGACGATCAGGGCCGAGACGATGGCGAGGGTCAACGGAATCTTGATGAGGAAGGTGGTGCCCTGGCCCTGGGCCGAGGTCATCTCGATCATGCCGCCGATGCGCTCGATATTGGTGCGCACCACGTCCATGCCGACCCCGCGGCCGGAGACGGATGTCACTTTCTCGGCGGTCGAAAAACCGGCGCGGAAGATGAATTGAAGGATCTGCTGCTCGTTCATCGAGGCCAGTTCGGATTCCGTGGCGAGGCCGTTCGACAGGATCTTGCGGCGGATGCCGTCGGCATTGAGGCCGCGGCCGTCGTCGGAGATGCGGATAAAGATGTGGCCGCTCTCATGATAGGCCTTGAGCGTGATGGTGCCGGTCTCCGGCTTGCCGGCGGCGGCGCGCGCGGCCGGCGTCTCGATGCCGTGGTCCGCCGAATTGCGCACCATGTGCGTCAGCGGGTCCTTGATGATCTCCAGCACCTGGCGGTCGAGTTCGGTGTCGGCGCCCTGCATGACCAGTTCGATGCGCTTTTTGGTTTCGACGCAGAGGTCGCGGACGATGCGCGGCAGCTTGGCCCAGGCATTGCCGATAGGCTGCATGCGCATGCGGGTGACGCCGTCCTGCAAATCCGAGGTGATGTGGCTGAGGCGTTGCAGCGGCACCTTGAACTCGTTGCCCTTCTGCACGCGCTGCAGCTGGAGCAATTGATTGCGCGTCAGCACCAGTTCGCTGATCAGCGTCATGAGATTTTCAATGACGTCGACATTGACGCGGATGGAGGACTGGGCCGCGCCGTCCTTGCTTTCGGCGGAGGCTTCCATCGCGGGTTTTGGCGCTTCGGCCTTTTTCGGCTCCGGTTCGGACGGCGCGATGACGGCGACGGCGAGCGTGGGATCCTGGTCGAGGGCCTGGGCGACTTCGGCCAGAAGCTCGGCGGCGACGGGAAAACCCTCGTCGTCGATGGTGGCGCCGTCGGTTTCGGTCGCGCCCGGCGCCTCGCCGGAAGCCACCGCGTTGATCTGCGCAATCAGCACGCGGTCGTCGCCGGGCGGCTCGGCGCCGGTTTCCTCCATCGCGACGAGGATTTCGCGGATGCGGTCGATGGCTTTGAGGATGAGTGTCACCGCACCGGGGCTCACCTCAAGTTCGCCGTCGCGGAACTTGCCCAGCACGTTCTCGCCGGCATGCGCCACCGCTTCCAGGCGCGGCAGGCCGAGAAAGCCGCAGGTGCCCTTGATGGTGTGCATCAGGCGGAAGATGTTGCCGAGAATCTTCGTATCGGAGGACTCACGTTCGAAACGCACCAGCTCGCTGTCGAGCGTGGCGAGGCTCTCATTGGTCTCGGTCAGGAATTCCTGGAGCAGATCGTCCATGGGGTTCTCTCGCGATTACGACTTGGAACGGATGGCGAGCAGGCGCTCGACATCGAGGATGACGAGCAGCCGGTCGCCGGAATGGAAGACGCCGTCCGAGACATCGCGCCACAGCGTGTCGAGTGTCGCCGGGCTTTCCTCGCGCAGGGCGGCCGGCAGCGTGATGACGTCACCGACGCGGTCCACGAACAGGGTGTAGGATTCGCCGTCCATCTCCACCGTGACGCACATGCCGCGGCGCTTGCCCTCGGTCTGCTCCTCGCGGGCGAGGCCCAGACGCGTGCGCAGATCGATCACCGTGACGATGCGGCCGCGCAGATTGATCAGACCCTGCACCTCGGCCGGGCCGCCCGGCACCGGCGCAATCGCGTCCGGCGTCAGAATGTCCTGCACCTTGGTGACCGGGACGCCGAATATCTGGCGCGCGACCTCGAAGGTCACGAAGGAGACGGTGTCGCCTTCGTGATGCTTCACGACCGGCGATCCGTTCGGCGAAACTTCAAGCATGGTGTCGGTCCGTTCTTGTTTGGGTGAGGCCGGGCAGATCGAAGAGACGCTTGCGAATGGGGCGCTCGGGGGGCGGCGCACCGGCATGCAACTCGTTCGATCTGCCCGTAACCTCGTTCGTTGCCTCGCGCTCGCGGCCCTAGGCGGCTTTGACGTCCGTGAGGAATTTCTGCACCAGATCCTTGAGTTGACCCGACTGGCCGGTGAGGGCCTGCGCCGCGTTCAGAACCTGGCCGGCGGCGGCGCCGGTGCCGTTGGCCGCTTCGGTCACGCCGCCGATATTCGACGAGACTTCCTGCGTGCCCTTGGCCGCCTCTTCGACATTGCGTGCGATTTCCTGGGTCGCGGCGCCCTGCTCTTCCACGGCGGCGGCGATGGCGGTGGCGATCTGGTCGATCTCGCCGATGGTCTTGCCGATCGAGCCGATGGCGCGCACGGCATCCTGGGTGGCCGCCTGGACGCTGGTGATCTGCGCCGAGATGTCCTCGGTGGCCTTGGACGTCTGCGTCGCCAGGTTCTTGACCTCGGCGGCAACCACGGCGAAGCCCTTGCCGGCATCACCGGCGCGGGCTGCTTCGATGGTGGCGTTGAGCGCCAAGAGGTTGGTCTGATCAGCGATGTCGTTGATGAGCGAGACGATCTCGCCGATCTTCTGCGAGGCGCCAACCAGGCCCTGGACCTTTTCGTTCGCCCTGCCGGCCTCGGCCACGGCGGTCGCCGCGATCTGGCTGGAATGGCTGACCTGGCGGCCGATCTCGGAGATCGACGAGGACAGTTCCTCGGTCGCCGAGGCGACGGTCTGAACGTTGGCCGAGCTTTCCTCCGACGCGGCGGCGACGGCGCTGGCCTGCTTGGTGGTTTCCTCGGCTGTGGCGCTCATCGACTGGGCGGACGACTCCATCTGCGTCGCCTGACTGGCGACGGTCTGCACCACGCTTCCGACATTGCTCTCGAAGGTGCGCGTGATGTCGTCCATGCGGCGGGCGCGCTCCTCGGCCTTGCGCTGGGCGCTTTCCTGCTCGGCCTTCAGGCGGTCGCCTTCGATCATGCTGTCCTTGAAGACCTGCACGGCGGACGCCATCTGGCCGATTTCGTCCTTGCGGCCAACGCCGTTGATCTGCGTCTGCAGGTCATGCTTGGCGAGCCTGGCCATCGCATCGGTCATCTTGCGGATCGGCGTCGAGACGCCGGTGATCAGGAAGAAGCCGGCGACGACGCACATCAGAGCGGCGAGAACGAGTGCGCCGATGATCCAATCGCGCGCGGACTCATAGGTGGCGCGGATATTCGCGGCCTCGTCATTTCCGTTCTTCATCTGATGCGCCGTCAGCTTGTTCAGATTGTCCATGAAATGGTTGTAGGTCGTGCGCATCTCGCCGGTGTAGAGCGCCGTGCTGGCGGGAATGTTGTTCTGACGCGAGACCGCGATGAAATTGTCGTTGAGCGCGAGATAGTCGTTCCAGTTCGACATCACCTGCTCGGCCATCTGCTGCTCCTCGCCGGCGTCGATCGTCGGGGCGTAGTCGGTCAGCGCCTGATGGACCTGGTCCAGGATTTTGGCCATCGTGGCCTCTTCCTTCGCCTTCTTCTCCGGTGTGGCGCCCAGAATGTGGGCGGCCTGGACCTGGCGGAAGCGCATCGTCTTCTGCGCGAAGGAGCCAAGCGCATTGGAGGCAACCAGATAGTTGCCGGAGATCGTGACCGCGCCGTCGTTCACCAGCGAAAGCCGGTTGACCGCGAACAGGCCGAGCAGCGCCGTGACGACCAGCAGCAGAAAGAAGGCGCCGATCACCTTGGCGCGGATGGTGACGTTGTTCAGGAAGCTCATGACGTTCTCCGTTTCGAATTGAGGTCTGCGAGGATGGTGTTGCGGCCGGGGCGGCTTAGAAGGCGATCTGCGAGCGCAGGGCGAGCGCGCTGAAGGACTGGCCGACCTGGACGTTGCTCAGGACGCCATGGCCGAAACCGGCCGGGATCGTGCCGAGGCGGTTTACAGCTGTGTTTTGCGCCTGCAGCTCGAAGCGGATTTCGCTGTTGGGGTACCAGTTGAGGGCCAGCGTCGCGATGCGCTGATCACCACCGCGCACGCCGCCGGCCGGTGTCGCCGAGCCGGCGATACCGGCATTGTCGTTGAGATTGAGATCGCTGTAGCGCGCCGCGACTTCGAAGGTGCCCCAGTTCATGCCGTCCGCCGCGAACGGCGTGGTGGGCTTGGGATTGCCGAAGGCGCCGGAGGCGGCGTTGTAGCCGCGGCTCTCGCCGGTCAGCACCCAGCTTGCCTGCGCATACCAGCCGCCGAAATTTACGCTGGGCGCCGCGGCGACGCCGCGCTCGGCGACAGCGAAGCCGAAATAGCCGGCTTGGCCGTAGAAGCTGTTCCACTGCGCGCCGGTTTCCAAGCCCCACTGGAAAACCTGCTCGGCGTTGAGCGTGCCGGTGTTGACGAGCTTGGCGCCGGTGTTGTCGACGGTCAGTTCGGGCGCGGCGGACAGCGAGAAGCTGCGCGGCGCATTGGCACCGGCCGCGGTGTCAGCGACCTTGAAGACATAGGTGCCATTGGCGCTGACGACGATCTTCGCTGCGTCGCTGCTGTAGACCAGGCCGGAGAGGCGGCCGAGCAGCGCCTGCTGTTCGTCGAACGCGCCGGCGTCGGCGATCTTGTTGCCGGTATAGGAGACGGCGCCGTAGATGCGGTCGCCGGCATAGGTCACGGCGATGGCGTCGCGGCCGTCGCCGCCGGCGATGTTGCGCGCCAGTTCGGCCGGAGCGTTGCGCTCCAGGAACATCGTGTCAGACGCAGACGTGTTGTCTTCGAGGCCGGCCGACGCGGGGAAAGCGCCGATGCGGACGGCGAACGGCGCCAGGCCGTCATACTCGACATAGGCGGCCTGGATGCGGCCGGGGGATTCGGTGCCGCTGGAGCCGCCGAAGTCGTAGTTGAACTGGTACGACCAGTCGCCGAACGCCTTGCCTTGAACGCCGAGCTGGACGCGGCGGAAATTCTGACCGCTCGACAGATCCGGCCCGTTGGCGGCGGCAAGCTGCGTCGCGTGCGCGCCTTGCGAATAATAGGCGGCGTCGAACTGGCCGAGGGCGCGGATGGCGAGCGTGAAATGTCCGTCGGCCGAGGCGATCACGGGGCGGCCATTGGCCATCGTCCAGGACGGAGAATCGGGCTTGGCGGGCGGCGCTTCCGGCTTGGGCGGCGTCGGCTCCGGCTTCGGCGCGGTCTGGATCGAGTCGACCTTCGCCATCAGCAGCGCGATCTGGGCCTGCTGTGCGGCAACCTTCTGCTCAAGTGCCGAGGTGGATGGCGCGGCGGCCGCCACGACGGGCTTTTCGGCGCGGGCAACGCGAACTGTATGTTTCGCTGGCGGATGCGCCGGGGTGCTGACGGCCGGCGTCTCCGCGGCTGGTGCGGCTGCCGGATCGGCGACATGCGGCGCGGCCATATGCGGCATCGCGGCCAGGCTGGCGAGGAAAGCGTTGGCGTCCGCCGCCGAGGCGGGCGAGACGGCGGCGAGCGTGGTCGCTCCGCACAAAAGAACTAGGCGCAGTTTCATAAAATTCCCCGTTTGGACATCGTCAAGCTAGCGGCCGCGTGTGTCCGGGGTTTTGCGCGGCGATTTCGAAGCGGCTTCGCAATGTGTCGGTTTGTGTCGCGCGCGAAACGCAGCGGCAAAGTCCGCGCACTGCGTATAAGCACCCACAGCGGCAACGTTCCGGGCGCCGCATGACGAAGGTTTTTCGTAACGGTTTCGGTTTATGTCGATTCATCACAAATCATTTCGGGGACGGCGATGAACAAGCAGCTTGCAATCGTGGAAGACGATCCGGACGTGCGCGCAATTTTGCAGCGCAGCCTGAGCGCCGACGGCTATGGCGTCACCGCGCTGTCGTCGGGCGACGGCCTCGAAGATGTGCTCAGCGCCAGCCATCACGACCTGATCATCATGGATGTCGGCCTGCCCGGCATCGACGGCCTGACGTTGACACGCAATATCCGCGCCCTGTTCGACGTCGGCATCATCATCGTGAGCGGCCGCGGCGACCTGACGGACCGCGTCGTCGGACTAGAGCTGGGCGCCGACGACTACATCACCAAGCCGTTCGAGCCGCGCGAGATCCTGGCGCGGGTGCGCAGCGTCCTGCGCCGCGGCGGCCGCGGCATGGCGGTCGCGGCGCCGAGCCGGCGCCAAAGGCTGGCCTTCGACGGCTGGTTGCTGGACATGACCTCGCGCTCGCTCAGCGACGCGGCCGGCAATCCGGTGCCGCTCACCAGCGGCGAATACAAGCTGCTCGAAGTCTTCGTCGGCCACGCCAATCGCGTGCTCTCCCGCGACCAGTTGCTCGATCTGATCTATGAGAGCGACACGCCGGCCTTCGACCGCAGCATCGACGTGCGCATCGGCCGCGTGCGCAAGAAACTGGGCGACGATCCGCGCAATCCGCGCCTGATCAAGACGGTTCGCAACGACGGCTATATTTTCGTCGCGAAAGTCACCGCACCGCAGTGACCGCAGACACGATGGGCCTCAGGCCGTGACACGTTCGTGCTCGCTGGCACCGGTGTCATTGCCGGCGGCGATTTTGACCGCGCGGGCGCGCTCCTGCTCACCCGCGCCAAGCGCCAGACGCACCAGTTCGGCGACGCTTTTCGCCCTGAGCTTCTCCATGACGCGGGCGCGGTGGTTCTCTACCGTGCGCGGCGAGATCGACAATTCATAGGCGATTACCTTGTTGGCGCGTCCGCCGACGATCAGGTTCAGCACCTGGCGTTCACGCGCGGTCAGGCTGGCGAGACGGGTCAGCGCGCTTTGCGCGTCGCCGAACATTTCACGCTTGAGCCCGGTGGCGCAATCCAGATGCACGCCGTCCAGCTCGGCGTCGCCGAGCGCGATCATGATCACCGGCAGGCCCGGCATCGCCTGGCGCACCTGACGCATCAGGTCGAAGCCGCCGGCGTCGCGCATCGCCGAAACGACGAGGTCGATGCCGCCCGACTTGAGGTGGAAAAGAACATCCTGCGCACTGTCGGCGAGGACGAAGCCGTAACCACGGCTGACCAGGAAATTGGTCACCGACCGGCGCTGTGCGCCGTCATGGGCGGCGACCAAGATCGTGCCTGAGCGGCGCGAGCCGAGCCGGCCGTCGAATTGCTCCGCGCCGCCGTGAAAACCGTTGGAAACATTAGCGTTCATGAACCTTGCCCTCGTTAGCGGCGCGTCATGTACCGCGTGCGAGAGGCAAATTCACGCGAGCAGAGGGATAGCACTTACATACGGAAGTATGGGGTGCACGGAGCGAATGGGCGCGCGAGGCGCGGTCGACGGCGGAGGTGCGGATTGAACGCGTATCGAATTGTCGCGGCGCGTTGCGAAAGCGCTGCGCTTGCTGGCTCGGAGCGAACGCAGCGCGACCTGCGCGCGCGCCTCCAAAAGGTTTACGTGGATTCACATACGTGGAGTCCGAGTCCGTGCAATCCCAATCTAGCGCGCAATTCGAATCACTAAGAAAGTCTTTATGCAGATTGGTTCGCAGAACGCGGATCAGGGCGACAAACCAAAGAAATTGGTGAAGGGGTCCCACATGACAATGGCCGTCAGGCTTGCCTATTCGAACACGCGTTACTCAAGTCCGCCGCCGCGCTTTGCGCTGGCCGCCGCAACGCCGGCCCTGGGCGAACCGGTCACGCTGATCGAGTTCCTGCACAAGGCGCAGCTGTTCGGCGTGCGCCAGACCTTGCCGCGCAACCACACGATCTTCAGCCAGGGCGACAGCACCGACCAGGTGTACGAACTGGTCAGCGGCATGGTGCGCCTCGCCAAGCACACGCCGGGCGGCCGCCGCCACATCCTCGACTTCGTCATGCCGGGCGAGCTCTTCGGGCTTCTCGAGCACAGCGAACACACGGTTGCCGCCGAAGCGGTGGGCGACGTGACGATCGTGTCCTATTCGCGCAGCCGCCTCGACGCGCTCGCCGCCGGCGACGCGGTGGTGCGCCGCCGCATCCTGTCGGCGGTCACCGACAGCCTGCTGACGGCACAGCAGCAATTGCTCATCCTGGGCTGCCAGGATGCGCGCGAGAAGATCGCTTCTTTCCTTTTGCGCCTGGCCGGCCGCAGCGGAACCAAGGCCGGCGAGCGCCTGGCGCTGCCGATGGGCCGCCAGGACATCGCCGATCATCTGGGGCTGACGATCGAGACCGTGTGCCGGACGATCAGCGGCCTGCGCCGCGCCGGCATCGTCGCGGTGACCAACGTCCACCAGATCGCTCTCTCGGACATGCGCGCCCTGCGCGCCCTCGCCGTCGAAATCTAGGTCACAGCACATGCACAGCATCCCGCAATTCATCGCCGACCTGTTTTCGCCCCTGGCTTACCTCTCGCAGCGCGTCGCCGAAGCGCTTGCCGGCATCGGCCATCACGCGCCGAGCTGGGAAACCTCCCTGACCGCAGCCTTCCTGGTCTCAGCCCTCGTCATCGGACTGGCCTGCAGCATCTGGGCGGCCTTCGCGCATACGCGCTTTATCTTCCATCGCCAGACGATGCGGGGCGAGCTGGCGCGCTCGCGCGCGGTGCTGCTGCTGCGCGACGCCATCATCGAAGGCAGCGGCGAGGCCATCGTCGTCATGGGCGTGGATATGAGCGTGCCCCTGACCTTCGGCGGCGGCAGTTCGCTGCTGCAGGATTGCCTGTCGGGACCGGATGCGGCGGGCCTCGCTATGTCGCTCGACCGCCTGCTCGAGACGGGCATCGCCTTCGACCTGACGGCGCGGATCGCGAGCAGCGGCACCGCCGCGGTCCGCGGCTATCCCATCGGGCGGCGCGCCGTCCTGTTCCTGCGCCGCACCGAAATCGCAAGCGGCAAAACCGATCCGCGTGCTGCGCTCGACCGCTTGCCGCAGCCGGTTTGGCTGCGCGGCAGCGACCTGGGACTGATCTGGGTCAATCGCGCCTTCCTGGCGCTGACCGGCGCCAAAAGCGTCGAAGACGCCGTCGTCAGCGACCTCGTCCTGCACAAATCCGAGCGCGACCTCGCCCAGACGGTGCGCGAATTCGGCGGACCGGTCGAAGCGCGCCGCTATGCCGTCGCCGGCGACAAACGCTGCGCCTTCACCTTCACGCTCGACGCGCTGCCGGACGGCAACATCATCGGCACCGCGCTCGACGTCACCGACGCCGCCCAGGCCGAAGCCAGGCTCAAGCTCCAGGCCGACGCCAATGCCGAAATGCTGGACCGGCTTGAGATCGGCGTCGCCATGTTCGGCGCCGACCGCCGCCTCAGCCATTTTAACGCGGCCTATGTGAAGCTGTGGGACCTGCCGGAGGAATGGCTGGCGACGCGTCCTTCGGCCGGTGAAGTGCTCGACCGGTTGCGCGAACTGCGCAAGCTGCCCGAGCAGCGCGACTTCGCGGGCTGGAAACTCGACCGCCTGGCGCAGTTCGACGGCAGCGGCAAGGCGGATGAGGAATATTGGCACTTGCCCAGCGGCCAGAGCCTGCGCGTCAGCGCGCAACCCGACCTGATGGGCGGACTGACCCTGTTATACGAGGACGTCAGCGCGCAACTGCGGCTGGAAAGCTCCTACACCAACCTGATCCGGGTGCAGCGCGCGACCCTGGACACGCTGGAGGACGGCATGGCGGTATTCGGCACCGACGGCCGGCTGAAGCTGCACAATTCGGCCTTCGCCGATCTGTGGAAATTCGCCAAGACGGAATTGTCGGGCGAACCGCATCTCAAGCAGCTGTCCGTCTCGAGCGCGCTGCGCTTCGAGCACGACAACACCTGGAACATCATCTCGTCGGCGGTGTCGTCGGCGGATCCGGGAAGCTACAGCAAGTGGGGCACCATCGCGCGCTCCGACGGCCGGACGCTGTCGCTGGCGCTGACGCGGTTGCCGGACGGCGCCACGCTGGTGTCGTTCAGCGACGAAACCAGCTTCACGCGGCTCGACGAATTGCTGCACGCGCGCGCGGCGGCATAAAGGTCAGCGCGCCGGCAGCAGGGCGCGCAGCGCTTGCGTCATGGCTTCGACGTTAAAGGGTTTCTGGACGACGGGCCGGGCCGACCAGCGCGCATCGATGCCGCCCTTGCCGTAACCGGTCGTGAACACGAACGTCACACCCTTGGCCTCCAGCCTTTCGGCCACCGGATAGACCCGTTCGCCACCGAGATTGACGTCCAGCACCGCGAGGTCCGGCGTGTGAGCCTCCAGAAAGGCGAGTGCTGTCCTGACATTGCCGGCATGGCGGACATCGGCGGCGCCCAATTCGCCGAGCATGTCCTCGAGGAGAAACGAGATGATCGCCTCGTCCTCGACGACGAGCACGCAAAGTCCGTCGAGGAAGCGCTTGCCGGATCGGATTTCGGTCATGGCACCTGCCTACTATTCCGGCAGGGGAATTTCCATCGTGCAATGCACGCCGGCAGCGGCATAGTCGATGCGCGCCACGCCACGAAGCTCTTCGGCGATGCTGCGCTCGAGCAGGCGCGTGCCGAAGCCGCGTTTGCGCGGCTTGCCGACGGAAGGGCCGCCCTGCTCGCGCCAATCGAGCAGCAGCCGACTGTCCGCGACATGCCAGGTCAGCGTCAGCGAACCGGCCGGCGTGGACAGGGCGCCATATTTTTCCGCATTGGCGGCGAGTTCGCGCAGCACCATGGCGAGCGCCAGCGCGGTTTTCGGCGACAGCGGCACGGACGGACCGACCAGATGCGCGTTGCTGTTGGCCGAACCGCGCAGGGGCGCGAAGGTCTGCTGCGCGATGATGGCGAAATCGGCCCACTCCCAGCTATGACGGCTGAGCTGATCATGCACGCGGCTGAGCGTCAGGAGGCGATTCTCGAAATCCTTGGCGCCCTCGTTCTTGGCGCCGCGCATGGTCTGCGCCGCCAGCGCCTGGATGGTGGCAAGCGTGTTCTTGACGCGATGATTGAGTTCGTCGATCAGGCCGCGCTGCTGGGCGTTGGCGCGCTTTTGTTCGGTGAGATCGATCAGCATGTTGACCGCGCCGATCATCGTCCCGCTGCTGTCGAAAATCGGGGTCGGATGCGGCATGAACGGCACGCGGGTGCCGTCGGGCCGCTCCGCGACGGCTTCCGGACCGATCAGCGCGCGCTTTTCCTTCAGCGCAACCGCCATCGGGCACTGATCGTGCGGCACGAAGGTGCCGTCGGGCCAGAAGATTTTCCACGAGCCGCACCAGTACTGCTCGCCCAAAGTCGGCTTGAAGCCCCACAACTGCTCGGCGGCCTTGTTGAAATAGAGCAGTTTGCCTTCGGCGTCGGTGGTGTAGAGCGCCGCCGGCAGCGCCTCCATGACGCGGCGGCCGAGGCGGCGGCCTTCGCGCATATCGCGGCGCATGTTGACGAGTTCGCTAATGTCCTGGAAGCAGTTGACGCCGCCGACCAGATTGCCGTGCTCGTCGAACAACGGATCGACATTGGCAAGGATGGTCAGGCGGTTGCCGTCTTCCGTCTCGATCATCATCTCGCGGTCGCGAATCGGCTGGCCGCCGGCGAGCACCTGCGCCATGGGCGATCTGTCGGCGGCGATCTGTGCGCCGTCGCGTTCGAAGCTCTTGAAGGCGCCGCAGAAGCGAAAGCGCTCGTCGCCGGTGACGGGTGTGAGGCCCCATAGGGCGGCGGCGCGGCGGTTGAACTGGACCAGGAGACCGTCGCGATCACAGGTGTAGATTCCGATCGGCAGGTTCTCGACCAGGGCGGCCGGCGAGCGCACGATCCGCTCCAGCGCCAGAGACGCCACCGGCGGCGCGCGGTCCTTGCTGAAATCGGCTGAATTGGACATCCAGGCCCCGGAAAACTGGCGACAACATACACGACTAGATATTGTCAAACGCCAAAGCGGAAGGTTGGTTCCCGCATAACCCTTTGAACCGCTGACAATAAGTCCGCAATTCGTTAACACAGTCCCCATCGAGATCTCCGGCAAGCTGCGTTCGTCGGGCGGTCAAGGCCGCTCGTTCTGTAGGGCTCCGCGCGATGGCTTTTTCAAAGTTTGCAAGGGCTTGACGGCGATCTTGAAGAAACCGATCGAACACCGGTCCGACCGCGCAAGGCCATCCGGGCCGGAGGCGAAATCGGCTGAAACACCCGTGCGGTCGGGCCTGACAACCCAGAACAGGTATCGGAATGGATGGCCGTTGGGGGGCGCAGCGGACCGGCCGCAGCCGCGCCTTGAAGGGCCCTGCCCACCCCATTAGGTTCGGTTGGGCTTCCCAATTTCACGAGCAGATGGACATCAAGAAAGACGTAGTTGCCGCGATCGGCCGCACACCGCTGATCCGCCTCAATCGTGTCAGCGATCTCACCGGCTGCGAAATCCTGGGAAAAGCCGAGTTCATGAATCCGGGCCAGTCGGTCAAGGACCGCGCCGCGCTGTTCATCATCCAGGATGCTTTGCGCCGCGGCACGCTGAAGAACGGCGGCACCATCGTCGAGGGCACCGCCGGCAACACCGGCATCGGCCTCGCCGTGGTCGGCAACGCGATGGGCTTTCGCACAGTGATCGTCATCCCCGACACCCAGAGCCAGGAGAAGAAGGACGCGCTCAAACTGCTGGGTGCCGAACTGATCGAAGTGCCGGCCGTGCCCTACAAGGACGCCAACAACTACGTCAAAATTTCCGGACGCATCGCCGAGCAACTGGCGCGCACGGAAAAGAACGGCGCCATCTGGGCCAACCAGTTCGACAACGTCGCCAACCGCCAGGCGCATATCGAGGGCACGGGGCCCGAGATCTGGCACCAGACCAACGGCCGCATCGACGGTTTCGTCTGCGCCGTCGGCACCGGCGGCACGCTGGCCGGCGTCGGCATCGCGCTGAAGGAGAAGATGCCGACGATCAAAATCGCCGCCGCCGATCCGCTCGGTGCCTCGATCTATTCCTGGATCAAGACCGGCGAATTGAAAGCACATGGCTCGTCGATCACCGAAGGCATCGGCCAGGGCCGCGTCACCGCCAACCTGGAAGGCGCGCCGATCGACGATGCCTATGAGATTTCCGACGAAGAGGCCCTGCCCCCGATCTTCGACCTGCTCGAGCACGAGGGCCTGTGCATGGGCGGCTCGACCGGCATCAACGTCGCCGGCACGGTGCGCATGGCGAAGGAGATGGGCCAGGGCCACACCATCGTCACGATACTGGCCGATTACGGCACGCGCTATCAGAGCAAGCTGTTCAATCCCGAATTCCTGCGGTCCAAGAATTTGCCGGTGCCGGGATGGCTTGCCGCGCCCCCGCCATTGCCCAAAGTGCCGTATGAGTGAGATGACAATTCCTGCCCTCGTTTCGACCGAATGGCTGGCCGCCAATATGTGGCAGCCCAATGTCGTGGTGGCCGATGCCTCCTGGTATTTGCCACAGGCTGGCCGCAAGGCGCGCGCCGAATACGAGGCCGCTCATATTACCGGCGCCTTGTTTTTCGATATCGATGCGATCTCGGATCA
>DATCAT010000025.1:0-287711 GCA_036512455.1 Rhizomicrobium sp.
GGAGAGGGTTAGGGTGAGGGGGTGCTGAGGTCAGGACACAAAATCGGAAATTGCTGGCGCACTGTGTCCACGGACGCGCTTTTGGTTTTGACTTCTGTGTTTTGACATCAGCACCCCCTCACCCCGCCCTCTCCCCCGGAGGGGGAGAGGGAGAATTTCACCATGGCCCAAGGCCCCATTCTCTTGATCGGCGCCGGCCGCATGGGCGGCGCGCTGCTCGCCGGCTGGGCCCGGCAGAAGATCGCGCCCGTCATCGCCGTCGAACCGTCGCCGTCCGCCGAACTCAAGGCTTTCGCGAAGAAGAACCACATCGCACTGTTCGCGCGCGCCGCCAGCATCGACACGGTGCGCGCCCGCGCCTGCGTCGTCGCGCTCAAGCCGCAGGTTCTGAAATCCGAAGCGCACCTGCTGAAAGCCATCGCCGGATCCGGCGCCCTGATGCTCTCCATCGCCGCCGGCACGAACAGCGCGACGCTGCGAAAGGCCTGGGGCGACCGGGCACGCATCGTCCGCGCCATGCCCAACACGCCCGGCGCCATCGGCCGCGGCATCACCGCGCTCTACCCGGCGAGAAACGTCACCGCGAAGGACCGGGCGCTTGCCGATTCGCTGCTGCGTGCGCTGGGCGAAACCGTCTGGGTCAAGTCCGAGAGCGACATCGATGCCGTGACCGCGGTCTCCGGCTCCGGCCCCGCCTACATTTTCCTGCTGGTCGAAGCGCTGGCCGATGCCGCACAGGCGGCCGGTCTCGCCCGGCCGCTGGCCGAGAGACTCGCCCGCGCCACGGTCGCCGGTTCCGGTGCGCTACTTGATGCCGATCCATCGCCGCCCGAAATCCTGCGCCGCAACGTCACCAGCCCGGGCGGCACGACCGAGGCCGCGCTAGAGGTCCTGCTGGCCAAAAATGGTTTATCGCCGCTGCTGCGCCGTGCGGTTTTGGCAGCAGCGAAGCGGGCGCGCCAACTCGGCTCTTGAGCGCGCCCTTCGATCCGCGCAGTCTGGCCGCATGATCTCGCTGCAACGCCGTGTGCCGCCGCCGCTCGACGGCTTCATCGACTTCCTGTGGTACTGGCAAGGCGATGCGCCCGCCTATGCTCGTGATGCGATCACCGCGGGCAGCAGCCACGGCATCCTCATCAGTCTCGCGGCCGACGAGCTCTCCTGGTACAGCGGCGAGGGTTATGCGCGGAAAAACCTGCTCAAGGGCATCGCCGTCAGCGGACCCAATGCGACGCATTTCGCCATCGACGCCTTCCAGCCGCACATCATGGGCGTGCAGTTCAAGCCCGGCGGCGCCTATCCCTTTCTCGGCCCCGCGGCGCACGAATTCGCCGATACGCATGTCTCACTGGAGGATGTCTGGGGCCGCCATGCCGAGCGCCTGCATCAGCGTCTGGTGCAGGCGCCGACGCCGGACGACAAGTTCGACATCCTGCAGGGCGGTTTGATCGCCATGGCGCCGCGCGCATTCGAACTGCATCCCGCCGTGGCCCTGGCGCTCGACCGCTTCGCGCGCAGTCCGGCGCGCGCCCGGATCGCCGACACCGCGCGCGACGCCGACATCAGCCAGAAGAAATTTATCCGGCTGTTCTGCGATCAGGTCGGCATGACGCCCAAGCTGTATCTGCGCGTGTCGCGCTTCCAGAGCGCGCTCGAACGCATCACCCAACTGCCCCAAATCGACTGGTGGGACGTCGTCGAGCGCCACGGCTATTACGACCAGTCGCACTTCATCCGCGACTTCCGCGAATTCACCGGCTTCGCCCCGACCGAATGGCTCAAGCTGCGCGGCCCCTACGCGCACCACATCCCGCTGCCGGGGTGATGTCATCCTCGCTCAACCCTCAAAGGAGGTATTGCTAACACGTACGGACTTGAAACTCGTGACCACACCGCATTCGGGCAGCCGATATGTTGGGACCGACAATCCGTTCGATGCTGCCAAACCGCTGGCTCATATCGGCATAGATTGTGAAGGCAGCCGGTCGACATATTGATGCACCTAGAGATCGAGAACGCCGATGAGGGGATGATATGCTCGGGCCGGTTTGGATCAGTGATTCGCGCGGGTCAAGCAAAGTATCCGATCGATTTGATGGCGGCTGTTGCGAAGGCAGGAGTCGACGAATTTTAGCCCGAATTTGGAGACGTAACCCCGGTAGGGCATGAGCGCAAAGATCACGCCCATTTCTCGATTGGTTCCCCCAGCCGACAACTTCCCTTTCAGTTCTGGAAAGGCGTCATAAACATAGTTCCAAAACCCGATCGACTCGTAGAAATTCTCCGGAAGTTGATCAAATGGCCCGTCGAACCAGGTGTTCTCGTAGATATCTTCGGAATGCGCAGCGATCAGTATGTATCTATTGGCAGCCTTATCGGCAAAGAAGACAAATCCAGTCCTCTTCTCTAGATATACATCATGCTTCACCTCTACAAATGTCTCTATCGGACTGTCCGATCTCGCTAGAGCGTAGTAGAACGACTTGGCGGGTTTATTGTATATCAGATCGAAGGTGACTCCCGATTCATCAACGCTCCTTCCAGCAAAATACTCATTCGGACCTAACATGCCTTTGTCCGGCGTTTGATCGACTTTATTCAGCAAGAACTTGACGGTTTCTCCGCCAACATCGACGGTATATTCGAGGTCGGCGATCTTCCTCACAATAACCCCGTCGACCTCGGATAACTCGGCCTGCACGGCCGACCGGTCATCGCGGGTTAGCCAACGTGTGGCAGTCTCGTTGCAGGCAAATTGCAGGATGCCACGGTCCCGGCTGTCTACGGGCAGACGCAGGCTGCCGGAGTAGGATTTTCCGTCTCGATAGAAAGTGAAGTAATAATAGTTCTCGGTCGGGTATATCTTGGCGACAGGACCAATTTGCTTGAACAGATCGACAAGCACATCCCTTGGCGCGCAGGCCAGCGAGGGCGAAGGTGTGTTGATACCCTGAATCAACTTTTCATTGAGAATGAATCGCCGAGGTTCGGCGTCTGCGCCTGCTGCGGCCTGCGCAAGCCACGGAATGATCGAAAACCCAGCCAGGCACAGGAAGGCTAGATTTCGCAGTTGGAGCCCGCCAAAGAGCGACGTGATCGAGCGCCGGGCGGAGGCAATTCGGGCCTGACTCGTCGTCGCCCGAGCGAAGTTCGCTGTCATACGGGGTCCTTTCGTTGGGCATCATCTTGGACGGTAGTCAGAGATGCGCGCGCAGGATTAAATTTCGGTCACTTATGTGCAGGCAGGCGTGAAGGGCACAAGCGGTTAAGACATGGTAGGCCGTCGCCAATCCAACCTCGGCAGAGTACCAGAGTATCCTTGCGTTTGAATTTGGATCGCGTTGCTACTCCCAGCCGAACGTGACAAGCTTCCGTTCAGTGCCAGTATATTCTGCAATTACATCCCCCATCCATGGGTGCGCCCATGACGCCTAAGCGATCGTTGGCGTAATGTTTTGAGGGAGCCTGTGGAAAGTTCGTGTCAATTGGGAGATCAGAGATGCGTGCAAGAAATCTAGTACTGACCGTGGCAATGCTTGGCTTCGCTTGCGCGAGTTCAAGCGCAATGGCCGCTGATGTGAAACATGAACAAGGCGGCATGATGAATGGCCAGAGGCAAGACGTGACCGCGCCTCAGGATGATCGGAACGATCACCCTCGCCTGCTTCCGGGCATGACCCGCACTCTCGGCGGTCGGGGCGGACCTCATTATTGGATCTACCATATGGGAAGTTCGAGTTTCAAATGGCACATGTATAGCAGTCAATTTCCTGCCCTCAGGCGCTAGTGGATTGATTCCACCACTTGGTTCCCGCAGTTAGCGGCGAATTCGGTACCTGATATCGGTCATCGAGAGAGATCTCTCGAGGGACGAAGGCGATTCGCTCATGTCATTTGGCGACCGCGAGATCGTTCTGTCGCTGAATGATCAGGGAAGTGATGGGCCACTATTCAAGAATGCCGCCATTTTAGGCTCTGGTTGCTTCTGTTCCTAATCAATTTCGGCCGTGTCACCCCGTGCAGCCGACCGTTCGGTGTATGGCGGATCTAAAAGCGGAAATTTGAGACAAGACCCAGATGCGCAAAGCCAGGCGGTTCAGTGCTTTGGCATTGGGCCCGGAAAATCAAAACCCAGGGCTGCCACGACGGCAACCGCGCTTCCGCCAGTCTCTCCAGGCGTGATGCCACTTTCAGTCTGCCTCTTCGCGATCAAAAGATCGGCATGGGCAATATTCTTAATGTGGTCAAAAATGTAATGCCCAGGCGCGTACCCCCCCTCAACCCTCAAGGGGTCTTGCTACACTGGCAGCCTGAGTGTCGCCCTGAGCCCGCCCAGCGGGCTCTTGTCGAGCAGGATGTCGCCGCCATGCGCACGGGCGATGTCGCGCGCGATGGCGAGGCCGAGGCCCGAGCCGCCGGTTTGCAGATTGCGGCCCTCGTCGAGGCGGTGGAAGGGGCGGAACGCTTCCTCGCGCCGCTCGATCGGAATGCCCGGGCCGTCGTCGTCGACCACGATTCGGGCATAGCGCCCGTCGCGCAGCACCGCGATCTGCACCCGCTT
Organism: Rhizomicrobium sp.; assembly: GCA_036512455.1. Lineage (GTDB taxonomy): Bacteria > Pseudomonadota > Alphaproteobacteria > Micropepsales > Micropepsaceae > Rhizomicrobium. The sequence goes on from DATCAT010000025.1 coordinate 4,562, forward strand.
GCCGTATTTCAGCGCGTTGTCGATCAGGTTGGTGGCGCAGCGCCTGAGCGCCTTGCGCCGCATGTACATTTCGATCGGGCCCGGCGCGTCGACGTCGATGATCGCGGTCTCCATGCCGTGCGCGCCGGCGGAGGCCGCGGCCGCGTCGCGCGCCAGATCGCTCAAATCCTCCAGTGCCGACGCTTCGCCGCCTTCGCCGCGCGCGAAGTCGAGATATTCGTCGAGCATGTGCTCCATCTCGGCGATGTCGCCGCGCATCGCCTGGACGTCGGCGTTCTCGCCCATCAGCGCCAGCGCCAGCTTCATGCGCGTCAGCGGCGTCTTCAAATCGTGGCTGACGCCGGCCAGCATTTCGGTGCGCTGCTGCACATGCCGCTCGATGCGCTCGCGCATGGTGATGAAGGCCAGCGCCGCGCGGCGCACTTCCGAGGCGCCGTAAGGCTTGAAATCGGGCACCGCGCGGCCCTTGCCGAAGGCCTCCGAGGCCAGCGCCAGATGCTCGATCGGCCGCACCTGGTTGCGCAGGAACAGCACCGCGACCGCCATCAGGATCAGCGCCGAACCCACCATCCAGACGATGAAGATGTCGGGGCTGGTCACGGTCACGCGGCTTCGCGGCACCTCCATCTCCAGCACGCCGTCATGCGTCTCGATGCGGATGTCGATGGCGTTGCCGGCGCTCGTCACCTCGAAATTACGGCTGACGCGGATCTGCTGCGCGATGACGTCGTCCAGCGCCCGATCGATGGTGCCGCGCCGGCGCTGTGCCGGCGGCTCGAGCTTGAGCCCCGGCAGGAAGGTCACCGGATAGCCCAGCATGATCGTGGCCTGCGCCCGCAGATCGGCGCGCGCCTTCGGCGTATGGCTGTCTTCCAGCGCCACCAGGAAGGCCGCGTCGGCGGCGATGTCGCGCGCCATCCAATGCGTCGTCGTTTCCAGGTCGCGCTCGAAGAACACATACGACACCACGCCCTGCAGCAGCACCACCGGCGTGACGATGATCAGCAGCGAGCGCCAGAACAGCCCGCGCGGCATGTAGCGCTTGAGGAAGCGGAACGGATCGTAGCGCGCCAGCCCGCGCTTGGGATCAGGCGACGCGGTCTGGGACAAGGACGTAGCCTACGCCGCGCACGGTCTGCAGATAGAGCGGCAGTTTGGGGTCTTCCTCGATCTTGCGGCGAAGCCGCGTCACCTGCACGTCGATCGAACGCTCCAGCGCCACGCCCAGCCGGGTGCACAGATCGCTGCGCGAGAAGGAGCGCCCGGCATTGGCGGCGAACAGTTTCAGCAGGGCGGCTTCCGAACTCGTCAGGTGCACCGGCTTGTCCTTGCGCTTGAGCTGGCCGCGCTCCGGATCGTAGACCGCTTCGCCCATCCGCACCTCGGCATGCGCCGACTGCACCGGCAGTGCGGCGCGGCGCAGCAAAGCGCTGACCCGCAGCACCAGCTCGCGCGGCTCGAACGGCTTGGGCAGGTAATCGTCGGCCCCCAGTTCCAGGCCCTGGATGCGGTCTTGCGCCTCGCCGCGCGCGGTCAGGATCAGGATCGGCACCTGGCTCTGGCTGCGCACCGCCTTGGTCAGCTCGAAGCCGCTCTCGCCCGGCATCATCACGTCCAGCACCAAAAGGTCGAAGGCGAAGCTCTTCATCAGGGCGCGGGCGCCTGCCGCGTCGGCTGCCGCCGTGACGCGATAACCGTTCGAGGTCAGGTAGCGCTGCAGCAGGGAGCGCAGCCGCTCGTCGTCGTCCACCACCAGCAGGTGCGGGTCTTCCATGGACGATTGGGCGGCGGTCATGGCAGCTATTCCCGAGGCCTTGTTTGCAAGCCCCAACGCGGCGGTATAATGACCGCAAAGGGAGCTAACCCCTTACGATAACTAGGCCCTGACGCTACGGCGGGCAAGGGTGGCCAGGGATCCGTCAGGATCCGCAACCAACAAACAAGGACGCGATCATGGCCGAAATCATTCCCTTCGATCAGCGCGACGGCGCCCTTTGGTACGATGGCCATCTCGTCCCCTGGGCCAGCGCCCAGACCCATGTCCTGACTCACGGCCTGCATTACGGCTCCTGCGTCTTCGAGGGCGAGCGCATCTACAACGGCCGCATCTACAAGCTGGAGGAGCACACCGCGCGCCTGTTCGAATCCGCCCGCATCCTCGGCATGCACATCCCCTTTACGCACGACGTCATCAACAAAGCCTGCTACGCGGCGGCGCAGGCCCAGGGCATCGTCGATGGCTATATACGCCCGGTCGTCTTCCGCGGCAGCGAGCAGATGGCGGTGGCGGCGCAGAACAGCCACATCCATGTCGCCGTGGCGGCTTGGGCTTGGCCGTCCTATTTCGATCCGGCCGAGAAGCTCAAGGGCATCCGCCTGACGATCGCCGAGTGGAAGCGGCCGGCCCCCGACACCGCGCCGACCCAGGCCAAGGCCGCCGGCCTCTACATGATCTGCACGCTGTCCAAGCACGCCGCCGAAGCCGCCGGCTATGCCGACGCCATGATGTACGACTATCGCGGCTATGTCGCCGAGGCGACCGGCGCGAACATTTTCTTCGTCAGGGACGGCCAGCTGCACACGCCGACGCCGGACTGCTTCTTGAACGGCATCACCCGCCAGTCGGTGATCGAACTCGCCAAGGCGCGCCAGATCCCGGTCAACGTGCGCCATATCGAGGCCAAGGAACTGATCCACTTTACCGAATGCTTCATCACCGGCTCCGCCGCCGAAGTGACCCCGGTGTCGGAGATCGGCCCCTACCGTTTCAAGCCCGGCAAGATCAGCGAAACCCTGATGACCGACTACGCCGCCGAAGTTCGGGCGGAGAAAAGCTCGGTGGTGCTGGCGAAGGCGAGTTAGGGGTCGACCAGCGTGCGCAACTTGCGAGTTGGTCAAGCCCACTATGTTCTTCCGGGTTCAGACGGCGCAATTGCGCTTGCCCATGCCCTGGGTAATGCATTCATCGAATTGCAGCAGCTCGAATATTCTATCATTTCCTACTTGGATGTTCTTGCGGGCGGTGAAATCGGCGCGAGCGCGTCGTTCGACCTGTTTGCGTCCAAGACGTTTGGAAATTTGATTCGTGAAATGCGGAAGCACGAGTTCCTGAAAAATTTGGCTGACGATTTAGGCTCAACAAAAGAAAAACGCGACTTTTTCGTCCATAAATTTTTGTTCCACCGTTACGGCGGAGACATGCTTACAACTGATTCTGAATACGAATTGCTGATTCGAGAAGCTCATGACCTCGGAGTCGAGTTTGGCAAATGCCAAGCCAAATTTCACGATCAAGTGCTTGAGACGGCGCCAATTGTGATGTTTGCGGCAAAGCTTGACGCAGATAGTGGGGAACTAATCATTGTAGAATCTGAGTACGCAAAGGAACGTCGCGTTTCCGACAGCGGCTAGGGTCAGTTGTGATTGCTCTTACCTATTCACTCGTCATGGCCGCCCTCGTGGCGGCCACCCATACTCACGATTCAAACGGTGTTTATGGATGGCCGGGACGAGCCCGGCCATGACGGTATCTGGGAAATTGGAGTTCGGCGAAATGGTGAACTTCATCCTCCGGACACCAGAGATGCTCCTGACCCGCCGAAGCTTTGGCGTAGGCCATAATCGTTTCCTCAACACTCCAACGATCTCGACCCTCCCTCCTGGGGACGGTAGCATTTTGCGATGAATCCACCGTATTCGTTCCGGCTCCAAACATCGCGACTCGTCTTGCGCCCCAGCGCCGCCGCCGACGCCACCCGTGCCTTCGAGATCCAGTCTAACTGGAACGTCACGCGCAATCTGCGCATGGCGCGCTTTCCGCCCGACCGCGCCGATCTCGCCCAGTGGTTCGCGGCGCATGAGCAGGAATGGCACGGCGGCACGGCCTATCGTTTCGCCATCCTCTACGGCGGCCGCATGATCGGGCTGGTCGATCTCGACGAGATCGCGAACGGCGAGGGCGATCTCGGCTACTGGCTCGACGAAGCGTATTGGGGTCAGGGCTTCGCCTTCGAAGCGGCTGAGGCCGTCGTGCGCTTCGGATTCGAACAGGCCGGCCTGACCGCGCTCAATTCCGGCCATGCCGCCGACAATCCGGCGTCCGGCCGCGTGCTGACGCGACTTGGCTTTGCATACCTCGATGAAGTGACCGTTCCCTCCCGGGCGCGCGGCGGGTCCATTGTGCAGCGCCGCTACCGGCTCGGCAGCTAACGGGCGCGCCGCGCGTTGTCACCCCGGAACCCTTGCGTTTCCAGCTCCTCCGCGCCGTCGCTGCGTGGACAAAATAACGGAAAAGAACATGGAGATGGTCCTCGTCGTCGAAAGCGAGGCGCTCATTCGAATGAGTGCGGTCCACATCGTGCAGGACGCCGGCTTCGCGACGCTGGATGCCGGCAACGCCGATGAGGCGATCGCGATGCTGGAGAGCCGCGGCGACATTCGCGCGGTCTTCACCGACATCAACATGACCGGCTCGATGAACGGGCTGCGCCTGGCGCATGCGATACGGGGCCGCTGGCCGCCGATCCACCTGATTGTCGCGTCGGGCCGCAAAGTTCCCGCCGAAGGGGAACTTCCGGCCAACGGGCGCTTTATCCTTAAGCCGTATACCCCCGAACACGTCGCGGCGGTGCTGCGGGAACTTTTTGGTTCCCAGCCCGCGCCGGATCGAATTGGGGGCGACTCTGGCCAAAACTGCAGTAAGGTAGCCTGACGACCGGACCTGTGCCCTCGAGCTAGGCTTGGTCGCTTCAAGAAATTTTTGCGGGTACGGCTTTCGCTTCGCGAGCCTCCGGTTCCAAGAAAGGGGCAGCCATGGCTCCCCATCCGACAGCGCACGCCGATGTGTCACTCAATCTCGCTCTGGCGGTCGTCGCCTCTTCGACCGCGCCGCTGCTGCTGCTGGACGAGGACATTGCGCTGATCGCGGCGAGCAAGTCGTTCTGCTCCGCCTTTGCGATCGAGCCGAAGAGCATCGCGGGCCGCACGCTGGGCGAACTTGGCGCGGGCGAGTGGAACGTGCCGCAACTCTTGTCGCTTCTGGAAGCGACGGCGGCAGGCTATGCCGAGATCGAGGGCTATGAGATCGACCTCGAGCGCGCCGGCCAGCCGGCCCGCCGTCTGGTTCTCAACGCCCAGAAGCTCGATTATGGAAACAGCGAAAGCGTCCGGCTCCTGTTGTCGGTGTCCGATGTCACAGAGGCGCGCCTCGCGGAGAAATTGAAAGACGACATGCTGAAGGAGAAGGCGGTCCTGCTGCAGGAATTGCAGCACCGCGTCGCCAACAGCCTGCAGATCATCGCCAGCGTGCTCATGCAGAGCGCCCGCCGCGTGCAGTCCGACGAGCTCAGGGGTCACCTGCGCGACGCGCATCAGCGCGTCATGTCCGTTGCCGCCCTGCAGCAGCAACTCGCGGCTTCGCCTGTCGGCGACGTCGAATTGCGGCCCTACTTCACCGCGCTGTGCAAGAGCATCGGCGCCTCGATGATCCGCGACCACAATCAGATGTCGCTGGATGTCAGCGTCGACGGCAGCGTCGCCAGCGCGGATGTCTCGGTAAGTCTGGGCCTGATCGTCACCGAATTGGTGATCAACGCGCTCAAGCATGCTTTTCCCGACGACCGCGGCGGCAAGATCAAGGTCGACTACCGCGCGCACGGACCGAACTGGACGCTGTCGGTCAGCGATAACGGCATCGGCATGCCCGCCGATTCGAAAGACGCCAAACCCGGCCTGGGCAGCAGCATCGTGCAGGCGCTCACGGCGCAGCTGCACGCCGTCGTCAGAGTCGCCGGCGCCAATCCCGGTACCGCCGTCTCCATCGTCCACGCCCAGATCGCCGCCGTGCGAACCGCCGCCGACCGCGCGGTATAGTTCAAGCCGTTCGCCGCCGCCTTTACCGGCACTTGCGCCGGTGGCAGCCTGCGCCGGCGGCGGATCATCTCTGAGTCGCGTCCGTCGCCGTCAGGTTTGATCCGAAACGAGAGGCCGCTGATGGAATGGATTTTCCTCGCCCTTTTGCTCCTGGCGTTCCCGGTCATCGCCATCATCGCCCTGGTCAAGGCGCAGGCCAATGCAGGCGAGCTGCACCGCCTGGGCAATCAGCTCAACAGCGTGCAGCGCGACCTGCGCGCCCTGACCGCCAGGCTCGACGCGGACGCGCCGCCCGCCGCCGCTCGGCCGAGCGCGCCCGAAGCGGCGCCCGGGCCAATTCGTCGCGAGCCCGCGAGCGAAACCGCCGCGCCGGTTCGCGAGGCCGCCCCATCACCAAAGCCGCCGGCCTCGCCGCCGCCCGCCGCCAGCGCCAGAGGCCTGGAAGAATCGCTTACCTCGCGCTGGTTCGTCTGGTTGGGTGCGGTGGCCGTCGCGCTCGCCGGAACGTTTCTCGTCAAATACGCCATCGACAATGGCTGGCTGGGGCCGGCCATGCGCTGCTCGCTCGGGCTTCTGCTCGGCCTGAGCCTGGCCGCCGCTGGCGAGTGGCTGCGGCGCCGGCCGTTCCAGAAGGCGTTTGCCGCCATCCATCCCGATTACGTGCCGCCGTCCTTGACGGCGTCGGGCCTGTTCATCGCCTTCACCAGCATCTACGCCGCCTATGCGCTTTACGCCCTGCTCAGTCCGCTCGCCGCGCTGCTGGCTCTGGCCGCGGTTGCTCTGCTGGCCGTGGGCCTGTCGCTGCTGCAAGGCATGTTCGTCGCGCTGATGGGCGTGCTCGGTGGCTTCGTGACGCCGGCCTTGATCGTGACGCCGTCGCCGTCCGCCTGGGGCCTGTTCGGCTATCTGCTGGTGATCCTGGCCGCGGCGCTCGCGGTCGCCCGGTTCCGCGGCTGGTGGTGGCTGGCGCTCGCCACGCTGGCCGGCGCCGCATTCTGGCCGGTCGCCTGGATGCTGGGCCCCTGGCACGCCTCCGATGAAATCCCGCTCGGAATCTATCTTCTGCTCACCGCTATCGCGTTCTTCTTCGTCCGCCGCGGCTGGGAGAGTCCGGAAGGCAGCCGCAATTGGCTCGAGGACATCCGCGCCCTGCATCAGCCCGAGCGCGTGGTCTGGATCGCCGGCTGCCTGATCGCCCTGCTCCTTCTGCTTGTCGTCGACAGCGCGGGCTACAACCCCACCGCGCTCGTCCTGTTCGGCGTCGTCGCGGCGCTCTATCTCGTTGCAGGGCGCCGCGAAGGCATTTTCGACGCGCTGCCTGTCGTCGTCGCCGCCGCCGCGCTGATCATCGTCACGGCCATGCCGCTGCCCGGGCATGTAACGCTGTCGCTGCGTCCGCATGCGCCGCTCGTCCCGGCGCAGCTGTCGTTCTACATTTCCGCCGCGCTGGCCTTCGGCGCGCTGTTCGGCGCCGGCGGCTTTGTTGCGCTGTGGGGCGCCAAGCGTCCGGCGATCTGGGCCGGTGTCTCGGCCGGCGTGCCGGTTCTCATCCTGACCATCGCCTATTGGCGGATCGTCGACCTGCATGTCGATTTCGCCTGGGCGGGCATCGCGCTGGCGCTCGCCGCGCTGTGTCTCGTTGCGGCCGAGCGCGTGGAACGCCATCGCGCGGCGCTCGGCGATGCGCTCGGGCTTTACGCCGCCGGCGTCGTCGCCTTCCTCAGCCTGGCCGCGACCATGAGCCTGCGCGAGGCCTGGCTGACCGTCGCGCTGTCGCTGCAGCTGCCGATGCTGTCGTGGATTCACCAGCGCATCGCCGTGCGCCCGATCCGCGTCCTTGCCGCGATCGTCGCCGGCACCGTCCTGATCCGCCTGGTCCTGAACTACGACGTCCTGAGCTACGCGCTCTCCGGCACGCCGCTGCTGAACTGGGTGCTTTACGGCTACGGCATCCCCGCGCTGTCGTTCTTCACCGCGGCCTATTTCTTCCGCAAGACCGCTTTGGGCCTTTTGGTGACGCTGCTCGACGCCGGCGGTCTGGCCTTCTTCGTCCTGCTCGTGTCGCTTCAAATCCGCATCGCGGTCAGCGGCAGCCTGGGCCTCCCCGAATACCGGCTGCTGGAGGAGAGCTTGCAGTCGATCTCTTGGCTCGCCATCGGCTCGGTCCTCGCGCTGCACCATCAGCGCCGGGCCAATCCGGTTTCGTTTTACGGCTCGCGGATTCTGCTCGGCCTGGCGGCGCTGCAGATCGTCCTGCTGCAACTGCTGGCCGCCAATCCGGTCGTCACGCACGAGTTCATCGGCAACTGGCCCGTCATCGACCTGCTGTTCCTCGCCTATGCCGTTCCGGCGGCCTTCGCCTTCGGCCTGTCGGTCGTGTTCAACCGCGGCGGCGAGCGCGAAGTCGCAACGGCCGGCGCCATCGCCGGCTTTGTCCTGCTCTTCGTCTACATCTCGCTGGAGGTGCGCCACGCCTTCCAGGGCCCGATCCTGCAACAAGCGGTCCTGAACGATTCGGAGCTCTACACCTACTCGATCGTCTGGCTCATCTACGCCGTGGCGCTGCTCGCGCTCGGCATCGTCTTCAAGCAGGCGATGCTGCGCTACGCCTCGCTGGCGATCCTGGTCGTCGTCGCGCTGAAAGTGTTCCTGCTCGACATGGGCGACTTGTCGGGCCTTTACCGCGTCGGCTCGTTCCTCGGGCTGGGACTCTCCCTGGTCGGTATCGGTCTGGTCTATCAGCGCTTCGTCTTTCCGCGCCCGGCGCCGTAGCCGCCGGCCCATGCCCGCCGGACAGCCCGTCGCGTTCCGGGTGTGCCAAAATGACCTTGTTCGGCTCCGGCTCGAACGCAAATGGGATTTTTGCCGGACTCCGCTGGGAACCCGGCGGGAACTTGGGCATTACCATCTGTTGGTTGGTTTGTGGGGCGTGGGCATGCGGGGGTTATACGCCGGGCAGATTTGTACGCTAGCGCTCACAGCATGGCTCGCAGGCGCGGGCAGCGGCGAGGCGCAGACCATCCAGGATTTGCAGCAGATGTCCATTGCCGATCTGGCGGACATCAACATCACGTCGGTCACCCGGACGAGCGAGTCGTTGAGCGGGGCGCCCGCCGCGATCTATGTCATCACGCACGAAGCCATCATCCGCTCCGGCGCCGGCACCATTCCGGAAATCTTGCGGCTCGCGCCCAACCTTCACGTCGTCCAGATCAGCGCGTCCCATTACATTGTCACATCGCGCGGTTTGAGCGGCAATATCCCCGATCAGAGTTTTGCCAACACCCTGCTCGTCATGATCGACGGGCGCAGCGTCTACACGCCGCTGTTCTCCGGCGTCTATTGGGACATGCAGGACGTGGTGCCGGAGGACATCGAGCGCATTGAAGTCCTGAGCGGTCCGGGCGCGACTCTGTGGGGCGCCAACGCCGTCAACGGCGTCATCAACATCGTTACGCGCAAGGCGTCGCTGACCCAGGGCGGTCTGCTCGACATCTCCGTCGGCAATCTTGAGCAGAGCGCCACGCTGCGCTATGGCGGACGGCTCGCCGAGGACGTGGCGTACCGGATCTATCTGCGCGACTACATCGGCGACGATACGCAAACCGCCACCGGCGCCAATCCGCATGACCATTGGTCCAGGCCGCAAGGCGGTTTTCGCCTCGACTGGACGCCGTCCGGCAGCGACGCGGTGACGTTTCAGGGCGACGCCTATGCGGGCTGGGAAACGCAGGCCGGCGGCGTCAACGAGGACATCAGCGGCCGGAACCTGCAAGCGCAATGGAATCACGAATTCGGTGACGGCTCGTCGCTTCAGGTTCAGGCCTATTACGACCGCATCAGCCGCAGCTCGGTCGGCGAGGGCAATTTCTGGTTCGATACCTACGATCTCGATGTCCAGCACAGTTTCGCGCTCGACGCGCGCAACGCGATCACCTGGGGCGGCGGCTTGCGCATCGGCCTCTACCAGATCAACGGCACGTCGACCTTCTTCTTCGCGCCCGCCAGCCGCACGCTCGATCTGTCGAACGCCTTCGTGCAGGACAGCATCACGCTGTCGCCGGCGCTCAATGCGATCGTGGCGTTGAAACTGGAGGACGATCCCTATTCGGGGCTTGCCGTGCTGCCGACGGCGCGCCTCTCCTGGAACGCGGGCGAGCACACGCTGGTTTGGGGCGCGGTCTCGCGCGCCATCCGCTCGCCGACGCCGTTCGACGACGACGTGCAGGAAAAAATCGGCACGCTGCTGTTTCTGACGGGCAATCCCGGCTTCCAGTCCTCGACCTTGACGGCCTACGAACTGGGTGTCCGCACCCAACTTCATGCAAGCGTCTCGCTGTCGCTGTCGGCCTTCTACAATTCCTACGACGATCTCAGAAACGTCGAGCCGGCCTCCGCCACGGTTTTTCTGCCGATCTTCTGGGGCAATGGATTGAAGGGCGAAACCTATGGCTTCGACGCCTGGGTCGATTACCAATTGACGCCCTGGTGGCATCTGTCGGCGTCGTTCGACGAATTGGTCGAGCATTTCGCCTTCAAGCCGGGCGCCAGCGCGCTGCTGGGCGCAGCCCAGCTCGGCGATGATCCGCAGCAGCGCGCCGCGCTTCGCTCGTCCGTCAATCTGGGCGCCGGCGTCACGGCCGACGGCGAACTGCGCTATGTCGCGCCCTTGCCCGATCCCCACGTTCCGGCCTTCGTCGAATTCAACGCCAGCGTCGGCTGGAACGTGTCCGAAACCGTCAGGCTGTCGCTTTCCGGCTTCAATCTTCTGCATGCCCACCACCAGGAGTTTCCGGCATCCGAGGCCAACGCCGTGCCACGAAGCTTTTCCGTGGGGCTGCAATGGCGTTTTTGAACGCGGCATCGCCGGCCTATCGTCCCCTGGCGCGCGGACGCCGGCGCGGGGCCCTTGCGCTTGCCGTCTGCCTCGCGGCCGTCCGGCCGGCCGCCGGCGCTCCGGCGTCGCTCGAAAATGCGGTCAAGGCGGCCTACATCTACAAATTCGCGCCTTTCGTCAGCTGGCCCGGTTCGCCGGGCGCGACATTTGTGATCTGCACCAGCGGCGCCGATCCGGTGACCGCGCTGCTTGGCGAAGTCGTCGCGGGCCAGCAGGTCGACGGAAGGCCGATAGCGGTCAGAAGCCTCGGCGAAGCGGAAGCGCCGGCAGGCTGCCAGATCCTGTATGTCGCCAATTCCCCCGCCGCGTCTGCGGCGCTGGCCGCCGCGCGCGGCAAGCCGATCCTGACGGTCACGCCGGACACCGTGGCCGATCACAGCGTTATCCGGTTGTCCGTCATCGATCAGCGTGTGCGCTTCGACGTCGATGCCAGACTGGCCGCCGACGACGGTCTTGCGATCAGTTCCAAGCTTCTCAATCTCGCGCATGCCGTGACGCCGGCATCCCAGGTGAGAGAATGAGCTTTTTCCCGGCACAAGGCAGGCTTCGTGCGACGTCCTGGACCGCGATCGCCGGCGCCGTCCTGTTGCTGGTCGCCGGAAGCCTCACGGCGCTCTATGAGGAGCATTTGTACCAGGCGCAGCGGGCCAGCCAGACGCGCGAACAGGCCGAGATCCTGGCGGCCAGCGTGACGGCGGCGCTGTCGTTCAACGACCGCAAGGCCGCCGAGGAATATGTCGAGCCCATGCAGGTCAACCCGGAAATCGAAGCCGCGGGCGTCTACGGTCTGGACGGAGCGCTGCTCGCCGGTTTCTCGCGCAAGGACGCGCCGGCCTTGCCGCTGTCCGTCGGCGCGAAAAACGCGCTGAATTTCGACAAGGGTCGCGGCGTCGCGGTGCCGGTGGCGCAGCGCAACACGGCGTTGGGCTATGTCTATGTTCGCGCGGGCGCGGAGCCGATGGCAAATCGCCTGAGCCGGTTTGGCGTTCTCCTTCTGCTGGCGGTGATGGGGGTGCTGGTCATCGCCGGGCTGGGCAGCGCCCAGGTGAGACTGCAGCGCCAGGCGCGCCGTCTGGCGGACGCCAATGCCCGGCTGCAGTCGGAAATGTCCGAGCGCGCCAAGGCCGAGGAAGCGCTGCGCCAAAGCCAGAAGATGGAGGCCATGGGCCATCTCTCTGGCGGCATCGCACACGACTTCAACAACCTTCTCATGATCATCAACGGCAATCTGCGTCTGTTGCAGCGCAGGCTCGCCTTGCCGGACAGCGACCGTCACATCGCCAGCGCCTTCGAGGGCATCCGCCGCGCCGCCGCCCTGACGCAGCGCATCCTCAGTTTTTCCCGCAAACAGGCGCTCATGCCGACGGCCGTGCAGTTGAACGACCTGATCGGCGGCATGGGCGATCTCATCCGCAGCTCGCTGCGGGAAAATGTCGAGTTCGAGACCGACCTGCGGGCGACGCGCGCGGTGATCCTGGACCGCAACCAGATGGAAAATGTGATCCTCAATCTCGCCGTCAACGCCCGCGATGCGATGCCTGAGGGTGGCAAGTTCTGCCTGTACACGGAAGATGCGCCGATGGAGTGTGAAACCGGCGGCGAGGCCGGCGACGGCGTGAAGCTGACGGTCTGCGATACGGGTATCGGCATGACGGAGGACGTGCGCGCCCGGGCCCTCGATCCCTTTTACACGACCAAGCCCATCGGACAGGGCACCGGCCTGGGCCTCAGCACGACCTATGGCTTCATCAGCCAATCGCGTGGCCGCATGACGATCGACAGCGCGCCGGGCCAGGGAACGACGATTTCGATCCTGCTGCCGTCGCCCGGCGCGCCGGACGCCGCCAACGATACGAAGGGAGCCTAGCGCATGGCCAAGATCCTGGTCGTCGAGGACGAATTTCTCATCCGGCTTCTGATCGTGGAGACTTTGGAGAACGACGGTTACACGGTGCTGGAGGCGCCCGACGGCGAGACGGCGCTGGCGATCGTCGGCGCCACGCCGGACCTCGATCTGATCGTCACCGATGTGCGGATGCCCAAAACCGATGGATTTGCACTGGCGCGATCCTCCCGGGCGCTGCGGCCCAAGCTGGGCCTGTTGTTCGTCACCGGCTATCTGGGCACCGACGTTCCGGCCGAATTCGCTGCGGATAGATTCCTGCAAAAGCCGTTCGATCCGGACACGCTTGCCGCCGTGGTCCGGGAAATGCTGGAGAAACAGGCGGCGGCTCCGGGCTAGCCGAACGCGCCGGCACTCTTGCGCGCCCACCGGCTCCGCCTCACAATTCCCCCAAAGAAATCGGGGAAACGGTCATGGACACCAAAGAGCGCCCGCCGCAGGACTACTACGACGGCATTAAGGACAAATTCGCCGCCGAGCGCGACCTGCGCCTCAAATACCGTCCCGAAGGCACCGCGCAATACATCTATGACACCGGGGCGCTGGCCAAATACACCGTCGATCCCTACGCCGAATCCGTGGCGCAAACGCCGCGCGCCGCGATAAACGACAGCGTCGAAGTCCTTTTCATCGGCGGCGGCTTCTCGGCCCTGCTGACCGCGGCGCGGCTGCGCGAGCGCGGCGTGGACAGCATCCGCATCGTCGAGCGCGGCGCCGATGTCGGCGGCACCTGGTACTGGAATCGCTATCCCGGGGCGGCCTGCGACGTGCCGTCCTACGATTACCTGCCGCTGCTCGACGAGATGAAAGTCATGCCCTCGCGCCTCTACGCGAAGGGCCCCGAGATTTTCGCCCACTGCCAGGCCATCGCCAGGCGCTACGACCTCTACGACCTCGCCGTCTTCCGCACCACCGTCACCTCCACGACCTGGGACGCAAAGGAAAAGCTCTGGCGCATCGGCACCGACCGCGGCGACACCATGAAGGCGAAGTTCGTCATCTGCGCCAACGGCACGCTCTCCAAGCCCAAGCTGTCCAAGATCGAAGGCATGGAGACGTTCAAGGGCTACTCCTTCCACACCTCGCGCTGGGATTACGCCTACACCGGCGACGATCTTTCCAATCTGTCCGACAAGGTCGTCGGCATCATCGGCACCGGCGCCTCCGCCGTGCAGGCCATCCCGCGCCTCGCCGCCGGCGCCAAGGCGCTCTACGTCTTTCAGCGCACGCCGTCGGGCATCGACTTCCGCAACGACCGGCCGACCGATCCCGACTGGGCGGCTTCGCGCCGGCCGGGCTGGCAGGAAGCGCGCCGCATGAAGGCGATGCGCATCCGCGAGGGCGATCCCGAGCAGAAGGCGGCGATGGCCGCGCTCAGCAAGGAGGAAAAAATCCGCCGCCAGGAGAATTCCAACATCGACATGATGATGCGTATCCACCGCCGCATCGAGGAAGTCGTCGAGGACAAGCAGACCGCCGAGTCGCTCAAGCCCTGGTACATGTTCATGTGCAAGCGCCCCTGCTTCGACGACGAATATCTGCCTGCCTACAACCGCCCCAACGTCCATCTGGTGGACACGCACGGCAAGGGCATCACGGAAATCCGTCCCGAAGGCCCGGTGTTCGACGGCAAGACCTATCCGCTCGACGTCCTGATCTACGCCACCGGCTTCGAGGTTCAGAAGACCGGCATCTACAACGAGATTCGCGGCCGCGACGGGCGCGAGATCAACGAGGTCTATGCCGAGGGCATCCGCACCCTGTTCGGCGTCCACACCCACGGCTTTCCCAATCTCTTCATCATGGGCGGCTACCAGGCCAGCTTCCAGTTCAACCTGACCTTCATGCTGCAGACGCAAGGCGACCACATCGCCGAATGCATCAAGCTGACGCGCGAGAAGGGCGCCGCCGAGATCGACGTCAAGCCCGAGACCGAGGAATGGTGGGTCCGCGAAGTCATCGACCACCGCGGCAAGACCAGCCGCAATTCGGACTGCACGCCCGGCTATTACAATTTCGAGGGCGAGTTCAACCGCCGTCAGGACGGCAACTACAATGGCGGCTTCCAGCAATACTTCGAACACATGAGCGTGATCCGCGGCGAGCTGGCCAAGCACTTCCTGTTCGCCTGACGCACTGACGTTCTGTCATCGCCGGCCCCAGCCACACTTTGGCCACGCCCGGGCTTGAGATTGCGATGGTGTGAAAGCGGGGCACGCCATGCGCATCCAGGCAATCGGTCTGAAGAAGCTCTGCGGCACGCTTGTTCTTGCGGTGGCGGCGATGGCCGCGGCGCCTGCCTTGGCCGCGCCGCAGAATCCGGCGCTGATGGCCCATGTCGGCGAAGGCGACGATCCCGCCGCCAAATCCGCCGCGCTGTCGATCGCCAAGCTCGACATCGACGTCCAGATCGCCGGCGACACGGCGCATACGGTCGTCACCGCGCATTTCCTGAACAGCGGCGCCGGCGCGCTGGAGGGCGATTTCGTCTTCGACCTGCCGCCGGGCTCCGTCGTCACCGGCTACGCCCTCGATATCGGCGGCAAGATGGTGGACGGCGTGCTGGTTGGCCGCCGGCAGGGCACGCTCACCTTCGAAGCGCGCGAGCGCCGCGGCATCGATCCGGGCCTTGCCGAAGTGAACCGCGCCGGCGCCTTCACGACGAGGGTCTTTCCCATTTTCGCCAATCTGGGCCGCACCGTGCGGCTGGAATTCGTCACGCCGCTCGATCCCGCCCGCCCCTTCACAATCCCGCTGATCTCGCAGGCGCCGGTCGGCGCGCTGTCGCTCCACGTCACATCCGACGCCGCGCCGTCGCTGCAGGCGCCGCAAGGCGTGGAGCTGCGCTGGACGCATGGCGCCAAGGGCTTCGAGGCCAGCGCAAGCGCTGCGAATCTTGTGTTGTCCGGCGCGCTCGCGATCGGCCCGAACGCCGCCGCCGCGCCGGTGCTGCTGGCGCGCCACAACAATGGCGACGCCTTCTTCGAAATCTCCGACATCGCGTCGCCGGCCCGCGACGCGGACGCGCCGCCCGCGCGCCTGCGCATCTATTGGGACAGTTCGCTGTCGCGGCGCGATGCGGATCTGGCGCAGGAGATCGACCTGGTCGGCCGCTACATCGCCGCCGCCCATCCGGCCAATGTCGACGTCGTTTTCTTCTCGGCCGACGCGCCGCTGGTGCGCTCCTTCGCGTCGCCGGCGGCCGCCGCGATCGTCGCGCTGCTCAAGACGACCGACTATCAGGGCGCCACGTCGCTCAAGCCCGTGTTCCAGGCGGGCCTGCCGCCGGCCGGCACCTGCCTGCTGTTCTCCGACGGCAACATCACCGTCGACTCCTATTCCGCCGAGCGTCTGGCCTGTTCGCTGATCGCCGTGTCGAGCGTGCGGGACGCGAACCGGGCGCTGCTGACGGCGCTGGCCCGCAAGTCGGCCGGCGACTATCTCGATCTGACGGTCCAGGCTCCGGAGGCCGCGCTGGCCCGGCTGCTGCAGCGCGCGCCGCGCGTCGCGGGCGTCAAGACTTCGACTGGCGCGGATGTCGATTTCGAAGTGTTGCCGGCGAGCGGCAATCGCTTTCGCATTGTCGGCCGCGTGCCCGATGCCGGCGGCATCGTCGTGACTCTGGCCGGCGCGGTGCAGGACACCCGCGCCTATGCGCTCGACCGCGCCGCCATCGGCGACAGCGATGCGCTCGGCGCGCTCTGGGCGATGCGGCGCATCGACGAGATGAGCGCCGGCGACCGGCCGAGCCAGAACGATTCGCTGGCCCTGTCGCGGCGCTACTCGGTCGCCAGCGCCGCCGCCTCCTTCGCGGTGTTCGAGAATCTTCCGGACTATCTGGAAGCCGAGGCCGAACCGCCGGCGTCGCTGGGCCCGGAAGCGCGCGCCGCGTTCAAGAAGATGAAAGCCGAACGTGATGCGCAGGCCGCGCGCGAACAGAGCGAGCGTTTGGAAAAGATGGTCGCCTTGTGGGACCAGCAGAAGATCTGGTGGCACACCGACTTCCGCGCCATCGCGGCCAGGACGCCGCCGGCAAAACCGCGCCAAGGTGCCGGCGGCGACGTGTTGACCGCGCCGGTGGCCGCCAACGCCGTGCCACCACCTCCGCCGCCGCCACCGCCCCCACCGCCGCCAGCCCCAGCCGCAATGGCCGGCCACGGCCAGGCCGAGACGGTCGTCGTCACCGCCGAACGGCGTGCCGAGAGCAACCAGTCCGTGCCGGTGGCGATTTCGGTATTCACCAGCGCCGCCACGCCGGCGCCGAGCATCGAAGTCACGATCGCGCCATGGAATCCCGACCGGCCCTATATCGCGGCGCTGAACGCGGCCAAGCCCGAGGCTTTCTGGAGCATCTACCGCGATCAGGAGCGCCAGTTCGGCACGCTGCCGGTGTTCTATCTCGATGTCGCCGAGTTCCTCTTCCGCCACGGCCGGACGCCGGACGCGATCAAGGTCGCGCTCAACGCCCTCGAACTGCCCTCGGCCAACACCACGACGATGACCATCCTCGCCGACCGGCTGCTGCGCTACGGCGATGTCGAGCGCGCGCTGTGGCTCTATGACCGCATTCTCTATCTCGAGCCCGACCGGCCGCAGCCGCGGCGCAATCTTGCGCTCGCCCTCGTCGCCCGCGCCGAGTTCAAGGGCGACCGCGCCGAGTCGGCGGAGCAGCAGCGCCGCGACTATGGCCGCGCGCTCGACCTGCTGAACGACGTCGTGACGCATGACTGGCAGGAGAAATATGACGGCATCGAGCTCATTTCGCTGACCGAGGCCAACCGCATCGTGCCGCGCCTGAAGAAACTCGGCGTCGCGCGCGTGCCGCTCGACAAGCGTCTCGTCGCGCTGCTCGATGTCGATCTGCGCGTTATCCTGGAATGGAACACCGACGAGACCGACATGGACCTGTGGGTCGACGAGCCGACCGGCGAGCGCGCCATCTACAGCAATCCCAGGACCAGGATCGGCGGCCAGCTTTCCAACGACATGACCAACGGCTATGGGCCGGAGCAGTATCTGCTGCACCGCGCGCCGGACGGCACCTACACGGTGCGCGCCAATGTCTATGCCGCCGATCGGCTGAATCCCAACGGCGCCACCACCGTCCGAGTCCACCTCTTCCGCAACTACGGCCGCGCGGGCGAGCAGGAGCAGATGCTCGAGCTCGAACTCAAGCGCAGCATGGCAGGCGCCCAGCTCATCGGCACGATCAAGGTGGCGGGCAACGGAAAGTGGAAGTGAGGTCGGCCGATAAACCGCCGATGCGGGCTTGAAGAAGACCGCCGTGCGCACCAACTCTCAATGCGACCGGCAGGCTGGACCAAAAAGACCTGCGCAACCGAAGGTGTTCGAACCATGCGCAGGCTCATCCTTCTGGTGGCTGCCGCCGCGCTGGCGCCGGCCCTGGCTGCAGCTCAGACCGCGCCGAGCCCGCCACCGGCGACGCCGTCCATAGCCGTCGGCGATCCGGGGCCTGGCGGCGTCAGGATCGACAAGGATGGCGTGTTCGCGAATTTCTTCGCCGCCGGGACTCCCGGCAGGGCCGCGGCGGTCCTGCTCCTGGGCGGCTCGGAAGGCGGACTCAATCCGGGCGGCGGCGGCATGATCAAGGGGCTGTCGGACGCCGGGTTCAGCGTCCTGTATCTGTGTTACTTCGGCTGCCCCGGCACGCCGCCGCAAATGGCGAACGTTCCGCTTGAGACGTTCGACCGGGCGCTCGCCTTTCTCCGTGCCCAACCCGGCATCGACCCGGATCGGATCGCCGTCGTCGGAGGCTCCAAGGGCAGCGAGGCCGCGCTGCTGCTCGGCACCCGCGACCGGCGCCTGAAAGCGGTGGTCGCGGCCATGCCATCCAGTGTCGCCTGGCCCGGTTCCAGCGCCGCGACGGCGATGCAATCGAGTTGGTCCGTCGGCGGCGCGCCGCTCCCCTTCCTTCCCTATGCTTTTGCCTCGTTCGGCAAGAGCGGCATCTTCGGCCTTTACAACGACGCGCTGCCCACGCTGCCGCAGCATCCCGAAGCGGCGATTGCGGTGGAGCAGATCGCCGGCCCCATCCTCCTGGTCTGCGGCGAGGCGGACACGCTGTGGCCCTCATGCCCCATGGCCGACCAGATTTCCGCTCGCTTGCAGGCCAAGGGCCGGCCGGCGCCTGTCCTGTTGCGCTATCGCGATGCCGGCCACGGTGTGTTCGGAACGCCGGTGGCGAAATTGGACCCGAACTATGCCGGGCTCGCCCACTTCGGCGGCTCGGCGGACGGCAATGCCGCGGCGCGGGCCGAAGTCTGGCCCAAGACCATCGCCTTTCTGAAAGCCGCCCTCCATCCGTGAACGCCGGGCAGATCGCGATCCGCATCGGCGACGCCGCCGTCTTGGGCCTGTGGCGGAAACCGTCCGAGCGCATATCCTCTGCGTGCGGGAAAATTATTCGCCTATGACCGCAAAATCTTACGTTTAGCGTAGCGTAGCGGAACTGGGCGTTAGATTTTGCTGGGGTCCGTACGCTGGCGCTACGGACGGGCCCCGTCTCGCGACTCCCCCTTACACCTTCACCACCACCCCCGGCGCAGGCCGCGTCAGCGCCGTGAAATCCTTCTCCGCCCTGGGCAGAAAATCCTTCACGATCCCCGCCGCATCCCAGCCACCTTCGCGCGCATAGGTCGCGATCGGTCGCGGCTGCGAATAGATCGACAGATTGTAGCCGCCGACGCCGAAGATCTGGCCCGTCACATGCTTGGCCGCGCCGCTCATCAGCGCCGCCGCCATCTCCGCCGGCCGCGCCGGGCTTTGCACCTCGCGCAGCGCCGCGCGGCGCTTGGCGGTCTCCTCGTCGCGCGGCACTGAGTCCGTCATGCGCGTCGCGGCGCCCGGCGCCAGCGCGTTCGAGCGCACATTATTCCGCGCGCCCTCCAGCGCGATGATGCGCGAGAAGCCGGCGATGCCCATCTTCGCCGCGCCGTAATTGCTCTGGCCGACATTGCCGATCAGCCCCGAGGTCGAACTCCACATGACATAGACACCGTCCTGCCGCTCGCGGAACAGTCCGATCGTGGCGCGCACCACATTGAAGTGCCCGCGCAGATGCACTTCCATGATCGCGTCCCACTCCTCCTCCGTCATGTTGTGCGCCATGCGGTCGCGCAATATGCCGGCGGGATTGCTCACCGCGTGCAGCCCGCCGAACAGGTCCATCGCCTGTTGCACCATGCGCCCCACCGCGCGCAGGTCGGTCACGCTTTCGAAATTCGCCGCGGCCTCGCCGCCCCCCGCCTGGATGAGATCGACGACCTCCTGCGCCGGCGTCTTGTCGGCGCCTTCGCCGTGCAGGCCGCCGCCCAGATCGTTGACGATCACTTTTGCGCCCAGCCGCGCCGCCACCAGCGCCGTCTCGCGCCCGATGCCGCGCCCGCCGCCGGTGACCAACACCACTTTGCCGTCCAGCATCGCCATGTCCCGCCTCCCTTACGTTTTGCGAAATGATGCGCGAAAAGTGCCGAATCCGCAAAACAATGATCAAGTGCTTGCGGTTTGGCGGCTCACGCGCCCAAGGATTTGCGCTCGATGGCTTGCGATAGCGATCCCAAATCACGCTCCGGACGCGCAATCTCTGCGTGACGTGAGCAATATTGGACAGATTGTACTCGCCGCCCATGCGATGCTCCATCGTCGTCAGCTAGGGCAACAAGGGCGCTGGCGATTGAGAGACCTCAGGGCATCTGCCTTGGCAGGTGCCCCGCTCCCGCTCGCTAAGAACTGGTGGGGTCACACATGAGCGTTCAGCGTGAACTGCGCATATTGAGTACGGCAATCGGTACCAGCGGATGGATGGTCGGCGCTGTCGGCCTCGTGCTGGCGCTGGTTTTTCTGGTGAATCTGTACAACTAGAACACATGAGCCAGCCGAAAAAGCGAGGGCGTCCATCTAAGCTCCTCTACATGGATGAGGATAAAGAGCGCTTTGAAGCAAGGCTTCATGAGAACGCGGGCGCGGAGCCTCGCGTGCCGGCCATGCGTGCCACCAAGGGAAAGCGAACAAAATTCACCGGCATGACGACCAAAGGTGCTGTTGCCGCTGTTAAAGCGACTGGCGCGAAAAAGAGAAATCCAGCGAAACGCTAATGCGCGCCTCGCGAGCGAATGGATATTCGCAAAGAAAGACCCGATGGCAGTTAGCCACCGGGTCCCTCGGAAAGGCGTTGCCATCACGAATGGCTCGCAGCCCGGCGTTCGACAGTGCGCATGATGTAGGACCAACCGCCGAATTTTGCACTACGCATGACGACGCAGCTGTTACCCATTTCGGCGGATGATCAGCTGCGTGTGATGGCCGCCTGCATCTCATAAATTCCGCCGCCACAGCGCGTACAGCCGTTCCCAGTGCCGCTCGGCCGCGTCCTTGTTGTAGGCGGGGCGCTGCGGGAAGGCGAAGCCGTGCTCGACCTTCGGGCAGATCTCGACTTCCGCGTTCAGGCCCTTCAGCCCCTCGCGCAGCGGCGCGATCTGCTCCAACGGCATCCAGTGATCGACCTCAGCGCAGGCGAAATAGAGCTCGGCCTGTTTGGCCATGTGCGCCATCAGATGCGGGCTGTCCGCTTTGTCGGTGATCAGCAGCACGCCATAGATCGAGGCGGCGGCGGCGAAGGTCTGCGGAAATTGCGCCGCCGCGTTGATCGCGTATTGCCCGCTCATGCAATAGCCGACCGCGCCCATCTTGCCCTTCCTCGCCGCCGGATCGGCGTCGACGAAGGCCAGCAGCGCGCGCGTGTCGTCCATGATCATGGGAATCGTCAGCGCGCCCATCAGCTCCATCATCCGCTTGCGCCCGGGATCGTTGGGATCGCGCGACAGCGGCCCCAGCTCCAGCACGCCGGCGCGGTAATACAGATTGGGCAGCAGGACATAGTAACCGGCGGTGGCAAATCTGCGCGCCATGTCGCGCAGCTCCTCGCGGATCGCCGGCGCGTCCATGTAGAAGAAGATCACCGGATGCGGCCCGCCGCGTTCGGGATGGACGATGAAGGTCGTGGTCGCCCCGTCCTTGGTCGGGATGTCGATGGTGCGTTCGATCATGCTCTGGCCCCTGCATTCCTGCGCCGCGGATTTAGCAGTATAGTCGCGCCCGCGGCCAGTGTGCCGGCGCGGCGAAGGAAAACAGGGCCATGACACTTGTTATCGGCGAAGCGTGGTCGCCGCCGCGGAACGGCCTGGACCAGGCGCGGGTCGATCTGGACCGCAACGGCTATTGCGTCGTCGAGAACGTGCTTTGCCGTGACGATATCGCCGCGCTCAAGGCCCGGCTGGTCGAGCAGGCCCAAGGCGAGCGCGAGCGCGGCGTCGCCTTTCACGATGGCGGCCCGGAGCGGCCCAACCAGCGGGTCTGGATGCTGATCAACAAAGGCCGCGTCTTTCGCGACCTGATGCTGCATCCGATCGTCGAGGCGCTGATCGGCCACCTGCTCGGCCCCGACTTCCTGCTCTCCAGCCTGACCGCCAACATCGCCGGCCCCGGCGGCGAGCCGATGGTGCTGCACACCGACCAGGGCTATGTCGGCTTCTGGACCCCGCTGCCGGTGGTCGCCAACATCGCCTGGATGCTCGACGATTTTTCCGACGCCAATGGCGGCACGAGGATTGTCCCCAAGAGCCATCTCAACCGCGAGGCGGCGCAACGCTCCTCGTCCTACGCGCCGGGCGACACCTCGAACAATCCCAAACCGCAGGACACCATCGCGGCGCAAGGCAAGGCGGGCAGCATCCTGTGCTTCGACGGCCGGCTCTGGCACGGCACCGGCGCCAACCGCACCACCGGCCTGCGCCACGCGCTGCTCAGCTACCACTGCCGCCCGTTCGTCCGCCAGCAGGAGAATTTCGCGCTCGGGCTCCTGCCGGCGCTGAAGGACAGCGAACGCCCCGCCCTGCTCAAGCGCCTGGGCTTCACGCCCTGGGCGGGACTTGGCCGCGTCGAAAATCCCCGTCCCGCCGTGCCGCTCTTCGTCTCGCCGCAGATCGTGCCGGCGCTTGCCGCCGACGGCACGGTCATCGACGTCTGACGGCCGGCACATCGATTTCGCAACGCACCTGCATTGGAAGTGAGGACAGCCGTGACCGTCAAATATCGCAAGCTGGGCAATACCGGCCTTCAGATCGGCCCCATCGGATTGGGCTCGGTGAATTTCTCCTGGCTGACCGACGAGGCGAACAGTTTCGCGATCCTCGACAAGGCCTTCGAGCTCGGCGTGAACTTCCTCGACACCTCCGACAATTACAACGCCGGAAAGACCGAGAGCCTGCTGGGCCACTGGTTTGCGCAAGGCGGCGGCCGCCGCGAGAAGACCGTGCTCGCCACCAAAGTCTACTCCGCGCCGATGGAGTGGGGCTCGCCCGATCCGGTGAAACGCACCGGTGCCTGGGTCGGTCCCAACCAGCGCGGCCTCTCGGCCAAGCACATCCGCGAAGCCTGCGAGGCGAGTCTCAAGCGTCTGGGCACCGATTACATCGACCTCTACCAGATGCATCACGTCGACCGGAACACGCGCTGGGAGGAGATCTGGCAGGCCATGGAGATCCTCGTGGCCCAGGGCAAGGTGCTCTATGTCGGCAGTTCCAACTTCGCCGGCTGGCACATCGCCCAGGCGCAGGAAGTCGCCCGTGCGCGCAACTTCTTAGGGCTGGTGTCGGAGCAGAGCGTCTACAATCTCACCAACCGCACCGTCGAGCTCGAAGTCATCCCCGCGTCGCGCGCCTACAACATGGCGTTCCTGCCCTACAGCCCGCTCGGCGGCGGCAAGCTCGGCGGCAAGCCGACCGAGAACGAACGCGGCCGCCGCGCCTACATTCCGCAGAACGCGACGCTCGACGCCTATCAGGATTTCTGCGCCACGCTCGGCCATGCGCCGGGCGACGTCGCGCTCGCCTGGCTGTCGCGCCAGCCCGGCGTCACCGCCCCGATCATCGGCCCGCGCACCATGGCCCAGTTCGACGCCAGCCTTGCCGCGCTCGACATCGAACTCAGCGACGAGACGCTGAGAAAGCTGAACGAACTCTTCCCCGGCCCCGGCGGCGCCGCGCCGGAAGCGTATGCGTGGTGATGCGATATAGCCGCCCAAATAGGTTGTCATCCCCGGCCGAGCGCAGCGAGGGGAAGGGGACCCAGGCTAAGCCGTATCTGCGCTGTCGCAGAACAAGCTACCGCTGAATTCTTCGATACCGTTCAAGCGGCTTATCCTGGGTCCCCTTCCCCTCGCTGCGCTCGCCGGGGATGACAGTCTTTTTCTATTCCAAGGGACTGCAACCTTCACCACTCAACGGTGCGCATGCACCAGCAGCACTGCCCGCCACTCTGTTGACGGTGTTCCCGGCTCGCGCACCGAGCGCGCTTGGGTGAATGCTCGCGGCACAATGCGGTTGCCCCGAACGCCAAACGCGTGTCCCGCGTCATACCGCGCCAGGTGACGATCGCTGGGATCGCCTCACCACCGAGCTGCCGCAGAGCAGGTCGTGGAGGCAGCGTCGGCTTTTGCCGAAAATGAACAGCTGATCGATGATCGGCAACGGCGCCGCGATCGGCCAGACGGTCAGGTACAAGGTCGGAAAGAACAGCCCGCGGATGACCAGTTTCCATAAAGGCACCTGGCCGCCGGTTTTGGTCGAGACGATGGCGATGCCCATGATGGCCTTGCCGACGGTTTGTCCGCGCTGCCACAACAGCCAGAAGTTCAGAATCAGATAGCTGGCCAGCCCGAGCGCCACCATGCGCAGGATCGGCATGGCACTCGTCGCCCAATCGGCGGCGTGTTCGAGGACGCCGGTCACCAGCATGAGGACTATCGCCAGCGCCGGCACGAGGACGAGGTCGATCGCCGTCGCGGCCAAGCGCCGGCCCCGGCCCGCGAGGGCAAGTTCTGTCGTCATGGCGCTGCCTTCCCTTGCACCTGAAACACCAGCAGCGCATTGCCGGGATGCTGAAAGAAGGCGCCGTAACCGGACGACACGATCAGCTGATCGTCCGCCAGCATCGGACCATGCGCGTCGAACGCACCGCCCTTGGCGGGCGTGCCGTTCACCGTGTTCGGGTAGTCCTGCCAGGAGTCATAGGTCCACAACGGCTTTCCGCTGCTTGCGTCGAGGGCTTCCAGCCTGCCGTCAAGGCCGCCGGCAAAAACCAGATCGGGCCCGGCGACGATGGCCGCCGACAGGCCGGGCGAGCAGGAACGATCCGGGCAGCGCGCCGTGCGCAGATGCGACCAGCGCAACGCACCGCTCGCCAGATCGAGCGCGAACATTCCCGGCCGCGCTTCTCCCTTGCCCGTCAAATGGCCGGCATCGATGTCGCTGACCGGCACGAACAGCAGACCGAGCGTCTCGTTGGCCGCCATGCCCCAATGCACGCCGCCGAGTGCGCCACCCCGGCCGGCGCGGTACGTCCACACCACGGCGCCATTGTCCGGGTTCATGGCGTAGACGGCGCCGGACTTTTCGCCGGCGATCAGCAGTTCGCGGCCGTCCGGCGTGTGGACCAGGATCGGCGGCGCGCCGAAGTCGAGATCGGGTCCTAAGGGTTTGGGGCAGTTGGGATGGCGTGCGCTCAGATCGCAAGACTGGTTGTAGGCGTCGCCGCGCGTGAACTGGTGCACCCAGCGGATGCTTCCGTTGGCGCCGTTGAGCGCGAAGATGGAATCGCTGGTGTTTGTCGTGGGGCGGCTGTAATTCTGCCCGGTGCCGAAGAACAGTGTGCCGCGGGCCGAGTCGAATGTCGGCGCCCCCCATACCGGCGCACCCGACGGCGCCTGCTCCTCGACAAACCAGTAGTGCCGTCCGGTGACCACGGGAAGCGTCGGAATTGTGCGCCGGTACCAGCGCGTCTCGCCGTTGCTCGTGTCGAGCGCCGCCATTCCGCCGCTGGTGCTGCAACAGCCATAGAAGGGATTGAGGGGCAGCGCGATCTCGATCGAGGACAGCGGCACGAACAGCGTTCCGTCATGGACGAGCGGCGTGCCGGACAGCAGCGGTATGGGATTGTCACCCGGCGGCGGGCGCTTCCATCGCAAGGTGCCGTCCGCGGCGTTCAGCGCGAAGACGCCTTCGCTGCGGTCGGTGAAGAACAGCGTCGTCTTGCCGTTCCGCGATTCATGCAGGATGGCCGAGCTGATGGCGCCGGGATGCGCGAACATCCAGCGCGTGCAGCCGGTTTGCCGGTCCAGCGCCACCACGCCTTTGCCGGCGTCGCCGATGAAGATCGTGTCTTCGCTGACCAGCGGATAAGACCGCGGCGCCTGGTTGCTAAAGCCGTAGACCCATTTCAGGCGCAGCCGCGCCACGTTCTGGGCCGTGATCGATGTCCGCTGTGCCGGTTGGAAGCGGGTATTATGCTCGTCGATTCCCCAGCTGTTCGCGTAGAACGTCGCCAAGCCGGGCTTGGTGCCGGCGCAGTCGGCCGCTTCGGCCGGTTGCCGGGTCAGCGCAAGGATCGCAAGGACGATCGCGGCCGCGCAGGCGACGCGGTGCCAGGGGCCGCGATGCGAAGGACTGTCGCCGTCAACGGTACGCATGCAAACCTCGCGCGTTCTTGCGGCCTTGGAAACATGAGATTGGGCAAGCGGTGCGATATTACAAGGACCTGCGTGGCTAGCCAATGTCCGCCTGGCCCGGCTACTTGTGTGCATAAACCAGCAGCACTGCCCCGCCCACCAGCAGGACAATACCCGCCGCCTCGCGCAGCGTGGTTTTTTGCTTGAACAGGATGTGGCTCACCATCTGCGCGAACAGCACGTCGATCAGGCCCAGCGTGCGCACGCTCGCCGCCGTGGCGAGGGCAAAAGCCAGGAACCAGAACTCTGATGCTGCCGAGCCCATGAAGCCCGCGAACAGTGACGGCCGCCACAACCGGAAGATCGAGCGCAGCACCGCCGGACTGACGACGGCGAGATAAACCGTCAGCGTCGCCGCCTGCACCACCAGCCCGACCGCCAGCGTGAACGTCGCCGGCATCAGGTAGCCGGGCAGGTGCAGGCTGAGGATCGCGCCGCGATAGCCGATGGCCGACACCGCGAACAACCCGCCGGCCGACAGGCCGTACAGCGCCGAATGAATCCCGCCGCCGTCGGCGAGCTTGCCGCGCAGGGAGATCAGCACGACTCCCGACGTCGCGATGACGATCGCCGCCGCCATGCCGGGCGCGATCGCATCGTGCAGGAATGCAAGCCCCAGCGCCGCCACGAACAGCGGCTCGGTCTTCAGGTAAGCCACGGTCACGACGAACGACCGCTCGGTCATGGTCTTGAGCATCAGCGCCGTGCCGAAAATCTGCGCCAGCGCGCCGCCGACATCCCAGGCCCAGAACAGCAGGTTGGTCTTCGGCAACGGCGTCTGCGTGCCGAATGAAACCACGGCCAGGAATAGCAATGCGAACGGAAAGCCGAACAGGAAGCGCACATGCGTCGCGCCGACCGCGCCGAGACTCGCGGTCAGTTCGCGCTGCATGGCGTTGCGCGCCGTCTGGCCCGCCGCCGCGACGACCGTGAAGATCACCCACAGAAAGCTCATGTCTTGCGCCAGCGCTCCGCCGCTGCGTCGTCGGCCGGCCTGGCCTCGACCCACTGCGCCCCGCCGGCCCGTTCTTCTTGTTTCCAGAACGGCGCCCGGGTCTTCAGATAATCCATCAGGAATTCGCAGGCCTCGAACGCCGCGCCGCGATGCGCCGCCGCGACCGCCACCAGCACGATGCGCTCGCCGACGCTGAGCCGCCCGACGCGATGGATGATGGTGACGCCGTCCAGCGCCCAGCGCCTGCCCGCGTCCTCGGCGATGCGCGCGATCTCTCGCTCCGTCATGCCCGGATAGTGTTCCAGCGTCAGCGCCGTCAGCTCGTCGCCGCCGCGCACCTGCCCGACGAAGCTCGCGATCGCGCCGGTCTCGGGCTTGCCTTCCGTCAGCGCCGCGATCTCGTCGCCGACGTCGAAGTCCTCGGCCTGGATATGGATGTTGGCGCTCATCCGCCGGTCACCGGCGGGAAGAAGGCGATCTCGTCGCCCGGCGCCAGCACCGCGTCCAGCCCGACATGCGCCTGGTTGAGCGCCGCGCGCAGCCGGCTCATGTCGCCGAAGGCTTGGCGGTAGCCGCCGCCGCGGGCGCACAGCATCGCGGCCAGGTCGCCGACCGTGCGCAGGGCCGGCGTATGCTCGATCACCTCGTCGCCGCGCCCGACCTTCTGCCGAACCCAGGCGAAATAGAGCACGTTCATGTCGCGCGCCGCTTGCTGGCATAGGCGAGGCCGGCGCGGAAATAGGCGTAGCCGGTGAACACCGTCAGCCCCGCCGCCACCCACAGCGCGATATAGGCGAAGGCCAGCGAGCCCGGGATCCAGCGGTCCGCGATGGGCCCCAGGATCATGGCGCCGATGGCGACCATCTGCACCGCGGTCTTGAACTTGGCGATGCTCGACACCGGCACGCTCACCGAGACGCCGGCGAGGAATTCGCGCAGGCCCGAGATCAGGATTTCGCGCGACAGGATGATCAGCGCCGGGACCAGCTTGAGCAGGCTGAGCAGGCCGGGGATCAGGTTGAACTGATGCACCGAACCCTCCGCCACCAGCATCATCAAGGCCACGCCGACCAATATTTTGTCGGCAATGGGATCGAGCATGCGGCCGAATTCGCTGCCCTGTTTCAGCCGCCGCGCCGCCAGTCCGTCGAGAAAATCCGAAAGCCCCGCGATGGTGAACACCACAAAGGCCGTCAGCCGCGCCCCGTCGCCCGGCAGCACGAAGGCAATGGCAAACACCGGCACCAGCAGGATGCGCAGGACCGTGATGGTGTTCGGAATCTGGAACATGGGAGGGAGCTTAGAACAATTTCTAATGGTTTTGCCCTCTCCCCCTTTTTGGGGGAGAGGGTCCGGCAGCGGCCGCTGCCGGACGGTGAGGGGGTTTCTCAGAACAAAGCACAAAAATCGACGTTGCGTTGTAGCGGCTGCCCCCAGTGGCGTCGGTCGACCACTCTCGACATCAGCACCCCCTCACCCCGGCCCTCTCCCCCGCTGCGCGGGGGAGAGGGAGGTCCTAGGCATTGGGATGAAAGAAATCGTAGATTTTCTTGGCCATGGCGGCGCTGACGCCCTCCACCGCGGCGATGTCGCTGACGCCGGCCGCCGCCACTGCCCGGGCCGAGCCGAAATGCTGCAGCAGGCCGCGTTTGCGCGCCGCCCCGATGCCGGCGATCTCGTCCAGCGGGCTGGCCCCGATCGCCTTGGAGCGCTTCTTGCGATGGCTGCCGATGGCGAAGCGGTGCGCCTCGTCGCGCAGCCGCTGCAGGTAATAGAGCACCGGGTCCTTGGGCTCGAGCCGGAACGGCGCCTTGCCCGGCAGGTAGAAATGCTCGCGCCCCGCGTCGCGGTCCGGCCCTTTTGAGATGCCGACCAGCGCCACGTCCTCGACGCCGAGATCCGCGAACACCTGCATCGCGATGGAGAGCTGCCCCGGCCCGCCGTCGATCAGCGCCAGGTCCGGCCATTTGGTCTTGGGATCCTCGTCCTCCTTGATCAGCCGCGAGAAGCGCCGGGTCAGCACCTCGCGCATCATGGCGTAGTCGTCGCCCGGCGTGAGCTCGGTCCCCTTGATATTGAACTTGCGGTACTCGCCCTTCTCGAAGCCGTCCGGCCCGGCCACGATCATGCCGCCGATCGCGTTGCTCCCCATGATGTGCGAGTTGTCATAGACCTCGATGCGCGCCGGCGGCGTCTCCAGCCCGAAGACGTCGGCGACCCCGCTCAGGAGTTCGCGCTGCGCGCTGTTCTCCGCCATGCGCCGGCCGAGCTGCTCGCGCGCATTGTTCAGCGCCATCTCGACGATCTCGCGCTTCTCGCCGCGCTGCGGCACCAGGACTTCGACCTTGCGCTCGGCGCGCAGCGACAGTGCCTCGGCCAGAAGATCGCCGTTCGGCACCGCATCCGACAGCAGGATCAGCGCCGGCGCCGTGCGCTCGTCGTAGAACTGGCCGATGAAGGCCTCCAGCACTTCGCCGTTGGAAAGCTCGAGGCCCGAGCGCGGGAAGAACGGCTTGTTGCCCCAGTTCTGCCCGGCGCGGAAGAAGAACACCTGGATGCAGGTCTCGCCGCCCTGTTCGTGCAGCGCGAAGACGTCGGCGTCGCTGAAGGTCGACGGATTGATGCCCTGGTTGAGCTGGACATGACTCATGGCGCGGATGCGGTCGCGCAGCTTGGCGGCCTGCTCGAAATCGAGCGCCTCCGACGCCTTGTTCATGTCGCGCGCCATCTGTTCCTGCACGATCCGGCTCTTGCCGTTGAGGAACAGCTCGGCCTCGTTGACCAGCTCGGCATAGCCCGGCCCGTCGACCCGCCCGACGCAGGGCGCGCTGCAGCGCTTGATCTGGAACAGCAGGCACGGCCGCGTGCGCGATTCGAACACCGAATCCGAACACGAGCGCAGCAGGAAGGCGCGCTGCAGCGTGTTCAGCGTGCGGTTCACCGCCAGCGCCGAGGCGAACGGCCCGAAATAGACGCCCTTGGTCGTCTTGGCGCCGCGATGCTTCAGCAATTGCGGAAACGCGTGATCCTCGCGCAGCAGGATGTTGGGAAAACTCTTGTCGTCGCGATAGGAGACATTGTACTTCGGCTTCAGCTGCTTGATCAGGTTGGATTCGAGCAGCAGCGCCTCGGTCTCGCTCGCCGTGGTGACAAACAGCATCTCGGCGGTGTCGGCGATCATCCGCATCAGCCGGTCCGAATGCGGCGCCCCGCGCGCATAGGACGTGACGCGCTTCTTCAGGCTCTTGGCCTTGCCGACATACAGCACGTCGCCCTTGGCATCGAGCATCCGATAGACGCCCGGCGCGTCCGGCAGCGTCTTCAGATAAGCCTGAATCCGCTCGACGCCTTTGAGCGGAGCTTCCTTGGGGTGCGATGTCTGATCCGAGTCCATGGGTCGAATATAACAACTCATTGTCATCCCCGGCGAGCCGCGCACTTCGCGCGGCGAGGGAAGGGGACCCAGGATTGGCAGAGCCTCAGGCGCTCACAATCCTGGGTCCCCTTCCCCTCGCGATGCTATCGCATCGCTCGGCCGGGGATGACAGGAGTAGCTAAGCCCGCTCCCGCTCGATCTCCACCCCGCCGCTTTCCGCGCCCGGCAGGGCGTGCAGCTTCTCCACCCGGATGCGCGCCGTCTTAACGCGGGCGTCCTCGAAACAGGCGGTCGCGATGCGCTCGGCCAGCGTCTCGGCCAGGTTGATGTGCCCCACCCCGACGATGGCGCGGATCTTGTTGGCGATGGCGGCGTAGTCGACCACGCGGTCGAGCTTGTCCTCGAGCGCTGCGGTGTCCTCGACCGCGAGATCGACATTGATCCGCACGGGCTGCAGCTTGCCCTGCTCATGGCCGTAGACGCCGATATGCGCCAGCACTTCCAGGTTCCGGATGAAGACGTGCCGCATGGCCAGCGCGGCGCTGGCGATGGGAAGGCGGCTGACATTGCTGTTGCTCATCGGGCGGCAGGCCTTGTCGGGATGGGCTGTTGTACCCGTTCGGCGGCGAATGCTAAAGCGGGAGCATGAAGAAAGCGCCGCATGGCAGCCCCTCCGCGACACATTGGTCCACGGACCAGGGTTATGTCCGCATGATGATCCGCGACCTTGTCACCGAGGTTCCGCTCGGCCTGCATCCCTGGGAGCGCCATCCCGAAAAGCCGCAGCGCATCGTCATCAATATCGAGCTCTATGCCGCGCCGGCCAAAGCCATCAAGGGCCATTCCTCGATCGTCGATTACGACTACATCCGCGAAGCGATTCGCAAATGGCCGCGCCGCAAGCACACGGTTTTCATCGAGACCCTGCTCGACGAACTGGTGAAGCTGTGCTTCCGCGACAAGCGCGTGCAGGCGTGCCGCGTCTCGATCTTCAAGCCCGACATCTACAACGAAGCGGCCGGCGCTGGCGTTGAAGTCTACCGAGTGAGATCGTGAGTCCCGACCGCGCCGGCTATGCCCTCGTCACCGGCGGCGGCGCGCGCATCGGCGCCACGCTGGTGCGGCGCCTGGCGGCAGACGGCTGGGCGGTGGCGATCCACTATCACCATTCGGCGAAGGACGCCGAAGCGCTGGCAACCGAAATCAAAACGGCCGGCGGCCGCGCCGTCGCGCTGGAAGGCGATCTGGAAACGCTGCCCGATTTCGCCGATCTCTTCGCCCGCGCCAATGCGGCTCTCGGCTTCTGCTCGCTGCTGGTCAACAACGCCTCGGCCTTCGAATACGACGACATCGCCAACGTCAGCCGCGAGAACCTGCAGAAACTGTTCGCCGTCAACCTGCACGCGCCGGTCCTGCTGGCGAGCGACTTCGCGGCGCAGCTGCGCGAGGGCGCCAAGGGCCTGATCGTCAACCTGCTCGACCAGAAGGTCTTCAACCTCAATCCCGATTTTCTCTCCTACACGATGACGAAATCCGCGCTCGAAGCCGCGACGCGCCTGCTGGCGCAAGCGATGGCGCCCAACATCCGCGTCTGCGGCATCGCGCCCGGCCTGACGCTGCGCAGCGGCGAGCAAACCGCCGAAGGCTTCGCCAAAGCCCACGCCAGCACCCCGCTCGGCCTCGGCAGCAAGCCGGAAGACATCGCCGAGGCGCTGAGCTTCCTGGTGAAAGTCCCGTCCATCACCGGCACCACCATCGTCGTCGACGGCGGCCAGCACCTCCAACCCCGCACCCACGACATCATGTTCAGCTACGGCATCGCGCCGGACGCGCCGGTGGGCGGAAAAAGCTGAAGCGGTTCACACCCACCCGGTGTCATCCGCCGCGAATGCGGCGGACCTAGGTCTAACCTGCATAGCCGGAGCAAATGTTACCTGGGTGGCCCGCATTCGCGGGCCATGACAGCCAGTGATGAATTGCTGAGGATGAAGCACCTCTGCGCTATCATGGACGCGGCGAACCGCCCATGACCGCGGGTCTTGCAAGAAGCAGGGCGTTACTTAATGGAGATCGCATTTGTTGCCGTCGCGATGCTCATCGGCGCGATCCTAGTTATGTCCATCGCGTCCGGAACGTCCATCGACGTAATCCCTTGGCGCGCACCGGCGATTGTTCATCGCGCATCTCACCCGCGCGAGTATTGGGCAGGCGTTTTTGCAATAGCTGTGGCGTTTGCGTTTGCTACGTGGGTCGCAATCGCCAGTTTTCTAAACTGACAATCTGTC
Source organism: Rhizomicrobium sp. (assembly GCA_036512455.1). Taxonomy (GTDB): domain Bacteria; phylum Pseudomonadota; class Alphaproteobacteria; order Micropepsales; family Micropepsaceae; genus Rhizomicrobium. The sequence continues at coordinate 37,431 of DATCAT010000025.1, forward strand.
AGAAATAAATCCTCAACTAGGGGTTGAAACCCACATCTTGTTCCCCATTTACCCCAGTGGGTAACCGAGGGGACGATCATGTCCGGACATCATCTGTAGGCCGCCGGGCCGCCAACTTTGCCACTCGCGTCATCAGACAGGTTCGGTGCGAACGCGCGCGCACTTCCGCGAATAGGACACTCGTGCCCCCGGGACGCCGGGATCAGCCGGACCCTCGATTCGCAGCGGACCGCGGAGGAACGAAGCGAAGGTGCTCGAGCGGCCGGCCGTAACACGCCGTTCGCCGGCCAGCCTCCCCGCTTCCGAAAGACCAGGGCGGAGCATCGAGCAGCACTCGAAGCGGCCGCCCTTGTCTTATGGGGTCCGCTATCCGACGAACCCCACCATCCGCTTCACCTCGGCGACGACCGGCGCGGCAAGCACCTTGGCCTTCTCCGCGCCGTCCTGGAGGATGCGGTCGATCTCGGCCGGATCCGCCATCAGCCGGCGCATCTCGGCTGTGATGGGGCCGAGCTTGGCGACGGCCAGATCGCTCAGCGTGTTCTTGAACGTCGAGAACTGTTGCCCCGCGAACTGCGCCCGCACCTGCGCCACCGGCTCGTCGGCCAGCGCGGCGTAGATGTTGAGCAGGTTCTCGGCTTCGGGCCGGCCCTTGAACTCGTTCTCGTTGCCGGGCAGCGGATGCGGATCGGTCTTCGCGCGGCGGATCTTCTGCGCGATGGTGTCGGCGTCGTCGGTCAGGTTGATGCGCGAATTGTCGGACTCCTCCGACTTCGACATCTTCTTGAGGCCGTCGCGCAGGCTCATCACCCGCGTGCCCGGTCCGGTGATCACCGGTTCGGGCAGCGGGAAATAATCCGGCGCGTCATAGTCGGCGTTGAACTTCTGCGCGATGTCGCGCGCCAGTTCCAGGTGCTGCTTCTGGTCCTCGCCCACCGGCACATGCGTCGCCTTGTAGACCAGGATGTCCGCCGCCATCAGCACCGGATAGGTGTAGAGGCCGACCGAGGAGCGTTCCTTGTGCTTGCCGGATTTCTCCTTGAACTGGGTCATGCGGTCGAGCCAGCCGAGCCGCGCCACGCAGTTGAAGATCCAGGCGAGCTCGGCATGCGCCGGCACGCGGGACTGGTTGAAGATCGGGCTCTTCCTGGGGTCGATGCCGGCGGCGATATAGGCGGCCGTCACCTCGCGCGTGGAGTGCGCGACGTCGGCGGGCTTGCGGTAGCCCGCATCGTCGGTGATGGCGTGCATGTCCACGACGCAGAACAAACATTCCATCTCGTCCTGCATCCGCACCCAGTTCTTGAGCGCGCCGAGATAATTGCCCAGGTGCAGGGTATTGGTTGGTTGCATCCCGGAAAGGACGCGCTGGTGATGGGTCATGGGAGTATCCGAAAAGCGAAGAGGGGAAGACGTGTTGCCTTAGGCGCGATCGACGCGCGTCACCAGCCCCGCCAAAGCAGGGTGAGAGCGAACAGGGCTGAACGGTGCCGGACCATTGCGGCGCATTCCCATCAAGTGCTTGACGAGGCGGTATAGCGTCTTGGCGCGCCGGTTGGAAGAGGGCGGCTCAGGCCCCGGCGGCGGCCACCGCTTCAAGGGCCTCCGGCGCCAGCGCCTTCAACAGCCGCTCGCGCACGGCTTTCAGCCGCTCCTCATGCCGCACCTTGTGGCCGAAGCCGTCACGGACATAGAAAACGTCCACCGCCCGCTCGCCATAGGTCGACACCATGGCCGAGGAGATCGACAGCCCCGACTGGAAGATGGCGTCGGTCACGTCATAGAGCAGGCCCGGCCGGTCCAACCCCTCGACCTCCACCACGGTGGCGCTGGCCGACGCGTCGTTGTCGAAGTTGATCCGGGGCGCGACCCGAAACGCGCTCGAACGCTTTTTCCCCGGCCGCTTGGCGATCGCGGCGCGCGGATAGACCTCGCCGCGCAGCGTGCGCTCGATCGACTGGCGCAGGCGCTCGACCCGCGCCGCGTCGCCGAACGTGTCGCCCTCGGCGTCCTGGATCGAGAACACGTCGAGCGCGAAGCCATCGGAGGTGGTGAACGCCTTGGCGTCGACGATGGTGCCGCCCGAAGCCGACACTGCGCCGGCCAGTTGCGAGAACAGGCCCGGATGGTCCGGCGTATAGAGCACGATCTCCGTCACGCTGCGAAAGTCGTTGCTCTCCGCCGCCAGGCTGAACAAACGCCCTTCCGCGTCCGCCCTGGTCATCAGCCGCGCATGGCGCTCATGGCCCGCGTCGTCGAAGGCCAGCCAATAGCTGTCGTAATGCCGCGTCAGCGCCCGCTCCTGCTCCGCCTTGGGCAGGTCGCCGATGCGTTTGATCAGCGCCGCCTTGGCGTATTCGACGCGCGCCGCCCGCGCCGGCATCGCGTCGCCGCCCGACATGACCGACTCCGCCTCGTAATACAACTCGCGCAGCAGCTGCCCCTTCCAGCCGTTCCACACGCCGGGGCCGACCGCCGCGATGTCCGCCACCGTCAGCACCAAGAGCAGGCGCAGAATCTCAGGCGTCTGCACCTGGCCGACGAAGTCCTTCACGGTCTTGGGATCGGAGATGTCGCGCTTCTGCGCCATGTCGCTCATGACCAGATGGTTCTTCACCAGCCACATCACCGCCGCGGTGTCTTCCGGAACGAGTCCGAGCCGGGGGCACAGGCTCTGCGCAATCGCCGCGCCGACCTCGGAATGATCGCCCGGCAGTCCCTTGGCGATGTCGTGCAGCAGCATCGCGACATACAGCGCGGCGCGCGACTTGACGCGCTTGATGATCTCGGTCGCCAGCGGATGCTCGCTCTTGTGTTCGCCGCGGTCGATCGACGCGACATAACCGACGGCGCGGATCAGATGTTCATCCACCGTGTAGTGGTGATACATGTTGAATTGCATCAGGCCGACGACGCGGCCGAACTCCGGCACGAAGCGGCCGAACACGCCGGCCTCGTTCATCAGGCGCAGCGCCCGCTCCGGATCGTTGCGCGACGACAGGATCTCCAGGAACAGCCGGTTGGCCTCCGGATCGCGCCGCACGTCGTCGTTGATCAGTTCCAGGCTGCGCGTGATGGTGCGCAGCGCGTCGGGATGGACGTCCACTTTCTTGGCGTCGGCGATGTGGAATATCCGGATCATGTTGACCGGATCGGCGCGGAAGATGTTGCCGCGCGCCGTCAACCGTCCGTTCTCGACATAGAAATCGTCGCCGCTGGTGCGCGGGCGCAGGAAGCCGGGCAGCATGGAGACCAACGAAGGCCGCCGCTTGCGGTTCTGATCCTCCAGCGCGGCGCAGAAGATGCGCGTCAGGTCGCCGACATCCTTGGCGACCAGGAAGTAGGCCTTCATGAACGCTTCCACGGCGCGCCGCGGATTGTCGCCGGTAAAGCCCATGCGCGCCGCCAGGTCCGGCTGCACGTCGAACGACAGGCGTTCCTCGGCGCGGCCGACCAGATAGTGCAGACGCACGCGCACGTCCCACAGGAAGGCCTCGGCCTTCTGGAAGATCTTGAACTCGTCCCTGGTCAGGACGTTGTGCTGGACCAGGTCGCCGGCTTCCTCGACGTGGTAGACGTATTTGCCGATCCAGTAGAGCGTCTGCAGGTCGCGCAATCCGCCCTTGCCTTCCTTGATGTTGGGCTCGACCAGATAGCGGCTGACGCCCTGGCGCGCATGGCGTTCGTCGCGCTCGGCCAGCTTGGCCTCGACGAAATCCTGGCCCGTGCCGGTGGCGACCTCGGCCCAGAATTTCTTGCGCAGCTCTTCATGGAGCTTCTCGTCGCCCCACAGATAGCGCGCTTCCAGGATCGCCGTTCTGATCGTTATGTCCTGCTTGCTGAGCCGCACGCATTCGCCGAGCGAACGGGTGGCGTGCCCGACCTTCAGGCCGAGGTCCCACAGCATGTAGAGGATGAATTCGATGACGCTCTCACCCCAGGGCGTCTGCTTGAACGGCCGCACGAAGAGCAGATCGATGTCCGAACCTGGCGCCAGCTCGCCGCGCCCGTAGCCGCCGGTGGCAACGACGCAGATGCGCTCCGACGACGTCGGGTTCTGCGCGTAGTAGAAATGCTTGACCGCGAAATCGTAGATCACCTGGATGGTGACGTCCTGCAGGCCCGACAGCGCGCGCGCCGCCACCAGTCCGCTGAGGTTTCCGTTCTCGACGCCGTCCTTCACCCGCTGGCGGCCGTCCTGGAACGCGCCTTTGATCAGGGCCAGCGAATCCTTGCGCAGCTTGGTCTTGTCGCCGGACTCGCGCGCCAGCGCCGTCAACGCGCGCCTCAGCACGTCACCGTCCAGCAATTCGCCAATGGCAGGTCCGCCCAAGACAAGTCCTCACCCGCGCGCCAACGCGCCAGGTGAGGATGCCATGCCGTGTCCTAGGACGCGAGCTTTGCCGAGGTCTGGCGTTCCGAGCCGCCGGCCAGCCAGCGCTGCAGCAGCCCGGCCAGCGCTGCGCCGACCAGCGGAGCGAGGATGAACAGCCAGAGTTGCTCTAGCGCCCAGCTGCCCTGGAAGATCGCAACGCCGATCGAACGCGCCGGGTTCACCGACGTGTTGGTCACCGGGATCGAGATCAGGTGGATCAGCGTCAGGGCGAAACCGATGGCGATCGGCGCATAGCTCGGCGCCGCGATGGTCGCGTTCAGGATTACGATCAGGAACATGAAAGTCATCACGATCTCGCAGATCGCACCCGCCATCATCGAGTAATGCTGCGGCGAGTGATCGCCATAGCCGTTCGAGGCGAAGCCGCTCGCGCCGGCGCTGAAGTCGGGAAGACCGCTGGCGATAAGAAACAGAACGCCGGCGCCGGCGATGCCGCCGAGCAATTGGGCCACCCAATAGACGGGCAGGTCCTTGGCCGGAAAGCGCCCCGCCATGTACAGGCCGAAAGTCACCGCGGGATTGAAATGTCCGCCGGAGATGTGGCCGAAGGCGTAGGCGCCGGTGAGAACCGTGAGGCCGAAAGCCAGCGCCACGCCCAGATAGCCGATGCCGACCTCCGGCACGCCGGCCGCCAGCACCGCGGCGCCGCAGCCGCCCAATACGAGCCAGAATGTGCCGAGAAATTCGGCCGCGATTTTCTTGGAATTGTCCATGATATTCCCCCTTGTTCACCATATCCTGCTGTGGGAACGCCGGCGCTGTCTATCCCCTTCGGCGCTCAAGGTGGGTTGCTGCAAAGCAAAAAAAGATGCCAGCCATCCGTTCCTGCGTCACCAGGTTTCGTCGAGTGAAATGTACCCAGGCTGTTCGGTGACGCGCTTCAGCCAACGAGACAGGGCAGGATAATCGGACAGAGTGAAACCGCCGTCGGCGGCGCAGTGCGTGTAGCCATACAACGCAATGTCCGCAACGGAGTAGCGATTTCCCGCGAACCAATCATGCCTGGACAGGTGCGTTTCCATGACGCCCAAAGCGGCATTTCCCTTGGCGTGCCATTCCGGAACCAAGTGCTGCTTCTGCGCCAGTTCCGTCTTGTCCGCGAATTTCAGCCAGAAGCGCGCCACTGCGACATAAGGCTCGTGGCTGTACTGTTCGAAGAACATCCATTGCAGGGCCTGGGCGCGATCCCATCTGCTCTCGGGCACCAGCTTGGTGCCTTCGGCGAGATACCAGATGATCGCGCCGGACTCCGGCAGGAAGCGCCCATCCTCTAACTCCAACATCGGCACGCGGCCGTTCGGATTCTTCGCCAGATAATCCGGCGTGCGCGTCGAGCCGTCATGCAGCCCGTATTCCTGGAGCTTGATCGGCGTGTTCGTCTGGCGCGCCGTCAGGCGCACCTTGTAGCAATTGCCCGACATTTGCATTTGATGGAGCACAAGCATGATCGTTTCCCCGCGACGCGTGAAAACGATCATGCACGATTCATTTCGCGTTACTTATGCGCGCGATGCGTGCCCCCCTTGCGCGTTCCTGGCCCCACCGTGCGCATGATGACGCCGCAGGCGACGCGGTCGCCGGCATTGCCCGCGGGCTGGCTCACATAATCGTCGGCTCTCGCATGCACGACGATGGACGCACCATCGCGATCGAAGATCGATTTCTTGCCGTTGCCCAGCGAGAACGCATTGCTGATCACCGAAGCGTGAAGTGTTCCGTCGCTGGCCGCGAACTGGTTCGGCAGGTCGCCGGCATGGACGCCATGCGGGCTGAGATAGCCGTGCATCCTGTTCGGCTCCGGCGAGAAGTGCGGACCGGCGGAGGTGAACGCGACCTTGGGATCGCAATTGCCCGAGGTGTGAATGTGGATGGCATGGGCGCCGGGGCTCAGGCCCTTCAGGTCGAACTGGATCAGCACGCCATGCGAAGTCGCCGTGAATGTCGCCGTTCCCGCCGGCGCGCCGTCGCTTCCGACCAGCTTGGCGATGGCGCGCGCCTTCGACGCGGCCGCCAGAGCGGGCGGCGACAGGATAAGGACCGCGCCAAGCAGGGCGCAGGATATAGCTCGATTCATTGTAACCCCCCGATTGTCGGCGGTTGCACAATACAACTGGAGCGGCGGAATTTCTCGTCAGGTTTGCCTTGACATATGTGTCAGGTGAAGCTTGACTGTCAGGGTAACCCTGACATGGAACTCCACCATGAATTCCGCCAAACCCTCTCCGGAAGCCACCGTCGATCCCCGCATCTGTTTCTGCTCGTTCTGCGGCAAGTCGCAGCACGTCCTGAAGAAGCTGATCGCCGGCCCCGGCGTCTTCATCTGCAATGAGTGCGTCGCCCTTTGCGACAAGATCATCGCCGACACGTCGGACCCCGATCCCTTGGCGGTTCCCGCAAAGATCGACTGGCCGACGAATGTGCCGACCGAGCAGCTACTGACCTATCTGGGAGCGGCGGATTCGGTGCTGCAACACGTGCGCGACCGGGTGCAGGACACGGTCGACATTCTGCGCAAACGTGAGGTCAGCTGGGCCGATATCGCCAACGCGCTGAATGTTTCGCGACAGGCGGCGTGGGAACGCTTCTCCTGACGTCCGCCAACTGGAACGAACGACGATCCGCCACGTTTCTGCCATGCCGCCTTTCCAGGCGGCATGCGATTTCACGGAGGACTCGATGATGACATTTCCAAGCGCAGCAATCCTGTTGGTGGCCGCGATGATGGCGCCGGCGATGCCGCAGCCCATGGCGATGGATACGCCGGTTTCGTTTGGCGGCCTGCAGACCGTTTGCACGGGCGTCGGCTCCGCCAAGGACGATCCGCAATGGGCGGCCTATCCGATTCGCATCGAATTTTCGAACGGCGGCGCGCAATATCTTTCCGGCGCGCACGTGACTCTGACCGATGGCGGCAAACCGGTCGCGGATCTGAATTGCGCCGGCCCCTGGGTCCTGGTGAAAGGCGCGCCGGGTTCCTATAACGTCACGGCGTCGATCAACGGTTCGCAAGCCAAGCCGGCCACGGCGGTGTTTACGCTTGGCAATGGCGCGCAGAAACGGGTCATCCTGCGCTTCCCGGATTTCCAGGCGAACGAATAGAACGGACGGATCGCGGACAGGTCAGACCATGACCTGTTCGTTGACCTCTTCTTCCTCTTCTTCGGCCAAGGTCTCGATGATGCGCTGCTTCTTCCAATCGCCGCGCGAGAACCAGATGGCGCTGACCACGGCAGTGATGACGTTGGCGATCGGGAACGCCCACCACATGCCGTGAGCGCCCAGATGGGCGCGTTGCGACAGCACGAAGGCGAGTGGGAAGGTCAGAACCCATTGCGACACCAGGCTGATGACCATCGCGGCGAACATATTACCGCTGGCACGCAACACGCCCATCAGCGCGAATTGGACGCCGATGAAACCGAAGCTCCACGACACGGTGCGGATGAAGACGCTGGCTTCATGGATCACGTGGCTGTCGCGCGGCACGAAGAACGCCGCGATGTGATTGGCGAAGGCGAAGGCGATGACGCCGAACGTGGTCAGCGCACCGAACGTAATTAAAGCCGCCAGCCGCGCCACCGCTTCGGCGCGCGGTATATTGCCGGCGCCGATATTCTGGCCCACCAGCGTCGACGTCGCCATGGAGAAGCCCATCGCCGGGATCACCACGAACTGCATCACATTGCCGCCGACGCCATAGGCCGCCGTCGTCACCGTGCCGAAGCTGGTGATCAGGAACATCATCATCGTGACGCCAAGCCCGCGCGCCGAACCCTCGATCGCCGCCGGATAGCCGAGATTGAAAGCGCGCAGGATGAATTTGAAATCCGGCCGCAGCTCCCGCAGCTTGAGTTGGATGCCATAGCGACCCGACGTCAGCAGGACCATCGCCACGGTGGCGGAGACCGTCTGGCTGACCGCTGTCGCCAGCGCCGCGCCGACCACGCCCCAGCCGAAATAGAAGATGAACAGCGGATCGAGAATGAAGTTGATGAACACCGAACCCGCGATGATGTAGAGCGGGACCGTCACCTGTCCTACGCCGCGCATCTGCGACTGGAAGCAGAAATAGATGAAGGCCAATGGCAGGCTCAGGAACGTCACACGCAGGAAGCCCAGCGCGTTGCGATAGACGTCCGGGGCCACTTCCATCAATTCCAGGAGATAGGGCGCGATGACGAAGCCGAGCAGGCCGAGCGCCAGGGACACCGCCACGACCGTCAGCAGCGTCTGGCCCGCCACATGGTCGACCATGGCGCGGTTGCGCGCACCGACATATTGCGCGATCAGCGTCGAGCCCGCGATGGTAAAGCCCATGCCGACGGACATCATCAGGAACATCAGCGGCATCGACACCGAGATGCTGGCGACCGCGGCGGCGCCCAGCCGGCCCACCCAGAAGGCATCCACCAGCTGATAGGCGATCTGCAGGATATTGCCTCCCATGATCGGGAAGGCGAGCAGGAACAGCGAGCGCGGAATCGGCCCTTCCAGCAGGCGGGGATCGAAGGCGCGGCCGCCGAAACCGGAACGTCCGCCTGGGGCGAAACCGCCGGGGCGTACGGGTTGGTCTTTGTCGGGTGTCATGTCGTGATTTTCGTGTATTCGCGGGTCATTTGGCAAATCGAGACGCGAGTTAAGCTCCTGACAAGAGATGTCGCTGCGCCTTGCTTGAGCGACTGTCGACCGTTCCTGCCCATTAGCGCGGCATGGATCCGTGCGTCGTTCCGGGTTCGGGCGCCGCATTGCGCAGCAGCAGCATGATCTCGCCGGCCCGCCAGCGCGCGGCGCAATCGTGCCGGATCGTGCGCACGCCTCCGGGACGCTCGATCTGCAGCAGGAATTGGCCTCCATCGAAGCAGGTTTCGCGGTCGCCGCCCAGCAGCGGAATCGTGCGCGGCGCATAGTTGGGTTCGCGCGCGAAACACGAATCGGCCAGCGCCGTGTCCAATGCGCGAGCCGCGCCGGCCGGCAATGGTCCTTCGACTGTCTCGATGCCCTGGGGTGGATCCGCCTTCCCGGGCTTGCGCTGGCGCATGTAGAGCCATTGCCCTTTCACATGACGCGCGGTCGCATCGATCGTGTAAGGTGCAGGCCCGAAGCCGGCCGACTGGTGGAAGCGCAACACGATGTCGGCATCGCCCAGTTCCGGTTTGGCCCTGGCGGCGAGTGTCTCGCGCACGCCGGCGACGTCGAACGTCATTGCCGCGACGGCAGCGAGATCGATGTTCGCCAAGCCCGGACACTGCGCGCGTGTCTTGTCGAAATCGGCTCCGGCGGCGCAGGCGGCCGTGTCGCACAGAACAAACGCGGCGACGAACAGAACGAGGCGTCGCATGGCAACCTTCTCTTTGGAGAGCGCGGCGGATTCTAACGCGCCTTGACGGCCTTCTTCTTCGGCGTCGGCGTTTTCTTCGGCGGCATCTCCGCCGCCAGCTTGACCGCCAGCTCCGCGTCGGCGGCTTCCTTGGCGAGGCGCAGCGCGCGCAGCTTGGCCGTCTTGGCCTCGAACGCGTGGCGTTCGGCTTCCAGCGCCTTTTTCACCAGCGCGTCGCGCGCTTCGGACGCGGTGAAGGTGGCGCCCGTCTTGCGGCGGGCAATGTCCTTGATGGGTTCGGCCATGCAAGACTCCTCTGGTCGGCGCCGGGTCCGGGCCCGCGACGGGCGGGCAGGGGCTCTGCGAGGTTGGGCGAGCGCGGCCGCGCTATGCCGTATGCGGATCATAGCGCAATTTGCTGCGTTGCGGTGGGCTATTTTGCGCGTCACAACCTCAATTTGGTCCGCCGAATCGGTATTATGCTGTCCCGGCGCATCGTTTTGGAATGCGCCGTACACCTCTTGGGAGAGCTTTCATGATTTCGAACCGAGTGAAATCGGCCCTTTTGGCCTTGGCCGTCGCTGTTGCGACTCTCGCCGTGGCCGCGCCGGCCCAGGCGCGCACGCATCACTATCACTACCATCACCATCATCATCACCACCATCACATGGCGCATGGCGGCGGCTACGGCTAAGCCTTCACGTCAAATCCTGCGAAGAGGGCGCGCTGCGAGGCGCGCCTTTTTCCATGGCCGGTCTTTAAACCGGCCAGCCGCGGTTTCGCGACCTGTCGCGAAACCGCTCAGCGCCGCAAACAAGCCCAGATCCGTTGGCTTCCCATTCATCCGCAAAGGCTCAGCCTCAACGTCTCGATGCTTCCTTCAAGGAGAATGACATGTTGTCGAAGTCCAAGTTTCTGAAGACCACGGTCCTGGCCGCGCTCGTCGGCCTCACCGCCGCTGCAGCAGCCACGCCGGCCAGCGCACGCGATTTCGGTGGCCATAGCAGCTATCACCGCGATCGCGATTCCGATCGTGGCGATCGCCACGGCCGCGGCTTCCACCGCCACGACCGCAGCGACTGGGGTTGGGGTCACCGCCATTCGCATCGTCATCACGGCTGGTATTGATCGGTTGTAGTTGGCCGATCACAAGACGGGCGTGCTGCAAGGCACGTCCGTTTTGCTTTCGCCTGACGTGCGCTAGGCTTCCCCGAACGCTTCGGGGGAATGCCGTCATGATCCGCTCATTGATCTTCGCCGCCGCGCTGTTGGCCGCCGGCCCCCGCCGCCGCATCCGACGCCACCGACATCGCGGTCGCGATCAACGCCTACAATAACACGCTGCACAAGAACGACTTCCCGGGCGCCGCTGCCTATTACGCGCCGTCGCCTTCGATCGTCGACGAGTTCACGCCGCATGCCTGGTTGGGGCGCGGGCGCCTTCGCACAATGGCGCGCGGATTATGGCGTCTTCGCCAAGGGCCGGGGCATGACCGAGCCGAGCATGACGCTGGCCAAACCCCGCCACGTCCTGGCCGAAGGAGACCGCGGCTACGCCGTCTTTCCCGCGACGTTCAACTTCAAGCGTCAGGGCAAGCCGGTGCACGAAGCCGGCATCATGACGTTCGCGATGCAGAAAATCGCCGGCGCGTGGAAGATCACGGGCTGGAGCTGGTCGACCAAATAGCCGGCACTCCGCCAAGGATGTTCAAGACGACGAGCCACGGAGCGCGGCGTTCCTACCCAAATTGGGGCAAAATAGCTCTCCTGCCCATCTTTCGTAAGCAAGAATTCTCTTTCCGCGATTAGACTCAAGCCAAGGTCATGGGTTTCGACCCGGACTGGGTGTGGCAGGGACGAGCCTGCGCGTATTGGGAAGAATTCCGATGCTCAAGAATATGTATGAGGAAAAGCGCACGCGACTCTCGCAAGCGGAATTGAACACGCTCCTTCTCGCGCATGAGCGCTTTCTCGCCGGCCGCCCCGGCAGCCTGCGCGCCAAGCTCACCCACGCCAATCTCGACAGGCTCAATCTCGCCAACCGCAACCTGACCGAAGCCGACTTCGCCGGCGCATCGCTGGTCGGCGCGAATTTGAGCGGCTCCAATCTGGAGCGCGCCAGCTTTTACTGCGCCGATCTACGCCAGTGCAATCTGCAATCGGCGCGGCTGCCGCGCGCCGATCTGCGCGGCGCTTCCTTCAACGGCGCCAAGCTGGCCTACGCTCTGCTCGACAACGCCGATCTGCGTGCCGCGACGATGATGTTTGTGAGCAAGGGCGAGATCTCGATCTTCGACCGCAACCGCGAATCGAACCAGAATGTCTCCGCCAATACGCTGGGCGGCGTCGATTTCTCGAATTGTTCGATGAAAGGCGTTTCCTTCGGCAACGCCAAGCTCGACAATGCGAACTTCACCGGCGCCCTGCTCCAGGATGCGAATTTCAAGGGTGCTAAGCTGCGCAACGCGACGTTCAAGAATGCCGTTCTGATCGGTGTCGATCTGAAGGACCTTGCTGTCCCACCCGAAGCTTTGGCCGGCTGCGTGACCGACGTCACAGCGATGGCGGCCGGAAAATTCGATGAGCTCAAGGCGAAGCTTGATGCGCATCAGAGCTGGATCAACTCGGGCGGTGCGCAGGGTGCACCGGGGGTTCTCGACGGCGAGGATCTGCGCCCCTTGCACCAGCTGCTGGTGGGGCGGTCGCTGACCGGCCTGTCCGCTCGCGGGACGGTTTGCATCGGGCTCGATTTTTCCGGCAGCCACCTCCAGGCCGCGAAGTTCGACGGCGCCGATCTGCGCGACGCCAATTTCACGAATTCCGACCTTCGCGGTGCTTCGCTGCGGGGAACCAAGCTGACGCATGCCAAGTTCGACCGAGCCAATCTCTGCCGCCTCGCCTTCGGCAACGGCACGACACTCGCGCCGGACCTGACCGAAGCCGACGCCATCGAAGAGCAATTCTTCGGCGCCATCCTGGAAGACAAGGTCTCCGCGCTCGGCCTGTCGGTGGGTGAATTTGAATTGGCTTGACGTCGACGATGACGTCGCTCGGCCGGCGCGGGCGCTTACACCACTGCCCGCCGCACCGGAACCCAGCGGTTCACGGCGTTGAGGCTCGCCACCATCGCAGCCGGCAGGTCGGGTTTGATCTTCGTGCCGGCGCGGCCGTAGTGGTAGACCATCGCGGCGCGGCGCTCGTCGGCCCGGTTGTCGGTCGACATGTGCATCAGGAACGAGTGGAAGAAGAGCACGTCGCCCGCCTCCATCGTCACCGCCATGCGACCGCCGAAATCGGCGTCGACGATTTCGAGATATCCCTTGTTCGCGGCCGGGCGGCGGTCGGGGATGTGTTTGTGGATCGGCTCCCGGTGTGAACCTGGCAGTACCCAGAGACAACCGTTTTCGAGTGTCGCGCGCGATAGCGCCACCCAGGCCGCGACCTGGGGCTGCTTGTCGAAATAGAAATAGTAGGAGTCCTGGTGCCAGGGCTGCCCGATCACGCCGGGATTTTTCAGGATGAACTGGCTCTGAAAGCAGTCGATCTCGGGGCCGAGCAGGTCGCACACGGGGCCGGCCAGCGCTTCACTTTCGCCCATCGCGCGCGTGGCGCCCAGCGCGTGCGCATTGAACACTTTGGAGACTTCGTCCTCGGCCTGCGCCATGCGCGCCGTGGGCACGGTCTCGGTGGTGATGCGGTATTCGCCGGCGCCGTAGAATGCCGCGCCCTTGTGGGCCGACGGGGGGTCGGCGCGGATCACGCCGATCAATTCGTCGACGATCGCAGCGCAGTCGTGGCGCGCCACCAGCCCGCGGCGGATGAAGTAGCCGTCGCGTTCCCAGCCTGCGCGTTCGTCTTCCGTCATCGCCTGCTCTCCCAGCCATGAGCAATGCTAGCACCGCCCGTCCAACCGGCGTAGCCTTTGGCCGTCCGAAGGGGAGCCCGACATGTCCGTCAGCGAAGCCAAGCCCAAGATCTGGCAAAGCCGCGTCGATCTGGAGCCGACCGATCCCGGGCCGCTCAGCCCAACCTACATCCAGGTCCCGCGCTTCGCGCCTGGTTCGGCGGAGGGCATGGCCTATCTCGAAGAGCACGGCTACGTCGTCATCGCCAATGTGCTGAGCGCCGACGAGAGCCGCCGCGCGCTCGACCTCACCTGGGATTATCTCGAACAACTCGGCACCGGCGTCGACCGCAACGACGTCACGACCTGGGACGACGACAGATGGCCGACCGCGGTGCATGGCGGCATCCTGCCCGGCCACGGCATCGGCCACTCGGCCGCGCAATGGTTCATCCGCGCCGTGCCGAATGTGAAGACGAGCTTCGCCGCCATCTGGGATACCGACGACCTGCTCGTCAGCTTCGACGGCATGGCGCTGTGGCGGCCCTGGGCGATCCGCCCGGAGTGGAAGACCAATCGCGGCGGTTCCTGGCTGCATATCGACCAGCACCCGATCACGCGGCCCGGCAGGCAATGCGTGCAGGGGCTGGTGAACCTGCTGCCGACGTCGCCGCGCGTCGGCGGCAATGTGCTGATCCCCGGCAGCCACAAGCGGTTCGCGACGATCCCGGATGTCTATCCCGAGCGCCTGGGGCGCGTGCCGCTCAGCGTCGATCACTTCCGCTTTCCGTCCGACGATCCGATGCTGGCCGGGACGCCGCCGATCATGTGCGCCATGGAGGCGGGCGACCTGCTGCTGTGGGATTCGCGCACCGTGCATTGCTCGAGCCCGGCGCTCGAGCCGCCGGACGACGCGCCGCAACTGATGCGCGCGGTGAGCCTGGTCTGCATGATGCCGCGCCGGCTGACGCCGCCCGACGTGCTGGAAGAGAGAAAGCGCGCCGTCGCGGGCGTGATCTCCACCACCAACTGGACCGACAAGTTCATCAATGCGGACAAATTTCCGCAGATCACAAACGCGCCCGGGATCGAGCGTTACAAGCGCCCGCCGGCGCCGCAGCTGAACGAAGCGCAGCGCAAATTGGTGGGATACTGAAAGCTAGCCGAGCACGACCTTCTTGCGCGGCTTCTTGGGCTTGGCGGCCGGCGCGTTTTCGGCGGCGAGCACCGCGGCGGCGCGGTCTTCTTCTTCCTTGGCCAGGCGCAGGGCGCGCAGCTTGGCGGTCTTGGCGTCGTTGGCGGCGCGTTCGCGATTGATTTCGAGCTTGACGGCGCTGTCGCGCTGTTCGCTGGCGGCGAAGTGATTGAGGGCCTTGCGGCGCGCGCCGTCGCGGTCGCGGGGCGGCGGGCTGAGCGGATTGTTGGTGTTCACGCAAAAAATCCTTTCACGGCCAAAAAGGAGGAAAGCCGGCGGCGGGGTTTTGCCCCACCGCCGGCCGTCCCTATTTCAATCCCGAAGGCTTAGACGGCCTTGAGGTTGGTCGCCTTGCTGCCGCGCGCATCCGGCTGGATGTCGAACGAGACCTTCTGGCCTTCGTTCAGCGAGCGCATGCCCGCCGCTTCGACCGCCGTGGCATGGACGAACACGTCCTTGCCGCCGCCTTCCGGAGCGATGAATCCAAAACCCTTGGCAGTGTTGAAGAACTTCACGGTACCGATTGTCATTTCATTTTCCTGTAGTCAGTGAATTACGCCCGTGCACATGCACGGGCGGGCGTGGAAAACGAGACATCAGGCTTTGGTGAAGTGTTCCGCATCGGCCGGCGCGCTGGAAGCGAGTCAGTATCTACAGAGCGCTTCGTCTGACGGGACGTAAGAACCACGTGGGGCTCATATAGTCCTTTAGAGACCAAGATACAATCCACATGGAAAAAGGGCGGAATTGCGCGGAAATTTCCGCTTTGTTCTCTGTGCGGACAAAGACGGCGCGCCGCCACAAGCCTTGGGATGGATTGTTTCCTCGCCTTCCGGCGTGAGCGCGAATCGTGCGACCGCTGGGCGAAGGAAACGCTGGGAAAATCGCGAGTATGGCCGCGCGTCTGGAAGTCATTGTCGGGCCGATGTTCTCGGGAAAAACCGAGCTCCTGATCGCCCGGCTGCACCGGGTGCTCTATGCCAAGAAGCGGCTGCGCATCATCAAGCCGGCGCGCGACACGCGCACCCAGGGCTTCATCGCGGCGCGGGCCGTCAATCCGGACGGCACCACCGAAGTCACCGACAAGCTCTCCGCCACCATGGTGCGCAACGAGGAGGACTTCGCGCGCGTCGTCGGCCTGGGCGATTTCGACGTGCTGGCGGTGGACGAGGCGCAGTTCTTTCCGCTCGACGAGCCGCTGCGCGACGCCTTGGGCTGGTTCGGCCGCGCCTTGCGCGATCTGATGCGCGAGCGCCGCGACAGCCATCTGCGCATCATCGTCGCCGGCCTCGACATGGATTTCGCCGAGAACCCGTTCGGCCCGATCCCGGGCCTCCTGGCGATCGCCGATTCGGTGGAGAAGCTGACCGGCGTCTGCATGGTCTGCGGCTCCGACAGCGGCTACATCTCCCACCGCATCGTCCCGGGCGAGCAGCAGCTGGTGGTCGGCGACGCCGGCGAATACCAGGTGCGCTGCCGCGGCTGCTACGAGCCGCCGGCCGTCTGGGGCGCCGTGACCCGCGCGGCCGAGTGATTGTTGCCGGGAACCGGCCTTATTCGACAACATAATTGTTCGGCTGAATTTTGCAGGGGGGTGGGGGGTCGTTCGATTTTCGCGGTTCAAATCCCTCCTCTCTGGCCTAAGCGGTTCATCGGATTGGTGAAACGTATTGGATAAGGATTCGCGCGAGCATGCTCCAAGGCGGCCCCGCCGCGTGCGAGTGCGAAGGATCGCGGCCGAAGAATTATCACCGCCGGCGAGATCACAATTCCCCGTTTCCGCTGAGCCCGTCACGGATTGCGCCTTCTCAAATTGCGCACGGAGTTTATAGAACAAATACAGAACATGCAACATCGCGCCGGCCGATTTCACTTGCGCTAAGCTGCGCCGCGCAAGACTTCGGGAGCCCATCGCATGTGCCGCAACATCCGCACGCTGCACAATTTCAAGCCGCCGGCGACCGACGACGAGATCCGCGCCAGCGCACTGCAATTCGTCCGCAAGCTGAGCGGCTTCAACCGCCCGAGCAAGAGCAACGAAGCCGCGTTCAATCAAGCGGTCGAAGACGTGACCCACGCCGCGCATCATCTGCTGGCCGCGCTCGTCAGCAACGCCCCACCGCGCGACCGCGCGGTGGAGGCGGCGAAGGCGAAGGCCAGGAGCGCGGAGCGGTTTGGGGTGAGAGCGGGGTAAGGCAGCGCGCGCGTACTGGAAACCGGGTGGCAAGCACGGGCACAAGTATTGTTCTGCATGCGGTTTGGCGGCAGTATCGATTCCATTCTATTGCTGTCGTGAAGCCATTTTCGCGGACTCTTTGCCATCGGATAAGTATTCACGCCGGCGCGTATTCAACCCGTTGCAGGTATTGGCATGACCAACTCAACAGACGCTGGCGCCAGCCCCTCATCACAGAGCGATGCGGCGGTTGCGCCCTTAAAGGGAAAAGTGGAGGCGCTTGAGGACGTGATTGCGCGCGTTCTTCAATCCGGCATTGCCGTGCCGGCCAAGCCGCCAGCACGTGAGAAAGACCTCTGGGACAAACTTGGTGCGATTTCCACGGCGGTCGCGATGATTTTCGTTCCTGTCGTTCTCGGCTTCGCCGCAAACGCCCTGAACTCTAATCTCAAGGACAAGGATATCCAAGTCGAAGTCATGAAACTCGCCGAGGATATGCTCAAGGCCGATCCCAGCGTCGTAGACCAGCCCGGAGTTCGCGATTGGGCTGAAAATGTGCTCTCGGGCTATTCCGGCGTCCCGTTGAGCCCGCTGGCGAAAAAAGAATTGAACCAGCATGGATTGTTCGGCGCCGCCAGCACCGAGAGCATCGACCGCAATCCTGACCATCTTCATCCAGTGCTGCGAGCTAAAGTGGTGACGCTGCTCCAGCGTCTACAGCAGGAGGGCCTGCATTTTGAGGTGTTCGAAGGATTTCGCAGTCCATCGACACAACTGGTTTACTACGCGCGCGGACGGTTGGACGGAAACATGGGCACCGTCACAAACGCCAAGCCCTGGGGTTCGATCCACAGTTATGGCGTTGCGGTGGATCTGGTGCCCGTCAAGGACAACAAACCAGATTGGACCGACAACAAAGCCTTCCTGCGGATGCACGCCATCGCCAAGGAACTCGACCTGGCCGACTTGAATTCGCGTTTTCCGGATCTTCCCCATATCGAGTTGAAGGGCGTCAAGTTGGATGATTTGCGGGCCGGGAAATATCCCACGGGCGGCGACGCGGCCTGGGCGGACAATCTGACCTCGGCAATCAATCGCTGGCGCATCATCGTACTGGCGATCAAGTCCTGGGGCGCCGCCATTCCAGATGCGCCGGTCGCGCCAAAAATCTGAGCGCCGCCGAACGCAGAGCGGTTCGGCAACGCGGTGCAGCCCCCTAGCGCTTCCGCCCACCAAGTGCCGCCCAGATTTTCTGCAGGGCGGTGGCGACGGCCATGAAGGTGACGACCCAGGCGACGAAGCAGCCGATGGCGAGGGCGAAAATCCACAGGCCGTTCAGGCGCACCGAGCGATGCCAATCGACATCGAAGATGACGATGTAGGCCCACCACGCCGCCGGCAGCAGACCGGCGATCATGCCGATCACCGGTATCGCGGTGGGCGCGTCATCGATGTCGGCCATGCCGGTGGCCTTTGTCGTCGCGCCCCTACTTCACCACCTCCGCCACCGACTTCGCGAATCCCTCTTCGACGTCCTCGACGCTGGTCGTGGCGCCGATGACGCCGCCGATGGCGAAGTCCTTGGCGACCTTGTATTCGGCCACCGGCCTGCCGGTCGTATCCTCGAGCGTGACGGTCGCCTCGATGACGATCTGGCCCAGCCCGATCAGCATGGCGCGGGCAAAGGCGCTGCCGCGGTCGAACTTGGTGAAGTGGATCTTCATCTTCAGCGCGCCGGGGCCGCCGGCGAAGACGGACGGCGACTGCGCCTGGATATAGGTGCGGACCTTCTGCGCGATGAGACCGAAATCGCCGTCGGACATCTTCACGCCGGCATCGGCGTCGGCGGTGATGTCGGAGAGGCGCAGGGCGCTTTTTTGCTCGGTCGAGAGCGCGGTGACGGCGGTGGGTGCCGAGATGCTGCCGGCGCAGCCGGCGAGCAGGGCGGCGAGGACGGCGACGCAAAGAACGCGAACGGGGTTCATGGGTATTCCTTTGTCAGTGTGAGGTGGTGGAATCGGCAGGCGCGGCGGTTTGCGGCGGCGGTGCGGCCGCGGCGGCGGTGGCGTCGGCCGGCAGCGGCTTCATCTCGATGCTGTAGTAGTCGGGATAGGTCAGCGCCGCGCCGCTGGAGGCGTCGACCGCCGAATTGATCAGGCCGACATAGGGCACCATGCCGCTGATCAGCGAGGCCGACGACATGCGGCCGGCGGCGTAGAACTTGCCGTCGGCATAGCCCGGCTTGCTGCACAGGATCATCAGCACGCTCTGGCTCTTGTGGATGACCACGGTGCCGGGCGAGACCACCGGCCATTTGCCGACGTCGTTGGAAGCGACGCAATCGGCGCCGGCGACCGGCGTGGTGGCGACGGTGATCGGCTGCGTGGAGCCGTCCAGCACCGTGGCGCAGCCCGCGCACAGCAACGCGGCGAGCAAGGCCGCCGCCCGAACCAATGTCATGAAGCCCCCAGTCCCTGCGGCCGACGCTAGCAGAGGAAAAATCCAAACGAAAGCGGGCGCGGGTTAAGCATGATGGCGCGCGGCGTGCGCGGCGTGGCGTGGCGAAACTCTTACCCTCACGCAAGGGAGGGTGAAATTCTATCCCAGTATAAACTTCGTCCGCGGCTTTTTCGGTTTCGGCGGCGGGGCGTTCAGGGCGGCGAGAGCGGCGGCTTCGCGGTCGGCGGTTTCCTTCTCCAGGCGCAGCGCTTTCAGCTTGGCGGTGTTGGCGTCGGCGGCGTCGCGCTCGAGCGCCAGTTCGTGCTGGATGGTGTGCTGGGTGCCGCGCGGCACGGCGAACTGGTCCATCGCCTTGCGGCGGATGCCCTCCTTGCTGCGCGCAGGCGGGTTCATCGGATTGTGGAAGGCCATGTTGTGTTCCTTCGCTTCGCGGCGGGCGGCGCGGCGGCGGGATCGCCACCGCGCGCGCCCTAGCGAAGACTTAAGCCGCTTTCAGATTGACGGCTTTGCTGCCCTTGGCGTCGGGCTGCGTGTCGAAGGAGACCTTGTCGCCTTCGTTGAGCGAGTGCATGCCGGCGGCCTCGACCGCGGTGGCGTGCACGAACACGTCCTTGCCGCCGCCTTCCGGAGCGATGAAGCCGAAACCTTTTGCGGAATTGAAGAATTTCACGGTACCGATGGTCATTGTCTGTTTCCTGAAGTCATGGATTTTCCGCGCGCGCGTCATGCGCGAACGGACGAGGGTCACGAAGCATCAGGTTTTGTAGGGGAAGGGTTTCCTTCGTCCGGCGCGCTGTTTGGCGGAGCCGGCGCGCAGGAGCGCTCCGTCTGACGGGCCGTGCGAGCCGCGTGGATGTTATATGGGCTTTATTGGGAGGGATTACAAGGAGGATAGTAAGAGAAGCAGCTTTGCCCAGTCTGAAATCTCATTCGACCGGTCGGGGACTACCAAGAGCGTGGAGTGTAAGAGCCAGCACCATTTCAAGCAGCCACAAGTATTCTAGAATTTATGGGCTCACCCTAAGTCATGTAATTCTCACGACGCTTGATGCTCGACCTTACAGATGCAAAAGACGACTCAATTCGTCGAGCGATGGCAGTCCAGTTGAAATATGGAACAATCAGATCCGCAATATGCCACTGCGCCCACAAATATCGAGAAAATTCCTCCGTTCTGCGCAACCTAATGCTGATATCAAATGAATTTGCGTTGGTCGTCATAACGTCCAAACAGGTCTCGTTAAATATCGGCGTATCAAATGACATCGCGTCGACATACGCAAACGTCGGTAGCCATTCAAGCAGGTGATAGGCACCGACGGAGGTTATGCGAAAGTCGTCATAAAGCGATGGAGCCGAAACAATGCCCTCAGACGAGAGATCGGTCGCACGACCGGCCGGCTGTATCAAGTTCTTCTCAGCCAATCGTTGTAACTGATTCTGAATTTGAGTGGGGACATATCGAAACGACTGCAATTCACCCATGATACGATCTACCGGAACGAAACCTTCAACATTTCGGTGCGATCCCGGAAGATTCAAATACGCCAGTATGATCGGCGAGAGAAAATGCTCGCGAGGATCGTTACTGGTTACGTCCAAAACGTTCGCAGCGAGCGACGTAGACGGACTGTAGTGCGCATATTCGCCGAGCAGCGCGTGTTTGGTAAATTCGTGCAAAGGCACAAGATAATCGTTCTCGCTTTCTTCGATTCGAATGATGTTATTGAAATCAACATTAGGGCTTCCAATAAAATTTGTAAAAAGCTCCATTAGTTGCCGAACATTTCCGCCCGTGATGTTGGCTATGAAACGGCGAATTTCAGGATTCTGATCAATCGAACGTACAATTGCGCGCAATACAATCGTTATGCTCTTCAAATTTATTGAGATTTGCTTCAAGACCTCGGGGTGAATTTGCCCGCCGGCGATTCGCAAAGCAAAGTTCAAACGCTTGGCAAGAGCCTCGTGGGGTGGGGGAGGCGAAATTGTAAATACGCGATTTGCGTATGCAGATAAGGTACCCCGAAGTTTAGATGCATAGTAGGTTTGTGGCCGAAGCGAAACGTAAGCGAGGGCATTCCAGTTTGCGGCAATTTCTTGCGCTGCCAGAAATGCTTCTTGTTGGTCAAAAAAATCTCTTTGATCCGAATTGTCGATAACGACGACAACCTGCTTTTTTCGACCCTTCGAGATATGAGCAACAGCCTTTCTAAGATGCTCAGATCGATTGCGCACCAAAGTCTGCAAGAACTCAGTCGTGCCAGTCGGCTCCTCGTTTTTCGGGGCGCGCGACGAAAAAATGCTCTTGCGGAATCGCTTGACCTCCAAATTATAGATAGATCGAACGAACCCTTTTTCGTTCACATCAACCTTGTATCGTTCGTAGAGTTGAGATTCGATTTCGTTCAATATGAAGTCTCTAATCCGATAGGTCAGTGCCCCGCTCATTCCCAAGTCAACCATCAAATAAATAGTGTTTTGGATTTCCGATTTGGCTTTTCTGATAATTAAATTTTTCAAAAAGGATGATTTACCAACCCCTGTATCGCCAAGAAGAACAATTGGCCTTTTTGCGAGGGCCTCAACAGCAATCGGTTTGCTCATCGAGTTTGATGTCAGGTCGTTTGAGTGAAGTTCTTCGACCGTCGGAGCGTCCGTGCTGTTCTCAAATAGTGCGGCATATCGATCTCTCATAATTCGATCGTTCAAAATCGCATACTGATTCAATTGATCAGTGTCGCAGTAGCACTCATCGTAGAATTGTTCGATTACGTCTGCGGCCTCGGGAATATCGTTGATTAGCAGGTCGGCTAGCGCTCGCAAATCGGATTGCAGTGGGGTCTTGTAGCGATGGCCGTGAAAACTCGAGACCGTCGCGGATAGTTTTGGGGGAACAGGTGCCTCTGAGTCTAAACTCAACATACGCGTCAAACGCCTTTGACGCACTGCCTCTGGCGAAAGCGTCTGCCAGAGTTCCACAAAGTGTTTCTTGTATTCTTGGAGGCTCTCGATAACCAGTGCGCGTCCATCAAGTGGTGGTTTGTCGTGTCTAACTGCAATGAATACCACTAGTTGAGCGCCATTGCAGACAGCACCATACTCGACCCCTTGCCCAGCACAGTATCTAACTACTTGTTCCATCGCCGACTGAAGGTTATCGGACGTTTTTGTAAGTGAGCGAATGCTGCGAATAAGCCCCGCTCGCGGGGTGACAGGGATTTGAAATGAATCGTCGACCCTCTTCGCTTCGACAATTAGCGAATTGGGCTGGCCAAGGACGTAATCTGCATACCCGCCATGTATATTTTTTTCGACGGCGAAAGAATTCTTCGGCCAGCCAAGACAATCACATAGCAGCCTGTCAATGAAGTGCAGCCGGGTCTCTGCCTCGTTCCAATTGACGTCAAGTGGCGTTTCTTGAATTAATTTCTCAAGGGCGACGAGGCCGGAATCCAATTCTTCTGGAGAATCGCGCATCGGGAAACCATGTGTTTCGGTACACATAGTTCCACTAATGGTTGTGACTGTCGAGGTCTGAAAACTTGAGTGGTATGAGGTGAGCCTAATAGCCCTTGGTCGTGTTAATCACCGCTTCTACCGACTCCTGCTCCCAAACGTCTCCGGCACGCCTGGCCGGCTAGCGGACTGCGTGCGTTTGCGGCCATCGGCAACAGCTTGATCTCGACTCTGCTGCCCGTCGCACGGCCGTAATTCCTCAGCGCCGTCAGCGAAGGCGTTCGGCCGCCCTCCATCCGCAAGACAGTGGATAGCGAGACGCCCATGCGGCGGGCGATTTGCGCTTGGGTCAGTTTCGATCTTGTGCGCGCGGCAATGAGTTCGCCGATCAGCATGAACTTGAATTCAAGCGCGTCGTAGGCGGCTTTGAATTTGGGGTTCTTGAGTTGTTTGCGCTTCCATGCCGCGACGCTTCGCATTACTTCGCCTCGCCGCTCGCTGCGAAGATCGCCTTCCACATCGTTTTGATTTTCTCCAACTGGCGCGTTTGGGTACTGGCGAGGGTGAGGATGGGATTGGCGGCGTCGTCTTCCAGGGCGCTGAGGCCGAGGCCCATGAAGTAGAGGACGCCCGATAAGTCCAACGCAGCGTTCAGCGGTTCTTCCATGTCGGCGACGAGGTCGTAGATCGCCTCGCGCTGTTGTTCCGGTGTGCGGGTGGGATTCTTTTTGTTGCGCTTCGCGTGGGATTTTTTCGGCATCGGGACTTGGCTCCGATCTGTCGCTTATGGACAGATAGAGCGTAAAGCGCCATAATAGACATATCAAACGTTTTTCGCCGGTTCTGGCGAAGATTGTCGAGACGTATTAAACGAGCGGGATGATCACACCCGCTCAATGCCGCGCTGCGCGCGCTTTGCTGGACTGGTCCCAGCGGTCGCTGGCCGAGACGGCGCGCGTCGGCGTGGTGACGGTGCGCCAATTCGAGTCGGGGCAGACGACTCCGCGCAACGCGACGCTCGATGTCATCGTGCGCGCGTTTGAGGCGGCGGGGGTGGAGTTTACGTTTGGCGATGCGCCGGGGGTGAAGCTGCATGCGGCGCCCGCGAAAAAGAAGAAGCGGTAGGGCGAGCCAAGATTTGGAACGTTTCAGGCTCTCATAAGCCTGGGTCCCCTTCCCTCGCTACGCTGCGCTCCGCTCGCCGGGGATGACAGTGGGGATTTGGTTTCGTGCTGCGGATCATTGGATTTGAGCAGAAGGCGGCTGCTTCAGCGCGAACGGCTGCCGAAAGTCTTCGGCACCCCCGGCCTGCTCGCGCGTTGCATGCGTTTGCGGGTGGTTTTTTGGTGCTTCGGTCCTCCGCGCGAGGCCTTATCGACCTCGTCGCTGCCGGAGCCGTCGCGGACGGCTTTTAGGAAGGCGTCGTCGACGGCGCGGTCTACCTCGCTCTGCCGCGCGAACGGGTCGTCGGCGACGGCCAGTTCTACCGCGGTCAATCGCTTGAGTTCGTCGCGCAGGCGGGCGGCTTCCTCGAACTCCAGGTCGGCGGCGGCTTCCTTCATGCGCTTTTCGAGGTCGGCGATGGTGGCTTTGATGTTGTGGCCGACGAAGGTGGCGCCGTCTTCGCCGACGCCCGCGTCGACCGTGACATGGTCGCGCTCGTACATGCTGCCCATGATGTCGGCGATGTTTTTCTTGATGCTCATCGGCGTGATGCCGTGGGCGGTGTTGTAGGCTTCCTGCTTGGCGCGGCGGCGGCTGGTCTCGGCCATGGCGCGTTCCATCGAGCCGGTGATGCGGTCGGCGTAGAGCACCACCTTGCCGTCGACGTTGCGCGCGGCGCGGCCGATGGTCTGGACCAGGCTGGTTTCGCTGCGCAGGAAGCCTTCCTTGTCGGCGTCCAGGATGGCGACGAAGGCGCATTCGGGGATGTCGAGGCCTTCGCGCAGCAGGTTGATGCCGATCAGCACGTCGAAGGCGCCGAGCCGCAGGTCGCGGATGATCTCGATGCGCTCCAGCGTCTCGACGTCGCTGTGCATATAGCGCACGCGGATGCCCTGCTCGTGCATGTATTCGGTGAGGTCCTCCGCCATCTTCTTGGTCAGCGTGGTGACGAGGGTGCGAAAGCCGCGCTTGGCGACCTCGCGGCATTCGGCGATCACGTCGTCGACCTGGGTCTCCACTGGCCGGATCTCTACGGGTGGATCAATGAGCCCGGTGGGGCGGATGACCTGCTCGGTGAAGACGCCGCCGGTGCGCTCCATCTCCCACGGGCCGGGCGTGGCGCTGACATAGATGGTGGCGGGGCGCATCGCGTCCCACTCCTCGAATTTCAGCGGCCGGTTGTCGATGCAGGAGGGCAGGCGGAAACCGTATTCGGCGAGCACCGATTTGCGGCGGTAGTCGCCTTTGTACATGGCGCCGATCTGCGGCACGCTGACATGGCTCTCGTCGCAGAACACCAGCGCGCTGTCGGGCAGGTATTCGAACAGGGTCGGCGGCGGCTCGCCGGGCTTGCGCCCCGTCAGCCAGCGCGAATAGTTCTCGATGCCGGCACACGAACCCGTGGCCTCGATCATTTCCATATCGAACTGCGTGCGCTGTTCCAGGCGCTGCGCTTCGAGCAGTTTGCCGTTCTTGCGGAAATCCTCGAGCCGCAGGATGAGCTCGGCCTTGATGCCCTTGAGCGCCTGCTGCAGCGTGGGGCGCGGCGTGACGTAGTGCGAATTGGCGTAGATCTTGATCGTGTCGAGCCCGCCATAGGGCTTGCCGGTGAGCGGATCGAATTCGGTGATCGAATCGACGACGTCGCCGAACAGCTCGACGCGCCAGGCGCGGTCTTCATAATGCGCCGGGTAGATGTCGACCGTGTCGCCGCGCACGCGGAAGGTGCCGCGCGCGAAAGCGTTGTCGTTGCGCCGGTATTGCAGCGCGCTGAGCTGCTGTTGCATCGCCATGCGGTCGAGCGTCTTGCCCTTGCCAATGGTGACGGCGGTGCCGCTATAGGTCTCGACCGAGCCGATGCCGTAGATGCAGGAGACGGACGCCACGATGATGACGTCGTCGCGCTCCAGGATCGCGCGCGTCGCCGAATGGCGCATGCGGTCGATCTCCTCGTTCACCGAGGAGTCTTTTTCGATATAGGTGTCGGTGCGCGGGATGTAGGCTTCGGGCTGGTAGTAGTCGTAATAGGAGACGAAATACTCCACCGCGTTTTCCGGGAAGAACTGCTTGAACTCGCTGTAGAGCTGCGCCGCCAGCGTCTTGTTGGGCGCGAGGATCAGGGCGGGGCGCTGCACCGCCTCGATCACCTTGGCCATGGTGAAGGTCTTGCCCGAGCCGGTGACGCCGAGCAGCACCTGGTCGCGCTCGCCGATCGTGCCGTGGTTGACGATCCTGCCGTCGCCTTGCGGGCGGGCGCCGGCGTCGTTGCCGATGTCGGTGCCGCGCAGACCCGTCACCAGATCCCAGATCGCCGTCGGCTGGTCGCCGGCCGGCTGGTAGTCGCTGACGAGTTTGAAGGCTCGTCCGCCTTCGGATTTCTCGGGCCGCGCGGGGCGATGCGGCACGAAGTTGTTTGTTTGATTGTCGGCTCCGCCGACGGGGAGCTCCGCGCCGGTGGCGCCATGGAGGGAGAGGTTGCCTATTCCTGTGTCGGGAGGGGCGGGATCATAAGCGTCGCCGGCGGGCGCCAACGGCACAGCGGCGGCGGCATCGCGGAACTTGCCCGCCGCTTCGCTCATCCCTTTGGAACGAGAGCCTTTGCCCCCCTTCGCATAGCGGGGAATCATGCCGTTGTTGTGCGCCATGGGGCCAATATAGGGCGTGACGCCGTATTTTGCAGCCTTCCTGCTGCCAGAATGTGTCAGGAACAACACCGGGCTATGCGCCCCTCATGTTCGGCTACCGCCGCGAACTGTGCCTGCCGCCGAGCTGTAACGTGCCTGCGCCTCCCTGATCATTTCCTCCTTTATCTTGTCCGTTTCCTTGCGAAGCGTCTCTGTGTCAAATCCCAGCTTTTCGAATGCCCTGGTCCCCAGTTCGGAAATTCGCCGATCTACATCCATAAATTTCTTCCGGCGCGTCTCAAGCTCCTCAATCATGATGTAACACCCACCCACCGTCATGAAATTGAGGTCGTGGTCGCGAAAGAAGCGATGGGCCAAATGATCGCGATCTGCCTTTAATGCATTAATTTCTTCAATCAATGCGCTCGGAAAGAAATTGTGACGGATTAAACCTCTCACGAGATTGCCGAACGTAAGGGCTTCGTGCTTCGCATAGTACATATCGTATGTTTGGCGGAACGGTTTTTCATCCGTGGCGGTTTCCAGAGCAGTAAGTGTATTGATTAGTTCTGTTTCGAAAACTTGCGCGAAATACATGCAAAGTCCAAAGTAAGCATGCACTTCCTTGACAAGTTCGCCGTCGGGAGACGCCGAAGCATTAATATAGTTGTCCATCGTCACTCCGCCGCCTGCAGGGTCGGGATCTTGCGCGTGTCGACGCGGCGTTCGGCGTGCCACAGGTCGTAGGCGCTTTGCAGATTGAGCCACAGGCGTGGGCCGTTCCCGACGAGCTTGCCCAGGCGCACCGCCATATCCGGCGTCACCGGGCGCGGATTGCTCCGCGCGATGATGCGGTGCAGCGTCTGGCGTGTGATGCCGAGCTTTGCCGCGGCGTCGAGCACGGAAAGCCCCAGCGCGGGCAGAACATCTTCCCGCAGGATTTCGCCCGGATGCGATGGCGGCATCGCGCGTTTAAGAGCCATGATAGTCCTCCAATTCAACCGTTTCGGCGATACCCACTTCAAACGTGAATGTGACGCGCCAGTTGCCCGTCACGCGCATTGAATAGCGTCGCGGGTCATATCCCTTCAAAGCGTGAAAGCGAAAGCCCGGAACATCCAGGTCGCGGATGTTCTCCGCGCCGTCCAGGATCGACAAGATGCGCCCGATCCTGGCTGCCGCGTTCGGATTCACGCCGGACGGATCGTTCTTTTCCCACAATGCGCGCAGCGCCTTGTTCCGCAACGATCCGATCATATGTAAACCATGACGTTACATCCGCCGCGTGTCAAGCATAAGGTTACAGAGCCGTCGGATTTGTGCACGCCACGCGGCGTGGTCTAATGTTTGCCTGCGGAAGACCGTGTCATTCCGAGGGAAAATCTACACATGCACACGCGCAACCTGTTCGAAAAATCGCTCGAATCGCTGCTCTTCAGTTCGCGCTGGCTGCTGGCGCCGGTCTATGTCGGGCTGGTGCTGTCGCTGGTCATGCTGCTGATCGCCTTCGTCGGCGAGATCGTCGCGGCGGCGCCGCACATCATCGGCATGAAGACCGAGGAGGTCATCCTCACCGTGCTGTCGCTGATCGATCTGTCGCTGGCGCTCAACCTGGTGCTGATCGTGGTGTTCTCGGGCTACGAGAATTTCGTCTCCAAGATCGACACCGGCGGCAGCGAGGACCGGCCGCAATGGATGGGCACGCTGGATTTCTCCGGCCTCAAGATGAAGCTGATCGGCTCGATCGTGGCGATCAGCGCGATCTCGCTGCTGCGCGCCTTCATGACGCTGGTCGAACTGGACAAGCCGTTCAACGAGCAGCATCTGCGCTGGATGGTGATCCTGCACGTCACCTTCCTGGGCTCCGGCGTCCTGTTCGCACTGATGGACTACATCGCCTCGCTCACCGAGAAGAACGAGCATGAGGTCCATCCCGGCGTCAGCCACGACGAGCGCGCCTAGAGGCAGACTTGCGATGACGCGCGGTTCACCGTCTTCACAAATTCGACAGCCGGATTGACAGACGCCGGTCTTGGTGCCAAATTTTTGGCATGGTCGCGAAGACACCGAAAAAAGACCGCTTTTCCCGCCGCGAACGCGAGATCCTGGACGCGCTTTACAAGCTCGGCCGGGCGAGCGCCGCGCAAATCCTGGACGAGATCGCCGATCCGCCGAGCTACACCGCCATCCGCTCGCTTCTGGCGATCCTGGAGCGGAAGGGCCATGTGCGCCATGCGAGCGACGGCACACGCTATATCTACGAGCCCAGGGTGGCGCGCGAGCAGATGGGGCGGCGCGCGATCGACGCGCTGCTCAGCACGTTCTTCGACAATTCCGTGGAGCAGGCGGTCGCCGCGCTGATCACGGCCAAGGACGCCGATATCTCCCGGGACGAACTCGACCGGCTGTCGCGGCTGATCGAAAAGGCCAAGCGGGAGGGACGATGAGCGAATTGATGGCCGAACGCGTGCTGCTGTTCGCGGGCGAGGCGCTCGCGGCCTCGGCGCTGGCGATGGCGCTGGCCTGGCTTGCGTCGTTCGCCGGGCGGGCGAGCCTGCGTCATCTGATCTGGGCCGCGGCCTTCGCCGTGCTGATCGCGCTGCCGGTGGCGGCGGCGGTCGTGCCGGGCGCCATCGTGTTCTCTGTTCCGGCGCCTGCCATCCAGAGCATGATACCGATGGACCTGAGCCTGGCGTCGGCCGCGCCGCCGCCCGCGGCGGAGGGATTTTCGTTCGGCATCGGCGACGCCGCGTTCGGGCTGATCGCATTGTGGCTCGCGGGTGTCGTTCTGATCGCGCTGCGCCATCTGATTGCCGCCTTTCTGCTGCGCGCGCTGCACCGCGACAGCGTCGCACATCCGTTCGATGCCAGCGAACTGCCGGCCTTGGCGCACGGCCGCTCCTACGACATGCGTCTGTCGCTTGGCGAGCGCGGGCCGGTGACCTGGGGCATTTTCTGTCCCGTCATCCTGCTGCCCAACCAGGCGCAGTTCTGGCCCCATGAGCGGCTGCAGGCGGTGCTGCGCCACGAACTCGCGCATGTCCTTCGCCGCGACGGCCTCGGCCAGATT
The DNA here is from genome assembly GCA_036512455.1 of Rhizomicrobium sp. Taxonomy (GTDB): domain Bacteria; phylum Pseudomonadota; class Alphaproteobacteria; order Micropepsales; family Micropepsaceae; genus Rhizomicrobium. The sequence goes on from DATCAT010000025.1 coordinate 67,136, forward strand.
CTGGCGCTCGTCGCCTGCGCGCTTTACTGGCCCAATCCGCTGGTCTGGCTCGGTGCGCGCGCGCTGCGGCGCGAGGCGGAGATCGCGGCGGACGACGCGGTGATCGCCTCGGGCATGACGCCGTCCGACTATGCCGGCGAACTGCTCGAGATGGCGCGGGAATTCCGCGCCCAAGGCTTCTCCACCGCCCTGTCCATGGCGGCGCCGTCGGCGCTGCCGGCGCGGGTGCAATCGATTCTGGCTCCAACCCAACAACGATCGGGAGTGACTTCCATGGATGTCGTGAAAATGGCCGCTGTCGCCCTTCTGGCCGCCGGCGCATTCGTCGCCGCCCGTCCTTCGCTCGCACAGGCCGCGCCGCCGGCACCGGTGGTGCAGGACGTGCCGCCCGCGCCGCCGGTGCCCGCCACGGACGCCGTGCCGCCCGCGCCGCCGGCTCCGGAGGCAGCGATACCGGCGCCTCCTGCACCGCCCACTGCGGCCACGCCGCCGGCGCCGCCCATGATGGCCGAAGCGCCGCCGGCGCCCGGCGCTGTCGAAAGCGTCGATTCCGTCGTGCGCATCGTGCGGATCTCCGGAGCGCACAACGGTCACGATCTGCGGCGCGTGCGCATCGAGATGCGGAACGCCGACCGCGCGATCCACGACGCCATGGCGCGCGTGAAGCCCGAGATCGCCCGCGCGATGGCCACGGTCCGGGCGCACGAAATCGAGATTCGGCGGGTCGAGGAGATGCGTCCGCAACTCAACGCCGAAATCAATCAGGCCCTGGCGGATGCCCGCGCGCAAATCGCCCGGATCGACGACCAGAAGATCCGCGCGACGGTCGACGCGGCGCTGGCCCGCGCCCAGGCCCGGATCGACAAGGCCTATGCGGCCCACCGCGAAGAACGCACGATCATCCAGAGCGACGATCCCGTTACGCCGTGAGGCGGGCGCGCAACCTTCATCAGCCGCGCGGCGGCAGGAGCTTTCTCGCCTGCATCTGCGCGATGCCTTGGCGCAGCATGGTCTCGCTGTCGAGCATCTCGGTGAAGCCCGCCTGGCGCAGCTTCACGGTCGAGACCAGGATCGGCACCCGGACGCGGTCGCCGGCCATCAGCAGGTCGACATAGTCGAGCGACTTGCCGGCGAATTCCATCAGGTCCGGCGCGGCGAGAGCGTATTTGCGGCGGATGGCGTCCCATTCGGCGGCGCGCGGCGGCAAGGCCTGCGCCAGCTGCAGCGGGCGATCCTCGCCCACCGCCATGCCGAGCGCATCGGCGATCGCCGGCCAGGTGTCGCGCCAGGTCATCACATCGCCATTGGTGACGTTGAACGCCTGGTTGCGCGCCGCCGGCGCCTCGCCCGCCCAGCGGATCGCGCGTCCGACCAGGTCGGCATCGACGCCCTCGAACACATTGGCGACGCCGCCGGGAAAATGCAGGGGCTCGCCGCGTTCCTTCAGCAGCGCGCCGTAGAGGCCGAAGGCGGCGATCGGATTCATCGCCGCGCCGATGGCGTCGCCGAAGATGATCTGCGGCCTTAAGATCGTGATGGTCCAGCCGCTGCCGCGCTGCTTGCCGCGCAGATAGTCTTCCTGGTTCCAGTAGAAGTTCGGCTGCGATTTGAGCTCGTCGCGGTCCTCGCGCGCCGGCACCGGAATCTGCCGCACATGCGCGCCATAGGCCTTGGTGCCTTGCAGCAAGGTGACATGGCGAAGGCTCTTCGCCGCCGCCGCCAGCGGCTTGAACAGGTTGCGCAGCATCGCCGCATTGCCTTCGATCTGTTCGGGATCGAGCCAGCTCGCCAGCAGGCCGCCGTCCTTTTCGTACAGCGCGGTGAAGACCAGATGCGTCACGCCCGTCATACGCGAGAAGGTCTCCCGGCAGGCGGCGGCGTCGAACAGGTCGCACGGAACGAAGCGCACGCCGCCGATGCCTTCGGGCTTGCGGCGCGACACGGCGATCACCTCGCCATCGTTCGCGAAGGCGCGGATGGCGCCGCGCCCGACCAGGCCGGACGCGCCGGCAATCAGTACCTGTTTCATGGCTTCCTCCGTCGGCCAGGATGCTCCATCATTTCGGCCGAGCAGCGCAAGCGAGAGGTACAGTCATGATCGAGGCATCCTGTGATTGCGGCGGCGTGCGCATCGAGATCGACGCAGCGCCGACCAAACTGACCGATTGCAATTGCGGCGTCTGCCGCCGCTATGGCGCGCTGTGGGCGTATTATATGCGGCCGCAGGTGCGCGTCGCGGGCGCCACGACGATCTACCTGCGCGGCCACAAGTGGCTGGAATTCCACCATTGCGTCACCTGCCGCTGCCTGACCCACTGGCAAGCCGTGGACAAGGCCGGGCAGCGCATGGGCGTCAACGCAAGGCTGATGGCGCCGGAGGTCGTGGCCGCGACCCCGATCGTGCAATTCGACGGCGCAAGCAGGTAGCGGCTAGGCCGCTTCCTGCCGCTCGAACTGCGGATAGTATTGCGCCATCATGCGGTCGCGATAGGCGACCAGGTTGCCATGCTTGAGCGCCGCATCGCGCAGCGGCGTGTCGAAATAGGGCGTGAGGATTCCCGCCAGCAGGCCGAACATCGTCGCGTCGGCGCCGCAGGGCTCGCTACCCATCAGATAGTCCTTGTCGCCGAGCATGCCGGAAAGGCTCGCCAGGCTCTTCGCCGACAGCAGCGCGATCTCGTCCGGCGAATGGCGGCCGAGGCCGTGAGCGTGCAGCGCGCCGCGCACCCGTTCGCGCGCCGCTTCGCGCACGCCGTCCGGCGCGCCGGCGAAGAACTGCGCCGGCCCCTTGGCGAAATTGGCGTCGTCCATCCAGCGCGCGTGCAGCAGCGCGAAATACAGATGATCCTCCATCAGGCGCTCCACCGCCCAGGCCTGTGCTTTCTGTTCCGCCGTGAGCGCGCGGTCGAGGTCGACGCCATGCGCGCGCTCCAGATGCCAGCGGATGAAGGTCGAGTCGGCGACGACGGTGCCGTCGTCGTCGATGAAGGGGATCTTGCCCTTGGGCGCCGCCTGTGGCCCGCCACGCTCCCGGCGATAGGCCAGGCCCGCCATTTTCAGCTGCACTTCGGTCTTCATGACGAAAGGGCTGGGATCTGGCAGGCCGAACAAGGGGCCGAAACCGAACAAAACGATCATCGCACCGCTCCTTTTGAAATCAGGCGCTTTTCTTAGGCGTCCGCTGCTGACAACATGCTGTCAGCAGTCTGGCAGGAGGATGCATGCGCCACGGAGGACCTTTCATGCGCGCGACCGTGTTCGACGCCTATCCCATGCCGCCTTGCGCCAAATTGCTCGGCTGGCAACTGCTCGACCACGATGCGGCGAAAGGCTGGGCCAGACTGTCGTTCGAGGCGCGCGCCGAATTTCTCAACCCCGCCGGCTTCGTGCAGGGCGGCTTCGTCGCCGCGATGCTCGACGACACGATGGGTCCGGCGGTTTTCCTGATGACGGAAGGCCGTTCCTACACCGTCACCGTCAATATGAACGTGACGTATCTCGCGCCGGCGCGGGCGGGCCGCCTGTTCGGCGAGGGCCAGGTCGTGCAGCTGGGCAAGACGATCGCCTTCCTCGAAGGGCGCTTGTGCGACGGCGAGGGCCGCCTCATCGCCACCGCGACGTCGAGCGCGCGGCTGGTGCCGGTGGAGAAACTCGCGGCATGACGGACAGGGATAGACCATGAGACGCGCCGAACGGCTGTTCCAGATCATCCAGATCCTGCGCCGCAGCAAGCGGCGTCCGATCACCGCGGGCGACATCGCCGGCGAGCTCGAAACCTCGCTGCGCACGATCTATCGCGACATCTCACAATTGCTCGCAGAGCGCGTGCCGATCCGCGGCGAGGCGGGCATCGGCTACATCCTGGAAGACGGCTTCGACATGCCGCCGCTGATGCTGACGGCGGACGAGATCGAGGCGGCGATGCTGGGCGCGCAATGGGTGATGGGCCGCGGCGACGCGGCGCTGGCGCGGGCGGCGCGCGACCTCGTCGCCAAGATCAGCATCGTGGTGCCGCCGCATCTGAAACCGCTGGCGCTGGATTCGACTCTGGTGTCACCCAACTGGAAGCGGATCGAGAGCGACACGGTCGACATGGCGCGGGTGCGCGCCTCGATACACGCGCAGACCAAGATCGCCATCGCCTATGGCGACGAGCAGGGCCGCGCCACCGAGCGCGTCATCTGGCCCATCGCGGTGTCCTATTGGGAGCTGGTGCGGGTGATCGTCGCCTGGTGCGAATTGCGCAAGGCCTTCCGCAGCTTCCGCACCGACCGCGTGCGCACCGCCGATTTCCTCAGCGAGCGCTATCCCACGCCGCGCACCCGCCTGACCGCGCAATGGCGCAAGGAGATGAGCGAAGCGATCGAGCGCGGCGCCTACAAGCGGCGCCAGGAGCAGCAGCAGAACAGGACGTAGATCCAAAGAACCCTCTCCCCCTCCGGGGGAGAGGGCAGGGTGAGGGGGTCTCTCAGGAACTGGCACAGTGTTTCGACTTCGCGCTGTAGCAGCTGCTATCCTCGATGTCCGCCATCGAAGACCCACATCAGCACCCCCTCACCGTCCGACAGCGGCCGCTGTCGGACCCTCTCCCCCACTTCGTGGGGGCGAGGGAGAAAAGGTTAGACAAACGCCATGTCGTCGACCGGCGTGAAGCCGGAGACGAAATCCTGGAAGATCGTCGACAGTTCCTGCGCGTCGATCGACGGGCTGATGTTTTCCGGGAAGCGGTAGCGCCAGAAGCTGACGATGTGCGAGATCACGCCCATCTTCTCGCCCAGATCGACGAACAGGTGCGGGGCGCTGAGCAGGAAATCACGGAAGGTCTGGGGCGTCTCGTTGCGGACCAGATCGTCATAGGCCGCGTCGTAGACGTTCAGGATCCGCTGCACCGACTGGCCGGCCTGGCGCACGCGCTCGATGATGCCGGCCTGGCTGGTGCGCAGGAATGTGCGGCACTCGGCGGTCCCGATCGGTTTCAGCGCCCGCATCTCGCGCAGCACCGTCACGACCTGCGGCCAGAATTTTTCCATGCACCATTTGTAGTAGAGAAAGCCGCGCCAGCTGAAGACGCCCTCGCGGAAATCCTCCGCGTCCATCAGCAGCGTCAGGCGCAGCGGTTCGAGTTTCTCGTCGACCTGGCTCGACAGCAGTGCCTCGACCAGACGCGTCGTCGCGGCGCCGTCACTGGTGCCGTCGGTCGCCAGTTCGATCAGCCGGCGAATGCCCTTGCTGACATAGTCGTGCATGGCTTCGCGGTCGGCGGCCGAGATTGCGAAATAGCAGTCGGCGCACTCGACCGCATGGCCGCGCAAATGTTCGCGCAGCAGGAACGGATCGAGCGAGGGCAGGGTGTCGACGATCCGCAGCACCTGCAGATCGCGTTCCATCGGGCGGGCGCAGTAATGGCCGATCTCGCGCAGACTGTCGTGATAGCCGCGCTGGTTGACGAAGAAGGAGCGGCCGCCGGCTTTGAGGTTGTTGACGTCGAAAGGCACGATGATCTTGGTGGCGACACCCCTGGTGTCGGCGAACAGATAGGTCTCGTCGGAGCGTACGCGGTGCTTGAGCAGGATCGCAGTGTTCATGACCGGCGCGGTGAAGAACGGCGCGCCGCCATGCTCGGGATTGTCCCGGTTGGCGGCCGCGATGGCGGCCAAGTTCAGCACGCGGCTGGTCGAGGCGCCGGTCAGCGCCGTCAGAGAGCGGATGGAACGATCGAGAGCCACGAAAATGCCCGGCAAGAAGAGCCCTTACCCTGTCCTCGCGGCCGTAAAGATGGCGTAACGATTTGGTTCTACCCAAAACGGGTATGGCGGAATCGGCGCTAACGACCGAGCAGGGTCACCGCGTCAACGGCGGCTGCCAAGACCCAGAGCAGCGCGATAACGGCCAGCAGAGAGGGGTGCGGCAGCCAGAACGGACGGCGCCGATCGTTGTCATGCGCATGTTGAATGAGCGTCACGCCGTCCCCCTTCCTTCGTCGAAACGTTAGCGCGCGGCGTCGCGCTTGGTTCCCAGGCGCCTTGCATCGGCGCGAGTTCCCCCAGTGGGAACCCGGAACAATCTTGGATGATGGGTTGGTCCGAGTTTGGCCGAATACCCGTATTGGGTAACTCCGTTGTGGAAGCACGGGCACCATAATGGGTAAGCAGGAGTATCGGTGTTGTGTTCACTTGCCGGGATCGGATCGTTCACTTGCGTTTTACTGGGATCGTGCCCGCATGCTCAACCAAAACTCAGCTTCGCGCGGAGAACCGGATGCCCGAGGCAGATGACGCCCGCATCGCCGGCGCCCTGTCGATTGCCTATATGATGGCGATCGCGGGCAAGGTTCTGCGCAGCTTTCCGCTCGATCTTCTCGATCTTGCCCTGGTCACGACCATCGCCAATGCCAACGCGGCGCGGCCGGCTGAACCGGCGCCGAAGAAACGCGTGCCCGCCAAAGCCGCAGCGTCCGAGCCGGGTCGGACCGGCATCAGCCGCAACGCGGTCAGCCGCGACATCAACGTGCCGCTGGAAACCGTGCGCCGCCGGGTCGCCGGCCTGATCGAGAAGGAAATATTGCGGGAGCAGCCGGACGGTCTGGTCTTCACCCCCGACAACCCGATCGGATTGGGCAACAACACCGAACTGAACGCCTTCAATCTGGAGGCGCTGCGGCAACTCTTTCGCGGCTTGAAGGCGAACGGGATAAAACTCGACTAGCGCGTAATACTGGGGGATACATGCCGGACAAGAAACCGCGCGAGGCTGGGCGCGTCGTCGCCAAGGAACTGCCGGACGCCACGCTTCCCGATCCGGGGCCCTCGGTCCGCGATCATCCCAACTCGCGCGCCATCGCGCACTTCGTGGCGGACTTCATTCTGCGCTCCGCCGAGGGGATCAGCGAGATTTTCGATCACGACTACGAAGCGGCGGTGATCTTTCTCACCATCTCGAACCGCAATTCCGAAAAAGCGATGAGCGATCCCAAGCTGCGCGAATTGTACGGCAGCTATCAATCGACCATCCCGCCGGAGCATGCCTTGCTGATCAGCCGCATGGCGCTGTCGCGCGCCACGGGTCTGCCGCGCGAGACCGTGCGCCGCAAGGTCGCCAAGCTGATCGCCAAAGGCTGGGTCATCGAGCTCGAAGGCGGTCTTCGGGCGCGTCCCGATCTCAACCGGGACGCGCGCTATATCGCAGTGCTGCAGCCTCAGGCGCAGAACCTGCGCCGCCTGTTCGCCGCGCTGCTCAGCACCGGTGCGCTCAATACGGCGTGAGGCAGACCATTATTTAATCGCTTTCAGCGCGCCGGCCGCGTTCGCCGCGTCCTTTTGCGCCGTCGCCAGATCGGTCGCGGCGAGGCCGGCGCGGGTGGTGGCGGCAGCCGCCTCCAGCGCCTTCTTCTTCGCCGCATCCGCGGTGTCGGGAATTGCGCCGGTGCCGGCATTGGCGCAAGGATTCAGGTTCTTGGGATCGAAGCCCGCGCCGCCCGGACCCACCAGGCAGTTGAGCGCGTGATGCAGATGCATCTGGGTTCCCGCCAGATCGGCCGCTTTGCTGGCGAGATCGGCATGGGTGGAGGCGGTGACGATCTCGCCCGCCGCGTCGGCGGCAAGCACGGAAACCGGGGCCAGCAGCAGGCCCGCAAGCGCGGCGCCGGCCAGAAGATCGAATTTTCTCATGATGTCCTCGATTGGTTGCGAAGCCGCAGCTTCCGTCGGTGAACCCCTTCGACTGGGCGGCACCCTAGACCATTCGGGAACGGGGGAGAATGCGCAAAGTAGCCGGCCCGGTCCGGCCGGCGGCCGATTACTCCGCCGCCTGGCGTACCGAAATCGACGACAATTCGGGACCGATCTCGCGCTTTCTGGCGCGCAAATCATGGTCGATCTGCAGGCCGATGAAAAAACCCTCCGACAGACCGAAATAGCGCGTCAGGCGCAAATCGGTGTCGGCGGTCACGGCGCGTTGCCCGAGCACGATTTCGTTGATCCGCCGCGGCGGCACATGAACCGCCCGCGCCAGCGCATTCTGGCTGAGTTGCATCGGTCTCAGAAATTCCTCGAGCAGGACTTCTCCGGGCGTGATCAGCGGCAGCAGCGTATCCGCGCGCGCAGCCTTGCGCGGCTTATCCGTCATGGTAGTCGACGATTTCGACATCGCTCGCATCTCCATCGCTCCAGCGAAAACATATCCGCCACTGCCGGTTAATCCGAATGCTCCAGGTTCCGGCGCGCCGGCCTTTGAGTTGTTCCAGCCTGTTGGCGGGCGGAATGCGCAGATCCTGCAGCGTGCGGGCGCGATGGAGCATCATCAGTTTGCGCAACGCCGCCGGCTGGATGTCCGGCGGCAGGCTGCGGCTCCTGTGGCCGGACCAGACGATTTCCGTCTCGCGGCTCCGAAAACCCCGGATCATGCCCGACTATAACGCATAGCGTCATAGTCGGCAAGATATTTCGGGCAACAATGGGAGCAGCCCGCCCCGGCGCAACCTTGACGCCGCGCCGGGCCCTCCCCACATCATGTGTCGCTTCGAAGGGGAGGAACCGATGAGCGATAGCGTGCCCCAGTCTTCCGTGCCGGCGGTGCCGTCCACCGACACCCGCACTCTGGCCATCATCGTCTACGGGCTCTATCTGGGCGCCGTCTTCACCTGCGGCGCGGCCGGCATCGCCGGCGTCGTGCTGGCCTATATCAAGCGCGACGAAGCCCGCGGCACGGTTTGGGAAAGCCATTTCGAGAATGCGATCCACGCCTTCTGGGTCTGGTTCATGCTGATGGCCATCGGCGTGGCGACGGTGTGGCTGTTCATTGGCCTTTTCGTCATGGCGGCGGCGTTCGTCTATTTCCTCTATCGCACCATCAAGGGCCTGATCGGCGCCATCGACTCCAAGCCCTATGTCTGAGATGCAGCCGGTCTGAAGGCGGTCAGCCCTAGTCGCGATGGCGAAAGCGGTCGTCGGGGAAGCGGTGCGGATTGGCCGTGGCGTGGCCGAGCGGGCGCGTGCGCAGCAGGAACCAGCCGATAATGCCCAGCATCAGGGCGAGCGAAAACGAATAGGGCGCGAAGCCGTAGATCAGCCACGGTACGCTGGCGGCGGTGTGGAAACTCATGCCCATCTGCGCGCCCCATAGCGTGCAGTCGCCGATGCCGGACTCGCTCACCGGACAGCCCTGGTACATCGCGCTGTAGACCGCCGCCATCGGCAGGATCAGCGCCGCCAGCGGCAACAGAAGCAGCGTCGACGCCGCCAGCAACGGCCGCCGCGCGAACAGGCACGCCACCGACGCGACCAGCGCCACCGCGATCAGGATCAGCGTGTCGGTGCTGACCGTCCAGGACAGCGTCAGCGCATCGCGCAAGCCGCCGCCCAGCATCATGCCGCGGCACGGCTCCGGCCCCGGCGCGCACTGCGCCGCCAGCGCCACGGCGCGCACAATCCAGACCAGCAGCGAGGGGCCGAGCAAAAACGCGACGCACGCCGCCCAAATATTGAGCGCCGTATGCCGCTTCACTGTCGCGGGTACCTCGTCATCCATCCGCGGATGTTAAGCATGACTTTTCGCGGGTCGAGTACGAATTCGTACGTATTGCTTAACAATGGAACCTTTACCGCGTCACGCCTTGCTGGACGGGCGTTCCTGGATGCGAGCGAACCAGGCGCCGAGTGTCGTGAATTCCGGGTTGAGCGGCTGGCCGACCTGGCCGCCGAAATCCAGGAAACAATAGAGCAGGATGTCGGCCAGCGTGAAGCGTTTGCCGGCGACGAAGTCCTTGCCCGCCATCTGGCCGTCCAGCCATTTGATGCGGTCCTGCGCGATCTTCTTCAGGCCGTCGGCCGCCTCAGGCGCCGTCACGATGCGGCTCTGGAACAGCGCCAGGCCCTGGCTGAAGCGAAAGCCGTTGGCCAAGGGCTCGCAGATATTCAGATCGATGCGCCGCGTCCACATCCGCGTCTCGCCTTTTTCCTCTGGCGTCGTGCCGATCAGCGCCGGCTTCGGATTCTTGTCCTCGAGATATTCGCAGATCACCGTGATCTCGGAGAGGAAGTCGCCATTGTCGAGTTCGAGGCACGGCATCTGGCCTTGCGGATTGCGCTTGAGGTGGTCCTCCTTGCGGTTGTCGCCCGCCATCAGGTTGACGTCCAGCGACGGGATCGTGAGCCCCTTCTCCGCCATGAACATGCGCACGACGCGCGGATTGGGTCCGATCGAATTGTAGAATTTCATGAACTGCCTCCGGGATTTTTGGCGACGTTACGCACCGCCGCCCAGGGGGTCAAACACGCCGCGACGGAACGTAAAGGAAAGGGCCGGGAAGCGTTTGCCTCCCGGCCCCTTTTGCAACCGTGTCTTTGACCTTGCGTCTATTCGTGGAGCGTCAGCGACAGTCCGTAGGTCGCTGGATCGCCCGGGAATACGCTGATCGCCGAACTCACCGACGGCGCGCCGGTGGCCTGCTCGGCCGGCGTGTTGAACGCAACGACGTTGTAATGCTTGTTGAAGATGTTGCGTCCGTACAGCGCCAGCTCCCAGCGATCGCTGTTGGTCTTGATGCCGATCTGGCCGTTGACCGTCACGAAGCCTTCCTGGCGCTTGAAGGGATTGAGGTCCGAGCCGGTGTTGTAGCTCGAACGGTAGTTGGCGCTCAGGCTGACGAAGCCCGACGTATCCCAGACGCCAAGGTCGGCGGTGTAGTTAAGGCCGGTATTGATCGTCCACAACGGCGCCTGGGTCAGGCGCGCGCCGGCCAGGATGGTCGGCGCCCCAAGCGGGAAGCCGATGGTCGCCACGTCGTTCCCGTAGCGTGAATCGGCATACGTCACCGAGTCGTTCAGGGTCAGCCCATCCATCGGTTCGATCGTCATCTCCAGCTCGCCGCCGTCGGCGAAGACGTGCTTGAAGTTGGCGACGGAGAAGGTGAGGCCGTTGAAGGTATTGATCTGGAAGTTCCGGAACCGCTCGTGGAAGAACGTCAGGTTGATGATCGCCCTGCCGTCGAGAAGTTGCGAACGGGCGCCGAGCTCGAAATTGTCGTCGTATTCGGCCTTGGCGTGCGGCGAATTGGCGACGGCCGGTGCGACGGGCACCGGATTGTTCCAGCTCGGATCCAGGTTGAACGGCGCCGCCTTATAGCCGCGGCTGTAGCTGGCGTAGAACATCAGCCGGTCGGACGGTTTCCAGCTGAGATTGCCGGTGCCGGTGACGGAGTCTTCCGCGATCACCTGGTTGTAGGGCGTGCGGTGGCAGAAGATGGCGAACGCGCCGACCAGGGCGTTGGACACCGCGAACGGGTCGGTCGTGCCGCAAGCGACGATCTGCGCCGCCGCGCTATGCCAGTTGCTGACGCCGCCGTCGAACGTGCCATGCTTGTTTTCATGGTTGTAGCGCGCGCCGATCGTCGCCGACAGATGGTCGTTGATGTGCCAGGTGTCGTGGGTGAAGAACGACAGGCTGTTGCCGTGGGTGGAGAAATGCCACGCCACGCCGTCGCCCGTGCCGAACAGCGGCGCGTGCGGGCCGCCGAGGCCGTTGGCGACGCACAAGGGAACGACGTTGGCGTTGCCCAGGATGCAGGCCAGCGTTCCGATGCCGGCATCGGTACCCACCGGCGTTCCGGCGAAGGCGATATGCGCCCACACCAGCGAAGCGTCGGCGCCGAACTGGCCCGGCGTCAGCTGCTTGACCGTCTCGTCCGAATAGAACGCGCCGAGCAGCCAGTCCATCGGACCGACCGTGCCCTTGAGCTGAAGCTCCTGGGTGATGTTGCGCAGCTCGCCGCGCCCGCCCTGGGCCCGGATGAAGTCGGCCGGCGAATAGTCGGTGTCGGTCGAATCCAGCGATTTGAAGTCGCGATAGGCGCTGATCGAGGTCAGGGAGATATTGTCGTTGATGTTCCAGTCGACCTGGGCGGACATGCCCCAATCGTTGACGTCGGAAACGCGCGGGAAATTCGACCCGATTCTATATGCCTGGTAGTTGGCGGACTGGGTCGCCGGGCCGGATTGTCCGAGCGTCACCAACGTCGGGAAGACCTTGCCGAAATTCGGCGAGGCCGCCGACTGCACGACGTCCTGCAGCAGGCGGGTGCGGGTCGAATACAGCGCGTAGGCCGCATCGCTGCTGCTGTCCGCCTTTTGCGTGTAGTCGCCGATGACGCGCACTTCCAGATCGGGGGTCGGCGTCCACAGCACCTGTCCCTTGAGCCCGAAATGGTTGCGGCCGTTGGATTTGTGTCCGTCATTGACATCGATCAGGAAGCCGTCGCGCTGGCTGAAGACGCCCGCCAGGTTGACGGCGAGCGTATCGGTCAGTCCGGCATTGATGTCGCCGATGACGCGGTAGGCGCCGAGCGTTCCGACCGACGCGGTCACGTCGGTATAGAATTCCTGCGTCGGCTTGATGCTGACGATCGAGATGGCGCCTGCCGTCGTGTTCTTGCCGAACAGCGTTCCTTGCGGACCGCGCAGCACTTCGACGCGATCGACCGCCAAGAGGTCTTCGAGGACCGCCGCCGAACGGCTGCGATAGACGCCGTCGACGAACACGCCGACCGAGGCTTCCAGACCGGCATTGTTGCCCGTCGTGCCGACGCCGCGGATGCGCACCAATCCGCCCGTGGTGTCGCCCGATCCGGTCGAGACCAGCAGGCTGGGCGCGACCTGCTGCAGGTCGTTGAAGTCGCGAATCTGTGCCGCTTTCAGCTGCGCGCCCGACACCGCCGTGATCGCGATGGGAACGGTCTGAATGTTCTCGCTCCGCCTTTCGGCGGTGACGGTCACGATTTCGATGTCAGCGAAAGCGGCGGTTGAGAAAAGTGCCAGCGAGGCGCCCGCCATGACGGCGGCGCGAACGGTCCGTAGCGACATGTTTACTCCCCAGAGAGTTCCGGTTTTAACCGGCGGTGGTGTTGCCAGTGCTCACGCAGCCGGAACTCCGCGCGAGCTCCATTACGGTACGTCAATGTTTCGGGGTATCGCCAGTGCATTTCTGCAACACACGATTATATTCACCATATCATGAGTAATTTAATTGCTTGATACAGCAGGCAGTAAGTCCTTTATATCCATGCGTTTACGGCATACCGACAAACTTTTGAGCGCTGGGATGCCGAATAGACGCAGGATAGTTACAACACGTCTTCAATCAGCAATAAAATTCCGCACCACTCGACGTTCCCTGCCTGTGAAAGCTTGCCTGTTGCGGCGGCGGCGGCGCTCGCCCATGTATGGAGCCGGTCACCACATGCGGACGTGTTTTTGCGCAAAATCCTCTATCTCACGGCGGGTTGGCTGCTGACGATCGTCGGCGTGGTGGTCACGCCGATGCCGATCCCGATCCCGCTGGTCGGCCTGCTGCCGCTGATGGCGGGCCTGGCCATCCTGATCAACCATTCGCGCACCATGCGCCGGCTGATCCAGCGCGCCCGCCATCGCATGCGCTGGTTCTCCTACATGCTGGAGCATTTCGCGCATCGCGCGCCCAAGCGCATCCGCGCGATACTGGCGCGCTCGCATCCCGCCTCGATCGAGCGCCATGCCCGCATCAACACGCGCCCGCCCGGCGACGGCGAAAGCTGAAGAGCAGATGGCCATTCCTTTCATCCGGGAGTTCGAGGCGCGTTACGGCGAAGAGGTGCGCGTCACGCCGCGAATCGGCCGCGTCGTCGCCAACAATCCCGGACCGTTCACCTTCAAAGGCACCGGCGTCTATATCGTCGGCGGCAACGAGGTCGCGGTGATCGATCCCGGCCCCGATCTGCCCGAGCATGTCGAGGCCCTGAAACGCGTGCTCGGCGGACGGCGCGTGACGCATATCCTCGTCACCCATTGCCACAGCGATCACTCGCCGGCGGCCAAGCCGCTCAAGGAATGGTCGGGCGCCAAGACCTACGGCTTCGGTCCGCACGGCGCGGGCCGCGACGGCGTATTGGGCGAAGGTGGGCCCAAAGTCGAAGCCGGCGGCGACATGGATTTCGTGCCGGATGTGCGCGTGAAGGATGGCGACGTGATCGCGGGAAACGGTTTCACCTTCGAATGCGTCCACACGCCGGGACACACCTCCAACCACATGTGTTTCGCATTGAGAGAAGACAAAGCGCTGTTCACCGGCGATCACATCATGGGCTGGTCGACCACGGTGGTGACGCCGCCCGACGGGGATATGGCGCAGTACATCGCATCCGTGGAAAAGCTCGAGAAGCGCGACGACCTCACGCTCTATCCGACGCATGGCGCGCCGATCGCCGATCCCAAGCCCTTTCTCGCCGCCTATCGCGAGCATCGTCTCGACCGCGAGCGCCAGGTGCTGGCCTGCATCGGCGATGGCCTGGTGACGATCCCCGCCATGGTCGCGCGCATGTATGCCGACGTCGACAAGCGCCTGCACCCCGCCGCCTCGCGCTCGGTGCTGGCGCATCTGATCAAGCTGGAGACCGAGGGGCGCGTGGCGCTGGAAAACGGGCATTACCGGCTCTCTTGACAAAAGTAGCTACCGGTAGCTACTTTTCCGGCATGGGCACCGTTTCGGTCAAGGATGGCAAGAACCGTTTTTCCGAACTCGTTCGCGCGGCTGAAGGCGGCGAGAAGATTACGGTCACGCGCAACGGCGAGCCGGTTTGCGAGATCGTGCCTTACAAGAAGAAGGGCGGCACGAATTGGGAGGCTGGGGAAAAGTTTCTGCGCGAGCGCGGCATAACGAAGCTTTTCTCCTACATCGCGCCGGATTTCGACGATCCCCTGCCCGAAGATTTCCTGATCACGCCCTTGCCCGAAGATTTCGACACGCCGAAGCGGCCGCTAGGCGACAAATCGACCGCACGCAAGAAAGCGGGAAAAGATGAGGCTTCTGCTCGACAGCAACATCGTCGTTCCGCTCACTCGACACGAGGTCGATAGGCTAAACGTCAAGATAAGGTCCCTGTTGACACAGGACGGCAACGAGTTCGTCGTCAGCGTGGTGAGCCTTTGGGAGATTGCGATCAAGACCCGCATCGGCAAACTCGCCGCGGACATCGCACTTGCCGACCTTCCGGCCTATTTGACTGGACTTGGATATAGTCTCTTGCCCATCGACGAGGATCACGCATTGGCCGAACTCGCGGACGATCCGCTGACCCGTGACCCGTTCGATCGAATGCTGCTGGCGCAGTGTCAGATCGAAGGTTTGAAGCTCGTGACGGCAGACCGTGCATTGGTTGACCATCCGTTGGCCTGGCGCGCGCCGTGATCGCGCTGCATCCCGCGCGCATCTGGAGCGCCAGGGACGGCGTGCGCGAGAATCTGTCCGTCCTGGTCGACGGCAATCGCATCGCCAGGATCGCGCCGCGCGGCGAACTCAGCGGCACAGGCGAGAGCGTCGAGCTCGCCGGCTGCACGCTGCTGCCGGGGCTGATGGATCTGCACGCGCATCTGTTCCTGCATCCCTACAACGAGACGCCGTGGGACGATCAGGTGCTGAAGGAAGCTGAGGCCTATCGCACCGTCAGGGCCGTCAATCACGCGCGCGCGACGCTCGCCGCCGGTTTCACGACATTGCGCGATCTGGGCACCGAGGGCGCGGGCTATGCCGACGTCGCGCTCAAGCGCGCCATCGCCGAAGGCCTGACGCCGGGACCGCGCTTGTTCGTGGCGACGCGCGCCATCGTGGCGACCGGCTCCTACGGTCCGGCCGCCAAGAATTTCCGCCCCGATTGCTGTTTTCCGCAAGGCGCCGAGGAGGCTAGCGGCGTCGACGAGGTGGTGTGTGCGGTGCGCCACCAGGCGGCCCACGGCGCCGACTGGATCAAGCTCTATGCCGACTACCGCGCCGGCCCGAACGGCGAGACGGTGGCGACCTTCTCGATCGACGAGATGCGTGCGGCTTGCGATGCGGCGCATTCGCTCGGCCGCCCCGTCGCCAGCCATGCCACCTCCGACGAAGGCATGCGGCGCTCCATCCTGGCCGGCGTCGACACCATCGAGCATGGCTATGGCGGCTCGCCGCAGACCTTCGCGCTGATGCAGCTCAAATCCATTGCGTATCTGCCGACCTTGATGGCGGTCAAGGCGATCAGCCTCTATCGCGGCGAATACAAACCGGGCGGCGGCGCGTCCGCGCGGATGGCGCAGGCCGCCAACGCATTCAGACTGGCGCGTGAGGCCGGCGTCGTCATCGGCTGCGGCAGCGATGTCGGGGTCTTCGCGCATGGCAGCAATCTCGACGAACTGATCTCGATGGCGAAATTGGGCATGACGAACGAGGAAGCGCTCGCCGCCGCCACATCCGTCAACGCGGCGATCCTGCGGCGTCCGGACGATTTGGGCCGCGTGCGCGAAGGCTTTCTCGCCGACCTGATCGCGGTGCACGGCGATCCGCTCGCCGACTTGAATGCGCTCGCCGGTCCGCACATGGTCATGAAGGACGGCGTGATCGCCTAACCGTGCGCGATCCTGGAATCGGTGGGCGCATGCGTCCGCTGGTTCATGCCGTAATCCCGGACGACCGACGCGATTCGCAGGCGATAGTCGCGGAAGACTTCGCCGCGGCCTTTGGCCTGCGCCACGCGATGGCTTTCCAGATTGCGCCACGCCGCCACCGCCGCCTCGTCGCGCCAGAACGACAGCGAAAGGATTTTGCCGGGCACGGTCAGGCTCTCGAAGCGCTCGATGGAGATGAAACCGTCGATGCCGTCCAGCAGCGGCCGCAGCGCCGCGGCGATTGCGAGATAGTGTTCGCGCTGCCCGTCGCGCGGTTCGACCTCGAATATCACCGCGATCACGGCTCGACCGGGCGCAGGAAGGTGCGCTCCTCGCTGAGGATGAAGCGCTCGGTCTGCGCGAAGCGGAAATTGGCGGCGCCTTTCTTGTCCGCCTTCAGCCGCGCGCGGTACTGCTCGTAAGCCGCGAGCGACGGAAACGAGATCAGCGCCAGCGCGATGTTGTCCGTCCCCTCATGCGGGAGAAAATAGCCGACCAGGCCGCCGCCGCAGGCCGGAATGATGCGCAGCCAGTTCTTCGCATAAGCCTCGAACGCCTCGCGCTTGTAGGGATCGAGCACATAGCGGATGCAGCAGGTCACGGTCATGGGCGGACACTCAAAGGATCGTCGGCACGATAGCGTGCGCGGCGACCGCTATGCTTCAGCGAACGCCGAACCATCGTTTGGCCTCAACTATGCGGGATTGGTGCGACACTTGGCATGAGCCGGTCAAAGATCGCGGCAATTGGCGAGCAAATGCCGATTTTGCGAAGTGGCTCAAATTCCGTCATTGCGTTATGAATATTCGCTCAAGGCATTTCGCCTTGTGGCTCGGATCGGACAATATGAACAGACCAACGAGCCGACATGCAGCCTCCGTTGGCGGCCGGTTCAATCGCGGCCCGCAAAGACTTGGGCCGGTATTGGCGGCTTTTGCCGTGGTCTCTTTGTTGGCCGGCTGCGAACCTCGCCCAGTCGTCACACGCGCCGTCGCGGAGATCACGACCCGTGAAGGCGCGACGTTCATCGTGGTGGAACCGCAAGCCTATTATCTTCGCCTTTGCGACGCCGGCGAGTATCCCCTGAGCGGCGACCCCGATGGTACAGGTTTGCGCGCCGTCGTTGCGCGCAAACCAGGCTCCACATCCGGCGACGAAATCCCGTGGTCAGCGATCGACTCTATCGTCTTCTCCGAGCCCGAAGGCGATTTGAGCGGCGAACTGGGAGGCCAGTTCTGCGACGGGCCTGCGTCGATCTCGGCAACGGTCCGTTTGAAGGACGGTTCAAAGAGTCGCAAGCAACTGATTGACACCACCGACCGCGGCATCGAAGGCCAAACGGCGCGAGGCGGTATCGTGATTCCCATCCGCGCTATTGCCAGTCTCAAGATGATCGAAGATCGGAACTGGGCCTGGGCGGCTGGGATAGGCAACGATGCTGGAAAAGCCATCGATATGGAGTTGCGGATAACCAAACGCACCGGCGAAGTGCGAAACGTGATCAATCCGGAAACGTTCCTGGGCTACGAGAAACGCAACGGTGATCGCTCGCTCAGCACTCCGGTCGAGGACAGATACGGCTTTCCTGCGGTAATGGTCGGCGCGCGAATCCTCATTCCCTGGGACATGCTCAGACGGGTGGAAATTCGCATCGTCAATGGCGGCCAAACGCTCGCAGCGGGCGATGCTCCGCTCGCGGCACACATGGTTTTCTCGGACGGTCACGGCGAAGATGTCGGCGTGAGAGATTGTGACATCGATGGCGTGCCCATCGATGACATCGCGCGCATCGATATCGCAGCCAAGAGTCCCGCCAGACCGAAATGAGGCGATTAATTCTCATTCTGCCGGCACTTCTGACGCTCGCGCCGGCAGCGTTGGCAGCCCCACCCGACGGTTGGCAAACCTATCGCGACGTAAGGGGCTTTTCCGTTTCCTTTCCCAGCGACTGGAAAGCCAATCCGGACTACTTCGACGATGACTACCCGATAAGTGAAGACCCGCCGCCGCGCATATACGCGCTCGCCATCATGCCCGTCGGCGATCTCCAACCGAATACGACGCTGAACAGTGGGAGCGTGCACCTCACAATAGTTCCGCTTCCTTCGTTCCGAACGCACTGCGCGGCCTGGAGTTTTATTGCCATGCCACCGCCGGACTACAACTCGGCCTTCGAAACCGACAGGCCGGACTATGCCCATGTTGTCGGTGGCGATCCTGGCGGCTGGTATACCTATGAGGACTTCGTCTGGCGCGTTTCGACCGAACCTTGCGTCGGCGTGCACTATTCGATCGGCTATCACGCGGATGGCTCCGATCAGGCCAAAGGAGAAATGCCCTTTGACCGAATGAAATTGTTGAAGCTGCTCGATGCAATTCGCGCAACCGTTGTGATTGACAGGTGAGACTGGGGATGCGGCTTTCCCCTCGCAGATCCGCGGGAAACACCCTCTCCCCGCGGGAGGGCAAGGTTACTTCAGCGCCTTCAGATACGCCCGCACCAGCGCCGCGGTCGCGCCCATGTCGTTGTCGCCGGTGCGGCTCTTGGCGCGGATGTCGAGGCGGGCGCCGATCTTGCCGGCCGGCTTGACGCGGATGGAGATATCCTGGGTGAGGCCGAACCAGAAGCTGGTATGCGTCGCCTCGATGCGCCCGTCGGTCTCGCTGAAGGCGACGACGGTCCAGCCCAGATCCTTGGCCCGCTCGAAGCCGCGCCAGAACAGGATCTTGGTGGGGTGGATGTCCGGCTTCTCATGGCCGTTGAGCAGCGCGACAAAGGACTTGATGTCGGGATAGGCCTTCTTCTGCGCCGCCGCGGTAAGGGTGCGCCGCCCGCCATAGGTGACGAGCGTCATGCCGTCATATTCGGGCCCGTTCTGCGCCCCGGCGCGCAGCGGCAGCAGCGCCACGAAGGGCGGCGCATATTCGACATCGGTGGAGATGTCGTGGATCGGCGGCGAGATGAAATAGAGCCGCAGCTGGTTGAGCGGAATGCCCGCCAGCAGCAGCGAACCGGCCAGCCCTGCCGCGCCGAATTTCCAGCCGGCGCTGTTGTTGAGCCTAAAGGCGCGCAGCAGCCACAGCCCGCCGCTGACCGAACCCGCGACGCCCAGCGCGAAGCCGGGCAGTGCGATCTTCAGCCCGGTGGCGTAGTCCCACCAGCCGGCCACCGTCCCGTGCGACGCGGTCAGCGCGACGGCCGCGCCGGCGATGAAACAGATGAGAGAGAGGATCGCCGCGATGTGCTGTGAACGCATGAAGCCGATGCTACTCCGCGGCGGTGGGTAGTCGATAGCTGCCAAACTGCTCGCGCAAGGCGGTCTTCTGGATTTTTCCGGTCGCGGTGTGGGGGATTTCGCCGACGAACTGCACGTCGTCCGGCATCCACCATTTGGCGATTTTGCCCACCAGATAGGCCAGGATTTCCTCGCGCGTCGCGCTCTGGCCGGGCTTGAGGACCACGATCAGGAGCGGCCGTTCGTCCCATTTGGGGTGGCGCACGCCGATCACCGCGGCTTCCGCCACCGACGGGTGGCCGACCGTGACGTTCTCGATCTCGATGGAGGAAATCCACTCGCCGCCGGACTTGATCACGTCCTTGGAGCGGTCGGTGATGGTCATGTAGCCTTCGGAATCGATGGTGGCGACGTCGCCGGTGTCGAACCAGTTGTCCGTGTCGAACGCATCCTGGCCCTCGCCGCGGAAATAGGCCTTCGCCACCGCCGGCCCGCGCACTTTCAGCCGCCCGAACGCCTTGCCGTCATGCGGCAGCTCCTTGTCGGCATCGTCGACGATCTTCATCTCGACGCCGAACACCGGATGGCCCTGCTTGCACTTGTAGTCGAGCTGCTGCTCGTGCGGCAGTTCGGCGACGTGATGCTTCAGCGTGCCGACGGTGCCCAGCGGGCTCATCTCCGTCATGCCCCAGGCATGGATCACCTGGACGTCATATTTCTTCTCGAAGGTCTCGATCATCGAGCGCGGGCAGGCCGAGCCGCCGATCATCACGCGCTTCATGTGCGGCAGCGTCTTGCCGGTCGTCTCGAGATATTGCAGCAGCGCCAGCCACACGGTCGGCACCGCCGCCGTCATGGTCACCACTTCGTCGGTCAACAGCGCGCAGATCGACGGCCCGTCGAGCTTGGGCCCCGGCAACACCAGCTTGGCGCCGACCATCGGCGCGCTGAAGGCGAGCGCCCAGGCGTTGGCGTGGAACATCGGCACCACGGGCAGGATGCTGTCGCGGGTGGAGACGCCCTGCGCATCCGTCTGCGCGCACATCAGGGCGTGCAGCACGTTGGAGCGGTGCGAGTAGAGCACGCCCTTGGGGTTGCCGGTCGTGCCGGAGGTGTAGCAGAGCCCGCAGGCGGATTTCTCGTCGATCTCCTTCCATTCGAACTTGCCGCTGCTGCCGGCGATGAAGTCCTCATAGGCGACGAGGTTGGGGATGTTGGCTTTGGGGAGGTGCGCCGCGTCGGTCAGCGCGACATAGAGCTCGACGCTCGGCAGCCTGGGCGCGATCTGCGCCACCAGATCGGCGAAGGTGATGTCGAAGAAAATCACTTTGTCTTCGGCGTGATTGGCGATGTAGACGAGCTGGTCGGGGAACAGGCGCGGGTTCAGCGTGTGATAGATCGCGCCGACGCCGGCGATGCCGTACCAGGTCTCGATATGCCGCCAGGTGTTCCAGGCCAGCGTCGCCACCCGGTCGCCCGGCTTGATGCCGCGCCGGTCCAGCGCCTCGGCCACCTTGCGGGCGCGGGTGCCGATCTCGCGGTAATTGGTGCGGTGGATCGGACCTTCGACGCTGCGGCTGACGACTTCGCGGTCGCCGTGATACAGCGCGGCATGGTCGATGATCTTGTGGACCAGCAACGGCCAATCCTGCATCAGACCCAACATGGCGTAACCCCCTGTTTTCCGGTGACTATCATAGGAACCGGCGGGGATACGAGCAACGCGGCGATTTGGATTGGTTTTGAGGCCAATCTCGTTGACAGCCCGCCGCGGCGACCCGCAAATTCCCTCATGACTCTGACCATCTACGGCTCCCACCGTTCGCGGACCATGCGGGTCTTGTGGTGCGCGGCCGAACTGGGGCTCGACTACG
Source organism: Rhizomicrobium sp. (assembly GCA_036512455.1). GTDB lineage: Bacteria > Pseudomonadota > Alphaproteobacteria > Micropepsales > Micropepsaceae > Rhizomicrobium. Next base: position 88,688 of record DATCAT010000025.1, read on the forward strand.
CCCATATGCCGCTCGCCTTTGACGATCCTAAGCTGAAAGAGCCGGACTTCCTCGCGGTCAATCCGGCCGGTGCCGTTCCCGCCATCGTCGATGACGGGTTCGCGCTGTCGGAGTCGCTGGCGATCAATCTATATCTGGCGAAGAAATACGGCTCGGGCGGCGCGGAACCGCTTTATCCCGCGACGCGCGAAAGCGAAGCCGAAGTCTGGCGCTGGAGCCTGTGGGCGCAGGGCCAGCTCGAGCCCTGGGTGCAGGGCGACGCGTTGCTGCGCGATCTCGTCGCGGCGGCGGAGCTTCATGCCAAACCCGTCGTCGAAAAAGCGTTGGCGTTTCTCGATGCGACGCTGGCGCGGCGCGCCTGGCTGGTCGGCGATCATTTCACGGTCGGCGATCTCAATGTCGCCGCCGTGCTGTCGCCTTCGCGCGCCGCCAAGCTGCCGCTCGCTTCTTTTCCACATATTCAGGACTGGCTGGCGTGCTGCTACGGCCGTCCGGCGGCCGTCGCGACGCGGCAGCGCTTCGCGACTTAACAATCGATTTGGTGCGCGGTAGCGTTCGCGACTCCACGAGCAGGTAAGTTCATGCAGATCGAGGTCAACGGCGCGCGCATTTTCTTCGACACGGTAGGCTCCGGCCTCGCCATCGACGGCGAACGGATGGTGCCGAAGCCGGCGCTGATCGTCATGCATGGCGGGCCGGGCTTCGATCATTCGACGCTGCGGCCCTATTTCGACCGCTTCGCCGACACGCATCAGATCGTCTATATCGACCATCGCGGCAACGGCCGCTCGGGCGGCGCGCCGGAAAGCTGGACGCTGGCGCAATGGGGCGACGACGTGAAGGCGCTGTGCGACGCGCTCGGCATCGATAAGCCGGTGGTCTACGGCAACTCCTTCGGTGGCATGGTGGGAATGGCCTATGCGGCGCGCCATCCCAAGCATCCCGCCAAGCTGATCCTGTCCTCCACCGCGGCGCGCATGCATCTGGAGGAAACCTATCGCCTGATGGAGGAGCGCGGCGGAGCCGAGGCGCGCGCCGTGGCGGAACGCTTCTGGACCGACACCAGCGACGCGTCCTTCGCCGAATACATGCGCGTCTGCTCGCCGCACTACAATCCGCCGGGCGGCGTGGTGGAAGAACAGGCCGCCGCGCGCCGCCGTGCGATCTCGCGGCCGGAAGTCACGCGCCACTTCGCGCTGGGCGAAATGCGTACGATGAACGCCCTGCCGGGCCTGGCGAACATCGTCTGTCCGACGCTGGTCACGGTCGGCACCTACGATCCCATCACGCCGGTGATCTGCTCTGAGGAAATCGTCGCCGAGATGCCGGGCGGGCTGGCGCAACTGGAAGTCTTCCAAGGTGCCGGCCATGGCGTGCACCGCGACCAGCCGGATGAAGCGGAGCGCGTCATGCGCCGCTTTCTCGCGGCATAGACCGCCCGCACGGTGCACCGTAGGGTGCCGCGGGGATCGGGGCAGAACACATGACGGACGAAAGCTTGGCGGCGCCGGGCGTCGAGGCCTTCGGCTACAAGCAGGAGCTCAAGCGCTCGCTCAGCCTGTTCGACCTCCTGGTCTACGGCCTGGTCTTCATTGTGCCGGGCGCGCCGATCGCGGTGTTCGGCATCGTGTTCAACGCGAGCCACGGCATGGTGCCGCTGGTCTATCTGATCGGCCTGATCGCCATGCTGTTCACGGCGCTGTCCTACATGGCGATGGCGCATGCCTTTCCCGTGGCCGGCTCGCTTTATACCTATGCCGCGCGCAGCCTGGGCGAGACGGTGGGCTTCTTCGCCGGCTGGGCGATCCTGCTCGATTATCTGCTGCTGCCGGCGCTCAACTATGTCGCCTGCGCCATCGCCATGCACGCGGCGCTGCCGCAAGTGCCCAAACCGGTCTGGGTCGCGGGCATGCTGGCCTTCGCGACGGCCATAAATTATTTCGGCATCCAGACCACGGCGCGGATGAATGTCATCCTGCTGGCGCTGGGCCTCATCATCCTCGCCGTGTTCGGCGCCGTCGCCGGCATCGCGCTGGTGCATCATGTCGGCGGCGCGCATCTGTCATTCGCGCCGTTCTACAATCCGCACGAGATTTCGCCCGGCCTGATCTTCGGCGCGCTGTCGCTGGCGGTGCTCAGCTTTCTGGGCTTCGACGCGATTTCGACCCTGTCGGAAGAGTCGCGCGGCGGCGCCGGCGCCGTGGCCCGGGCGACCATGCTGTCGCTATGCATCTGCGCCTTCCTGTTCGTGGCGCAGACCTGGCTGGCCTCGTTGTTCGTGCTGGGCCGCACACAATTTGCCGAGGGCGATGCGACCAATGCCGCCTTCTACGACATCGCCACGACGGTCGGCGGCTACTGGCTGAAATTCCTGCTCACCGTGCCCGGCACGTTCTTTGCCGGCATAGCCGGCGCGCTGACGGCGCAGGCCGCCACGGCCCGCCTGCTCTACGGCATGGCGCGCGACGGCAAGCTGCCGCGCCTGCTCGCGACGGTCAGCCCGCGAAAGGTGCCGCAGAACGCGATCTTCCTGGTGGCGGCGGTGACCTTGGTGCTGGGGCTCTTGATGGTCGAGCAGCTCGAACTGCTCACCTCCATGGTCAGCTTCGGCGCGCTTCTGGGATTTCTCGTCCTGCACGTTTCGGTGGTCGCGCATTTCGTCCTGCGCGGCGGCAGCCGCAACTGGGCGCGCCATCTGGCGGCGCCGGGCATCGGCTTCGCCATCGTCGCCTATGTGCTGTGGAACGCCGAGGCCAATGCAAAAATCGCAGGCCTGTCATGGCTCGCCGCCGGCGCGGTGTTTTATGCCGTGCTGCGCTATATGGGCCGCTCGACGGCGCTGCCGGTGGACGGCGATAAGATCTGAACGCGTGCTATAAGCGCGCCCTCAGATATCGGAGTTCGCCATGCCCCTTTCCAATGCCCAGATGCGCGATGTCGCGAGCGTGCTGCATCCCTATACCAACCTCGTCAAATTCCGCGAGACCGGGCCGATGGTGATCGCGCGCGGTGAGGGCGTGCGGGTCTATGATGAGAGCGGCAAGGATTACATCGAAGCGATGGCGGGGCTGTGGTGCACCGCGCTGGGCTGGGGCGAGAACGAACTCGCCGAGACCGCCGCCGAGCAGATGAAGAAACTGTCCTTCGGCCATCTCTTCGGCGGCAAGAGTCACGAGCCGGCCATTGCGCTGGCCGAGAAGCTGAAGGAGATCTCGCCGTTTCCGACCGGCAAGGTGTTCTTCGCCAATTCCGGCTCGGAAGCCAACGATACCCAGATCAAGCTGTACTGGTACGCCGCCAATGCCCGCGGCCAGACGAAGAAGAAAAAGATCGTCAGCCGCGCTAAGGCCTATCACGGCGTGACGCTGGCTTCCGCCTCGCTCACCGGCCTTGCCAACAACCACAAGAGCTTCGACCTGCCGTTCGACTTCGCCAAATTTGCCGACTGTCCGCATTACTACCGCGGCGCCGAGCCCGGCGAGAGCGAACAGCAATTCTCGGTCCGCATGGGCGCCAATCTGGAAAAGCTGATCGAGCGCGAAGGCCCCGACACCATTGCCGCCATGATCGTCGAACCGGTGATGGGCGCGGGCGGCGTCATCCTGCCGCCGGACGGTTATTTCGATGCGATAGTTGCTGTGCTCAGCCGCCACGGCATTCCCTTGATCGCCGACGAGGTCATCACCGGTTTCGGCCGCACTGGTAACTGGTTCGGCTGCGGCACCTATTGCTTCGAGCCCGAGAGCATGTCGATCGCCAAGGCGCTGTCGAGCGCCTATCTGCCGATCAGCGCCGTGCTGTTGTCGCCCGAGCTCAGCGACATCGTCGAGCAGGAGTCGGGAAAGATCGGCACGTTCGGTCACGGCTTCACCTATACCGGCCATCCGGTCGCTGCCGCCGTCGCCCTCAAGACCATCGAGATCTACCAGCGCCGCGACATCGTCGGCCATGTCCGCCACGTCGCGCCGGTGTTCCTCAAACGCCTGAAGGCGCTGGCCGAACATCCGCTCGTGGGCGAAGCCAATGGCGTCGGCCTGATCGGCGCCATCGAGCTCGTCGCCGACAAGAAGACCAAGCGGAATTTCGATCCCGCCAAACAGGCCGGCGCCACGCTGATGAATTTCGCCACCGAGGAAGGCTTGATCGTGCGCGCCCTGCTCGGCGACCGTGTCGCGCTGTGTCCGCCGCTGGTGATCACGGAAGGCGAGATCGCCGAACTCTTCGACCGCCTGGAACGCGCCCTGGCCAGGACGCTGGACTGGGCGACGAAGGAAAAGCTGCTGGCGGCGTGACGCGAAATCGGGTAGGAAGAAGTAGCAATTCTTCCTACCGGAGACGCCATGGCAAAAGTCCAGAAAATCTCTATTGCCCTGCCCAAGGAGATGGTCGCCGACATCCGCTACGCCGTGGACAGCGGCCAATATGCTTCTACCAGCGAAGTGATCCGCGAAGCGGTGCGCGAATGGAAGGGCCCCAAGAAGCGGCCGTTTCCGCCGAACTATCCCTATGTCGAGACGATCGACGATCTGCGCCGCATGGTGAAGGAGGGCAGTGACGCTCTGGACCGCGGCGAGAGGATACCCGCCGAACAAGTCTATGCCAAGCTGCGCGCTCGGATTCGCGCTGTTGCAAAAGCCAAAAAGAAACGGACGTGACGAACGTACATTATGGCAGCCGGGCCCTTCTCGATCTTGCGGAAATCTCGGACCGTATCGCGTTGGACAGTCCCCGAAATGCCGAAAACTTTGTCGCCCAACTCCAGGCCAAGGCTGCACGCATCGCTTTGGCACCAAAAATCTATACGCGTCGCGATGATCTGGAATCCGGGCTGCGCTCAGCTGCTTTTGGAAACTACTTAATTCTCTTTCGCATCGTCGATGATGGTATAGATGTATCGCGCGTCGTCTACGGCGCCCGCGATCTGCCACGCCTGTTCGAGACTTGAATGGCTTACACCCGCCAATCGCTTTGCCATGATCTTGCCCGCCTCGGCCTCGCGCCCGGCGACACCGTCATGGTGCATGCTTCGGTACGCGCGGTCGGCCCGGTGTTCGGCGGGCCGGACGAGATCCATCACACGGTGGTCGACGCGGTCTCGCCCGGCGGCACGATGATGATGGTGACGGGTTGTCCGGACGGGTTCGACGATGTCGGGCGCGGCAAGTTCTCCGCCGCGGAAGAAGCGCAAATTCTTGCGCATCAGCCGGCCTTCGATCCCGGTGCCACTCGTGCCGACCGCAGCGACGGCACGCTGGCCGAGTTCTTCCGCTCCTGGCCCGGCACGAAGTACAGCGACGGCGTCACGATGCGCATCGCGGCGCGCGGCGCCCGCGCGGACTGGCTGACCACCGACAATGTCTGGAACTATCCGCACGGCAAGGGCTCGCCGCTCGAAAAGCTGGTCGCGGCGTGCGGCAAGGTCCTGCTACTGGGCTCGGATCATGACGCCGTCACGCTGATGCACTATGCCGAGCACATCGCCGATTTTCCCGGCAAGAGAATCGCGCGCTACAAGGTGCCGCTGCTGCGCGGCGGCGAACGCGTCTGGCTCGATTGCGAGGAGTTCAACACCAGCAGCGCGGGCTGTCACGCCAACTGGCCGGACCGCTTCTTCGCGCTGATCGTTGACGACTTCATTGCGCGGCATGACGGGACCAAGCTATGCGCCCGCGGCAAGGTCGGCGGCAGCGACGCCGTCCTGCTCGACGCCGCCGCGCTGGTCGATCACGCCATGCCCATCATGGTGCAGACGGCGAATGGCAGACCGTATTTCACGGAGACGAAGTAACGCTCAGCCTTGGACCAGCGCCGCGGTCTCATCCAGCAGATCGCCGATCGCGCCGAGCGCGGAGATCAAGCCCTGCGGCCCGGCGGCGAGTTCGGCGAAGGCGGCTTCCAGGTTCAGGCGCAAATCCTTGGGCACATGCGGAAATTTTGCGGCCAGCGCCAGCGCGCCTTTCTCGTTGAGCAGCCATTGCCGGTTGCACGCGAAGATCGCCTGCAGCAAGCAGGACGCGGCGCGAAAGGCGCAGCCCGTCACATAGGTCACGTCGCCCTTGCCGGCCGCTTTCGCCGCGATGGCGAGGAAGAAGCGCGCCTCGTCGCTGAAGCGCGCCATCGCGGCATCGCGCAGCGCTTGCGGATAGGGTTCGAGCTGGGCCTTGGCCTCGGCCACCAAGCCGTGCGGATCGTGCAGCGCTTTGGCGGTCGCGATCTCGCCGGCATAGATGGTCGAGACGAAGGCGTGCGGGTGGCCGGTTTGATAGGCGCACTCGAACCGCCCGGCCTGGGTCTCGGCGATCACGGACGCTACGTGCGCGGCGTCGCGATAAAGGATGTCGACCGGCTCGCCGCCGATCGTCAGCCAGCCGCCGCCATTCACCCACGGCCCCCACCAGCCGATTTTGGTCATCAGCGGCGCCGAGGCGTCTTCCGCCAAGGGGTTTCGCCTTATGTCCGCATCGTTCAGCGACTGTGCGGCTCTTTCCAGCGCCACGATGTCGAGCTCGCCGGAATAATACAGCCCGATGTCGTAGTCCGAGGCGGCATGATGCACGCCGCGGCCGCGACTGCCGCCGAGCACGATGGCGCGCACGCCGTTGACTTGCGCAAACGCAGTGGCAATCCGGTCAAGCAGGGCTTGCGACGTTTCCAGGCTCATGTGGGCGCGTTTGCGCTATGGGACGCCGCGCGTCAAGACGGGCTTCGGGCCGGCAATAGACCAGTGCCTTGCCGTGCCACACTTCCAGCCGGTGGCAATCGGCCGGCTTCATGGCATGCGCCAGGATCTTGGCGCGCATCTCGCTTTCGAACTGCACCGTGAAGGCGCAGGCCAGCGCGCCGTCTTCTTCCAGATAGCAGATGTCGTAGGCAGGCATCGTGTCCTCCATGGACCCCCGCGGGCGCCGTTTCTCTACCCGCGCATTGTGCAAGTCGAGTGACAAGCGCGAAGCCAAGTTCACGAAATCGCTCATTGTTTCGCGGCCGGAACGATTCCGCCGCCGCCGCTTTATCCAAATGAGCCCTATCGAGGAGACCGTCATGACAGGTCCGTTTACGCTTGCGCCCTTGCCCTGGAACGAATCCGACCTGGAACCCGCGATCTCGGCGCGCACGATCGGTTTTCACTATCACAAGCATCACCAGACCTACGTCGAGACGCTGAACAAGCTGGTGAAGGGAACCCCCTACGCGGACATGACGCTGGAAGAGATCGTCCGCAAGACGCATACCGCGCGCGACGGCTCCGCCGACAAGAAGATCTTCAACAACGCCGGTCAGGTGTGGAACCACGATTTCTACTGGCGCTCGCTGACGCCCAAACCGGCCAAGCCGGCCGGCGCCCTGCTGCGCGCCATCGAGCGCGATTTTGGTTCGCCCGCCGAACTGATCGAAAAGCTCGCCGCCGACGGCAAGGAGCAGTTCGGCTCCGGCTGGGTGTGGCTGGTGTCGCAGGGCGGCAAGCTTGCCATCGAGAAGACCGCCAACGCCGTCGATCCCATGGCCAAGGGCATCAACTGCCTGCTCACCTTCGACGTCTGGGAGCACGCCTATTACCTGGATTATCAGAACGAGCGGCCGAAATATCTCGAGACCGTTCTGAAGAGTCTCACCAATTGGGATTTCGCCGCCCGGAATCTCGACAAGGAAGACCGCGCCATCCGCGCCGCCGCGGAATAGGACAAGCTCTGCCGCGGAAGAGTCTGGTCAACGCGCGTTCACCAGTTTCTTTTACCGGTTGGAGATGAAACATCTGTCATCCTGCGCCGGCTTCAAGGCGAGGGAGCGATGGCGGCGGCATTCGGCAAACGCGGCATACAGGTGCGCTCACCGCAGCTGCCGCAGGCAAAGGCGGCTGTCTCCCTGCCGGCCGGCTATGTCCAGCCGGCCGAAGCGCGGCCGGTTTCCGGCAGCCTGCCGGTCGTGCGTTTTCCGCTCGTCACGATCGGACTTCTGGTTCTGCTCAGCGTGATCTTCGCCTTCGAGCTTCGCTATTCGCCCGCCCACGGCAACAGTCTTTCCGCCCGGACGCTCGCCACGTATGGCGCCATCGAGGGCGACCTCATCTGGCGGTCAGGGGAATGGTGGCGGTTGTTCACTGCGCCGCTGCTGCATGCCAGCACCTCGCATCTGATCGGCAACGCTGTCGTTTTGGGCTTCGTCGGTTTCATGCTCGAGCCCTTGATCGGCCCGCGCTGGTTCGCCGGCCTGTTCGCCATCGGCGCGCTCGGCGGCGCGATCGCCTCGCTCTGCCTGAACCCCGCCGATATTCCCGGCGTCGGTGCCTCGGGTGCGATCATGGGCGTGCTGGGTGCTGCCTTCATCTGCGGCTCCAGCGCCAGGAGCGGTCCCAAGGGGCGCAAGATGCAGACCTGGGCGCTGCGTCTGATCCTGCCATCGCTGATTCCGTTCGCCGGCGACTCGCATACCGACTACGGCTGTCATCTCGGCGGCCTGCTGTCGGGTTTGTCCACCGGCGTCGTGCTGTTGCTGTCGTGGTCGCGCGGCGAGGCACGTCCGGCGTTCAACAATTTCGGTGCTGGCCTGGGCGCCACCGGCCTGGCGGTCGGCCTCCTGGCGTTGGCCCTGTTCGCCGGCAAGCCCGGCAATGCCGCGGTCGTCGCCAACGCCGCCAGCGGCCTGATCCCGGAAGCCGAACTGCCGGGCGACATCGATATCGGCACCGACAAGGCGCACGACCTTCTGGCGCGCTATCCGCACGATCCGCGGGCACATTTGTTTCGCGGCTTTGCCTTCCTGAGTCAGGATCACGATCTCGCCGACGCCGAAGAACAGTTGCGCCAGGCGCTCTCCACCAAGAATCTGCTGGCGGCGCAACTCACGCCGGAGTTTGAAAAGACTGTGACGGTGCTGCTGGCGATCACTGTCGCCTACGAGAACCGTCCGACCGAGGCCAAGGCGCTCGGCGCGCCGCTGTGCGATTTCGCGGATAGCCATCTCGGCAGCCTGCACCGTATGATGCAGGACAAGGACATCTGTCCGTAGGCATCCAAGTCAGGCGATTGTCGGGACGGCCGGCTTTTCGAGTCGCGCGAAGTCATGTAAGTGCTTACATAACATGACCGACTATGTCCGCCAGAAGGGCGCGGCCGCTTTCGGCACGCGTCTGCGCCGCCTCTCCGAGCGTCTCGACCGTCAGGTCCAGGCGCTCTATCGCGAGCACGATGTGAGTTTCCAGCCGCGCTGGTTCGCGCTGGTCAGCGCGCTGCGCGAGCATCGGGTTCTCAGCGTCGGCGAGCTGGCCGTGCTGCTGGGCATCACCCATGCCGCGATCAGCCAGCTGCGCCGCGAGCTGATCGCGGCAGATATCGTGCGCGCCAGGCCCGATCCGAAGGACGCGCGCCGTCAGCTGCTCGAGCTGTCGCCGCACGGCAAGCGCATGGTGACGAAACTCCAGCCGCTGTGGCAGGCCATCGCGTCCGCCACCGAGGCGCTATGCGCCGAAGCCGCCCCCGGCCTGCTCGAAAATCTTGATGCGCTGGAGGCCGCGCTGGAGCGCGAGTCGATGAGCAAACGCGTACGCTTGCGCGGCTAAAGCGCAATCGGATGCCGCGCTACGTCGTCGGCGGACCGAACAGCCATTGCTGGTTGGCGCCGCTGCCCCACGGCCAGGCGATGACTGGGGCGCCGTCCGAGGTCGAGCCGCTCTGCACATCCATCACCATGCTGGCGTCGACATTGTTGACCGCCACATAGCCACGGCCGGTCGGCTGCAGCTGGAGCGCGAAACTGGGATCCTGCGGATCCAGCGGCGCCAGCATGATCTGCCCGCCCTGCTGGCTCGCGAACTGCGCGAACAGGCCCGAGCTTTCGTGCATCAGGAAGACATGCGGTGCACCCGGAATGGTCTGGATCGACCAGACCTGCGCGCCTTGGCTCGGATCGAGCGTGCACTGCACCACGGCGTTCGGCGCCGAGGCATGAACGCCCAGGACCAGCCGGCCGGTGACGCTGCCCTGCTGGCTGAAAATCATATAGATGCTGTCGGCCATCGCGCCCTCCTTATGGTTGTAACTCCGCAACCTGGCACGGCTTTTTGACATTTCTCCCGGCGCCAGGAAATTCCGTCGAGCCGCTTGACGTTGACGTAAGCGGAATACAAAATCCCCGAACTGAGAAATTGTCAGGGAGGCCGGGCGACAAGGCGACAAGCCGAGCGACCCGGTAAAGGGTAATGAACCGCACCTATACGATCCGCCAGCTCACCAAGGAATTCGAAGTCACCGCGCGCACGCTGCGCTTCTACGAGGACGAGGGGCTCATTGCGCCCGAAAGGCGCGGGCAGACGCGGATATATGCCAGCCGCGACCGCGCCCGCATCATCCTGATCCTGCGCGGACGCCGCGTCGGCTTCTCGCTCAGCGAGATCCGCGAGATCCTCGATCTCTACGACACCCACCATGACGGCGGCGTGACGCAGACGCTGCACGCGCGTAAGAAGTTCGAGGAGCAGCTGCACAAGCTCGAGCGCCAGAAGATCGACATCGAGGATTCGCTGACCGAACTCAAGCGCGCGATCTCGGCCGTCGACGACGCGATCGCCAAGGGCCAGCTCAATCCGCAAGCCCACCAGGTCGCGGCGGAGTAGCTCTTCGGTTCAGGGCTGCAGAAATGCGCGGACCTCGTCGTTGAGGCCGCGCGGCCCGAACGGATTGCGCACGACGATGTTGCCGAGCCGCGCGCCGTCGCTCATGTCTTCGCTGAGACAGATGGTGCAGCCGGCGTCCTCGGCGCACGAAAGCATCACCGCGTCCCAAAAGGAAAAACGCCCGACTTCGACTTCAGCAGCCGCTCTTAGCAAATGGTGCGGTTCGTAGCTCACGACGGGAACCAGCGTGCTGAAATCTTCGAGCACTTGGCGCGCGCGTGTGGGGGTGATAAATTTCCGCGCGGCTGCATTGAAAAATTCTCCAAGCGTAAGCGCCGTCAGAATCGCGTTTGAATGGCGTAATCCCGCGATCAGCTCGTTGGCGATCGCGTGCTTGAATGAATCTTGCGTGTCCTGGGAATAGACCAAGACATTGGCATCCAATGTCAGAATCTCATCCACGATTGCGCGAATATTTCGGCTTCTTCAAACCGGGTCGGTCAGGCACGCCGCGTACAGACGTGAAGCGATTGATCTGCTCGTCCCAAATCTCCTGCTTGCTAAACTTCCAGCCTTCCGGCGTTTTGAAATGGTATTTGGGATCGAGCAGCCGTGCCAACGCTGCATCCTGCTCGGGCGTGCGCGGAAGCGGCTTGGGCACGACAGCAGAAATCCGCACGGCGGGCTTGCCGTTGCGCAGGATCGTGACCGGCTGTCCGGTTTCTTCGACCTCCCGCACCAGTTTGGAAAATTGCTGGTTGGCGTCGCGCAGGTTCATGGTTTTCATGGGCAGGGCTCCAATGTAGCACATATGTAGCACATGGCTGCCCGTGCGGCAATCGCCGGTTCGGCTATGCTCGGGCCAGAAGAAAAAGGATCGCGCCCATGTCCGCCGAACAGAAGACCTACAAAGAAATCCTCTATTCCGTCGAAGACGCCATCCTCACCATCACGCTCAACCGGCCCGAGAAGCTCAACGCCTTCACCGGCACGATGATGAACGAGATGATCGACGCGTTGCGGCGCGCCAACAAGGACGACGCCGTACGCTGCATCGTCGTCACCGGCGCGGGCCGCGCCTTCTGCGCCGGCGCCGATCTCTCGGCCGGCGCCGCGACGTTCGACGCGACGGCGCGCACCGACCGGCCCGAGCGCAATGCCGGCCCGGCCGACAGCGTCGACTGGAGCGACGAGCGCGTGCGCGACGGCGGCGGCCGCCTGACGCTGGAGATTTTCGAAAGCCTCAAGCCTGTGATCGCGGCAGTCAACGGCCCGGCCGTCGGCATCGGCGTCACCATGCAGCTGGCCATGGACATCCGCCTCGCCTCCGAGACCGCGCGCTTCGGCTTCGTCTTCTCGCGCCGCGGCATCGTGCCGGAGGCCGCCTCGAGCTGGTTCCTGCCGCGCATCGTCGGCATCGCCCAGGCGCTGTCCTGGTGCTTCTCCGGCAAGGTGTTCGACGCCAAAGAGGCGCTGGCCGGGCGCCTGGTCCAGGAAGTGGTGCCCGCCGATCAGCTTCTGCCGCGCGCCCGCGAGATCGCGCGCGAGATCGCCGACAACACCGCGCCCGTCTCCGTCGCGCTCATCCGCCAGATGATGTGGCGCGGGCTCGGCATGGACCACCCGATGGAAGCGCACAAGGTGGACAGTCGAGGCATCTATTCGCGCGGCGCCTCGGCCGACGTGAAGGAAGGCGTCGTCTCCTTCCTCGAAAAGCGCCCGGCGAAATTCCCGCAAAAAGTGTCGGCCGACATGCCGCCCTATTTTCCGTGGTGGACGCCGCGCAAATACTCGTAAGCTGCTGCCGCCGTTCCTATCGGGGAAATTCCATGAACCGTATCTTGCCAGCCGCTCTTTTGTGTTCGGCGCTGGTGCCCGCCGCGCTGGCCGACGACAGTTCGGCCCGGCTCGGCGCCGGCGGCATCGTGCTGACCAGGAACGCCGACATCCGCATGGCGACCGAAGATCTTTATCTCAGTCCGAACGCGGTCAAGGTCCACTACACCTTCGTCAACGACAGCGGCAAGGATATCGACACCATCGTCGCCTTCCCGCTGCCCGACGTGGACAATTACGAACTCGCCGAATCGCCGATCGGCAGCACCAAGGGCACCACGCCGAATTTCGTCGGCTTCGCGCTGACGGTCGACGGCCAGCGGATCGTCCCGACGCCGGAAGAGCGCGCCTTCTATCACGGCAAGGACGTCACCGCACAGCTTCTCGCCGCCGGCGCGCCGCTCAACGTCGTGATCGGCGGCGGCTACGACAAGCTGAACAAGATGACGCCGGCCAGGCGCGCGCCGCTGATCAAGGCCGGCCTGATCGAGGACGGCGGCAGCGACAATTTCCACGCCCTGTGGACGACCAAGACGAAATTCTGGTGGAAGATGCACTTCCCCGCCGGCCAGACCGTCAGCGTCGACCACACCTACCAGCCGGTGACGGGACAGACCTTCTTCACCACCATGGCGTTGAGCGAAAAGGATGAGCTGGCCGGCTATACCAAGGACTATTGCCTGGACGCGTCCACCGTGTCGGCGATTCGCGCCGGCTTCGCCGCGATCAAGAAGGCGTCGGGCAATGACGGCATGTACAACCAGTACACCACGGATTTCGTCATCGTCACCGCCAACAACTGGAAGGGCCCGATCGGAAAATTCCATCTGACGATCGACAAGCTGAAGCCGGGCAACATCCTGTCGCTGTGCTGGGCGGGCGATTTGAAAAAGACCGGCGCGACACGGTTCGAATCCACGCTGACCAATTTCGCGCCCAGGAAGGACATCCAGCTCCTGGTCCTCGAACAGCCGGCGCCGGGATCGTATTAGGGCTCCCGGCAGCGCCTTTCGACGCAATCCATATCAATCGCCGGGCTCGACCCGGCCATGGTGGAACGCGCGGAATTGGACGTTCGCTTTAACGCCGGCGGAACAGTGCCGCGAGCGCGCGCAGCAGGGCCGGCAGCAGCGGACGGTGCATGTCCAGCGGCTCGTTCGCGCCGCGGTTATAGACCAGATGACCCAGCATCGCGAAAAACGCTCCTCACAAAGAGCAATAACGACGTACACGGAATATGTGACAGTTTGCCCATCGCAAGGGCCTGTCAAGACCTCAGTCTCGACGTCCTTGGTTAACGCGCGCTTAATGCTTCGCGCGCGGCAGGTAGTGCGTCAGCCGCTCGCCCCAGGAGTCGAGCAGGCCGCCGGCGCAGGCGCCGGTCGACATCTGGCTGGTCTGCACGCGCGTCCACGGCTCGACGACGGCGCCGGCGGCCGAGCGCCGCGCTCGCTCCACCGCCAGCGCGCGGCAGGGATCGGCCTGGCCATAGCTCGCGAACAGCATGCCGAAGGTGAACACCAGAACGCCGAACAGCGCCAAAAGCCCGGTGCGCAGCCGCGGCGAGCGCAAAACCGCGCTCACAGAGGCCTCGGGGCGGGCATGCCGCCGACATTGGGATCGGGCGCGCGCAGCTGGTTGTTGCAGGTCGCATAGCCCGCGCTCCAGCCTGCGCGGTAGGGCTGGCTCGACTGGTAGGCCGCGCCGTCGCGCACCTGGTCGCCGCGATAATTGGTGCCGCGCGCATTGGCGCTGGCGCAGCCGTCGGAATAGCCGGCCTTGAAGTTGGGATCGTTGCGCATGGCGCGCTCGCGCGGCGTCTCGAAGAAGATGCAGCCGGTCAGCGTCAGCGCCAGCAGCACGGCCAACAGACGGGCGGGGCGGATGGTAAACGGAACTTTTCTCATGGCGGTGAATGTATCAGGTCGGCACGGTTCTGAAAAACACGTTCATCACCCGATTAACTGCCGCTTAAACCGCTGCTTCTAGACTGCGGCCGGGGTAATGGTGACATGAACAGACAAGCGGATCTTCGCCATCTGCGTCTGCTGCTCGTCGGCGGCAAGCCGGCCAGCGTCCAGATATTGCGCACCGCCTTCGGCCTGCTCGGCCTGAAGCAGATCGCGGCGGTCGCCGAATCCGCGCGCGCCATCGAGGCGCTGCGCAGCCAAACCTTCGCCGCCATCTTCTGCGACGCCGCCGCCGAGCAATACAAGGGCATGACGTTTCCCGTCGCGGCGCGGCGCTCACCCGGCATCGTCAACCCGATGACGCCGCTGTTCATCATCTACAGCAATGCGCGGCAGCGCCAGGTCGAGCACGCGCGCGACGTCGGCGTCACCGACGTCCTCACCCATCCGGTCAGCGCCGCCACCATCGCGCGCAAGCTGGAAGGCGCGATCAAGGCGCCGCGCTCGTTCATCGTCGCGCCGAATTTCTTCGGCCCCGACCGCCGGACCAAGCGCCTCACCACCTGGACCGGCGAGGAACGCCGCAGCCGCGTCGCCCGCAAAGGCAAGGTCAGCATCGCCGAAGTGCCCGAAGGCAAGATGACGTTCGTCTAGCAGCCAGAGCGAGGGAGAGGTATTCTCCGCGCATGAATATCCGCGACCTCGTCGATCTGGCGATCGAGGACGATCCCAGGGCACCGCTTCTGTGGCTGCCGTCCGAGCATTGGGACGCGTTCTGCACGGCGATTGGCCAGACGCCCAATCTCATCGGCGCCGTGATCTATCGCGGCAAGACCATCCGCGACGGCGGCCCGCGAACGGACATCACGACACGGCGCTGAATCAAAGCCACTGCTGATCTAGGGCGGACACAATCATCGCAACAACGAAACTATGATCAGGCGTGCGACGCGACTCAGGCCGCATATAGGTAACCGCCCATGCGTTTTCCGAATTCTGCCAGGGGGCATACGTCCGCAATGACCGCCTTGAAATCGCTTCTTCCTCTTAGGATGCCGTAATGCACGGAAGCGTTCGGATTTAATCTGGTTCCTAGTCTATCATGGCATAGCGCGACAACGCCCGAATAAAGAGCTTTTCCTTTAAACAAGCGAAGGATGGCATCGACGTCTCCTTGCTGGATCGCGTCAAAGATGGATTTAGCGCGACTCTCGAACTGCTCACGCAGTTTCTCGGGCGGATCGATCGAGATAATTTTCGCAGTAGACGGGTCGCGACTGGGTTCAAGCTGGTATCTCAGAATTGGGGAACTCCAACGACAAACGTGCTCTTTCATCAATTGAACTGTATTGCCAACGCCGCGCACGGCGCTCTCGATTAGAAGTTTCTTGTATTCGTCTGAGGAGACCCGTTTTTCGTAGAGCGACAACATCCACACCGCAAATGTCGGATCAAGGAGAAGCGATTCAGCCTCGTTGTATGGAAAGCAAAAAACGCCACCTCTTTCCAAGACAGCCACCTCATCGTCGTTCTTGGCATCCCGATCAACGACTCCACAAAATCTGCCGTTTTCGGAGCGACACTTTCCCCAACCAACGTCGCCTCTTACAGCCGCGGTAACGGAGTCTTTTCCTTCGAGCGCAATGGGCTCGACCAATTTGGTGTCAAACAGGTCTTCTACGATGAGCTTTAGAAGAGTGTCTTCGCAAAAGATGGGAATTTTATTCGTACGAAGAAGTTGAATTCTTGCGCCCACCATCGATCGGATCACCGATGGCGGAACGGGCTGTCTCGTGTCCATTTGTTCCACGACGCCTGTTAGTCCGATTAGATAAGTCTTATCCACGGTCTCGCGCGTGGCGAACACAATGCTGTGAGTTGCATGGAGGAAAATCGCAGATGGAAAAATTCTCTCAAGCGACTCCCAAATTTCGATCGCCCTTGCCTCATTCAGATATAGTTCCGGCTCGTCAACCAGAAACACAAAACGGCTTCCGTCTTGTTTTATCAGAAAGGCGCTGAGCATGAGAATCTGCTTCTCGCCGTCCGACAAATTTCGCGTGTTGAATTGGTTCCCCCGGTAACGAAACACGATATCGATTCCGCCGTGCGAAGGGTTCGTTATCACCTCACATTCGTAGCCAAGTATTGCTTGCAAATTCTGCTCGAATATCTTGAGCGGATCTGGCTCTTCAACGGGTTCGGCGCCAGGCTTCCCGCCGCGTTGCCACTCGAGCAACTTTTCCATGTGCAAATTGGTTCGCTGACTTCTCATCATGAGCAACGCGCGAATCAACATGCCCGTCGCGCTATCAGCGGATAGACCATCACGTGCATGGTCGTGCGAGATCAATCTCTCTTTTACTTTGCCCCAGATGTCATCGTTGGCAGTGCTAGGAGGTAGATGCAGTGCAGTGCGCGTCTCCAGTCCTGCATGGAACGTGACTTGTCGCAGCGCTGGATAGGCAAGACATGTAATATTTTTCTGAGCTAATTCAATTTTGAGTTTTTCTAATAGTCGCGTCTTTCCCGCACCATTTGGTCCCATCAACGCGAAGATTCGACCTTCTGACGGGTTCGCGAGAGCTGAGAGCAGGTCCTGCAGGATATTCTGGGTGCTCGTCTCACTGCTTGACATGGTTTCTATGCCTTATGAATGGAAGGGTTGGTATCGCCGCTGATTGATCGATTGGTGTCGCGTCCTCCCAAGATAAGCGGCTCGCCGAGTTCAGTGCGAATCGCGACTGCTTCTTATGACTTTCATCACAAACCAGACTTCGCTCCCACAACTTGGGCCGCCGTCCCGGGAGGATTTTTCCGCTCCATTTTCACCTGCCGGCCCCCCATTTTGGGCTATCCGTTTGTCACGCCTCTGCAATCTGGGGTATGGATAGCGAACCATAAAATATGCGATTTTTCCGCCATTTGCCTACTTAAAGTTGTATTCCTTATCCAGCCCTCTGAAAACTAGGATAGTATTCCTCCGGAACGGCGGCCTGCAGCGCCGTCACCGGCAACAGGGGATGTTTCATGGATCGGACGGACAGTCTTCTCACCCAACCCGACGCGCTCGTGCCGTTGCGCGCCGGCATGACTCAGATCGTCGTCGCGCATGCCTATGGCGTGCCGATCGACGACCTGCGCGCGGCCTCGCGCGGCGCGCCGCAGGCGGCGCTGGCGCGCCAGGTCGCGATGTATCTCGCCCACATCGTCTTCGCGATGAATTTGACCGTCGTGGCGCGCTGCTTCGGCCGCGACCCGTCCACCGCCGCGCACGCCATCCAGCGCGTCGAGGCGATGCGCGAGGATCCCGAACTCAACCGCACGCTGGGCTGGCTCGAAGCCACGCTGCGCGGCGTCTGCGAGCAGCGGCCATGAGCGCGCTGGGCGAAAACGAGATCGCGCGCGAGGCGCGGCGCATCTTCCGCCAGCTGAGCGCGTCCGGCGCGCATCTGCGACCCTGCGCGGACGGCACAGAGGACTTTCGCGTCGTCTCGCGCGCCGTCCGGCGGGACGGCGCCAAAGCCTCCACCGCGCTGGTGGCGGCGTTCGTCCGGCGCGGCTGGATCGCGCGCGCCGGCTCGGCGCAGACCTATGTGCTGAGCGACGCCGGACTGGGCTGGCTGCGCCGCGCGCAAGCGGAGGCCGATCCCTTCGCCGCGCAGCATCAGATCCGCCGGCGCAAATGGGTCAAGGACCAGAGCGGCGTCGAACATCCCGTCACCGTGGACGAAGGCGAATGCCCGCTGGCGCGCCTCAAGCAGCGCGGCCTGATCGACGCGGCGCAGTTCGACGCCGGCGAGAAGCTGCGCGCCGATTACACGCTGGCGGGCCTGAGCCCGCGGCTGGGCATCGATCTGGCGGCGCCGCTGTTGACGCGTAGCCGCGGCAAGCTGGCACGCCATCTCATCAGCGACACCGTGCTCGCCGCCAAGCAGCGCTTCACGGGCGCGATGCGCGCCGTCGGGCCGGGCCTATCCGATCTGTTGTTCGACGTCTGCTGTCACTGGCGCGGTCTCGAGGAAGCCGAGCAGGCCAAGGGCTGGCCCGGCCGCTCCGGCCGCGTCGTGCTCGGCATCGCGCTCGACCGCCTGGCCGAGCACTACGGCATGCGCATGCGGGGCGGCGCCAAGCTGCGCGGCTGGCGGATGGAGGAGGGGGGAGAAGGTGGTGCGTCGCGCTAGACAAAGATTCGAAGGGCAACTCATCAGGCGGACGCCCGCAAGGCAATGCCGTATTCCTGAAGCTTACGTGGAACCGTTGATGTTCCAGAACCGCTCGGTCCGACAATGATCACCAGAATCTGGCGATCAGTCATTCAATTTTTGCTTGCACCTCGCTTGCGGATTTGTTCCAGAGACGGTCGGACAAGTCTATGCCAGCGACTTTAATGCCGGCGGCGCGCGCTTCGTCGCCGGCGAGACGCGACGCCTTTGCCGCGATATCGGCCAATTCAGCCATTGAGATTGTCGCTGGAGTTTTGGCAGCTTTATTCATGCGTTCAATTTAGCACGGATTGAGGAGCGGGGTCTTGCCTTTTCTGCAACCTCTACGTGAGTTTGCCGGTTGCGATCGACGCGCAATCTCCGCCGGATTCGAACTCACAACCGCATCAGATACTTGTGCACGCCATCGAGCACCAGCTCGCGCTTCTGGTTGTGCACCGTCGCGCGCAGGACGACGATGCCGGTGGTGTTCTGGCGCACGAGTTCGCAGATGGTCAGCGCCGGATAGAGCGTGTCGCCGGGGAACACCGCTTTGAGGAATTTCGCGCTCACCTCGATGAAGCCGATCAGCTTCTCGCCGATGACATGCGGGAACAGGCCGGCGCCGGCCGCCGTGAAGCTCAGCACCTGCAGGCCATGCGCCAGCGGCGCGGGATAGCCCAGCCGCTTGCAATATTCGACGTCGTAATGGATCGGATGATTGTCCAGGCTCACCGTCTGGAAGGCGGCGAAGTTGGCATCGTTGACGGTGCGCGAGGCGATGTTGAAGACCTCGCCGACGGCCAGCTCGTCAAAGCCGCGCAGCGGCACCACGCGATGTTCGCTCAGGTCCATGGCCCATTGGGCCGCGCCCGACCGGTGCTGTCAAATCAATGCAGCTTGGTGCGGTTGGCCTCAAGGTCGGCGCGCACCTGATCCATGCTGCGGATCGCCACCGCCTGGAAGCCGTCCAGGACGGAGAGCGAGCCGGCGCAGGCTTCCTGATGCGTCGTGCAGGCGGCTTGGACATTGCCCGCGCCCGCACCGGTCGATTCGATCAGCGAGCCGATGCTGGCCGGCGCCATCGACGACAGCGACGACAACGCCGCGCCCGGCCGCCCGAAGCCGAGATCCGGCTCATGCGGCATGAGAAACGACACCAGGCCGATCCAGAAAATCGCGCGCAAAATCATCTTGGGACACCCTCTACCGACGTATGGCTCGTCTTATGCGCCGATCATGCCCGGCCGCCTTTGATACGAACTGAAACGAATCGGTAAAGTTCAAGACAATCCGGTTAATTCAGACACTTGGCGTTAATCCGCCTAACGCAAAGCTGCCGCTTTCGCGCCGTCTTGAATTAAGTTTTGCGTGCAATTGAGACGAACTTTGTTCGACTTTGAGACAAAGTTTGCGCGTCCTTGATTCAAATTTGAATCGAGTTGTCGCGTCCTGGCACGCCGCCGCCGGATCAATAGGTTGGGCGCAATTCGATGCGGCGGTTGAACGCCCGCCCGGCCTGGGTTTCGCGCGATACCAGGGGGTGATAATTTCCCAGCACATAGCTCACCGCGATGCGCTCGGCCGCGATGCCGCGGCCGCGCAAATGGGCGCAAGCATTGTCGACGCGGCTGCGGCACAGTTTGAGGCTCTCGTCCTGGCTGCAGGAATCGTCGCCGAAGCCGTCGACGACGACGTTCAATTCGCTCCGCGTCTCGGGCATCGCCACCAGTTCGTCCAGCTGCGCCGCCGATTCCGCCGTCAGCGCGGCGGCGTTGTCGTCGAAATGCAGGCGCCAGACGATCTTCGCGCCGCCGGAGACGTGCCGGCGCAGCAGGCGCTCATAGACCGGAAACATCCCTTCCCACAGGTCCGAGGCCCAGGCTTCCGTTTCCTCCCGCGGCGCTTTGGCGATGAGCCGTGTCAGCCGGCCGAGCCAGGCCTGATAGCCCGCCAGCGCCATGGGGCTCCATCCCGTCGGCGGGCGTTTCAGCGTGAAGATCAGCCGGCAGCCGCCTTCGCTGGCGAACAGTTCGAAGCGAATATGGCCGCCCAGATCGAGCCGGCGTTCCGGTTCGAACTCGCGGATCCGCCCTTCCCAGATCTGTCCGCTGATGTCGAAGCGGAACTGGCCGTCGAGCCTTGCTTCGAACCGCGTGCATTCCCACAGCCACGTCTTGTATTGCGCCTTGTCGACCAGCGTCTGCCACACCGTTTGCGGCGGGTGTGCAAAGTCGCGCACGAAGCGCAGCGTCTCGCGATCGGTGAATTCGCCGAGCATCAGATCGTTGTCGGGTCCGCGCGGGATGGCTGTCATGGCTTTGCTCCTTTGCGCTTGCGCTCTGCCAGGGCATCCAGCTGCCGCCCGAGCGCGTCGAGTCTTGCGTTCCAGGTCTGGCGGCATTGCGCGACCCAGTCGTCGACCTCGTTGAGGCCCTTGGGATTGAGGCTGTAGACGCGCATCTGCGCCTGTTCGCGCACCTGCACCAGATTGGCCTTGAGCAGGACGGAGAGGTGGCGCGACACCGCGGGCCGCGACACGTCAAAGCGCGCCGCGATGTCTCCCGCCGGCATGTCGCGCGCCGCGAGCATGGCGACAATCTGATTGCGGACCGGATCGGCGAGGGCGGCGAAGGCTGTCATGCCTCTATGTAACACTAGTGTTACGTAACAGTCAAGTTACATAGTGAGCCATGCGGCAAAAAATCCGCGGCCTACGCCCCAACGTCGAACTTCACGCCGCCCAGAATCAGGTCAACGGTTTCGCCGTCGGACGACAGCGGCAGATAGCAGGCCTCGAAATCGCGATAGGATTTGTCCGGCAGCCAATACACTTTGCCGATGCGAAAGAGCGGCGCCCTTTCGCGGGCGACCCGGGTCAGCACGGCGGTCATCATGGCGGCGGCGTCCTCAGGCATGCCGGTCGTGGCATCGGCGCCGGTGTTGTTGCGGCCGACGAAGCGCACGATGCTGTCGCCCACCAGGCGGATCGTGTAGGGGCCGCCATCCGCATCGACATTCCAGATCATCACATCGGCGAGGAGAGTCTTGATCTGGGCCGGCCTGATGTCGGCGCGCGCCGGCGCCATCCGGGCACCCCGCCTGGCCGTCCAATATTCCAACAGATGCTTGAGATCGGGATGGCGCGGCGCCGCTATAAAGCTGGCTGGCGCGCCGCTTGGGGTGTTCATCGAAATGCCTTTACGCTTACGCATACGCGGGGCGCTGCGAATCGCGGCGCCGACCCAATGCACTTACGCGAAGGCGGAGCGGCTGTGAAGCGCGACCGCCCGAAGCCGCCTTACTCCTTCTTCATGATGCCGCTCATGCCGGCGATGAAGAGCGAGACGAAAATCCAGCCGAGGATTTCCAGAATCCAGTACAGCAGGCGGTGCCAGCCGCCGGCGAAGAAGCCGTCCGGCAGCGTCAGCCAGCGCGGCGTCAGCCCCAACAGGGCGCGGTCGGGTGCGGCCTGAACGCTGCGCAGCGTCTTCTGCGTCGACGGCTCCCAGCTCTCGTCCTGTTCGAACGCGATCACCGGCAGATAGCTGTCGAAGGCGAAAGCCAGGGCGTTGAACGGCGGATAGGTCTTGGGCAGTCTCGGCACCTTCGGCGGCGCCACGTTCCAGGCCTCCGAGACGCGCACATTGCCGTCGCGCGGCGCCATGTAGCCTTGCTCTCCGGCCGAGGCGAAGACGAACCAGCCGAGCGCCACGAACAGCGCCGACCACCAGGCCGCGCGCCACGGCTTATAGCCGTTGCCGACGAAGACATTGAGCGCGTAGAGCCAGAATTTCTCGACGCCGCCGGTGCCCTTGCTGCGCGCCCGCGCCAGCTCGCGCTGCACCGCCAGCTCGCGGGCGTCGCCGTCATGGCCCATGGCGCGCAGGACATTGATGGTCTGCGTCCAGGGCTGCGGCCGGAACGAACCGTCGAGGTGACCGCGAACCTGATGCTTGAGCCAGTCTTTCCGCGTGCGCCAGCGCGTGTCGCTGGCGTGGAAGCGCTCATAGACGAAGCCGTCGAGCACCAGCTGTCCGGGCTCGGGCCAGGCGCGGGGATCGTCGCAATAGGTGCGGCACTGCGCCTGGTCGAGGATCAACCGGCCTTCGAGGCCGCGCGTCGCGCCTGGAGCGGGGCGCAGATTGTGCAGCGAGAACCCGGCGTCGACATGGGCCATGGAGAGGTCGATCGCCAGGCCCGGCGCATTCGAAAACGTCGCATGCTCGCAGCGCAGGCTGCCGCCGATCGTGGCGCGCACCAGATTGACCTCGCCATGGGCGCAGAAGCCGTCGCGCAATTGCAGGCTATGCCCCACCGCAAGCGAGGTCGCGTTGATCGCGAAACCGCCCGCATTGTCGAACGTGCCGGCGATGCAATCGAGCTGGCGCTCGATCCTCGCGCCGATGAGGCAAACTTCGCCCGTGGCGCTGAAGCCGCGGTTGAGATACACGACCTCCGCCGTCAGGGCGCCGGCGTCGAGCGCCACGCCGCCGGGATTCTCGAAGCGGCCGCCGCTGCAGCCCAGCTGGCCGTCGATCCTGGCGTCGCGAATGTCGATTCCGCCCGAGGCGCGAAAGCCATGGCTCAGAAGCAGGGCGCCGCGGATCGTGACGCGCGGCGCCACCAGGCCCCGGCGCAAATGCGAACCGGAAAGGCTGATCGTCCGCGTCGTCGCGTCGGCGAAGTTGAGCCGTTCGTCGAAGACGCAGCGGTGCAGCCAGAGCGTGCCGCGCAGCGTCGCCCCTTCGAGGTCGAAGGCGCCGGCCACGAACGCGCCCTCGATCCGCAAGCCCTTGGGTCCCAAGGCCCAGGGCTGGGCTTCACCCGGCCAGATGTCGCCGGCGATGAGACAATGGATGAGTTCGGCGCGCAGCCGGCGCGCGCTGCTCCAGCCGTCGGCATTGGCAGGGTCCGCGTCTTGGCCTTCGATCGCTTCGGGCCGCCACCACTCGCCGCGCGCCGCGCAGGCGATCAGCCGCCGCTCCTGCGGCGTCAGTGCGGTGTCTGCGGGCGCAATGCCCGTCGTCTCGCCCATCAAGCGCCTTCAGATCGATTTGCTCCGATGACGGCGATACTGGCAAGTAAAGCGGTGAGAGCAAAGACCAATCTGGCTGAGCGACCGGCCGGCCGGTTACGGAATTCTAATCCGCCGCCGGCAGTTCGACCGTCGCGGTGAAGCCTTTGCCGGGTTCACTGGCGATGCTCAGTGTGCCGCCATGCAGTTCGGCGAAGGCCTTGGCGAGCGTCAGGCCGAGGCCCGCGCCGTGCGTGTGATCCGATGTCGTGCGGCCGACTTGTTCGAACGGCTCCAGGATGCGCGCCAGGTCTGCCGCCGCCACGCCCGGCCCGTTGTCGGCGATGCGCAATCGAATGCGTCCACCCTCGCGCGCCGCGCTCAAGCTGACCGTGCCGCCGTCCTGCGTGAACGACACCGCGTTGTCGAGCAGCTGCGTCACCATCTGCCCGAAGGCGTTCTCGTCGACCTCCGCCACCAGCCCGACCGGGCAGGCATCGGCGTCGATGGTGATGTTCTTGGCGGCCGCGCGCTCGGCGAATTCGTCCTTGGCGATCCACAGCGCGCCCGAGACGTCCATGCGCGCCAGTTGCGGCTCGAACTTGGCGCCCGCGATCTTGGTGAGATCCAGGATCTGGTTGATGAGCCGCAGCAGATTGTGCCCGCCGGCATGGATCAGCGCCGCGTATTCCTTGACCTGGGCGGGGCCGAAGCGCTCGGCCATCTGGCCCAGCAAATCCGAAAAGCCGATGATCGCGTTCAGCGGCGTCTTGAGCTCGTGGCTCATCGTGCGCAGCAGCGTCTTCTTGGTCGTGTCGGCCGATGCCGCCGCCGCGTCCAGCCGGCGCGTCAGATCGGCGAGATAAGTCGCCTGCTTCTCGGCCGCGTCCTGCGAACTCGCCAGTTCGGCTTGCGTCCTCGCCAGCGAGCGCGACTGTTCGGCCAGCGCGGCTTCGACGCGCCGTTCGTCGGTGATGTCGGTCAGCACCGTGACATGGCCGTCGCGGGTGCGCCGGTCGCGCACCAGATAGGCGGCGCCCGATTTCATCTCCAGCGTCATCGCGCCGGCCGACGAGTGGTGCAGATCGAGCCGGCGCTGGATCCAGGCCTGTCCGTCGCCGTCCATGCGCACGCGCCCGGCGCGGACCGCCTCGTCGAGCAATTCGCGGAATTCCCTGCCGCGCATGTCCTGCGGCTTTTGCCCGTGCAGCGCGGCGTAGTCCTGGTTGCACACCACCAGCCGGTCTTTGCCGTCGAAGAACGCGAAGGCGTCGGCGGAAAGTCCGATCGCGGTCTCCAGCCGCCCCAGCGCCTGGCGTGCCAGCGTCACGTCGCTCCACAGTGCGATCCAGCCGCCGCCCGGCGCGCGCCGCGATTTGATCTCGATGATGCGCCCGTCGCTCAGCGCCAGGTCGAAGGGCTTGAAATCGCCGTCGGTCAGCTGCGCCCGCCGCCGCGCCACGAAGGCCTCGACGCCGCCGCTCAAGGCTTCGTGCGCCACCTCGCCCGCCTCCAGCCGCACGATCTCGCCATAGCTCATGCCCATCAGCGCCTCGCGCTTGGGCAGGCCGCGGAACAGATAGTCGAAATGCTGGTTGGCGTAGGTCAGCCGCTGATCGGCGTCGTACATGGTGATGGCGATGCGCAGGCAGTCGAGCGCCTCCAGCAGCGCGGGCGCTGCCGCCGCCGCTTCAAGCGCACCCGTCGGTGGCGCGAGCACCTTCTGTGCCGTCGCAAGCCCCAAAGCGAACCGTCCCTTCGACGGCGCGGATTGTTGGCGGAACCTGTTGCCGATTGGTTAGGCGGCGCCCGATTGCGCCCGAATCGCGTCATCATCCCTAACAAACGGTGAATAAGTCCTGCCACAGGTCTTTCGGATTAACGAACGAAGTTGGAGCCTCTTCAAGGTTCGTTAAGCTTGGCCACCCACCATGGGCGCGGGTCGTGGTCTTTGAGTCGGCAAAAGCCTAATGGCTGTTAAGAAGAATAATCCGCCTACGGACGGCCGCGCTCTGCGCCGGCTGTTCGTCATGGTGCAGGCCTCCAAGGCCGTGGTCGGGGCGGTTTTGAGCCTCGCCTTCGTCTCCGTGGTCGGCCGTCCGGACGTTGCCGAGGCCATCGCCATCGCCGGCCTGATGGCGCCGGCGATTCTGGCGCTGCTCGCCTTCACCCGCATTGCGCTCAACGTCCTGGAAACCGCCGCGCTGGCGATCTTCGCCGTCCTGATCGGCTATCTCGCGGCGCTGACGGGCGGCGTGCTGTCGCCGCTGGTCGTGTGGTTCGCGCTGGTTCCGGCCGAAGCGGCGCTCGCCGGTGGCCGCCCCGCCGTGCTGCGCGCCGCCGCCGCCGCCTCCGTCGCGCTCGTCGTGGTCGCCGCGATCGGCGCGGTCGGCGCGCTGCCGGTGTCGCGCCTGCCGCTGCCGCTATGGGAGATCTATGCCGTCTCGGTGCTCGCCGCCGTAATCCAGGCAGCCCTCGTCGCCGCCGCCGCGCAGGACCGCCAGCGCGCCGCCGACGAGGCCGCCGCCGAAGGCGCCGCGATGTACCGCTTCCTGGCCGACAACGCGATGGATCTGATCACGCGCCATTCCTCCGACGGCCGCATCCGCTTCGCCAGCCCCGCGGCGCAGGCGATCCTGGACGTGCCGCCGGCCGATCTGCTCGGCCTGGCGCCGTCGGCGCTGGTCCATCCCGACGATCTGAAGGCGATGCAGTCCGCCTTCATGGAGTCCGCTTACTACGCCCGCGCCGCCTCGGCCGAAGTGCGCATGAAGCGGCGCGACGGTTCCTATGTCTGGGCCGAAATCCGCTGCCGTCCGGCGCCGCCGCATCACGGCGAGGCGTCGGACATCGTCGCCGTCACCCGCGACATCACCGAGCGCAAGGCGCAGGAAGCCGAACTGATCGCGGCGCGCGACGCCGCCGAAGGCGCCAACCGCGCCAAGTCGAGCTTCCTGGCCAATATGAGCCACGAATTGCGCACGCCGCTCAACGCCATCATCGGCTTCTC
The DNA here is from genome assembly GCA_036512455.1 of Rhizomicrobium sp. Classification (GTDB taxonomy): domain Bacteria; phylum Pseudomonadota; class Alphaproteobacteria; order Micropepsales; family Micropepsaceae; genus Rhizomicrobium. The sequence continues at coordinate 115,275 of DATCAT010000025.1, forward strand.
CGAAGTGATGACGCATGAGATGTTCGGCCCCGTCGGCTCGGCCCGTTATCTGGAATATTCGCGCCTGATCCATGAGTCGGGTGGCCATCTGCTGGAGCTGATCAACTCGGTGCTCGACATGTCCAAGATCGAAGCCGGCAAGCTCGACCTGTTCGAGGAAGTGTTCGACCTGGCCGAGACCGCCGAATCCGCGGTGCGCTTCGTCAAGCTGCATGCCGAGCGCGCCGGCGTGGCGCTGAAGCTTTCCGTCGAGCCGGGCGCCGGCACCATCTTCGCCGACAAGCGTTCCATCAAGCAGGTGCTGATCAACCTGCTGACCAACGGCGTCAAGTTCACGCCGCGCGGCGGCGATGTCCGCGTCCGCGCCGCGCCGTCGGCCGGCGGCATCGAGATCAGCGTCGCCGATTCGGGCGTCGGCATCTCGGCCAAGGATCTGGAACGTCTCGGCAAGCCGTTCGAACAGGTCGAGGCCGAGCATGTCCGCTCCAGGGAAGGCACGGGCCTCGGCCTTGCGCTGGTCAAGGCGCTGGCGACGATGCATGGCGGCGAGGCGACGCTCGAATCCGTGCTCGGCGAAGGCACCACCGTGCGTGTCCGCCTGCCCTTCGCCGCCGTCGGCGAAAACGGCGAACGCGTCGTGCCCAAGGAAGCGAAGATCATTCCGTTCCGCGCGGCTTGATTTGAGAAACGACCGATTTCTGCTATTGTTCCGCCATGACGGAAGAGACCGAAAATCTGGTTCTTGAGATGCTGCGCAAGATGCGCAGCTCCATCGAGCGGATTGAACAAGACATGATGGACGTGAAAGTCCGCCTGTCCGCGGTCGAACATCACCTTGGCCAGCATCAATTGCAGCTTGCCGCGATCAACACACGGCTGGACCACATGGACGGTCGGTTGGTCCGCATCGAGCGCCGCCTGGATCTCGTCGACGCATAGCGGGTCACGAACGAGGGCAAGAGTCGCTAGGTATTTCTCCTAACGCCGGCTTCACGCCTTGGTGACCTGTTTTTGCGAGGCTCGCATCATGCCGGCCAAGCCTCTTTCCGTCTGCGAACGGTTCAACCTGCAAGCCAAGCGCGCGGACTGGCCGTCGCGTTGCGACGACACGCTCGCCTTCGACAATGCCAGGCTGAAAGATCTGGTGGGCGTCTGGCAGGCCGCGCGCGGCGCCCGGGATTTGCCGATGCGCGTCGATTTCAGCGCCCGCGCGCTGATCCGCCATCTGCGCGACATCGCCTTCCAGGAACTGATCCAGGAGCCGGGCGCGCCGCGCCGCTTCCGTTTCGGCTTCTTCGGCAGCGCCCTGGCGCACTATGCCGGCGACTGCACCGGAAAATCTCTCGATGAGATCATCCCCGCGCAACACATCGCCAGTTGGTATGGCAGCTATGACGCCGCGTTCGAACAGCGTGCGCCGCTGCGCTTCGTCTCCCAGTTCCGCTCCCTCAATCTCGACTACCTGACAGCGGAGAGTTTCATCGCACCGCTCGGCGACGCGGGCGGCGTCCCTTGCGGCCTCCTGACCTCGGTCGCCTACACGCCGCGCGTGAGCTAGCTCACGCCACGCGCAGCGCGGCGGCTGCCGGAAATTTCGGATCAGGGCTGCCCGGCATCGGCACGTCGGCGAAGTGGTCGAACCGCATGGCGCATCGCGCGCGGCCTTGGGACAATGACCGTAGCGAATGGTTGTAGCCGAACAGGCTCGCAAGCGGGACCAGCGCGGTGATAACCTGCAGCTCGCCGTCTTCGGTGCTCTCAACCTCTCCGCGGCGGCTGTTCAGATCGCCGATGACACCGCCGAGGAAATCGCCGGGCGTCGTGACTTCGACCTTCATGACCGGCTCGAGAAGCTTGACCGCACCAACGGAAGCAAGCTCGCGAAAGGCCCGGCGCGCCGCGATATCGAAGGTCAGCGCGTTGGAGTCCACCTCGTGGTACTTGCCGTCGGTCAGCGTCGCCTTGAAGTCGATCACCGGGAAGCCGGCGAGCAGGCCGAATTCCTTCTGCGCTTTGAGGCCCTTTTCGATCGCGAGAACGAATTCCTTCGGGATCGAGCCGCCCACCACGTCGTTCTCGAACACGAAACCTGAGCCCGCCGGCAACGGCCTGAAGTCGATCGACACTTCGGCGAACTGGCCGGAACCGCCGGTCTGCTTCTTGTGCGTGTACTTGATCGAGACCGGACGGCTCAGCGTCTCGCGATAGGCCACCTGCGGTGCGCCGACAGCGAACTGGATGTCGTACAGGCTTCGCAGCAGGCCGACTTTCTCTTCGAGTTGCGCTTCGCTTGTCCCTCTCAGCAGGGTTTGGCCGCTCTCGGAATCGATAGCCGTGCCGAAGGTGAGGTCGACGGCGGTCAATTGCTCCAGCGCCTCGCGCAGGCTGGCGCGCGCGACCTCTGATTTGGGTTCGATCGCCACTTCCAGCAGATAGACGGTTTCCTTGGTCATCGCGCGACTCCATCGGTTATACTATCCGCCATGACGCCACGCCTCAAAGCCGGGATTTTCGTCCGCGCCATCGTCCGCCGGGCGGAGGTGGAGGGCGCGCAGGCCTATGTCGTGCGCAAGGGTTCGGAGGAAGCCGGTGCGATCTTCCTCAAAGTCTCCAAGCTCGACGGCACCTGCACCGTGCTCAACCAGGCGCGCAACGGCGCGGGCGACCTGGTCTGGGCGCGGCCGCTGGGTGAGAACGTCGAGGAAGAAAAGGCGCGAGCCTATTTCGAGCGCCAGGTCAAATACGATTCCGATCTTTGGATCGTCGAGATCGAGGACCGCCAGGGCCGCGCCTTCGTCGACGAACCGATTGTGTGATAGAAACCGCGCCATCGATAATCGGGCGAAGCGATGAAATCGTGGTTTTCATTCGTTCTGTACGGCGCCGCCTTCCTGCTGCTGCCGGCCGCCGCCCTCGCCGACGGCATCCCGCTCGACGATGCCGGCTTTACGGCCTACATCCAGCAGAAGCTGCAGCTCTATTCGCCGGCGCCGGTGCGCGTGACGGCGCCGTTCGCTCTCGCCATCGGCCCCGAGGTCGGCGCCAATCTGGTCTTCGAATTCAAGCCGCTGCACGACGCCTGCGTCGCCGATCCGCCGCAGTGCCCGGGCAAGACGCACGACTACGTGCAGGGCGTCGTCAGCCGGTTTCCCTCGGCCAATAACGGACCCGCGCCCGCCGAAATGCTGCCGCAGGACGCGGCGGCCTTCATGGCCTGGATCGTCGACAAGGCGATCAATCTTCTGCCCGGCGACCGGGTCGACGTCGACGGCCTGACGCTGAATGTCACGCGCCCGGGCGGACGCGTCGTTCACCTGGACCAGAGCGCTTATTACCGCCTCTGCGCCGAGTCCAATTTCAATTGCAAGGTCGCGATGCTCCAGTCGCTGGGACGCACGGCCGCCTGGCTCGCGGTGGCCGATCCAGCGCGCCTGCGCAGCTCGCTGCGCCTCGCGGCGAATTGCGCGAATGCCGTGCCGCACGGAACGTCCGGCGCCTGCCCCGTCAAGCCGGAACCGATGGCGCCGATCTCGCGGCGCGCCTTCGCGAACCTGGAGGAAGTCTGTCACAAGCCTGTGCCGGGCGGCGGCGTCGTGCTGATGCTCAATGCCGACCGCGCCGATTTGAACCTGAGCGTCGACGCGGCGTTCGATCTCTGTGACGCGCGCACGCGAGACGCGCTGCCGCCGCTGCCGGCTGCGCCACCGCCCGCCGACGGCATCGTTGCGATCGTCGGGCCCTACGCCGCGTCGCGCGCGCTGTTCGGCGCCGATGGGAGCGGCTTCGCGGTCGGCGGACATCTCCTCATCGCCGTGCCATCACGCGACTTGCTGCTCTTCATCCGGAGCGACAGCCCCGCCGACATCGCCGCCCTGGGCGCCCGCGCCAAGGCGGCGTATGACGGCGCGCCATCCGCGATCAGCAGCGACGTCTACCGCTGGACCGGCAAGGGCTGGGCGCTCGCCACCCCCGCAAGCACGATGACGCCGAATGAGCACTGAGGCCGCCCAGCCCGACGCCGCGATGCTGGAACCGGTGGAGAGGATCGCGCGCTTCATCGCCGGCGGCGGTGAGGAAAATCTCTCCGCCTTCGCCGATGGGGATATCACGATCCTGGAAAATTTCGCGCCGCACCTGTTCCGCGGCCCCGATGCGGTGGCGCTGTGGGCGCAAGACATGCGCAAGCACACGACGGCGCTCAGCGCTCTCAAGCACCGTTTCGGGCCGGCGCAGGATTTCACCCGCGACGGCGACCGTGTCTTCTTCTCCTTGCCGACGCATTGGAGCGGCGTGGCGGCCGGCCGCCGCTTCGCGGAAGACGGCGGCTGGGCTTTCGTGCTGATGAAACAGGACGGCCGATGGCGCGTGCGCAACTACGCCTGGGCGGTGACGCGGCTGACGCAGGAAACCTGATCCCATGCACATCGTCGACGTCGCCGAGAACAAGGGCGCGTTTTCTCACCGTCAAGACGCTCAGCGCCGACAATCCCGCGCTGATGCTGCTCCGCGCGCTGCGTTGACAGGTCGGGCGCCGGCGGTCAGCCTTGGGCAGCAAGTCTCGGGGACGGTCATGCGAAAATGGGCGGCAATTCTGTTGGCGCTGTTTGTGTTGCTCCCCCAGGGCGCGGTGGCCGCTCATTATGCGTCCACCGATTACGGCTTCGCGGCCGACTTCGTGACGGCGCCCGAAATCATGCCGCCCCAGCCGTCCGAGAAAGACGACAAGGGCGGCACCCTGTCGACGGCGGTGCTGTTCAAATCGGCCAAGCCGAGCGTCTATGTCACCTCGGTCGTGGTCGATACGTTCGATGCGCCGTTCACGCTCAACGTGCCGGCAAGCCTGCAAAACGAGCGCGACAATTTCGTCGCCCCCTTGCAGGGCGCGATCACCGACTCGCGCACCGACATGTTGCAGGGCTCGCCCGCGATCTTTTTCACCTTCGAGACCGGCGACCACGCGATCAAGGGGCGTGGGATGATCGTCATCCTCGACAAGGCCACACCGCGCATCTATGTGGCGACGATGGTCTATACCTCGGCCGCAACGCAAAGCCAGATCGCGGACCTCAACGCCTTCATCGACTCGTTCAAGCTGCAATAGACGCGCCGTCGCTCGTGCTGCACGAGGGTGCTTTGCGCGCGCGCAAACGCTCAGGGCCGGATCGTCGCCTCGAAGCGTCCGCTGATCGCGACATGGTCTTCCGGCACGCACAGCATGATCTTGCCGGGCAGCATGCCGCCCTTGCGCTGGCCGAATTCCAGCCGCAGCGAGCCGGTGCTGTGGGTGAAGCTGTCGTCGACGTCGCCGAGCTGGATTTCCCAGCTCTGCACCTCCGGCACGCCGGGAATCGCCGCCGGCTGGTCGCCGACCGAATCCACCGGCAGGACGCGGAACGCGCGCCCGTCGGCGCGCGTGCCCTGCTTGACGATGGCCCGCGCGGTCAAGGCATTGAAGATGCCGTCCATCTCCAGCGTCAAGTCATAGGAGTCGAATTTGGTCTCATTGACCGCGAAGCCGCCGCCGATCTGGACCTCGGCGCGGTTGACGCTGAAGGGCTTGCCGCCCACGGTTCCGGCCACCGGCGTGTCGGGAATGGCGGCTGTGCTGCAGTCAGCCGGCGGCGCGCCGAGCGCCGGCATGGCGCCCAGCGCGCCCGTCAGCGCGGCGGCAAGGCAAAACTTCGCAAGCGTCGTTTTCATCGTCTCGCCTTCTTGTTGCCGGTGAACGGATCAGTTCCGCCCGATCTAGTTCTTTGCCGCGATCGGCGTCCAGGCGTCGGCGCGCGCCTGCGCCTGGGCCCAGCTTGTCTGCGTCAGCGCGCTGTCGAGCCGGGCCTGCAGGTCGGGCGGGATGTTTGCCAGGCCGAGCGCCAGCCGCGCGCCGTTCTCATGATAGATCAGGGCCCAGGTGCCGGCCGCCACCGGATCGGGCGCCACGCCGACGCCGTCCAGATACATCGTCACCAGCAAGGCCTGCGGCTTGGGCAGGCCGGCGTTCGCGGCCTTGAGGATGCTGACGGCCGCCGCCTGTTTGAGGCCCGCGGCGCGCCCCGCATCGGGCTCGCTCTTGCTGATCTCCAGCAGGCAGAGTCCGAGATTGTAATGGGCGATCTCAAAACCGGCGCCGTAGGATGCCAAGGCGCGAAAGATCGGAATCGCCTGATCGCATTTTCCGTTGAGCCTGAGGTCTTCGGCCTTGCCTTCCGGATCCGGCGGCAAGCTGCGCGGACCGGAATCGCGGTGGTCGCCCGAGGGATCGGTTGAATTCTCGCTCGCCGGACCCGTCGCGCCGCCATATTGGGCCCAGGCCGGCGCGGCCAGGCAGATCGCGGCCAACACCAGCACCATCGCCGTTTGTTTCTTCATCGCTCGTCGTCCCCTGCACGGCGCCCCGGCCGTTCTCTATCATTCTTGACGGCGCGGCGCGCGTCCAGTGCGAAGGCCGCGAAGCGCTACCGGCCCCGACAGCGGTAGCGCATTGGGCGCGGAAAGCCAGAGCAAAGCCGTTCGAGGGGATGACAGTTCCCGCCGATCTCCCCCGCGACCGCCGGACGTGGGCTGCGCGGGCCATGCTGCCGGCGCCTTTGTCCCTTCGGCAAGGGGTGTTAAAATAGCGGCGTGGAACCAGGTGGCGCCGCCATGAAGCACGAACGCATCGAGATGAACCCGCAAATCATGGTTGGAAAGCCGGTCATCAAGGGCACGCGGATTACGGTCGAACTGCTGTTGCGAAAGCTGGGCGCCGGCCTCAGCGACGAGCAGATCATCGACGACCCCCCTCATATCACGCGCGAGGACATTCGCGCGGCTCAGTTCTTTGCCGCCGATTACATCCGCAACGACGAACTTATCTTCGGTTGAGCCGCCGTCTTGCGCTGGCTGGCCGATGAATGTGTGTCAGCCAGGCTTGTTCGTGATCTTCGCGCCTCGGGCCACGACGTCGCCTTCGTCACGGAGCAGGCGCCAGGCGCGTGAGGGCATCGGAGATATCCCATTCTTGGGATTTGCGAGACGCCAATCTGCGCACAAACACCGACTCAGTCAAAGCGTCTCAAATGATTTATATTAATGGCATCGCCGCCCATACTCGTGATGCGGTTTGCCAGTGCAAAATCGTCGGTGATGACCAAGTGTTTTTCGCTCGCCAAAGCGAGGGTAATGCAATCGGTGATTCCAAGGCGCGAGTAAAGCGGATGGGACAGGGCGTCGCGCGATGGTGTGTAAACCTCCATGAATTCTGCACAAAGCCTAACCATGGTTCGGGACACCGCGTCATATTCCTTCTCGGGTAGTTGCCGGCAAAAGTTGTCGGTCTCTGTAAATATGTTCGGCGTGATGATGCGACGATCCATTCGGGCAAGCATGTTAGAGATGAGACGAAAGTCCGAGGAGGTATATTTCAACGTGCGCTTGAAGGTCTCAATGCGGCCAATGCTGTAGGTGCCCACAATCAATAACAGCATCAAGTTGGTATCTAGGATTGCACCTCTCGACTTGTATCTGGCGAGTAGAGACGTAGCGACGGTGGAATCCACCGCGGCTTACTCCGGGCGCCTATATCGCATCGCAGTCACGTCACCTGATGCGGCGTCGACCCGGAATATTTTGTAGAGGCGTCCCCCGCCATACAACGCGCTTTCCTCGAAGCTCATTGTGATTACCCATTCGTGACGTTCGTCGTCAAACTCGGTCTCTTCAAGACGTGCGCCGCTCAAGGATGGAAATAGATCACCAAACTCCCGAACATACGCCAGTGCGTTCTGAACGGCTTGTTTTACCGGGATCAGTGTATCGGCCTCGGTCGATTGCATATCTCGTCCTTTGCGCCTTATCGCATTCACACCCGCATTTAAGTATAGCATCGCTATAGCTGTTATGTCTCGCCCTGCCATGGCTCAACCTTGCCAGGGGATGACAATTGGGCACTACCCTGCTACTCCCCCGCGCCTTATGACCCAGTCGCCTGCCTCCGAAGCCGCCAGACGCCGGACCTTTGCGATCATCTCGCATCCCGACGCCGGCAAGACCACGCTGACCGAGCACATCCTCTTGCTCGGCGGCGCGATCCATGCCGCCGGCCGCGTCAAGGCGCGCGGCGAGGCCCGGCGCGCCAAGTCCGACTGGATGAAGATCGAGCAGGAGCGCGGCATCTCCGTCACCAGCGCGGTGATGACCTTCGAGTACGAGAACGCCATCTTCAACCTGCTCGACACGCCGGGCCATGAGGACTTCTCCGAGGACACCTACCGCACGCTGACCGCCGCCGACAGCGCCGTCATGGTGATCGACGCCGCCAAGGGCATCGAGGCGCAGACCCGCAAGCTGTTCGAGGTCTGTCGTCTTCGCGACATCCCGATCATGACCTTCGTCAACAAGATGGACCGCGAGGCCCGCGATCCGCTGGAACTGCTCGACGAGATTTCCGACCAGCTGCAGCTGGAATGCGCACCCATGGTCTGGCCGGTCGGCATGGGGCAGAATTTCCGCGGCACCGTCGATCTGTATACGGAAGAATTTATGCCGTTTGGCCGCACCGACCGGATCGCCGGCGACGCGGTCGCGGCCCTGCTGTCGGCCGAGGACAAGAACAAGCTCGACGAGGACGTCGAACTGGTCCGCGCCGGCATGCCGCGTTTCGACCACGGCACCTATCGCGAGGGCCACCAGACGCCGGTCTATTTCGGCTCGGCGCTGAAGAATTTCGGCGTTCGCGACCTGCTCTCGGCGCTGGCGAACAATGCGCCGCCGCCCGGCCCGGCGCCGACGCGCGGCCGCACCGTCGAGCCTTCCGACGCCGAAGTCACCGGCTTCGTCTTCAAGGTTCAGGCCAATATGGATCCCAACCATCGCGACCGCGTCGCCTTCCTGCGCCTTGCGAGCGGCAAATTCCGCCGCGGCATGAAGCTGACGCAGTCGGGCACGCGCAAGGCCATCGGCGTGCACAATCCGATCCTGTTCTTCGCCCAGGAGCGCGAGACGGTGGACGAAGCCTGGCCCGGCGACATCATCGGCATTCCCAATCACGGCGTGCTGCGCGTCGGCGACACGCTGTCGGAAACCGGCGACGTGGTGTTCACCGGCATCCCCAACTTCGCCCCGGAAATCCTGCGCCGCGTGCGCCTCACCGATCCGATGAAGCAGAAGCACCTGACCCGCGCGCTCGAGAGCCTGGCCGAAGAGGGCGTGACGCAGGTCTTCAAGCCGCAGATCGGCGCCGCCTGGGTCATCGGCGTCGTCGGGCCCTTGCAGCTCGACGTCCTGAAATCGCGCCTCAACGCCGAATACGGCCTCGACGCCGATCTCGAACCCGCGCCTTACGAGACCGCCCGCTGGCTGTCGGGCAGCGATGCCGACATGGAGAAGTTTGCCGCCTCCAACCGCGGCGGCATGGCCGCCGACCGCGACGGCGCCGCGGTCTTCCTCGCCAAGAGCCAATGGGAAATCGGCTACGTCGCCGACAAATTCCCGAACCTCAAATTCGCCAAGACGCGCGAGCGACACGACGTGAACGCGTAAGGCGATACTACCCGCCGCCGGGAACAAGCAGCGCCGAGACAAGACCCAACAAATCGGTTGCAGACTTGCTCTGACTCGTCTTCAGCCATCCGCCGGGATTGGCGGGATCGCTGAAGACATAGGTCACCGTACCGTCTCCCTGCACTTCCTCCTCGGTGATCCGCAACGAACTGCCGTTCGGAACGCCGGGGATTGCGCCGTCCTTCAACTGGAAGACCGCATTTTTCTTGAAGGAATCGGTTGTCAGGCCTGTGGTTATTGGCGCGGGAGGTTCCGGCGCACCCGTTTTTGCCGAAGGTGCATGTTGTTCGCCCGAGGGAGCGGGGGTCGGCGTTAGGAAGGATATGACCGCCCTGGCCGCGCCGGTCAGATTGGGGTTGGGGTCTTCCTCGATATCGTCGTTCGGAACATTTCGAGTGGCCATCGCCGGATTGGTCAACGCATCGATGATCGCCTTGGCGCGCAGATGGGCGTTCGCGGCCGCGTTTGCCCCCTCGCTCGCTGGAGCTTCGCCGGTAACGACGACGCCGGAGATCGTGCCCGCAGTCACACCAGCCCTGATCAATGCGGCAACCTGATCGAGTGCTGCATCCTGATTGGGGGCAATGGCGGTATTGTTGAAGGTGATCGGGACCGGCTCCAGCGCCGGCTTGGCCGGCGGCGGTGCGTTGCAAGGATCGGTGGCTGTCGATGTCGGCGTTTGCCCATCGGGCAGCGTGTCGGTCGGCTGCGACATTTTCTGGTCGCGCAGCCGGGCCTGACAGGCGGCGGTTTGGGCGGCGATGTTGGTGGTCAGCGAGGCCATCGCGTGATCCCAGCTTCCGGCCATGGCATATTCGAAGAGGTCACTTTCGGCTTGATACATGTTCCGATAGGGCGTGCTGCGGCCGTCGAGATGACCCTCGATGACCGCCCCTTGCGCGGCGCGATCGGTCCGCATTTGCTGCAATATCGTCTTGATCGAATAGCTGTAGAGGATGTCCTCGTCGAAATTCTTCCGCGTTCCCAGCAGGCCCGCCGAGATTGCGGCGAGCACGCTCTTGGTGCCGGGTGCGACCAGTGGAATCGATGTCGTCAGGCCGGTCACGGCCGCGTCGACGAGAAAATTGCTGGTCGAGAGCGATCCGTTGATCGCATGCTCGAAATCGGCCCAGCGCATGTCGATCAGCTGTTTCATCGCATCGACGCAGGTATTCAGTTTCGGCTTGTCGTTGGACAAAGCGTAGGCGTATTCCTCGAACGCGTCCGCGGTGTAATCGGGGGCGCTGCCGTCGAGCGGCTCGGCGGCGCTCACATGCGAATGCGGCGTGAGCGGCAATGGGTCACTGTCGCCGTTCTTTTTCGGCGGGATCAGTTCGGGATCGAAGGGACCTGGCCGGCAAGGCCGGGGGATTATGGCGCGAACGACGCCATGGGGCTCCGCGACGCCGGCATTTCGCGGCATGTAGACGTTTTCATTGATTCTCGGTCCGCCGACAAGGGCATCAGACGCAGACGTGCACCCGAAAAGCCCAAGAGCCATGAGTGCCACGACGATGCAGCCGCGAAGCGGCTCGAATTTTCCAGACATTTCGCCCCCATGCGCATGCCGCTAAGGCCTGCGCAGCCCATTAAGATAAAGAAGCCAAGAACGCGGCTCGCCCCGAAGGGGCTACATCCGTCGAACGAAGGCGGACCGTCGACAAGCGGCCGCCACGCATCGAATACAGGGGATCGACAGCAGACAAGTGTGTTCGCCAAATGTTGACAGAGTCAATGGTCTTGCGGATGCGGTGCGAATACGCACAAACCTGTCCGGGTTGCGCACCGCGCTTCATTCATGTGCCGGTGAATTGGTTCGTCCTGCAATCGTGGAAGAGTGCGTCCGCCGCCACGAACGCGCTCAAACGGACACGACTCCATCGCGCGGCAGCGCACGCGCGGCTGAGCGCCTAAGCGGCGGCGCTGACATTCGCGGCGCCGTCGCAGCGCGCGCGCCAGAAGGCGAGCAGATGCGCCGCGCCGTTTTCCGGCACCCGGTCGAACACCGTCAGCATCGCGAAATTCTCGTGCACCGAGCGCACCGGACCCGTCAGGATCGCCATCGCCGAGAAGGTGGCGCGGTTGATGCCGGCGCCTTTGCACAAAGTCGCCAAGGCGCGCGCGTCGCGCGCGATGCTCTGCGCCATGGCTTCCGGAACGGCGGCGATCCGCGCCAGCGCCGGTGCGAAGTCCTTGGCCGTCCGCGCCGCACTCAGCAACGCATCGCCGTCGAGGACCAGGTTCGGGATCGCGCCCTCGGCGTCGTTGCGCGTCAGGATCGCGTCCTGCATCGCCGGGCCGGCGGCGAGGAAGAATTCGTTGAGCAGGCTGAGCGGAAAATCCTCGCGCCCTTCGAAGCGCGCCGCCAGGGCGGCCGGCGCGTCCACTTCGCGCACGATCTTCTCGAGCAGGGCGCCGAACGTCGCGCGCATCGCATCGGGATATTGCGCCGGCCAGTCGAGCAGCAGATCGGCGACCTCGCCGGCCAGCGCGGCGCGCTGCTCCGGGCCTTGCGCGGCCAGTTCCAGCAGATGGCACAGACGTTCTTTCGGACTCGGCATGAACGATCCCCGATAGGGACGCAACGCTAGCCCGAAGTCGTTAACGTTCTGTTTGCCGTAAAGCTTATTTGATGGGTTTCAGCGTCGCCGCGATGCGGCTGAGCAGGCCGAAAACCGCGGCGCGGTCGAACGGTTTGGGCGGCGCCGGATCGTGCGGACGGATCTGGGCATAGACCAGATAGATCTGCAGCGCGACGCAGGGCGCGCGCGAGACGATGCGTACGATGTGCTCGACCGCGTATATGTCGCCGGGCTCTGCCAGCGTGTGCGCCAGGTCGGGCGTGTCTTCCTGCAGCTGGGTGAAATAGTCCGGCGGCGGATCGGCGAGGAAGGCGCCGGCCTTGCAGGTGTCGCCCGGCCGCGCGAACTGTACCGCCAGCACCAGGCTCTTGCTGTCCAGCGTCGTGCCCGGCGCGAGATCGATGGTCGGCGAGAGCCCGACGCCGGTGCGCAAATCGTCCATGTCGCCCTGGGCGTAGCCATAGCCCTTGTCGGTGAAGTTCGGATTGACCGTCCAGCCGTCGGGATAGGAAATGGAAAAGCCGCGCGCCGCGTCGCTATAGGTATGCCAGCCGGGCTCGGCGGCGCTTGAGGTGCTGCAGAGCGCGAACAGGAGCGCCGCGGCGACGGGTATCACGCGGAGCCGCGGAGTTCGTGGAGCGCTCCGCGAGCTCCGCGTCTCCGCGTGAACATTCTGTTCGCGGCTACGCACTCAATTCCCCACGATCGCCCAGCTGTCCGGGAAGAATCCGTTGAAGCTGGTGCGCACCGCCACCGAATAGGCGCCCATCGCGTCGAAGACGATGAAGTCGTTGGGCCCGATATTGGCCGGCAGCATGATCGGCCGCGGCAGCACGTCCAGCGTGTCGCAGGTCGGGCCGTAGACCCGGAACGGCAGCGTCGCGCCGGGCAGCGGCAGGGCCCGGCCCTTGGCGTCCAGCGTGAACACCCGCACCGGATAATCCGCGTTCCAGCCCGGCAGCGTCAGCTCGTCGAATGAGCCGTAGACGCCGTCATTGATGTAAAGCCGGTCGCCCTTGCGCAGGATGACTTGCGTCACCAGCGACATTCCTTCGGCGATCAGCGCCCGCCCCGGCTCGCAGATCAGCGGGATCTTCGGATTGGGCAGCGTTTCGAGCGCTTCCTTGATGGTGTCGAAATACCAGTGATAGGGCGGCACGTCGTCGCCCATATACGGCCCCGGAAAACCGCCGCCGATGTCGAGCGCCTGCAGCTCCACCTTGGCGAGCATGGAAGTGCGCCGCGCCATCTCGATGGCCTGCGCATAGGAGAACGGCGACAGGCACTGCGAGCCGACATGAAACGTGATGCACGGTGCCGCGCCGGATTCGGCGACGCGCTTGAGCAGCTTGGCCGCTTCCGCCGGCGTGGTGCCGAATTTGCTCGACAGTTCCAGCACCGCGCCGCCCAAGGGCGTGGCGATGCGCACGAAAATGCGCAGCTTCTTCGGCGCCTTGGTCTCGGCCAGCAGCTTGTCGAGCTCGTAGTCGCAGTCGACCACGTAATCGGTCACGCCGTATTGCTCGAACGCCTTCTTGGCCGCGCCCACCGCGCGCACCGGCGACATGAAATGGCAATAGGCGTCCGGAAAGCGGCTCTTGACGATCTCGATCTCCGGCACCGAGGCGGTGTCGAAATGGCGGATGCCCGCCGCCCACACCTGCTCCAGCACCAGCGGCGCCGGATTGGCCTTGATCGCGTAGAGCGGATCGCCCGGGAACGCATCCAGGAAGCGCTTGGCGGCGTCGGCGAATTTCTGCGGAAAGATGCAATAGAGCGGCTCGCCCGGTTTCAGCGTGGCGATGGCCTTCTCGATCGTTCCGAAGCGGGGGACGGCGTCGATGCGCGTCGGTGCGTTCATGCGAAGACACCTCTTGACTGTCAGTGTGGCGGGGCCTCTTTGCGGCAAAGGGGCAGGGGGGTCAAGAAAATATCTTGGCCCACTTGCTATTGGTGCACCGCTTCCAGCTTGTGCCCGTCGGGATCGATGGCGAAAGCGGCGTAATAGGTCGGGCTGTAATGCGCCCGCAGGCCCGGCGCGCCGGCGTCGCTTCCGCCGGCCTTGAGCGCCGCTGCGTGGAAAGCGTCGACCGCTGCGCGGCTCGGCGCGATGAAGCTCAGGTGAAACCCAGCGCCCGGCGCGCGCGCCGTCCCCGGCCGCGCGAACAGCGCCAGCCGATCGTTGCCGCCGGGCTCCCCGAAGCCCGACGCGCGCGCGTTGCGCCACACGCAGACACAGCCGAGCGGCGCCAACGCCGCTTCGTAGAACGCGGTGGCGCGGTCCAGGTCTTCGACGCCAAAGGAGAGATGGGAGAGCATGTATCTTTACCGCCGCACACCGCGTGCTTGGTCGAACTGCCTGAGAAATTCTTTCTTGATTTTTTCGAACAAGCCGGATGGCAACACGCCGTATGCGAATACCTTTTTGGTTCCCGGTAGCGGCGCGATTCCCGGCGGCGGCCATTCATCGATATTGTGCTCTGAAACGATCACCCAACACGGCTCGTCGTCCAACCCAAGCCGCCGGCGGACCAACGGAGGGATTTCGAAGCCAACCGTTTTGCCAGTGGGCTTGCTGTGGGTGATCGGAAGGATGGCGACGACATGCGGATCGATCTCGATGCCGGTCGTCATTGCGATGCAGGCGGGGCGATCCTTGCCAGAGGGTCGACCCTCCCGGGCGTCGCGATTCCACAGATAGTCATAACGGAATACGAGGCCTGGCTGGGCTTCAGGCAGTGCCATCTATTTGGGCGACTTTGGGCTTCGCTTGGGCTGCTGCGGTCGGACCTTTGCTTTGCGGATCGCCTCGATGATGAATTCCGGCGTCTCTTCGGTACGAAATGACCGCTTCATCACGGCCCGCATCCAGTCATACTGCTCCGCGGACATCAAAATCAGCTCCCGGCGTCCATGGCGCGTAATCTCGATGGGCTCCCGGCGCGCTTGATGCTGAAACTCGCCCACATTGCGTTGGAAGTCGGCGGCGGTGGTCGTGACCATGGCTTTCTCCGGATTATCCATATTATGGATATAATCCGGATTTGGGCAAGACTCAAAACCGATACACCAACCCCGCCATCAACCCCGTATTGGCGACCAGCAGCATCAGCGCGGTGGGAAGCTGCGCGCGGATCACGCCGTTGCGGTCGGGCAGTTCCAGCAGCGCCGCCGGCACCAGGTTGAAATTCGCCGCCATCGGCGTCATCAGCGTGCCGCAGAAGCCGGCCAGCATGCCGATGGCGCTCATGATCGCCGGATCGCCGCCGAAGCGGTGCACGATCAGGGGCAGGCCGATCCCCGCCGTCATCACCGGAAACGCCGCGAAGGCGTTGCCCATCACGACCGTGAACAGCGCCATGCCGAGGCAATAGGCGACGACGCAGGCGAACGGCGTGCCGAGCGGCAGATACTGCGTCGCCAGATGCCCGACCGCGCCGCCGACGCCCGAAGCTGCGAACACCGCGCCGAGCGACGCCAGCATCTGCGGCAGCACCGCGGCCCAGCCGATCGTGTCGATCAGCCGGCGCCCTTCCTCGATGGGCGCCAGCAGCGGCGGCCTGAGCCAGGCATGGCAAACCGCCAGCGCGATCAGCACCCCGAGGGCGAGAAAGATCAGCGTCGCCTGCTTGGGATCCACGAGTCCGGAATTCTTCAAGCTCAGCGTGCCGGCCAGCGCCACGGCCGGCACGATCAGGGCCGGCAGGAACAGCACATTGCCGCGCGCCGCCGCGCTGGCGCTGCGGCTCTGCGGCGTTGAACTCGCCGCCGCGCCCCTGTGCATCAAGCCGAAGCCGCCGACCGCGATCAGCGCGATCACCAGCACGCCGTTCGCCAGATCGCCGATCCACGATCCGAACAAAAAGCTCAGCGACAGCAAGCCCCAGAACGCCGCGTTGCCGAAGCGCTTGGGATTGGTTCTGTCGCGCGCGCTCAGCACTGCGAACGCTGCGCCCATCAGGCCGGTCAGGACGTAGACGTATTCGAGGGTGATCACGGCTTGCCCGCCTTGCGCTTCAACTGCCGGTCGATCAGCAGCAGCCGCGTGCCGTGAATGACCGCCGCCAGGATCGCGGTCGGGATCGCCCACACCGACAGCGCGAAGGGCTCGACGAAAATCTTGTTGGCGGCCAGGAACCCCTTGATCAGCAGGATCGAGCCGATGGCGAAAAAGATGTCCTCGCCGAAGAACAGCCCGATATTCTCGCACCCCGCCGCATGGGCGCGCAGCCAGAAGCGCTGCTTGGCCGGCAATTCGCCGGCCTGCGTCTCCGCCGCGCCCTCCGCCATCGGCGCCAGCAGCGGCCGCACCACCTGCGCCTGGCCGCCGAACGGAACGCCGAACGCCGCCGCGACCTGGCGCAGCAGGAAATAGGCCAGCAGCAGCCGCCCCGCCGTCGCGCCCTTGAGCCGCCCGATCAGCGCCCGCGCCCGCTCCTGCAGGCCGTAACGCTCGAGCAGTCCGATCACCGGCAGCACCAGGAACACGATGCTGACATAGCGGCTTTCGGCGAACGCCTTGCCGAAGGCCGCGACGATCTTCAGCGGCGTCAGTCCGGGCGCGACGCCGGAGAGTTCCGCCGCGACGCCCGTGACCCCGGCCGCCGCCGCGATCACCAGCAGCGGATTGATCCGAAGCCCGAAACCCGCGACCACGACCGCGATCCCGAGCAGCGTCCACATGGCTCAAATCTTTCCCGTCTTCACCGGTGCCGATTCCTTGACCAGCAGCATGGCGCTCAGGCCGACGATCAGCGCGGCGAGCCAGTAATAGGCCGGCGCCAGCGGGTCCTTGGTGAACGCCAGCAGCCAGGTCAGCATGAACTGGGTCGAGCCGCCGAAGGTCGCGATCGCGAAGGCATAGACGATCGCCACCACGCCCGAACGCACCTTCCTGGGCAATTGCTCGGTCAGGGCCACGATCACCGGCGGCGTGCTCAACGCCGCCAGGATCGTCGTCAGCGCGATCATGGCGTAGAACACGAACGTCGTGCGGTAGTGCGAGATCATCCAGAACGCCGGAAATATGAGAACCAGCTGGATGAAGCCGGGGATCAGCATCACCGGCTTGCGGCCATAGCGGTCGGAGAGCCAGCCGCTGATCGGCTCGAACAGAACCGAGAACGCGCCATTGACGATGATGACGCCGAACGCCACGGTCTGCGCCATGTGCAGCGTGGTCAGCGCATAGGTCGTCATGTAGCTGCTGACATAGGAACCGATGGTGCCCGAGGCCAGCATCATCAGACCCAGAACGATGATCGCGAGATAGGGGCGCAGCGGCGTCTTGATCGACACGTCGCCGGTCGTTCCGTCGGGCGCCAGCGCCGCGTCGTCTACCGCATGCAGGGTCTCCGGCAGGCTGCTGCGCAGCCACAGGCCGAACGGCACGATGCTGGCGCCGAACAGCATCGCCACGCGCCAGCCCCAGTCCTGCAATTGCTGCGCGTCGAGCTGGCTTGCCAGCGTCGTGGCGATCAGGCCGGCAACCAGCACGCCGGCATCCTGCGTCGCATATTGGCCGGACGCGTATAGCCCGCGGCGCTTGATCGGCGCCGCCTCGATGAGATAGGCCGTCGTCGGCCCGACTTCGCCGCCCAGCGCGAAGCCCTGCACCAGCCGGAAAAGGATCACCAGGACCGGCGCCGCGACGCCGATTTGGGCATAAGAAGGCGTCAGCGCCACGCCGATGACGCCGATGCCCATCAGCACGAAGGACAGCATCATCGCGGCGCGGCGCCCGATGCGGTCGCCCATCGGGCCGATGATCATGGCGCCCACGGGGCGCGCGACGAAGCCGATGAACGACACGCCGAAGGTCTGCAGCAGGCTCGCGGTCTCGTCATGCGCGGGAAAGAAGGCCCTGCCGATATAGACCGCGAAATAGACGTAGATGAGGAAATCGTAGAAGCCGAGCGCGTTGCCCAGCGACACCGCCCAGACATGGCGCAGCGGCAGGCCGCGCGGCGGCGTCTGCGAAATCCCGACCGAATTGCCCGCCATCCCTCGCGCCCCGCGTTCCCGACGCGGCCACTCTGCGCGAGATTCGCGGCGCTGTCACAGGGGCGGTTCAATATGCGATGGTGACCTTACGGCGAAATCAGCGCGACGGCCGGAAAATATGAGTGGATGCGACGCGGATCGCGAGTCAGCAATATCGCGTCCTCGACAAACGCATGCGCGCCGATAAAGAAATCGGGCAACACACCAGTTTTGACGCCGCGGCGGCGGCGATATTGTCGGAATGCGTGGCCTGCCAAGAAAAGTGCGAACTTTGGCACTGTTGCGTTGGCAATTCCCAGCGCGTCGAGAACTCCGTCAAGCTCGCCGATATTCTGGTAGCCGGGCGACAGCTCAGCGTAAATTACGTTGTTTACGGCGAGATTGTCTCTTGCACGCGCTTCGTGCAACGCCTTGGTCGACCATGGCTCCCACACCGGATCCTCGGCCAAAATGTCGAGCAAGACGTTGGTGTCGACCAGGATCAATCGTCGCCCCGCATCATCTTCATGTATTCGTCTGTCGACATGCCGAGCTTGAGCGTGCCACGTACTTTTTCTATGCGTTTCATGAAATCGCTCTTGCTGATCTTGCCGGCCTTGCGCTCTGGTATAATAAGCGCCCCGCCATCGCGGTATTCAACGGAGACTTTGGCTCCAGGTCTAAGACCGGTCGCATCGCGCACACGCTTGGGGATAGTCACCTGGCCTTTGCTTGTCACGGTCGTCATGAAGTAATACCTGGAAAAATCCAAGTAACACTAGTCAATTGGCCGAAGCGATGCAAACAGCCGCGAAAAAGGCGCCTATTTCCCCGCCCGCAGCTCCCGGATCGTCTTCTTCCCGTCCGCGCTCGGCTGGTAGACGTTCGTGATCTCGCCCAGCGCGCGCTGGAACTGCTCCAGCGTGAAACCTTCCGGCACTTCGAAGGCGGTAAAGCCCGTGCGGTGCAGGTAGGAAATCTGGTCGTAGAGAAAATCGCCGACCGCACGGATCTCGCCGGTGAAAGCCAGCCGCGTGCGCAGCATGCGGGCCCAGGAAAAGCCGCGCCCGTCGCGGAATTTCGGAAACTCGATGACCACGAGCGACAGCCGCTGCACGTCGTCGCCGAGCGGCTCGGGCGACTCGTCGGCGCGCAGCCGCACGCCGATCGGCGCGTTGCGCGCCAGCAGCGTCTCGCGCTCCTTGCCGAATCGCGTCAGCGAGACGATGGCGCCGCCCTCGGCCGGCAGCGCCGCGTCGTCGGCGACCGTCGTGAACGGGTCGTCGGCGAAGGCGTTACCCGTTATGAGCGGCATGCAGCTGTTCCTGGTAGGCGACGTTCTTGAACGGCTCCATGCCGAGCCGGCGATAGGTGTCCAAGAAGCGCTCGCCGGGGTCGCGCAGCTTGACATAGGCATCGACCACGCGCTCGACCGCCGGCCCGATCTCGGCGATGCCGAAGCCCGGGCCCATGATGTCGCCGATGCTGGCATCCTCCGCGCCCGAGCCGCCGAGCTGCAGCTGGTAGAATTCCACGCCCTTCTTGTCGACGCCCAGGATACCGATATGCCCGGCATGATGATGGCCGCAGGCATTGATGCAGCCGGAGATCTTGATCTTGAGCTCGCCGATATCGTGCTGGCGGTCCAGATCGGCGAAGCGCCGGGCGATGTCCTGCGCGACGGGAATCGAGCGCGCATTGGCAAGATCGCAATAGTCGAGCCCCGGGCAGGCGATGATGTCGGTGATCAGCCCGGCATTCGGCGCCGCCAGATCCAGCGCCTGCAGCGCGGCGAAGATCGCCGGCAGGTCGGCCTTTTTCGCATGCGGCAGGACGAGGTTCTGTTCGTGCGTGACGCGGATCTCGTCGATGGCGAAGCGGTCCATCAGATCGGCCAGCGCGTCCATCTGGTCGGCGCTGGCGTCGCCCGGAATCTGCCCGACGGTCTTGAGCGAGATCGTCGCGATGGCATAGCCCGGCGCGCGATGCTTGTGGACGTTGGTCTTCTTCCAGTTCTCGAACGCCGCATCGCCCCCCATCTTCGAATCCGAAACGGGCATGTCGTCAGGCAGGGCCGCGAAATTCGGGGCTGCAAAATAGGCCGTGATGCGCGCCAGTTCCGCCGCCGGCAGCTGCAGCGTGCCCGCCTTCCGGATCTCGTCGAATTCGCGCGCCACGCGGCGGCGCATTTCGTCGGGCCCGATGGCGTTGATGAGGATCTTGATGCGCTGCTTGTGGATGTTGTCGCGGCGGCTGTCCTGGTTGTAGACGCGCAGCACGGCTTCGAGATAGGCGAGGATGTCCTCGCGCTCCACGAATTCGTTCATCACATGCGCCACATAGGGCGTGCGGCCCATGCCGCCGCCCGCCATGACGAGATAGCCGACGCGGCCGGCCGCGTTGCGCACGATCTGCACCGCCATGTCGTGATATTGCAGCGCCGCGCGGTCATGCTGCGTCGCGCCGACCGCGATCTTGAACTTGCGCGCCAGGAAGACGAACTCCGGATGCAGGCTCGACCATTGCCGGATGATCTCCGCCAGCGGCCGCGGGTCCTCGATCTCCTCGTCGGTCGCGCCGGCGAACTGGTCGGCGGTGACGTTGCGGATGCAATTGCCGCTAGTCTGGATGCAATGCATCTCGACGCTGGCGAGTTCAGCCAGGATGTCCGGCACGTCGACCAGCTTGATCCAGTTGAATTGAAGATTGGTGCGCGTGGTGAAATGGCCGAAGCCCTTGTCGTAGGCCCTCGCGATATGGGCAAGCTTGCGCACCTGCCGCGCGTTCAGCGTGCCGTAGGGCACCGCGATGCGCAGCATGTAAGCGTGCAGTTGCAGGTAGAGGCCGTTCATCAGCCGCAGCGGCTTGAACTGGTCTTCCGTCAGCTCGCCCGACAGCCGTCGCGCCACCTGGTCGCGGAACTGCGCCACCCGCTCCGCCACGAACCGGGCATCGAATTCGTCATACCGATACATGGGGCGCCGCCTGCTTGCCGGTATCGGTGCGGAT
This sequence comes from Rhizomicrobium sp., assembly GCA_036512455.1. Taxonomy (GTDB): domain Bacteria; phylum Pseudomonadota; class Alphaproteobacteria; order Micropepsales; family Micropepsaceae; genus Rhizomicrobium. Next base: position 136,385 of record DATCAT010000025.1, read on the forward strand.
CGTCGGCCCCGCCGCGCGGATGATCTCGCGCTCCTTCACCGGATGGATTCCGCGTGCGTCGGTCTTCACGTCGAACAGATACGGCGCCACGACGACATTGCCGGTGACCGAACTTTGCGCCGCCGCCAGCGCCGCGTCGGCGTCCTTGGGATCGGCGAAGACGTCGCCCTCGCTGAGCGCCAGCACCCAGCCGCCGCTCTTCCAATAGAGCACGTCGCCGTCGACCAGACGGTTCGCGGTTAGCATCTGCGGATCGGGGGTCTTGGCCATAAGGGGTAAATCACATGCCGCGCCGCAAACTTCAATGCTTCACATGACAATCATGTAAAATAAAATTCAATACGGTCAGAAATTGTATAATATGACAGCCATCGCCAGCGATTGCCGTGGTTCCGTTCGGTGCGCATGATCGCGCCGCGGGATATTGTTCCGCTGAAGGAGTTGAGGCTTCCTGCCGGTCCGGCACTGCCCGCGTTCTCCGCCTTTTTTAGGGGGAAGAGCCAATGACACCAGACAGCCTTGATCCGTATGGCGCGGCAATCGATGCCATCCAGAAGGCCATCAAGGAACAACCCGACAATCAGGGTTTGGTATTTGAGGCGCGCCAACTGCTTGAGCACCGGGCTCGGTTTGAACAGGCGCGCGCGGAGGCGCGGCTTGTCCGCCTGCAGGCGGACGCGCTGGAGCGGCAGCAACCGCCGCCGCCGCCGCCACGGATGCCATGGCGACATTTGGGCGCCAAGCAGAGAGTTATGCGTTCCTGGGAATGGATTTTGCAGGTTTGGGCATTGCTAAGGAAGGGCCCGTTCAAATCCTCTGCCACATTTCTCATTCTCGTTGGTGTCTGTGCACTGATCTATTACGGGGTTCAGGCGTCGGAGGCCAACGGCTATGTCGTTGCGAGTTTTTCGGTACCCGCCGATGTGGCGTCCGGCGGACTGACCGGTGATGTCGCGGCGCGCCGCTTCCTGGATCACATGCTCTTCATCCATCTTCATGACAACACGTTGCTGAGTTCGGGTCTGAAGCGGGCGAATTTCAGGCACACGTCGCAGAAGACGTTTCAAATTGTCGAACCGGGAATACCGATCAAGATCGATATTCCGTCCACATCCTTCTCGCTCGGCGACGTCTACAACTTTTTGTTCAAGCGGCTGAGCAACGAGACCGTTATTTCGGCCGACCTGTATGAAGAAAAGCCGGCGGCGGGCACGGCCGCGCCTGTCTACAGATTGACGGCGCATCCGGGAAACGGCGCCGCGGCTTGTTCGAGTGCCGGCACGAATTTTGAGATCTTGTTTTCCGAAGCGGCGGGTTGCGTCTATCGCGCGCTTGAACTGTACCGCTACGCTGCGTTCCTCGCCTATCAGGGCAATTACAACGACGCGAAGTCCATCTATATCAAGGTGGCCCGTGAGGGCTCGGATCACGATCGGGAGATCGCCTTTGAAGCGCTCGACTATCTGGCGAAGAACTGGGGAATTGCCAGGGTATTCGACGATTCGCCCGGCCCGAGCGCCGCAAACAACAGCGCCAGATATTTGAAGGCCGTCCAATTTCTCCGCGGCGCCGTCAATCCGCAGGGCGGACCCGGCGGTAGCGCCGATTTTCCGTTCGCCTACAAGGACCTCATCGTGGCGGAAGAGACGCTCGGCTACGACGAGGATGCGTTTCAACACACGCAGGCATTGCTCGGTCTGATCGCCAATCCCCCTTCATCCGATTACGCGCGGTGGCCTGCCGCGCGGCTCAAGGATGAATTTTCGGCCAGACGCGCCAGCGCTCAGGGCGACTTTGCCGCGACTTTGGGCCTGGCCGGGGCCAGCGCGACCCTTGTCTCGGAAGCCCTCGCCGCCACGCACGACAAGGCCGCCTTGAACGGTCTCGCCGGTTTGGATGGTGTGCATGTGTTGAAGGTTTTTGAGCGTCTGCATCGCTGGTCGGATGTCGTTTCGCATCGCGACGCTGCCTTGAGCGACTGCCAGAAGAGCGATTGCCTGGCGGAGCGCCAGGTGCTGCCGCTCTTGGCCGAAGCAAATGCCATGCTGGCCGCCGGCGACAAGGGAAGGCTTGCAACCGCCGACGCACTGATCGGTCAGGCTCCGCTCGACTGTTATCTTTGCGCCCGAATACACGGCACCATCGACGCGGCAAAACGAAATTGGGGCGGGGCGGAATACTGGTTTGACTACGCGCTCCATCTGGCGCGGTCACTCCCCTTCGCCGATGCCGACCTTGGCGCGATGCTGATGCATCGGGGCAAGTTCGACGGCGCCATCGCGCATTTCGCGCTCGCCAACCAGAAAGGCCCGCATTTCGCCGATCCTTTGGAGATGTGGGGCGAGGTGTTGATTTTCCAGAACCATTCCGACCTCGCGGACGCCAAGTTCGAGGAAGCCGCGCGCTATGCCCCGAACTGGGGCCGGCTGCATCTCAAATGGGGTGAGGCGCTGCTATGGTCCGGCAAGCGCGACGACGCGGCGAAACAGTTCGACATCGCCGCGGCGCTCGATCTCTCCGTTGCCGAGAGAGCCGAGCTCCAGCGTATGATGTCCCCGCATGTCTGACGCTTTCGACATCGGCGCCGACGACCCCGTCGTGGAGCCCGCCGCCGCGGCGATCGGGCTGGCGCTGGGCGCGGCCGGCAGGGATCCTTCCGTCGCCGCCGAGGCGCGCGAATTCTTGCGCAAGCAGAGCCGCTATCTCGAATTGCAGATGGAGGATCTGCACGAGCAGCGCGATTTGACGCTCTCCCATCTGCGCTGGCGGCGTTTCAACGACTGGATGCGCGCCGCCTGGCAGGCCTCGCTGGCCCTCGCCGCGGTCAGCGCGGTGCTCGTCGTCGCCATCGCGATGTGGAGCGCGCATGAAGCCGGCGGCCTCGTCGTGCGTGCTTTCAAGACGCCGCCGGAATTCGCCGCCAAGGGCCTGGACGGCGCGCTTCTGGCGCAGCGCCTGCTCGACAAGCTCAACGGCCTCGTCGTCGAGTCGGAGCCCGTGGCGTTCCATTCCGCCGACACCATTCGCGGCGACTGGGGCGACGACAGCAAGGTGGAGATTCCGCAGACCGGTGTTTCCGTCGGCGAGTTCTCGCGCTCGCTGCGCGGCTGGCTCGGTCACGAGACCCATGTCAGCGGCGAGGTGTGGCCGACTGCGAACGGCATCGCGCTGACGGTCAGGGCCGACAACAAGCCCAGCATCACGGTGACCGGACCCGAGGCGGACCTCGACAAGCTGCTCGACCGCGCCGCCGAAAAGATGTTGGCGCAGACGCAGCCCTATCGTTACGCCGCGGTCCTGGATCAAAGGGGCTCCTACGCCCAGGCCATCGCCTTCCTGCGCCCGATCGCGCTCGGCGGCGCCCCGGCGGATCGCGCCTGGGCTTACATATTCTGGTCCAACTCGCTCGCCTTCACCGGCGACGACCGCGGCGCCATCGCGCTCGCCGACATGGGCATCCGGCTCGCGCCAACCGATCCCTCCGGCTATTTCGCGCATGTCAGCGACGTATTTCCGCTGGGTCAGAACGAGGCGGTCTTGAAGGACCTCAAAGCGGAGGCGCGCCTGATGGCGGGAGCGACGCCGGAGAGTCTTTCCGCCTCGGCCGCCGCCGCAATACGGCCTCTGATACCCGTGGGCCTTTGCACGCTTGCCGGCGATTTCGTCTGTTCCTCCACGGCGGCGCGCCAGGTCTCGCAGCAGATTTTCGACGGCTATCAATATGGCGATCTGCTGGTCGCTTCGGAACTGGCGCGGGCGCATGACAGCGCCGCCGCCCGCGCCTTGCTGGCCGAGCATCCGCAATGGAACGACGGAACGGCGCTGGCGTTCAGCGGCTATATCGGAAACATGACGCCCAACTATTTTCTCCTCGCCAATGTCGGGCAGTGGACGCGCGCGGCGGCGGATATGGTCGCGGCGGACCGGGCCGCGCAACGCGTCTACGGCATCGACAATCTTCGCCATACCTGGGCCTGGCCGCTGCTCGCCTATGCCCGGGCGAGGAGCGGCGACGTCAAGGGCGCCGATACGCTGATCGCGCTGACGCCGCTCGATTGCACGCTGTGTCTGGAAATGCGCGGGCGCATCGCCGACGCCAAGCGCAACACTGCGTCCGCCTCCTACTGGTTCGGCCGCGCGGTGCAGGATGCGCCGTCCATCCCTTTCGCGATGAGCGGCTGGGGCGAGATGCTGCTGCATCGCGGCGCCTTCGCCGGCGCCATCGCGAAATTCGCGGCCGCCAACCGGACCGGGCCGCACTTCGCCGATCCGCTCGAACTGTGGGGCGAGGCGCTGATCGCCGAAAACCGTTCCGATCTCGCGATTGCCAAATTCGCCGACGCCTCGAAATACGCGCCCCATTGGGGCCGCCTGCATCTCAAATGGGGCGAGGCGCTCTTCTGGCTCGGCCGCAAGGATGACGCCCGCGCGCAGTACCGCATCGCGTCGGCGCTGGATCTGAGCGCGGCCGACACGGCCGAGCTTGGACGCGCGTCGGCGCTCAATCGTGCGCCCGGACCGGCCCTTCGATGATTTCGGGTTTCTGCGTGATCAGCTTCGCCAAATGGGTCTTGACGTAATCCGCCGCCAGAAGGATCGACTCGTCGGCGCCGGCCTTGTCCTTGAACACGCTGACCGATGCGCCTTCACCCTTGCCGGTATCGAGCCAGTAATAGCGCACGAAGCCCTTGGCCTTCTTGATCAGCGGGACGAAGTCGTCGTGGATCGCCTTGTCGATCGCGGCGCTGTCCTGCGGTTTGAAATGATAGTGGCGGACGACGGCAAACATGGCTTTCCTCCATCCCAGACGCCTTCAGGCTAACATCGGCGGTCCGCGCGGTCCATCGCCCCGGGCCTTGGCAATGTGCTAGGCTGCCGCCTGCGTTGCGATTGGGACGGGGGCACGCCATGACATTTCCCTACATCACCGCCGCCACGGCGATTCCGCTGGCCGTGCTGCAGATGCTGTTGATGCTCTACACCGCCAGGGGCCGCGGCAGATACCGCGCCGGTCTCGGCGACGGCGGCAGCGAGGCCTTGCTGCGCCGCATCCGCATGCACGGCAATCTCGCCGAGAACGCGCCGCTGTTTCTCATCCTCTTGGCGCTCACCGAAGCGAGCGGCCAGTGGACGACGCTGGTGCCGATCTTCGCCGTCGCGTTCGTCGTCTTCCGGCTGTTGCACGCCATCGGCCTTTCGATCAGCAGCGGGCCGTCGCCGTTTCGCTTCATCGGCGTGCTGGGGACCTTTCTTGCGATCCTCGGCCTGGCCGCTTTGCTCGCCGTCACCCTGTCGCGCGACACCCACTGGCTCCCGCCGCTGCCGCATTTCTAAGTGCGCACGCCGAGAGCGTCGGTCACAATAGCCACTAACACATTGGAATATTTACAATTTATCGATGTATATACATGTATTGACGAAGCGAATCCGCGGAGCTAACCTGATGCGCATGACAACCCGTCCGTTCAAATCCGGCAACAGTCAGGCGGTTCGCATCCCGGCGGATATCGCCTTTGAAGATATGAGCGCGGAATTGGAGGTCACGCGCAACGGCGATGTGATCACCATCCGTCCGGCCCACCCCAGTCTCAAGGCCATGGTCGACGAGTTGCGGCGCATGCCGGTGCCGTCCGAGATCGAAGAACGCGAACCGATCGAATTGCCCGATCGGGAATCCTTGTAAGCCCCGTTTGGCCTACCTCATCGACACCAATATCGCGATCCATTTGCGCGACGGCGATGTTGACGTTCTGCAAAAATTTTCCTCGCACAGCGGCGCCGTCTTCATGTCCGCGTTGACGCTGGTCGAACTCGAGCGCGGTCTGCACAAGCGACCGGCCTTGGCTGCGGTACGGCAACCGCGCATCGACTCCGTCGTCCGCCACATCCCGGTGCTGGCCTTCGATGCCGATGCCGCGCGGGCCTATGGCCGCATCCTCGCACAATGCGGCTGGGTGAAAGGCCGCGATTATGATCGCATGGTCGCCGCGCATGCCATCAGCACAAATTCCATCCTCGTCACCAACAACGAAGCGGATTTTTCCGACATCACCGGCCTCACTCTGGAAAACTGGATTACACGATGACGCATGGCTCGGCACTGACACTATCGCTCGCGATCACGCTGCTGTCGCTCACGACCGCCCACGCCGCGCCGCAGCGGTCGCTCGCGCTGGACGATCTCGCCCGCATGCGCGACGTCGGCGATCCGCAGGTCTCGCCGGCCGGCGATTGGGTCGCCTACACTGTGCGCACCGTCGACGCGACCGCTGACAAGCGCGAGACCCATCTGTGGATGACCAGCTTCGACGGCACCCGCAGCGTGCAGCTCACCTCGCGCAAGGGCGAGAGCGAATCCTCGCCGCGCTTCAGCCCCGATGGCCGCTTTCTCGCCTTCCTCTCCGGCCGCACCGACGACAAGAAGAACAGCCAGGTCTGGCTGCTGGACCGCCTCGGCGGCGAAGCGCAGAAGCTCACCGACTTCAAGGGCGGCGTCGACGATTTCGCCTGGAGCCCGGACGGCAAGCGCCTCGCCCTGATCGTCGCCGACCAGGACAAGGACGACAGCGGCGACGACAAGAAGACGCCCAAACCCATCGTCATCGACCGCTTCGCCTTCATGCAGGACATCGCCGGCTATCAGCGAAACCTGCGCGATCACCTCTATGTCTTCGACATCGCCGCCCGCAAATTCGACATCCTGACGCCGGGCGACTACTACGAAGCGCTGCCGGCCTGGTCGCCCGACGGCCAATCCATCGCTTTCGTCTCCAAGCGCCACAAGGATTTCGACCGCGACGAGAATTGGGACCTGTTCGTCATCGACGCGCGCAAGGGCGCGGGGCCGCGCGCGCTCACCACCTATATCGGCGCCGACAACGCCGCCGACAGCCAGCTCGGCGGCAGTCCGCCGGCCTGGTCGCCGGACGGCAAATTCATCGCCTACCGCCAGGGCGGCGATCCCAAACTGATCGAATACGCCACCACCCATCTGGCCGTGGTCTCGGTCGCCGGCGGCGCGCCCCGCGTCCTCACCGCATCGCTCGACCGCAACATCGATGCGCCGCTGTGGTCCGCCGACGGCAAGTCGATCGATTTCCTGGTCGAGGACGACCGCACGCAATATCTCGCGCGCGTTCCCGCCGCCGGCGGTGCGATCCAGCACATCGTCGGCGGCCGCGACGAGATCTCCGCTTTCGATAGCGCGGGCGGCCACACCGCGCTGCTGATTTCCAATCCGTCGCTGCCGCCCGAGGTCTTCGCCTGGGACGGCAACAGCGCGCCGCGCCAACTCAGCCACCAGAACGACTGGCTGAAGGACGTGAAACTCGCGGCCGTCGAGGAAACCTCGTTCAACAGCAAGGACGGCACCGAGGTGCACGGCTTTCTCCTCAAACCTCCCGGCGCCGGAGGCGCCGCCTTGCCTGCGATCCTGCGCATCCATGGCGGCCCGCAATCGCAGTTTCCGCTCGCCTTCGCCTTCGAGTGGCAGCTCATCGCGGCGCACGGCTATGCCGTCATCGCCGCCAATCCGCGCGGCTCGACGGGTCGCGGCCAGGCCTATGGCGCCGCGATCTTCGCCGATTGGGGCGGCCCCGACGTGGCCGACGAACTCGCCGCCGTCGACGACGCCGTGAAGCGGGGTGTCGCCGATCCGGACCGGCTCGGCGTCGGCGGCTGGTCCTATGGCGGCATGCTGACCAATTACGTCATCGCCAGCGACACCCGCTTCAAGGCCGCCACCAGCGGTGCCAGCATCTCCGACATCCTGGGCGGCTACGGCAACGACCAGTACGCCCATGACTACGAGACCGAGCTCGGCGTGCCGTGGAAGACCACCGCGGTGTGGGAGAAGATCTCCTATCCCTTCCTGCACGCCGACCGCATCAAGACGCCGACGCTGTTCTTGGGCGGCGACAAGGACATGAACGTGCCGCTGCACAATGGCGAGCAGATGTACCAGGCGCTGCGCAGCTTGGGGATCGACACCCAGCTCATCGTCTATCCCGGCCAGTACCACGGCCTCACCATCCCCAGCTACCGCCGCGATGTGCTGCAGCGCTATCTCGATTGGTACGACAAGTATTTGAAGCACTGATATCCTCGCCCGCGAAGCGGGAGAGGACGCTTTTCGCGAAGCGAAAAGCAGGTGAGGGGACGTGTTGCGTAAGAGACTTCCCCTCACCTGACCTCGCTGCGCTCGGTCGTCCTCTCCCGCAAGTGCGGGAGAGGATGAGAACCATATGAGAGACCTCGCATGACCGCCGCCGCGATATCGACACCCCGCACCTTCTTCGGCGAGCCGCGGGCGCTGGCCTATCTCGCCTTCACCGAGGCCTGGGAGCGCTTCTCGTTCTACGGCATGACGGCGATCCTGGTGCTCTATATGAGCAGCGCCCTGCTGCTGCCCGGCCATATCGAGCACGTCGCCGGCTTCGGCGTCTTCCGCGCCGTACTCGAATCTATCTTCGGCAAGATGAGCACGCTGGCGCTGACCTCGCAGATCTACGGCCTCTATACCGGCTTCGTCTATTTCACGCCGGTGTTCGGCGGCCTCGTCGCCGACCGCCTGATCGGCCGGCGCAACGCGGTGGTGCTGGGCGCCTGTCTGATGAGCGCCGGACATCTGGCGATGGCGTTCGACGCCTCGTTTCTGCTGGCGCTGCTGCTCCTGATCGTCGGCTGCGGCCTGCTCAAGGGCAACATCTCGACGCAAGTCGGCGGCCTCTATGCCGAGGACGATGCCGCCGGCCGCACGCGCGGCTTTTCGATCTTCTCCATCGGCATCAATGTCGGCGCCGTCGCCGGCCCGTTGCTGTGCGGCCTGCTGGCGCAGCTCTACGGTTGGCATGCCGGCTTCGGTCTCGCCGGCCTGTTGATGCTGTTCGGCCTTGCCACCTATCTGATCGGCTACCGCGAGCTCAGCGAAAGCATGCACACCAAACCCGCCGCCGTCACGGCGCGCACGCCGCTGAGCGCAAAGGAATGGCGCGTCATCGCCGCGCTGTTCGTGGTGATGGCAATCACCATCTTTCACTCCATCGCCTATTACCAGAACACCAATCTGGGACTGATCTGGGCCAGCCGCGACGTCGATCTGAACCTCTTCGGCTTTCACATGCCGGTCGCCTGGTTCAACTCCATCGATTCCTTCGTCAGCATCGTCACGGTGCCGGTGCTGATCGCGCTGTGGCGCTGGCAGGCTGCCCATGGCGGCGAGCCGGCCGAGATCGCCAAGATCGCCACCGGCGCCTTTCTCGCCTGCGCCGCCAATCTGCTGCTCGTGGTGGGCTGTGCGCTGTGGGCGCGCGTGCCGGTCCTGGTGCCCGTGTTCTACGACGTGATCCTGGGCGTCGCGTTTCTCTATTACTGGCCGACCTTGCTGGCGCTGGTTTCCGGCAGCGCCCCGCCGCAGCTGCGCGCCACGCTGATGGGCATCGCGTTTCTCTCGCTGTTCCTGTCCAACATCCTGGGCGGCTGGATCGGTACCTTCTATGAGCGCATGACCCCGCTGGAATTCTGGGCCCTGCACGCGGCGATTGCCGCGACAGGCGGCACGCTGGCGCTGACCTTGCGCCGGCCCCTCGGCCGTATCCTCGATTCCCCTTAGCAATCGTGCTCCGGCGCTGCCCCAGACTCCAACGCAGCACGGGAAAATGCTATCCTCGTCGCATCGCCGACCTCGTCCAGCAGGGGCTCCATGAAAGACCGGATTTCCGAACCAAGGCCGCGTTTTGCGGCGAAATTTGCCGGCGTCTCTGTGACCGTCGTCGTCTTGGCGTTTCTGCAGCCGTCCGTTCTCGCCGCGACGACGCAGGACTCGACGACGCCACCCAAGGGCCGAACCGAAACCGTGATCGTGACGGCGCCGCGGGATCGGCCGGCCGCCGCGACCGTCGACATGCCGGCCGACGACAACACGATCGGTACCTATGTGGCGGTGTGGCCCAAATCCGCCTACCAGACCCGCGCCAATGGCGAGGTGACGCTGAGTTGTCAGGTGGACGCCTACGGCCTGGCCGAATCGTGCAGCGTCGCCTCGGAAACGCCGGAAGGCTTCGGCTTTGGCCGTGCCGCCCTGGAGTTGCGGCCGACTTTCTTGTTGAAGCCCGCGATGGGACCCAATGGACCGATCGCCTCGACGATGGCGCTCGCCATCCACTTCAAGCCGCCGATCTCCCAATTCACGAGCATCGCAGATAATCCGGGACGTAAAGCCGATGCCGAACATCCGGCCGTGGGCATGTACAGTCCGGTGCTCGGAAATGCGCTCGAGATGCGCGATGTGACCATGATGGACCATCCGGTATGGGTTCAAGCGGCGAGCTTCGAGGATCTGGCGCGGGCCTATCCGGCGGGCGCCGGCGCTGCTGTGGGCTATGCGGTGGCGCACTGCCGGGTGGAGAGCGGCGGAGACCTGTCCAAGTGCCAGATCATCAAGGAAACCCCCGACAATATGGGCTTCGGGAAGGCCGCGCTGAGCCTGATGAACAAATTTCGCATCTTGCCGGAATTGGCGGCGACGCCGTCGCGAACGCCGCTTTGGGTGGACCTGCCGATCCGCTTTCCGCCGCCGGCCGCCGCCGAACGGCCGACGGTGAACGCGCCGGTTTGGCTCGTCCGCTTCGATCCCGACAATGCGCCGCGCGTGTTTCCGCCGGAGGCCGCCGCGAAAGGCCTGACCACCGGCGTCGGCGTCGCGCGTTGCGTGGTGGGTCCCGATGGCAGCCTGACCGGCTGCGCCCCGGCCGCCGGCGATTCGGACGGGTTGGGATTCTCAGAGGCGGCGGTGACGCTGGCGTCGGTGATGAAAATGAATCTGTGGTCCGCCGATGCGGCGCCGGTGGTCGGGGCGACCGCGCTCGTCAAGATTCGGATGAACCTGCAATAGGAATCGGGACGGCATACGCGGTCCGTTCCGGCCGCGCAGCGTGGATGTCGATCCGTCAATCGTGCGCCCGCACCGGTCCCTCGATCACGTCGGGCTTCTGCGTCACCAGTCCGGCCATATGCGTCCGGGAAAATTCCGCCGCCACCGCGATCGATTCGTCGGCGCCTTCCTGGTCGCGGAAGACGCTGATCGAGGCGCCTTCGCCCTTGCCGGTGTCGAGCCAGTAATAGCGCACGAAGCCGCGCGTCTTCTTGAGCAGCGGCACGAAATCGGCGCGGATCCTGCGGTCGATCTCCGGCCCGTTCTTGGGCTCGAAATGATAGTGGCGGATGGCGGCGTACATGCGGGCTCTCCTGGGCGCGGATGCGTGGCGCGAGCGTAGCACCGAATGGCGGTGGACGCGGCCCCCTTGTGTCGTGCAAAGCTGACGCGCCAGTCCCCGCGTCGAGGAGAATTCGTGACCGACATCGCCGTGCCCCGGACGCCGGGTCTTGCCGGCGCGACGCGCACGCGCATCCTGCTGTATTGCGGCGTCGTCATCGTGGTGCTGAATTTCGTCAACATCTCGTCCGGCTTCCACATCATTCCGCTGTCCTTCCTTCTGAAGAACAAGCTGCATCTGTCGGCCAACGGCCTGGCGACCTTCGCGCTGTGGGCCGGCATCCCGAGCTATTTCTCCTTCGCCTTCGGCATGGTCCGCGATTTCTGGTCGCCCTTCGGCCTGGGCGATCGCGGCTATGTCATGCTCTTCGGCGCCGCGTCGGCGGTTGCCTTCGCCGTCTTCGCCTTCGTTCCGGTGTCGCTCGCCATGCTGCTGATCTGCTCGGTGCTGACGTCGATCTGTTTTTTGTTCCTGTGGAGCGCCTGGAACGGGCTGGGCTCCACCATCGGCCAGCAGCTTGCGATGTCGGGGCGCATCAGCGCGCTGTGGAATTTCGCCGGCACCGTGACGATCTTCGCGGCGTACGCGCTCGGCGGCGTCCTCAGCGGCTGGCTGGAGCACAAAAGCCCTGGCGTGGCGGTGCGCATTCTGTTCCTGCTGCTCGCCGCGACGATGGCGTCGATTGCCGCCATCGGCTTGTGGAAGCCGCAAGCGGTCTACGGCCATCTCGCCTTGGCGCGGGGCGCGCGGCACGATTTTCTCGCCGACCTTCGGCGCCTGGCGCGCCATTGGCCGATCTATCCGGCCCTCGCCAGCTGGCTGTTGTGGAATTTTTCGCCCGGCGGCACGACGGTGCTGCAGTATTATTTGTCGAACACGCTGCACGCCAGCGACGCGCAATGGGGCGCCTACAACGCGATCTTCACGATCTCCTTCGTGCCCACCTATGTGCTGTTCGGCTATCTCAGTCCGCGCTATCCGCTCAGCGCGCTGTTGTGGTGGGGCACGCTGGCCGCCATTCCGCAAATGATTCCGCTGCTTTTCATCCACTCCGTCAACGCCGCGCTGGTGGCCGCAATTCCCATCGGGCTGCTGGGCGGCGTCGCCACTGCGGCCTATCTGGACCTCATGATCCGCGCCTGCCCCAGGGGGCTCGAAGGCACGCTGATGATGCTGGCGTGGAGCATGTTCGCGCTGGCCGGCAATTTCGGAAACCTGCTCGGCACCAACCTCTACGAATTCCACGGCGGCTTCGTCGTCTGCGTCATCGCCACGACCGTCGTCTACGCCCTCATCCTGCCGGTGCTGGCGCTGGTGCCCAAAAAACTGATCGCCACCCCCGACGGCGTGGCTCTGGCGGAATGAAGCGAGACGGCGTGCCGACCAAGACACGTCGGCCTCAATCGCCGCCGATTTCAACCAGGGGCTCGCCATCCGCGACCAGCCGCAGCGCCGCGGCATTGTTACAATTGGACTGCTGGTCGCATCCACAAAGGTTGTTTGGGCCGAGTCGTTTAGCCGCAAAGCTCGTTTTGCGAGAGATTCTAAAGCTCGTTTTGCGAGAGATTCTAAGGTGTTGCCTGGCCACGTAACATATTGCTTGCATTGGTGTTTTGCGAAGTCTATGACACCGACCTATTTCACCGGTGCCGCCAATATCTTGTGGGCACTTCGAAAACCCACACTACATGGATGTGGCAATGCGACTCGGGGACTGTAATTTGCGTCAGGGACAAGTGATTCGCGGACGCAGGGGAGCATCCTGGTGAGTAAAAACGCAGCGGTCCAATCACCGATTCCAGAGTCCCAAGACGAAGTCCTTCGCCGCGATGATCCGCGCTGGAAGCGACTCCACGATATCATCCTGGAGCGCTCATTCATGACCGGAGATTTCATTCTCTCGTCGGGCGCTCCTAGCAAATTTCTATTTCAGCTGCGCCAAACGACAATGCTAGGCGAAGGTGCCAGCCTCATAGCCGAAGTCGTGTTGGACTATATGCAACGCCACGACATCCACTGTATCGGCGGCCTTGTCCAAGGCGCGATTCCGATTGCGCAAGCTGTTGGTGTCATCGGCCATCTTAGGGGCTACGAGACCGACGCCTTCTTTGTTCGCAAAGAAGCCAAACCACATGGGGCAAAGGAGCGTATTGACGGCTACGTTCGCAATGATGCCGAAGTGTTGGTAGTCGATGATGTAGCGACAAAGGGTGGCTCCATTAGGGATGCTGTCGAGGGTCTCCATGCTGGGCATCCAAGCTGTTTTGTAAAGCGCGCCCTCGTCGTGGTGGATCGGCAAGAGGGAGCGGCACAAATGCTTGCGAGCCGCGGAATCTTGCTCGTTTCGCTATTTAAGAAGAGCGACTTCCCAATTCCCGCTTGGTGATGTCCACCGACAGTCTGACGGCGCGCCGGTTGCACAATCTCTGCACCGACATGCTTGAGACTGGGTTTATTGCCGGCTCAACCAAGCTCTATGAGATTGAGCGAGCGGCATGGGATTGCTTTCGCAGCAGCACCGGCACCGAGCAAACCATCTGCTACGTCCTCGCGACGCTGTTCGACCGACTCGCTGCAGCACAGGACGGAGAGGCTGTATCCCCGAGCGATGGGGCCAGGTTGCTCAACATTCTTGGGCAGCCAATTCGCCAGTGCATCGATCATCTTGTGGGACGCAAAGTTGGATTGGACTCGCTGCAATTGGTAATTTCAATCACTGAGGCATATCACAAGGCAGACCTTTTCAGGTCAAACTAGTCGTTTGCGCTATCGATGTGCAGTCGATCAAGCTGACAATGTCGGCGATGTCCCAAATCGCGATCCTTGGTGACGAACACACGGGCGGTCGGCTTCGCCGCCGAGAATATTTCACGATCGGATGTGCGGGCAAAGCCGAGATTGCGCACTTGAACACAGGCCTCGCCGAATTCCTCCGCGATCCAGACGGCAAGCGCCGGGGAAAGGTGATTGTCGAGTCAGATCGTCACTCGGCTGCGATAAGCGGGTGATCGACGCGCTTGGAAGCGAATGCCAGCGCCGCCTTGATGTCGTCCAATTCGAGGTCGGGCAATTCCGCCACGATCTGCGCATGCGACAGCCCGGAGGCCAGCAGATCGAGCTCGTCAACGACGCGAATGCGCAATCCCCGAATGCAGGGGCGTCCGCCGAACTTGTCGGGTTCCGATGTGATGCGCTCCAGGAGCTTGTCCATGCGGCAACAATAGCCTGTTTTGGAAGGTTTGAGAATTCATCCGACCGCCCATATCGCTCGAACCGCCAAGGGACAATCCTGTCTTCCCAGCCCTCCTCGGCAACCGCCGGTGCGATGGACTTGCGCCCTCAACATCGTGCAAAGCTAGCGGCTCAGCTGAAACCGGGGTCTCCTTGTCCGACATCGCCGCCGCAGAACCGCCGCTGATCAAGCGCCGTCACGTCACCGCGGCGGTGGCCGGCAATGCGCTCGAATTCTACGATTTCACGACCTACGCCTTCTTCGCGGTGCAGATCGGCCAGGCGTTTTTCCCCTCCGGCCCCGGCGGCTTCACCAACAGCGAATTCGGCAGCCTGATGGCCTCGCTCGGCACCTTCGGCGCCGGCTTCCTGCTGCGCCCGGTCGGCGGCGTGGTGATCGGCTTCTACGCCGACCGCGTCGGCCGCCGCCCCGCGATGATGCTCAGCTTCACGCTGATGGGCGTCGCCATCCTGGCGCTGGCGTTCATTCCCACCTACCACCAGATCGGCGTTCTCGCCCCCATTCTCGTCGTTCTCGCCCGCATGCTGCAGGGCTTCGCGCTGGGCGGCGAAGTCGGCCCCACCACCGCCTATCTCGTCGAAGCGGCGCCGCAAAACAGCCGCGGCCTCTACGCTTCCTGGCAGAGCGCCAGCCAGAGCATCGCCAGCGTGGTCGGCGGCGGCGTCGGGCTGCTGCTCGGCCTGATGCTGAGCGTGGCGCATATGGATGCCTATGGCTGGCGCATCGCTTTCCTCATCGGCGCGCTCATCCTGCCCTACGGCCTCTACATCCGCCGCAACCTGCCCGAGACGCTGCATGGCGCCGATCACCTGCCGCATTACGACGCCAGGTCCGCCGGCTTCTTCGGCATTATGCACGATCACGCGCGCGCGATCTGGACGGGCCTTGCCATTCTCGCCGGCGGCACGGTGGCGACCTATGTCCTCAACTACATGACGACCTTCGCGCGCACCACGCTGCACATGGGCTCGTCGCAATCCTTCAGCGCCACGCTGGTCAACGGCGCTTTCGGGGTCGCCGCCTCGCTGGCCGGCGGCTGGCTGTCGGACCGTTTCGGCCGCCGCCGCCTGATGATCATCCCGCGCGCCGCATTCCTGCTCAGCGTCTATCCGATCTTCCTGCTGATCGTGTACCAGCATTCGACGACGGCGCTGCTGTTCGGCACCGCCATGCTGTCGATCCTGCTCAACATCAGCGCCGGCGCCTTCTATGTCGGGTTCGGCGAGTCGCTGCCCAAGCGGGTGCGCGGCGGCATCTTCGCCACCGTCTATGCCACCTCCATCGCGGTGTTCGGCGGCACGACGCAGCCGGTCATCGCCTGGGCGATCCATGTCACCGACAATCCCTTGGCGCCGGCCTGGTATCTGCTGATCTTCACCGCCGCCAGCCTGATCGCCATGATCGCGATGGCCGAGTCCGCGCCGGTGCGCATCGTGCCGCGCGACATCGGGCCTAGCGTCGGCTTGCCGCCAACAGCCTGACCTCCGAGACGTACCCTCGCTCCACGGACGCCGCTGCGGTTGCGCCCGGCTTGCGCGCCCTTGTCAACGCGGGCTAGCCGACCGTGAGCAATTGTCCGGTCTTGGCCTTGGCGTCATACGGCTTGATGCGGATTTCGACCGTCCGGCCAAGCGCTCTGAGAAATCCGGCCAGCCGATCGATCGTCACGCTCTCCACACGGCCGCGCATAATCTTCGATAGCGTCGGCTGATCCGTGCCGCAGATCTTCGCCGCTTCAACCTGAGTGAGCTTCCGCTTGCGGATCGTGTCATTGATGGCGCTGATCAGGGCGCTTTTCGCGTTCAGCTCTTCGGCTTCCGCGGGCGTGAAACCGATGTCGATAAACACATCGCCACTGCTGCGTTCAAACAAGGGCTCCTTGGCCATTCAACTCTCCATGTCCATTATTCGCGCGTTCCGCAATCGCATTGCGATGGTGACCGCATCGGGTTTCGGTAGGCTGATTCTAGCTTTCGACTTCTTCATA
Source organism: Rhizomicrobium sp. (assembly GCA_036512455.1). Taxonomy (GTDB): domain Bacteria; phylum Pseudomonadota; class Alphaproteobacteria; order Micropepsales; family Micropepsaceae; genus Rhizomicrobium. The sequence goes on from DATCAT010000025.1 coordinate 152,898, forward strand.
AAGACGTGAAGTACGTAGATCGCTTTCTTCAGTTTCAGCACGTACATCATGCGGTAGGCGTTCTTGTCGAAGCTTTCGCGCAACTCCATAACGCCTGAGCCAAGACGTGGCAGCGGCTTGCTGTCGTGGACCTTCTTGCCACGCTGCAAATCCTGCAGCCGGATGCCAAACGAATCTCTAATCGGTTTCGGCATAGCGGCGAGATCGCCTCGGCTGCCACCCATCCAGATCACCGGTCTTAGAAATTCGTCAGTCATGGCAATATGGCAAAATTATCATATTTGTCAACCCTGCTTTTTTATTGCGCCACCATGACCAGCGCCGCCTTGATCGCGTCGCCCCGGCGCGCCGGATTGAGGCGCACCACGCCGCAAATCACAATCATCTTGCCCTCGCTTCATGGACGCCGCCGCGATTGCGCCCGGCTCGCGCGCCCTTGTCAACGCGGTCCGGCCTCGTCCTCGCCAAGGCCTCGTCCCGGCGCGCCTGCTGGCGATGAAGCGGGCGGATGAGGCGAAAAATCGGGGTTGGCCAGCTTCAAAATCGATATTGGACGCTCCTAAAATCGATATTGGACGTTGACAAAATCGATATTGGACGCTTTCATCATGATCGGAACCGGAGTGCCTGGGATGTATCAGCGGTTTGCGGCGGCGCAAGTTCGCAGAGCCCTTGCGGATACGCCAATCGTCGCCATTACCGGTCCGCGCCAATCCGGCAAGACCACGCTGGCCAAGACGTTTGGGGCCCATGGCCGGCCATATATCACATTCGACGACGCGACCCAGCGGGCGGCGGCACAAAACGATCCGACGGGATTCGTGCGGGGATTGGATCGCGCCATCATCGATGAAGTGCAACGTGTCCCACCGATCGCCCTCGCATTGAAACAATCGGTGGATGAAGACCGCCGCAACGGCCGATTCCTGGTCACCGGCTCGGCGGATATCCTCGCCATTCCCAAGGCCCAGGAATCGCTCGCGGGAAGGGTGGAGGTCATCCGGCTCCTGCCGCTCGCCCAAAGTGAAATCCTTGGGCGCAAACCTCCGCACTTTATCGATGCTTGCTTCGCCGGCATGTTCTCGCATTCAAACGCCGCGCTCGCCGGCCGCGACGTGGCCGAAATCCTGCCGCGCGTGCTGGCCGGCGCCTACCCTGAGGTGCTCACGCGAAAATCGCAGCAACGCAAGCACGCTTGGTACGCCTCTTATGTTCAGGCAATCGAGCAACGCGACATTCGGGAAATCGCCACGCTCCACAAGGCGCGCCAGGTACCCAGGCTTGTGGAAATATTGGCGCGGCACGCGGGCCAGTTGACCAATTTCAGCCGGATCGGACGCGACATCGCGCTCGACAGCGAAACCGTCGATCACTATGTCCAGCTTCTTGAAGACCTCTTCATTCTGCGCCGCGTCCGGCCTTGGCAACGCAACGAGCTGAGCCGGCTCGTGAAGACGCCGAAGATACAGTTTCTGGACTCCGGCTTGCTAAGCGCGCTGCTCCGCCTTTCGGCGGACCGCGTAAAACACGATCGCACACCGCTTGGACCGGTCCTGGAGACCTTTGTTTTTTCCGAAATCGCCAAAGCCGCGGCCTGGAGCAGGAGCCGGCCCGAAATATTCCACTATCGTGACAAGGATCAGATCGAAATCGACTTTGTGATGGAAAACGACCGGCGCGATGTGGTCGGAATAGAAGTCAAGGCGGGCGCAAGCGTTTCAGCGGACGACTTCAAAGGGCTCAAGCGTTTGGCGGAGCACACGGGAAAATATTTCAGGTTTGGCGTCGTACTCTACGATGGCGCGCAGATTGTCCCGTTCGGCGCAAAACTCGTCGCGATGCCTTATCGGGTATTGTGGGCGGGGTAAGCCTTTCCGCCGTTTCGTCAACCCTGCTTCTTCACCGCGCTGTCGTGCCAGCGGTGCAGCAGGGCCCATTCCAGCGCGGTCATCGCGAACAGGATCGTCACGCCCAGGATGGAGAGCAGCGCCAGCGCCGCGAACTGCTCGGCGGTGTCGAGATTGCGGCTGGCCAGGGTGATGACCCAGCCCAGACCCAGATCGTTGCCCGAACCGGCCACGAACTCGGCCGTCACCGCGCCGATCAGCGCCAGGCCGCCGGAGATCTTCATGCCGGCCAGCAGATAGGGCAGGGCGCTCGGCAGCTGCAACCGCCACAGCACCTGCCAGCGCGAGGCGCCGTACAGTTTCATCAAGTCGAGCAGATTGTGATCGGCCGAGCGCAGGCCCGTCAGCGTGTTCGACAGCACGGTGAAGAACGCGATGATCCAGGCCAGCGTCACCAGCACTTCGTTGACGTGCTCATAGCCGAACCAGATCAGCAGCAACGGCGAAATGGCGACCACCGGCGTCACCTGCAGCACGACGGCGAAGGGATAGAGCGCGTATTCGACGACGCGGTTCAGGCTGAGCAGCACGGCGAAGCCGACGCCGCCGAGCGTCGCCAGGACGAAGGCTTCCATGGTGATCTTCACCGTGAACCACAGCGCCGCCATCAGCGTGGCGAAATTCGCGAGGAACGCGTGCCAGATGTCCGACGGCGCCGCCAGCACCAGCGGCGAGATGCCCAGCGCATGCACCCGCCACTCCCAGAACGCGATCGCCGCGACCCCGACGGCGGCCGGCACGACGTATTTCGCCCAGGAATTCAAGCGGTTTCTCCGCTTTTCTGTAGCACGAAAATGCTTGCCACCCGACATTTATGTGCTACATTAAAGCGCGGGAGTTCGAATGGGACGCGGTCAAGCGCGCGGCCAATCTGGTCAGGCACGGTCTCGATTTCGCTGACCTTGCCGCTATCGATGGGGCAAGCGCGATCTGCAAACCGGTCCTTGGCGTGAACTGTGGCGAAGATCGTTTTCGGGCGTTCGTTCCTTGGGACGGGCAACTGCATCGGGAGGCGTTCACGCGACGTGGCCGAGCGATGCGCATCTTGCGCTTTCGCCGCGCGAGTGGAAAAGAAAGAAGAATGTATGATCCGCAATAGAAAACAGCGGCCACCGGGATATGGCGTGCCGGATGAAGAGAGTCCCGAACTGACGGAAGAATTTTTCCGCAACGCCCGCCCGGCGGAGGATGTCATTCCCGGCATCGTCGAAGCCGCCGAGCGGTTGCGTGTGCGCCTCGGCCGTCCGAAACTCGAAAACCCGAAGGAGCATGTCACGCTGCGGCTCGATCCCGTCGTCGTGAGCGCGTTCAAGGAAGACGGCCCCGGCTGGCAGGGCCGCATCAACGAGGCGCTGCTCAAGGTCGTCAAGCGCCGCAAACCGGCCAAGCGCAAACGGATGTGAATGGCCTTCATGCCGCCATCGCCTGTTTCAGCGCCGCCGAGACGCGGCCGGCGTCGCGGGTGAATTCAGCCGTCAGCCGATAGGTCTCGTCGCGCTCCGGCGGCGGGCTGAGCGCGATGTCGGCGGCGACGCGTCCCGGCCTTGGGCTCATCACCACCACGCGCGACGACAGGTAGGTGCTCTCATAGACGCTGTGGGTGACGAAGATCACGCTCAGCGCGTCCTCCACCCACAATTTCAGCAGATCGTCGTTCAGCGCCTGGCGCGTCAGCTCGTCCAGCGCCGCGAACGGCTCGTCCATCAGCAGCAGCTTGGGCTCCGCGGCCAGCGCGCGCGCGATCGAGACGCGCATCTTCATGCCGCCGGAAAGCTCGCGCGGATAAGCCTTCTCGAAACCGCCAAGGCCGACGCGCGCCAGCGCCCGCGCCGCGCGGGCGTTGGCCTCGCCGCGGTTCATGTGTTCCAGGTCCAGCGGCAGGCGCACATTGCCGAGCGCGCTGGCCCACGGCATCAGCGTCGGCTCCTGGAAGACGAAACCGGTTTGCGGCTTCCCGCCCGGGAACGTCACCGTGCCCGCATCGGGGCTGAGCAGCCCCGCCACGATGCGCAGCGCCGTCGACTTGCCGCAGCCCGACGGCCCCACCAGCGACACGAACTCGCCATCCGCCACGTCCAGATCCAGCCGTGCAATCGCCTGCGTGCCCGAGTCGAAGGTCTTGGCGATGCCGCAAAGGGAGAGGAGCGGGGACATGCCTACTGAAAATTCACCGGCATGGCGTGGACGAAGCGCAAATCGTAGGCGTCCTTGTAGGGCAGCGTCTTGGCATAGAGCCCGTCCGCCACCATCGTGTCGAAGAACTGTTTCCACTTGGCGTCCGTCATCGTGCCCAGGCCGAAGGTCGCCGCGTCGCCCGACAGCACGATGCCATAGGCTTTCAGCTTGGCGATCGCCTGTTTGATTAGCGCGTCGTTCATCTCCGGATTGTCGCGCTTGATCAGCGCGTTGGCCGGCGCCGGATCGCCGTTGAGATAGTTCAGCCAGCCCGCCTGCGTCGCATTGACGAAAGCCTGCACCGCTTTGGGATTGCCGTCGATCAGGCTCTGCGGCGCGAACACCATGTTGGCATAGCCGGGAAAGCCGTTGTCGGCGAGCAGGAAAACCTGCGGCTTGAAATGCGCCTTGGTCTCGATCGTGTAGGGCTCGCTGGAGAGATAGCCTTCCTGGATCGCCAAGGGATCGACCAGGAACGGCGCCAGGTTGAAGGTGTATTTGCGGATCTGGGTGTCGGAAAAACCGTATTTGGCGCGCAGCCACGGCCACCACGCCACGGTCGCGGCGTCGCTGATCATGATCGGCTTGCCCTTCATGTCGGCGAGCCGCTTCACGTCGGGCCTGGGATGGCTGATCAGCACCTGCGGGTTCTTCTGGAAGATCGCCATCACCGCTTTGATGCCGGCATGGCTCTTGACGAGGTTCATGGCGATGAAGTCGTCCGAGCCGATGCCCAGATCCGCCGCCCCGCCGGCCAGCAATTGCGGCACGTTCACCGTCGGCCCGCCCTCGATGATCGTCACGTCGAGCCCGGCTTTTTTGTAAAGCCCTTGCGCCAGCGCCTCGTAGAACCCGCCATGCTCGGCCTGCGCCTTCCAGTCGGTGACGAAGCGGATTTTGGTGAGCGGCGCGGGCGCGGCGGCGTGGGCGGGCGCCGTCAAAACAAACGTTGCGAACGCGGCAAGCAACGGCAAGATTTTCATGCCCAAACCCCAATTGTCATGGCCCGCGAATGCGGGCCACCCAGGTGACGACTTCTCAAATCTCCGAGACCTTATATGACCTCATTCCATGCGCCATTGTCGTCATCATCGCGACTGTTTCAACTGGGTGGCCCGGTCCGTAGCGACAGCGTGCGGACGCGAGCCATGACAGCTAGGGACCGGTCGCGCTGAAAGGCTCGCACGCCGCGCCGCGCCGGGCGCGGTCGATGTCGGCGACATGCGTCTCATCGTCGATCAGGGTGCGGAACAGCACCAGTCCGCGCTCGCTCGGTGAGCGCACGGCCGTACCGAGCGGCGGCTTGTCCTGGTGCGGCGGAACGATGATGAAGTCCACGCTGCCGGTCTTCGCCTGGCGGTCGTTGACGACGTAGAAATTGTTGGTGTCTTCATCGAACAACGACACCGACCAGTAGGTCCTGGGCATGCCGGCGGCATGGACGTGCAGCGCGCCGCCGGCCGCCTTGAGGTCGAAGATGCAGGAAGAATAAAGCAGATCCGGCGACGGCCTGACCACGCCGCGCGAGGCCGAGGTCGGCCGCTTGCCATGCGTCATCCGATTGACGCCGCCGGCGTTGCGCGCGATGGCCGTCATCGTCCGCATCATGATCAGCCGCGGCACCGCGAACACGCTTGCGACATGCACGACGACCGCGACCGCCAGCGCCGCCGCGATCCAGGTCCAGTTCCGTCCCAGCGCGCTCATGCGCAATGCACCTTGCGGATGACCGGCAGCGCGACATGCGCCGGATCGGCCGCCACCGCGGCGGCCGGATTGTACAGCCGGATCGACAGGTTGAACGGTGCGTCGGCGACCGGAATCCAGTTCGCTGCCGCTTCGTCTTTCGACACGGTGATGGTGAACGTCCCATCGGCGCGCCGCGCCACCGAATTCATCGACACCGAATAGCGTCCCGCCGCATTGGCTATGAGATAATCGTCGGCGCCATAGGCGGTGATGCTCCACCATCGCGTCGGCGGATCGCGCCCGACGATCGAATAGAGGCAGGCGCCGCTCAGCGCCGCGCCGTCGCTGTCGGAGGTCGCCGTGTAGTAGATCGTCTCCTGCCGGCTCAGCGCCAAAAGGCCGTGCACCGCGATGGAGGCGCGCAGGTACGGCCCGCCTTCGCTCGATCCGGCATAGAGGCTGGTCTTCCACGGCCCGTCCGCGACCCCGCCCGCCATGGTGCCGCGAAAGACGGTGAACCACGTCGCCGCCAGGCCCACAATCGTGCCGACAACGATGACGCCAAGGATTTTCAGTGCCGTGCGCATGCGCCTCCCCCTTGGCGGTTATAGCAGGGTTTTGCCGCGCGACGCAGCGGCGCAGGAAAACCTTAACCGGGCCGGTTTTAGGCTGGCCGCATGATCTTCTTGGCTGTCCCGCTCGTGCTGACGATCGCCGCCGCCGTGTTCCAGCACTGGGCCTACACGCGCTCGCCTTGGGGGCCGCAGCGGACCTTCATCGTCGCCGGGGTGGCGATGCTCGGCGTCGCGTTCCTGACCTACAACTACGCGCTCTACGGCATGTGCCACGGCGAATACGATTTCCTGAAGAACAGCGCCGGCTGCACGCGGCCCCTTGCCGACGATCCCTTGCGACCGCTGCCGCTGCACGTGGTCAAGGACGAACCGATGCCGTCGCAAGACCCGACCTTCTGGTGGGGCCGCTGGCCGCGGCGCTAGACGCGAAGAGTCTCGGCGTCGTCGGTCCGCGAAACCTCGCGCTTGCATAGAGCATCGCGCGAACTGGGAAAGCGTTGAGTTTTTTTGAGCGCGAGTGTGTTGCGATCTGCCCAATTCAGTTCTCGCTGTCATCCCCGGCGAGCGCTGCGAAGCAGCGCGAGGGAAGGGGACCCAGGCGGTTAGACCGGGCGCGATCTAACCGCCGGATAGGTGTTAGCCGTCGCTGAGGAGGCGGGCGTAAATTCCCGTCAATCGCAGTAACGTTGAATAGCACGCCTTACTCTTGCCCATCGTCTGTGGGTTGTGATCGGCGATCTCCATGTAGGCGCTCGCTGCCGCGTCGACGAGTTCTTGCTCGTCGAATGCGCTTGGAATCTTGAAGCGCCATTTCCGGCCGGTTTCGCTGAAGAATGCAGAGAGGGCGCCCAGGATAGGAAATATAATGCCGTCTGGTACCTCGACGATATCGCCGCCTTCCCGTTCGATTGAGCGGATACGTGTTCCTTTGAACAGCGGGTGAACCTTCCACTTCTCATACAGTTTCCATGCGTCGCCCGCGACATCCAGGAAGAATCGATAAGCTTTCTTCGCGCCTTCATCGTCCTCCTTTTTCTCTGTCAGCCGTGTGAACAGTTTCAGGCACCGCGTCTTCTGACTGTAAGCGAAGACTTTTGATGCATCATGGTCGGCATCCATCTCCATGATAAGGGACGTGGGCATGAGTGCGAAGATCACCTGAATCAGCTTTTCTGTGTCAACGTATTCACCGTCGGCGATCACATCCGACTCTGACTTACGCAGGTGTGTTCCCGGATAACCGCGCTGAAGCGCTTCTTCCAGCTCGTCCAATTGTCCACGGCGGCCGGCAATCGAAATAGCACGGACATCATTTTGAAAGTTTCGCGCAATGGATATTTCAGCGATCAGGTCGTCATCATCGGTCACGATGACCTCGAATTTGATGCTCGGCTCGAACTCCTCGTCCTTATTGCGACGATCAAAGTACCGCTGAAGTTCGCCCTGTGTCTGTGAACCATTGATGATGCTGGGTCGCTTGAGCAGCATAATCTTGTTCTTGTCGTCGATTTCGGCACCGTGTGCGACGATCACCATTCCGCCGTTGAGCACGGAGAACTGGTCGGGATTATCCTTGAGAGTTTTGCGAATCGCCTGGTGGACCAGCGTTGGCATGCGCTTTTGTTTGCCCATAGCATCGACAAGGTATTCGCGGACGTTTTCGTTGTCTTCGAACGCCAATACTGCCGATGCCTTGGCGTGACCGGAATAGATCTTTCGGCCCGCCCCGTCATCCTCGGGGGCGCTAATGTTTCTGCAGGTGATGTAGGGAAAAGAAAAGGCAGCCGAGTTGGCCGCCGCTTTTGCGGGGTTCATTTTACTCTCCTAGACCATCAATTCGTCGGATCAAGGCGAGAGGCACCAGCCTCCGCAGGACGGATCGATAAGGGTTGTATAAGGCGGAACAATTCGAGTCGCAAGAGGGCGTTGCGTACCGCGAAAGTTGAATAGCTATTAGTGCTCAGCGCGATGAGGTCCTAAAATCAGGCCCAGGGACAGCAAACCCAAGCTAACTAATTCGAATCCTGATTCTGTCCGTTGTCGCCCTGCTGCTGCCCATCCTGCGGCGCCACCGGCCGCCCTTGCGAATCGCGGCCTCTCCTGTTGAACAGCCAGTCCCAGAAATTCTTGTGCTCGCCGCCGCGGTCGCCGTTGTCGTCGCGCGGCGGCTGGTCGCCGCCCTGATAGCCGTTGTCGCCGCCGCCGCCGACGGTGTAGCCGCCGCCGCCCTCGTCGTCGCCGGTCGACGGCGTATAGGCCTCGCCGCCGAAGATCGCGTTGTCGTCGACCGGCGGCTGCACGTCGGACTTGTCGAGCTTGGTCGAGGGCAGGCCCTTCTCCGCCACCGTCATCGTGGCGTGCCAGATCTGCGCCGGCAGCGAGCCGCCGGTCACCGCTTTCATCGGCGTCGAATCGTCGTTGCCGACCCACACGCTGGTGACGTAATCGGCGGTGAAGCCGACGAACCAGGCATCGTGGAAATCCTGCGTCGTGCCGGTCTTGCCGCCGGCCTCGTGCCCGGCCAGCGCCGCCGACATGCCGGTGCCGTGCATGACCACGCCGTAGAGCATCGCCACCAGGTCGCGATTGACGTGGCTCGCCACGATGCGCTCGCGATAGCCGTCCGGCTTGCGGCGGTAGAGCACGTGCCCGCCGCCGTCCTCGACCTGCGTCACGAAATAGGGATAGACCGTCAGCCCGCCGCCCGCGAACACCGCATAGGCGCGCGTCAATTCCAGCGGCGTCACTTCCGAGGTGCCCAGCGCCAGCGACGCGTTCTGGTCGAGCTTGGACTGGATGCCGCAGCGCTGCGCCGCCGCCACCACGGCGCCGACGCCCACTTCCTGCGCCAGGTTGGCGGTGATCGTATTGACCGAATGCGCCAGCGCGTCGGCCAGCGTCAGCGTGCCGAAGCTGCGGCCGCCGAAATTGGTCGGCGTCCAGCCGTCGATGTCCACCGGCTCGTCGGCGCGCTGGTCCCACGGCGTCAGCCCGCTTTCCAGCGCCGCGAGGTAGACGAACGGCTTGAAGGCCGAGCCCGGCTGGCGATGCGCCTGCGTCGCGCGGTTGAAGGTGCTCTCGTCGTAATCGGTGCCGCCGACCAGCGCCACCACCGCGCCGTCCGGCTTCATCACCACCACGGCCGCCTGGCTGGCGTTCACCTTGGGCCCGCTCTTCTTGATGATTTTGATCGCGTTGGCGCGCGCCGCGTCCTGGATCCAGGGCTCGAGCGCGGTGTGCACGATCAGGTCCACGTTCGGCGCCACGCCGTTCCGCGTCGCCATGCGCACCGCTTCGTCGGCCGCGGTGTCGAAATAGTAATTGCGCGCGTCTTCGCCGCCATGTTCGGTGATCACCGCCGGCGTGGCGTTGGCGGCGTCGGCCTGCGCCTGGCTGATCGCGCCGGTCTCCACCATGGCGCGCAGCACGATGGCGGCGCGGGCCTGCGCCTTGGGCAGGTCGCGGCGCGGCGAGAACACGCTGGGCGCCCGCGTCAGCGTCGCCAGCATGGCCGCTTCGGGCAGCGTCAGCTCCTTGGCCGATTTGTTGAAATAGACATGCGCCGCGCCGTCGACGCCATAGGCGCCGGAGCCCAGATAGATACGGTTGAGATAGAGCTCCAGGATCTGCGTCTTCGTCAGCGACTTTTCCAGCTTGGCGGCGTCGACCAGTTCCTCCAGCTTGCGGCCCATGGTGCGCTGCTGGCCGAGGAAGACGATCTTGACCGTCTGCTGCGTGATGGTGGAGCCGCCGGCCACAACATGCCCGGCGCGCCAATTGGTCCACAGCGCGCGCACCAGCCCCTTGGGCGAGAAGCCGCCGTGATTGTAGAAATCGCGGTCTTCCATCGCGATGAAGGCGGCCGGCAGATAGGCCGGCATCTCCTCCAGCGTCAGCCGCTTGCCGATGATGGCGCCGCGATGGCCGACCTCGTTGCCGCCCGCGTCCAGGAAGGTGAAGGCGATCGGCCGGTTGACCGCGTAGAGATCCTTGGACATGTCGAGCGGCGAGGCGAACCACGACAGCACCGTCGGCAGCGCCAGCAGCACCGCCAGCGGCACCGCAATGGCCGCGACCACGATCGCCAGAAGCGGCGCGAAGAAGCGTTTGCGGCGGACGAAAAACGCCGCCAGCGCCTGAAGATTTTCTGTGACGCGGTCGAGGAAGGGTTCGCCAGCCATGGACGCGCTAACTCGCCCATATTTGCGGCACAATCAAGGCTTTAGGGCTTAACGGATTGTAAGGAAGGGCGGCCGGCGCGGCACGGCTGGTCGTTACGGCGGTTTGCGGAAGAATGGCGGCCGCGTCCTGACTCAGAATAGTCAGTGCTTCTTCTTCACGTCTTGCCAACCAAAATGGCGGCGCGCGTCGCGCACAAACGCGGTCGGAGCATATTCCTGGTTCTCGGCCGACTTGAACAATTTTTCGTCAACCACGAAGCTGCCAACCATGAGACCAACTTCGGCCCCCGCAAATGCCAAGGGGTGGCCCGTGACGGCGGCCCCAATCGCAACCACGCAAGGCGCGAGGCGAAAGATATTTTGAACGACCTTTCTTATTTTCAGTTTCCCGGCCGCCGCATTCGACGCTTCCACAAGCTCGCGCATTTCCTCCACCGCGCGGCGTATCGACTCGGCATCGGTCGCGCCGTTGCGGATGAAGTTCTGCTGCCAGGCATTGAAGGCGGATCGCCGCTTTCGAAAATCCGCATCGCCGGTGACGAACGACACGGTCTCGCTCAGCAATTCTTTCGCCGATAGCCGCAGGTCGCTGACGTCGGGCACGAAAAATTCCGAGGCAAGCACGGTCGCCAGGGTCTTGCCGGGCAATGTCTTGGCGGAGGCTGCCGTCGGATCGCCGCATTCGCGCTCGAACTCCGCGTACGAGCTGTAGGACGGGCCCATCGCCGCGACGCCCTCCACAGAGGCCGGCAAATCGCGCGTCAGCAGCGTGCGCGTCGCGACAAAGGCATAGTCCGGAATGCCCTGCGCCGCTAGCCTGGTCGCCTCCGCGCGATAGGGATCCCCCTTTTCACCCGCGCTCTGCCACGGCACCCTTCGGGCGAGGGGGCCGAGCAGGTCGAGGATTTCGCTCTGCGCGGCCGGGTCCCATTTTTTTTGCTCCCACCGCGCCCATTCGGTGGGCTCCGCGTTCCACGCCACCGGACCTTGCGCATCGGGCGGTCCGCTGTCTTGCGGAAATTTGCCCGTCTCGGGCACCGGAAAGACGAGCCGGTCGAACAGCATCAGATCGACGGCCAGGTCGCGGGGCTTAAGGTGGTCCTTGACCGAATAGGTCGCCCAAAGCTCTCGGCTCATGCGGTCCCCCGGGTGAAAAGCCGGCGGCGATGCTATGTCCGCGCCAAGGCCGCGTAAAGTCGCGTCGAGCCGCGCTTGCGTGCAGGGTCGGCTGCTTTTGTCCGGGCAACTTCGGCGGAATGCAGTACCATCGCGGCGAAACCCGCGCCCGCGAGTGCCATGAAACAAGATAAGCTGGACGCGCTGCGTGCGCGCTTCGCCGCCGGCGACGACATCTTCGATGCGAAGTTCAAGAAGGTCTTCGACGCGCTGTTCAGCGCGCCGGGCGTGCGCGGCAAGCCCTATAGCGGCATCCCCACGCTGCTCGCCGCGCCGCAGGCGCACAGCAGCGCCGGCCTCGATGTCGCGCTCTTCGGCGTGCCCATGGATCTGGGCGTCACCAATCGCAGCGGCGCGCGCTTTGGTCCGCGGGCGGTGCGCACCATCGAGCGCATCGGTCCCTACAATCATTTTTTGGATGTCGCGCCGCTGTCGCGGATCCGATGCGCCGACATCGGCGACGTCCCCTTCCGCTCGCGCTTCGATCTGATTGAGAGCATCGAAGACATCGAAGCCTTCTGCCGCGAGGTCGTGGCGAGCGGCGCCCGCCCGCTCAGCGTCGGCGGCGATCACTCCGTCACCTATCCCATCCTCAAGGCGGTCGGCGCGGGGCAGCCGGTCGGCTGCGTCCATATCGACGCCCATTGCGACACCGGGGGCGATTTCGAAGGCGCCAAATTCCATCACGGCGGCCCCTTCCGTCAGGCCGTTCTCGCCGGCGTGCTGGATCCGGAGCGGACCATCCAGATCGGCATCCGTGGCAGCGCCGAGTATCTGTGGGAATTCTCCTACGAATCCGGCATGACGGTCATCCATGCCGAGGAATTCGCCGGCATGGGCGTCGACGCCGTCATCGCGAAATCGCTGCAAGTCCTGGCCGGCAAGCCGTTCTACATCTCGATCGATGTCGACGGCTTCGATCCCTCCTTCGCGCCCGGTACCGGCACGCCGGAGGTCGGCGGGCTGACGCCGCGCGAAGTCCAGATGCTGCTGCGCGGCCTGAAGGGCCTCGAAGTGGTCGGCGGCGACGTCGTCGAAGTCGCGCCGCAATACGACGCCACCACCAACACCGCCCAGCTCGGCGCCCAGATGCTGTTCGAGATCCTGTCGCTGATCGCGTTGTCGCCCTCGCTGGCGCGCAAGGTTTGAGCGCAAGACGTCGCCGGACAACGCGGGCTGCGCGGCCGGAACAGGTTCTTGGTGGGGCAACCGAGTGGTACGCCGATGGCGTCATCCGGTGATGATAAGATGCCCTGAAACCGGGTTGCGATCAAGACTGCCCGCCTCGCATTCGTATGTATATGTTCTGCGCCCCGTGGTTCACGAACGAGGGTGCAATGACCAGGCTCACAGAAGAAATCGATGCGGCCCTCGGAGCGGAAGTCGCTCCCGATGCGCCCGGCGCGGCCGTGGCGGTGCTGCGCGATGGAGAGTTTCTCCATTGCAAGGGTTATGGCCTGGCGGATGTCGAGTGGGGCATTCCGATCGCGCCCGACACCGTGTTCCACATCGCGTCCCTGACCAAGCAGTTCACCGCGACAGCGATCATGATGCTCAAGGAGCGCGGGCTCGTGTCGCTCGACGCGCCGCTTGAGACCTATCTGCCGGACTTCCCGACGCGGGGACGCCGCGTCACGCTGCGCCACCTCCTCAACCATACCTCCGGCATCCAGACCTACAGCTCGCTGGCGTACCACACCAACGGCGCGGCGCGGCTTCATGCGTCGCTCAAGGACCTGGTCGCCAGGATCGCGGGCCTGCCGTTCGATTTCGAGCCCGGCGAGCGCTACCTCTACAACAATTCGGGATATGTGCTGCTCGGCGCGATCATCGAGCGGGTCGGCGGAATGAAGTACCGCGAATTTCTCGAGCGCGAGATTTTCCGCCCGCTGGGCATGTCGCGAACGCTATATCTCTTCGACGAGCCGGTCGTGCCGCGGCGGGCCGCCGGCTATCAGCGCGGCGGCGCTGGAATCGAGAACGCGTCCTATGTCAGCGCGACCTCTTATCATGCCGCGGGGGGCCTCGGATCCACCGTGCTCGATCTCGCGCGCTGGGATAAAGCTGTGCGCACCAACCTGTTGGTGTCGGCTAAGAGCCAGGCCGAGATGCTGCGGCCGACGGTCTTGAGCGACGGAAGCGAATTTCCTTACGGCTACGGCTGGGGAACGGCGACGTATCGGGGCCGGCGCATCTACCACCACGCGGGCGGCATCAGCGGATTTGCCTGCCATATGTTGCATTGTCGCGACGAGGATGTGAGCACGATCGTGCTGTCGAACCTCTATCAGTTTGCCTTCGACCGCGTCGCGCGTGGACTTGTGCGGGCCGTGCTTGGCGAAGCCCCGGTCGTCCAGCCCCGCAAGTCCCTCACGGCAGGCGCGCTCGCGGCCTGCGCCGGCAGCTTCCGCGCCGAGGGCACCCCGGATACGGCCGAACGCCGGCTCGTCCCCACCGGCGAGGGGCTGGCATTCGCCGAGCCCGGCGGTCCGCAGCTGATGCCGATCGCAGACGGCCACTTTTGCGAGAGCAACGACGGCGAAGTCGAATATGTCTTCAACGCGCTGGAGAACGGGAGTTACGCGCGCTTTCGCTACGCCTCGCCGCTCTTTCCGCCGACCACCTATAGGCGATGCGAACCGGCCGCCGGCTGAAGTCCTGGCTGTTCCGCCGCGCGCTTGAGCCGCGCAATCGAATCGCGCGGACCGGCCTCGATTTGCCGGCGCAGGACCAAACGCAGGAGCCTGCCGCGCCACCCGTTCGGAAATCCGAAGCCGCAACGATAGTTCACGCGGCATTGCCGCTCGCCGACCGCAATGCAATTCATATCCTCGCGCACCGTGAGGCCGAACGGAAATGTCACCTGCATTCGCAGTCGGTGGCCGGCCGTGTCGATCTCGTCCAGGCGCATTTCGATTTTCAGGTGCAGAAATCGCGGGCCCGCCTCGCACCTGACGATCTGTCCCGCGGCCGCCGGCCCCGGCGGCGTCACTTGGGTCACGCGCAGGTCGTAGAAGCTGCCCCATCCGGCCGGCTGCGTGAGCAGCGACCAGACGACGTCCACGGGCGCGTCGACGAGCGCCGTCGGACAGACCAGATGCGTCGCCGGATTTTCGTCCATGCCGTCAGGATGGCAGAATGCATCGGGCGGTTGAAGGCTTGATCAAAACGTCGTCTGCAAATCCGCCGCGTTGCCGCTCTCGCGTGTGAGGCCCAGCCGGCCCCGCGTCGCGGCCACGATCAGGGCGGCGGCGGCGGTGAAGGTGACGGCGGTGTACATCGCGCCGTCGCCTTCCAACGCCATGAAGCGGTTGGCGGCCCAGTGCATCAGGATCGCGGGGATCACCGCGCCGCGCGTGTTGACCGCGACCCAGCTCATCAGCACCGTCAGCGACACCACCGCCAGCAGGAACCAGCCGACCGACAGCGCCGATTGCGGCATGCCGGAGAACAGGAACGCCGGCAGGTGCCACACCGCCCACACCGCGCCCAGCAGCACCGCTGCGAGCGCCGGATGGAAACGCTGCAGCATCCGGGGCAGGGCATAGCCGCGCCAGCCCGGATCTTCGCCGATCGGCCCCGGATCGATCACCAGCATCGAAAGCCCGTACCACGCCAGAGCCGGCCAGGCGGCGAAGTCGAGCACCGGCGGCGCCGGCGTATGGTCGACAGCGGCGCGGATGAAACGCGCCGTCAGCGCCAGCGCCGCGATGCCGACGGTCGCGGCCAGATACCAGCGCAGCGGGACGCGCCAGCGCAAGGTGCGGATGAACAGATCGCGCAGGCCCGCGGTGCCGTCGAAGGCGTAGGCCAGGATGAAGGCCCAGATCGTCGGCGTCCAGATCGTCACGAAGATGACCGGATTCCACAACGTCACCGGCCCGAAATGCCCCGTCATCCAGGCCGGGAACAGCAGGAACAGCGCGCTCAGCCCCCAGGCGAAAACGTAGGTGAGCGCATAGTAGACGATGATGCCCTTGCGGTTCATGAAGGTCCCCGGCGGTGAGTTCACGTCCGTTGGATGCGGCGGACCTTGCAAGCGGATGCCGGCGGTCGCGGCGCGCGCGTTTGGCCGCGATTCACGGCGCCGGCGAACGTCGTTTTGGCGGCCGTTTCGCGCCCCTCGCGGCGGCGCGGTTTTCATCCGCCGGCGCGCCAAAAAACTTTTTTCGCGTTGAAAGAAAATATCGTTCGCTGCGTTGCACCCAAAGCCCTATCCCGTATCGCAAAAAATTTTCGCCGCGCTTCGCGTGGCTGCGCCCAAGCCCCTCACCGGGATAAGAAATGGCAAAATTTATTTTTTCCGACCCCTTGAACCGAGTCGGTCCAAACCCCATCTCCCGTAAATCCCCACAGGTGTGAGCAAATGGAAACGACGCCCGAAGACGGCGCGCGCGTTTACGCGCGCACGCATTCCAAACATTGGACCAACATCAGCGCAGAGGACGTCCCGCCGGGATGGATCGACGACATGGTGAAACGACTCTTTGATGAACTGAACCGGCAGTTGCTGCGCGTCGAGCGCGCGAGCGAGCAGATCTCGGACAAGAAAGATGCGTCGGGCAAATACCCCGACACGAGCGACGAACGCGAGCAGCACGCCCGGACTCTGAAATCCCTGCAGACCTCGCTCGAGCGCCTGACCTTGCTCGATGCCAAGCGCGAGACGCTGCGCAAGACCGTCAGACGCATGGAAAAACCGGGAGAAATACGTGCACGACTCGCTAAGAAACTTACTGCCCAGCTTGAGCGCTCCAGAGCTGGCAAGATTCCTGGAGAGCCTCAATGACAACGACTCGGGATTCGTCATCGACGACTGGGACGAAAATGCGCGCAACGAACAGCTCCCGCCCAAGGGCGACTGGCGAATCTGGCTGTTCCTCGGCGGACGCGGCGCCGGAAAAACGCGTAGCGGCGCCGAATGGATCGCGGAAGGCGTCGCCCAGGGCACCATGCAACACATCGGTCTCATTGGCGCCACCTTCAACGACGCGCGTGCGGTCATGATCGAAGGCATCTCCGGTTTGCTGAAAGTGAGCGCTGGCGCGACATTCGAGCCCTCGAACCGCCGCGTGCTGTGGACGGGCACGGGCACTGTCGCGACCGTGCTGTCGGCCGACGAGCCCGATGGCATTCGCGGCCACCAGTTCGACGCCATCTGGGCCGACGAGTTCGCCAAATGGGCCGATCCGCAGGGCGCCCTCGACATGGCGCTGATGGCGCTGCGCGTCGGCGAGCATCCGCGCATGATGGTCACCACCACGCCGCGCGCCATCGCAGCGATCGAGAACCTGATGACCGCGCCGGATGTCGCGACCACGGTCAGCCGCACCGTCGACAACGCGGCCAATCTCGCGCCCGGATTCATCGAGACGATGGAACATCGCTATGGCGGCTCGCGCCTCGGCCGCCAGGAGCTCGACGCCGAACTGATCGAGGACAATGACGACGCGCTGTGGCGCCGCGCCTGGATCGAGGACAACCGCGTCCGCGAGGCGCCCGAACTCGCCCGCGTCGTCGTCGCCGTCGACCCGCCCGCCAGCGCCCATGGCGACGAATGCGGCATCGTTGTCGCCGGTCGCGCGAGCGAGAGCGACGAAACGAAAGATGGCGATGCTTACATCCTCGCCGACCTCTCCGCCGGCGGCTGCACGCCCAACCAGTGGGCGCAGCGCGTCGCCGACGCGTTCGAGCAATACGGCGCCGACGCCGTGATCGCCGAAGCCAACCAGGGCGGCGACATGGTCAAGTCCGTGCTGCTGGCCGAGCATTCCACCCTGCCGGTCAGGCTGGTGCGTGCCACGCGCGACAAGCGCACCCGCGCCACGCCGATCGCCTCGCACTACGAAGCCGGCCGCGTCCATCACGTCGGCGCCTTGCCGGAACTGGAAGACCAGATGTGCACCTATGACGGCACCGGCCCCAGCCCCGACCGCATGGACGCGATGGTCTGGGCCCTGGCGCATCTGTTTCCGACGACGCGGAAAGCGGTGCCGAAGGTACGCAAACTTTGAAGCGACAAAATCAAACTGTCATGGCCCGCGAATGCGGGCCACCCAGTTGGCGCGCTACCGGCGCCGAAAACGAATCTGAGATCTGACTTTATGAAAGGTGACGTGTGTCACCTGGGTGGCCCGCATTCGCGGGCCATGACAATCTTGCTGGAAAAAAACCATGTTCGAATTCCTCCGCCGCCAACCGCCGGAAAAAAAGACCGCGCCGCTCATCGCGCTCTCGCTCGGCGCCCGCGCCCGTTGGTCGCCGCGCGACTACGCAGGCCTCGCCCGCGAGGGCGTCATGAAGAACGCCATCGTCTATCGCTGCGTGCGCACCATCGCCGAGAGCGCGGCCTCGGTGCCGTTCCTGCTCTATGACGGCGCTGCCGAGCTCGCCGCCCACCCGCTGCTGGCGCTGCTCAACCGGCCGAACCCGGAGGAAGACGGCACGGCCTTCTTCGCGCGCTGGTATTCCTTCCTGCAATGCGCCGGCAACGCCTATCTCGAGGCGGCGCTGGCCGGCGGCGAGGTGCGCGCGCTCTACACGCTGCGCCCCGACCGCGTCGCCGTGGTGCCGGGCGCTCGCGGCTGGCCGGCGGCCTACGACTACACAGTGGACGGCAGGACCACGCGCATCGCGCGCGACGCGGCGACAGGTTTTCTTCCCGTGCTGCACACCACGCTGTTCCATCCGCTCGACGATTATTACGGCCTCTCGCCTCTGGAGGCCGCGGCCACCGCCATCGAGGTCCACAATGCCGGCGCGCAATGGACCAAGGCGCTGCTCGACAACGCCGCGCGGCCCTCTGGCGCCCTGGTCTATCGCGGCCCCGACGGCGCGCCGGGCCTGACCGACGACCAGTTCGCGCGGCTCAAACGCGAGCTCGAAGACGCCTATCAGGGCGCCGGCAATGCGGGGCGGCCGATGGTGCTGGAAGGCGGCCTCGACTGGAAATCGATGAGCTACACGCCCGCCGACATGGATTTCTCCACCACGCGCGACGTCGCGGCGCGCGAGATCGCTCTTGCCTTCGGCGTGCCGCCCATGCTGCTCGGCATTCCCGGCGACAACACCTATTCGAACTACCGTGAGGCGAACTTAAGTTTCTGGCGCCAGACCGTGCTGCCGCTGGTGGCGCGCACCGCGTCGTCGCTGACCCGCTGGCTGTCCCCGCGCTTCGGCGAAAACCTGCGCCTCGCCTACGACGCCGACGCCGTCGACGCGCTGGCCATCGAACGCGAAAGCGTCTGGGACCGCCTCAACCAGGCGACGTTCCTGACGACCAACGAAAAACGCGCCGCGGCGGGGTATGGGCCGGCGAACGGCGAGGGCGTGCTGGCATGAGCCTCATCGCCGAACATCTCCAGCCTGTGCTGGACAAAAAATTCCCGGCTGCCCTTGTGGCGGCTTTTTTGTTGCAGACGGCGGGCGCGCTGTTCTGGGCGGGCTCGGCGGCGGATCGCATCGCCGTGCTCGAACGCACGCTGGCCCGCGACCAGGCCGCCATCGAGCGCGTTGCCGTGCTCGAAGAACAGGTCGCCGACATGAAAGCGGCGCTGGCGCGGATTGAATCGAAACTCGACCGAACGCCGGAACCAACCGAACACGCGCCTTAAACACAACTGTCATGGCCCGCGACTGCGGGCCACCCAGTTCGTGAGCTGCCGAGGCGGAAATTGATTCCGAGATCTGATTTTCTCAACCAGTGACGGATGTCACCTGGGTGGCCCGGTCCGTAGCGACAGCGTGCGGACGCGGGCCATGACAATCGAAGGCTATCGAAAAGTGACCATCGTCCAATACGCGAGGCCGCGCCTCGCGCACACGACTACGCCTGCGCGCATCGCCGCGCTCGGCCCGGGCGAGTTTGAAGGCTATGCCTCGCTCTTCAACGTGGCCGACGGGGCGGGTGACATCGTCGCGCCCGGGGCGTTCACCCGTTCGTTGCGCCGCCGCCCGCCCGCGCGCGTGCGCATGCTCTATCAGCACTTCGCGCACGAGCCGATCGGCGTCTGGGACGAGATCCGCGAGGACGTCCGCGGCCTCTATGTCCGCGGCCGCCTCATCGAAGACGTCGAGCGCGCCCGCGACGTCGCGGCGCTTATCGCCAAAGGCGCGCTCAACGGCCTGTCCATCGGCTTTCGCACTTTGCGCGCGCGCCGCGACGCCGCCGGCGGCACGCGCACGCTTTTGGAAATCGAGCTCTGGGAAATTTCCGTCGTGACCTTCCCCCTGCTCGCCGGCAGCGAGGTCACGGCGATTGGAAAGAAGAGTGCGGCGGCGAACGCATTGGGACGCGCTGCCGCTGTATTTCGTTCAGCCACAACTGTCATCCCCGGCGAGCCGCGCAGCGGCGAGGGAAGGGGACCCAGGCCTATCCGCGCCTCGGCAGCGCCGCCGCCTGGGTCCCCTTCCCTCGCGTCGCTGCGCGACGCTCGCCGGGGATGACATCGCATTTTTTGTTCAACCAAGGAGAAAGACCACATGGACTACGAAACCAAAGCCGCCACCCCTGAGATCAAGGATGCGTTCGACGATTTCCTGCGCGCCTTCGAGAGCTTCAAGGGCGCCAATGACGAGCGCCTGGCCGCGCTCGAAAAGCGCTCGGCCGACGTCGTCGCCGACGACAAGGTCGACCGCATCGACAAGGCGCTCGGCGAGCAGAAACGCCTGCTCGACGCCCTGACGCTGGACGCCGCGCGGCCCTCGCTCGGCGGCGGCGAACGCAAATCCGAGGGCCGCGACGTTCTCGAACGCAAGGCCGCCTTCGACCGCTATGTCCGCAAGGGCGACAGCGGCGGCCTCGACACGCTGGAGCTGAAGACGTCCGCCTTCTCCGCCGGCTCCAACGCCGATGGCGGCTACACCGTGCCGCTGGAGATCGAGAGCACCATCGACCGCGTGCTGGCGAAGGCCTCGCCGATCCGCGCCATCGCCTCGGTGCGCCAGATCGGCGGCAATGTCTATCGCAAACCCATCGCCACCACCGGTGCCGCCACCGGCTGGGTTGCCGAAACCGACGCGCGTCCGCAGACCAATACCCCGACGCTCGCCGTGATCGATTTCCCGGCGATGGAGCTCTACGCCATGCCGGCGGCGACGCCGACGCTGCTCGACGACAGCGCGGTCGACATCGAGCAATGGCTGGCCGGCGAGGTGCAGATCGTCTTCGCCGAACAGGAAGGCGCAGCGTTCGTCAGCGGCAACGGCACGACGCAGCCCAAGGGTTTCCTGTCGGAGACCATCGTCGCCGACGCCTCCTGGGCCTGGACCAAGATCGGTTACGTCGCGTCCGGTGCCGACGGCGCCTTCGCCTCGTCCAACCCGACCGACGCGCTGGTCAGTCTTGCCTATGCGCCCAAGCAGGCCTATCGCGCCAACGGCGCCTGGGTGATGAACCGCAAGACCGAAAGCGTCATCCGCAAGTTCAAGGACTCCACCGGCAACTACATCTGGTCGCCGGGCGCCGCCGCCGGCCAGCCGCCGACGCTGCTGGGTTATCCGGTGGCGGAGGCCGAGGACATGCCGGACATCGCCTCGAACTCCTACTCGATCGCCTTCGGCGATTTCGCCCGCGGCTATCTCATCGTCGACCGCATCGGCATCCGCACCCTGCGCGATCCCTACAGCGCCAAACCCTACGTGCTGTTCTACACGACCAAGCGCGTCGGCGGCGGCGTGCAGAACTTCGAAGCCATCAAGCTGATGAAGTTCAGCGCGTCTTAGCGTTCTTATCCTCGCCCGCGAAGCGGGAGAGGACGACCGGAGCGTAGCGACGGTCAGGTGAGGGGGAGTCGTCCCCCAACTCCCCCTCACCACTTCCCCTCACCTGGTTGTCGCTTCGCGCCAACCGTCCTCTCCCGCGAAGTGCGGGAGAGGATAAGGAACACCCATGTCTCTCCAACTCACCACGCCCCCATCTCTCGAGCCCGTCACGCTCGCCGAGGCCAAGGCGCATCTGAAGATAGACACGTCGGACGACGACGCGCTGATCGCAACGCTGATCGCCGCGGCGCGCGCCCGGGCCGAATGGCACACCGGCCGCGCCCTGATCACGCAAGGTTGGACGCTGTGGCTCGACACCTGGCGCCAAGTGATCTCCATTCCGCTGCCGCCGCTGCAGACGGTGGCTTCGGTCACGACCTATGCGCGCGACGACAGCGCCCATGTGCTCGATGCCGCGACCTATCTCGTCGACGCGGCCGCGAACCGCCTCGCCTTGAAGCAGAGCTGCGCACCGCCGACGGATCTGCGCCGCCTCAACGCCGTCGCCATCGCCTTCACCGCCGGTTACGGCAGCGCCGCCGCCGACGTGCCCGCGCCGTTGCGCGAAGCCGTCCTCGAACTCGTCGCCTTCCTCTACGAAAACCGCGGCGACGCCCCGGCCGAGTTGCCGCAAGGCTGCCTCGCGCTGCTGGCGCCGTATCGCGTCTTGAAACTGTAATCACCTCCTGGGAAATCCCATGCTCCGCACCCTCAACCAGCGCGCGACGCTCGTCGCGCGGACGCTGACGCCTGACGGCGGCGGCGGCTTTTCCGAATCCTGGGACGCCTTCGCCGGCGTCTGGATCGCGCTGACGCCGCTCGGCGCCGGCGACGTTTTCGGCGCGGCGCATCTGGAATCGCGCGTCCGTCACCGCATCGTCCTGCGCCGCCGCGCCGATCTCGCCGCCGGCCAGCGCGTCGAGACCGGTGGACGGCTCTTTCGCGTCCATGCCGTGCTCGATAACGGCCCGCGCACCGCCTATCTCGCGCTGTTGTGCGAGGAACTGTCCGGAGAACCCGCATGAGCGCCGCGAGCTGGGCCCTGCAGCAGACGATCTTCGCCACGCTGTGCGTCAGCGACGACGTCAAGGAGGCGGTCGGCGATCCGCCGCGCGTCTTCGACGCCGTGCCGCGGGGCGCCGCCTTTCCCTACATCGTCATCGGCGACGGCGCCGATCCGGAAGTTTTCACCACCGTCGCCGGCTTGCGCGCCACGCAGCTCAGCTTCAACGCGCAGGCGATCGACGTGACCAACGCCGACAGCGCCGACCAGTGGCGCGAGCTGCTCGCCGGCGGCGGCGTCAAGACCGCTGCGATCTCCGGCTCCGGCGTCTTCAAGGACGCAAGCTCGGACGCGGCGTTGCGCACCGCCTTCTTCAACCAGGCCTGCGCCAACTGGACCGTCGTCATCCCCAGCTTCGGCACGATCGCAGGCCCGTTCAAGGTCACGTCGCTGAGCTATGACGGCCCCTATGACGGCGAACTCAAACTCGCCCTGTCGCTGGCAAGCGCCGGCGCGTTGACGTTTACAGCACTCTAACCTTGGCACAGGTCCGCCTCCCCCGCATGCGCGCAGCGCATTGGCGGGGGAGGTGCCCGTAGCCGCGTTAGCGGCGAAGGGCGGAGGGGGAATTCAAAATGCCCAATCGCATCCGCGGCGAAGCCGCGCTCGCCGCCGGCGGCCGCCAGTACCGCCTGCTGCTCACGCTCGGCGCGCTGGCCGAGATCGAGGACGGTCTCGGCCTGGACAATCTCGCCGGCGTCGCCGCGCGGCTGAAGACCGTGCGCGCCGCCGATCTCGCCGTCGTCGCGGCGGCGCTGCTGCGCGGCGGCGGTCACGACCTCACGCCGGCCGACGTGCTGCGCCTGCCTTGCGATCTGGGCACGCTGGTCGCTGCCGTAACCGACGCTTTCGACGCCGCCGGTCTCGAAGAGAAGGAACAGGGCGGGGCAGACAATGTCCCTTTCGCTGGAGCGATTGGATGAGTCACGGCCTCGCCAATCTGCATCTCGCGCCGCAGACCTTTTGGGCTCTCTCGCTCCCCGAATGGCGCGCCCTCGTGACGCCGCCGCCGCGCGGCCGCCCGCTGGCGCGAACCGAATTTGAACACCTGATGTCGCAACACCCGGATTGAACCATGGCCGATACACCGCTCAACCAAAGCCTCGACGCCGCCGCGAGCGCGCTGGCCGCCTTCGTCGGCGGACCGGTACAAAGCGCGACCGGCGCCATCGAAACCGCGGTGACGCGCAGCTTCACCTCGGTGGAGAACACCATCGCCCGCGCCGTGCTCTCCGGCAAAACTTCGATGGACCAGCTGGTCAGCGCGATACTCTCGGACTTCGACCGCATCGCCACGACCCAGTTCCTTGTTAAGCCGATCGAGAGCCTGCTGACCCAGGTCGCCGGCGCCATCCTGCCGCTTGGCGGGGCGCGCGCCGCGGGCGGTCCCGTCGACGCCGGCACGCCCTACCTGGTGGGCGAGCAGGGCCCCGAACTCTTCGTGCCGCAAAGCGCCGGCGCCATCGCGCCCAACGCTTCGCTCGGCCGCCCCGCGATCACGCTCAACGTCACCGCCCGCGACGCGCAGAGTTTCCTGAAATCCGAGTCCCAGATCGCCGCCATGCTCAGCCGTGCCCTGGCGCGCGGCCAGAGGAATTTGTGATGGTCGAAATTGTGGCAACCGGCGACCGGCGCTACACTCGGTCCATGCCGACGACGCCGAACGACTGGATTCGCTGGACGAGCTTCGCGGCCCTGCTGCTCGGCGCGCTCGTCCTGTTCTGGTCCTACGAGCTGACGCAGGAGATTCACCGCAGCGGCCTGCTGCATCCCGATCCGGCGCGCGGCATGATCTACGCCGTCGAGGATCGCTGGTACGTCACGCCCGCGCTCGGCCTGCGGCGCAACCTGTTCCTGCTTGCCGGCGCCGCGCTCTTCGGCCTCGCCGCGCTCGCCGCCTTCCGCCGCGAGCTGAAGTTCTACTTCTGGGACCGGTATTTGCCGGAGAAATAACTTCATCTCCCTCTTGCGGGGAGTTCGATCCGCCTTCGCTTCGCTCAACCGCTCCAACCTCCCCGCAAGAGGGAGATGAAAGACACCCATGTTTCACGAAATCCGCTTCCCCACCGCCATCGCCTTCCACGCCACCGGCGGGCCGGAGCGCAAGACCGAGATCGTCACGCTCGGCTCGGGCTTCGAGGAGCGCAACGCGGTGTGGGCCAATTCGCGCCGCCGCTTCGACGCCGGCTATGGCGTCAAATCGCTGGGCGATCTGCACGGCGTCATCGCCTTCTTCGAGGCCAGGCTCGGGCGCCTGCATGGCTTTCGCTTCAAGGACTGGAGCGATTTCAAATCCTGCGCGCCGGACGCGGCGCCGGCGCCGCTCGACCAGGCGCTGGGCAGCGGCGACGGCGTCACGACGCAGTTCCAGTTGAGCAAGACCTACACCTCGGGTCCCGCGAGCTGGACGCGCACGATCAGCAAGCCCGTCGCCGGCACGGTTCGCATCGCCGTCGCCGGCACCGAACACATGAGCGGATTCACCGTCGACGGCACGACCGGGCTCGTCAGCTTCGCGAGCGCGCCGACCGGCGCCCTCACCGCCGGCTTCGAGTTCGACACCCCGGTCCGCTTCGACAGCGATCAGCTCTCCATCAACCTCGCCAGCTTCACGGCTGGAGAAATCCCGAACATCCCGCTGGTGGAAATCGCGCTTTGAAGTTGAACGCAAAATAAGACTGTCATCCCCGGCGAGCCGCGCACTTCGCGCGGCGAGGGAAGGGGACCCAGGCCTATATGCGCCTCAGGCGCTTCAAGGCCTGGGTCCCCTTCCCCTCGCGTTGCTTAGGCAACGCTCGGCCGGGGATGACAGCGGAGCTAAATATGAAAACTCTTCCTGACGGTCTGCAAGACCATCTCTCCTCCGGCGCCACGACTTTGTGCTGGTGCTGGAAGATCGTGCGCCGCGACGGCGGCGCGCAGGGCTTCACCGACCACGACGAAACCGTGACCTTCGATTCGCAAAGCTATGACGCCGTCAGCGGCTTCACCGCCAGCGAGGTGCAGTCGTCGCTCGGCCTCGCCATCGACAATCTCACCGTGCTCGGTGCGCTGAGTTCGGCGTCGCTCAACGAGGCCGATCTCGCCGCCGGTCTCTACGACGACGCGGCGATCGAGATCTGGCGCGTCAACTGGGCGGCGCCCGAACAGCGCGTCCTCATGCGCAAGGGCAATCTGGGCGAGGTCAAGCGCGGCGCTTCCGGCTTCTCCGCCGAAGTGCGCGGCCTGGCGCACCGGCTGAACCAGCCGGTCGGCCGCGTCTACGCCTATTCCTGCGACGCCGATCTCGGTGACGCACGCTGCGGCAAGGACATCGCGTCGTCGGATTTCACGGCGAGCGGCGCCGTCGTCTCGGCCACGGACAATCGCCGCTTTAGCGTCTCCGGCCTCGATGCCTATGTCGGCGCCTGGTTCAGCGGCGGCAGGCTCGGCTTTACCAGCGGCGCCAATGCCGGACGGCAAGGCGAAATCAAGCGCCACGCCGCCGGCTCGATCGAACTGTGGCAGGCGATGAGCGAAGCGGTCGCGCCCGGCGACGCCTTCACCGTCAGCGCCGGCTGCGACAAGCAGTTCGCCACCTGCAAGGCGAAATTCGCCAACGGCATCAATTTTCGCGGGTTCCCTTACATGCCCGGCAACGACGCCGCCCTGTCCGCGCCGTCGTCATCGCAACGTCTCGACGGAGGAAGCAGATATGGAAATTAAAGACTCACCTCCCCCTTGTGGGGAGGTCGAAAAATCGTGGAGCGATTTTTCGGGTGGGGGACCGCACGCTCCGCCCGGCACCGCGGTCATCGCTGTCGCCCGCTCCTGGATCGGCACGCCCTACATCCACCAGGCCAGCGTCAAGGGCGCCGGCTGCGATTGCCTCGGCCTGTTGCGCGGCGTCTGGCGCGAGCTCAATGGCCAGGAGCCCGAAGAGCCGCCGCCCTATTCGCCCGACTGGGCCGAAAGCACCGTCACCGAGTCGCTGTACCAGGCGCTCCGCCGCCACATGACGCAGATCAAGCGCGCCGACCTCGCGCCCGGCGACGTCGCGCTGTTCCGCATGACGCGGAGCGGTCCGGCCAAGCATTGCGGCATCGTCGCCAGCCAGGTCCTGCCGCTGACGTTCGAGGGCGCGCGCGAAACGATCGTCACCCTGATCCACGCCCGCCAGAACCGCCGCGTCGCCGAAGAGACGCTCACGCCGTTCTGGCACAGCAGACTGGCCTACGCCTTTCGGCTGACCTGACTGGTCAGTGCGGACCGGCAGGTCTAGTCTTGCCGTGAATTTCCGCCTGAGCCGCGTTCCCGTTCGAAGGAGCGTTCGCCGCCGCCCTTAAGCCTTGCGTCTCCGGGGAGAAGTTTGAGATGAGCACGAAAAACTCAGCCATCGGACTGGCGGCAATCCTGGTCCTCGCCGCCTTGCAGTCCGCGCCGCCTGCCCTGGCGCAAACCGTCTTCATGGGGGATTGCAAGGGCGACCCGGCGCTTGAGCCGGGGCATGTGATCGCCGCTTGCACCGGCTTCATCTCCCGCACCTTGCAGGAAAATTGGCAAACGGAATATGACGCCGAGGCCCTGTTCTATCGCGCCAAGGCGTATGAACGGCTGGACAAATACGCCGCGGCGCAGGCCGATCTGCGGATGGCGATTAAATTGCAGCCGGGCGCTTATCCCCCCTTGTGGAGCGAATTCGGCGAAGTCTCCGAAAAGCTGGGTTCGCCCGGACAGTTGTCGGCCGCACTGGACGCGATGATCAAAGCCAACCCCAACGACGCGGACATGCTGAACGAGGCGTGTTGGTCGCGCGGCAAGCACAATCAACAGCTCGAGCTTGCCTTCGCCGACTGCAACGAGGCGGATCGCCTCAAGCCCAACAACGCCGGGATCCTGCAGTCACGCTGTTTCGTCCGCTTCAGGCTGGGCCAGTTCGCCAATGCGGCGGCCGATTGCAACGCGGCCCTGGCGGTCGCGGCGAAGATGGCGTCGGCGCTCTACGTCCGCGGCCTTGCGGACATCCGCCTCGGCCACGCCGATCTGGGCAACGCAGACATCGCGGCGGCCAGGGCTATCGACCCGAATATCGCCGACAGGTATGCCGGTTACGGCGTGACGCCGTAACGATTCAAGCATTCGAACGAAGGACACGGCGGCAGCGATGCCGCCGTTTTCGTTTTTCTGCATCCGAAAGAAATCCAAAATGGCATCCCTGGTCCTCGGAGTCGTCGGCTCCGGCCTTGGCGGCTCGCTGTTCGGCGGCATCTCGCTGTTCGGCGCCACCATCAGCGGCGCCCAGATCGGCGGCGCGCTTGGCGCCTTCCTGGGCACCGAGATCGACGCCGCCCTCGCGCCCGGCACGCATCGCACCGGCCCGCGCCTCAGCGACACCAACCTGCAGACCTCGAGCGAAGGCGCCGCCATCCCGCGCCTCTATGGCCGGGTGCGCGGCGCCGGCCAGCTCATCTGGGCGAGCCAATATAAAGAGAGCACCGCGACGCAGAGCAGCGGCGGCGGCAAGGGCTTCGGCGGCCCGTCCGTCAGCCAGACCGACTACCTCTATTCCATCTCCTTCGCCGTCGGGCTTTGCGCCGGCGCCACCCGCATCGGCCGCGTCTGGGCCGACGGCAATTTGATCGACCTGTCGCGCTTCACGACGCGTTTCTATCCCGGCAGCGAAAGCCAGACGCCCGATCCGCTGATCGCGGACATCGAGGGCGCGGACAACGCCCCGGCCTTCCGCGGCCTCGCCTATGTCGTGTTCGAGGACATGCCGCTGGCCGATTTCGCCAACCGCATCCCGCAATTGCAGTTCGAGATATTCCACAATCTCTCCGCCACGGATCCGGCCGCGCTGGAGAATTGCCTGAGCGGCGTCGCGCTGATCCCGGGCGCCGGCGAGTTCGTCTACGACGCCGCGATCGTCAGCGACGACGACGGCGAGGGCGCCACCGCGCCCGAGAACGCGCACAATGCCTCGGGTGTCGCCGACATCGACGCCTCGCTCGACGAGCTCACGGCCCTGGCGCCGAATGTGAGTGCCGTCTCGCTGGTCGCCGGCTGGTTCGGCAGCGACCTGCGCGCCGGCAGCTGCACGCTCAAGCCCGGCGTCGAGACCGCCGCCAAGACCACCTATCCGCAGACCTGGAGCGTCGACGGCGTCGCCCGCGCCGACGCGCATCTCGTCAGCCAGATCGACGGCCGCCCCGCCTATGGCGGCACGCCGTCGGACGCCTCCGTCGTCAGCGCGATTCAGAACTTGAGCGCGCGCGGCCTGCGCGTGCTGTTCTGCCCCTTCGTCTTCATGGACATCGCGGCCGGCAACACGCTGAGCGATCCCTACACCGGCGCCTCGGCGCAAGCCGTCTATCCCTGGCGCGGCCGCGTCACCTGTTCGCCGGCGCCGGGCGTCTCGGGCTCGCCCGATCTGACCGCCGCCGCGGCGACGCAGGTCAACGCCTTCTTCGGCGGCGCCGGCGCATCCGACTTCTCCGTCAGCGGCACCACGGTGAGCTGGACCGGCGGCGCCGATTGGGGCTATCGCCGCATGGTCCTGCACTACGCGAAGCTCTGCGCCGCCGCCGGCGGCGTCGACGCGTTTCTGATCGGCAGCGAATTGCGCGGCCTGACCCGCGTGCGCGACAGCGCCGCGACCTATCCCGCGATCGCCGCGCTCAAGACGCTCGCCGCCGATGTCCGCGCCATCCTCGGCGCCGGCACCAAGCTCGGCTATGCCGCCGATTGGAGCGAGTACAACAACCATCAACTGGGCGGCGGCGCGCTGCTGTTCAATCTCGATCCGCTGTGGTCGGACGCGAACATCGACTTCATCGGCATCGACAATTATCTGCCGCTCGCCGACTGGCGCGACGGCACGGCTGGGTTCGACTATGCGCCCACCGGCCCGACCGCGATCCACGACCGCGCCTATCTCACCTCCAACATCCAGGGCGGCGAGGACTACGATTGGTACTACGCCTCCGACGCCGATCGCGCCGCGCAGATCCGCACCCCGATCACCGATGGCCTCGGCAAGCCCTGGGTCTGGCGCGCAAAGGATTTCTGGAACTGGTGGAGCAATGCGCACTACGACCGCCCCGGCGGCAGCGAAAGCGGCTCGCCGACATCCTGGACGCCGGGGAGCAAGCCCATCTGGTTCACCGAACTGGGCTGCCCCGCTGTCGACAAGGGCGCCAACCAGCCCAACGTCTTCGTCGATCCCAAATCCTCGGAATCCGCTTTACCCTATTATTCCAACGGCGAGCGCGACGACCTCATCCAGCGCCGCTTCCTCGAATCCCACTTCGCCTTCTGGGCGGACGCCGCCAACAACCCGGCCTCGTCGCATTACAGCGGCCGCATGGTCGACGCCGCCAATATATATGTGTGGTGCTGGGACGCGCGGCCCTATCCCTTCTTCCCGGCGCGCACTGATGTCTGGGGCGATGCCGCCAATTGGCGCCTCGGCCATTGGCTGAACGGCCGCCTCGGCGCGGTGCAACTGACCAATTTGGTCGACGCGATCTGCGGGGATTCCAGTTTCGACGAAACCGAAACCGGCGGCCTCGACGGCCTCGTCACCGGCTTCGCCGTCAGCGACACGATGAGCGCGCGCGACGCGCTCACCCCGCTCGCCGTCGCCTTCCATTTCGACGCGGTCGAGAGCCAGGGCGTGATCCGCTTCGTGCCGCGCGGCCGCCCCGACGCGCCCGTGCTCGCCCAGACCGATCTGGCGCTGCCCGACGGCGAGGCGAGTTTCGGCTTCGCCCTGACCCGCGCCCAGGAGACGGACCTGCCGAACGCCTCGCGCCTGTCCTATATCGACGCCGACGCCGATTACCGCGCCGCCTCCGCCGAGGCCCGCCGCCTGACCGTGTCGTCGAACCGCGTGGCGACGTCTTCGCTGCCCATCGTCATGGATCAGGGCCAGGCCATCGGCATGGCGGAGCGCCTGCTGCAGGACGCCTGGGTGATGCGCGAAAGCGCCACGCTGTCGCTGCCGCCGTCGCATCTGGCGCGCGACGTCGCCGACGAGATCACGCTCGACAGCGGCGGCCGTTCGCACCGCCTGCGCATCACCCAGATCGACGATGCGGCGGCGCGCGCCATCGAAGCCGTCGCCACCGATCCCAGCATCTACGAGCCGCTCACCGGCCCGTCGCGCGCGCCCGGACAGGCGCAAAGCCTGGCGCTGGCGGGCCGGGCGCTGCTCGTCTTCCTCGACCTGCCGCTGCTCACCGGCAAGGAGATCGCCTGGGCGCCGCATGTCGCGGCCTTTGCCGCGCCGTGGCCCGGCAGCGTGCAGATCCTGCGCAGCGCCAGCGATGCCAACTACACGCTCGACACCACGCTGAGCAATCCGGCGACGCTCGGCGTCACGACAGACGATTTCTATTCGGGCCCGGTCTGGCGCTGGGATCGCGTCAATGCGCTGAAGGTCAAACTCTATTCCGGCAGCCTGCAATCGCGGGACGATCTGTCGGTGCTCGCCGGCGCCAACGCGCTCGCCCTGCAAAATTCCGATGGCGGCTGGGAAGTGCTCCAATTCGCGACCGCCGAACTGACGGCGCCGAACGCCTGGACCCTGACCAGGCTCCTGCGCGGCCAGGCCGGAACGGAAGCGGCGATGCGGGCGCCCGTCGCGGCGGGCGCGCGCGTCGTCGTGCTGGACGGCACGCTGCGTCAGCTGGCGCTCAGCCAAAGCGAGGCGCGGCTGTCCTTCAACTACCGCTGGGGTCCGCCGGGCAAGCCGATCTCCGACCCGGCCTGGCAGGGCGCGCAGTTGCAATTCGCCGCCGTCGGCCTTCGGCCCTTCAGCCCCTTTCACGTGCGGGCGCAGCGCCAGGCGTCCGGCGACATCCTGATCGACTGGCGGCGGCGCGACCGCTCGCCCGCCGCCGCCGGCTGGGACCTCGTCGCGACGCCGCTGAGCGAGGCGAGCGAAAGCTACGATCTGGAGATCATGAGCGGCGGCGCCGTCATACGAAGCTTCGCGTCGCTGCCGCAATCCTCGCAGGCCTACACCGCCGCCCAGCAGGCCGCCGACTTCCCCAGCGGCCTGCCCGTTCCGCTTGTCGTCAACGTCTATCAGCTCTCCTCCGCCCTCGGGCGCGGGGGCAAGAAAACGGAGTCTCTCTATGTCTGACGTCACGCCGCGTCTTGCTCTGCCCACGCTGCCGCTGACCCCGGTGCAGCCGCAGGTCACGCACAACGAAGCGCTGTTGCAGCTCGACGCGCTCGTCTTCGCCCGGCTGCTCGACCGCGATCTCAGCGCGCCGCCGTCTTCGCCCGCCGACGGCGACACCTATCTCGTCAAGGCCACTGCCAGCGGCGCCTGGACCGGCCAGAACGGCAGAATCGCCTACGCCGCGGACGGTGCCTGGCGCTTCTACGCGCCGTTCACCGGCCTTGCCGCCTATGTCGTCGACGAGAACGTTCTCATCGTCTTCACCGGCAGCGCCTGGGTCGATTACGCCAGCATCCTCGCCTTTCAGAACCTGCCGCTGCTCGGCGTCAACACCACGGCGGACACCACCAACAAGCTGGCGGTGAAATCCGCCGCGCTGTTGTTCGACAACACCGGCGCCGGCGTGCAGGCCAAGCTCAACAAGCACGGCGCCGGCGACACCGCCTCGCTGCTCTACCAGGACAATTATTCCGGCCGCGCCGAGATCGGCCTCACCGGCGACGACGATCTGCATCTCAAGGTCTCGCCGGACGGTTCGAGCTGGACCTCCGCCCTCACCATCGACCGCACCACCGGCCTGCTGAACCACGTCGACGGCACCGTGCCCAGGACCTTGTCGGTGCAGAACAGCGGCAGCGTCAACGACAGCGCCTCCGGCTCGGGCGCCTACGTCAATCACACGCCGAATTTTGCGCTGCCGGCGAATTTCCTCAAAGCCGGACGCGTGCTGCGCATCACCTGCCTGTTCCGCCTCACCACGGGCTCGGCGCCGCCGTCGCTCGAGCTCGAACTGCTCGCCGGCAGCACCGTGCTGGCGCACAACGCGCCCGGCGCGCCGCTGGCGAGCCTCACAAATGTGCAGTGGGGCATGCAGTATTTCCTGCAGGCGATCGATGCGCCCGGCGTGGCGGCGAATGTCGAATGCGGCATCGTCGCCAATTCGAACAATGTCGGCGCTGTGGCGGCCGTCGACAACACCGCGATGCCCGTGGCGCTCGCCACCAACGGCGCGCTCACCCTGCAGGTCGCCACCAAATGGAGCGCGGCCGGCACCGGCACGACCACCATCAAGCTGAGCCAGTTCATCGTCGAAGCGCTGAACTGAAGCGGCCGCCCAAATCCACCGCCGCGGCGCATTCCGCCTCGCGGCAACCAACCAGGAGAACGACAATGCTCATCGGCTACAAAACCTACATCGTCGGCACGCTGGCCGTGCTCGGCGCGCTCGGCGGCTGGCTCGACGGCGACATGACGCTGCTCGCCGCGCTCAACATCGCGCTGCCGGCGATTCTCGCCATGACCGTGCGCCACGGCGTCGCCACCGCCGCGGCAGGACAATGACCATGCGAAAGCTTGGCTTCGCCTGCGTCCTCGCCGTCTCGCTCGGCGGCTGCGCCACTGTCTCGTCTGTGCTGGGCGGCGCAAGCCTGGCGCAGTCCGCGCCGCAAACCACGGCCGACGCCGAAAAAGCGCTCGCCGTCGCGCATCTGGCCTATCAGGCCGTCGGCGTATCGTTGCAAGAGGCGGCGGCGAGCGGCGCGCTGCACGGCGCGAACGCGGCGGCGGCCAGGACGCTCTACGACAAGGCCGGCGCCATGCTCGACGCCGCCGACCGGGCCGATGCGCTTGCCAATGCGCCGGGCGTGTTCGCCGCCCTGGCGCAAGCCTCCGCGCTGATCGCCCAGCTCAAAACCCTGACTGCGAAATAGGAGGCCCCGATGTTCGCAACCCTCATCGTTCAGATCCTCGAAGCCCTCGCCGGAGCGCTCGCCCAGCTCGGGCCGCTGCTGGCGCAGGGTCAGGCCATCCTGTCGCTTGACGACGTCACCGCGGTGCACACAGCGCTCGCCAAAGCCGAATCCTCCACCGCCGCCCTGCGCCCGCAAGTCGACGCCGCGCTCGACGCCGCGTCGCGAACATAAGGTCTCTGCGCGCTTGCCAAGGACATGGCGCTACGGCCGGGGAGAAAGTACCCGCATGACCGCGCGCCCGGCCAAATTCGCCAGAGGGAAATAGAGGCGGTGCGTCGCCGGGTCCACGGCAACCGAATGCGCTCCGTCGGCGACGAAGACATCGCCAAGCGCCACCGGCGAACGGGCAGTCGAGATGTCAAAGGCCGAGAGCGTCCCGGACTCCGAAGCCACGAAGAGACGCTTGGCTGACGGGTCGATGGCGAGCACGTCGGGATCGTGCGCAACGGCGTGTTCACCCAGGACCCGGCCGGTGGCGAGGTCGACGGTCAGCAACACGTCATTGGCGTCGCACGCCACGTAGCCGATCGCGGCGTCTGGCGCGATCGCCAGACCGTGAGGGTGACGGCACCCCGCCAGGCTGTGCCGGGCCACAATGGTAATCTTCACCGGGTCGATGACCGCCAGTTCGTCGCGCGACTGGATCGGCGCGTAAATCCGGGCGGTGAAGGGATCGTACTGCACGTTTCCGACCTCGCCGCCCATCGCGATGTGCCCAAGGGGGCGATTTTGGGTCGCGTCGAAAGCCAGCACGGCCGAGCCCAGTTCGTCCGACACGAAGACTCGGCGATTGACCGGATCGAAGGCAATGCCGTCGGGAAACACGCCGCCCGGCAGCCGTGCCAACTCTTTCAAGTTCGTCGTATCGAGAACGGCAATCGCCCCATGGCCCGGCGACAAGCCGATCATGCCAAGGCCGACATCGACGGACGCGGCGATTCCCGCGCCCGGCACGCTGGCATAGACTCTGTGAAGTTCGGGAACCGCAAGGATCCCTGTGATTTTCGCAAAGCCGTCGAGTTGGTTCAGGAGCGTGTTCAGACCGGTATCGAAGACCAGAAGTTGTCCGCTTCCCATTTTGGCGATGTAGAGCCGCCGCGCGGCGGAATCGACGCTTTGGTAGTCCATGCGTTCGGTGGCGGCGCCGAGCGGAAAATCGCCCACCAGGGAATAGGACTTGCCGAACGGTAGCGGCTGGGTGTGCGCAAGCGCCTCGGCGCCGTAGCCTCCACCCGCGGCCAGAAGGGCCAGCAGGCCCGCTATCGGCGGCAGATTTCGCATGCGAGCCACCTAAGACGAAGTACTCAGAGCTTCTCGAAGATCGCGCTCGGGCCGTCCCAGCTTATGCCCTGCATGAAGGCATCGACATAGGCCGCGGCCTTCGCGCCATAGTCCATCTGATAGGCATGCTCATACATGTCCATCACAAGAATAGGGTGCCCGCCGGCCAGCGTCATGCTGTGGTCGGCGGCCCAGTTGTTCACCAGCCGCTTGTCGCGTGGCGAATAACTGAGGACGACCCAGCCCGAGCCGCCGCCTTCGGCTTTGCCCATCGCCGAAAATTCCGCGCGCCAACGGTCGAGCGTTCCGAAGTCGCGTCCGATCGCCTTGGCCAGCGCGCCTTTGGGATCGCCGCCCTCACCGCCCAGCGCGCTGAAATAATGCTCGTGCAGGATCATGGAATTCATCGCGATCAGCTGCTCGCGCTTGAGACCATTGACGACGAAGCCCGGCGCGGTCGCCCAATCCAGGGCGGCGAGTTGCGTTCCGATCGCGTTAAGCCGCTTCACCGCGCCGGTGTAGTTGTTCTCGTAATGGCTGGTGAGGATCTTGGCCGACAGACCCTTCACCGCGTTGGCATCGAAGGGCATCGGCTTGACGTCGTAGGGCGCGGGATTTGCACCGCCCGGCGCAACCGCAAGCGCCATGGACGGCGATGCGGCCGCCATCGTCGCGGCGACGGTGAGCGCCGAACGCTCAAAGAACTGGCGGCGATCGAACGATTTTGACATGGCAACACTCCCTGGCTTGTTGTTTCCAACGACAGATCAAGGCGCGCCCGCGATCAGATAGTAGACCATGCCGGCGATGGAGCAAGCCGCCAAAGTCGGCAACATCCCGACCTTGAACCGCAGCATCGCGGCGACGGCGGCGGCGGAGAGGATCAGGGCCGGCCAGTTGAGCGTGGCGAAGTTTGGCACGTTCAGCACCAGTGCGGAGATGTGTCTGACTTCGACGCTGCCGAAGATCGTGTGCAGGAACAGCCACACGGCGAGATTGAGGATGACGCCGACCACGGCGGCGGTGATCGCCGACAGCGCGGCGTTGAGCGCCTTGATGCCGATCAAGGCCTCGACATAGGGCCCGCCGAGGAAAATCCACAGGAAGGACGGCACGAAGGTCGTCCACATCGCCAGTCCGCCGCCGAGCAATCCCGCCAGCGTCGGCGACAGCGCGCCGGGCTCTCGCCACGCCGCCAGGAAGCCGACGAATTCGACGACGCAGATCAAGGGTCCCGGCGTGGTCTCGGCGAAGCCCAGGCCCACCAGCATCTCGTCAGGTTTGAGCCAGTGGTAATGTTCGACCGCCTGCTGCGCCATGTAGGCAAGCACCGCATAGGCGCCGCCGAAGGTGACGGTGGCCATCTTGGCGTTGAACGCGGCGATGGCGGCGAAGACGTTGTGCGAACCGAGCGCGATTTGCAGCGCCGCGACCGGGCCGAGCCAAAGCACGCCGCCGATCGCGGCGATCGCGACGAAGCGGACAAGCGAGGGGCGCACATGACGCGGAATTTCGCGCGCGAAGGCCGCGTCGATCGCCGCCGGCGGTCCGGCCTCCTGCGCCGCCGCGCCGTGCCCGCCGCTCTGTGCGAACCAGGCGGGATCGATACGATTGCCGGCGAAGCCGAGCGCGGCGGCGCTCACGATGACAACAGGAAACGGCAACGCGAAGAAGAACAGGGCGGCGAACGCCAGCGCCGCGACCGCCAGATGCGCCCGCGTCTTGAGCGCCCGCCGGCCGATGCGCAGGATGGCCTCGAGCACCACCGCGAGCACCGCCGCTTTCAGTCCGAAGAACAGCGCCTTGACCGGCCCGGCGTCGCCGAACGCCGCATAGATCCAGCTCAGCACGCCCAGCGCGATGAGCCCCGGCAGGATGAACAGCGTTCCGGCGACGATGCCGCCGCGAATCCGGTGCAGCAGCCAGCCGATGTAAACCGCCAGCTGATGCGCTTCGGGCCCCGGCAGCAGCATGCAGTAATTGAGCGCATGCAGGAACCGCTCTTCGCCGATCCAGCGTTTCTCCTCGACCAGGATGCGGTGCATGACGGCGATCTGGCCCGCCGGTCCGCCGAAGCTGAGCGCCGCGATCCGCGCCCAGGTCCACGCCGCCTCGCGAAACGGGATGGCGTGACCGCCGGACTGGTCAGCCATGACCGTGCCGGTGGTGCAGGTCCGGCGTGTGCGGATGGCTGTGCGCCAGCGGCGCGTGGCGGTGCCAATGGCTGTGCGGCTCACCGGCCGGATCGCCGGGACCATGATCGTGGCGGTGATGCGCATCGTGGACGTGGCGATGCTCATGCGCCTGATCGTCGTGGACATGGGCATGCGCATGGCGCTCCGCCAGATGCAGCCAAAGCCCGATGCCCATCAGCACGGCGGCGGCGGCGAGCTGCAGCGTGACGGGCTCGTGGAAGACGGCGATCCCCAGAGCCGCGCCGATGAAGGGCGCGGTCGAGAAATAGGCCGCGGTCCGCGCCGCTCCCAATTGGCGCAGCGCCAGCACGAACAGGACGAGCGAAACGCCGTAGCCCAGAAAACCGATTGTCCCCGCGCCGGCGATTACAAACCCATGCGGCAGCACTGCGCCGCCGGCCAGCGCCAGCGCGAGATTGACCGCGCCCGCCGCAACGCCTTTCAGCGCCGCGATCTGCAGCGGATCGGCGCCCGACAATTTGCGCGTCAAATTGTTGTCGATGCCCCAGGCGAGGCAGGCGCCTGCGATCAGTACGGCGCCCCAGCCGACATGCGCCGCGCCGCCGTGCCACGACAGCACCAGCGCGCCGGCCAGGATCGCCGCGGCGCCGGTCAGGATTCGCCGATCGGCATTCTCGCCGAACACCATCCAGGCGATGGCCATCGTCGCCAGGCCTTCGAGATTAAGCAGCAACGCCGCCGACGACGCGGACGTCTCGGCCAGGCCGAACAGCAACAGCAGGGGTCCGATCACGCCGCCGCACAGGATGATCGCGAACAGCCAGGGAACATCGGCGCGGCGTAGCGGCGCCTCGTTCGAAACGATGCCGAGAGACCAGCGCAGCATCGCGACGGCGGCAAGGCCGAGACCCGATCCGAGATAAAGCAATCCCGCCAGCAGCCAGGGGCTGGCGCCCTGACCGAGGAGAAGTTTCGCAAAAGGCGTGCTGGCGCCGAACAGCAGCGCCGAGCCCAGCGCCAGCGGCGCGCCCGGCCAGGCAATCGGATTTCGTGGCCCCGTCATCGGCCGATAATAGCGAAAAACGGCCGTCCGGGCGCCCGTCTATTTTCGTCCTACGGGATCGTCCGCGCCGCGCGGCGCAGCAAGCTCAGCCGACCATGGGCATAGTCGAACAGGACGGAATAATTCGCCAGCAGCGCGCCACCGACATAGCCGTCGGCATCGCCCGCCGCGAAAGGTCCCTGCGTGTCGCGCGACAGGCGCGTTGGGACGTTGGTCTCCCGTGCGGCGCCGATCGACAGCGCGGCGACACGCGTCAGCGCGCCCGTCGTGCTGCCGCCCAGCGACGCGCCGGCGACGGACAGGTTTTTTCCTCTCAGCAGGCCGTGACGCGCGACGAACGGGCTGTTGAGGACCAGCGCGCCGTCGAAGCCGGTGTCGATGATGAGCTTGACGGTCAGCGGCGCCGCGCCCGCGGCCAGCACAAGCTGCGCCGCGACCAGGCAATTCTTGTTCAGGATCGCAAGCGGCACGGCGCCCTGGATCATCGGCGGCGAAGCCGACAGGATCATGCGGCGCGCCGGATAATCGATTTGCGGATTGAAGGCGCTGAAGAAGGCAAATCCCAGCAACCCGTCGACCCGGTGTCCTTCCTGCGCCGCGCCGTCCGCCAGCGTCATGATGCCCAGCTTGGCGCGCGGCAAGGACGCCGTCCCGATGGCCAGGCTCACCGGCGGCGAAAACATCAGGTGCACGCTGCCGCCGATGGCGCCGGCCGTTTGCTGTCCGCTGCCGCGCAATCCGGCGCGGTCCGCCGCGCGCCGGTCGATCAGATTGACCGGCGCCGCCGCGCCGCTGTCGACCAGGAACCACAGCGGCGCCGCATGCGGCAGCGAAACCTGTACGAAGACGTGATCGTTGTGGATATCGATCGGAACCGACACCGCCGCGCCGGCGCCGCCGCTGACCAGCGCAAGCGCCGCCGCGAGGAGCGTCACACGCCGCGCGCATCTGGATGTCCGCATGTCGGTGTTGGTCA
The DNA here is from genome assembly GCA_036512455.1 of Rhizomicrobium sp. GTDB lineage: Bacteria > Pseudomonadota > Alphaproteobacteria > Micropepsales > Micropepsaceae > Rhizomicrobium. The sequence goes on from DATCAT010000025.1 coordinate 191,822, forward strand.
CGGCGCAGCTTAAGCGCCGCCCGTGGTCCGCGCCAGCCGCGTTACTTGATCGTGCGCAGGGCCACCGAGCTGCCGGCCACGAACATGCCGCCCAGGTTCTGCATCGGGCCGAGCGGCTGCACGTCGTCGCGCACGATCTGCACGTGCGGCTCGCCCGACAGGAGCTTGTGCGTCACGCGGCCGTTCTGCACCAGCACCAGGACTTGCGCCGTCCAGCCGGTTTCCTCGGTGGTATGGACGAAGCCGAAGAGGTCGAGGAACAGGCTGCCGGTGCGCTGGAAATCGTGATGCTCGATCTTGAAGACATAGCCGTTGCAGCTGGTGCGGGCCATGATGCACTCCTGCACCGCCGGATCGAGCTTGTCGAAGGCCATCGAGCTGTTGGGCATGAAGCGCTCGACGATGTCGAGATAGGACAGCACCGCGACATTGGGCGTGTTGTCCGCGTCGAAGCCGAGGCCGGACATCTCGTCGATGGAGGTCTGGCGCAGCGCGATCTTGTCGAAGGCGCCGTGCACCGCGCCGAAGGAATCGAATTTCGACGAACCGATCTCGCTCTGGCTCGGCAGCAGCAGGCCGCCGCAGCCGCCCAGAGCCAGAGTGACCCCACACGCCGCCACGAAGCGCGTTACGCTTGCCCACTGCATGTATCCATATCCCCAACAATGGCCGGGCTTCTTCGTCCCGTCACGCCGCTTGTCGGCAGCATAAGCCCATTTCGAGACATAAATCGAATGCACCGTTTTGCTTGGTAAATAGCGGCGTTTCGCGCGGGTCCGCGGCCGCTCGGTGGCGGCTTTACCACCGCCGGCCCAGGGAACTCGCGGACGTTGGCCCAGATCGGGTGGCGCTATTGCACCATCCGGCGCGGCATGTGCCGCACGATCCGGATCGCCCAGTCGCCCAGTCGGATCGGCGGCGTCATCAGACTGCGCGCGTAATGCACTTGCGGCGCGTAGCCGGTGAGCACCAGATCGCTCTGCGCGACCCGATCGATGCCGACCGGATAAGGTTCGCTCGGCAGCGCGCGGCTCATGAAGCGGTAGGAGGCGACGGTCTGGCCGGGCCGGGTCAACTCGGCCACGCGCAGGATCTGCGGCTCGTAATTCAGGCCGTAGCATAGTTCCTGGACGGGATCGCGCTGTCCGCTCTCGCGGTCGCGCACGAAACTGGTCGTGCAATCGGGCGAGTCCGCGGTGCGATAGCAATAGACGTCGACATTGTCGTCGATGTCGCCGAAATAACTGACGCGGCGGCGTGAGGCGCACAGGCCGAGCCCGGGAATGACTTTCCGGCCGTCGATGGCGGGGATCGTGGTCGTCACGGTCTGCTTCAGCACGGTCAGCGAATAGTCGATCCGCACGCGCACGGGCATCGACTTGATGCGGGCGTAGAGCGCCAGCGGAATGCGGAAGCCCTGGTGCAGGCGCACCGTGCCGCGATCGGTATCCGCCAGGCGCAGGCGCAGTCCGGCATCGCCGTCATGGTTGGTCTCGTCGGACATGTTGCGGACGGGCGCGTCGTGATACAAAACGTTGCCGGCCAGATCCGTCAGCGTGATCACGAAACGGTCGCCGGTCAGCATGGCGCCCTGCGGCAGCCCGGCCACTTTCAGCGGCAGGTAGAAGATCGGATCGCTCGGCAAACCTTCGCTGCCGCCGGAGGTGAACGGACCCAGGCTGGCGTCGAACCCGATCGACACGGCGGGTGCGAAGGCCGGGTCGGGCGACAGCGCGCGTTCGATCGCGAAGGCGGTGGATTTGGGAAATTGCGAGACGCCCATGGCGATCAGCAATCCGGCGGCGAAGACGCCGCGCAGCAGCAGCGTCCGCCGCCGGAAATATTGCAGCGGCAGGATGATCGCCGCGCCGGCGATGATGACGATGTCCTTCAGCACCATCTGCTGCCACAGCACGCTGAGATTCACGGTCAGGTTGTTGAGCAGATCGACGCTCAGGTTCACAAAGCCCAGCGCATAGGTGAACAGCCACACCAGCAGCAGCCCGGCCAGTGCCTCCAGCAGCGTGCCGGTCAGCGACGCCAGGATCAGGACCGGCAAGCCGACCGTGATGAACTGGCTGAGGCTGGTGGCGAAAGCGGCGGCCACGACCGTGCCGGCCGAAAAGTCGTGCGTCGCCGCGATCAGCGCTTCGGCCGCGAAGACCGGTCCGAAGATCGCGACGGCGACGAACAGGAGTTTGGCCAGCAGCAGGTCGCGGCGCTTGACCGGCCGGCCGAGCCAGTCCTGCCGCGTGCCTTGCATCGAGTCCTGTTGCACGGCCAGCACGATCAGGACGGCCAGCGCCGCCTGGAAGATCAGGCTGGAGGCCTGCCAGAACAATTGCAGCGCCCTGGGCTGGCTGAACAGGCCCAGCGTGATCACGGTAGCGGCCCGCACCAACTGCAACGCCGCGACGGCGGCGATATAAGGCCACAGCAGAGCGAGGTCTTTCTTGAAGATGTGCCGGATCATGTCAGGCCTCCGCGTTTCTGGCGCGGCGGGCGAGCGCGGTGAACATGGCCCGCAAGCCCATCGGCTGCGCTTCGAGCAGGCGCACCGGACCGACCAGAGCCGTCAGGCGCGGCCCCAACTCGTCGGCGGAATACTGCGTATCGACGAAGGTCAGGACATTGCCCGCGATGCGCGGATTGAGCCATGTGCCGGGGGGCGCGAGCGGCAACGCCGCCGCGCCCTCCAGCGTGACGCGGACCTCGCGCAGCCTGGCGCTCAAGTCTTCCATCGCGTTCTGGAACAGCAATTTGCCGTCTTCGAGGAAACCGACATGGCTGACCATGCCTTCGATCTCGTTGAGTTCGTGCGACGACACGAAAATCGTCGTCTCGCCGGCTTGGCCCAGCAGGACCTCCATCAGATCGTCGCGTACCAAAGGATCCAGGCCGCTGAACGGCTCGTCGAGGATGAGCAGCTTGGGCCGGTAGCTCAGCGCGGCGGCGAAGGCCAGCTTCATCCGCATGCCGTGCGACAGGTCGCGGATCTTGCGCGCCGGCGGCAGGTCGAATTGCGCCAGCAGGCTCTGCTCCAGCGCCCGGTCCCAGGCCGGATAGAACGGCCGCCAATAGTCGAGATAGCCCGCGACGCTCAGGCCCGGTGGCAGCTCGGTGTTCTCCGAGACGTAGCCGATCTGCGCCAGCTCGCGCGGCGACAGTCTTCGGCTGTCGACGCCCAGCACCGTGGCGTTGCCGCGCGACGGCGTCAGGATGTTCATCACCAGCTTGATCGTCGTGGTCTTGCCCGCGCCGTTGGCGCCGATCAGGGCGAAGGCGGCGCCCTGTGGCACGGCGAAGCTGGCACCCTTGAGCGCGTCGTGCCGTCCGAAGGATTTGTGCAGATCGTCGGCCTCGATGATCATTTGCGGCCTCCTTCCTTTGTCCGGTCCAGACTCGCCCAGTGCTCTTCGATCGCCTCGACCACGTCGCGCAGCGGCAGTCCGACCCGCTTGGCCTCGACCACCAGCTCTTCGACTTCTTGGGCGAGCAGCCGCTTCCTGTCGCCGGGCCGCGCTTCCGGCGGCTTGGCGACGATCGTGCCGATGCCGGGCCGCACCTCCAGCCAGCGTTCCTGGATCAGGTGCTGCACGATCTTGTGCGCCGTGTTGGGATGGATTTTCAGCTCCGCCGCCAGCACGCGCACGGAGGGAAATTCCTGCCCCGGCTGGTACTCGCCGCCGATAAAGGCCTTCTTGGCCGCGAACAGCACCTGTTCGAAGATCGACTGACCGGCGCGCAATTTGAACCGTAGTAGTGTCATACTCGTAGTGTGACACATAGGACGGTGAGGCGCAAGCGCCGCCTAGGATGACGAACGGGGTTACGCGGCGGAACTTGCATGGCTCACCCGCAGCGGGTCATCATGCGCCAATCGCCATCGAAAGCCTTAAGCCATGAACGTCAGCGAAGCGCTCGCCACGCGCAAATCGGTCCGCGCCTTTAGGGCAGATCCGGTTTCGCGCGCCGTGATCGAGGACATTCTCGTCACCGCCGCCCGCGCCCCGTCCGGCGGCAACCTGCAGCCCTGGAAAGTCCATGTCCTCATCGGCGAGGCGCGCGACGAGCTCGTCCGCCGCACCAGGGCGCGCATGGCGGAGAATCCGCGCGGCGGCGTGCCGGAATATCACATCTATCCGCCCGAGCTGACCGAGCCCTACAAGACGCGGCGCTATCAGGTCGGCGAGGCGATGTACGCCACCATGGGCATCCCGCGCGAGGACAAGGCGCGCCGCCTGCAGCAATTCGTCAAGAACTGGGAATTCTTCGGCGCGCCGGTCGGGCTCATCTTCTCCATCGACCGCCAGATGCAGCAGGGCCAATGGGCCGATCTTGGCATGTTCATCCAGTCGATCATGCTTCTGGCGCGCGAGCACGGCCTGCACACCTGTGCCCAGGAAGCCTGGGCGCCGTACCACGAAACCATTCGCGACTATCTGAAAATCCCGCAGGAAGAGATGGTCTTCTGCGGCATGGCGGTGGGTCATGCCGATGACGCCGCGCCGATCAACAGCCTGGTCTCCGAGCGCGCCGCGCTCGCCGAGTGGGCTGTCATCCGCGAGACGGCTTGAGGCAGCGCATGATGGCCAAGCAATCGCCGCTGCAGGGCGCGCTCTGGATGGTGCTGGCGGGCGCGGCGTTCGCTGGCGTCAACACGCTCGAGCAGATCGCCACCGTGCAGGCCGGCATGCCGGCGCCGACGGCGGCGTTCCTGCAATATCTCGTGGCTTTCGTCGTGATCCTGCCCTGGGCGGTGCGGCGCGGGCTCTCGGCGCTCGCGACGCGCCAGCCCGCTCTGCACGGTCTGCGCGTCGTGCTCAGCGCCTTCGGCGTGCAGTGCTGGGTCGCCGGCCTCGCCCACGCCGTACCCATCGGCACCGCGATAGCGCTGGTGATGACCTCGCCCTTCTTCGTCACGCTCGGCGCCGGGCTGTTCCTGAAGGAGACCATCAGCGTCGAGCGTTGGCTCGCGGTCAGCATCGGCTTCGTCGGCGGTGTGGTGATTCTCGACCCGTTCTCCGGTGGCTGGTCGGCGATCGATCTGCTGCCCGTCGCCGCCGCGGCGCTGTGGGCTGGGGCCTCGCTCTGCCAGAAGAAGCTCCTCGCCACCGAGAGCGCCTCGGCCAGCACCGCCTGGCTGCTGCTGCTGCTGGCGCCGATCAATCTGGTGCTGGCGGTGCCATCGGGCCTGGTGCCGCATTCCACCTTCGCGCTGGAAGCGATCGTCGCCGTCGGCATTCTCACCGCGCTGGCGCAGGGCTTTCTGGCGCTCGCCTATGCCCGCGCCGACGCCGCCTATGTGCAGCCCTTCGACCATGTGAAGCTGCCGCTCAACATTCTCGCCGGCTGGTTCGTCTTCGGCACGCTGCCGACCGGCCGCCTCTGGCTCGGCGCCGCCCTGATCGTCGGCGCCTCGCTGTTCCTGCTGCTGCGCGAACACCGCACGGCGCAGGCGGCGCGGTGAAAAATGAGAAACCCGCGTTGGCTTTCGCCAACGCGGGCTCTCGCTTGAATGTGGGGTTCCTACAGGGAGGGGCTTACTGCGGAACCACACGCCTCAAGATCTTCACACCCGACTTGCGGTTAGAGCCGGATGAAACCGATGATCCGGCCCGTATAGGGGTCGACTTCCACGAAGGCGACGCGGCCGAAGCGGTCGAACGAACGCACGACATAGTGACCGCGCAGGAAATAGGGCTCGCCCATATAGCGCATGTGGCGGGCGCGCATGCTGTCGAACACGATGCGGTGGTCAACGACGCGGCGAATCTCGTGCCGCAGCGGATGGTAACCAAACCCGTCATGGAACGGCGCGGCATCCGCCGCCGAAACGCCGGCGAGGCTCAAAACGGTGGCCGCACCGGCGGCCGTCAGGATCTTCTTGATGTTCATGTCCATCTCCTTGCGGCCCAATCTTCCCTGTGGAAGGCCGGGGGCCTGGTTAAGGAACGCTCGGCAACTGGAGCCTGCGTTCCATGTCGCGTAAGATGCGCCCTTGCTTCTGAACGGGTTCTGGACATGCCGTTCATGCTGGGTTCACTTGCCAGGAACTAGATAAAGCCATGCGCTCCCGGCTTTTCTTCACGTCCGTTCTGCTGCTGCTGGCACTCGCCGGCCCGGCGTCCGCGCGCGGCACGCTCGACAGCATCCTGCCGGACATTCGCAGCGCACATCCCGGCCGCCTCTCCGATGCCGAGCCGTGGACCGATTCCGAAGGCCGCACGCATTACAAGATCAAATGGCTGACGCCCGAGGGCCGCATCCTCTACTTCAACGCCGACGCCGACAGCGGCCGCTACACCAGTTCCAGCGGCGACGAGGGCGGCCAGGGCTGGCGCGACCGCAATCGCTCGCGCGGCCAGGACGATTCGTCGTCTGACGACAATGAGCGCGGCCATCGCAGCCACTGGAACGACGGCGACAATGGCAGCGGGGACTGGCCCGGCCGTCATGGGGGCGGCAATGGCAATGGCGGCGGCGATTGGCGCGGCGGCGATCCGAATCGAAGCCATGGTGGCGGCGATTGGCGCGGCGGTGGACATGATGGCGGCCACGACTGGCATGATGGTCGCGGAGGCGACCCGAATGGACGTGGCGGCAATGGCGGCGATAATGGCGGCGGCCATCATCATCACGGCGGTAACTGACCATGCGCATTCTGCTCGTTGAAGACGACAAGGACCTGCAGCGCCTGCTGAAAAAAGCGCTCGGCGATTCCGGCTATGTGGTCGATACCGCCAGCGACGGCGAGGAGGGCCACTTCCTCGGCGACACCGAGCCGTATGACGCGGTGATCCTCGATCTCGGCCTGCCCAAGATGGACGGCGTCCGCGTGCTGGAGAAATGGCGCAAGGACGGCAAGACCATGCCGGTGCTGATCCTGACCGCGCGCGACCGCTGGAGCGACAAGGTCGCTGGCTTCGACGCCGGCGCCGACGATTATCTCGCCAAGCCCTTCATCACCGAGGAACTGCTCGCCCGCATGCGCGCCCTGATGCGCCGTGCCGCCGGCCTTGCCACCTCCGAGATCGAGATCGGCCCGTTGCGCATCGACACCCGTGCCAGCCGCGTCACCGTCGCCGGCAATCCGGTCAAGCTGACCAGCCTGGAATACCGCCTGCTCTCCTATCTCGCCCATCACAAGGGCAAGGTGGTGAGCCGCACCGAGCTGGTCGAGCATCTCTACGACCAGGATTTCGACCGCGACTCCAACACCATCGAAGTCTTCGTCGGAAGACTGCGCAAGAAACTGGACACCGATCTGATCCAGACGGTGCGGGGGCTCGGATATTGTTTGGACGAGAAGTCGGCGAGTTGAACTGAAGCACCGTTGTCATCCCCGGCCGAGCGCAGCGAGGGGAGTTCGAAGCGTCAGCGTAGGAACGACCCAGGATGAGCCGCATTTGGAAAGCAGCAGAATGAAGCGGCGTCTTGTTCTTCGCGATTGTCCAAGCGGCTCATCCTGGGTCCCCTTCCCTCGCTACGCTCCGCTCCGCTCGCCGGGGATGACAATTTTTCTTGAACGTCTAAAGACGCGCAGGAAAGCCAAATCGTGAGCCGCGTCCAAACCCCCATCCTCACCCGCCTGCGCCTCAATTCCCTCGCCGGCCGCCTCATCGCCGCGGCGGCAGTGTGGACCGTGCTGGCGCTGGTCGGCGGCGGGCTCATTCTGTCCAGCGCCTTCCGCACCTCGGTGCAGGGCGATTTCGATTCGGAGATCGGCGACGATCTGGATGCGCTGGTCGCCGCCGCCGGCCACGATGCAAGCGGCGCGATCCATCTGCAGGAGCGCTACCTCAGCGCCAGTTTCCAGCGCGCCTATTCCGGCGACTACTGGCAGGTGACGCCGGTGGGCAACGGCAAGTCGCTGATCTCCCATTCGCTGCTCGACCAGACGCTCAGGCTCGGCGCCTTCGCTCCGGCCAAGGACGGCGTCGCCGCCGGCTATGGCGATGGCCCCGACAGCCAGCATTTGCGCATCCTGTCGCGGCGCATCGAATTTCCCATCACCGCCACCGCCAAGCCCGACGACAGCCGCGCCTACATGCTCTACGTCGCCGCCGACACCGCCGAACTCGACCAGCGCATCGCGGCCTTCAACGGCACGCTGATCTGGTCCTTCGTCGTGCTCGGCCTCGGCCTGATCGCCGCCGTCTTCCTCCAGGTCCGCGTCGGCCTGCAGCCGCTGCGCCGGGTGACGCAGGCGCTGCACCGCATTCGCGCCGGCAGCGCGCGGCGCCTCGAAGGTCATTTCCCCTCCGAGATCGAACCGCTCGCCTCCGAGCTCAACAGCCTGATCGAACACTCCGCCGAAGTCGTCGGCCGCGCCCGCTCCTACGTTTCCAATCTCGCGCACTTCCTCAAGACGCCGCTGACGGTCCTCGCCAGCGAAGCCGAGGCGCAGCCGGGGCCGCTGGCCGACGCGGTGAACCGCCAGGTCGTCGCCATGCGGCGCCAGGTCGATCACTATCTCACCCGCGCCCGCGCCGCCGGCGCGCTCGCCGTCCTGGGCAGCCGAACGCCGGTCGCAAGCGTGCTCGACGATCTGGTCCGCACCCTGCGCCGCATCCACCAGGACCGCGCGGTGGCGATCGAACTCTCCTGCCCGCCCGGTCTTGCCTTCAAGGGCGAGCGCCAGGATCTGGAGGAGATGGCCGGCAATCTCATCGACAACGCCTGCAAGTGGGCGCATGGGCGGGTTCGCGTCAGCGCCGCGCCGGGCGGCGCCAGCCTGCTGATCGCGGTCGAGGATGACGGCCCCGGCCTCACCCCGGAGGAGCGCGCCCAAGTCGGCGAGCGCGGCGAAAGGCTGGACGAAAGCGTCCCCGGCAGCGGCCTCGGCCTCGCCATCGTCCGCGACATCGCCAAGCTTTACGGCGGTTCGCTGGACCTCGGCGCCTCCGAACTCGGCGGCCTGGGCGTCAGGCTGACACTACCGGCGATTGCATGAATCGGACGCCAGAGCACAGAATACGGGGATCAGAAGGGTTTCCGATCCCCGTATTCTGTCTTCAGTATTCCGCTGGCAACATCGCATTAACCGTCCCTCGACTATATCTGACGGGTAAGGCCGCAATCCTGTCCCCTTTGTTGCGTCCTTTCGGGGCCACATGATCTCGCCGGAACGAACCGGATTGCTAAAATCTTTCTTGGGCGGTTTGCCCGAGCAGATCGCCGCGCGCCTGGCGCAAGCGGTGGAAGTGGACCGCCTGGTCGACGGCAAGCTCCTGCCGCACGAAATGATTCTCGAAGGCCTGCGTCCCGCTCTGCGCCGCGCCGCCGGCGCCGACCGCACGCCGACGCCGCTGCGCGCCTTCTGCATGCCGTTCGAGGATCTCTTCACCCTGCATCCGCGCAAGGCCAAGCAGAAAGGTTCGATCGCGCGCGGCAGCGTCACGCCGGTCTGGGCCTGGATCAGCCAGACGCTGCTGGTCGAGCAATCCAAGGATTACATCAAGGACTTCAAGGCTCTCATCCTCGCCGGCCAGCACGGCCAGGCGCGCGAGCGCGCCGCCGCGTTCTGGGCGATCGCGTCGGCTGCGATGCAGGCCAGGCTCGGCGATGCCGCCGGCCAGAAGGCCGCGCGCATAGCATTGAGCTCCGAGATGGTCGTCGCCGACGCCGTCGAGATGGCGCTGCTGCTCGCCGTCGGCCCCGATGTCACCGAGCTGCAGGCGGCGCTGCCCAAGCCGGTGCCGACCCTGACCGACGATCTGCTCTGGCCGCTGCGCAAGATCTACGATCGCCTGGCGGAGAAATCGCCCGACGCCGCGCCCTACGTCGCCGTCATCGCCATGCACCGCCTGGCGCGCCCCTGGGAAGCCTTGAAACTGCCGCTCAGCATTTCGCGTCAGACCCAGGACACGCTGATCAGCTCCACCGACATGGGCCTGGTGGGCGAAATCATTTTCGGCGACATCGAGAATTACGGCAAGGCGGTGCGCGAGGCGCGCCATCCGATGTTCGACGAGGCAGCGCTGCTCGACAATCTGGCGAATTTCACCACGCTCTCCAGCGGCATCGTCAAGGGCATCGAGATGCGCCGCGACGGCAAATGGGGCCAGCGCCTGATGAAGGACCGCGCCGCGCTCGCCGAAGTTATGGACGGCTTCATGGAGCGCGCGCCCAAGGAACTGGCCGCGGCCTTGCCGATACAGAAGAGCGGCAGCTTCGGCGGCGGCCCGAAATATCCCGACTTCGCGCGCGCCATCGATCCGGACAAGACCGAGCGCGGCCTGCGCTATGCCCGGCTCGTGGTCGGCTGCAAGAACCTCGCCGTCGCCGCCTCGTTCGGCGCCGCGGCCAAGAAGGCCGACGAGGAGATGTGCCAGCTCCTGCGCAGCTACAACGAAGACGTGGTCAAGGAATTGCGCTCATCCGAAGGCCCGCGCCGCGCCGTGGTCGAAAGCCAGTTCGAAATCGTCTGCGCCCTGACAGCGATCCTGTTCAGCGAAGAAGAAGCCGAACTCCTGCGCCGCCGCGGCAAGGCCGCGCAGGCAGCCGCCGCCGCGGCCTGAGCCGTCCAATCTGACGTTTCTTTCACATACCGATTGGAACCGATTCCACCTGGACGCGTTGCTTCGTCGTTAGGCGCGTCGGCGCCACGACGATCCGGCATTTTCTGCAATCGATGACTCGCAGCCGCGGCGAGAACGCGTCCGTTTGTTCCGCCGACTCGAGGAGTCCAGCGCCCGAACGGCGCTGTTTGTCTCCGGACTTTCAGGATAATTCGATGGCTCGTAGGCAATTCGACCGCTCGGCACGCCCGGCGCGAAAAATTCTCGCGGCGTTGGCCCTCGCAGTTACTGCGCTGGCGGCTTCGACCACCGCCGCATTCGCCGTTCCCAGCTTCGCCGAGCAGACCGGCCAGCCCTGCAGCGCCTGCCACATCGGCAGTTTCGGACCGCAGCTCACCCAATTCGGCCGCCAATTCAAGTTGGAGGGCTACACAATGCAGGCTGGAGAAAGCTTCACCAATCCTGTCTCCGCCATGGCCATCGCCGCCTTCGTCAACACCGCTTCCGATCAGGCCGGGCCGCCGGCGCCGCATTACGGCGTCAACAACAACGCCACCATCGATCAGATCAGCGTCTTCGTCGCCGGCGGCGTCGGCAGCCATTTCGGCGGCTTCACCCAATGGACCTATGACGGGGTCGGCCGCGCCGTCGGCTGGGACAATCTCGATCTGCGCGCCATCACGCGCGCGACCGTGTTCGGCTCCGATGTGCTCGCCGGCCTCAGCCTCAACAATGCGCCGGGCGTTCAGGACGCCTGGAACACGCTTCCCGCCTGGGGCTATCCCTACACGGGCAGCGACCTGGCGCCGGCGCCGGCCGCCGCGACGCTGTTCGACGGCGGTCTGGCGCAGGGCGTTCTGGGCGTCAGCGCCTACGCCTATTGGGATTCGAGCCTCTACACCGAGGTTGCCGCCTATTGGACGCCGTCGCACAATTTTCTGAGCGCGATGGGTGCCGACGAGGGCGCCGGCATCGTCAGCGGCGCCGCGCCGTATTTTCGCGTCGCTTGGCAGAAGGATTTCGGCGCGCAGAACTTCGAAGTCGGCGCCTTCGCGCTGCTCGCCAATCTCTATCCGGGCGGCGACATGTCGGCCGGCACGACGGACCGCTACCGCGACTTGGGCATCGACGGCTCCTATCAGTTCATCGGCGACGGCAAGAACATCTACACGGTGAACGCGCGCTACACCGACGAGCATCAGAACCTTGCCGCCTCGCAGATACTGCTTGGAGCGGCGAACCTCACCAACGCGCTCCACGATGTACGGTTGGATGCGTCCTACTATTGGCACAACACAATCGGTGGTTCGGTGGGCGTGTTTGACACCTGGGGCAGCGCCGATCCGTTGCTCTATGCCGACAACGCTACCTTCAAGCCCAACAGCAGCGGCCTGACCTTCCAGGTCGACGGCACGCTGTTCGGTCGGGACATGGAACACATCGCCGGCCGGCTCAATGTCCGCGCCGGACTGCAATACACGCTCTACACAAAGTTCGACGGCGCGGCGGCCAACTATGACGGTTTCGGCCGCAACGCCTCCGACAACAACACGTTGAGGATCTTCACATGGGTCGCACTCTGAAGTTTCTGTCGGCCTCGGTCGTCGCCGCCGCGCTCGTAGCCGGCGCATCCGGCGCATCCGGCGCGTCGGCGACCGGCAATGCGGCGAACGGCGCGAACCTCTTCAAGCGCTGAATGGTCTGCCACACGGCGGCCAAGGACGGTGCCAATCGCGTCGGACCCAACCTCTTCGGCATCGTCGGGCGCAAGGCGGGCACGCTGGCGGGCTACGCCTATTCGCGCGCCATGGCGGGCGCCGGCATCGTCTGGAGCGAGGCCAATCTGGTGCCGTATCTCCAGTCGCCCTCGAGCGTGGTTCCAGGCACCAAGATGACCTTTACCGGCTTCTCCAATGCGGGGCAGGCCGGCGACGTCGCGGCCTATCTCGCCACGCTGAAATAGGTCGCGTTCTTCGCTATCGTCTGAGCGGAAACCAAAGGCGAGGTCCCGCATGGATCGTCCGCAACGCCCATCGCCCGCCGCCGTCGCGCTCGGTGCGCTGGCGCTGGGCGCCTTCGCCGTCGGTTACCTCGCCATCGGTACGCTGACGATCAAGCGCGCCCGCATCCGCCGCCTGGAAGTCGACGAACTCGTCATCCGCCGCGTGCGGCGCGTTCCGCCGAAGTCCGCCTAGCGGCCTGTCGCGCGCCGCTGCTAGATTGCCGCCATGTCCATCGCCGATATCGTCCGCCAGTTCGGCGTCGCGCCGCGGCGTATCCGTCTGATCGGAAAGCGTCACAACGCGCATTGGCGCGTCGCGGGGCCGCAAGGCGATTTCATCCTGCGCCGCTACGGCTGGGATGCCGGCGCGGACTCGGTGCGCTGGGAGCATCAAGCCTTGAACATCGCCGCACAGAGCGGCCTGCCGGTTCCGGTACCGCTCGGCGATCCGTTCGAGGCGGAGGGCGGCCTCTACGATCTCTTTGCCTTGCTCCCGGGCCGCCCCAGGAAAACGCAAAGCGACGAGGACTATCGGCAGGACGGCCGCACAACCGCGCACATCAACAGCAAGCTGCGCGGCGCGACGCAGCCGCAACGCCCCGGCCGCATCGCCGCCGCCGATGCGGCGACCGGTCCGTCCGGCGATGCCGCTCGGCGCGCGCGCCTGCTCGAACCGCTGCGCGCCGGCGATCCGGCGCTGGCGGACCTGCTCGAAACGCAGGCTGAGCTGGTCGTGGCGCAATTGACGGCGCTCGGTGCGCGGCAGTTTCCCCGCGCGCTGATTCATGGCGACCTGATCGGCGCCAACCTGCTTTATTCCGGCGGCGTGCTGACCGGGATCATCGACTTCGAAGCCAGCCGCATCGACGCCCGCGCCGCCGACGTGGCACAGACCAGGCGCGGCTATCACGACCCGGTCGTGGATGGATATTGTTCGACAACACCGCTCGGCAGCGAAGAGATCGAAGCGCTGCCCGCGCTGTGGAAGGCCGACATCCTGCACAATGTCTGGCGCTACCTCGCCCATTTCGGCGCGAATTTCCGCCGCGAGGATTTCGCCTGGCCCGAACAGCAATTTCGCAAGACCGTGCCGTATAAAAAGTGATGCAGACCGCGGTCGTCTGGGGCCAAATGAAACTATCCAAAGCCGTCATCGCCCGCTTCATGCGGGCGACCCAATTTTGTTGCTGAAGAAAAAATGGATTACCGTATGAAGCGGTAATGGCGAAATCGGACCGCTTATGTTGGAATGAAATCGCGTGAACAAGCCGAAAATTGCTACTCGATCTGCTGACGTAACCAATCCAGTACACGCTGTCGGTGTTCGATCTTGTAGACGCTCAAATGTGGGATGGACACCACACGGTATTTACGACCCGAATTCTCCAATTCGCAGGCTCGGCACATCCAATCGGCATGGTCCGAGGGCGTCTCGTCAATAACGCTCTTATGCTCAGCTTGCTTAAGCAACGCATCGAATACATCGTTTCCCAACCCAAGAATCAATTTTGGTTGGACTCTTTCCAATATCCATTGATGAACCGGCCAGCAATTCGCCTCGAGAGTGGTGGAGTTGGAGAGATCATCTGCTCGCGCACTTCTTGCAAACACGATGTTCGATGCACACACCTCACGAACTGGTAGCGAAAGAACCTGCAGCAGGTTCTGGATTCGTTTCTGCAGCAGCGCTGTTCCTGCTGCTAGCTCCTTGGCGCTCCGACGCCACTTCGCATCCAAATATTCGTTCCAGTCGGCGGTAAGTGAAGACAGATGCTCACTTACCGTACTTTGTTCGATCAATGCGTCTCCGCCTGGATTGTAGCCCAGAAGATAAAGTTTTCCCGGCTTTAGCGTGCCGAGACCACTGTAGAGCAATTTTCCGGGAAGGCGATCGGTTCCAGTGTTTCGCAGCAGACCGAGCAAAACTTGACGGTCGCTTTCTATGCTCACTGTCCTACACCGCCCCTTCCTGCTTCAACGCCGCGATCTCCATTCCGCTGAATCCCAGCTCGCGCAATACTTCATCGGTATGCTCGCCCAGCAGCGGCGGCCGCGTCCGGACCGTGCCCGGCGTGCCGTGCAGCTTCACCGGCGTCGCCGCCACCTTCGCCTTGCCGATACCGGGAAAATCCACCTCGGCGAAGAAATCGCCGCTCTTTACATGCGGATCGTCCAGCGTCTGGCGCGGTGCGTACACCGGTCCCGCCGGCACCCGCGCGCCTTCGAAAGCGGCGATGGCTTCCGTGCTCGTCCGCTGCGCCACCCAGGCACCGACCCGCGCCGAAATGATCTCGCCGTGATCGCCGCGCGCCTTGTCGGAGGCGAAGCGCTTGTCCTCCAGCCATTCCGGCGCGCCGATCAGCTTGGCGGCGCGGCGGAACAAGGGATCGCCGTTCACCGCCACGGTGATCCAGCCGTCCCTGGCTTTGAAGATATCCGACGGTCCCGCGGTCTGGCTGCGGTTCAGCGACGGCACCCGCCCGATCTTCAGCGCCTCCTCCTCAATCAGCGTCGGCGAAAAAAACGTCAGCGCGGTGCGCAGCAGGGCGCCCTCGACCATCTGTCCCTGGCCGCTCGCCTCGCGCGCGCGCAGCGCGGCCGCCACGCCGAGTGCCAGCAAAGACGCGGTGCCGAAATCGACCCATGGCGCCGCCGAGCGCACCGGCTGCTCTTCGCTGCCGGAGAAATACGCCGCGCCGGACATCGCCTGCGCCACGCCGTCGAAGCCGACGCGCGTCGCATACGGCCCCTCGAGCCCGAACGCCGTGCCGACCGCCAGGATCAGGCGCGGATTGATTTTGGACACCGAAGCCCAATCCAGCCCCATGGCTTTGAGCGTCTCCGCCGGCAGATTCGCCACCACCACATCGGCGCCGCGCACCAGCCGCCGCACCACTTCGCGCCCGGCCTCGTTCATCGGATCGCAGGTGAGACTTCGCTTGTTGCGGTTCATCTGCAGGAACATGGCGCCTTCGCGCGGCGTGCCGTCTTCGTTCTCCGCGAGCGGCACGAGCGTGCGGTCCTCGCGCCCCTCGCGTTTTTCCACGCGGATGACGTCGGCGCCGAGGTCGCCCAAAAGCGCCGCGCAATAGGGCCCGGCGATATAGCGGCCGAAATCGACGACGCGGATGCCGAAGAAAGGTCCGTCGCTTGCTGCGCTCACGCTGTGGTCCCCGTTCGAATGACGGGCCGACTATAGCGCCGGGGGCGAAAATTGCATGGCGCGTGCAAGCGTGCCAAAGGGGAGGCGCTCATCCGCCCATTCAAGGACCGCCATGCCGCCGAAACACAATCCCTTGAAGCTCAACCCGCTGCAGCTTCGCACCCTGACCCTGTTCCAGGCCCTCGCTCGCATTCCCGGCGCCGCCACGCAGCGCCCGGACGGCGAAGTCGTCATCGCCCAGTTTCCGGGCGCCCATGGCGACCATTTTCATCTCGGCGACGCGATCGTGGCAGGCAAGGACGCGACCGGCCTTTACAA
The DNA here is from genome assembly GCA_036512455.1 of Rhizomicrobium sp. Taxonomy (GTDB): domain Bacteria; phylum Pseudomonadota; class Alphaproteobacteria; order Micropepsales; family Micropepsaceae; genus Rhizomicrobium. The sequence goes on from DATCAT010000025.1 coordinate 207,828, forward strand.
CGAAGCGGTGTGGAACGCGCTGACTCGCAAGGGCCTGGCCCGCGCCGAATGGCCGCGCGAAGTCGTGCTGACGGTGGAAGGCCTGAACTACGAGACGGGTCTAGCCGACACGATGCTGCAAAAGGCGGCGCACTAGAATCGCGCTCAGCGCGGCGGCGGCACCCGGTGCAGCACCATCACCGGCCCGAACAGGTCCGGCGCATCCATGGCCTTCAGGAACGCGTCGAGGTGCGGTCCGTCCGCGGTGATCGCCACGGTGTCGTAAGAGCCGGTGCCGAATTTGTTCTGGGTGATCTTGCCTTCGATGCGCCCGGCCTTGATCGCGTCCTTGGTCTTCTTGTCGTCGAAGGCGAACAGCGAGAGCGTATCGCCGCTCAGCGTGTAAAGCAGCGGGATGTTCGCATCCGGACCGTCGGCCTCTTTCGGCTTGCCGTCTTCGCTGACCTCGTGGACGTTCATGTAGCGGTTGGCGCCCAGCCGCACCGTGGTGACCTGCAGGACGCCCCAGCTGGCCTTGTCGTCGCCATGCTTCTGCGCCACACCGACGACGGTGAACGTGTTGTCGTCATTCGCCAGGACGTGGATATAGGACGGCGGCTTCTTGTCGTCCGGCGCGCTGAGCCACAGCCCTTCCAGCGCCGGATCGTTGACGTAACCGACGCTGGTGCCGATCGGTTCTTTGACGCTGACGCAGGCCGAAAGGCTCAAACCCGCGAGCACGACAAAAGCAAAGGACGGCACCTTCATCGTCGTCACTCCACCTTCTTCAGCGTGAAGAACGGATTGGCGAACAGCGCCAGCCCTGCCGGCGTCTGCAGGAATTTGTCGAGCGCCGCCGGCGCGGCGGTGATCACCGCGTCGCCCATGTCGCCCTTTTCGATCGTGCCCTTGATCTTGCCGGCGCGGATCGCGGCCTTCGTTGCCGCTTCGTCCATCATGGACAGCGTCAGGACGCCCTTGGCGTCGATGCGATAGAGTACCGGCACGGTGCCGTTCGGCTGCACCGCCGGATCGCCGCCTTCCGGTATTCCGTTGCTCAGCAGCATCCGCGCATTCATGAACCGGTTGGCCCCCAGCGCCGCCGTCGTCAGCGTCACGTAATTCCAGTCTTCGGCCTTGGGCCCGGACTCGACGATGATCGCCGTGATCGTGCCGCCTCTTTGCAGCAAAAAATGGAAGTAGGACGGCTTGCCGTCGCTGCTGTTGCCTTTCCAGGTGCCCAGCAGGACCGGATCGGGCGTCTGCGCGGCGGTCGTGCCGACCGGACTTCTGGTCACCGGCGGATAGCACGCCGACAGAAGCAGAGCCGCCATAACAGCAAGGACGACACGGAATTTGTTCATCGAAGAACCCCTCGGTATGTTACGACCTTGTGCGGCAATTTGGGCGGAAGCGAGGCCCGCCGGCGTTTGGACCGTGACGGTTCCTCTCACTATAGTCCGCCCGATTTGCAGCCGATATGAAATGACACCCAAAAAGCGCCGCCGCCTGGCTTTTGCCGTCGCCCTTGTGGCGGCCGGTGCCGGCGCGGCCGGGCTCGTCCTCTTCGCGCTCAAGGACAACGTCCTTTACTTCTACAGCCCGAGCGACGTCTTCGCGAAGCACGTCCAGGCTGGCGTCGCCTTCCGCATCGGCGGGCTGGTCCTGGCCCACAGTGTCAGCCACGGTGCCGGCGCCGATGTCCGCTTCACGGTCAGCGACGGCAAGGCGAATGTGCCGGTCAAATATCGCGGCGTCCTGCCGGCGCTGTTCCGCGAAGGGCAGGGCGTCGTCGCGCTCGGCGCGCTCGATGGCGCCGGCACCTTCACCGCCAGCGAGGTCCTCGCCAAGCACGACGAGCGCTACATGCCGCCCGAAGTCGTCGATGCGCTCAAGCGCTCCGGCCGCTGGAAGGAAGGCGCCCAATGAAGAGGAATAAGACGTGACCGGCGAGATCGGCCAGCTCGCGCTCTGCCTCGCCCTGGCGCTTGCGATCGTCGAGGCCATCGCCGGGCTCTCCGGCGCACGCATCGAAGCGGTGTTGGCGCGGCGCGTCGCGTCGTCGAGCGCCGCGGGCCTGCTGGTCTTCGTCGGCCTCGCCTTCGGAGCGCTGACCTACGCCTCCATCACCTCGGATTTTTCCATCCTCAACGTGGCGCAGAATTCGCACACGCTCAAACCGATGATCTACAAAATCTCCGGCGTGTGGGGAAACCACGAAGGCTCCATGCTGTTGTGGGTGCTGGTGCTCAGCATCTATTCCGCCGCCGTCGCCTTCTCCCGCCGCGGCAGTGAGCGTCTGACCAGCGCCGCGCTCGGCGTGCAGGGCCTGCTTGCCGCCGCCTTCATCCTCTTTATCCTGTTCACCTCGAACCCGTTCGTGCGCCTCGATCCGGCGCCGTTCGAGGGCGACGGCCTCAATCCGCTGCTGCAGGATTTCGGCCTCGCGGTGCATCCGCCCATGCTCTACATCGGCTATGTCGGGCTCTCCGCCGCCTTCGCCTATGCCGCCGCCGCGCTGATCACCAAAGAGCGCGACTGGGCCCGCGCCGCGCGGCCGTTCATGCTCGCCGCCTGGATCGCGCTGACGCTCGGCATCGCGCTGGGCTCCTGGTGGGCCTATTACGAGCTCGGCTGGGGCGGCTTCTGGTTCTGGGATCCGGTCGAGAACGCCTCGCTGATGCCCTGGCTGATCGCCACCGCGCTGCTGCATTCGGCGCTCGCCACCGAGCGCACCGGCGCCTTCCGCAGCTGGACCTTGCTGCTGGCCATCGCCGGCTTTTCGCTCAGCCTGATCGGCACCTTCCTGGTGCGCTCCGGCGTCCTCTCCTCGGTGCACGCCTTCGCCAGCGATCCGACGCGCGGACTCTATATATTGGCGCTAATCTTCACCGCCATTGGCGGCGCGCTCGCGCTGTTCGCCTGGCGCGCGCCAAGCCTGCAGGAAGGCACCTCCTTCGAACCCGTCAGCCGCGAAACCTCTTTGCTGCTCAACAACGTCTTCCTCACCGCCGCGGCCGCGACCGTGTTCGTCGGCACGCTTTATCCGCTGGTCCTCGATTCGCTGACCGGCACCAAGATCTCGGTGGGCCCGCCGTTTTTCGCGCTGACTTTCGCGCCGATTTTCTTCGCACTTCTGGTGCTGGTGCCGTTCGGACCGCGCCTGGGCTGGCGCAAGGGCGATCTGCGCACTGCCCTGCGCATCCTGGCGCCTGCCCTCGGCATCGCGGCCGTCGCGGCGCTCGCGATCCTGGCGTTCACCACGCCCACAACCCTGGCCGGCGCCGGCGCCTTCGCGGTGGCGGGCTGGCTGGTGGCCGCCAGCGCCATCGACATTGCCAGGCGCGGCTTGCGCGCGCTGCCGGCCAGCGCCATCGCTTCGTCGCTCGCCCATGCCGGACTTGCCGTGACCTTGATCGGCGTCGCGGGCACGACCTTATGGCGCAGCGAAGCGCTCGAAGTCCTCAGCCCCGGCGAACAGATGTATGTCGGCGGCTACGCCCTTCGCCTCGATAGTGTCGTCGGCGCGCAAGGTCCGAACTATCAGGCGGCGCGCGCCAACATCACCGTGCTCAACGGCGGCCAGGCCATCGCCGTCATGCATCCCGAGCGCCGCGTCTTTCCCGCCGAGCGCCAGGAGACGGTCGAGACCGCGATCCGCACCACCATCTTCAGCGACCTCTACCTCGCGCTCGGCGACCGTCGCGATGGCAACCGCTGGACGCTGCGCGCCTATGTCAATCCGCTGGCGCCCTTCATCTGGCTGGGTGCGCTGGTGATGGCGCTGGGCGGTTTCGCATCCTTGTGGGGCCGCCTGCGCAAGGCGAGCGCCATGCCCGACGCTGTTCCGGCCCCCGCCGAATGAAGCGTCTGCTGGCCGCGATATTTCTTTTCCTTTGCGCCGCCGGCGCCGCGGCCGCCCCCGCGCCCGGCACGCTTGCCGATCCGGCACAGGAGGCGCGCGCCCGCGCCCTGCAAAAAGAACTGCGCTGCATGGTCTGCCAGGGCGAGTCGATCGACGAGTCCAACGCGCCGCTTGCCGCCGATCTGCGCAGTCTCATCCGCGAGCACATCAAGGCCGGCGAGAGCGACGATCAGATTAAGCAATATCTCGTCGCGCGTTACGGCGATTTTATTTTGATGAAGCCGCCCTTCGCCGCGAACACCTATGCCTTATGGCTGACACCTTTTGCTGTGTTGATAATGGCTGCGGGCGTAGCCATGTGGGTTGTGATCCGGGCCGGCCGCAAGGCGAGCGCCGGCGAGCCCTGACAAAAGGTCCGTCCTTCACATCCGCGCGAGAATCCGGCGCTGGCTGAAGTAGTTACAGACCTTTAATGTTACGGAATGAATTGAGTAAGATTTGGGGGTTACTGGGCGTATCGTGCCCGCCCGTCGCAGGTTCCAGGAGAGCAGCCTATGTCCGAACAACAGCCCAATCCGATCCGTCGCCACCGCCATGTGCTGGCCATGGGGACCGCCGCCGTCGTCGTGCTGGTCGGCCTCAGCGCCTTTGCCTTCGTTCCCGGTGTCCGGCCGGCGGCCGATCCGGCGCCGCGCGTCCTGGCGGCCGCCGATCCGGTGGTGCGCAGCACGGCGCCGCGCATGCTGGAAAACGGCGCCCCGTTCAGCTTCGCCGACCTCGTCGAGCGCGTCAGCCCGGCCGTCGTCACCATCACCTCGGAGACGGTCGAGACCGGTCCGGCCAATGCCGACGCCCTGCCGGCGCCGTTCCGCGACTTCTTCAATCAATACGGCCAGGGCGGCACCGCGCCGCGCACGCCGCGCAAGGCGATCTCCGCCGGCTCCGGCTTCATCATCGACCGCGCCGGCTTCGTCGTGACCAACAATCACGTCATCGAGAATTCGCACAAAATCACCGTCAAGCTGCCCGACGGGCGCAGCTTCGACGCCAAGCTGGTCGGCACCGATCCGTTGACTGACATCGCCCTGCTCAAGATCAAGAGCGACAAGGCGCTTCCGACCGTGGAGTTCGGCGACGACCGCCAGGTCCGCGTCGGCGACTGGGTCGTGGCCGTGGGCAATCCCTTCGGCCTCTCCAATTCGGTCACCGCCGGCATCGTCTCCTCGCTCGGACGCGAGATCGGCGGCGGCGCCTATAACGACTTCATCCAGATCGACGCGCCGATCAACCGCGGCAATTCCGGCGGCCCGACCTTCGATCTGCGCGGCCAGGTCATCGGCATGAACTCGATGATCTATTCGCCGTCCGGCGGCAGCGTCGGCATCGGCTTCGCGATTCCAGCCTCGACCATCCATGACGTGATCGCGCAGTTACAGGCCCACGGCCATGTCGACCGCGGCTATCTGGGCGTCAATATCCAGAGCATCACGCCCGAGATCGCCACCACGCTGAACATCACCTCACCCAAGGGCGCCATCGTCGCCGAAGTCGTGGCCGGCGGACCGGCGGCGAGCGCCGGCTTCCAGACCTACGACGTCATCACCGCGCTCAACGGCCGCACGGTCGAGGATAGCCGCGACCTGACGCGCCATATCGCGTCCCTGCCGGCCGGCGCCAGCGCCAGCTTCACGGTGCTGCGCAACGGCGCGACCAGGACCATCACGGCGAAGATCGGCAATCGTCCCGATCAGCAGGTCGCGTCCGCCAACGATCCCGACAGCCGCGACGACGCGCAAGGCGCGGGCGGCGGCCAGGCCAATCTTCAGGCCATGGGGCTCGGCCTCTCCGCGGTGACGCCCGAAGCGCGCCGCAACTTCAACATCGACGAGACCATCGACGGCGTTCTGGTGACGCGCGTCGATCCGGACAGCGATGCCGGCGACAAGGGCATCCAGCCGGGCGACGTGGTGCTGTCGGTCGCCAACAAGCCGGTGCATACGCCGCGCGATATCCTGGCCCAGATCGCCGCGGCGCGGTCGGCCGGACATCACACGGTCCTGCTGCTGGTAGCGACGCAAGGCGGTACGCGTTTCGTCGCCGTCGATATCGGACAGGCATAACGGGCGCGGAGGCGCCCAATTGAATTGACTCGAAGCGGAACGCTTCGAGCTTTAAGAGTACCGGACGGTGCGAAAGCATCGTCCGGCCCCCGCGCCGGTGGTGGCGGCCCCATCCCCCCCGTTGCTGCCGCCGGCGCGGACCCTTTTTTCAAATGCGGAGCAGGGCCGATGCGCATTCTCGTTGTCGAAGACGATCTGGAAGCTCAGCGCTATCTCGTCAACGGGCTGAAGGAGGCCGGCCATGTCGTCGACGACGCGGCCGACGGCGAGACCGGGCTGACGCTGGCGCTGTCGCGGCCCTACGACGTCGCCATCATCGACCGCATGCTGCCCAAGATGGACGGCCTCAAGGTCGTCGCCGACATGCGCGAGCACAGCAACGTCACGCCGGTGCTGTTCCTCTCCGCGCTCAGCGAGGTCGACGACCGCGTCAAGGGCCTCAAAGCCGGCGGCGACGACTATCTCACCAAGCCCTACGCCTTCGTCGAATTGCTGGCGCGCATCGATGCCCTCATGCGCCGCCGCTCGCCGCAGGCGGTCAAGACAAGGCTTCAGGTCGGCGACCTCGAACTGGATCTGCTCACCCGCACCGCCCAGCGCGCTGGCGCCGATATCGACCTGCAGCCGCGCGAATTCCGCCTGCTCGAATATCTCATGCGCCACGCCAGCCAGGTCGTCACCCGCACGATGCTCCTGGAGAGCGTCTGGGAGTATCACTTCGATCCGCAGACCAATGTCATCGACGTCCACATCTCGCGCCTGCGCGCCAAGATCGACAAGGGTTTCGATACGGCGCTGCTGCACACGGTGCGCGGCGCGGGCTACATGATTCGTGCGACGCGGACGGCGGCATGATCCGTGCGCGCGCCTAGCATACTGCGAACGCAGGCCTATCGCATCGTTCTTGTCTATGTCGCCGTCTTCGCCATCTCCGTGGCGGCGCTGATCGCCTTCACCTACTGGAACACGCGCCGCGCGCTCGACGCGCAGACCGACCAGACCATCGAGGCGGAGATTGTCGGCCTCTCCGAGCAATACCAGCAGCTCGGCCTCTATGGCCTGGGCCAGGTCGTGCGCAGCCGCTCCGAGCATAGCGGGCTGGGCCTCTACCTGCTGGCCGACCGCTTCAAGCGCCGCATCGTCGGCAATCTCGATCCCTGGCCGGCCAATATGGAGCATCCCGACAATTTCGTGGAGTTCGACTATCAGCGCCCGATCGAGAGCGGCTTCGAGACGCGGCGCGCCCGCGGCCGCGTCTTCGCGCTGGCCGGCGGCATCAACCTGCTGGTCGCGCGCGACGTGCATGAGCGCTACCTGACCGAGCGCCTGTTCACGACCACGCTGCCCTGGACCGTCGGCCTGGTGCTGCTGCTGGGCCTGGTCGGCGGAGCCATGATGAGCCGCAACATGCTGGCGCGCCTGGATTCGATCAACCGCACCAGCGCCGAGATCATCGACGGCGACTTCTCCCGCCGCGTGCCGGTCGGCGACAGCCACGACGAATTCGACGTGCTGGCCGAAAATCTCAACGCCATGCTCGACCGCATCGAGCGCCTGATGAAGGGCGTGCGCGAGGTCACCGACTCGGTCGCCCACGATCTGCGCACGCCGCTCAACCGGCTGCGCAACCGGCTGGAGGCGACCCTGCGCCACCTCGACCCGGCAAGTGCGGAAACGACCGAGATCGAGGCCGCCGTCGCCGAGACCGATTCGCTGATCACCACCTTCAACGCACTGCTCTTGATCGCCGAGGCCGATGCCGGCGTGACGCGCGGCGAGATGGCGCCGATTGATCTGGCGCCGATCGCCGAGGACATGGCCGAACTCTACGCGCCGCTCGCCGAGGAGAAGGGCGTCGCGCTCAAGATCGAGCCGGCCGGCGCCACCATGATCGACGGCAACCGAAGTCTGATTTCACAGGCGCTCGCCAACCTCGTCGACAACGCCATCAAATACACGCCTTCCGGCGGCCAGGTCACCGTGACGGCGCTGGAAACGCCCGACGGCGTCGAACTGCGCGTCGCCGACAGCGGCCCCGGCATCCCGCTCGACGAACGCGCCCGCGTCGTCGAGCGCTTCGTCCGCCTGGAAGCCAGCCGCAATTCGCCGGGCACCGGGCTGGGCCTCAGCCTGGTCGCCGCCGTCGCCCGCCTGCATGACGCCAAGCTGTTGCTACAGGACAACCGCCCCGGCCTGCGCGCCGTGATGCGCTTCCCAAGACCGGCGCCGAGAGCGCGCTGAAAAACGCCGCTGTCATCCCCGGCGAGCCGTGCACTTCGCGCGGCGAGGGAAGGGGACCCAGGCGGCGACAACGGAAGGTCCTTCAAGGATCGCGCGGACTTTCTTTCAAGACTGGATCGTTGTCGCCGCCTGGGTCCCCTTCCCTTCGCGTTGCTAACGCAACGCTCAGCCGGGGATGACATCGGAGCTTTAATTGACAACCTTATGGCCCGTATTTGCGGGCCATGACATTCTGGATCCCATGTCCGCCTTCTCGACCGCCGCACCGCCCCCGCCCTTCGATCCCGCGCGCGCGGCCCGCACCTTCGATGCCCTCGCCGAGCATGGCTTCACGCCGGAGCCGGCGCACCGCGCCCTCCTCGAATCCATCTTCGGCAACAGCCCGTTCCTCGCCCGCCTCGCCATCCGCGAGCACGCGATTCTGCCGCAACTCCTGAGCGATGGCCCGGACGGCATCATTGCCGCGGCCAAAGCGCTGGCGCTCTCCGCCGCCGATGCACAAACCCAGGCCGAGGCCATGTCCCGCCTGCGCATCGCCAAGCGCCGCGCCGCTCTGGCGATCGCCGCCGCCGACATCGCCGGCCTGTGGCCGCTGGAACAGGTCACGGCCGCGCTCACCGAATTCGCCGATGCCTGCGTCAAAGGCGCCTTGCGCTTTGTGCTGCGCGAGGCGGCGGAACGAGCGCAGATGGCGCAGCGCGACGGCGCGGCGCTCGAAGCCTCCACCGGCCTCGTCATCCTCGCCATGGGCAAGTACGGCGCCTTCGAGCTCAACTATTCCAGCGACATCGACCTCGTCGTCTTCTACGACCCCCGCGTCTTCCCCTTCCGCAAGCGCGACGATCCGCGCGGCGCCGCGGTCGATCTGGTGCGCGGCATCGTCAAGCTGCTGACCGAGATCACCGCCGACGGCTACGTCTTCCGCGTCGATCTGCGCCTGCGCCCCGACGCCGGCGCGACGCAGGTCGCCATCTCCACCGACGCGGCCGAGTCCTATTACGAAGGCATGGGCCAGAATTGGGAGCGTGCCGCCTTCATCAAGGCGCGCGCCTGCGCCGGCGATCCGGCGACCGGCGCCCGCTTCCTCAAATCCATCGAGCCCTTCATCTGGCGGCGCAACCTGGATTTCGCCGCCATCGAGGACATCCATTCCATCAAGCGCCAGATCCACGCCCATGGCGGCCATTCGACCGTCGCCGTCGCCGGCCACAACATCAAGCTCGGACGCGGCGGCATCCGCGAGATCGAGTTCTTCGCCCAGACGCAGCAATTGATCCTCGGCGGCCGCGTCCCGGCGCTGCGCCCAAGCCGCACCGTCGATGCGCTCGACGCGCTGTGCGCCCGCGGCCTGGTGTCGGAGAGCACGACCGCCGAGCTGAAAGACGCCTACCGCTTTTTGCGCACGCTCGAGCACCGCCTGCAGATGATCGAGGACGAGCAGACCCATTCGATTCCGAAGTCGGCCGAAGGCATCGCCCATGTCGCCTGCTTCATGGGCTACGCCGGCGCCGCCGCGTTCGATGCCGGCTTGCGGGCGCAGCTTGAGACCGTCCAGGGCCACTACGCCCGCCTGTTCGAGCGCGAACAGGACCTGACCGCCAGCGAAGGCAATCTGGTCTTCACCGGCGTGGAAGAAGACCCCGCCACGCTTAGCACCTTGCAGGCGATGGGCTTTCGCGACGCCGCGCATATCTCGGGTGCCATCCGCGGCTGGCATCACGGCCGCGTCCGCGCCACGCGCAGCGCGCGGGCCCGCGAACTCCTCACCAAGCTGATCCCCGCGCTGCTGCCGGCGCTGGCGGCGACGGTCGATCCCGACGCCGCCTTCGCGCAGTTCGACCGCTTCCTCACCAACCTGCCGGCCGGCGTGCAGCTGTTCTCACAGTTTCTGGCGCGTCCGGAATTCCTCAGGCTCGTCGCCGCCATCGTCGGCTCCGCGCCGCGCCTCGCTGAGCATTTGAGCCGGGCGCCGGCGACGCTCGATGCGCTGATCGACGCCGATTTCCTGCGCACGCTTCCGTCGCGCGAGGCGCTGGACGGCCAGTTGCACGACCTTCTGGCGCGCGCCGGCGACTATGAAGGCGCGCTCGACGCCGCCCGCCGCTTTGCCAAGGAGCAGATCTTCCGCGTCGGCGTGCAGATCATCCAGGGCACGGCGAACGCGGCGGCCGCCGGCCCGGCGCTCGCCAACATCGCCGAAAGCGTCATCGCCAGTCTGCTGCCGGCCGTCGAAGCCGAACTCGCCGAAACCGCCGGGCGCATTGCGGGCGGCCAGTTCGCCGTCGTCGCCATGGGCAAGCTTGGCGGACGGGAAATGACCGCCGGCTCTGATCTCGATCTGATCTTTGTCTATGACGTCCCGTCCGGCGTCGAACAGAGCGATGGCCCAAGGCCGCAGCCGGTCATCGTGTATTACGCGCGCCTGGCGCAGCGCCTGATCGCCGCGCTCACCGTGCACACCGCCGCCGGCGGCCTCTACGAGGTCGACATGCGCCTGCGCCCCACCGGCAACAAAGGTCCCGCCGCGGTCAGCCTGCAATCCTTCGCGCGTTATCACGCCGAGGAATCCTGGACCTGGGAGCGCATGGCGCTGACCCGCGCCCGCGTCATCGTCGCGCCGCCCGGTCTCGCCGCCGATGTCGAGCGCGCGATCCGCAAGACGCTGACCGCCGCCGTCGCGCGCCCCAAAGTGATCGCCGACGCCCGCGATATGCGCGAAAAGCTCAGCAGCCAATTCCCCGGCAAGAACCGCTGGGACCTGAAATTCGCGCCCGGCGGCCTGGTCGACATCGAGTTCATCGCCCAGACGCTGCAGCTCTGCGCCGCGAGCCCGCAAACGCTGGACACCAACACCATCGCCGCGCTGCAAAAGCTTGAAGCCGCCGGCGTCCTTGCGGCGGCCGCGGCGCAAACCCTGATCGCAGGCGCCGCGCTCGAGCATGCGCTGATGCAAGTCCTCCGTATCGCTCTCGACGGCACGCTCGAACCGGACGAAGCGACGCCGGGCCTCAAATCCCTCCTGGTCCGCGCCGCCGGCGCGAGCGATTTCCCCGAACTCGAACGACGCCTTGCGGAAGCGCAAACAAAAGTGCGAGAGATTTTTGCCGACGTGATGAGATAGCTCACTCCCGGCGGGATGGGCACTCACTCACGCGGCAACACCACCACCGCGTCCGGCGCCCAGCTGAGATGCACCGTATCTCCCGGCGCATGGCCGCGCGTGACGATCTTTTCAGCATTCTGCGCCGCCACCGACACCGGTTCGGCGCGCCCGGCAATCGCGATGTTGTAGTGGCTGCGTTCGCCCAGATAGGCCGCCGCCGTCACGGTGCCGCGCACCGCACTGGGCGACGCATCCGCCGCCAGCGCGATCTTTTCCGGCCTGAGCGCGACCAGAATCTTCGTCCCCACCGCGTCGCCGGCAGCCGCGCGCACAACTCCGGCCGGCCCCGCGTCGATCTCGGCGAAGCCGCCGCCCTGCGCCGTCACCACGCCGTCGAAGAAATTGATCTCGCCGATGAAATCGGCCACCTCACGGCAATTGGGCGCCTCGTACAATTCGCGCGGGCTCGCCACTTGCAAGATCTTGCCGCCCGACATCACCGCGATGCGGTCCGACATCGACAGCGCCTCTTCCTGGTCGTGGGTCACGAACACGAAGGTGATGCCGACGCTTTTCTGCAATTGCCGCAGCTCGATCTGCATGGCTTCGCGCAGACGCTTGTCGAGCGCGCCCAGGGGCTCATCAAGCAGCAGCACCTTGGGCCGGCGCACCAGCGCGCGCGCCAGTGCCACGCGCTGCCGCTGTCCGCCGGACAGTTCCTCCGCCCGCCGGCCGCCGAAGCCGTCCAGCTTGATCATCGCCAGCGCCTCCTCGACGCGCCGCGTCAGCTCCGCGCGCGCCAGCCGCTCTTTGCGCAGGCCATAGGCGATGTTGTCGAACACGTTGAGATGCGGAAAAATCGCGTAAGACTGGAACACCATGTTGGAGGGCCGCAAATGCGGCGGCGTGTCGGTGATGCGCACGCCCTCGATGTAGATTTCGCCCGTGCCGGGAAACTCGAAGCCCGCGATCATGCGCAACAGCGTCGTCTTCCCGCAGCCCGACGGCCCCAGCAGCGAATAGAATTCGCCGCGCCGGATCGCGATATCCACATCGTCCACTGCGGTCACGCCGCCGAAGGACTTGCTGACATGCGCGATGTGAAGGAAGTCGTCGCGCTCAATGCGCGCGCGTCCATTGATGTCAGTCATGCACCCACCATCGTGTGCTTGCGCTCCCTCATGCCGTGGCTGCGCACCCATTCGGCGAACACGACCAGAATCGCCGAGGCGACCAGGATCAGCGCGCCCAACGCCAGCACCGCCGGCAGCTTGTAGGGAAAGCGCAGCTGGCCCCAGATGTAGATCGGCAGCGTCGCTTCGCTGCCGGCCAGGAAATAGGCGATCAGGAATTCGTCGAACGAGACGATGAAGGTGAGCAGCAGGCTGGAGACGATGCCGGGCAGGGCGAGCGGAAAGGTCACGCGCCAGAACGTCATCCAGCCGTTCTCGCCGAGGTCGAGCGAAGCCTCCTCCAGGCTGCGGTCGAAGCCTTCGAAGCGCGACATCAGGACCGTGATGGCGAACGGCACGCAGATCAGGCAATGCCCGCCGATCACCGTCACCAGCGACAACGGCACGCCGAGCGCGTTGAGCAGGATCAGGATCGAAATGCCCAGCACGATGTCCGGAATGAACAGCGGCAGCGAGGTGAAGGCGAGCAGGGCCGGCCCGCCCGGCACACGGTAGCGCGTCAACGCCTTGGCCGCCAGCAAGCCCAGCACAGTCGACAGGATCGCGGTGATGGCGCCGACTTCCAGGCTGTTGCCCAGCGCGTGCAGCATGGCGCCGTCGGCCAGCATCTGGCCGTACCATCTGGTCGTGAAGCCGCTCAGCGGAAAGACGATGAACACCGAATCGTTGAACGAGAACAGCGGCAGGAACAGCACCGGCACATAGAGGAAGGCGAGATAGAAGATCGCGTAGGCGAACAATCCGGTGCCCTTGCGCATCAGCGGATCCTCGCCGCAGCGGCGCGCATCGCCGCCACGAACAGCAGCGTCGCCACGCCGACCGCGGCCATGCTGGCCATCGCCAGCGCCGCGCCCAGGGGCCAGTTGCCTATCTTGTCGAACTGCACCTCGATGACGTTGGCGATCATCACCCCGTCCGAGCCGCCGACCAGCGAGGGCGTGACGTAGTCGCCCGTCGTCGGCACGAAGATCAGCACCGCCGCGCCGATCACGCCGGGCAGCGACAGGGGCAGGGTGATGCGGAAAAATCTGCGGATCGGCCCGTCGCCGAGATCGGCCGCCGCCTCCAGCAGCGAGCGGTCGATCTTTTCCAGGCTGACATAGATCGGCAGGATCGCGAACGCGGCCCAGGCATGCGCCAGCGTCACGATCACCGCCGTCGGATTGTAGAGCAGGAAGGAGAGCGGCTGGCGGATCAGGCCCAGGCTCATCAACCCCGAATTGATCACGCCGTTGTAGCCCAAGATCAGCTTCCAGGCGAAAACGCGCAGCAGATAGCTGGTCCAGAACGGAATGGTCAGCAGGATCAGCCAGACGAATTTCGATTTCTCCACCCGGAAGGCGACGAAATACGCCATCGGATAGGCCAGCAGAACGGTGATCAGCGTCACGAGCGACGAAATCTCGATTGAGCGATAGAACAGTTCGCGATAGGTTGCCCGTCCCAGGCTGGTGGCATATTGCGCCAGCGTCGCTTGCGTGTTCAGCGCATAGCCGTCCTGGGTCCAGAAACTGTAGAGCGCCAGCAGCGCCATCGGCGCCGCCAGCGCCGCGACCATGATCAGCATGGTAGGCGACAGCAGCACTAGGCCGCGGGCCCCTTCCGAACGGCGATAGAAATGGATCAGCCGCGCCGTCAGTCCCGGATTCGCACGCTGCGCAATCGCCATCCCAAGCCCCGAAGCAGACCGATTTGTAGCAAGCCCGCACGGCGCCGCACACCCTTCTGCGGCGCCCGAGTTTCGCGCTATACGGTTGGGATGAACGCCCACGTTCTCGATCCCGGCAAGATCGTCCAGACCGTCGCCCGCTTGCGCGACCGCATCGCCGAGCGCTTTCCGGGTTCGGGCCTGGCCGCGGTGGCCGCCGAGTTGACCGACACCGCGCTCGAAACCGCCTCGCGTGTCAGCCTGCTCAGCCGGCCAAACGTCGCGCTGCGCGCCCTGGCCGCCGCCGTGATCGTTGCCGGGCTGGCGGCACAGGTCTATGTCGCGCGCCTCGTCGACTGGAGCGCGGTGATCCGGCGCTCCGACGTCGTCGGCATCACGCAAGGACTCGATTCCATCGTCAACCTGCTGCTGCTCGCCTTCGCCGCGATCTGGTTCGTGCTGACGCTGGAGCAGCGGCTGAAGCGGCGGCGCATCCTGCACCGGTTGTTCGAGTTGCGCTCCTTCGCCCATGTCGTCGACATGCACCAGCTGACCAAGGATCCGACCATCGTGCTGGCCGGCGGCCCGGCGACGCCGTCCTCGCCACAGCGGCGGATGAGCGAGTTCGAGCTCTCGCGCTATCTCGACTATTGCGCCGAGATGCTGGCGTTGATCGCCAAGCTCGCCGCGCTCTATGCCGGCCGCAATCCCGACGGCGCGGTGCTCGCCGCCGTCAACGAAGTCGAGGCCCTGACCTCCGACCTCGGCCGCAAGATCTGGCAGAAGATCATGATCATCAGTCGGCTGGACGAGACCCGGCTTCCGCCCGCCGCCTGATTGGGGGTGGAATGCATTATTGACGCTTCTGGCCGGGCCGGATTGCCTCTAAGCATGATCGCCATGACCGCCAAATCGCCTCATCTGCCATGGCCGCATCTGCTGCTCGCCCTCGCCGTGGCCGTGGTGTGGGGCAGCAATTTCGTCGTCATCAAGATCGCGCTGGCGCATCTGCCGCCGCTGCTCTTTGCGACGTTGCGCTTCGCGCTCGCCTTCCTGCCGGCGGCTTTTTTTCTCAAGCGCCCGGCGGTGCCGTGGACCCATCTGGCGGCCTACGGCATCCTGATCGGCGCCGGCCAGTTCGGCCTGCTCTATATCGCGATGGCGCGCAGCATCTCGCCGGGCCTCGCCTCGCTGGTGATCCAGACCCAGGTCTTCTTCACCATCGGCCTTGCCATGTGGTTCACCGCCGAGCGCGTGCGGCCGTTCCAGTGGCTGGCGCTGGGGCTCGCCGCCGCGGGCCTGGCGCTCATTGTCCTGCATCGTGGCGGCGACGTCACGCCGCTCGGCCTCGCTCTGACCCTGCTCGCCGCGCTGAGCTGGGCCGGCGGCAATCTCGTCGCCAAGGCGGGCGGCACGGTGAACATGCTGGCCTATGTCGTGTGGGCCAGCCTGTTCGCGGTGCCGCCTCTGCTCTTGCTCTCGGTGCTGTTCGAAGGTCTGCCCGCGATCGAAAGCGGCTTGCGCTCCGCCGACGCGCTGACCTGGGCGGCCGTGCTCTATCAGTCGCTCGGCAACACCATGTTCGGCTATGCCAGTTGGGGCTGGCTGCTGGCTCGCCACCCCGCCGCCACCGTCTCGCCCTTCGCGTTGCTGGTGCCGGTGTTCGGCATGAGCACCTCGGCGCTTCTGATGAACGAGCCGCTGCAATCGTGGAAGCTGCTCGCCGCCGCGCTGGTCATGAGCGGCCTGGCGCTCAACCTCGCCTGGCCCCGGCTGCGCGCCGCGCTGGCGCGCGCATGAGCGAGATCGCGCTCCTCGGCGTCGATTGGGGCTCGTCGAGCGCGCGGGCGTTCGCCATCGCGCCCGACGGCGCCATTGCCGGCGTGCGCCGTTCGGACGACGGAGTCTTTGCAGCCAGCGGTGCCTTCGACGAACGCTTGCGCCGGCTGCTGGGCGATTGGCTCGAACGCTGGCCTGCCGCTCCCGTCCTGCTCTGCGGCATGATCGGCAGCGACCGCGGCTGGCTGTACGCGCCTTACACAAGCGCGCCGGCCGGCCTCGACGATCTGGCGCGTGCGCTCATCGCGGCGCCGTTCGCGCGAACCGCGCGCATCGTGCCCGGCATGTCCTTCGTCGCCGGCGAGACCTGCGAGGTCATGCGCGGCGAGGAAACGCTGCTGATGGGCCTGGCTGCGCAACGCGCCACGCTCTGCCTTCCCGGCACGCACAGCAAATGGGTCGATCTCGCCGATGGCCGCGTCGCGGCGTTCCGCACCCACATGACCGGCGAATTGCGCGCCGCGCTGCTGGCGGCGGGAGCCCTGGCAACGCCCGTCCCGCAAGCCGAGTCCGCGCCAGCTTTTGCGGCCGGTCTGGCGGCATCGCAACAAAGTGCGGCGTTGACGCAGAGTCTATTTCAGGCGCGCGCCCGCCGCCTGCTCGGCGCGCTCGCTGCCGAGCACACCGCGTCCTTCGTCAGCGGCGTCCTGATCGGCGCGGAGATCGCAAGCGAAGCCAAAACCGCGAGCCGCGAAGGCTCCATCGTTCTTGCCGCCCGCGGCGCGCTGGCCGCGGCCTATGGCGCGGCCCTTTCGCTGGCCGGTCTTGCCTTCACGATTGTGGACCCCGAACCGCTGGCGGCGCAGGGTCTGCTGCGGATTGCGCGCCAAGCGGGGCTGTACCCAAACGGCTCTATGTAGAACCCCGTACTATGGCCCGGCAGGTCGAAGGCTCACTCTCGCCGCGATAGCCAAGCGTGAGCCGAAGCCGTGAGTGGTGCCCAGTCCAGGACAATTGTGATCGTCGACGACGATGACAGCGTGCGGGACTCGACCGCCGTCCTGCTTGAAGCCTGCGGTTATGGCACGCAGAACTTTGCCTCCGCCGACGAATTCCTCGAAAAAGCCGCCGGTCTCGCGGGCGAATGCCTGCTGGTGGACGTCCAGATGCCCGGCACGAGCGGCCTTGAGCTTCTCGAGAAACTGCGCGCGCGCAACATCCGCACGCCCGTGATCCTGATGACCGCCAATGCCGAACATCTGGGCGAGCGCGCGGCTCAAGCCGGTGCGCTGACGGTGCTGCGCAAGCCCTTTTCGGAAGAAGCGCTTCTGCATTGGATCGCGATCGCCTTCGGCCCGAATTCCCCGCGCGGCTGACATGCCGCTGCGCTTACGTACAAATCCATAGAGGCGCGCGAGTTCCGATTAACGCGCTATTGAGCGTGCGACCGCGATGATCCGCCGAAGCACGAACAGACCGAGTGAACGTCATGTCTTCAAGCGACAATACGGCCGCGGGCTTGCTGCGCCTTGCCACGCTGCGGACGACGAGCATCAAGACCAGGTTCTCGCTTCTCTTCGGCGTCGTCGTCCTGTTGATCGCCTGCCTCGGCGGCTTTTTCTACTTTGAGATTCACGCGATGGCCGAGCTCAATCGCTATTCCAACTCCGACGTGCTGCCGGGCGTCGCGCTCGGGGGGCAGGTTGACGCCGATCTGGGCAGCATACGGGTCGCAGAAGCCGAACTTCTCATGGCGGCCAAGCTCGGTCAGGTGGATGACGCGAAGGACGACATTGCCCGATTGCGCGTGCGGATCGCGACCAACCTGAAATCGATGCGGCCTTCGATCGGCGGTGACCAGGAAAAACGCATCGCCGCCGCCCTCGCGTCGTTGATGCCGAAATATCTGCGCGCCAACGATCGCTTCGAGGCTCTGGTTGCGGCCCGCCGCGGCAACGAAGCCACGGTGCTTTTCATGGGCGAAATGGACACGACATACGACAAGATGGACGCCCTGATAGATCGCTTCACCGCCATCAATGATTCCCAGGCGTCGCAAGCCAGTGCTGCCGGCGTGACGGCCGGAACGCGTTCGACCTACATCGTGATCGGCGCAATTCTCCTGGTGCTCGTGGTCGCGCTCGCGGTGTTTCTCGCGCTGGTCGCGGACATCATCTCGCCGATCGTGCGCCTGACGCAGGCCATGACGCGTCTGGCGCGGGGCGAGTTGGACGTCGAAGTGCCGGGTGCGAACCGCGGCGACGAGATCGGTCTGCTCGCGAGCGCGACCACCGCGTTCAAGGCCGCGTCGGTCGCCTTGCTCGGCGCCAAGGAAGAAGCCGAAGCGGGCACCCGCGCCAAGTCGGAATTTCTCGCCAATATGAGCCATGAGATCCGCACGCCGATGAACGGCGTGCTGGGCATGACGAATCTGCTGCTCGAGACAAAGCTGGATGCCGAGCAGCGCGGCTTCGCCGAAGTCGTGCGCGAATCCGGCGAGTCCCTGCTGACGGTGGTCAACGACATCCTCGACATCTCGAAACTCGAGGCCGGCAAGCTTGAAATCGAGATCATCGATTTCGATCTCGTGGCAACCGTCGAAAGCGCGGTCGCGATCATGGCGCCCAAGGCGCGCGAGAAAGCCATCGACATGGCGATGTTCGTCGAGCCAGCCGCGCGCGGCGCCTATCGCGGCGACCCCACGCGCTTGCGACAGATACTGCTCAACCTCATCAGCAACGCCGTCAAGTTCACGGAAAAAGGCGGCGTCTCGATCCAGGTGGCGGTCAAGCGGGGCCAGCTTGCTCCCGGCGCGGCCGGCGTCGCGCCGCTGCGTTTCGAAGTGACCGACACCGGCATCGGCATGGCCGAAAGCGTGCGCGCACATTTGTTCCAGAAATTCCGCCAGGCCGACAGTTCGATGACACGCCGCTTCGGCGGCACCGGCCTGGGGCTCGCCATCTGCAAGCAACTCGTCGAGCTGATGGGCGGCACGATTGGCGCCAGCAGCCGCGTCGGCATCGGCTCGACCTTCTGGTTTGAGATCCCGCTCGTCGGGTCGACGGCGCACATCGCGGAACGTGAGACCCTGCCGGACCATTTCAAGAGCCTGCAGGTCCTGGTGGTCGACGATATCGCCCTCAATCTCGAGATCATGGGCCGCCAATTGCGCAGCCTGGGCATGTCGGTCCAGACCGCCGGCGACGGCTTCGCGGCGATTGCCGAACTGGAGCGCGCCTGGCATCGCGGCCGCCCCTACGACCTCGTCATGCTCGATCAGATGATGCCCGGTCTCTCGGGCGATGAACTGGTCAAGCGCATTCGCGGCCATGAGCATCTTGCCGACACCAAGCTGGTGATCGTGTCCTCGGCGGGCCGCTCGTCGATCAAGAACGTGGCGGCGCTGCGCCTGGAGGCGGTTCTGGAAAAACCGGTCCGCCAACAGGAACTGCTCGACACGCTCGTCAACATCTACAGCGCACGCAGTGCGCCGCATACACTACCGGTGCCAGTGACCGCGGCGCCGCCGGCCAAGGTGGAAGCACCGGTTACGGGGCGCTCGTTGCGCATCCTCCTGGCCGAGGACAATCGGGTCAATCAGAAGTTCGCCAAGGTCGTCCTCGACAAGGCCGGTCACAGCGTCGAGATCGCCGAGAACGGCCACCAGGCGGTCGATGCCGTGCGTCGTTCGGATTTTGACGTCGTGCTGATGGACATCCAGATGCCGGAGCTGGACGGCGTCCAGGCGACGGCCCAGATCCGCGCCCTCGGCGAGCCCAAAGGCAGCATCCCGATCTTCGCCATGACCGCCAACGCCATGAGCGGCTCGCGGGAAGAATATCTCGCCGCCGGCATGAACGACTACATCTCCAAGCCGGTGCAGATACCGTTGTTGCTCGCCAAGCTGGCGGGCGTTGCGTCACGCGCGGCCGGGCCGCCGCCGCTAGGTGAACCCGGCGACGCCAACCCGCAAAGGATCGTGGACCTCTCGAAACTCGCCGAGATCGAAGCGCACTTGCCGCGCTCCCATGTCGCCGATCTCATCGCGCTCTACCGGACCGGTACCGAGCAGCTCATGCTGGACATCGCCGCCGCCAGAAGCGTCAAGGATTACGTCGCCATCGCGCGCCTGGCCCATCAGATCGTCTCGATGGCCGGCAATCTCGGCGCCGAGCGGGCCAGCCTGCTGGCGCGGCAATTGGAGATGGCCTGCGGCGCGCGAGACGGCGGCCAGATCTTGCGGCTGATCGGCGAATTGCAGCAAGCCTGCGACCTCGCTTCGGCTGCATTCGACGCCTGGCTGATCGAACCCGCCGCAAGAGTGGCGGCCGTCGCCTAATCCGGGAACAACGCCATGCGCCACGCGCTCAAGCCGGAATTGAAAGTCATCGTCTCGCCGGCGCTGCTGGAACGCGGCTGCGTCAGCATCATCCGGCTTGACGAGATCAAGTCCGAGGCCGGCGCGCGCTGGGAAAAGCTGCGCGGCTCGGTCTCGGCGCATCTGGAATCGCTGCTGCGGCAGAAGCTCAGTTCGTCCGATTTCTTCGTCCAACTCGACGACACCTCGTTTCTTGTCAGCATGCCCGAAGCGGTTGCCGAAGCCTCGCAGATCTTCTGCCTGCGCATCGCGCACGAACTGCACACCAGCATGCTGGGTCACTGCCAATTGGGACAGCTGCGTATCGCCAAGGCCGTCCGCCTGCAGGGCGACGAGGTCGAGACCGTCGACGTCGGCGGGCCGCAACTGATCCAGCTGGCGATCGCCGCCGGTCTCGACGGCATCTCCGAGAGCGAGCGGCTGGCGGCGCGTCGCACGGCGCCGCGTCCGGCGGCGCCCAGCGCGCCGGAATATTCGCATCGCTACGTTCCGTTGTGGGACGCGCAGCGCGAGGCGATCACGACCTGGCGCTGCGCCACCGATCCGCTCGCCGGCGTCTCCGCGACGGCCACCCCCGACGTCAAGGTAGAACTCGGCGCCACGCTGTCGCGCATCGCGCATGCGGCGCGTTCCCTGACCGAGCATATGAAGGTCGGCGAGCGCTTCCTCGTCTCGATTCCGCTGACTTACGACGTATTGACCGCGCCGGCGGGGCGCATGGAAATCGTCTCGGCCTGCCGCGACCTGTCCTCGGCCCTGCGGCCCTATCTGATATTCGAGATCGGCGATCTGCCTTACGGCGTACCGCAGAGCCGATTGTCGGAACTGGTCTGCGTGGTCAAGCCGTTCTGCCGCGCCGTCGCCGCCCTGTTGCCCGCGCGCACGTCCAACCATGGCGACTATCAAAGCGCCGGCCTGCACGCCATCGGCGTGTCTCTGGCGGCGGGCGGCGCCAGCCTGACGGCCATGGATTACGAGGTCGCCAAGGTCTGCGCCGCCGCCAAGCGCCTTCATATCCTGAGCTTCGTCCTGGACGCCCCGACGCCGGATGCCATCCGCGCGGCGCGCGACCACGGCGCCAATCTGATCTCGAGCCCGATCGTCGGCGGAGCGGTAGCGTCGCCGCGTTCCGTCCAACGCCTGCTGGCGCGCGATTTCCTGCCCGCGCCGTCATCCTTCGAGCCGCGCGCCAAATTGAGGGTTGCGGTATAGTCGCCGCTTCGCTCTCGGGGCGTGCAAATCTGCTCACCCGTCCGAACCGTCAAGGGATCGTCCGCGCACTGACTGATGCAAAGATAATCCTAGCGCAAAGTTGTGCGATTGCGTACACTGAAATGGGTAGCCTCCGTTGCGTTGCGTGTCGTTGCGTTGCTTATGCACCAGGACACGAGGAACCATGGAGAGTCACGCACCACTAGGCGCGCGGATTCTAGCGGCGATTGGCTGTATCGCCACGAGGAAAAGTTCGCGCTGTCCGCAGCAGATTGTCGACGGGGCCATTGAATTTTTCGGCGCCTGCGCCGCCGCCGGCGGTGCCGGCTGGCCGCCCGCGCGGAATTGGCAGGCTGAGCGATGACGATCCAAACGCGAATTCTCGTGGTCGACGACGACAGCGCAGTGCGCGACTCCATGCGCGTCCTGCTCGAATCGGCCGGCTATGCCGTGAAGGCCTATGCCTCTGCTGCGGATTTTCTCAAGGATCCGGTGCCGGCGCAGGGTTGCCTGATCGTCGACATTCGCATGCCGGAGATGGACGGCCTGGAGTTGCAGGAGGAGATCGCACGCCGCGGCATCGAACTGCCCATCATCATCATGACCGGCCATGGCGACGTGCCGCTCGCGGTCCGCGGCATGAAGGCCGGCGCCATCGACTTCATCGAGAAGCCGTTCGACGCCAAGATGCTGCTCGACGGCGTCTCCCGCGCCCTGCATATCGGCGAGAGCCGGCGGGGCAAGGCGGCCGAGATCAAGGCGGCACAGGACATGATCGCGCTGCTGACGCCGCGCGAACGCCATGTGCTCGATCAGCTCGTCGCCGGCCGCTCCAACAAGATCGCCGCCTTCGAACTGGGCATCTCGCCGCGCACCATCGAAATCCACCGCGCCCACATCATGGGCAAGATGAACGCGCGCAGTCTGTCGGATCTGGTCCGCATCGCGATCGCAGCGGGGCCGGGCGCGAAGGAGTAGGCCGAAAAAGCGACTTTATGAACACGATTCTGCGTCCCTTGGGGGTGTGCGTCTGCCTACGGGTGTGGGCATAGACTCGAATGTGAATTATCCTCATGGTCGGTCCCCGGGGTTCCGGACAGCGGCGCAACAGGAGTGATCAGATGGCGAAGGCTGGGAGTGCGTCGGCCGTTGCTGATCTCTTCACAAAGGACCTTCTGCTCAGCATTAAGCCGGAGTACGCAATCGCGATAGTTGACGGAAGAAAAACCGTCGAGTTGAGGCGCAAGTTTCCAGAAGACGTTGCGGGAGGATCGAAGGCTTTCATCTATTCGTCCAGCCCTGTCCAGGCGGTCGTCGCTTTTGCCGTTATCGAGCGCGTTGATCGATTGGCTCTGGAGCGCCTCTGGCAACGTCACGGAAAAGCCTCTTGCGTTGATCGAGCCACCTTTGACGCCTATTTCCTGGGCCAATCCATTGGTTGCGGCGTCGTGCTTCGATCTATCACGTCTCTCGCGAACCCTATTCCGCGCGAGGACTTGAAATCTCGCTTTGGCATTTTGCCTCCTCAGTCCTTCATGTACTTGCCAGCTGACGTTGAAAAGCAATTGTTCGATGGCGACCCTTAAATTTCTCCTCGATACAAACATTGTCATAGGTCTTGAGGACGACCATATCGTTGGAGATAGGTTTTCTCGCTTTCTGGAGAAATGCCACGCGAATGGATGTCGCGTCTTCGTTCACGAAGCTAGCCGAGACGATATCTTGCGCGATACCAACGCGAGCAGACGGCGTATCACGCTATCTAAGTTGAAAAAATTCGAAACGCTGAGGCGCGCCAAGCTTCCCTCCGCCAATAAGTTAGAGACCGTTTTTGGGCCTATTAAGAACGAAAATGACGCAATTGACGTCGAACTGTTATTTTCGCTTCGCAGAAACGTCGTCGATTTTCTTGTAACGGAAGACAAGGGTCTGACACGTCGAGGTTATAATGTGGACCTTGGTCGTCGCATCTTCAACATAAGCGAAGCCGAGACCTTTGTTCGCAATACGTTCGAGCCGCACCCGATTTCGCTGCCGAGCATAGTTGAACAGGGCGTTTATCAGCTGGATGAAACTGACCCGATCTTTGCGTCGATCCGTCAGGACTATCCTGGATTCGATGCATGGTTTCAGAAATGCATCCGCGACCACAGGCTATGCTGGACAGTTTCGTTGAACGGAAAACTTGGTGCGATTTTGATATTCAAGCAGGAGAACCAAACTGAAGCAGGTTTAGACAATTTGGGCGACAAGGTATTCAAGATCTGCACCCTGAAAGTTGGCGACAACGCTCGGGGTGAGAAATTCGGCGAACAGCTTCTTAAGCAGTGTTTGTGGTACGCGCAAAGGAACGTCTTTGAGTTGGTCTATTTGACGGTTTTTCCAAAACAGCAAGCGTTGATTTTGATGATCGGCCGCCTTGGGTTTGAGGAGACCAAGACGTTGTCGGACGGCCAAATAGTATTTGAAAAAGTGATGAAACCGGGAGACCTAGGTGACCAACGCGCCATTGCGCCGCTGGCCGTTCATCGCAAGCATTATCCACGTTTTCTCGACCATCATATGATCAGGAAGTTTTGCGTTCCGATAAGGCCAAAATGGCACGAAAGACTTTTTCCGGAGCTACAGGGTGTCGAGGCGTCTTCGCTACCGAACGGTGCGATCTCTCAGGGGCAATCTGGACGTCCGGGAAATACAATTCGAAAGGTCTATATTTGCCGCGCCCGAACAGGCTCGTTACGGGCTGGTGATATACTCTTGTTCTACAAGACCAAGGGTTTTGAAACGAATCTGTCGCAGATGATAACGACCGTCGGAATCGTTGAGCGCGTCAGAGTGACCAAAGACCTCCGTGAACTCCTGCGCCTGACCGGAAAGAGATCGGTGTTTTCGGATACCGAACTAAGGCAAATGATCGACGAAAGGGATACACCTGTTGTCGTTATCGATTTCCTTCTCGCAGGACATTTGAAGGAGGCGGTCCCGCTGAGTCGCGCAGAAAGGCTGGGCGTTCTGCGCGCTTGGCCCCAGACCATCGGCCGGGTACCGGATAAGGGCTATCGCAAGCTTCGAAAAGAAGTGCTTCTTGGCTGGGAGCATTGACAGAAGAACTGGCGAGTAGGTCCTTACTTTGGCAGGAAGCGCTACGTGGTCTCCACCGCCCCCATGGTAGCGCGCTCTTTTCCTTTGCCCGCCGGTTTGCTACGGCAGTGCCCAACGCAACGGGAGCGGACGATTTGGCCCAGAAAAGCGGGCGCCGCGGCAACAATGTCGTGACGATTCATGAGGTGGCGCGCCATGCCGGCGTCTCGCCCATGACCGTGTCCCGCGTCGTCAACGGCGAGAGCAATGTGCGCGAATCGACCCGCGCCAAGGTCGCCGCCTCGATCAAGACGCTGCACTACTCGCCCAATCTCGCGGCGCGCAGCCTGGCCAGCGCCAACGCGGTGCGCGTCGGGCTGCTCTACTCCAACCCGTCCGCCGCCTATCTGAGCGAGTTCCTGGTCGGCAGCCTGGAACAATCGAGCCTGTCCGGCTGCCAGCTCGTGATCGAAAAATGCGACGGGCCGGACAGCGAGCGCGCCGCCATCGAAAAGCTCGTGCGCACCGGCGCCGACGGCGTCATCCTGCCGCCGCCGCTCTGCGACTCCGAGGAGGCGCTCACCGCCGTCGCCGATGCCGACATCCCGGCGGTCGTCGTTGCCACAGGGCGCCCGGCGCCCGGCCTCTCCGCCGTCAGCATCGACGACTTCGACGCCGCGCGGCAGATGACCCGCCGCCTGATCGCGCTCGGCCATTCTAAAATCGCCTTCATCATGGGCCATCCCAACCAGACCGCGAGCGAGCAGCGCTATCGTGGCTTCGTCGCGGGCATGGAGGAAGCCGGCCTCAAGCCCGACCCCAAACAGGTGGCGCAGGGCTATTTCACCTACCGCTCCGGCCTCGACGCGGCTGAGAAGCTGCTGCGCGCCGCCAAGAAGCCGAGCGCCATTTTCGCCAGCAATGACGACATGGCGGCCGCCACGGTCGCGGTGGCGCACCGCATGGGCCTGGACGTGCCGCGCGACCTGACGATCGCCGGTTTCGACGACACGCCGCTTGCCACCACGGTCTGGCCGGCGCTGACCACGGTGCGCCAGCCGATCGCCGAAATGGCGCGCGAAGCCGTCAAGCTTCTGCTCGAGCAAATCCGCCGCAAGCGCGCCGGCGCCGAGCAGCAGCCGGTGCAAAAACTGCTCGAATTTACCCTGATCCCGCGCGAGTCCACCGGCCGCCTCAACCCCACGCCCCGCTAAGGCTGAAGTCACGCCAACCCTTGACACATGGGCTCGGGGTGCTGTTGGTAGCGCAACCAAAGCTGAGAGCGCCC
Source organism: Rhizomicrobium sp. (assembly GCA_036512455.1). Classification (GTDB taxonomy): domain Bacteria; phylum Pseudomonadota; class Alphaproteobacteria; order Micropepsales; family Micropepsaceae; genus Rhizomicrobium. The sequence continues at coordinate 233,715 of DATCAT010000025.1, forward strand.
GGGGGCAGGGCGCCGCGTGGGATGCTATGATGAACCGCTCTAATGCAGGGTCCAGCAATGACTGAGTTCCTGCCGCGCGATTGGCGCGAGGCGATCCTCGTCGGCCGCCTCGATCTCGGAACGGGCCCCACGCCGATCCTGGTCCGGGACGGCCGCGTCTGGGACGTTTCGCAATCGGCGCCGACCGTCGCGGCATTGTTGGATGGCTGGGCCGGCTCGGCCGCCGGCCGCGACCTCGGCGAATTTGGCGATCTGAATCTGAAACCAGCCTGGGACGGGCAGGGCCGGGCCCGTCTGCTCGCCCCGCTCGACCTGCAATGCGTCAAGGCCGCCGGCGTCACCTTCGCCGTCTCCGCCGTCGAGCGGGTGATCGAGGAACGCGCCCGCGGCGACTCTTCGAAAGCGCAGGACATCCGCAACACCTTGAAGGAGCGCGTCGGCTCCGACCTGCGCGCGGTCAAGCCCGGCTCGCCCGAGGCGGCCAAGCTCAAAGCGGCGCTGATCGCCGACGGCTTGTGGTCGCAATATCTCGAAGTCGCCATCGGCCCCGATGCCGAAATCTTCACCAAGGCGCCGGTGCTGTCCTCGGTGGGTTGGGGCGACTACATCGGCATCCGCTCCGATTCCGACTGGAACAATCCCGAGCCCGAAATCGTCATCGTCTGCAACCGCAAAGGCGAAGCGCTCGGCGCCGCGCTCGGCAACGACGTCAACCTGCGCGACTTCGAAGGCCGCAGCGCCCTGCTGCTCGGAAAAGCCAAGGACAACAACGCCTCCTGCAGCATCGGCCCGTTCATCCGCCTGTTCGACGCCAATTTCACCATGGACGACGTCCGCAAGGCCGTCCTCGAACTCGATATCGTCGGCCCGGAGAACTATCGTCTCGAAGGGCGCAGCACGATGGCCGAAATCAGCCGCGATCCGCTCGACCTCTGCCGCCAGGCGATGAGCGAGCATCAGTATCCCGACGGCTTCGCGCTCTTCCTCGGCACGCTGTTCGCGCCGACCCAGGATCGCGACACGCCCGGCCGCGGCTTCACCCACAAGATCGGCGATCTGGTGCGCGTCTCCACGCCCCGCCTCGGCGTCCTCGAAAACAAGGTGACGACCTCCAAGGCCGCGCCGCCCTGGAGCTTCGGCGTCGGCGACCTGATGAAGAACCTCAGCCAGCGCGGTCTGCTCGCATGACCGACACCCTCACACACTTCATCAATGGAGAGCGCGTCGCGGCGGACACGCCGCATGACAGTGTGAACCCGTCCGACACGCGCGAGATCGTGGCGCGCTTCCCCGATGGCGGCGCCGCCGAAGTGGACGCCGCGGTCGGCGCCGCGCGCGCCGCCTTCCCCGCCTGGTCGGGCGCCTCGCCAGAGATTCGGGCTGATTTGCTGGACAAGATCGGCGACACCATTCTCAAGCGCCGCGAGGAGCTCGGAAGACTTTTGTCGCGCGAGGAAGGCAAGACCCTTCCCGAAGGCATCGGCGAAGTCGCGCGCGCCGGCCGCATCTTCAAATATTTCGCCGGCGAGGCGATCCGCCGCCACGGCCAGAACCTGGATTCGGTCCGCCCCGGCGTCGAAGTCGCGACCTTCCGTGAGGCCGTCGGCGTCTTCGGCATGATCACGCCGTGGAATTTCCCGATCGCCATACCGGCGTGGAAAACCGCGCCGGCGCTGGCCTTCGGCAACACGGTCGTTCTCAAGCCGGCCGGCCCGACGCCCGCCACTGCCGCGGCGCTGGCCGACATCATCTTCGAATGCGGCGCGCCCGCCGGCGTCTTCAACCTGGTGATCGGTCGCGGCCGGGTCGGCGACGCCATCGCCAAACACCCCGGCGTTGACGGCGTTTCCTTCACCGGCAGCCAAAGCGTCGGTGCCCAGGTCGCGGCGGCCGCCGTCGCGCGCCAGGCCCGCGTTCAGCTGGAGATGGGCGGCAAGAACCCGCTGGTCGTGCTCGACGACGCCGATTTCGATCGCGCCGTGACCTGCGCGCTCGATGGCGCCTTCTTCGCCACCGGCCAGCGCTGCACCGCGTCGAGCCGCATCATCGTGGCTGACGGCATCTACAGGCGCTTCGTCGAAGCGCTCACGGAAAAGACGCTGGCGCTCACCGTCGGCGACGCGCTCGATCCCGCCTCGAAGATGGGCCCGGCGGTCAGCGATACCCAGCTTGAGCAGAACCTCTCCTATGTCGATATCGCGGTGAAGGAAGGCGGCCGTCTCACCGGCGGCGGCCGGCGCCTGACGCTCGACAAGCCCGGCTACTATATGAGTCCGGCGGTGATCGCGGATACCGAGGCCGACGCGCGGATCAACAGCGAGGAAGTCTTCGGCCCCGTCGCCTCCGTCATGCGCGTCAAGTCTTACGAGGAGGCGCTCGCCGCCGCCAATGCCGGCGCGTTCGGCCTCTCCGCCGGCATCTGCACCAATTCGCTCAAGTACGCCCGCCACTTCCAGCGAGCCGTCCGCGCCGGCATGGTGATGGTCAACCTGCCCACGGCTGGCGTCGACTACCACGTGCCGTTCGGCGGCAGCCGCAAATCCAGCTACGGCGCCCGCGAGCAGGGCTTCGCGGCCGTCGAATTCTACACCCAGACCAAAACGGCCTATTCCTGGGCCTAAGAGGATCCATGTCGTCAGCCGTCTATCCCAGCCTGAAAGGCAAGCGCGTCGTGGTCACGGGCGGCGCCTCCGGCATCGGCGCGGCCATCGTCGCCGCCTTCGTGCGGCAGGGCGCCGAGGTGCATTTCCTGGACATCCTGGAAAAGGAAAGCCGCGCGCTGGAAAAGGCATTCGACGGCTGCGCCCATGCGCCAGTGTTCCACCGCTGCGACCTGACCGATCTTGGCGCCGTCGCCGCCTTCTTCAGGGAAACCGGTGGCATCGACGTGCTGGTCAACAACGCCGGCAATGACGACCGCCACAAGCTGGCCGAAATCACGCCCGCCTATTGGGATGAGCGCATCGCGGTCAACCTGCGCCACATGCTGTTCTGCGCCAAGGAAGCGGCGCCCGGCATGAAGACGCGGGGCGGCGGCGCCATCATAAACTTCGGCTCGATCTCCTGGCATCTGGGCCTGCCCGATCTGGTGATCTACGAAATCGCCAAGGCCGGCATCGAGGGCTTGACCCGCGCGCTGGCGCGCGAATTGGGCGCCGACAGCATCCGTGTCACCGCGGTGGTGCCGGGCAATGTCCGTACCCCGCGCCAGATGAAATGGTACACGCCCGAAGGCGAGGACGAGATCGTCGGCCAGCAATCGCTGAAAGCCCGCATCGAGCCTGAAAATGTCGCGGCGCTCGTGCTATTCCTCGCCTCCGACGATGGCCGGATGTGCACCGGCCACGAATATTGGATCGATGCCGGCTGGCGATGAGCGACGATCCCGAACCCGTCTGCGTCTGGGACCTCAAATGCAAGCTGGGCGAGGGTCCCATCTGGATGGCGCATGAGGGCACGGTCTGGTTCGTCGATATCAAGCTGGACAAGATTCACCGTTTCGCGCCGGCCAGCGGCTCGATGAAGAGCTACGACACGCCGCCCAATCCGGGCTTCATCGTCCCGGGCAGGAGCGGCGAGTTCATCGTCGGGCTCCAGGCCGGCCTGCATCGCTTCGATCCGGCCAGCGGCAAGTTCACGCTGCTGTTCGAAGTCGAGCCCGACAAGCCCGGCAATCGCCTCAATGACGGCGCCGTCGATCCGCTCGGCCGGCTCTGGTTCGGCTCGATGGACAATGGCGAGAAGGATCCGACCGGCTGCCTCTACCGGCTCGACAAGACAGGCCCCAAGGCGATGGACTGCAAGATCCCGATCACCAACGGGCCGACCTTCAGCCCGGACGGCAGGATTCTTTATCACACCGAGACGCTGGCTAAGACGATCTACGCCTTCGACGTGGCCGAGAACGGCGATCTGTCGAACAAGCGCGTCTTCGCGACCATCGAGGATGGTGCTGGCCATCCCGACGGGCCGGTGATGGATTCCGAAGGCTGCCTGTGGACCGGTCTCTACGGCGGCTGGGGCGTGTGTCGCTATTCGCCGCAAGGAAAGCTCCTCGCGCAGGTGCGCTTGCCCTGCGCCAACGTAACGAAGATGGCCTTCGCCGGCCCCGACCTGCGCACCGTCTTCGTGACCACCGCCTGGAAAGGCCTCAGCGACGAGCAGCGCGCCGCCCAACCCCTCGCCGGCGGGCTGTTCCGGTTTGAGAGCGATGTCGCGGGTCTCGCGTAGGGCGAGCCGCTTTTATCTGCTTGTCATGGCCCGCGAGTTCATAGCGACAGCGTGTGAACGGGCCACTCAGGTAACGCCAAGCAGCGAAGTTGCAAGCTGAGTAGAGCATCGCCTTTCGATATCGAGCCCGTCCCAACTGGGTGGCCCGCATTCGCGGGCCATGACATTGTAAGTAGGTTCTAATCGGGAAGATCATCATGACGACGCGCAAACCCGTGACCCGGTTTCGCTCTTCGGACTGGTTCGCGGCGCCGGGCCGCAACGACATGGCGGCGCTCTATCTTGAGCGCATGATGAATTACGGCCTGACGCCGGGCGAGTTGCGCTCGGGCCGCCCCATCGTCGGCATCGCGCAGTCGGGCAGCGACCTGTCGCCCTGCAACCGAATTCATCTTGAACTTGCAAAAAGAGTGCGCGACGGCATCCGCGACGCCGGCGGCATCGCGGTCGAATTCCCCACCCATCCCATCGCCGAGAATTGCCGCCGCCCGACCGCCGCCATCGACCGCAATCTCGCCTATATGACGCTGGTCGAGATCCTGTACGGCTACCCCATCGATGCCGTCGTGCTGACGACCGGCTGCGACAAGACCACGCCATCGGCGATCATGGCGGCCTCGACGGTGGACATACCGGCGATCGTTCTCTCCGGCGGCCCGATGCTGGACGGCTGGCATGAGGGCGAACTGGTCGGCTCGGGCACCGTGATCTGGCGCAGCCGCCGCAAGCTCGCCGCGGGCGAAATCACGGAGGAAGAGTTCATGGCCGCGGCCTGCGACTCGGCGCCGTCGGCCGGCCATTGCAATACCATGGGCACGGCCTCGACGATGAACGCGGTGGCCGAAGCGCTCGGCCTGTCGCTGCCCGGCTGCTCGGCGATCCCTGCGCCCTACCGCGAACGCGGCCAGATCGCCTACGAAACCGGCAAGCGCATCGTCGAGATGGCCTATGAGGACCTGACGCCGTCGAAGATTCTCAGCCGCGCCTCCTTCCTCAACGCCATCGCCACCGTCGCCGCCATCGGCGGTTCGACCAACGCGCAGCCGCACATCGTCGCCATGGCCCGCCACGCCGAAGTAGCGTTGACCACCGCCGACTGGAGCGCGGCCTACGACGTGCCCCTGCTGGTCAACATGCAGCCGGCCGGAAAATATCTCGGCGAGCGCTTCCACCATGCCGGCGGCGTGCCGGCAGTGCTGTGCGAACTGCTCGGCGCCGGCCGCATCGATGGCGGCGCGTTGACCTGCACCGGCCAAAGCCTCGCGAAAAACATCGAAGGCCGCTGGACCCACGACCGTGAAATGATCCACCCTTACGACAAGCCGTTGATGGAACGCGCCGGATTCCTGGTGCTGAAAGGCAACCTTTTCGATTTCGCGATCATGAAAACGAGCGTGATCTCAAACGATTTCCGCAAGCGCTACCTCTCGCGGCCCGGCCAGAAGAACATCTTCGAAGGCCGCGCCGTCGTGTTCGACGGCTCCGACGACTATCATCACCGCATCAACGATGGCGCGCTCGGCATCGACGCCGACACGATCCTGGTGATCCGCGGCTCTGGCCCCGTCGGCTGGCCGGGCTCGGCCGAAGTCGTCAACATGCAGCCGCCGGACGCGCTCCTGAAACAGGGCATCGCGAGCCTGCCGACGCTGGGCGACGGCCGCCAGTCCGGCACCTCCGACAGCCCGTCGATCCTCAACGCCTCGCCGGAAAGCGCGATCGGCGGCGGCCTGTCCTGGCTGCGCACCGGCGACCGCATTCGCATCGATCTCAACGCCGGCACCTGCAACGCGCTGGTCTCCGAAGACGAGATCGCGCGCCGCAAGACGCAGGACCTGCCGCCCGTCCCCGAGTCCGCCACCGTCTGGCAGGAAATCTTCCGCGCCACCGTCGGCCAGATGGACAGCGGCGCCGTGATGGAGCCCGCCCTGAAATACCGCCGCGTCGCGAAGAAGACGCCGAGGCATAATCATTGAAGTCACTTCCGTCTTTGTCCACGCTCTATCCGTTGCGGACATTCGACTATCCACCCTGAAATGGGTGCCGACCTGCTCCTTCGCAAGCGTCCATCAATGCCAGCCGACCATGCCTCGAACTGAGTCGCGAAGCTTCTTAGGGTCGTAGGCGACGCCGTCTCTGAAAATCAATTCGACATTCTCGATGTCGGCGATGCGGAGCGACGGGTCGCCGGCGACGACCATCAGATCGGCGCGCTTTTTGGGTTCGATGCTGCCCACCTCCCGATCGATTCCAAGGAAGTGAGCGCCGTCCAGTGTCGCCATGCGGAGCACGCTCAGTGGTGGGTGACCTGCCGCCACCAGCGCCTCAAGCGCCTGGTCGTCGGCAAACCCAGCGATCTGGCCCGAATCTTGAGCATCGGAACCAATTACCATTCGTCCGCCGGCGGCGACAAACTGGAGTTCCAGGGCGCGGACGTAATCACGCGGGGCGCCTAGTTCGGGATGGGGTCGGGCGAACCAAGCGTCATAGTTCGCCAGGGCTGTGGGGTGAAAGAACGTGCGTTCTTCGCTCGAAAGCGGCGTGTCCAACGCCGACGCCGGTGTGCTCGTCAGCACGACTCCCCGTCTCACCAGCAAGCGGATGAGGGCCTTGGCCTTGGCGGGGTCGGGTGCATGCGGCGGCCGTCCGTCAGGCTCGAGCCCACTGGCACCGAGCTCTGTGAGGCATGCCGAGAAAGAATGTTCAATATTGTCGATACCGAGCTCGGCGGCCTCCTGGCAGCTGATCCGGCCGAGGTGCCCGGTAACGGTCAGATGAAGGGCGTGCGCCGCTTCGATAACCCCCTTGGCTGCGTCATGAGTCAAATCGGAGTACACCTTGAAGGACGTGGCTCCGTGGGCCGCCCAGTAGAGAACCTCCCGCCGCCCCTCGGCTTGGGTGCGCACGATGTCGTCACCGAGGAAGTGGTCACTGTAGCCGTTGAAGAATGGCCCGGTGACGAACATCCGCGGGCCGGCGATCCGGCCTTCGTCGATGGCCAGCTTGAGGTTCAGGTCCGTCAGGGGCATGTCTGTGCCGGCGGTGCGCAGCGTTGTCACCCCGGCAGCCAGGTAGAGCCGCGGGAAGCTCACCGCCTGGGAATGCCAGACCCGAAAGCCCGAAAAATACATCATATGCTCATGCAGCATCACCAGTCCGGGGAGAACCGTGCGGCCCGTGAGTCGATGCTGGTCGGCACCGAAGGGGATCTGCACCGTCTCCATAGGCCCGACCAGCGCAATATGGCCGTCCTTGATGATCAGGGTTTGATGCGCCCGAGCCGGGCCGCCCGTCCCATCCACGACATTGACGTCCACTAGGGCCACGACGGATGCCCCTGGAATCTGAAAAGATCGCACTTCGTCCGGCGAGCCGGGCGGCGTCGCGAAGCTGGCCTCGCGCGTTGCCAATGCCGCCACAACAGCCGCCGCGAGATACAGGATTTTGCGCAACTGTTGGCCCCGGACTTGTTCGGCGCCTGACTGTGGGCGTGAGTGCTAGCCCTGTCCACAGTCAGTCCCGCGACCAAACGGGTCGCTGCTTGATAGGGTGATGGAACGGACTCGCGACCGTTTGGGTGGCGCCCAATGAGCCGCTCATTTTTTGAGATGGCACTATCTCGCGCTCCGTCCGGGGGTGGGCGAAGATCAGCGCTAACAATCAGGCACCGCTTGCACGCTGGTATCGCTATCAATAGGCTCTGCATCAGGAACGAACCGTTGTCGGTCGAACAGCGGACGCTCGGGATTGAGAAAGCATAGGGGATCAATTCATGGCCAAGGCCAATTCAGGTCTCGTGATGGGGCTTGCGATCATCGCATCGCTCGGCGGCTTGCTGTTCGGCTACGACACGGCGGTGATTTCGGGCGCGGTGTCCGCGATCGACCACAACTTCATCACGCCACAACATCTGCCGGAGGCGTCGCGCGACAGTCTCTCGGGTTGGGCGATCTCCTGCGCGCTGTTGGGTTGCGTCATCGGCGCCGCGATTGCCGGACCGCTCTCGACCTATTTCGGCCGCAAGGGCGGCCTGCTGGTGTCCGCCGTGCTGTTCTTTCTGGGCTCGGTCGGCTCGGCCGTTCCGGAATTCGGCCTTGGTCCCATTGGCGGCATGGGCCCGGCGGCGCTGACGCCGTTCATTCTCTATCGCATTCTCGGCGGCGTCGGCGTCGGCGTCGCCTCGATGCTGTCGCCGCTCTACATCGCGGAGATCGCGCCGCCGGCTGATCGCGGCCGCCTGGTGACCTTGCAGCAGATCGCCATCGTGATGGGCATCACCATCGTCTATTTCGTCAACTGGGCCATCGCGTTGCAGGGCGACGAAGCCTGGGGTCTCGCCACCGGCTGGCGCTGGATGCTGGCCTCTGAAGCTATTCCCGCGGTCCTGTTCTTCGCGCTCATGCTGCTGGCGCCCGATACGCCGCGCTGGTTCGTGCTGCGCGGCCACAAGGACAAGGCGCTCGCGGTCCTGCGCCGCATCACCGATGAAGTCACTGCCCAGGCCACGCTCAAGGACATCGAGAGCACGCTGGTCGAGAAGACCCGGCCGCTGATGAGCTTCGGCGGCCTCGTCCTCCTCGTCGGCATCATGCTGTCGGTGTTCCAGCAGTTCATCGGCATCAATGCGGTGCTCTATTACGGCCCGCTGATGTTCAAGAATGCCGGCTTCGGCACCGACTCGTCGCTGGCCCAGACCATCGTCGTCGGCCTGGCGCTCGTCGTCTTCACGCTGGTCGCGCTGGTCACCGTCGACCGCTGGGGCCGCAAGCCGCTGCTGATCACCGGCGCCGCCATCATGGCGGTGGCGATGTTCGCGCTGGGCTTTTTGTTCAACGCGCACGCCGTCGGAATCTGGACGCTGGTCGCCGCGGTGACCTACATCGCCGGCTTCTCGCTTTCCTGGGGCCCGGTCACCTGGGTCATGCTGTCCGAGATTTTCCCCAACTCCATCAAAAGCAAGGCCATGGCGATCGCGGTCGCGGCGCAATGGATCGCCAACCTCTTCGTCTCCTGGTCGTTCAAGATACTGGACGGCAATTCGGCGCTCAACGCGTCCTTCAATCACGGCTTCGCCTATTGGGTTTATGGCGCCATGAGCATCCTGGCGGCGCTGTTCGTGATGCGCTTCGTGCCGGAAACCAAGCGCCGCAGCCTGGAAGCGATCCAGGAATTGTGGGGCGGGAAGCCCGCGGCCTGAACGCGGCTACGCGCCGGCGTCTGGCTTAGCGACGACAGCGGCATCCCGACGGTGCCGGCGGGCGCTTCATATTTCCTCGATTTCGCGAGCGGCGCTGCGCTTCGCTCGAGCGTTGCCAATTGGACACCCTGTCTGAAATTCCGTTGCGCGTTTGCAGCGCAGCAAGACGCAATCCTCTTGACGCCATCGTCATAGAGGAATAAACATACAACGTTATGGGACCGCTACCATAACATGGGGATTAACAGGAAACGCCAGTTCGCTACCGCTAACAAAAGGACGCGCCGCTCTGCAGCGGCCGCTCCGGGCGGCGCCGAACATTAGGGGAGGTTTGCATGCGTCCGAATTTTCGCAGTCTGAACAACCGCGCGAAGTCCATGCTGCGCGGCACGACTTTGCTGGCCGGCATCGGCGCCGTGTTCGTCGCAACGGCCCCGGCCTATGCCGCGGACGCGGACGCGATCGAAACGGTCGTCGTGACGGGCTATCGCGCCAGCTTGACGGCGTCGACCGACGCCAAGCGTGCCTCGACCAACTTCACCGATTCCATCTTTGCCGAGGACATCGGCAAATTCCCCGACACCAACATCGCCGAGTCGTTCAACCGCGTTCCCGGCGTGACCATCATACGTGAAGTCGACGGCGAGGGCGTGGACATCCAGATCCGCGGTCTCGGCACGAGCTTCACGAAGGTCCTGTTGAACAATGCCCAGGTCGCGATGTCCTCGACCGGCGCGACCGACTCGCAGAACACCAACCGCGAAGTCGACCTGAACATGCTGCCGGTCGAACTGTTCACGCAGCTGACCGTCGCCAAGTCGCCGACCGCGGACATGGTCGAGGGCGGCGCCGCCGGCACGGTGAACATGCGAAGCATGCGTCCGTTCGACAAACCCGGCATGCACTTGACCTACTCGTTCCAGGGCACCCAGAGTTCGGCCGATCATGCCGGAACCGGGCCGCGCGGCACTCTCATCGCCAGCGACACCGAAGGCCCGTTCGGCTTCCTGTTCGGCATCACCGGGCAGATCAACCATCAGTACACGACGGGCTTCGAGACCATCGGCTGGACGACGCCGAAGCTCAATGCCGCCATGTGCCCGGCGGCCGACTGCAACTTGATCGGCGGCGGCAACTGGACGGTCCCGGCCAACGTTCCCAACAACGTCACGACCGGCGGTCTCGTTCCGGGCGCGCTCGTGAACCAGGCGCTGCTCACTTCGCTCAATCCGGGCCTCACGGTCGAGCAGATCAGCAATGCGCTGATCCCGCGCCTGGGCCGCGCGATGTACGAAAAGGGCACGCGGTCGCGCTTCAACGGCATCGCGAGCTTCGAATATCGGCCGACCGAGAGCCTGCATTTCTACGTCGATTTCATCGGCGGGCGGCTCGACAACAACCTCGACCGCAGCGACATGGATTGGGTCGGCCGCAACGGCGCGATGATCCCCGAGAAGCTGGCGCTCGACGCCAACGGTGTCGTGACGAGCGGCGTTTTCGCCAACGCGCAGTTCTTCCTTGAGGCGCGCCCTTACAAGGAGAAGGAAGACTTCGTCAGCGTCAATCCGGGCATGGACTGGAAAGTGACGGACATGCTGGACGTCTCACTCCAGTTCAATGCGACGCGCAGCCACTTCTTCCGCGACTCCCCGACGATTCTCGTCATCACGACGCCAAGCGCCGGAAACGCCGCTGGCGTTCCGGGCCCAACGCCGCCGGTCGGCGGTGTGGTGGTGAACTACACCAACACCGGCCTCACTCCGACGATCGGCACGAATCTGGACCTGAACAACCCGGCGAATTTCGAGTGGAATGGCGGGCGCGTGAACGTTCAGGACGAGCAGCGCTACACCTATACCGACGGCTCGCATTTTGACGTGTCATGGGGCGGCGACAAGCTCATGGTGAAGGGCGGCGCCGCCTTTGACGACGCCTACCGCAGCATTAAGGGCTACGACAACAGCCAGGCCTGGCAGAACGCGATTTGCGGCGACAACCCGTCGGTCTTCGTTCCGTCACCGAACGCGGAGCCGCCCTGCCAGGGTCTGAACACCGCCACGCCGAATCCGGTGCCGGGCGGCTATCCGACCTATCCTGGACTCGGCACGAACTACACGGCCGGCCACCCGGCCACCTTCACCTATCAGGGATCGCTCATCCCGCAATCGGCGCTTGCCGGCTACCTGAGCGCCGGACCGGCCGGGTTCATTACCGCGAACTACGCCAAGATCGAGAAGGACGCGCACTACGCCTCGTTCGACTTCCCCAATGCGCCCCTCTCGACGGGCACCAATACCGGCGCCTCCGGCGGATTGGTAGACGAGAAGAACTACGGCGCCTACCTCGAAGCGAACGGCGTGTTCAACATCGACAATCGCGATCTGCGTTACAATGTGGGCCTGCGGTTCGTCGAGACCCATCAGACCATCGGCGGGTATGTGTCGCATGCGGACAACCGCAATGTGCCGCTCACGGCAACCGCGGCGCTGACGGCGGCAAATCAGGGCGGTCTGTATCCAAACTTCAATACCTTCACGCTCACCAAGAACACGTATGGCTCGTTCTTGCCGTCGCTCAACGTCGTCTATTCGGTCGCGGACGATTTCCAGGTCCGCGGCTCGATCTCGCGCACCATGACGCGTCCCAATCCGAGTTCGATGTTGCCCGGCGTGGGCTTCGGCGATCCGTCCGCGGCGCAGGCCACGATCGGAAATCCGGCGCTGGCGCCGTTCTACTCCAACAACATCGACCTCGGCGCCGAGCTCTATACCGGCGGCGAGGGCTATATCGGAGCTTCGATCTTCCGCAAGGGGCTGAGCGGCTTCACCGTGCTGGGCAACACGACCGAGCCGTTCTCGTTCCTCGCCCAGTACGGCATCATGTTCTCGACGGTCTCGCCGACGCAGCAGACGGCCCTCATTGCCCGTGGCTGCACTTCGGATACGACCTGCCCGACCACGGTCATCATCCAGAAGCAGGTCAATGCCCAAGGTCTGTTGACCGTGAACGGCATCGAGCTCGACTGGGTCCAGCCGCTGGACTTCCTGCTGGCCGACTATGGTCTTAAGGGCTTTGGCATCACCGCCAACCTGACGATCGTCGACCAGAAGGGCAGTGGTGCTGCGCCGGCGATTGCAACCGGCGTCGCGCCGTTCACCTACAACCTGACTGGCTACTACGAAAATCACGGCGCCAGCGTCCGCCTGTCCTACAACTTCGTCGACCGGACCTATTCGTCGGGTTCGAACCAGAACGGCATCTGCCTGCCCAGCACTGCGGCCGCCGGCTGTCCGGGTGGCGCGTTCCTGTTCGGCGCGCCGTACGGCCAGCTTGATTTCTCGTCGAGCCTGAAACTCTCGGAGGTCTTCGGCGATCTTCCGTCCGATCCGGAGCTCACCTTCGACATCCAGAATCTGACCAAGAGCAAGCTGCGGAGCTTCTTCCAGTATCCGTCGGCGCCGTTCACCGTCTACAACCAGGGAAGCCTGTTCATGTTCGGCCTCCGCGGTTCGTTCTGATCAAAGTCCTGCCGTCATCCCCTCGCCGGCAGCGCTGGGGATGACGGTCAGGCAAGGGATGCGTCTTTAGCGTATTCGCGGAACCTTCTGATCCCGCGATGTGAGTACCACCGCATCTCCCCCTTGGGGATGCGGTGGCGAGTGCGAATTCCCCGGTTACTCTTGAGCGGCGCACCCTCCATGTGCACCGCTCATTTTTTTGTTGAAGGCTTTGCCCCGCCGGACCAGCATGGACGATGGTGAGCATTCCGCCGCTCTCGCAAGCAACCCTGCCGGCGCTGGGCCCCGGCATCGCGGCGCCGGCCTATGATCGCGCCCGCATCGCGCCGGGCATCGTCCATTTCGGCCCCGGCGCCTTCGCCCGCGCCCACATCGCGTCCTATGTCGACGATTTGCTGCCGCGCGATCCGCGTTGGGGCATCGTCGGCCTGGCGCTGCGCGGCGGCGCGTCCGGTCCCGCCCTGGCGCGGCAGGACCATCTCTACACCCTGGCCGAGCTCGACGCGCCGCCGCGCTACCGCGTCGTCGGCGCGCTCGGCGATTACATAGCGGTGCGCGCGGCGCCGCGGCGGGCCCTGGCCGCGCTGGAACATCCGGCCGCGAAATTGGCGACCGTCACGGTCACCGAAAAAGGCTATTGCCTCGATGCGCAGGGTTCGCTCGACGTCCATCATCCCGACATCGCGCACGATCTGTCCGCGCCCGCCGCACCGGTCAGCCTGATCGGCTGGCTGAGCGAAGGCCTCGAACACCGCCGCGCCGCCGGGCTCGCGCCCTTCATCGTCATGAGTTGCGACAACGTCGCGTCCAACGGCGCAAAACTGCGCGGTGCCGTGCTCGGTTACGCCTTGGCTCTCGGCCGCCATGACCTGGTGCGCTGGATCGAGGATACGGTCCGCTTTCCCGCCACCATGGTGGACAGCATCACGCCGGCCTCGGATGACGCTCTGCGCGTCCGCGTCGCCGAAGCGATCGGCCTGGCCGACGCCGTGCCGGTGCAGCGCGAGAGTTTCGCGCAATGGGTGATCGAGGACGATCTGGGCTCCGATGCGCCGGATCTGGCGAGCGTCGGCGCCCAGCTGACCGGCGATGTGCATGCGTATGAGCAGGCCAAGCTGCGCCTGCTCAACGGCGCGCATTCGGCGCTCGCCTATCTCGGGCTCCATTTCGGCCATGCCACGGTGGGGGCGGCGATGGGCGACCTTAGGCTCGCGGCTTTCGTCGAAGCGCTGATGCGCCGAGACATGCAGCCAACGCTGCGCCCGGCGCGCGGGCTTGAGATACCGTCCTATATCGGCGCGCTGCTGACGCGGCTGCGCAATCCGGCGGTGCAGCACCGCCTGAGCCAGATCGCCGCCGACGGCTCGCTGAAACTGCCCTATCGCTTTCTCGAACCCATCGCCGACTTGCTGAAGCTGGGGCGTCCGATTGCCGGGGCTTGCGTGCCCATCGCCGCCTGGATGCTGTTCGTCCGCGACGCCACGCGCCGCGGCGAGACCTTGAACGATCCGCTTCGCATCAAGCTCGTGCAGACCGCATCGCGCTGCACCGGCCAGGCCGCCGCCGACGTCCCCCGTTTCCTGTCGCTGAGCGAGATCTTCCCGCCTGCCCTGGCCGGCGATCCGCGCGCCGTGGCCGCAATCGCCGCCGCCTACGACAATCTGGAAGCGTCGCTCACTTGACTATTGAGCGGTGCGATTGCCGCCTGCCGGGCTGCTTTTCGCTTCGATGCGAAATAAGCTCTGCAACTGCGAACGCTTAATGAGGTGAGTTGCACGGGAACGCGCCACTAGATACATCTCATCAAAGCAAACAAACGGAGTTCAGACCGGGATCAACGGAAGCGTCGTTGAAGGGGGCCACTATGCGCAGGGATTGGATTTGGCTGGGTCTGGGCATCGCCATTGCCGTCGCCGCGGGGTATTGGAGTTTTCAGCACATTCAGCCTCCGCCACCGGCACCGCAGCCGGCCGCGGATGCAGCGGCACCGGCGGCGGCAGCGCCCCCCGATCGTGCTCAGGCCGAACTCGTATGGGCAAGAGGCTTGCAAGCCCAGGAGCAGGGCAACATCGACGAGGCGCTTGCGGCCTTCAGTGCGGCGCTGGGGTACGACAGTAGTTTTGCCGAGGCCGATGTTTCGCGCGGCAATGCCCTGCTCTCCGAGCAACAATATGCCGACGCGATCCAGGCCTATTCGGACGCGTTGACCATCGATCCCGACCAGGCTGACGCTTATCTGGGGCGCGCAACAGTCCATTGGCTGCAGGGCGATCTCGCATCCGCCGAGACCGACTTTGAAACGCTCACAAGCCTGCGTCCCGACGATATGTCCTACGCTGTGAAATACGTCACGCTTTTGTACGACGAGGGCAAGAAAGATAAGGTTCTGGACTATTACAATGCGCAGTACCAGCAAGATCCCAGCCGCGACTGGGTGGTTGCCGGCTTGCTCGGGGCGGTGAAGGAAAATGCGCCCGACGAGCGTCAGGGCTATGAAGCCTGCCTGGCGCGCGCGCGGCAGATGTGGGACGCAGGCACGCAATCGAATGCCGTCATGTTCGCCATCGGCGACTCGCTCGCGAAACTCGGCCAGGTCGCCGACGCAATCCAATGGCTTGCGCCGCTCGCGGACAAGGATCCCAACGAGATTGCGCCGGATACAATAAACGAGCTCGCCGGCGCATATCGGCTGACAAACGATCAAGGCAAGTGCGTCGCTACCTGGCGAAATTACATGCAGCGCATGGGGCGCTTCGACATGTTCGATGAAGCCAAGGCCAATACAAATTGTTTGCCGCCGGCGCCCGCTCCCTAGTCGCGACCAAAGCTTCGCTGACACCTCTCGGAAATAGGAAGGAACAGCACATGACGCTCAGACCAAAAAAGGCATATTACATCGCGCTAGGCCTATCGCTTACCGTCTGCGGCGCACTGGCGGGCGACATGAGTTGCATCGGCAATCAAGAGCAGGCGGCCGAGTGGCGCCAAAAACAGCTACCGCCGGAGCAACAGGCTCAATTCGAGCCGGTGATTGATCAGCTCAAACAATATGCCGCGGCGTCGGCTGTCGAAATGTCCGCGGCCGAAGCGCCGCAACAGGCAGACGTAGATGCGCTAAGAGACGCCAATCCCGGCGCCAACGACGAGACCATTGGGCGTCTCTACCAGGCGCTGCTTTTGCAATCGGCCGAAGCCGACAATCACTATGCCGCCATGTTGCTCGCGCAATATCACGTGCACATGTTCGAAGCCCAGATGATCGCGGCCAGCAGCCGGATTCCGAGCCCGGCGGATGCCAAGACAATTCAGGACGCCACCGATCGGTACGTCGCGGAAAATGGCGAAGGCCTGTCTCGATTGGCGCAAAGCGGAACGTTCAGCCGGCTCCTAGGCATCGTCGCTGCCTCTTCGGAAGCGTCGTCGGCCGGGCGGGATATCCCCGCCACCGCGCTTGCCCGCGTCGGCTTCGACGTTCCCGCGGACGATCCGGTGGCGGCGGTCGCGGCACGCCTGTCGGACGCCGCGGTGATCGCCAACTCCGTCGGCACGGCGGGCACCCTTCGAGGCGATCATTTGTTCGCCGACGAAATTCGCAACAAGGATTTCCGCAAAGCGATCATGGATCACGGTGGCGCGGCCAGCCAGGAGATCACGCGGGATTTTGGCGGCGCATTGAACAATCAGCTCTTGAGGAATTACGTGCAGAAGAAAATCGCGCAAACGATCCCGCCGTCTCCGCCGCCTCCGGACGAAGCCGGCCAAAAGATATGGGTTGACACGGTTGTTCAGCATGCGACCGACGCCGCTGCGAGCATCGCTGTCATTACCAAATATGCGGCGCCCCAGGTCGTCGGAGCAATGCCGGGCGCTTCGGCGAGCGGGGCTGGACCGACCGACGGTTCGAAGCCTTAGCGGAGGCTCGCTATGATTTGGACCCGGGGGTCTGCCCGGCAAACGGTGATTCTGGCCTTTTGTCTCAGCCAATTTCCGCTCGCCGCTCAGGCGCAAAGACCTCCCTGTCCGCCTGGCACGGTATGGGATCATGACGAACAGAGCCGGGCCGGAAATGTGATCACGATCACTCCGATTTGCCGCGGCACCGCCGTGCCGAACTCGGCTCCGCCGCCTTCGACCGTGGATCCGGTCGCGCTGGACTCCCATTGGCACGCGCAATTCGTGCAGGACGAAGTCAATCGCTTGCGGGCGCGCAAACAGAAACTGGAAGCGGAGCGAGACAGGCTTTTGGCCTTGCGATCGAACCAAGATGCCTATCTGCGCGAAATGGGTGAGATGCGGGAGAAACTCGTTTACGACGGCGTCGGCGATATCTTGTCGCTTGTCGTGTCTCCGGCGATTTTGGGGAAACTGAAGGGACTCTCTCCCCGCGATGCCAAGGAATTCGCCGCCGGCGTGAATTCGTTGCATGTGCTGCTGGATGTTGTCGCGGCTGCCGCCGCGGGAGCCGATCGGGATCGTGCTCGGGAAAAGGCTCAATCGGCGATCACCGGCACGCTGGAGTTGATTGGGGAACTGGAAATACCGGCCGAGACGAGGGACGTGCTGTCCAAGGCCATCAAGCTCGTGGCAAGCGGAATGGACGACGTTTCCACCAAGTCAGGAGACGGGGTTTCCCATCAATTCGCGCAGCAGGCGGATAGCCTGGCTCAAATGCTGGGTGCGGCGGTCAAACCGATTGGTATCGCGCGCGACAGCATCGACCTCTTCGGTTCGGCTTATATCCTTTGGCGCATGCGAGGCGACACCGAAGCGATCGTCGATTCTTTGGTTTCCGCGCAGCGCGCGGTCCTGGCGAACGACAAACGCTTGGGAGATACCGAAAACGCGTTGGCCTTTTATGAGACCGAACTCCTCAAGGCAAGACAACAGCGATAATCATGCTCCAGGAGGTGGACGACGCATGGCGCTTGGGCCGTCCCGCGAGCCGGATGGAACCCGCCCATCAGGGATAAGCCTCGGTCAAAACCGCCCCCATGTAATGTGCCGTCTCTGATTCCGTTCGCGAATTCGGCGCTGCATTAAATTTCTTATCAAGCCCTTGAAATCACTTGGCGAATACTTATTATAGTCTTTGAATACTTGAGGAGTTTGAGTGTCATGTTGGATCGACGGCCCGCCATGTTGCGGTGGCCGTCGGCGCGGATCGCGATAGCGCAAAGCGGGGGACAGCAGGGCAAAGGGTGCAAGCTTGCGCGCACCCGCGCGGATTTGGATGGGTAAGCTCGCCTTGGCCTGGTGGGGCCCATCCGAAAATGCATGGCGTCCGGTGGTGGAGAAGCGAAAGCGCTGATTGGTTGGCCGTAAAGGCCGGTCTACGGCCAGCAAAGTAGCTTGAGACCAGGGCGGAAGTTCGGCCGGCATGCGCGGTCGAGGGGGCCGCCCTTTTTTGTGGCCGCCGCTAGCCGTGCTCTCCGGACGTTGCCGGCACATACGGCTCGACATGCGTGATGCGGCAGCTCTGGTGTTCGCCGTCGATCGTGTTCGTCGCCACCTGGTCGCCCTTGTCGATGCAGCTGAACTCGGTCGAGAGCGAGATCTGGAAGGCCGAACTCAGATTGAAGCAGGTGGTCGTCAGTCTGAGTTCGCGGTGGTCGTTCCCCAGCGTCGCCTTGGCCACGATGTCGTGCCCGCTCAAATAGTGCGCCTGATAGCTGTAATGCGGATCGATGCATATCTTGCCTTGTGTCGCCGCCGCCGCGGGCGCGGTGGCGAGCAGGCCGGCGATTACGATGTAAGCGGTCTTCATGGGCCATCCTCCATGTTGGAACGATAACGCGGCAACCCTTCGGTCGTTCATTCCCACCTTCGACCCTGATGCGCCCAGCCTGAACCCGTCCTGAACGGCTTCAGTGCCCCGGCACATAGGGGTAGGCGATCGCCTTGTAATAATCGAGCGTCTGCGGCGGCGGCGCGTGGCCGGCCGGCAGCGGCATCTTCGAGAAGGTCGCGAAATAGGCGATGCAGGCGTCCCGCCACCACCTGGCTTCCTTCTCCTCGATCGCCAGAAACGCCGTCTCCTCGGCAAAGCGCTGCGCGTCGACATAAGGCTTCATCGCCGCCCAGGTTTCGCGCGCCCGCCCCGTCGCGGCCACGCCCCCGTCATAGCGAATGACGAGCTCGTCCCACAGCGTCCGGCCGGACTTCATCTTGGCGCCCCAGGGCACATGATGGAACCACAGCAGGAACTTCTCCGGAGTCCTGGCGATGTCCGCGAATTCGGCCGCCACCGGCGGGGCGTATTGCGAGGTCGCGTCGCTGCCCGTCGGCGTGCGGTCGAAGCCCAGCCCCACCGCGTCGGCGTGATGATAGTAGACCGGGTTCCATTCCGGGCGCTTCAGATCGCTCACCCACGGCCCCGGCCCATAATGATGCCCCGTCGCCATCAGGTGATGCAGCCCCAGCGGCGTCATGTAGTCCACCACCGCCTCGCGCGACGCCATCATCATGTTCACCACCGGCGTCACGAACTTCGCATCGTTGCTGAACGTCATGCGGGCCCAGTCCTGCGCGATGGCGCGCGAGCTGTCGTCCGGATTCCACGCCAGCCGGCCGAAGGCGTACCAGTTCGCCTGGTTGAACTCCGAGCCCGACCAGTTGCGGTCCGTTCCGACATTCGCGACGCCAGCCATCCCGGTGAGCGTGCCGTGGAACAGCGAACCGTCGATCACCCTCGCCACCGTCGAACCCGGCCCACGCGCCTGGCTGTCGGCGTGCAGCACTTCCTCATACAGCGGCGCGAGATAGGCCAGGCTCGTCGCCAGGCCGAGATATTCTTTGGTGATCTGCACCTCCAGGAACATGTTGGTGTGCGGCAGCGCCCCGAACAGGGGATGGAACGGCTCGCGCGGCTGGAAGTCGATCGCGCCGTTCTTCGCCTGGATCACGACGTTGTCCCGGAATTTCCCGTCCAGCGGCACGAACTCGTCATAGGCCTGCTTGGCGCGGTCCACCGGATTCTCCGCCGAATAGACGAAGGCGCGCCACATCACGATGCCATGGTGCGGCGCCAACACATCGGCCAGCATGTTCGCGCCGTCGGCGTGGCTGCGATGATAGTCGCCCGGCCCCGGCTGGCCCTCGGAATTGGCTTTCACCAGGAAGCCGCCGAAATCGGGAATGGCCTCATAGATCTCGTCCACCGTCGCCTGCCACCACGCCTTCACCGCCGGATCGAGCGGATCGGCCGTCTTGAGACCGCCGATCTCGATCGGCGCGCTGAAGCGCGCGGAGAAATAGAGCTTGATCCCGTAAGGCCGGAACACGGCCGCCAGAGCCGCCGCGCGCCGGATATAGAGCGGCGTCAGGATCTCCGCCTGCGCCGAGACATTGTTCACCACCACACCATTGATGCCGATCGAGGCGTCGGCGCGCGCATAGTCGGTGTAGCGCGGCTCCATGTAGTCCGGCATCTTGTGCCAGTCCCAGATCGAAAAGCCGGCATAGCCGCGCTCGATCGTGCCATTCAGATTGTCCCAGTGGTCCAGGATGCGCACCATCAGCCGCGGCGACGACGAGACATCGAGCGTGTCGATTCTCTGGCGCGTCTGAATCAGCTTGAGGAAGGCGAACGCGCCGTACAGCACGCCGGCATCGCTGTTGCCCGCGATCACCGTCACCTTATGACCCTGCGCGGTTATGCTGCGTATCAGATAGCCCTCGGGTCCGAGCTTGCTCAGCGCCCCCGACAGGCTCTTGATGAGCGGCGAATTCGCCGGCGTGCCGAAAACGATGGTACCGTTGCCGTTGATCTGGGCCGCGACCGCAACCGGCTTTCCGAACAGGCCGGCAAGACCGCGCTGCAACTCGTCCGTCGCGGCCCTGATCGTCGGCGACGCGCCGCGCGGCAGAAGCCCGGCCACTGACGGCCGGTATTGCGCAACTGCGGCCTTCTCCATCGGCCGGTAGCGCAGCCAAAGATCGTAGCCATCCTCCGCCCGCGCCAAGGTGGGCACAGCCAGCGCGAAAACGGTCACCAGCAAGCGCAGGAACGGTTTCATGTAGAAGCCTCTGATAGGACGCCGCTTTGTCATGCGAGCCAATTGCGTGCCGGCGCCACGCGGAAGGCGTCGGCGACCGCCGCCCGGATCGGCTTGGCCCGATAGTCGTCGTCGTACAGGCTCGGCCGCTTCGGCAACCCGTCGGCGCGCGGCCAGCGGTCGCGCAGCCAGGAATATTTGTCGACCAGTCCCCACGCCATCACATAGCGCAGCTGGCTATAGCTCAGCATCACGTCGAGATAGCGCCGCGCCAAATCGGCCACCGCGCGGTCGCGCAGAGCGATGTCGGCGGGCAGGTTTTGATCGCCCTCGTCGAACTCGGTGATGACGAGGTCGAGCCCCAGCCCCGTCGCGGCGTCAAGGAATTTGCGCCACTCGGTTTCGCCATCCGCGGTCAACGTCGGCGTCGTCGCGGAGGCGCCGGGCCCGATATGCGCCTGCACCCCCAGCGCCTCGACCGGCACGCCGTTCTTCTTGAGCCGTTCCAATAGTGCGATCACGCCGTCGCGGTGCTTGGCGTTGCCGGGCCCCCAACTCATGTAATCGTTGTAGACCAGCTGCGCCTTCGGAACCGCCGCGCGCGCCGCATGGAATGCGATATCGATGACCTCGGGCCCGATATATTTGGTGAAGACCGACTCGGTCATCCCGCCAGTATCTGGGTTGATCGTCTCGTTGACCACGTCCCACGAGAAAATCTGCGGATAGCGTTTGCACACCGTCGTAATGTGCCCGGTCAGAAGGCGCTCGGCTTCCGTTCCGGGCCGCGTGCCGAAGTCATAGGTCCTGACCCAGGCCGGCATCCACTCGTCACGGTTCCACAGCAGGGTATGGCCGCGCACCAGCAGGGCGTTGTTCGCCGCGAACGCCATCAGCTTGTCGGCGCGTTCGAAGTCGAACTCGGTCGCGGACGGTCGCAACGCATACCATTTGAGTTCGTTTTCCGGCACCAGGATGCCGCACTCGCGCACGAAGATCGCACGCAATTCAGGATCGTCGAACTGGTTGGCGCGCTGCCCGCTCACGCCCGCGGGCCGCGGCGCGCCGCTTGGCCCGGTACCCATGCAACTGCCAAAGCGCAGCCCTTTCGCCGCCGCCAATGCGTTCAGCGAGTCCGGCGCAGCATCATCCGCAAGGGCGGGGAAGCCCGCCAGCGCCGCCCCCGCGGCGGCCGCCGCAAGCACTTCCCGGCGCGACACCTGGCTCATTTCGCGATCCGTGTTTCAAGAACCGGGTCGTAGGCACGGGGCGCGCCCGCGAAGGCGATCTCGAAGCGGTCGAGGATCACGCCCGGATCCAGCGCAAATACCGTCATCTCATGTGCCCCCGGCTTGAGCCGAAGATTGTTGATTTCGCCGATGGCCTCATTGCTCAGCACGTTCTGCTTCCACGTCGCGCTGAATTCCGAAGTCTTTAGGTCGAGCACCACCGGCGCCGCACCATC
Source organism: Rhizomicrobium sp. (assembly GCA_036512455.1). GTDB lineage: Bacteria > Pseudomonadota > Alphaproteobacteria > Micropepsales > Micropepsaceae > Rhizomicrobium. The sequence goes on from DATCAT010000025.1 coordinate 256,119, forward strand.
GAGGCTCACCGCCACCCGTATTCCATTGTCCGAGGTGATCGGCAGGATCGGCAGCGCTATCACGCGCAATGTCGCTGGATCGTCACCGGTCTCCGTCGCGAAGGTGTACCGCGCCGCCGGCGCGCCGCTGGCAACCGCATCGACGGACGCCATGTCGATCTTGCTGCGCAGGCTGGTACCGGTATGGCCTAAGCCGTTCAGCGTCTCCCATCCACCGTTCATGGTGTCCGCATGCGTCGCATAGATCGACACGATGTGGTCGAGTTCCAGGAACGAGACGTTCCTGACGGCGTTGTCGGGCGCCAGACGCACAGCGACTGGAAACACGGTATCGGATGTATCGCACTTCAGCGTCACCACACCTTGGCCGTTCTGCGGCGCGTGCTTCCAGTCGACCGTGACGTGCAATCGCGCCTCCAGCGTCCGGTCCGCGAAAGCGCCGGCGCTCTGGTCGAGCTTGATCCACGGCGCGCTCGTCTGCGCGGTCCAACGCGTGGCCACCGGCGATTTCACAAAAATGTCGATATAGCGCTCGCGCGCCAATTCGCGCCGGAACAAGGGCAGAGCGGGCGCCGATCCGCCGCCGTCATAATAGCCGCCGCCCTCCACCTGCACCCCGCAAGTCTTGTCGTCCTTGCCGGCCCAGATCGGCACCTGAGGCTCGGCGTAGAGCGGCAGATGCGCTGGCGCGATGCTCATCATGCCGCGCCATTTCCCGCCCGACAGCGTGTTGTTGTAGTACGCTTCGCCGGCGAACAGCGCCTCCTGCGCCGCATGCGCGCGAGCCGAATAGAGATTGGCGCTGGCACGGCGCTGCAGACCGTAGGCGATCGCCTTGTCGAGGTTGAGAACGCGGGCGTTGATCTCCGCCGCCGCTTCGACCGGATATTGCACAAGCTGATAGAACGCATCCTGCCGGTCCTTCGGCAGTGTTTTCGCGAGGGCGCCGGCCTTTTCCATGATGTCGCGATAGGCTTCGAGCCGCCGCTCATTCTCGTCGCCGAAGTCGAGCATGTCGTAGTCGGTCTGGCGCGGCGCCGTCGTCGGATAGTGGTTGTTGAACCCGAGGAATTCCGGCTTGCGCGAGAAGGCGAGGTCGTAGTAGCGCCACATGATGTCGGTCACGGCGTCGGCATGCTCCGCGCCGAAGGTGTCCACCGCGAATCTGTGCAAGTGCGCCTTGACACTGGCGATATCGGCGAAGGCATCGTCGTCCCACGCCATGTCGAGAAAGAGTTGCGACAGATATTCGCCGGGCTTGATGTCGCCGACATTCAGAACCCAGATGCGCCGCGCATCGTAGAGATAGGCTTTGCGCATCTCCTCCCACATCAGCGACGGATGGGTGCTTGCCAGCCAGAGATACGACATCGGCGTACCCCAGTATGAGATGTGATAATACACGCCCGCGCCGCCGCCACGGGCCCGCTCGGCCGCGTTGCTCAGGCGGCGGATGTAGCCGTAATTGTCGTCCGGCCAAGTCAGCGTGATGTCGTCCGGCACCTTCAGGCCGGTGTCGTAGGCCGGCAGCACTTCCTTGTACGGCGTGAACACCTGCGGGATCTGGTTCGCCGGCCGTCCAATGTGGTGCTCGAGAATGCCGCGCTGTTGCGCGATCACGTCCTCGAGGACGTCACGCATCTGCGCCGGAGAGTTGGCGCCGGCCATGGGGACGTCACCGACGCCGCGCAGGCCCATCGTGTAGATGTTCTCGAAACCGCCATGGCTCGCGACCGCTTCGTCCCAATAGTTCAGCAAGCCCTGGCGGTTGCTCAGCCAGTTGAAGGCGCCGCGCTTCGCCGGATCCCATTCGCGGTCGTTGTTGCGCAGCATCGGCTCGGCATGCGACGTCGCATGGAAGATCGCATAGGCCGCCGCCATCTCGGCATTACCGGGGACGTCGTCGAACGCGATCGTGCCCTTGTGCATCGCCGGCCAGATCGTGTTGGCCTTCAGCCGCCACATCAGTTCGAAGATGCGCGCGTAGGTGCGTGGTCCGATCGAGCCGACCTCCGGCTCGTATGTCATCGCCGACCACGGCTTCAGACCGAAATCCTCGTCGTTCAGGAAGATCGCGCGGTATTTGACGCTGGGCTCCTTGGAGTAGCGCTGCGACCCATCGACCTTGATTGACGCGACCTTGCGGATCGTCACATCCGCCCACCACTCCCATGACGAGACGCCCATCTCGCGCGACAGATCGGTGACGCCATAGATGGTGCCTCGCACATCCGATCCGAAGATCAGCAACGCCTTTTGCTTCGTTCTGCCTGGGATTGTCACAACCGCGCGGCCATAGGTCTCCCATTTCCCGGCGATCGGGGCGGGATCGATTCCGTTCGCCTTGAGCAGCGCCGCGATCGGGGCTGCATCCATTTGGCCAATAATGATCAGCGTGCCGCTTGTGCCGTCCGCCGTGTTGGCGACGATCGGCGCCTTGCCTGTCAGTGCGCTTAAGTCTCGCGCCAGCAGTTCCGCGGCTCTGTGAATGGGTTCATCGCCGGCATAGATGACGCCGGCCACGGCCTTGCCGTCGAACAGGGCGATATCCGCCGCTGCGGCCGGCCCGAACGTGAGAAGCGCCGCGAAGACGCCTGCGACCATTCCGAGCAGCTTGGCTCTCATGTTGCAATGCACCAATTTTGTTCGCCAACGCAGCGCGGTTATTGAGATTTTTTGTTTTGTGACCCGTAGAAGGTAGCGTTACCACTATGCGTGGCGCGGCTCAAGTTTGAGGCTCGACGATGACGGGTGCGGCATGAGAAATCACATCGGCAGGAACGCCGCATTCGCCGTTCTAGCGCTCCTGGTCACGGCAAGCTTGGCGAACAGTGCGCCCGATATGCCGCCGCCGGTCGTGGAGGCAACGCTCACTGTTCACACCGACAAGCCGCTCGCCGTCATCGCGCCGGAAATCTACGGCCAGTTCGCCGAACATTTGGGGCAGGGGATGTATGGCGGCCTCTGGGTTGGCCCCCAGTCGAAAATTCCCAACACGCGCGGTTTCCGCAACGATGTCGTCAAGGCGCTCCGGACCTTGGGCGTGCCGGTGGTGCGCTGGCCGGGAGGCTGCTTCGCCGACCAGTATCACTGGCGCGACGGCATAGGGCCTCGCGCGAAACGTCCGGTGCGCGTCAACACCACATGGGGTGGCGTGGAGGAGATCAATGCGGTCGGCATCCACGAATACATGGACCTGATGCAGCAGCTGGGCTCCAAATCGTACATAGACTCCAATGTCGGCACCGGCTCGCCGCGCGAAACGGAGGATTGGCTGGAATACATGACCTCGCCGTCGCATTCCGAACTTGCCGATCGGCGACGCAAAAACGGCCGCGCCGAACCGTGGCATCTCGACTATTGGGCCTTCGGCAACGAATTGTGGGGCTGCGGCGGCGATATGCGTCCGGAATTCTACGCCGATCTCTACCACTGGTATGCGACCTTTGCGAAAACGCCCGATGGCAACCGCCCCAAATGGATCGCCGCCGGCGCTTACGGCGACAACGTCGCCTGGACCGAAGCGCTCATGAAGGTGAATACGTTTCACGACATGGATGCGATCACGCTGCATCATTTTGCGCTGCCGATGGGAAATTTCGACGGGCCAAAGGGCTCTGCCACAGGCTTCGGCGAAGATCAATGGATGTCGATCATGCAGCGTACGCTCAAGATCGACGGCATGATTGCCGCGCACAGCGCGGTGATGGACAAATACGATCCGGCGAAGAAGGTTGCGCTGTATGTCGACGAGTGGAGCAACTGGTACGATGTCGAACCCGGCACCAATCCCGGCTTCCTGCATCAGCAGAACACGCTACGCGACGCGCTGACGGTAGCGCTCACGCTCAACATCTTCCATGCCCATGCAGATCGCGTGCGCATGTCCTGCATCACCCAGATGGTGAACGTGCTGCAAGCGATGATTCACACCGATGGGCCACGCATGATGCTGACGCCGACCTATCACGTCTACATGATGTACAAGCCATTCCGGGGCGCTACGAACCTTGCCATCGATCTGACGACTCCCAGTTACAGCTTCGGTACGTCTTCTGTACCAGCGATTCAATCGTCAGCGGCGCGCACAGTCGACGGCCGTATCATTATTTCGCTGGTTAATCTCGATCCGCACCGGCCGGCGCATATCGCGGCCACCGTCACGGGAATGCACACGGTCAGCGGCACTATCCTCACGGCCACCGCGATGGACGCGCACAACACGTTCGATCAGCCGGATGCCGTGAAGCCGGCATCGTTCAACGGCGTAACGCTCAACGGCGACGCGCTAAGCTTCGAAATGCCATCGAAATCGCTGGTCGTACTGGAGCTGCGCTGAGATGCGGCGCGTTGCTGCCATCGTGCTGGGTCTGGGGATGCTGGCAGCCACGCCCTTGACTGCGGAGCAGGATCATCAACGCCTGATGGGCTTGTTGCACATCTCGGCCTTGCGGCCGGGTGTGAACGGTAACGATCCTGCCGCACCGAACGCCGCCAACTACGATGAGGCCAAAGCCAGTCCGTATTCGAGCTTGCCCGATCCGCTAAGATTCAAGAATGGCCGGCTCGTTACATCTGCGGCGCAGTGGCGCCGGCGGCGCGTGGAGATCGCTGCGGATTTCAATCGCGAGGTCTATGGTCGCGTGCCACCGCACCTGCCGAATGTGCGTTGGAAGATCATCGACAGTGCGGTGGAAACGGTAGGTAACCTGCAGGCAATCACACGACATCTTATCGGCCATGCTGGCGGAACCGATCCTCGTGCTGTGGATATACAGCTAGTGCTGAGTTTGCCCGCAAGTGCGCGCGAGCCCGTTCCGGTTATTCTGCAGATCGGCTCCGGCAAGACTCTTACCAGTCCGGCCTCGACTTGGCGCGAGCAGGTGCTAGCGAAGGGCTGGGGTGCGGCCACGCTTATCGCGACCTCGGTGCAGCCGGACGACGGCGCGGGCCTGGCCGGCGGCATCATCGGCCTTGGCAACAAGGGACGCCCGCGAAAGCCCGACGATTGGGGCGCTCTGCGTGCCTGGGCCTGGGGTGCCAGTCGTGTCCTGGACTATCTGCAAACCGATGCGGCGGTTGATGAGCGGCGGGTCGGCATCGCAGGTCACTCGCGTTACGGCAAAGCGGCACTGGTTGCCATGGCTTATGACGAACGATTCGCCATTGCCTATGTCTCATCGTCCGGCGCCGGCGGCGCCGGACTGCTGCGCCGCAACTTCGGTGAGCGGATCGAGAACCTGGCCGGTACGAACGAGTATCACTGGTTCGCCGGCAATTTCCTCAAATATGCTGGACCGCTCGGCACCAGCGATCTTCCGGTCGATGCCCATGAGTTGATCGCGCTCTCTGCTCCGCGCCCCGTGTTTATCGGCGTCGGCTCGAAAGGCGATGGCTGGGTCGATGCGCGAGGCATGTTCCTCGCGGAGGTTGAGGCGGGTCGGGTATACGAATTGTTGGGGAAGCAGAGTCTTGATGCGGTGGAGATGCCGCCTGTCGGCACTGCGCTGGCCAGCGGCAATCTTGCCTTTCGTCAGCACGAAGACGGCCATACGCCTGAGCCCAACTGGCCATTCTTCCTGTCTTTCGCGCAGCGTTTCCTCCACCCACTAGACCGAGGCTGACCGAGTGCCTTCTCGAAAGATTCTCGGCCTGCGCTGGTGGACTATCGGTCTGATCATGCTGGGCGCGATCCTCAACTTCCTGACGCGCAGCACGTTGTCCGTCGCCGCGCCGACCGTGATGGCCGATCTGCACATCTCGACGCAGCAATATTCCTGGATCACCGGTGCCTTTCAGGGGACGATCATGCTGCAGCCGATCGCCGGCTATATTCTCGATGTCGGCGGCCTGAAATACGGCATGGCCGGCTTCGCGCTGATCTGGTCGCTGGTCAGCATGGCGCACGGCCTGGCGCACAATTGGCAGACACTCGCGGGCCTGCGCGGCTTGCTCGGTTTCGCCGAAGGCACCGCCAACCCCGGTGGCATGAAGGTGATCGCCGAATGGTTTCCGGCGCGCGAACGCGGCCTCGCCGGCGGCATCTACAATATCGGTGCCTCCGTTGGTTCGATGCTGGCGCCGCCGCTCGTTGCCTGGGCCATCCTCTCCTACAACTGGCAGAGCGGCTTCGTCATTACCGGCGCGCTGGGCCTTGTGTGGGCGGCACTGTGGTTCTGGTTCTACGAGCCGCCGGGCGGTCACACCGCGCTCACCGATTCCGAACGCGCGCATATCGCGTCGGGTCAAGAAGCCCATCTGCAAAGCGACGGCGCGCAACCATCCTGGCTCAGGATTCTGCGGCAGAGAAATTTCTGGGGCATCGCCTTGCCACGCATGCTCGCCGATCCAACCTGGGGCACGTTATCGTTCTGGGTGCCGCTCTATTTGACGACGGTTCGTCACTTCGATCTCAGGCAGATCGCGATTTACGCCTGGCTGCCGTTCCTTGCCGCCGATTTGGGCTGCCTGTTTGGCCCGGCCGTCGGTCACTTCCTGCAGAGACGTGGGTGGAGCCTCATCAATTCCCGCCGTGGCACGTTTACCCTCGGCGCCCTGATGATGACCGGCGTCGTTTTCGTCGGGTTCGTGCACAGCCCGGTGATGGCGGTTGCGCTGATCTGCCTCGCGGGCTTCGCGCACCAGACATTGTCGATCACCGTCATCACCATGGCGTCGGATTTGTTCCGCCGCAACGCCGTCGCCACCGTCGCCGGCATGGCCGGCACCTGCGGCAATGCCGGCGTGCTGGTCTTCTCGCTGCTCATCGGTGCGCTGGTGACGAGAGTCGGCTATGCGCCGTTTTTCGTCGCGCTCAGCATTCTCGACCTTGCTGGCGCCGCGCTGCTATGGACGCTGGTGCGCGCACCACACGAGGCGTCATGACGATTCGCAATCCCATCCTGAGGGGCTTCAACCCGGACCCGTCCATCGTGCGTGTCGGCGACGACTACTACATCGCCACCTCGACCTTCGAATGGTTTCCCGGCGTGCAGATCCATCACTCGCGCGATTTAAACCATTGGCGTTTGCTGACGCGGCCGCTGCGGCGGGCAAGCCAGCTCAACATGCTGGGCGATCCCGACTCCGGCGGCGTCTGGGCGCCATGCCTGACACATGCGGACGGTCAGTTCTGGCTGATCTACACCGATGTGAAGCGCTATGGCCGCACCAGTGTCGTCGGCGCATCCGGCGCCAGCTTGCGCGATTTTCACAACTATCTCGTCACCTGCCCCACGATCGACGGCGAATGGTCCGATCCCATTTTCATGAACAGTAGCGGTTTCGACCCGTCGCTGTTTCACGACGATGACGGGCGCAAGTACTTCCTCAATATGCTGTGGGACCACCGTCCCGGAAACAATCGCTTCGCCGGCATCGTGCTGCAGGAATATTCGCACAGCGAACGGCGCTTGATCGGCGTGCGCCAGTTGATTTTCAGGGGCACGCCGCTCGGTCTCACCGAAGCGCCGCATCTCTACAAGCGTAATGGCTGGTACTACCTGATTACGGCCGAAGGCGGCACCGGCTGGAACCACGCGGTCACAATGGCGCGCTCACGCCGCCTCGAAGGGCCTTACGAACTGCATCCCGACACCTACATCATGAGCGCGCACAACCGTCCCGATGCGCTGTTGCAACGTGCCGGCCACGCCGACCTTGTCGAAACCCAGAACGGTGAGACCTACATGGTTTATCTCTGTGGTCGGCCCTTGCCCAATCGCGGCCGCTGCGTGATGGGGCGCGAGACGGCGATCCAACCCATGGTCTGGGACGCCGATGGCTGGTTGCGCACGCCAACCGGGGAGGGCGTCCCGAACATCGAGGTGACGGCGCCAGATCTTCCCGCTCATTCCTTCGCGCCGGAACCGGTTCGCCACGACTTCGACACGCCGGCCCTTCCGACTGCGTTCCAGTGGCTGCGTTCGCCTTATCCCGATGAATTGTTCAGTCTCTCGGCGCGACCAGGACATTTGCGCCTCTATGGTCGCGAGACCATTGGCAGCCTGTTCCGCCAGGCGCTGGTCGCGCGGCGTCAACAGGCGTTCTGTTATTCCGCCGAAACCGCGCTCGAATTCGCGCCGGAGCACTATCAGCAAAGCGCCGGTCTCGTCTGCTATTACAGCGGCACGAAATTTCACTATTTGCATGTCTCGCACGACGAGGCTCTCGGCAAGCACATTCGTGTGATGTCGGCACTGCCCGACTCGCCGCAGGCCGATGCTTTCAGCGTGCCGACTCCGGTCCCGTCAGGCAAGCACATCGTGTTGCGCGCCGATGTCGACTACGAACGCCTCTATTTTTCCTACCGCGTCGATGGCGATGCGTGGCAGCGTCTGCCACAGACATTCGACGCCAGCATCCTGTCCGACGAAGCGACCGCACCCGGCAATCCCAATTTCACTGGCGCCTTTGTCGGCATGGCGTGTCAAGACGGCGCGGGAACCGCGCGCCCCGCCGACTTCGACTATTTCGAATATCGCGAACGCGATTATCGGTCGGACATTTGACGACACCTTTGACAAAAAGCCTTATGTTTCTTAGTCTGATAGCGTTACCAACGATAGTCCGACGACCGCGCACGGCGGGGTTAGCACGACAAAACAGGGGAAGGCGGCCATGACGCTTCAACGGGCGGTTTCCAGCGCTTCCATGCTGACGGCCGCGATCTTGTCCCTTGCCGTTTTCACCGGCGCCAAGCCCGTCGCGCCGCATCACAAACCCGCGCACCCGGCTGTTCATGTGCCCAAGCCAGCCGCGATACCGCTCTACAAAAATGCCGCCGCGCCGGTCGCCGCGCGCGTCGAAGATCTCCTGAAGCGCATGATGCTGGAGGAGAAAGTCGCGCAGATCGGAACCATCTGGCAGAACAAGGACAGCGTCCTCGGTCCCGATGGCAATTTCGATCCGGCGAAGGCGAGCACATCTCTGCCCTACGGCATCGGCCAAATCGCGCGTCCCTCCGACTTCCAGGGCACCAAGCTCGACGGCCGCGGTCGAAACACGCGCGAAGCTACGACGCTCATCAATGCCATCCAGCACTGGGCGGTCGAACACACACGCCTGGGCATTCCGGTTTTCTTCCATGAGGAAGGCCTGCACGGCGCCGTCGTGGTGGACGGCACCAGTTTTCCGCAAGCCATCGCGCTCGCCAGCAGTTGGGATCCCGATCTGGTTCGTCGCGTCAACGCCGTCACCGGACGCGAACTTGCCGCCCGCGGCGTGAGCGAGGTGCTGTCGCCGGTGGTCGATGTCGCGCGCGATCCACGCTGGGGCCGCATCGAGGAGACCTTCGGCGAGGATCCCTATCTTGTCAGTGAGATGGGAGTCGCCGCGGTGGAAGGATTGCAAGGCGACGCTCTACCGCTCGCGCCCGGAAAGGTGTTCGCCACACTCAAGCACATGACCGGCCATGGCCAGCCCGAGAGCGGCACCAATGTCGGCCCGGCCGAAATCTCCGAGCGCACTTTGCGCGAGAATTTCTTCCCGCCATTCGAGCAAGCCGTGACTCGCACCAATGTTCGCGCCGTGATGGCTTCGTACAACGAGATCGATGGCGTGCCCAGCCACGCCAACAAATGGCTGCTGACCGGGGTGCTGCGCGGCGAGTGGGGCTACAAGGGCGCTGTCGTCAGCGACTATTTCGCCATCGAGCAGATGGCCGACATCCACCACATCGAAGCCGATCACGAGGCGGCGGCGATCCGCGCGTTGCGCGCCGGCGTCGATCTCGACAATCCCAATGGTGCGTCCTTCGGCACGCTGGTCGCATCGGTGAGAGCCGGCCGGGTGACTGAGAAGGAAATCGACACCGCTGTGCGCCGCTTTCTGACGTTGAAATTCGATGCCGGATTGTTCGAGCATCCCTTTTCCGACGTGGACGCCGCCGATGCGCTCACCGGCAACGCTGAAGCCGATGCGCTGGCGCTGGAAGCCGCGCGCCGCGCAGTCGTGTTGCTGAAGAATGACGGCACCTTGCCACTCAGGCGCGACGGGCTCAAGACATTGGCCGTGATCGGGCCCAACGCCGGTTCGATGCATCTGGGCGGCTATTCCAGCGTGCCGCGCCACATGGTTGATGTCCTGGACGGCATTCGGGCCAAGCTGGGGAGCAGCGTCAACGTCGTTTATTCCGAAGGCGTCCGCATCACCGAAAGCAGCGAATGGGGTGCCGACGAGGTCAAACTCGCCGATCCGGCCGAAAACGAGGCGCGCATCAAGGACGCGCTGAAGGTAGCCGAGACCGCCGACACCATCGTCCTGGTGCTGGGCGACACCGAACAGACCAGCCGCGAGGCCTGGGCCCCCGAACATCTGGGCGACCGCGACAGTCTCGGTCTCGTCGGTCAGCAAGATGAACTCGCCAGCGCGATTTTCGCGCTGGGCAAGCCTGTCGTCGTCGTCCTGATCAACGGCCGCCCACTCTCGGTCGTGGACATCGCCGCAAAGGCGAACGCGTTAGTGGAAGGCTGGTATCTCGGCCAGGACACCGGCACCGCCATGGCCGACATCCTGTTCGGTGACGCCAACCCAGGTGGCCACCTGCCGGTCACCATCGCGCGCTCCGTCGGCCAGCTCCCGATGTTCTACAACTACAAGCCCAGCGCCCATCGCGGCTATCTCTTCGATACCGTCGCGCCGCTGTTCCCGTTTGGCTGGGGCCTTAGCTACACGACCTTCGATATCTCCGCGCCGCGCCTGTCAGCGGCAACCATCAAACCCGATGGCTCGGTGACGGTTTCGGTCGATGTGAAGAATGTCGGCAGCCGTGCCGGCGACGAAGTCGTCCAGTTCTACCTTCATCAGCAGGTCGCCTCTGTCACGCGACCGGTCAAGGAACTCAAAGGCTTTCAGCGCATCACGCTGGCGCCTGGCGAACAAAGGACCGTGACCTTCACGGTCGGCACGCACGAACTTCGGATGTTCAACTACGACATGAAACGCGTCGTCGAGCCCGGCGCTTTCGACATCATGGTTGGCGACAATTCCGTCCAACTAAAAACGGCCGTTCTCACCGTCGCGGGTTAGAGTCATGGCCGCGATCAAGTCCGCCTGGGTTACAGCCTCGTATCCGGGGCGGAATTGCGGGCGCCAGCGAACGGCGACTGGTGGGCCCGGCAGGACTCGAACCTGCGACCAGACCGTTATGAGCGGTCAGCTCTAACCACCTGAGCTACAGGCCCTACCGCGTCCCATAGCAGGAATTTGGGCGGTGCCGAAACAGTGCCCGCTCGCGGCATTGTGTAAGATAGGGCCAGGGACCGGCCCCGGAGCCGCCGCAGTTTCGCCCTACCCTGCGGCGAGCGTGTTACAGGGCTTTGCCGGACCATTTGAAAGGATCGCGTCATGAGATTTCCTTGCCTTCGCCGGTGGGCCGGCGCCGCTATCTTGACAGCAGTCACGTCATTCACACCACTCGCGATGGCCCAGGCGGCCGATCTGCCGCATACGATCACGGTATCGGGAGTTGGCGAAGCACGCGCCGCGCCGAATCAGGCGCAGCTCTCGGCCGGCGTGACAACAACCGATGCCACTGCCGCCGGGGCATTGGCGGAGAATGCACGCAAGATGACGGCGGTGTTCGAGGCGCTGAAGCGGCTGGGCGTGCCGGACAAAGCGATCCAGACATCGAACTTCTCCGTCTCGCCGCAATACCCACCCTACAACCAGAATGTCACGGGCTTGCAGCGCATCGTCGGCTATCAAGTCTCCAACCAAGTCGACGTCACTCTGGACGACACCAGGAAACTTGGGCCCGCGCTGGACGCCCTGGTTACAGCCGGCGCCAATCAGATCAGTTCGGTCAGCTTCTCCATTAGGGACGCGGATGCGTTGGAGGCGACGGCGCGCGACGCGGCCATCGCCGATGCCAGAACGCGGGCGCAAACCTATGCCAAGGCCGCCGGTGTGACGCTTGGCGGCGTGATTGCGATCCAGGAGGGAACGACCGAAGCGCCGAGACCCATGTATCGCGCAATGGCGACGACTGTGGTCGGTGTCGCAACACCGACCGCGGCTGGCGAGCAAAGCGTAATGGCGAATGTCACGGTCGTATTTGAACTGAAATAAGCGGTGACGTCCTCATCCTATCCGGTACAAGAACGCGCGCTTGTCAGTGCGGCTTGGCTTGCAGCGCGTCGATTTGGTCCATCGTCCGATCCATGCGCGCGAGCAGCGCGCGATAGGGATCGGGCGAGGCCATGTCCAGGCCGGCTTTCTTGTAGATATTGTAGGGATAATCGGAACCGCCGGCCTTCAGCAGCGCAATGAAACGATCCTGCGCAGGTTTGCCCTCATGCTCGATGGCGTCGGCGAAGGTCGCCGCGCCAGCCATGGAGGTCGCGTACTGCCAAACGTAGAAGCCGTAGTAAAAGTGCGGGATGAACTCCCATTCGGTGCAATAGGCCGGGTCGATCGTCATGATGCCCTGCGCGTCGCCGTGATACTTCTTCAGGAGCCCGCAATAGATTTCCGACATGTGCTTGCCGGACAGGGCGCGGCCCTGTTCGACTTCTTCATGTAGCGCGAGCTGGAATTCGGCGAACATGGTTTGGCGGAAGAAAGTGCCGCGCATCAGTTCGAGTGCTTCACCCAGATAGTAGAGCTTCTCGGCATCGTTCGCGGCATGCGCGACCATGTAATCGTCGAGCAGCATTTCGTTTGTGATCGACGCCGTTTCGGCCGTGAAGGTCGAGTAGTTCGATAGTTCGTACGGTTGCGCGTCATGCGTCAGCAGCGTGTGCACGCCGTGACCCCATTCGTGCACGAAGGTCGACAGGGCCTGGAAATCGTAATTGTGGTTGAGGTGCAGGAAAGGATGCACGTCATAGGCCGCGCCCTGCATATAGGCGCCGCCAGCCTTGCCGGCGCGCGGCAACACATCCATCCAGCGGCCCGCGAAGCCCTTCTTCAGGTCGGCGACATATTCGGGACCGTAGGCGGCGGTCACTTCCAGTGCGATGCGCTCGGAATCCGCTACCGTGAAATGCTGCGGATGATCAAGCTTAAACATCGTGGGGTAGATGTCGTAATAGGCGAGATTGTCCTGGATGCCGAGCAATTTCTTGCGCAGTTTCAGGTAGCGGTACATCGTCGGCAGACCGGCATTGGCCTGTGCGACGAGCTGGCGATAAACGGCCTCCGGCATATTGTCGGGGAAGACGGCGGCAGCCAGCGAATTGGGATAGTGGCGAACCTTGGCGTTGAAGACTTCGCCCATGACCTGCGCGGTCAGCGTCGCGCCGAGCGTTCCTTCGTACTTCTTCCACATGCCCCAAAAGGCGTCGAACACCTTCTTGCGGTCAGCGCGCACCGGCGACTGGCGGTAGCGCGAGTAGCTGGCCTGATCGATGGCGACTTGCGAGCCGTCCGACAGCGTGACGGAAGGGAACGGCGCTTCGGCGTTGGCGAGCACGCTGTAGATTGAATTTGGTTGCGAGAGAACATCGCCTGCGGAGGCGAGTACGCTCTCGGATTCACCGCTCAAGGTATGTGGCGCGCCGCGCAGCACATTGTCGAGATAGAAGCCGAAGCGGCGGGCGAGTTCGGGCTCGTCCGTCTCGAATTTGCGGACCTTGTCGGCACCGATGGTGAGTATCTCCGGCGTTGACCACGAGGTCTTTTCGCCGAATTGCGTCGCCAGCGAAGCGGCGAGTTGGTTGCGTTCCTGGTTGGCCGCGATGCGGACATCTTCATCGGCCTTGAGGCTGGCATAAGCCCCCAGGCGTGTCGTGGCGCGCTGCACATCGCTGAAGGCGCTGAGCGCGGCCAGCATGTCCTTGGCGCTTCGGCCGAGGGTGCCCTTGTATTTGTCGAGCGTGTCGATCTCAGCCTTCAGGCGGTCGCGACCGGCAGTCCAAGCTTGGTCGGAGGGATAAAGATCGCTCAAATCCCACATATAGGCGGGGTCGACCGGCGCCTCGGCGGTGGGCGTGGCGGCTGGTTTCATAGGTTTCGCCGCAGCCACGGACAGTGCAACGCCACATGCCGTCGCGATGAGAGCCGACGCTACGATCCGAGCCGTTTTCATGGGGTCCACTCGCCTTGAGCGATTTTCGATATCGGGGATTTCCCTAGCACATTATGGCGCTTTATCCAGTCCCCTACACGCGGCTGTGAAAGCCGTGCCCATTTCTTGCGGTTATGCCTGTGATTGCTAGGATGCTGGCCAGCCCCAAAAACAACGAGACGTATGACAGCCAAAAGCAATCCTTTCTTCGAAACCTGGACCACGCCGTTCGAGGCGCCGCCCTTCGACCGAATCGAGCCCGAGCATTTTCGGCCCGCTTATGACCGGGTGCTGGCGGCGCACGCAGGCGAAATCGATGCGATCGCGGGGCGCGCCGAGATCGCCAGCTTCGAGAATACCATCGTCGCGCTGGAGGATAGCGGCCAGATGCTCCGCAAGGTGGAAGCGGTGTTCGGCAACCTTGCCGCCTCGCATACCAACGATGCGCTTCAGCAGATCGAACGCGAAATGGCGCCGATTCTGGCCAGGCACTGGAGCGACGTCTACCTGAACGCGAAATTGTTCCAGCGGATCGATGCGCTTATGCGCGCGACGGCTGGTCTGGATGCCCAGAGCCAGCGGGTGCTGGAGCGCTATCACCTCGATTTCGTGCGGGCTGGTGCCAAGCTGGATGGCGCCGCTAGGGCGCGGCTCGCCGTCATCGTCGAGGACTTGGCGACGCTGGGCACGAACTTCGGACAGAACGTCCTGGCGGACGAACAGGCCTACGTGTTGCCGCTGAACGCGAGCGATCTGGAAGGCGTGCCGGAGTTTGCGCGCGAGGCGGCGGCCGAGATTGCCAAGGAGCGCGGGTTGGAGGCGCCCTACGCCGTGACGACATCACGCTCCAGCGTCGAGCCGATTCTGCAATTCGCCGACAACCGAGAGCTGCGAGAGAAGATATTCAAGGCGTGGACGGCGCGTGGCGACAATCCCAACGTGCATAACAACGCCAAGCTGATCGGCGAGATGGTGCGGTTGCGTGCCGAGCGGGCTGAGCTGCTCGGCTATCCGACATTCGCGCACTACAAGCTGGCCGACACGATGGCCAAGACGCCGCAGACGGCGCGGGATCTGTTGGACCAAGTATGGGCCCCGGCGCGGCGGCGGGCGCTGGAAGAACGCGACGCGCTACAAGGGGTGATTGCGCAGGAAGGCGGCAATTTCGAGCTCGCGGCCTGGGACTGGCGCTACTACGCCGAGAAGCTGCGCAAGGAACGCTACGATCTCGATGAGGCCGAGATCATGCCGTATTTTCAATTGGAGAAGATGATCGAGGCGGCGTTCCATACCGCGCATCGACTGTTCGGGCTCGATTTCGCCGAGCGCAAGGATATTCCAGTTTATCATCCCGATGTGCGGGTGTGGGAAGTGACGCAGGGCGGGCAGCACGTCGGCCTGTTCTACGGCGACTATTTCGCGCGCAGTTCCAAGCGCGGCGGCGCCTGGATGAGTTCGTTCCGCAATCAGGAGAATATGGGCAAGCCGGTAACACCGCTCATCGTGAACAACTGCAACTTCCCCAAGGGTGAACCGGCGCTGTTGTCGTTCGACGAGGCCAAGACGCTGTTCCATGAATTCGGCCATGCGCTGCATGGCCTCTTGAGCCAGGTGAAGTATCCGCGCCTTGCCGGTACCAATGTGGCGCAGGATTTCGTGGAGCTGCCGTCCCAGATATTCGAACACTGGATGGACGTACCCGAGACGCTGGAACGCTTCGCGGTGCATACCGAGACCGGCCAACCGATTCCCAAGGCGCTGTTGGACAAGCTGAACGCGGCGCGGAATTTCAACAAGGGCTTCGCGACCGTGGAGTTCCTGGCTAGCGCCTTCGTCGATCTGGACTATCATGCGCTGGAGAACCCCGGCGCAATCGACATGCCGTCATTCCAACAGGCCGCGCTCGATCGCATCGGCATGCCGACGGAAATCGTCATGCGACATGCGAGCCCACATTTTCTGCACATCTTCACCGGCGATGGCTATTCGGCGGGATACTACTCATATATGTGGTCGGAGGTGCTGGATGCCGACGGCTTCCAGGCGTTCACCGAGGCAAAGAATGCTTTCGACCCGGCGACGGCGAAGCGTCTGCACGATTTCATCTATTCGGCGGGCGGCACACGCGATTTCGCGGAAGCCTATCGCCTGTTCCGTGGCCGCGATCCCAAGATCGACGCGCTGCTCGAAGGAAGAGGACTGGCCGCATGATTGTCCGATTTGCCTTTGCTGCGATTGCCGTGCTCGCGCTCGCACTGCCCGCCGGGGCTGCACCTGCCCCGAAGGTCAAGCTCGCCAGCATGACCGATCTGCCCGTCGTCACCATGCGGCCCTATGACGAAGCGGCGAATGCGGATGCCCAAGTCGCAACCGCCTTCGCGCGCGCGCGAAAGAACGGCAAGCGCGTGCTGATCGATCTGGGCGGCAATTGGTGCGGCGATTGCGTCATGCTCGCCAATATCATGCAGTTGCCCGACCTGAAGCCGTTCATCGCGACGCATTACGAAGTCGTCAGCGTCGATACCGGGCGCAACAACAAGAACCTGCAGATACTGGCGCGGTTCGGCGTCACGCTGGCGGGCGGCGTGCCGGCGGTTCTGATCGTCGAGCCGGACGGCAAGACGCTGGTCGATGCCGGCCATATCTCCGCGCTGGAAGACGCGCGGCATATGACGCCGCAGGGCCTCGCCGACTGGCTGGCATTGTGGGCGAAATGAGGGCGATTCATTTCACACGTCCGACGGCCGATGTCGCGCTGCTGGAGATCGACAATCCACCGATGAATGCGCTGGGCCGCGAGGCACGCGCTGCGCTGCTGGCGCGGCTGGACGAGATCGACGCGGACAAGGATTTGCGCGCGATCGTCCTGACCGGGCGTGGCGCGCGCGCCTTTTGCAGCGGCGACGACCTGAAGGAACAGGCCGAAGCGCAGAGGGCCAAAAGCAGCGCACATTTGGGTGAGTTCGGCCGGGTACTGGCGCGCATCGAGGGCCATCGTCTGCCCGTTATCGCGGCGGTCAATGGCTGGTGCCTCGGCGGCGGACTTGAGCTCGCTTCGGTGTGCGACATCCGCGTCGCTTCGACGGAAGCGAAGTTCGTCTGCTCCGGCGTCAATGTCGGCTTGATGGCGTCGGCCTATCGTCTGCCCAGGCTGATCGGCGTGGCGCGGGCCAAGCACATGCTGCTGACCGGTTCCCCGATCGATGCCGCGACGGCCGACAAGTTCGGACTGGTGACGGCGGTACATGCACCCGAGGCGCTGATGGCCGAGGCCATTGCGCTGGCGACGCGCATTTCCAGCCGCGCGCCGTTATCGGTCGAAGCGACCAAGCGCACCGCCGCATTGGCGCCGGACCTGTCGCCGGAGGAAGCTGCGGTCGTGATTGCAAAGGAACTCGCTTTTTTGGGGCGCAGCGCGGATCATAAAGCGGCGCTGGCCGCCTTTGCCGAAAAGCGTGAACCGGTGTTCAAGCGCGAATAAGCCCGTCTCGCGGTTTAATCGGCGACGTTGACGGGAATACCGCCGTGAGCGAAGCGCCCTGCAAACCCATGTGATCGCGCAGGACACCCGTCGCGATCGAACGGAAATCGGTTGTCGGCTTGAGGTCGCGCGCCTGATAGAGATCGGCCTGCTTGAGGCCCGGCCAATCAGCGATGACGCGGCCGCCCTTGATCGCTCCACCCGCTGCGAAGACAACGCCGGCAGTGCCATGATCGGTTCCCTGCGTGCCGTTCATCGCAACGGTGCGGCCGAATTCACTGACGATCAAAATCGCCGTATCGTTCCATACCGGCCCCAAACCCGCCTTCAACGCGGCGAGGCCGCGATCGAGCGTGAGCAGATTGGTGGAGAGCGGGCTGAAGGCTCCGGCCTGGTTTACATGGGTGTCCCAGCCGCCGATTTCGACCATGGCGATGCGCTCGCCATCCGGTGCTGTGAGAAATTTCGCTGCTGCGCTCATAAGTCCCGCGAAGGCACGATAACCGCTGCCGTCGCTGCCGCCCGCGCCCATCGCCACGCTGTTCGCGCCTTGCGCATTGGCGAAATTCTTTGCCAGCACCGGATCGGTTTCGCCGTAGAGCGAGGCGAGGCGTTGCACCGTGTCGCTGTCCGGAGGCGCCATCAATGATGGCGCCCAGGAGGCTACTGCCGCGGGCCCACGCATCATCAGCGGCATGTGCGAATTAAGCGCCACACCCAGCGGCTTGCCAGTGCCAGGAATTTGCATCAGTGCACGATTGAGCCAACCGGTGTCGAGGCCGTAAGGTTGTTCCGAACCGTTCTCAAGCAGGTTTTGACCGTCGAAATGCGAGCGGTCGCGATAGGGCGTGGCAGCCGCGTGCACGACGATCAACTCGCCGGAATCGTAGAGCGACTTCATGCCGCCGAGATTGGGATGCAGGCCGAACATGTCGTTCAACTTGAGGACGCCGCCGCTTTGGCCTGGCGTCGGCAGGCCTAAGCCGGCGCGCGCACTCTCGTAATCCGGATCGCCATAGGCCGGTGCGGCGGACAGGCCGTCCATCGCGCCACGCAGCAGGATGACGACGAACCGCTTGTTGGTATCAGCGGCGGCGAACGCCACGCGTGGCAGGCCGGCAACCACAGCGCCGGCGCCAAGTAGTCCCAGAGCGTATCTGCGCGTGACCATGATCATCTCCTCTGGAATTCGGCGCTGGCAAGCAGAAGCGTCAAGCCTTGCGCCGGGCTCCCCGCGCGCGCGATCGCCTGTTCGGTGGACTTGGAAAGCGACGGGCCGAGCACATCCTGCGCCAACTTGACCGGGTCCATCGCCGTATTGGCGACGCTTTGTGCCGCCTGGCTGGCCCACTCAAAACGCTTCCACACCGAGTCTGCGCCGAGCCATTCGGCTTGCACATCCGGCCAGCCATTTGGTCCAGGCGGGTTATAGGGTGTCTGGCCCATGCCGCCGTAGGCGCGCAACAGCGAGCCGGGATCGGCCTGCAGCGCGGGCAGCGCGCGCGCTGCCGAGATTACATATTCTTCCGGCGTCTTGAATTTGCGCGCCTCGGGATCGAAGGCGTCGGCGCTGTTCACCAGCTCGGCGCAGACCTGTTTCAGATCGCCGCCGCTGGACAAGAAGACCTTCGCCATACGCTCGACCAGCGCTGGCGGCGGGTCGTCGGCAATGAAGTGGCGTGCCAGCTTGGTCGAAATGAAATGCGCGGTGGCAGGATGGCGCGCGAGGTCGTTCAGAACCGCTTCGCCCTGGTCGACACCGGTCTGTGCATAGACCTTGCCCATGATGGTTTGCGGGCCGGGCTCGTGCTCTTCGTCGTCGAATTCGAACAGGCCTTTGGCGTTGAGACGACCTTGCAAGACGAGCTTGTAGGGCGGCACACGCGGCGCGGTGGCGATCGTCCAGCCCGTAATGACGCGGGCGAAGTTTGTCACGTCGGTTTGCGTGTAGCCGCTGCGGACGCCCAGCGTCTGCAGTTCCATGATCTCACGCGCCAAATTCTCGTTGAGACCGGCAACCTGGGGGATGGCAAAGGCCTGCTGCTCTTTCGGCGCGCGCAACGATGGGTCCTTGCCGACCTTCGAATTTGGTCCGATCGAGTGATAGTTGTCGAGATAGAACAGCATCGCCGGATGCTTGGACGAGGCCATCAGCATGTCGATGAAGCGGCCCGCCACATTGAGACGGATCACGTCGCGCTCGAAGGAGGGCGGCATGGTGATGGCGCCGGGCTTGGCGCCCGAGACCACGAAGTGGTTGGTCCAGAAATGCACGAGACGTTCGAAGAAGGGGCGTTCCGTTGCCACCGCGGTATCGAAGCGCGCTTTCACGGCGACGGCGTAGCGCGGCAAGAAGGCCTTTACATATTCGCGCTCGATGCTGAAGCTGGTGTCGCCGCCGGACATTGCGCCACCAGACGGTCCGCCGCCTGTCATGCCGTCGCCTGCCGTTCCGGTAGAGCCCGCTGCGGGAGAGCCTTGCGGCCGCAAGTGGTAAGGGTCCATGCCGTGCGACTTGGCCTCGACGGCGATCTGGCGCACCCATTTGAAAAAGGCGCTCATATCGTCGACCGTCGACGGCAGGGCGCGCAACGGCGCGGGCAATTCGCTCTCGGCCGTCAGTTGCGCCAGCAACCAGGCTTTGGGATCGCTCGAGATTCGGGAGACCTCGCCGGGCTTGGCCCCGAGGCCGAAGCGGTTAGCGGCGATAACTCCCTGGATCGTCATGGACTGGACCTTCTGGGGCGCTTGGCGTGCCGGTTTAACGCGGGCAGCAGCGCTACTCCGTTGCTTGTCGGGGTTGCCGCAGCCGGGCCTCGTCAGTCGAACCACGCCCGCCAGCGCCTTACTTAAACACCCACCGGACGGCGTGGCGAAACCCGCCGTTAAGATCGGCGCCTAAAGCAGCTTGAATCGGGGACCGGGCTGGGCCATAACCGCCGCCCAACTTGGAACGCGGGCGTAGCTCAGGGGTAGAGCATAACCTTGCCAAGGTTAGGGTCGGGCGTTCGATTCGCCTCGCCCGCTCCAGGTTTCTTCAACAGCATCAGTGGGTTAGTGTCCGGAAATCGGCACGAAATGGCGGGCAGCGCCGCGACCTGTCAAACCACGGTCAAACCGAAGCCCACAGACCATAGTCGCAGGTCCCACCAACCGCCTGTCCGCGCGCCTACCGAGTGTCGTCGCGATCCGGGAAACGGCTGCGATTCTCAGCCAGATATTCCTTCAGTAACGCGAAGCGATAGCCATTCTTTCGCAATCCGGCGATCAGACGTGGAAGCGCCTCTGCCGTATGCCAGCCACGCCCGTTGATGTAAAAAATGAGAATGTCGCCCGGCTTGGTACCTTCGAGCGTCTCGCGCACGATACGGTCGGCGGTTTCATGCGGATCCGGATCGCCCACCTCCCAGCGATAATGCACCACGCGAAAGCCGAGACCTTCGGTGTCGGCGAGCGTTCGCGCATTGTAGTTCGTGGCAGGGAAGCGGAAAAACGCCGTTCGACGGCCGGTGAGCCGCGCAATTTCAGCATCGGTCCTCAGAATCTGCTCGCGTACGTCCTTGTCCGACAGCACTTGCATCCGGTTGGGATGGTCCCAACCGTGGTTCTCAAGCTCGACGAAGTCTAGCGCGCCAAGCGCCCTCACTGCCGCTGCGTTGTCCTGAACGAACCGGCCCGATAGGAACAGCGTGAACGGAATCCGGTGCGCGACTGGTACTGCACCTGTTCGGTCGTCCAGTCGGGGGCAGCTTTGATTCTTGTCTAGCTGGAGGGTAGCCTGCATCGTGGGATAGCAAGCGAGAACATCGTGGGTCAATTTCGGCTATTGCCAGCAGCCTGCTTGGCTTGCGCGCTTACGCTTCTCGCGGCCTCTGCCTCGCCAACTGAAACCAGCGGTCAAAATGCGCTTGAGCAGCGTTTCGACTCCGCGATCGATCCCGCCGATCTTGGCGCTTGGATGAAACTCCTGGCTTCGCAGCCAAATCATGTGGGATCCCCGCACGACAAGTCCAACGCCGAATACATACTTGCCCGCTTCAAGGCGTGGGGATGGGACGCGCATATTGAAACATTCGATGTGCTCTATCCGATACCGGTCAGCGAGACGCTTGAGCTCCTTGGCAAGAAGCCTTTCAGGGCGACGTTGCAAGAGCCGCCAATTCCCGGTGATTCAAGTGCGCGGGCGCGGGACTACGCACTGCCCGCCTATGTCGCCTATCAGGGCGATGGCGATGTGACCGCCGGCCTTGTCTATGTGAACTACGGCATGCCGGACGACTACAAGATGCTTCAACGTCTGGGCGTCAGCGTCAAAGGGAAGATCGTCATCGCCCGCTACGGTTCCGGCTGGCGTGGTCTCAAGCCCCAACTTGCGCAGGAGCATGGAGCGATCGGCTGCATCATCTATTCCGATCCCGCCGATGACGGCTATGGCGTGGATCAATCCTATCCCGCCGGTCCGGCGCGTCCGCCCCGGGGAATCCAGCGGGGTTCGGTGGAAGAAATGCCGCTGTATCCGGGTGATCCGCTGACACCCGGTATCGGGGCCACGAAGGACGCCAAGCGATTGGCGATATCGGAAGCGCTGACCATCCTGAAGATTCCGACGCTGCCGATCTCGTATGCCGATGCGCAGGTTCTGCTTGCTTCTTTGGACGGACGCGTCGTGCCGCGCGGCTGGCGTGGCGCATTGCCGATCACCTATCACGTTGGCCCTGGCCGCGTTCGAGTGCATCTTGCGGTCAAGTCTAACTGGTCGCTCCAACCCATCTATGACGTCATTGCCGTGATGCGGGGCTCGGTTTTTCCGGACCAGTGGGTCGTGCGTGGCAATCATCATGACGGCTGGGTGTTCGGCGCAAGTGATCCGTTATCGGGTCAAGTCGCGCTCCTGGCGGAGGCTCAGGCGATTGGCCGTCTTGTCAGACAAGGCTGGCGGCCGAAACGCACGCTCTTCTATGCAAGCTGGGATGCGGAGGAGCCGGGTCTGATCGGTTCGACCGAATGGGCCGAAACGCATGGCGACGAACTGAAACAGAAAGCCGTTCTCTACATCAACACAGACGGTAATGGCCGCGGCATACTCAGTGTTGGCGGCAGCCACGACTTTGAGCATTTGATGAATGAAGTCGCCGACGCCGTCATCGACCCGGAAACCCATGTCTCGATCGGCGCAAGACATCGCGCGCAGATGCGGATAGCGGCGCTCGCGCCGGACGCGAAACCGGAAGCGAAAGTCGACGCGAAGATCGCTGCAAATCCGATGGCGGACTTTCCGCTTGAACCTTTGGGCAGTGGTTCGGACTATACCGCCTTCGTTCAACATCTGGGTGTGCCGGCGCTGAACCTTGGATTTGGCGGCGAGGGCGAAAGCGGTGGCGTCTATCACTCGCGCTACGACACTTATGAACATCACAGTCGCTTCGTCGATCCGGGTTTTGTATATGACGCGCTGCTCGCCAAAACCGTTGGCCGGTTGGTGCTGCGCGTGTCCGAAGCTGAGACCCCCGTCCAACAAGCGGGAGACTTCGCCGAACGCGTTTCCACCTATTTTTCCGAATTGAAAAAACTTGAGACGACGGAGCGTGAGGAAGCGGAGCTGCAGGCCAAGCTGCTTCAAGACCATGCGTTTGATCTTGCCGCCGATCCGACGAAGACCGGTGGAGTACCGGACGCGCTTGATGCAGTGCCGGCGCTCCAGCTTAAACCGCTCGAAACGGCCATCGACCGGCTCAAGACAAGCGCCGCAGCTTATGACGCCGCCATCGGCAAGGATGCCGCGAGTCTTTCGCCAGAACGGCGTGCTGCGCTATGGGGCCTGATGCGCGATATCGATCAGACGCTCCTGTCTGACTCTGGCCTGCCGGGCCGCGTATGGTTCAAGAATCTGATCTATGCACCCGGCCGTCTGACCGGCTATGGCGCCAAGACCCTGCCCGGCGTACGTGAAGCGATCGAAGACAGAAGGTGGAGCGATGCGGATCGTTACGCCCAACTGACCGCAGATGTATTGAATGCCTATAGCGACAGGCTCGATCGCGCCACGGCGCTTCTCAACGGGTCCCAATAGGTCCTTTAGCTGAGAATAAAGTCGCTGTCATTGAGTTGCGCGAGAGCCACCTGCTGCAGCACGATGTGGTTGACGTCATCAAAAGCGACAACGACATCGGAACCAATTTGGCTCATGAGCCCCTGCAGGACGGCAAAGCTCGTCACACCATAACCGTGCAGATCGATGACGTCGCCGCCGGTGTCGCCCGGCACAAAATCCGTGATCGTGTCCAAACCGTCACCGGTCCTGAACACGAACCTGTCGTCTCCCGTTCCACCCGTGAGTATGTCGTTGCCGCGACCACCGACGAGAAAATCGTTGCCGCCGCTGCCTTCCAGCGTGTCATTGCCGTTGTGGCCGTAGAGAACATCGCTGCCCGATCCTCCTACGAGAACGGCATTCACTGGCGCCGAGTCGAAATTCGCGTCATAGGGCGTCGCGAACCACAGCGCGGTGTCCAAGGCTTCCGCTATGTTGCTCATGGTGACCGAGTGGGTTCCGTTGTCGTTGGTTCCGGTCAGCGAGGTCTGGTTCCAATTCGCATCGAACCCAAGAGTGGCGGTTGCCCAGCCATACTGGTTGGACTTGTCATATAGCGATAGCCAGTGCGTACCGTCGTCATTCGTGCCGGCCTGCGAGATCTGGTGTCCGCCGGCATCGTAGCTGTCGGTGATCCACGACCAGCTCGCCGATCCGGCCGGATCGTACGTATTCACCCAACGCGTGCCGTTGTCGTTGTTCACCGTCTGCTTGGCGAGGCTGCCCGAAGTGTCGAAGATCGTGACTTGCGATGCCCAAGGCGCGGTATCGGCAGCATCGTAAAGGGTCTGCACCTTGCTGCCGTCTGCGTTGCTGACAGTCTGCGACGTCACGCGGGCGGATGTGTCATAGGTGAAGACGCCGTCAGAGAATTGGAACTGCTCCACGGCCGTCGTGGTGTCGGTGCCGTCGGGCGATCCGGCGCGCTGATCGGTGATCGTGAACGCTTGCGTCGTGGCGCTATAGGAGACGGCATAGCTTGAATGGCTACCGGAAAATGCTGCTGTATCGACGCCACCACCACCGTCGATCGTGTCATTGCCGGCGCCACCTCGGAACATGTCGCCGCTGGCGCCGCCAGCCAGCGAATCGTTCGCGCGCCCACCCAGAATGACGAATGCGCCGTCCGTCTCCGACGCGCCGTCAAAGGTCATCGTGCCGGAAGGTTGCAGTCCGGAGCCATCGACCGTGAGTGTCTGGCCCGGTGCAACAGTCGCATCGTTGGTGGTGAATTTGAACGTGTTGCCCAGGTTGAACGAGTCGTCGAGGCTGAGCGTCTCGACATTGACCATTGTCGTCGCTGTGAACGTGACGCCCGCCGAATAATCGCCATGCAGATAGACGATGTCGCTGCCGGCGCCGCCATCGATCCGATCGGCGGCCGTGAGGGTTCCGAAGAAGACGAAGACATCGTTTCCGTTGTTGCCATCGGCGGTGTCGTTGCCACCCTGATATAAATACAGGAAGTCGTTTCCTGCGCCGCCCGTGAGCACGTCGTCGCCAGCGCCACCCACAAGCGTGAACTGCCCGTCGCTCTCCGCCGCGCCGTTGAACGTCAATATGTCTGCGGCAGGCAGCGCCGAGCCATCGACCTTCAGACTCTTTCCTGCAGCCAGCGTGGCGTCGGCCGTGATCAATTTGTAGCTGTGACCCGCGGCGAGGCTGATGGTCTCGACATTGACCATGGTCGATGCGCCGAACGTCACGCCCGCCGCATAGTCTCCATCGAGCGCCAGCGTGTCGTTTCCCAGTGCGCCGTCGATCTGATCCGTCGCCGTGAAGGCACCGAAAAACTGCAGAAGGTCGTCGCCGCCGCCGGCATGGATGCTGTCGTCGCCCAGGCCGGGACTTATGATATCGTCGCCGTCGGTCGCAGCGGGATTGTCGCTATATCCGGCCGGCGCAAGCAGCCCGTCACCCAGAATGTGGATGAAGTCGTTATCCGATGTTCCGTTGACCGTCGTCACACTCCATGCTCATCCGATAATGTCGACCAGTCAACGCCGCACGTTCTTTTACGGCGCGGAGAGGAGCCGCGGCTTTGCGGCGAGATCGACCCTGTTGGCGACGACGTCGTAGGGATGAAGCCATCCCTTGATCGGCGGCAGATCGTCGGGGTGAATGAAGTGGTCGCCGAACCAGGGAAACCTCCGCGGCGAAAATATCTCGATCAGCCATTCGATCAACTGCTGAACGCGCTTAAGCCGTCCGGCGTCGGGATGATAGACCAGCCAGACATCGTGTTGGGTACGATATTTCAGGTCGACGGGAACGAGAGACGACCCCATGCACCGTACATAGGTCGGCAGCATTCCCATGCCGACGCCGCTTACGACTGCAAAGTAATGTGTCGTGCTGGAGTTGGTTCGCATCACGATGTTGCCGCGCTGAAGCGCGTCACGCACGTCTTCCGGAATATCTTCCGGCGGCGTAACTTGGTCTGCGGTCTGGTAGACGATATCATGCTCGGCGAGTTCTGCGATGGTCGTGGGCGTGCCGTGCGCTGCGATATACGACCTCGATGCGAACGGTAGGCTGTGCAATCGCGCCAGCTTGACTATTTTCAAATCCTTCGCCTGCGGCCGCACGAATTGAACTGCGAGGTCCGCTTCGAGCCGCAGGATATCGGCCGCTGGCATCCGACACAGCAGGTTCACGGTCTGACGCGGATGTGCCCGCCGATAGGCGCCCAGTTGCGGTCCGATCCATGCTGTGCCCAGACCGTCGGTAACGGCGAGCTTGATCTCCCCATGGTCGGATCCGATGCGATTGTCGCCGCGCAAGAGTGCGAAGGTGATCGCTTCCATCCGCCTTGCGGCCGCCAGCACGCGTTCGCCCTCCGTCGTGAGGCGTACCCCGTCGAAGTGGCGCGTGAGCAAGGTTTCGCCGACGCTTTTCTCGAGCCTGTCAACCTTGTGGCGCAGCGCGTTGGTGGATTGGTGCAGCGCCTGCGACGCGGCTCGGAAGCTGCCCGTGCGCCCGATTTCGAGGAAGACTCGCGCGCCCTCCCAGTCCAACACGCCTTCCCGGATCGGCGCCAGGCGCTGTCGTTTGGGAACATTCCGTCCGTTACTCGATGGCACGCAGCAAACCGTCCTTCCGCTCCGGCTAGATTTGCACGCCAGGCAGAGGGAAACGCAACAGTTAATCTCGCTGCGAGGGTCGAGCGGACGTGTTCCGGTCCGCTGAGGCGGCGAGGCGGCGTCCCTGTCTGAAGCTAAATGCTTTGCGTGCGATGACACCGGCGTCACCGGGCACCAGTGACGATGTACGGCGTAAGTGCCGTTCCTAAGTCAGAACGCTGTGTTCGATATTCGTCGGCAGTCAGTTCGAACCAAGCCGCTCATACTGACGAAGGCCTGATTGCGAAATCGGCAACGTTTTTGCCGGCTGCATCGCAATCGGCCGTAATCGGTGGCGTATGGAGCATGGCTTTGGACAGGGACGTGATGGCGGCTTTCGACGGCTCGAACGCAGCGTAGCCGTTCCGAAATTGGAACAGGCCTCCCGTTTTCGTCGACATGCCGCTGGGCTTGGTTCTGCAGACGGCCGTGGGCGCAAGCGTGCGCAATTGGTCGTGGCGCGTCCGCGGTATGGCCGAAGAAGCCTTGCGGCATGATGTGTTCGCGTAGCTGAGGGGTGTAGTTATGATCGGCGGCCGAGTACGCGACACCCTGTTGGACGGGAAGATTTCCGCGGCAACGGCGAGCGATGGTTTTTCTTTCGCGCTCCAGGCAAAATCTGATTTCGCCCTCGTTGCCGCGAGCGCGCTGGGCGGCGCGACGCCGGTCGCGGACGCCCAGCATGCCGCTGCGCCGGTGGTCGATGATTCGCGCGTCAACGCCCCCGCAGCCGGCCCTACCGGGTTGGCGGCTTTGGCTCCAGGCATCGGCCCGATGCTGACGCCGGTTTCCGCACCCGTCGCGATCGCCCCGCTGGCGGTGCCGTTGCCGGACGACTTGGCCGCCGCGCTTCAGAGCGACGGCGCGCGATTCCCCGGTTACGCGCGCGGCGATGCGATCCCGCAGTTTGGCACGCACTCGTTGAACGCGCAGGTCGCAGCCTTCCTGGGCGGTGCACACACGTCCGACGCCGCACCGCCCGTCCATCCAACGCCTGCCGACGGCATCGCCGGCGGCGATCCGAGCGGTCAACTCTGGTTCGGCGTCGACGATCTCAACAACACGGGGCTCGATCACGTTGACAGCGACGGCACCGGACACGATGCCGCCGACCGTCCGACCAATCATAACGTCTTCTCGAACGTCGGTCTCGATAGCGCAAGCGGGCTCTATTTCGCCTTCAACCGCGACAACACGCTGCGCGACGGCCATATCACCAACGACCAGGAAAGCGGTCAGGCCAGCGAGATCCAGCAGATCGATCAGGTCTTCGGAACGGGCGTCGACGCGGACGAGGTGAACGCGCTCGCGGTCGATCCGATCAATCACATCGTTTTTCTGGGGCTGTTCGGCCAGAGCGATCAGTACACGGGCATTCTGGAAATCACCTACAATCCGGCGACCGGCGCGATGACCTCGCCCTACAACGGGACGACCGGCGTGGTCACCGATTTCAACCACATGCTGTTCCACGACGACAACAACGGTCATGTGAACGGCAGCTCGGTTTCTTCCACCAACATCGTCGCGATGCAATACGACTTGCAGAACGGCAATCTGTATTTTGTCGACCAGAGCAACGGTCATTCGTTCGCTTTCGGCAGCGGCACCAATTGGAACGCTACCAACGGCGTTTACGTGGTCAGCACCACGGGCTCGGTCGGCGGCGGCACCGCACCGACACCCACACAACTCTCGTTGAACAGCCAATTCGCCGCCGGTGACAACAACAACTACATCGAGGGCGTGGCGCTCAATGAAGCGCAAGGCATCATCTATCTCGCCGTCAACAACGCCTCTAACAGCACCAGCAAGCTGTTCTGGATGCCGATTGCGGGCGGTACGGCCACGCAGATGAGCATGCCGGGCGGTGTCACGCTGGGCTTCGCCGACGACCAAGGCTCGGGCGTCAATCCGATAGCGTTCGATCCGAATAACCGCCAGCTTTATGTCTCCGACAATTCGGATTCACAGTTGGTCCAGCTCACGCTGAGCGCCGACGGACATACCTTTACGGGCGGCAACAGCGACTTCCTGACCATCGACCATTCCGTCGGCGGTTCAGGCCCGACCGGCCTTTATTTCGATCCTTTGCCGACGTTGAACGGCGGCACGCACACTCTCAGCGGCACCGCGACCGAGGCTGTGCAGGGCGGCAGCGCGCTCACCTTGCTCACGGCCGCGCCCACGATCACCGATCCGCAGGACGGTGCATCCAACAAGCTGCATATGGGGTTTGCCAAGATCCAGGTCATCAATGCGCAGACGGGCGACCAGCTTTTCATCAGCGGCCAGCAGAGCGGCACGGTGGATAGCGGCAAGATCGCGGTGTCGTGGAATTCAAGCACCCACACGCTGACGCTGACCGGGAACGAAACGGAATCCGAATACGCGACGCTGATGTCCCAGATCAGTTTCCAGGACACCGGCACGGACAACAGCACAGGCAGCCATCCGACGCGGACGCTCGACTGGACGGTCAGCGACGGCATCACGGTCGCCAACCCGACGACCTCGGATCTCAACGACGCACGCACCACGCTGACGATCGACCGCGCGCCGACGCTGGTTGCGGACGGTTACGCGGTTCTGGAGAGCGCAACGTCGACGGGAACGTCGGGCACGGGCGGGACGGGGGTGTTCGGCAATGACAGTGACAAGGACGGCGACGCCTTCACGGTCACGGCGGTCAACGGCTCGGGCGGCAATGTGAGCGCGTCGGCGGCCGGGACTTACGGTCACCTGACTTTGAACGCCAACGGCAGCTTCAGCTATCTGGCCGACAGCACGGCGGCGATCGACGGGGCGGCCAACGGCTCGCATCCGGTCGACACATTCACCTATACGGCCAGCGACGGCCTGGGTGGCGTGACCACCCAGAACGTCGGCTTCACCATCGATCGAGCGCCGACCGTGGCGGCCGATGCTGGGACTTCAGTGGAATCGTCGTCGGGATCCGGCAACCTCCTGACCAATGACAGCGACAAGGACGGCGACTCCCTGACCGTGTCCGCGGTCAACGGCGTGGGTGGCAATATCGGTGTTTCGGTCGCCGGCACCTATGGCCACCTGACGCTGAACGCCAACGGCGCCTACAGCTATCTGGCCGATAACACTGCAGCGATCAACGGCGCGGCCACTGGCTCGCACTTGACCGACACATTTTCCTACACGGCCAATGACGGCCATGGCGGCACCACGACGGCCAATCTCGTCGTCACGCTCGACCGCCCGCCAACTATGGCGGCCGACGCCAACGGCGTCGTGCGCAGTGCCACCGCGACGACTACTGCCGGCGCCGGCGTGCTCGTCAACGACAGTGACCGCGACGGCGACTCTTTGACCGTGTCCGCGGTCGCCGGCTCGGCCGGCAATGTCGGTGCTGCGATCGCCGGCACTTACGGCCATCTGACGCTGAACGCCAATGGCAGCTACTCCTATGTCGCCGACCTCACAGCGGCGATCGATGGCGCGGCCAACGGCTCGCATCCGCTCGACACGTTCGCCTATACCGCCAGCGACGGCCATGGCGGCACCACCAATTCGACGCTGGTCTTTACGATCGACCGGCCACCGACCGTGGCGGCGGACAGTTACGCGACCTTGGAGAGCGGCAGTTCGAGCGGCACGGCCGGCACCGGTGGCACGGGTGTGCTTGGCAACGACAGCGACAAGGACGGCGACGCCTTCACGGTGACGGCGGTCAACGGTTCGGGCGGCAATGTGGGGACTTCGGTGGCGGGGACTTACGGCCACCTGACCTTGAACGCCAACGGCAGCTTCAGCTATCTCGCCGACAACACGGCGGCGATCGATGGAGCGGCCAACGGCTCGCATCCGCTCGACACATTCACCTATACGGTGAGCGACGGCCTGGGCGGCGTGTCCACGCAGAACGTCAGCTTCACCATCGACCGGGCACCGACCGTCGTGGCCGACGCCGGGACTTCAGTGGAATCCTCGTCGGGATCGGGCAACGTCCTGACCAATGACAGCGACAAGGACGGCGACTCGCTCACCGTGTCGGCGGTCGCGGGCCTCGCCGGGAACGTCGGGTCCTCGGTCGCCGGCACCTATGGCCATCTGACGCTGAACGCCAATGGCAGCTACAGCTATCTGGCCAACAACACCGCGGCGATCGACGGCGCGGCGACCGGCTCGCACTTGACCGACACCTTCTCCTACACGGCCAGCGATGGCCATGGCGGTACCACGACGACCAATCTCGTCATGACGCTCGACCGGGCGCCGACCGTGGTCTCCGATTCGGCGAACGTGGCCGAGAGCGCCACGGCGAGTGCGATCGCCGGCAGCGGTGTGCTCGTTAACGACAACGACCGGGACGGCGATTCCCTGACGGTGTCCGCAGTCGCCGGTCTGGCCGGCAATGTCGGCGCCTCGACTGCCGGTACCTATGGTCACCTGACTCTGAATGCCGACGGCAGCTACTCCTATGTCGCCGACCTCACGGCGGCGATCAATGCCGCGGCGCAGGGTTCGCATCCGCTTGACACCTTTGCCTATACCGCAAGCGACGGTCATGGCGGCACCACCAGCTCGAGCCTGAGCTTTGCCATCGACCGGCCGGCGATTGCCGGCAACGACGCCTTCACCACCGACCAGGCGACGGCCATCGGCACGGGCCTGAATCTGTTCAACAACAATGGCTCGGGCGCGGACCACGATCCCGACGGCAGCGGCGTGTTCAGCGTCACGGGGGTCACGGGCGGCACGGTGGGGACGCCGTTCGCGCTGCCGTCCGGCGCGCTGCTGACGGTGCATGCCGACGGCACCTTCGCCTACGATCCCAACCACGCCTTCGACAGCCTGCACCTGGCGGCGCCGGGCTCGGGAGCCGCCAACACCTCGACCACCGATACCTTCAGCTACA
>DATCAT010000026.1:0-32234 GCA_036512455.1 Rhizomicrobium sp.
TG
The DNA here is from genome assembly GCA_036512455.1 of Rhizomicrobium sp. GTDB lineage: Bacteria > Pseudomonadota > Alphaproteobacteria > Micropepsales > Micropepsaceae > Rhizomicrobium. The sequence continues at coordinate 3 of DATCAT010000026.1, forward strand.
TCATGGCCCGCGAATGCGGGCCACCCAGTTGAAGCATCCTGCGAAGGCGACAGTTCCGGGCGTCACCTGGGTGGCCCGCATTCGCGGGCCATGACATTCTTGGTTTGAAAACGAAAGCAAAGTTTGATGTCCAAAGAACCGCATGAGATGACGGCATCGGAACTGTCGGCTCAATATGCCAGCCGCGATCTGTCGCCGGTTGAGGTCACCGAAGGCTGCATCGGCCGCATCGAGGCGCTGGACGCGGAGATCAATGCCTTCTGCCACTTCGATCCCCACGCCTCGCTCGCCATGGCGGAAGCCTCGGAGAAGCGCTGGCTGGAAGGCGAACCCTTATCGCCGCTCGACGGCGTGCCCGTCGCGGTGAAGGATCTGCTGGTGACCAAGGGCTGGCCGACACGGCGCGGCTCGCTCACCGTCGATCCGAATGCATACATCGACACCGACGCGCCGACCGTGGCGCGCCTACGCGAGGCCGGCGCCGTCCTGATCGGCAAGACCACGACACCGGAGTTCGGCTGGAAGGGTTCGACCGACAGCCCGCTCACCGGCATCACGCGCAATCCGTGGAACAAGGCCAGGACGCCGGGCGGCTCCTCCGGCGGCACAGCGGCGGCGATCGCTGCGCGCTTCTGCCCGCTCGGTCTTGGCACCGACGGCGGCGGCTCGATCCGCATCCCCGCCGCCTTCACCGGCACCTATGGTCTGAAACCCAGCTTCGGCCGTGTCCCCGCCTATCCCTTGTCGCCCTTCGGCACGCTCGCCCATGTCGGCCCGATGAGCCGCAGCGTGCTCGACAGCGCCATGCTGATGAACGTGATCGCAAGACCCGATAGCCGCGACTGGTACTCGCTGCCTTACGAGCCCACCGATTACGCCGCCGGCATCGAAGCGCCGCTGAAAGGCAAGCGCATCGCCTTCAGCCCGCGCATGGGCTTCGCCGCGCGCATCTTGCCGGAGATCGAAACGCTGGTCGCCGCAGCGGTGAAGCGCTTCGAGCAACTCGGCGCCCATGTCGAGCTGGTCGATCCGCCCGGCGGCGATCCCGGCGCGACCTTCCGCACGCTGTGGTGGTCTGGCGCCGCCGCCGCGCTCGGCGACTATTCCGAGGAACAGAAAGCCAAGCTCGATCCCGGCCTGCGCCGCATGACGGAAGAGGGCATGGCGATTTCCAAGAAGGATTATCTCGCCGCCATGCTCGCCCGTGGCGCCTATGGCAGCGCCATGCGCGTCTTCATGGAGACATACGACTTCGTGCTGACGCCGTCGCTCGCCACCACCGCCTTCAACGTCGGCCAGCTTTCGCCGCTCGACGACGACGGCAATGCCTGGATGGCGTGGACGCCGTTCAGCGTGCCGTTCAATTTGACTCAGCAGCCCGCCGCCAGCGTGCCCTGCGGCTTCTCGAGCGACGGCCTGCCCATCGGCCTGCAGATCGTCGGCCGCATGTTCGACGACGCCGGCGTGCTGGCCGCAAGCTACGCCTACGAAATGGCCGATCCGCATTTCGACAAGGTGCCGAAGGGGTTTTAGATTCTGCACTTGTAACGACACAATATTTCTTAAGTTGAGAAATTATGAGAGACGTACTATGTTCACGGAAATCTTGGCGAAGGGGTATTTTGAAGATGCTCTTCAAGAACAAGTCATTTGCGATTGTGTTGGTGTCATTTGCTCTGCTTCCTAACATCGTTGCGGCGGAGTCTATTTCCGGAACGTCAACCGAATTGAAGGTCACAAACGGAAGCGACACGATACCTTGCGAACGGCGCGATTATTTGTCCCCAAAACGTCATACATACACGTGCCGGTTTCGTGATCTTGAGTTCGCATATGGGGATCAAAAGCCAACCTATGTAATCTATCGTCCAACGGTCGAAATCACCGTAAAGTCGGACGAGTCGTTGGCAAACGTAGAATTTACCGGGAGTGGGAAGGCCATAAACCGCCACTTTCAAGACATGGTCTTCACGCTCACATCGATAGATCGATCGAATTTCTCGCATGATATTTGGCAAGCAAGATTTGGTGGCAAGCTAGGTTGTGAAACTCGCAGTGGAGGCGAGATGCCAATAAAGCTTCCGGGAAATGCTAGCAGAGAGGTTTTCGAGCAATCAGTGGATTTCACTCTTAGCGCCCGCACCGATGATGATGAGAGTTGTTAGCAATTGCGTTGCGAGACGAATGTCCACCTTTTCGTTTGCATTAAACGACTTATTTCGTATGGTGCGCGCCATGAACTCGAAGACTGTTTCCTCGCGACGCCGTATCACCTTCCGATGGGGTGAGTAGGCACGCGCATTTTCTAAACCGCGTTTCACGAAAAAACCCCGCCGGATCGCGCGGGGTTTTTCGTTTCTTGGGCCTCGCCATCCGGTTCTTCACGTTGGAGACCGCCATGGACACGCCCAAACTGAACGCACCAAGACTTCAACAACAAGTCGAAGAGACCTGCATGAACGCCTGGCCGGCGCTGAAAGAGGTCTTCTACGACGGCTGGCTGATCCGACTCGCCAATGGCGCCACGCGCCGAACCAATTCCGTCAACGTCATCGGCCGGGGCAACCGCGCGCTGGACGACAAGATCGCTTATTGCGAGAGCGTCTATCGCGCTCATGCGCAGCCGTCCTATTTCCGCATCCTGTCCACCGCGCCGCCGGACCTCGACGAAGCCCTGGACGCGCGCGGCTACGCCAAGGAGGATGAGACCAGCACGCTCTACATGAACTTCCGCAAGCGCCGCCTTCCGGTGCCCGCCAAGGACTTCGCCGTCGACATCCTAGAAGGCCGCCCGTCGCGCGAATGGCTGCACGCGCATGCGCGCCATTCGCGGCGTAGCCCTGATGAGGCCAAGGCGCTGCACGCCGTCCTCGACGTGGTCGCGGTTCCCGCCTTCTTTGCCGAGGCCCGCGACGAGAGCGGCGAGATCGCCTCGGTCGCCTTCGGTGCCATCCATGAGCGCCTGATCTGCCTGCAATGGGTCGTCACCGATCCGGCGCAGCGCCGCCGCGGCCTGTCGCGCGCCACGCTGTCCGCGCTGCTGCGCCGCGGCCAGGAAGCGGGCGCCACCGGCGCCTGTCTCCAGGTCGTGGCCGACAATCACTCTGCCATTCGCCTCTACGAGCGTTTAGGCTTCACCTGCGAACTCTATCGCTATCACTACAGGGTGCGATGACAGACGAAGTCCTGACCGTCGAACAGTGCTACGCCGCCGACGCCTACGCGGCCGCGCACGGCGTTCCGACACTCGACCTGATGGAGCAGGCCGGCCGCGCCGTCGCCGACGAGATCGCCAGGCGCTGGACGCCGCGTCCGATCGCCGTGCTCTGCGGTCCCGGCAACAATGGCGGCGACGGGTTCGTGGCGGCGCGCCATCTCAACGCCCGCGGCTGGGACGTCTGGGTCGAGACGCTGACGGACATCGCCGCGCTCAGGGGCGACGCCGCGCAGATGGCCCGCCGCTGGACAGGCGAGACGATCCGCATCGCCGAGAGCAACCGCATGGCCGACCTCTTCGTGGACGCCCTGTTCGGCGCCGGCCTGTCGCGGCCGCTGGAGGCCGAGGCCAGGCGCCTCGCCGCCGCCTCGCCGAAATACAAGGACCGCGTCATCGCCATCGACGTGCCGAGCGGCCTTGCCGGCGACAGCGGCAAGCCGCTGGGCGACTGCGCCTTCGACGCCGGCCTCACCGTCACCTTCTTCCGCAGGAAGCCCGCCCATCTGCTGCTGCCCGGCCGCGCCCTCTGCGGCGAGATCGTCGTCGCCGATATCGGCATTCCCGAAGCCGCGCTGGACGAGATCAAGCCGAACCTGTTCGAGAACGGACCCGCGCTATGGACGTTTCCCTGGCCCAAGACCGACGGCCACAAATATGCCCGCGGTCATTGCGTCGTCGTCAGCGGTCCGGCGCATGCCACCGGCGCGGCGCGTCTTGCGGCGCGCGGAGCCTTGCGCATCGGCGCCGGTCTCGTCAGCGTCGCCAGTCCGCCCGATGCCGTCGCGGTCAACGCCGCCGCGCTCACCGCGATCATGGTCAAGCCCTTCAGCGGCTCGCGCGGCCTCGCGGATCTGCTCAAGGACGAACGCCTTAACGCCGTCGTCATCGGCCCCGGCTGCGGCATCGGCCTTGCGACCGAGGAACTCGCCGCCGCCGTGCTGCGCACCAGGGCCGCCGCCGTCCTCGACGCCGACGCGCTGACCTCGTTCCGCGACGAACCCAAGGTCCTGTTCGCGCTCCTGCGCCAGCCCGCGGTGCTGACCCCGCACGAAGGCGAGTTCGAACGGCTTTTCCCCCGCTTGCTGGACCGCGCGCCCGGCAAGGTCGAGGCGGTTCGCGCTGCCGCCATTGCCGCCAAATGCGTCGTGCTGCTGAAAGGCGCGGACACGGTGATCGCCGCGCCGGATGGACGCGCCGCCATCAACGGCAATGCGCCGCCGGCATTGGCGACCGCCGGTTCTGGCGATGTACTGGCGGGCTTCATCGGTGGTTTGCTGGCGCAAGGCGTCGCGCCGTTCGAAGCGGCTGCCATGGCGGTGTGGCTGCACGGCGCGGCGGCCAGCCAATTTGGTCCCGGACTGATCGCCGAAGACCTGCCCGAACAACTGCCCGCCTTGTTGAAGGCGCTGAAGAGCAATGCGTGACGTAACGATCCGCCCCGTCCTGAAGAGCGATCTGCCCGCGCTGCTGGATATCTACAATTACTACGTGGTCAACACGCCGGTCACCTTCGACCTGGAGCCGCGCACGCTGGCGCAGCGGCAGGAATGGCTCGACGGCTTCAAGTCGACCGGCCGCTACCGCTGTTTCGTAGCCGCGCGCGGCGATCTGCCGATCGGCTGGACTTGCAGCGGCAAGTTCCGGGAGAAGGCCGCCTACGACACCACGGTCGAAATGAGCGTCTACCTGGCGGCCGACGCGCACGGGCAAGGCCTCGGCCGGCGCCTCTACCAGACGATCATCGAGGCTCTTCAGGGCGAAGACATCAACCGCCTCTACGGCGGCATCACGCTGCCCAACGCCGCCTCGGTGGCCTTGCATGTGGGCTTGGGCTTCCAGCTCAAAGGGATTCAGTCGGAGATCGGACGGAAGTTCGGCAAGTTCTGGGACGTGGCGCTCTATCTGAAGGCGATGGGCTAAACAGTCGCGTCTCGATGCTGCTGACAGTTCCTGACCACGAATGGCACTAATACTGCCACGCGGGTAGAACGCCAATTTGGTAGCCGAAGGAGTTGACATGGACGACGCCAAGATCGTCGCCGATCTGGACACGCGCTATCAGGCCGCTGTGAAGGTCAACGACGCCGAGACCATGGCCGCCATCCTGCACGACGACATGGTGCTGGTGATCGGCCGCGGCGCTGTGGTCACCAGGAAACAACTCGTCGACGACGCACGCGCGCGCACCACGACCTATGAACAGCAGGACGAGGAGCCCGGCTCGCAGATCGTCCGGATGTTCGGACCCGACACGGCGGTCGTGACCGCCAAGCTGTGGCTCAAGGGCCGGACCGGCGGCACACCGTTCGACCGCAAGCTCTGGTTCAGCGACACCTATGTCCGCACGCCCAAGGGATGGAAATACGCCTTCGGCCAGTCCTCCATCGCGCTGCCGGCCGCGCCATAGGTCCAGGTCCATTCCGGTCGCAGGCCAGCGGTCTGAGGGTTGGCGGCGCGGACTGTCATCCCCGCGAAGCCTGGGAATCTCGCGCGAAACGGCCCATTTCTCGGCCTGGCGCGCAGAGGTCGTCGTGCTCGACCGCAACGTCGAGCGAGATTGGTGTTAAGCTGCCTTGGCGGGTCGTCCAACCAGATCGCACACATCGGTTTGGTCGGCCAATTTGTACTATTGGGGGCCACGATGGGCGGGCGCTTCTGTCGGATTCTAGCGGGCGGCATTTTGCTGGCGTGTGCGTTGGTCCAGGCCTCTTACGCGCGACCACCAACCTACTACGATCCGTTCGATCCCTCGCGCGCACCGGCCGATCAGTCGGTGACGGGCTCGGCGACCGCGGGCCCTTCCGTCAGAGTCCTGCTCTCGGGCGCGACCCGCGCTTCGATGAAGGATATGGCCGATTGGGCCAACTTCGGGGAGGAGATGTTGAACCCCGCATCACTGATCGACCAGGTCGATCCGCGGCACATTCGCGAAGACTTGAATCGCATTCTCGCGCCTCGATTCCGCAGCATTGAATATGCCTACGCCGACGCACCGCCAAGCCGGACCCAGGTCGATTATATTCTCAAGCTTGATATCAACGTGACGCTCGGAAAACACAGCCTTCGGGACAACAGCGTAGATTTGCAGGGCATGCTGTCCGGGCCGGACGGACAACGGGCAGAAACATTTGCCGGTCATGGAACGTCCACCGTCGGTTTCATGGCGTTTAGGCAACATGTTACCGAAGCCAAGCAAGCTGCGTTCGACGAATTCGCGCGGAATCTGAACAACTCAAGCCTGCTTGCGGCCTACAAGCCCGCGGCGCCGTCGCCATCGGGCGGCCAGACGGTCGTTGCGGACGCGACGCCAACACCCCCAGCCGGCCCGGCTGCCGGCGGCGATCTCTACGATATAGAATCGCGAATACCCTTCAATGTGCTCGACAGCGTGTACTTCGACGCGGCGAGCGGGGAACTCGCGCTGATCGGCCACCACGACGACCGGTTCAAGGGCCCGGCCATTCCGTATTTACAGTACCTGGCCACCTTGCTGGAGAATCCGAAGCCGGAGTTCTCACTGGTCTGGACACCCGATTCCAGCGACCGGGTCGATGCCATGCTCGCGCGCGAGTTGACCCAGCGTGAAAGCGACGAGCAGGCGGCCCGGCTGGGAGCCCTGATCGACAATTCCGGGCTGATCTCACACGTCGGAGCCCTGATGCTGCCGCCGTTGGGGATCTATCCCGTCAGCGACAACCGGGCGCCCGGCGACCTTGGCGTGGAGGTCCAGTCGATCAATGGCGGACGCGTGGTGATCATGAAGGTTAGGCCCGGCTCCGCGGCGGAGCGGGCCGGCCTGAAGCCCGCCGACTTTATTGTCTCCGTCCGGCCGGACCGGCCGGTGTTTTTTGCCGCGGAATTCGAACGACAGATCAGATTTGCCGGCGCCGGCGCGCAGATCGAGGTGAGCTATCAGCGCGACGGCGAAATGCGATCCGCCACGGCGACATTGGATGCCGCAGCCGATCCGGATCCCTGGCGCGGTGTCAATCGCTACGACATGATTGAAATGATGTACCGGTTGGCTGGAGATCCGGCGGCCGCTGACGTCATCGCGGCGATGGGAATCGAGAACGCCGTATCCGCCCAGAACGTGCAGACCGCTCGTTTGAAATCGTTTGCCGGCTTCATGCACGCTCTGGGAATGGACGCCGATTTTCAGCATCTTCAAGTCGTCGGCGCGACCAGTGCGCCACCGTACGAAGACTCATACAATTTCAGCCTCAAGATTTGCCGGCAACTCGACTCGATTTTCCACCTGGCCGGCAATCCGTTGCAGAATTCGTTCGAGTCGACCGTGCGTTCGACGCACGATGCGGCCGGCGCGTTCACGCAAGCGTTCAATCAATTCGATGTGCAGGTGAAACCCAAGATCGGCGAGCTGTTCGATCGTCTCATTTTCCGGCCGGGCGTGGGCTTCCAAATCCCTCCCGAACTCGTTGAGGACGAATACCATGTCCACCCCGAGATGACGCCTGAGTACCGCGGAGTGCCCGCGGATTCGCAGCTGGCGCGGCTCATGCTCGCGAGCGATTATCTCGGCAAGCAGCTTTCGAATCGACAGGACCTGAAGCGCAAGATTCCCGGTTATCAGACTCAGATCGAGTATCAGATCACGCATCCTGAGGCCGACCATCGAAGCAACAGCGCCTTTCGGATGTGGATCTCGGTGGCGCACATCAATGCGGCCCAATCGACCGACGGCAAAGTCCTCGCCCTGCGTCCCGTGCAAATGCGCTTCAACCTTAGGCAAACCGACAGCCGGGCGAACGATCTGCCGAACCAGCAGCCTGGCGGGTACGAGGATGTTCTCACCGGGCTCTACGACCGGTTTGAGCAGGAGTTCCCCACGCTGCACGAGTTGCGCGAGGCGGCGGCGCTGGCGGCGGTCGCGGTGTGGATGCAGAAGCAGAATCCCGCGATCCGCTTGCCAGCCGAGGGGCGAACCGCCTGGCAAGGGCCGCAGACGGTGGCGGGGCTGGTCTATATCTACCTCACCGTCAACCTAAATCACGAGAGCAAGGTCATCAAAATCGCCGAAGGCGGGGTGTCGCTCGTGCCGTTCCCGCAGGGCAACAGTGCAGCGGTATTTCCGACGGATGCGTCGGTGGTCGATCTGCGCGGCACGCCGGCGATGGCGACGGTTTTCGTTCGGCCGGACGGCGCTGCTGTTCGAAACGGGTCGACCGACACCGGCGCCGGGTCGTCGCCTTACATTGCCGGCTGGGTTGCTCCTGTTACCGGTGGGACGGCCGGGCAGAACGCCGTGGTTCTGCAGACACAACTCGCAAGCTTGCCCAATCCGCCCTCCGGCAGCGTCGCCGCGGCGGCCGGCGATCCCTCCAAGGCCATCCCAACCTGCAAGCGTTCCGAACCGATTCAATCCGCGCCGGGGACCGTCAGCCCCGCAAGTTTCGTTACGGACGCGCAGTGCGAGGCGGCCTCCAGCGAAATCGTTCGCCTGCAGAAACTGCGAGACAACCTGGCCAAAAAAATCGCCGAGGTTCAAGGCTGGGGAGCGGGACTGGCAAAGGACGAGAAGGAATTCGACGCCATGCGCGCGGACGCGCAGCTGGACCTGGGTTGGGAATTCATTGAGCACCTTCCCGTGACGGAAATGCTCGGCCAACTCAAGAAGGTTCCGGCCCTGAAGAACATAGATTTCGACAAGATCGCGCTGGCCTACGAAACCGCAATAGGCCTCATTCAAACGGGTCGTGGAATTTCCACAAACGATGACCGCAAGAAGGCGGATGAAATCCTCAGCGGAAACCGGGCGCTCACCGACGCGATGATCGACGCGTCGGGCGTCGACAAGAAGAGCAAGGCTCTTCTGGAGGCCGTTTCGAAGATCATCGGCTACGGCGAGCAGGTGGCGGTCGCGGCGAGCGACGATAAGCGAGACAATTTGAAATCCGTCATGACGCTGGTGGAGATACTTCAGCCCTGGTGGGGCCTCGGCGTGCTCGCCGAAAATCTCGGCGAACGCGGTAGCCAGTACTATGAGGCTGGCGTGGCTCTGGACTCGTTGCACAAGGCCCAAAGCGCCAATTGGAATGCGCAACGCTATCTGACCGGCAAGCTCGATCGCGTGGACGACGAAATCAAGGAAGAACAGTTCATTGTCCAGAAATATCAAATGGCGAATGCACAAAGCCGCCAGTAGTTCGTCTGATTCAACGGGACGCGCCGCCGGGGTCGGCCCCTCGCGCGGCGAAAGGACTTGAACCCCGATGCCGCGAGCGCCTTGGACGCGCCAGTGTTCTCGCCGGGTCGACGGATTGCCCCCGCCGGTCAAAACCCGGCTTTGGCGGCCCGTCCGGTTAAGCTGCGCAGCGGCGAGCGAGGGCTTGGCCGCACGCCTCTAGCAAGCCCCTGAATCCCCTGCTATACGGCCCGCCTTCCGGCGGATTTGCCTCAAATCCTGCCCGGCTCGGACGCGGACGTGGCGGAACTGGTAGACGCGCTGGATTTAGGTTCCAGTGACGAAAGTCGTGGGGGTTCAAGTCCCTCCGCCCGCACCATCCTTCGCTGCTACGCAGCTTCGGATGGCAAGCCGCAGACGTATGAGCAGCGAAGGATGTCCTCCGAAGCCTTGGCGGAGGAGGACCGGTGACGGATAGATATTAGAAGTAAGGGAAGTTGAATATGCAAATCACCGAGACCGTCTCCGAAGGCCTGCGCCGCGAATACAAGGTCGTCATCCTGGCCTCCGACCTCGACACGCGCCTCACCGGCCGCATCGAGGAGATGAAGCCGCGCATGAACCTGAAGGGCTTCCGCCCCGGCAAGGCGCCGGTCTCGTATCTGAAGAAGACCTTCGGCAAGTCGATGATGGGCGAGATCGTCGAGGCGGCGGTCAACGAATCCAGCCAGAAGGCCGTGACCGACAATGCGCTCAAGCCGGCGAGCCCGCCGAAGGTCGATCTGGTCGGCACCATCGACCAGGTGATCGACGGCAAGGCCGATCTCGAATTCACGGTCAAAGTCGACCTCATGCCGGATTTCGAACTGACCGATGTCTCCAAGCTCAAAGTCGAGCGCCTGGTGGGCGAAGTCGGCGAAGCCGATCTCGATGAAGCACTCAAGCGCCTGGCCGAACAGGCCAAGACCTTCACCACGCGCGGGCCGGACGCCGCCGCCGAAACCGGCGACACGGTGACGATCGATTTCGTCGGCAAGGTTGACGGCATCGAGTTTCCAGGCGGCAAGGCGGACGATTTCAATCTTGGCCTCGGCACCGGCCAGCTTATTCCCGGTTTCGAGGACCAGCTCGTCGGCGCCAAGATCGGCGAAGCACGCGAAGTGAAGGTCGCGTTCCCCGCCGACTACCCGGAAGCCACGCTCGCCGGCAAGGATGCCGTGTTCGACGTGACAGTGAAGGACGTCAAGGCACCCGACGTGGTGGCCATCGACAACGAACTCGCCAAGAAGCTCGGCCTGGAAGACCTGGGTACGCTGAAGGAACGCCTGCGCGAGCAGATCAAGGCGGATTTCGCCAAGGCCAGCCGCCTGCATCTGAAGCGCCGCATTCTCGACGCGCTCGACACCCAGCATTCCTTCGCCCTGCCGCCCGGCATGGTCGAAAACGAATTCGCCGGCATCTGGAAACAGGTCGAGGAAGAACTCAAGCGCGAGGGCAAGACCGCGGCCGACGAAGGCAAGAGCGAGGACGAACTCAAAAAGGAATATCACGACATCGCCGAACGCCGCGTGCGCCTCGGTCTGGTGCTCGCCAAGCTCGGCGAGCAGAACGGCATCACGGTGGCGCCGGAGGAAGTGCAGCGCGCCATCGGCGCCCGCGCCCGCCAGTTCCCGGGCCAGGAACAGCAGGTCTTCAACTTCTATACCCAGAACGCCAACGCCGCCGCCGAAATCCGCGCCCCCATCTTCGAGGACAAGGTGGTGGACTTCATCGCCGAACTCGCCGAGGTGACGGACAAGAAGGTCGACCGCGAAACACTGTTCATGGACCCCGACGACGCGGTCGAGAAGCTGAAGGCCGGATAGGCCGTATCCTCGCTATTGCGCCGGCCGCCGCCACTTGCTGGCGCGACGCCGAGCGCTTGGCGCCGCCGAACCGGGATTGTATACAGCCTGACGTTGTCGCTCGTCAGCAGTCCCTTGTTCCAAGCGGGGAATGATGCGGAAGTTGCTCTCTCGGCCTTTGCCGGCACCCAGCCGGAGTCCCGGGCCGGTCGCTCAAAAGAAGAGCGCGGCGCCGGCAGCAAGTTCACCCATGCAGGTGCCATCGGCGGTCCAGTCAATACCGGACAACCATGTCTCCGGTGTGCTTGCGCCGATCTCCGGCGCGTGGCCGCCCGTCGTGTTGGGTGACGGCGTCGATAAGGCGTTCGCCTTCAATCCCGGTCGGTTAGGGATGAACGGCGGCGGTGGTGCGCCACTGCTGAAGCCGGCGATGCCTCTGGCCACGCATTCCTTTTCTCCGACATCGTCGCGGTCCATCGCCTGGGAACCGGCTCGCCCCGCGGTGCAGCCCGAACTGGACGCCCAGCCGTGGTGGGGCAGTGTTGTTCAACGCGAGGTCTTGTGGGGCGGGACAAACCACCCCGATGCCGAGCTCGATGCCTTTGTCGCCGCATTGCAGGACCTCGTGACCGACGCCGCGGAGAAGGCCAAGACGCCTCAGTCGCTCGACTCTGGTATCCCCTTTTACAAGCGCTGGCAGGCCACGGCTCTCGCTTACCTTCAGGACAACAACGACAAGGCGTTTCTACACGCGCGGTACGGATACGCGGTGGAGACCTATGTCAACGAGAACTTGTCGACTCTCGCCGCGACCCTTCCGGATGGCTTCACCGTCCACAAGCAGGTGACGTTTGGCGGTTCCCGTCCGGACGTCGTCGTTCGCGACGGAGACAAGAACGACATCGGCTGGTTCGACATCACCTCGTCGGGCAGCGTGGAGCACATCTACCTGAAGTCTCACGCGGGATGGAAGACGCGCCCCTATGTCGCCGAGATCACCTATCCGGCACTCGATCCGGTCACCATCAGCGCCGGAGGCGCGCTGACCGCCGAACAGATCGAGGCCGCAAAACTGGCGCGACAGGAGGCGCGAGAGGAATATCTGCGCAAGCTGCTTGAAGTCAGAAAAAAGGCATACTTGGCCAAGATCGGGTACGGCAGCAAGGCAAAGCGCCGTTCGGAATTCGAGGAAAGTCTTAAAGACCTTTTCAAGCTGGATACAAAAGCATCGCCCAAACTGGCAAAGGCGTTCGTCGATCTGCTGTTCGAAGAAGGCACGAAGGACGATGACCTTTGGAGCTACAAGGCCGCCTTCGGCTATGAAGCGAAAAAGAATCCAGGACGAAGCGTTGCTCTGACCTTGCTGGAAGGGCTCCCATGAGCGTCGAGCCGCTCGAGACGTGTGGAGGCGTCGGCCGGACGGAAATGGAGCGCAAGATCAATGATGCCCGCCAGCCAGACCGCGCCTCGATCCCACGAATTGGGTAGCGATTCCGCGTGCGGCATAGCATCCACGCCTGGCACGGCCGAATAATACCCCTCGCTTCGGCATGGTCGACTTGTGGCGCTGTGTTCCTATATATGCCGGTAATTGACAGGTAATCGGACCGCCCTAGGCTCGACCCGGTCGAATCGAAAGGTAATGGTCCCATGGCAGACCCGCGCGATGTCTATATGAACACGCTGGTTCCGATGGTGGTCGAGCAGACCGCCCGCGGCGAGCGCGCCTACGACATCTATTCGCGTCTCCTCAAGGAGCGGGTGATTTTCGTCACCGGTCCGATCGAGGATTACGGCGCCAGCCTCTTGACCGCGCAGCTGCTCTTCCTGGAGGCCGAAAACCCCAAGAAGGAAGTCCACATGTACATCAACTCGCCGGGCGGCGTGGTGACGGCGGGGCTGGCGATCTACGACACCATGCAGTACATCCGCCCGCCGATTCAGACTTTCTGCATCGGTCAGGCCGCGAGCGCGGCCTCGCTCCTGCTCATGGCCGGCAAGAAAGGCGAGCGTTTCGCCCTACCCAATTCGCGTATCCTGGTGCATCAGCCGAGTGCCTCCTACTACGGCCAGGCGGCGGATATCGCCCGCCATGCCGAGGAAGTCGTCAAATTGAAGCACCGGCTGAACGAGATTTACGCCAAGCATACCGGTCGGACCGTGGCCGAGATTGAAAGAGCGCTCGACCGCGATACCTATATGACCGCCGAGGAGGCCAAGACGTTCGGTCTGATCGACGAGGTCATGGCACGCCGCCCGGACGGCGCCGAAGGCATCTGATCGGGCGAAAACGCCGGTTTTGCTGGGAAATCCCTGGGATTAAACAATTCTTGATCCGCCCGGCGCTAACGTGGTCGAATGATGCGGAATGGCGCTGCTTCGGCTGGCGCGAACGATGCAAGGCGTTGATCCGCAAAGGGTCGATGCACGAACTGTGCGGGCGGAAAGCCTTGGAGAGCCAATGAGTAAGGCGAGCGGCGGCGAATCTAAGAATACGCTGTACTGTTCCTTTTGCGGCAAGAGCCAGCACGAGGTCCGCAAGCTTATTGCCGGCCCGACGGTCTTCATCTGCGACGAGTGCGTCGAACTCTGCATGGAGATCATCCGTGAGGAGAACAAGACCTCCTTCATGAAGTCGAAGGAGGGGGTGCCGACGCCCCAGGAAATCTTCAAGGTCCTCGACGATTACGTGGTCGGCCAGCAGCACGCCAAGAAGGTCTTGAGCGTCGCGGTCCACAACCACTACAAGCGCATCAATTCGTCCGGCAAGAACGGCGACGTCGAGCTGGCCAAGTCCAACATCATGCTGATCGGCCCGACCGGCTGCGGCAAGACGCTGCTCGCCCAGACCCTGGCCCGCATCCTGGACGTGCCCTTCACGATGGCCGACGCCACGACGCTGACTGAGGCCGGCTATGTCGGCGAAGACGTCGAGAACATCATTCTCAAGCTGCTGCAGAACGCCGACTACAATGTCGAGCGGGCGCAGCGCGGCATCGTCTACATCGACGAAGTCGACAAGATCAGCCGCAAGTCGGACAACCCCTCCATCACCCGCGACGTCTCGGGCGAGGGCGTGCAGCAGGCCCTGCTCAAGATCATGGAAGGCACCGTCGCCTCGGTGCCGCCGCAGGGTGGTCGCAAGCATCCGCAGCAGGAGTTCCTGCAGGTCGACACCACCAACATCCTCTTCATCGTCGGCGGGGCCTTTGCCGGCCTCGACAAGATCATCTCCGGCCGCACCCATGGTTCCTCGATGGGCTTCGGCGCCAATGTCCGCTCGCCCGACGAGCGCGGCACCGGCGAAGTCCTGCGCGAAGTGGAGCCCGAGGATCTTCTGAAATTCGGCCTCATCCCGGAATTCATCGGCCGTCTGCCGATCCTGGCAACGCTGGGCGATCTGTCGGAACCGGCGCTGATCGAAATCCTGACGCGCCCCAAGAACGCGCTCGCCAAGCAGTATCAGCGCATGTTCGAGATGGAAGGCGTCAAGCTGCGCTTCCAGGAAGAAGCCATGCATTCCATCGCCCGCAAGGCCATCTTGCGCCGCACCGGCGCCCGCGGCCTGCGCTCGATCATGGAAGGTTTCCTGCTCGAGACGATGTTCGAACTCCCCACGCTCAACGGGGTTCAGGAAGTGGTGATCACCGCCGACGTCGTCGAAGGCAAGGCGCGCCCGCTCTACACCTATTCGGACAAGGGTGAAGCCCGCGAGAAGAACGCGAGCTGACGGATTCCAGACGGTCCCGGTTTTTTCAGTCCACGGAATAGTTGACGATCGGTGGGCTGGCCGCTCGCTTGCCCGACGCCGGTCGCCACGGCAATCGCCGGCTGCGAAGGTAAGCCCGCGCCACCCACAGCATTTGCCCGGCGGCGCGCAATCGCAAACTCAATTTGTCGCGCCTCGACATCTCTTTGCGCCGGAAAAGCGAACGCAGATAAGCCTCCACCGCCTCAAGACGCGGATCGAACGCGTAACCGTCCGACGGGCCGCATTTAAGTTCGTAGTTTGAGCAACCGCGCTTGATCTTCATGCCGATGTTCGGCCCCAGAAGCGGATGGGCGTCGATGCGGGCGCGCAACTCACGGTGCAGAGCCCGGGCCCGGTCAAGTCCCAGACTGTAGAAGAGCGTGCTGAACCGGCTTTCGTCGTTGCCGGTATCGGTCTCGATGCCGCTTTTCGCAGTTTGCCCCGTGCCGTCCACGATGGGCCGGAGCGCCAGCAATTGGCGTGGATTGTCCGTCGTGACTTTGACCTTGTAGCAATTGCGGCAACCGAACGGGACCGCCGACTGCGCATAGACCTGGTCGAACAGAAAGTCGTTGAGGAAGCGGCAGGGTTGCCGGAACTCCCCGGCATGCCGCATCAGGGTGACGTGCCGCACCAATGTCGAGCCGTCGTCGGGCGTCGGCAGGGCGCTTGCCATCCGCAGCTTGCCGTTCTTCTGGAGAACGACGACGCCTTCGTCGATCGCGCGTTGCAGGTTCTCGCCGACCGTGTGTCCGCCGACGACGACAGACAGTCGAGGGTCGTCGCGGATCGGCATTTCTGTGCGTCCCCCTCGTCGGGTGGTTCGAGCTTTTTGGAGGATATTTTACAAGGGCAACGCCGCCAAGTTCCGAGGCGACACGCCGTCGGCGCTAACACCTGCTTGCTCAAGGGCCAAGGCCACGCGCAGATCGGCCCATAGACGCCCAATCTTGACGCCGTGTCATCGCGGACTCTGTGTCGCTAGGCAAGACTACTGAAACCTTGATGCGTTAGGGTCCGGTAGTGAAAAAGCCTGCTAGAACTGCGCCTTGAAACAGCCCCTCGGCGGGCCCACTTTAAACATCCAGGAGTCGGCCCATTGGGGAGGCTCCATCACCCGGTTTCCGCGCCCAGCTGGGGCGGCGCCGATCAGCACACCCGCCCCCCGGATAGGGGGACGGCGAGGAGAAAAAGAAATGTCAGACCAATCCGGCGGCAACACGCCGATCCCCCTGGGCGACAACAGCCGCCAATTGGCGCCGGTGCTGCCCCTGCGCGATATCGTTGTCTTCCCCCACATGATCGTTCCGCTTTTCGTCGGCCGCGAGAAATCCGTCCGCGCCCTCGAAGAGGTCATGAACGACGAAAAACAGATTCTGCTGCTGACCCAGAAGAACAAGGACGATGACGATCCGGGCGCCGACGGGTTGCACCGCATCGGCACGCTGGCGACGGTGCTTCAGTTGCTGAAGCTGCCCGACCAGACCGTGCGCGTCCTCGTCGAAGGCAAGTCTCGCGCCCGCGTCACCGGCTTCGTGCCGCGCAGCGACTTCTTTCAGGCGACCATCGAGCGCATTGCCGACGGCCCCAGCGACGCCAAGGAAATCGAAGCCTTGATGCGCACGGTGAAGACCAATTTCGAGCAGTACATCAAGCTGAACAAGAAAGTGCCGGCTGAGACGCTGACCTCGGTGGCGCAGATCGACGACGCCCCCAAGCTCGCCGACACCGTGGCCTCGCATCTATCGGTCAAGATTTCCGATCGCCAGGCGCTGCTCGAAACACTCGGCACCGTCGAGCGTCTGGAGAAAGTGCTTTCGCTGATCGAGTCCGAAATCGGCGTGCTGCAGGTTGAGCGCAAGATCCGCAGTCGCGTCAAGCGCCAGATGGAGAAGACGCAGCGCGAATACTATCTCAACGAACAGTTGAAGGCGATCCAGAAGGAGCTCGGCGAAGGCGACGAAGGCCGCGACGAGATGAACGAGCTCGAAGAGCGCATCCGCAAGACCAAGCTCTCCAAGGAGGCCCGCGACAAGGCGGCGGCCGAAGTGAAGAAGCTGCGCTCGATGTCGCCGATGAGCGCGGAAGCGACCGTCGTGCGCAACTATCTCGACTGGCTCCTGTCGCTGCCCTGGGGCAAGCGCTCCAAGGTGCGCAAGGACATCGTGGCCGCCGAGAAGGTGCTGCACGACGATCATTTCGGCCTGGAGAAGGTCAAGGAACGCATCCTGGAATATCTCGCGGTGCAGCAGCGCGCCGGCAAGATGAAGGGACCCATCCTCTGCCTCGTCGGCCCGCCCGGCGTCGGCAAGACCTCGCTCGCCAAATCGATCGCCAAGGCGACGGGCCGCGAATATGTCCGCATGTCGCTCGGCGGCGTGCGCGACGAAGCCGAGATCCGCGGTCACCGCCGCACCTATATCGGCTCGATGCCCGGCAAGGTCATCCAGTCGATGAAGAAGGCCAAGACCGCCAACCCGCTCTTCCTGCTCGACGAGATCGACAAGCTGGGCGCGGACTGGCGCGGCGACCCGTCCTCGGCGCTGCTCGAGGTCCTGGACCCGGAGCAGAACCACACCTTCAACGACCACTATCTGGAAGTCGATTTCGATCTTTCGGACGTGATGTTCATCACCACGGCGAACACCCTGCGCATGCCGGGGCCGCTGATGGACCGCATGGAGATCATCCGCATTCCCGGTTACACCGAGGATGAGAAGCTGGAGATCGCCAAGCGCCACCTCATCCCCAAGGAGATGAAGGCGCACGGCCTGAGAGATGACGAGTGGAAGATCACCGACGCCGGACTGCTCTCGCTCATCCGCTACCACACCCGTGAAGCGGGCGTGCGCAACCTGGAGCGCGAGATCGCCAACCTGACCCGCAAGGCGGTGAAGGAAATCGTCAGCCACAAGGCGTCGTCGGTCGAAGTCACGCTGGAAAACGTCGACTCCTATGCCGGCGTGCGCAAGTTCCGCTATGGCGAGGTCGAAGGTGAGGACCAGGTCGGTGTCGTCACCGGTCTGGCTTGGACCGAAGTGGGCGGCGAGACGCTGACCATCGAGTCCGTGATGCTGCCCGGCAAGGGCCGCTTCCAGGCTACCGGCAAGCTCGGCGACGTGATGAAGGAATCGATCGACGCGGCGCGTTCCTATGTCCGCTCAAAGGCGACCAGCTTCGGCATCAAGCCGCCGCTATTCGACAAGATCGACATCCATGTGCACGTGCCCGAAGGCGCCACGCCCAAGGACGGTCCGTCCGCGGGCCTGGCCATGGCCACCTCCATCATCTCGGTCATCACCGGCATTCCGGTGCGCCGCGATGTGGCGATGACCGGCGAAGTGACGCTGCGCGGCCGCGCCCTGCCGATCGGCGGCCTCAAGGAGAAACTGCTCGCCGCCCTGCGCGCCGGCATCAAGACGGTCATCATCCCGCAGGAGAACGAGAAGGATCTCGCCGAAGTGCCCGACAATGTGAAGTCCGGCATGCGGATCGTGCCGGTCTCCAATGTCGGCGAAGTGCTGAAGGTCGCGCTGGTGCGCATGCCCGAAGCGATCGACTGGATCGAGCCCGAAGTGGTGACCCCACCCCCGGTCGAACCGGAAAACGACGCCGTCGTCACGCATTAACGGGCGCGTTAACGACTGAGAAGACCCCGGGCAGGCGGCTGCCCGGGGTCTTTTTCTTGTCTTTTTCCGCTGATTCCTTGGGTTTTTCATTTGGACCCAGGTCCGACTGGCCATAGAGTCAGCCCTTCGGAGCGAATCGCGCAAAGGAGCCGTCGCCGTGAACAAGAACGAACTCATCCAAAAGTTGTCCGACCAGACCGGACTGGACAAGAACGCCTCGGCCAAGGCCGTGGACGGCGTATTCGACCTTATCGCCTCGACCTTGAAGGCCGGAGAGGAAGTCCGCCTGACCGGTTTCGGCGTCTTCGTGGTCGCGACCCGCGCCGGCGGCAAGGGCCGCAATCCGCAGACCGGCGAGGAGATCACCATCAAGCCGTCCAAGCAGCCGCGCTTCCGCGCCGGCAAGCAGCTCAAGGACTCGCTGAACACAGCGGCGTGAATTCCGTCAGGCGTGGAACAGCGCGCTGACGGATTCGCCGTCATGGATGCGGCGGATCGCTTCGGCCAGCGGCTTGGCTATCGACAGCACGGTCAGCTTCGGCGCGCGCTTGTCGGCCGCGATCGGCACCGAGTCGGTGCAGACGATTTCCAGCACGTCGGGCTGCTCGCTGAGGCGCGCCGCCGCGCCGGCCGAGAACAGGCCATGGGTGCAGGCGATGCGGATCGTGCGCACCTTCTGCTCGCGCAGATGGTGCAGCAGTTCCAGCGTCGTGGTGCCCCTGGCGATCTCGTCGTCCAGCACGATTACGTCCTTGCCGGCGACGTCGCCGATGATCGAGCTGATCACCACTTTCTCGTCCGAGATGCGCTGCTTGGCGGCGACCGCGACGCCGATGTTCAGCATCCGCGCGAAGGCCGCCGTCTCCTTGGCGTTGCCCAGATCCGGCGACACCGCCACCGTGTTGGACAGATCGTACTGCCGAAAATGCCCGGCGAGCTCGTTCAGCGCGTGCAGGTGATCGACCGGAATGCTGAAGAAGCCGTGCACCTGCGGCGAATGCAGCGCCATGGTCAGGACGCGGTTGGCGCCAGCCGTCACCATCAAATCGGCGACCAGCCTGCCGCCGATGGAAATGCGCGGCGCATCCTTCTTGTCCGACCGGGCATAGGCATAGAACGGCATCACCGCCGTGATGCGCGAGGCCGAGGCGCCGCGCGCCGCGTCCAGCATCAGCAGCAATTCGACCAGGTGCTCCTGCACCGGCGTCACCAGCGGCTGGATGATGTAGACGTCGCGCTCGCGGCAATTGTCCTGCAGCTGGACTTCCAGGCAGTCATTGGCGAAACGCGTGAGCCGCGATGGAGAGAGAGGCACGCCCAGGTGCCGGCAAATCTCGGCCGCCAATTCGGGATGGGCCGATCCGCTGAAAACGGCGATGCCCTTCACGCGGGCCTCCTTTTAAGAGGGTTCGAGAGTGCGCGCTGCTTATCTTAGGTTTCGCGCGCGCCCGCAATGCGGCGTTATCGCCGCCAGGGCGCCAGCACGGTGTGCGCCGGAATGGCGGTCGGCGAGGCGTGTTTGGACGCCACAAGTCCGCGTTTTCGCAAGTGCCGCAGCGCCGCCTGGACCGAAGACTTGGACAGCCCGGTCTCGACCGCCAGGGTCGAGAGGCTGACCTGCAGCCGCTGCCCCGGACCACCGCTGTCGTGCCAGAGCTTGAGATAGACCAGGAACGCCGACGGCGCATGGTCGTGCGCCACCAGGTCGGGCAGCAACGTCTCGACCAGGTAATCGTCCAGCGCCGCTCTACGAACCATCGCTATAGTATTTGTCGGGATGCTTGCCGCGGCAAGGGGTGGATTTTAACAATCGCTCGATCCCGCAAGAAGGCCACCCCATGATCACGCACCTCAAATTCATGAGCATCCCGGTCAAGGACACCGGCCGCGCCCTGAAATTCTACACCGAGAAGCTCGGCTTCAAGGTCGCCACCGACCAGCAGATGGGCCCGGACAGGCGCTGGGTCGAACTGCGCCTCGGCAAGGCCGAGACGCGGCTCGTCCTGTTCACCATGGACGGCGAGGAGGGCCGCATCGGCACCCAGATGAACTGCTCCCTCGGCTGCGACGACGTCGAAGCCACCTGGCGCCAGCTCAGCGAACGCGGCGTCGAGTTCGACGGCCCGCCGAAGAAGCAACCCTGGGGCAGCTACGTGATCATGAAGGATTCGGAAGGCAACAGCTTCGTGGTGGGGAGTGACTAATGGAACCTGCTGAGCCTTCCTTTTAGGCGGGTTCCGTCAACGCTCGTCGGGGCGTATCTCATTCTGCTCATCGTCAACGAGTTGAGCGGATTCACTTGGAGGCTCGGGAAACTCGGCCGGAAAAAACTCGATCATTTTCTCGCTGTCGGTGTGGGTCCATTGATCGCGAGCCGCAGATTCTATGACGCCACTGCCCGATGCGAACGGGCCGTAGTTCGCGTCGAACGAAACGAAGATAGTTGGTAGGCGTGTGATCCCATCACCCTCCTCATCAATTGCGAGAATAGCGTCAAATGGAATAAATGCTTCAACGTTCATAATCGCTCGGTTCTCATGTGGAAGTGCAGTCCAAAACGCACGCGCATTGCGAGTCTTTCGAACTTCGGTCTCGAAATCGTCGGAGTGCTCCCAGGGATTGTCGTTGCGCCCAGGAATGGCCTGATCGCCAAGTTGCTTGATCGCGTCCCAATGCACGCCGTCATCGGCGAGATAGGCCAATCTTTCCCGCCATTTGATGAGTATTCCGTCATGGCGGACTTCCGTGATTGCTCGAACGAACCAATTGTAGCCAAACTTCATCGGTGCAGGGTTGAGAGCGATCCCCTCCGGAACTTCCGGATACCGGCCGTCTGCGGGATCGCGAAATAGGCACGTTCGATGTACGTTGCGGCCGATTTGCCCAACGAGCTTCGTGATCTTACGCTTTGTCGCTAGTCTTGCCCGCAACTCCGTCTTGATCGATCTCCTGCGAACAACAAGCGATATGCCGAAGAACGCAAACAGGAGCCCGTCATTCCTTGGCTGCAGCAGCTCATCCTCAAGCTCGGATTTGCCCCAGAGGTGGTACTCACTGATACCGCCTTCCACACACCACTCGCGGAACGTGTCTCGAGTTTTCTTTGTGAAGTCGCAGGCTGCAACAAATAGGACAGCGTCGAGCTCGACGCGCTGATCGACGGGAATCGAGTCGAGATATTCCTTTAGCTTCTTCGGGCCGATGGCTCTCTCACGCTTGCATTGAATCAGCCAGAGTCGTGCATCAGCGAGAAAGTCGACTGTTTCGTTGCCATCGTTGTCCTCCGGCTCCGGGACGTTCGATACCGTTTGCGGGCGCCCTTCCCACCCTCTGACGTCAAATCCATCGTCACCGCCGCCTCGACCCGTCCCCTCGAGCTTTAGCCAGGGTCGAAAATCATAGAGTAGAGCACGAACGAGATCCTCGAACCGATGAGGGTCCAAATCCTCGAAGTGAAGTGGGCCGATTGTTCTAGTGGGGCGTGGCGACATTACGGTTCCGCGTTCGGCAAATCGTGAATAGTCGCACTATAGGTCGAAATCGTCGCAGCCTACATCTGTCGCGATATATCTGGTGGGCGGTGACGGGCTCGAACCGCCGACCCTATCGGTGTAAACGATATGCTCTACCAACTGAGCTAACCGCCCATTTGGCGGGCTTATAGCAGCATCGGGGCGCCGGGCTATAGTCCCACCGCGATTCCGCGGGGGACAGCCATGCGTGCACTGCCAGCCATACTTCTCGCCTCAGCTTTTGCCTGCTGTATGGCCGTCCCGGCCTTGGCCCAGATGGACTGGATGGACTCCGTCAGCACCCCGCCGCCCACGCCGCCGAAGCTGCCGCCCTCCGTCGTCTACGCGCAGGACGTCATCGTCTTCACACATGCGGAAATCATCGACGGCACCGGCTCGGCCCCACGCCGCGACATGACGCTGATCTCGGACCACGGCACGATCAGCGCGCTCGGGCCCTCTGCCCGCGTCCGTATCCCCGCCGGCGCGACGGTCATCGACATGCACGGCAAGACGCTGCTGCCCGGCTTCGTCATGGTGCATGAGCATCTGTTCTATCCGATGGGGCAGGGCAATTACGATGCGTTGCTCAACAGTTTTCCCGCGCTCTATCTCGCCGGCGGCACGACCACGGCGCGCACCGGCGGCACCGTGGCGCCGGACGGCGATCTCAATCTCGGCGCCGCGATCGCGCGCGGCGACGCCATCGGTCCGGACCTCGACGTCACCGCGCCCTATCTCAACGGCCCCGGCCAGCCGATCTACAAGATGCATATCCTGAAGGATCCCGCCGACGCCACGCGCACCGTGAACTACTGGGCGGAGGAGGGCGCCACCTCCTTCAAGGCCTATATGACGCTGACGCGCGACGAACTCGTCGCCGCCGTCCTCGCCGCGCATGCGCACAATCTGAAGATCACCGGCCATCTCTGCTCGGTCACCTATCGCGAGGCGGCCGAGCGCGGCATCGACAATCTCGAGCACGGCTTTGCCGCGATGACGGACTTCGTGAAAGGCAAGCAGCCCGATGTCTGCCCGCCGCAATCGATCCTGTCGCTGGTCGATCTCGATGTGAACGGCCCGGAGATCAAAGCGCTGATCGCGCTCTTGATCGCCCACCATGTTGCACTGACCTCGACGCTCACCGTGTTCGAGACCTTCACGCCCGGCCGTCCGCAGGCGCCCGAAGCGGCGCGTGCGATGTTGATCCCCGAACTGCGCTCCGCTTATGAATCGTCCTGGACCGCCGTGCAGACTCAGGATCGCAGCAAGCCCTACGTCGCGATCTTCCCCAAGCTGATGAAGCTCGAGAAAATGTTCGCCGACGCCGGCGGCACGCTGCTGGCCGGCACCGATCCGACCGGTTACGGCGGTGTAATCCCCGGCTTCTCCGGCAAGCGCGAGATCGAGCTTCTGGTCGAAGCCGGTTTCACCTTTCCGCAAGCTCTCAAAATCGCAACCTGGAACGGTGCGCGTTATCTCGGCCGCGACGCGAATGTTGGTTCGCTGACGGTTGGAAAACGCGCCGATATCGCGGTGATCGACGGCGATCCGTCGCGCGATCCGGCAGCGCTGGAACACATGCCGCTGGTCTTCAAAAACGGCGTTGGTTACAGGTCGGACATTATCCTGGACAGCTTCCGCGGCAAGGTCGGCCTCTATTGAGCGACATCTCGCGACAACAGACCGCTTGACCAAGGCCCCGCGCGGGTGCGCAGTAGGGCATGTCCACAAGCAAAACGATTGTTCTGCCGCTGCTCGGCCTGCTCGCGCTTTCGGGCTGCGGCATGTTCGGCGCAACGCACACGCCGCGCTGGAATCCCAACGGTCCGGCGCGCGACGAGAACTGGCACTCGCCCAATGCCGGATTGCTGCGCTACGACGCCAACCACGACGGAACGCTGACGCGCGCCGAACTTCTCGCCGGCCTGAAGGCCGAATTCGACGCCTATGACGTGAACCACACCAATTGCCTCGGCCCCGACCAGGTCCGTGCCATCAACCAGGTGCGGGTGCAGCAGGATGCTTCGCAGGCCTCGCCTCTGGTCGACTGGAACCAGGACAACTGCATCGACTTCAAGGAATTTTCCGGCAACACGCTGTCGCTGTTCGACACGCTCGACACCAACCATGACGGCCAGCTCTCGCCGCAGGAACTCAATCCAAGCGGCCGCACGCCGGCCGCCGGCGGGCAGGGCGGCGGTGGCCGTGGCGGCCATGGCGGTCATCATCGTGGTGGCGGCGGCGGGATGCCGGGCGGCCAGTAACCACGTCGCTCTGCCGCCTCGGCTTGACGCCATGCCGTTCGCAGTGGCGAAGTCTGCCGATGAGGGGGCACTTCGTCGTTGGCATGGCTTGCGTGCTGCTCGCTGCGGCCTGCTCTTCCACGACCAAGCCGCATTGGTCGCCGAATGTCGCGTCGCGGCCGGAAGAATGGCACTCCGGCCGGATGATGATCGCCAATTTCGACACCAACAATGACGGCACGGTCACACGCGCCGAGCTCGAAGCCGGCCTGCGGCAGTATTTCTGGCAGGCCGACCGCAATCGAGACGGTCGGCTCGATCCCGAGGAAGTCGCTCTGGAAAACCAGCGCCGCATCCAGCGCGACGGCTCCACGGCCATGCCGCTGATCGACTGGAACCAGGACGGTTATGTGGATTTCAGCGAATTTGCCTCCGGCGTGCGCTCGCAATTCGATCTGCTCGATCAGGACGGGGACGGCAAGGTCTCGCTGGACGAGTTTCGCCACTCCTCGCCTTAGAGCGCAATCCGGAAGAGTGGAGGCCGGTTTTCCGTCAGATTGCGCGCCAATCAGAGAATCTAGAGCCGCATTCTGGTTCAAACAAAGTGAATGCGGCTCTAGCGCCGGGCCTGGGCAAATTTTCCTCAAACCGCATGGCTCTGCTTGACAGCGATGGAGGCCGCGCCCTACACCGGCCCCCTTTCGCGGAACGGGCCCAAACGCCCCGATGCGGGGGCGTAGCTCAGTTGGTTAGAGTGTCGGCCTGTCACGCCGAAGGTCGCGGGTTCGAGCCCCGTCGCTCCCGCCACTTTTCACTGCTTCGCAGTGAAAAGTGGCGAGTCCTCCGAAGTCTTGGCGTAGGAGGACCGCGGAAGCCCCGCGATAGCGCAAAAATACTCATTTTCGGCCTTCCGCGCCTGCGTTCCTGGGGACCCTTTCGCTTGTTGGGAATCGCTCGCAACTAGCCCGAAAAATCCTGTTTTTTCCTGCCGAATCTTAGTCTAAACCCGCGTTGCTCGCGGGTCTTCGCTGCTTATACTGCACCCGCGAAATGACGCGATTTGGCCGCCGCGCCGAAGGTCAAAGGGTTGGGCATGGACAAGCTGCTTTTGGAGTACCTCCCGATCCTGATCTTCATCGGGATCGCGGGCGTGCTTGCCACCCTGCTGGTCCTGGTGCCGGTCATCGTGGCGCCGTCCAAGCCCGATCCGGAAAAGCTCTCCGCTTATGAGTGCGGCTTTAACGCCTTCGGCGACGCCCGCATGAAATTCGACGTGCGCTTCTACCTCGTCTCCATCCTCTTCATCATCTTCGATCTCGAAGTCGCCTTCCTGTTTCCCTGGGCGATCACGCTGGGCGCCACCGGCGCCTTCGCCTTCTGGTCGATGGTGACGTTCCTGGCCGTGCTCACCGTCGGCTTCATCTATGAATGGAAAAAGGGAGCGCTCGAATGGGAGTGATCCCAGCTGCCCCAACTTCTACTCATGGAAGCGCTGCGCGGTCGAATGTCGAGGGCGGCAGGGCCGTCAGCGCCAACGATCCCTATTTCAAGGCGATGCAGGCGGAGATGGCCGACAAGGGCTTTCTCGTCACCTCCGCGGAATCGCTCGTCAACTGGGCCCGCACCGGTTCCTTGATGTGGATGACGTTCGGCCTGGCCTGCTGCGCCGTCGAGATGATGCAGGCCAACATGCCGCGCTACGATCTTGAGCGTTTCGGCGCCGCGCCGCGGGGGAGCCCGCGCCAGTCCGACGTGATGATCGTCGCCGGCACGCTGACCAACAAGATGGCGCCTGCGCTGCGCAAGGTTTACGACCAGATGCCGGAGCCACGCTACGTGATCTCGATGGGGTCGTGCGCCAATGGCGGCGGCTATTACCACTATTCCTATGCGGTGGTGCGCGGTTGCGACCGTATCGTGCCGGTCGACATCTATGTCCCCGGCTGCCCGCCGACCGCCGAAGCCCTGATGTACGGCATCATGCTGCTGCAGCGGAAAATCCGCCGCACCGGCACGATCGAGCGGTGAGGCGATGACGGCGCTGCAACTTCGCGATCACGCCGCAAACGCTCGGATGTCGGGCACCGCCGGGACGGCCAACGATCCCTATTTTCATGCCCTTGAAGACGAACTTCAGGACAAGGGATTTTTCGTCACCAGCGCCGACGCGATCATCCATTGGGCGCGGACCGGCTCGCTGCATTGGATGACGTTCGGACTGGCCTGCTGCGCCGTCGAGATGATGCAGTCGGGCGCGCCGCGCTTCGATCTGGAGCGCTTCGGCGCCTTGCCGCGCGCCTCGCCGCGCCAGTCCGACGTGATGATCGTCGCCGGCACGCTGACCAACAAGATGGCGCCCGCGCTGCGCAAGGTCTACGACCAGATGCCGCAGCCGCGCTATGTGATCTCGATGGGATCGTGCGCCAATGGCGGCGGCTACTATCACTATTCCTATGCCGTGGTGCGCGGCTGCGACCGCGTCGTGCCGGTGGACATCTACGTTCCCGGTTGCCCGCCGAGCGCCGAGGCGCTGGTCTACGGCTTCATGCTGCTGCAGCGGAAAATCCGCCGTTGCGGAACGATCGAGCGCTGAGATGACCGATCTCGCCGCCTTCGCAACCGAACTCTCCGCCGCGCTGCCCGGTGCGATCCGCACGCATGCGCTTTCCAATGGCGAACTTACCATCGACGTCGAGATCGGCGAGATCGTGCGCACCATGTCGTTCCTGCGCGACGATCCCCATTGCGAGTTCAAAATCCTCGTCGACATCTGCGGCGTCGACTGGCCCAAGCGCGAAAAGCGTTTCGACGTGGTCTATCACCTGCTGTCGCTGACCCGGAACATCCGCTTGCGCGCCCGCGTTGCGACTGGCGAAGACGAAGCCGTGCCCTCCGTCGTCGCGGTCTACCCCGCCGCCAACTGGTTTGAGCGCGAAGCCTTCGACATGTACGGCATCCCCTTCGCCGATCATCCCGACCTGCGCCGCATCCTCACCGATTACGGCTTCTCCGGCTATCCGCTGCGCAAGGACTTCCCGCTGACCGGCTTCGTCGAGGTGCGCTATGACGACGAGCTGAAGCGCGTCGTCTATCAGCCCGTCCAGCTGGTGCAGGAATTTCGCGACTTCGATTTCATGAGCCCCTGGGAAGGCGCCCCCCACATCATGCCCGACGGCGGCAAGGCCGCCTCCGGTAATCCGGGGAAGAAGTCATGAGCCTGGCCGAAGACAAGACCGCTTTCGTTCCCGAAGACTCAAAGATCACTTTGAATTTCGGGCCGCAGCATCCCGCGGCGCACGGCGTGCTGCGTCTCGTCCTCGACCTCGATGGCGAGATCGTCACCCGCGTCGATCCGCATATCGGCCTGCTGCATCGCGGCACCGAGAAGCTGATCGAGCACAAGACCTATCTCCAGGCCGTGCCCTATTTCGACCGGCTCGACTATGTCGCGCCGATGAATCAGGAGCATGCCTTCGCGCTTGCCGTCGAAAAGCTGCTCGGCCTCGAAATCCCCAGCCGCGGCCAGTATATCCGCGTGCTCTATTCCGAGCTCGGCCGCCTGCTCAATCACATCCTCAACGTCACCTTCCAGGCGATGGACGTCGGCGCGCTGACGCCGCCGCTCTGGGGCATGGAAAGCCGCGAGACCATGCTATCGTTCTACGAGCGCGTCTCGGGCAGCCGCATGCACGCGGCCTATTTCCGTCCCGGTGGCGTGCACCAGGACATGCCGGCCGGCCTCGCCGAGGATATCCACGCCTTCTGCGATCCCTTTCTCAAAGTGCTGGACGACATCGACTCGCTCTTGATCGAGAATCGCATCTTCAAGCAGCGCAACGTCGACATCGGCGTCATCAATCGTGCGGACGCCGAGATGTGGGGCTTCTCCGGCGTCATGCTGCGTTCGGCCGGCGTCGCCTGGGACCTGCGCCGGGCCCAGCCTTACGAGTGCTACAACGATTTCGACTTCCAGATTCCGATCGGCCGCAACGGCGACTGCTACGACCGTTACGTCATGCGCATGGAAGAGATGCGCCAGTCGGTCAAGATCATGAAACAGTGCATCGAGAAGATGCCATCGGGTCCCGTCTCGTCGATGGACAACAAGGTCGTGCCGCCGAGCCGCGCCCAGATGAAGACCTCGATGGAGGCGCTGATCCATCACTTCAAGCTCTACACCGAAGGCTACCGCGTGCCGGAAGGCGAAGCCTACGCCGCCGTCGAGGCGCCCAAAGGCGAGTTTGGCGTCTATCTCGTCTCCGACGGCAGCAACAAGCCCTACCGCTGCAAGATCCGCGCCCCGTCCTTCGTGCACCTGCAGGCCATGGATTACATGAACAAGGGCCACATGCTGGCCGACGTCTCCGCCGTCCTCGGCTCCCTCGACATTGTCTTCGGCGAGGTCGACCGATGAGCATTCTGAGACGGATGATTGGTAAGGAGAGCAGTATGCCAACATTAGCTGAGCTGCTTGCGGAAGGGTATGAGATCAAGACCGCGGTGCGATCAGAAGACGTATACGACGACGATAAGTTGGGAGGAGGAGCGGCTACAAAACATCATTATCTCTTCCTACAGAAAGGAAACTGCGCTTACGTTTGCAAAAGCCCCGGGATCAACTACGACAGTAAGAACCGCGCTTTCTATCAGACTTTCAGTGTGGTGCAGCTGCATGAGTAAGCACTCAAGATTGGACTGCGGACAATGAGCATCCGCCGTCTTGCCCCGCCCGACATCCAGCCCGCATCCTTCGAGTTCAAGCTCGAAAACATGGCGCGTGCTGAGAAGGAGATCGCGAAATATCCGCCGGGCCGTCAGGCTAGCGCGGTGATCTCGCTGCTGTGGATCGGCCAGGAACAGCAAGGCTGGGTCACGCACCCGATGATCGAGGCCGTGGGCGTGCGCCTCGACATGGCCTTCATCCGCGTGCTGGAAGTCGCGACCTTCTACACGATGTTCAACCTTGCGCCGGTCGGCAAATACCACTTGCAGGTCTGCACCACGCCGCCCTGCATGCTGCGCGGCTCGGACGATGTCGTCGCTGCCTGCCAGAAGCACATCGCCCACGATCCCTTCGTCGTTTCGCAGGACGGCATGCTGTCCTGGACCGAAGTCGAATGCCTCGGCGCCTGCGTCAACGCCCCAATGTTACAGGTCGGCAGCGATTTCTACGAAGACCTCGACGGCCCGCTGACCGAAAAACTGATCGACGCCTTCCGCAAGGACCAGCCGCTGAAAGCCGGTCCGCAAACCGGCCGCTTCTCGTCCGAAGCCGCCGGCGGCGCCACCGCGCTGACCGATCCCATACTCTACGCCAAGAAGCCGGAACCCGCCTGATGCTCGCCGACAAGGACCGCATCTTCACCAATATCTACGGGCTCCAGGACCTCAGCCTGAAGGGCGCGATGTCGCGCGGGCTGTGGGACGGCACTAAGAAGATTCTCGAACTCGGCCCCGAAGCGATCTGCGACGTCGTCAAGAAGGCGGGCCTGCGCGGCCGCGGCGGCGGCGGCTTCTCGACGGGTCTCAAATGGACCTTCATGCCCAAGGAAGTGAAGGATCGCCCGCACTACCTTGTCGTCAACGCGGATGAATCCGAACCCGGCACCTGCAAGGACCGGGACATCATGCGCAACGATCCGCATCATCTGATCGAAGGCTGCCTGATCGCGTCCTTCGCGATGCGCGCGCATACCTGCTACATCTATATCCGCGGCGAGTTCGTGCGCGAGCGCGAACGCCTGCAGGCCGCCATCGACGAATGCTACGAAGCCGGGCTGCTCGGCAAGAACAACGTCCACGGCTGGGACTTCGATCTTTTCGTCCATCACGGCGCTGGCGCCTATATCTGCGGCGAGGAAACCGCGCTGCTCGAAAGCTTCGAGGGCAAGAAGGGCCAGCCGCGCATGAAGCCGCCGTTCCCGGCGAACATGGGCATCTATGGCTGCCCGACGACCGTGAACAACGTGGAATCCATCGCCGTGGTGCCGACCATCATGCGCCGCGGCGCCGAATGGTTCGCGTCCATCGGCCGGCCGAACAACACCGGCACCAAGCTCTTTTGCATCTCGGGCCATGTGAACACACCCTGCACGGTCGAAGAGGCGTTGGGCGTCCCGCTGCGCGAGGTGATCGAGAAATATGCCGGCGGCGTGCGCGGCGGCTGGGACAATCTGCTCGCGGTCATCCCGGGCGGCGCCTCCTGCCCGATGCTGCCCAAGTCGTCCTGCGACGAGCTGCTGATGGATTTCGACTCGGTGAAGGCGGCCAACTCCATGCTCGGAACCTGCGCCGTGATCGTGATGGACAAGTCCACCGATCTCGTCCGCGTGATTTCGCGTCTGGCTTTCTTCTTCAAGCATGAGAGCTGCGGCCAGTGCACGCCCTGTCGCGAAGGCGTCGGCTGGATGTGGCGCGTCATGAAGCGTCTGGAGACCGGCAATGCGCTGCCGGAGGAAATCGACCAGCTCCTCGAAGTGACCAAACAGATCGAAGGCCACACGATCTGCCTGTTCGGCGACGCCGCCGCCTGGCCGATCCAGGGTCTCATCCGCCACTTCCGCCCCGAACTCGAGCGCCGGATTGCGGCGTATTCCAAGCTGGCGGCGGAGTAGGGCGATGATGTCACGCAATCTCGTCACCCACCCCCATCTGTCATGGCCCGCAAATGCGGGCCACCCAGTTGGTGCGCCACGAACGGCGAAAGTAAATCCGCGCTCTACCTGCACCAACAGCGGAACGTCACCTGGGTGGCCTGCATTTGCGGGCCATGACATGGGGGGCATGTGATGCCCTCCCGCAAACTCGTCATCGACGGCAAGGAAATCGAGGCGGAGGACGGCCTGACGCTGCTGCAGGCCTGCGAGAGCGCCGGCGCGGAAATCCCCCGTTTCTGCTATCACGAGCGCCTCTCGGTCGCCGGCAATTGCCGCATGTGCCTGGTCGAGTGGGTCGGCGCGCCCAAGCCGCAGGCGTCCTGCGCGCTGCAGGTCCGCGACATCTTCCCCAACAAGGACGGCACGCCCGCCAAGATCAACACCAAGTCGGCCATCGCCACCAAGGCGCGCGAAGGCGTGATGGAATTTTTGCTCATCAACCATCCGCTGGATTGCCCGATCTGCGACCAGGGCGGCGAATGCGACCTGCAGGACCAGGCGATGGGTTATGGCCGCGCCGCCTTCAACCGCTTCCACGAGAATAAGCGCGCCGTCGAAGACAAATATATGGGTCCGCTGGTCAAGACGGTGATGACGCGCTGCATCCAGTGCACGCGCTGCGTCCGCTTCGCGACCGAGATCTGCGGCGTGGACGACATCGGCGCCACCGGCCGCGGCGAAGACATGGAGATCACGACCTATCTGGAGAAAGCGTTCGCATCCGAACTCTCCGGCAACGTCGTCGATCTTTGCCCGGTCGGCGCGCTGACGTCGAAACCGTACGCCTTCAACGCCCGCCCCTGGGAATTGCGCAAGACCGACTCCATCGACGTGATGGACGCGCAGGGCTGCAACATCCGCGTTGATGCCCGCGGACCGCAAGTGATGCGCGTGCTGCCGCGCCTCAATGAAGAGGTCAATGAGGAATGGATTTCCGACAAGACGCGTCATGCCTGTGACGGGCTCAATCGCCAGCGTCTGGACCGGCCTTATGTCCGCAAGAATGGTAAGCTCGCGCCTGCGACCTGGGCGGAAGCTTTTGCCGCTATCGCCTCGCGTGTCGCCGCGACAAAGCCGGAGCGCATGGCCGCCATCGTAGGTGATCTCGCGGCGGCGGAAGAGATTAAGGCGCTGAAGGATCTGATGGTGTCGCTCGGCGTCACCAATCTGGAATGCCGCCAGGACGGCGCTCGAATCGGCGGTGGTGCCAGACAGTCCTATCTGTTCAACAC
>DATCAT010000027.1:0-152523 GCA_036512455.1 Rhizomicrobium sp.
CGACCGCCGCAAGACCGAGGACGACCGCCACAACGGCAACAGTTCGGCGGCGCTGCTGGCCGCTTCATTGAATGTCTATGATGTAGATGGCCGCGTCACGGACACGAAGGCCGGCACGGTCCTTTCGGGTACGACGGTCACGACGTGGCTCACCACCGCGCACACGACCTACACGCCGACCAGCAAAGTCGCGACAGTCACCGATGCCGACGGCAGCGTTGTGACCACGGCTTACGACGGCGATGACCGCACCGACACCGTCACCGATCCGGTCGGGCGGCAAGTCCACTTCACCTACGACGCGGCGGGCCAGACGTTGATCGAGTATCGCGGCTGGGGTAGTCCGCTGAGCGAGGCTTAGCTTCGCAGCCAGGAGGCAAAAGTGTGGCGACCCTGCTGGTGTGGGGGAGCCACTCCAGTTGGCCGAGCCGAACTCGCGAACCCCAAGTTGCTCACTTGGACGAACTGCACGGATTTTGCACGCCCCTGGCGTTCAGTTGCTTCTCCGTTCTTCCGCTAAATTCCGAAATATAGTTGCGGAGCGCACATGCAATATAGCGAAAATGGCGGAATTGCTGGCGCGGCTGGTGGGCGCGACAGGGATTGAACCTGTGACCCCTCCCGTGTGAAGGGCGTGCACTCTCTAAGATCGAACAAGATGTCGTTCGTGATCCAATTAGGCGGCCTGGGCCAGTTCAGCCGCGCGGCCGGAGTCAAGGTGTGCTGCGTCGTCGTCGAACTCGCCATTTAGCACTCGGTCCAGGAAGGTTTCCCAAGTGGCCATCGCCGCGCGCTTCTCCCGCATATAGCTCCAGCGATCATAGTGCTTGGTGCCTACGTCGGTCTGCGCGTGGTTTTGAATTCTGTCTCGATCCTCTTTCGGAATTTCAGCTTGAGCTCCGAGCGTCTTCCAAGTCCGTCGAATATCGCGCGCTACGAATGAAGCGGTGTCGGATTCTTCCAGATACTCTTGGATGAGTGACGATACAGTACGGTATGTCAAAGGCGTCTTTGGATCGAAGCGTGAAGGGAAGAACACGCCATCTTTGTTCGGGAGCAACGCATCCAGGATTTCAACGGCCTGTCTCGGCAGTGGAATTGCGTGAGCCTTTTCGTTCTTTGTCTTCGCCCAGTCGACTATGCTTTCGGAGCGATCGTAACCAGCTTCGGAAATCCGCAATATTTCCGTAACGCGCTGGCCTGTTGCCAACAAAAGGCGAGCGGCGGGCGCAGCGTTGGTCACCTTGTCCTTCATCAGCGTCCAGTTCCAGAACGCTCTGAATTCGCTGGGTTGCAAATATCGCTGTCCTGCGATTTGGGCGCTGCGGTCCCGGTAGGTCCCCAAAATCGGGTTGACGGTGATGCCCCACTTCGCGGCGGCGGCACGGTTTGTATAATTGCCCCGTGACTTCATGGCGAAAGCGTAGGCCGCGCCGATATAGCTGCGTGTCATATCGGCCATGCGAATAGACCCGCGGTCGTAGATTTCTTCCAGGTGCGGGGTGATGTCATCGACGCTGACTTCGTTGGCCAGCTTCGATGCACCGATTGCTTTGGCCGCCCCGCCGTCGCCTTTGGAACCCAGCAGGATGCGCTCGACTTCGCGCACGCTTGCCGCCTTGGCGTTACGGAGGTTATCGACGTAGGTCTCGAATAGATCTTTGACCGTGATGCCGGTCTTGTCCTTCAGTGCTCGCGGCCCAGTGGGGTTTCCGCCCGTTCGGATCGTTGGCGCAATGGTCTCCCGGAACTTGTTCCGGGCTTCACCCAGAGAGAGAGCGGGATAATCACCGAGCTTCGTTTTTCGTCTCTTACCGTCTCGGTACCAAGCAGCGTACCACTAGGGGATGAGGCGATTCGACACGACACGTACGCGAAGTGCCAAGCGCCCCGACCCGCGCGCGCCGCCATCGGGATCGCGCAGTTCAAGTGATTTCTTTCCACCCATCGGGGCGGACTTGAGGAGCGATTTAATGCCCGCTTCGGTGATCACCTGGTGTCCTCGTTCGGCGTTTCAGAGTTCGTCTGGTGGCTGTTTTGGTGGCGGTTAGCCCACCGAGAAATTTGCCAACCGTCGCGCCAGGAGAATGGCGTCTAACGCCGAAATAGCAAGCGCTGTAGCGACTTATCGGTACTCAGATA
The DNA here is from genome assembly GCA_036512455.1 of Rhizomicrobium sp. GTDB lineage: Bacteria > Pseudomonadota > Alphaproteobacteria > Micropepsales > Micropepsaceae > Rhizomicrobium. The sequence goes on from DATCAT010000027.1 coordinate 2,143, forward strand.
TGCTGGTCGGTATCGGCCGGTATCGTATAATTTCTGATTACAAATCAGGTGCTCTACCAACTGAGCTAAGCCGGCGTCAGCCGGATCAATAGCCGGGGGCTCGGACAACGCAACTGGCGCGATATTCGGCCCTCGGATCGCGCTCGGCGTCCACCTCATTCGTCGAACGGGGGCGGCAGGCGGCCGCATTTGAACAGCACGGCGGGCTCGTCGTCGAAGTCTCCCAGCTCGGCGTCGCCGGACGAGGACAGGGCGACCACGCCGAGCCTTGTCGGCGCCATGCGCTCCGCCAGCCGGCGCGCCGCATCCGCCGATTTGCAGGGCACCGGCTTGTCGGGTTTGAGCGCGTTGCCGCGTCCGGCCTGGTAGGCAATCACGAAGTGAGCGGTCTCGCGAGCCATGCTGCGCATCCTGTGCCGGACCGATGAAAGTGGAGCGCCCGCCGGTGCACACCAAGCACGCTGACCCGTTTGGCGCAATGAAGCCGCAGATGAACTGGAATATAAGTGCGGCGAGGGCATAAAACTGTAGCCTTGCCGGGCGGGCGCGGCGCCGCTCGCGATCGTTTTGGGGGGTGTCCGTGAACACGCTGATTCTGGGTTTGCTGATCGTTGTCGCGCCGGCGCTGCTGTCGGGGCTCGCCGTGCTGGCCGCGCGCCGCTTCCTGCACGAGAAGGTGCGCGAGGGCCATAACGACGTGCTGGTGCCGCTGTTCCTGACGGCCGGCACGATCTACGCGGTGATGCTCGGGTTCCTGGTCGTGGTGGTCTGGGAAGCCTATGGCGACGCCAAGAGCAATGTCGCGGTCGAAGCCTCGACGCTGACCACGATGTACCGCCAGACCAACGGCATGGATGGCGAGGAACTCAAGGCCATGCGCGAGCATATCCGCGCCTACACAGAGGCCGTGGTCGGCAAGGAATGGGAGATCCAGGCCAAGACGGGCGGCGCCGCGCCCGAGGCGCGCCGCCAGATCGCCGCGATCTACCGCGAATTCGCGCACATGCCCCTGGAGACGGGAAATTCGGCGATCAACCACGAATTCCTGCAGCAGATGTCGCTCGTCACGGCGGCGCGCAACAAGCGCACGCTGCAGGCGGGTGAGGCGGTGCCGTGGGTGCTGTGGTTCGGGCTGATCGGCGGCGCGACCATCGTCATCGCGATGAGCTGCATTCTCTACATGGATACCTGGTGGCCGCACATGCTGATGTCGGGCGTGCTGGCGCTGATGATCGGAATGCTTCTGTTCATCACCGTTATTCTGTCGAAGCCGTTCCAGGGCGCGCTGGCGCTCGAGCCGGGACCGTTCGAGCACTCTCTGTCGGTCTACAAAGCCGTCGACGGCGGAAATTAGGAGAATCGCCATGCGCGCAAGCACGCTGCCACGGCTCGATGCCGGCGAGACCGAACTTGGCGTCGTCTATGCCTCGGTCGAGGGCGTCAACGAGAAATCCTACGATGAGTGCCTGCACGAGTTGAAGGAGAAGGCCAAGGCCCTGGGCGCCACCCGCCTCGCGGGCATGCAACTGGTGCAAAGCCAGTTTCAGTGGAACCAGCGCACCAGCCTTCTGGCGACGGCGGTGAAGGCGGCCGGAGCTTAATTTGCCGCTACGGCGGGTTCGGCTCTAGTCTGGGCGCGGGGCCGAGGAGGGGATGTCCATGCGTGTGGGTCGCGGCGCGATGCTCGCCCTGTTGGCGGTTGGCCTGTCCGGCTGCGCCACCTGGGTGCAGGGGACGCGGCAGGACATCGCCATCGCGACGCCGCCGACCCAGTCGGCCGTTTGCGTCGTGACCCGGAAGGGCGAGCACTGGGCCGTCACGACACCGGGCGTCCTGCACATTGACAAATCGATCTACGACCTCGGCATCCACTGCGCGCGGCAGGGATTCGAAGATGCCGACGCCACGATTCCGTCGTCGCTCGAAAGCTGGACGCTCGGCAATCTGGCGTTCGGCGGCTTTCCGATGGCCATCGACGCGGCGGACGGCGCCATGGGTTCCTATCCGGACGCCTTCGAACTGCGCATGACGCCGCTCGCCGGCGCATCGCTGCCGGAACTGCCGTTGGTAGAATCGCCCGCAACGCCATTGCCGTCGATACCGCGCCCGCCGCCACCGCCGGCCCCGTCGCAGCCGCCTCTGCCCGGAACGCTGCCCGATAATTTTTAGGTTTCGTCGCAGAAACCGTCAGGTCTTCCCGGCAATCGAGACATGATCCGGCGTTACGGCGCCGCCGGAGAGGATCATGGTCATCGCTTCGTCACTCTGCAGTTCGGTGGGCGTCAGATTAGCCAGGGGCAGGATCTGGAGGTAGCCGGAGGTCGGGTTGGGCGCGGTCGGCACGTAGACCGCGGCCAGGGTCTCGCCGGTCTTGGCGTCGGCAAAGGTGCGCATGACGAAGCCGACGGCCTTGAGGCCGGGGCCCGGAAAGTCGATCAGGACGACGCGCTGGGTGTTGGCGCCCGGCTTTTGCCGCAGCACGTCGACCAGTTTCTTGGCCGCCGAATAGATCGTCTCGACCAGCGGGATGCGGCTGATGATCTGTTCGAACAGGTGGATCAGGCGCTGGCCCAGCACCCGGCTGGCGATGGCGCCGATGGAATAGAGCGCCAAGAGGGCGACGATGACGCCGATCACCCAGCGCACGCCCTCATTGTCGAGCCAAGGCTTGAGAACCGGGAAGTGGTCGTCGAGGAAGCCGGTCAGTTCGACCGCCAGCGGGTGGCCCCATTGCGACAGCGTCTCCAGGAAGAAGTCGAACACCAGCCAAACGATGATCAGCGGCGTGACCGTGAGCAGCCCGGCGATCAGATTGGACTGAAAATTCGCCTGGAAGAGGCGTCCGCGAATTGTTGTTTCCGACATGCCGCCGCACTTTCCTTGGCATGACCGGCTTTTGCAAAGCTGGCCCCCAATGCATAAGGGTGGACGGATTCGCGGCAGAAGTTAATCTGCGCGCCCTTTAATAGAGTGTCTTAAGGTCCATGAAGCGCGTTCTGATCACCAGTGCCATACCGAGCGTCAACGGCGTCAAGCATCTGGGCAATTTGGTGGGCTCGATGCTGCCGGCGGACGTCTTCGCGCGCTTCTGCCGGGCGCGGGGCTATGAGACGCTGGCCATCTGCGCCACCGACGAGCATGGCGCGCCGATCGAGCTGGCCGCCGCTGCGGAAGGCATTCCGGTCAAGGACTATTGCGACAAGTGGCACGCAGTGCAGAAGGACCTCGGTGAGCGCTTTGGCCTGTCCTGGGATCATTTCGGGCGCTCCTCTTCGGCGCAGAATCGCGAGCTCACGAACCAGTTCGCGCGGGCGCTGTGGAAGAACGGTTATCTGGACGTGCGCACGACCAAGCAGGCCTATTCGGCGACCGACGGCCGCTTCCTGCCCGACCGCTATGTCATCGGCACCTGTCCGCATTGCGCCTACACCAACGCGCGCGGCGACCAGTGCGAGAACTGCACCCGTGTGCTCGATCCGGTCGACCTGATCGAGCCGCGCTCGGCGGTGTCGGGCGCCAAGGACATCGAGATCCGCGACAGCGTGCATCTGTTCCTGAAGCAATCGCAATTCGTCGACGAGCTGCGAAGCTGGATCGCCGGCCACAAAAACGACTGGCCGGTGATCGTGACCTCCATCGCCAACAAATGGCTGGACGAGGGCCTGCAGGACCGCGGCATCACGCGCGACCTGGAATGGGGCTTTCCGGTGCCGGACGACATCGCGGACGGCCAGCTCAAGGGCAAGGTGTTCTATGTCTGGTTCGACGCGCCGATCGAATATATCGGCGCCACCAAGGAATGGTCCGACGCCAACGGCAAGGGCAATTCGTGGAAGGACTGGTGGTACGGCGAGGCGGCCAAGGACGTCACCTATTTCGAATTCATGGGCAAGGACAACGTCCCGTTCCACACCATCATCTTCCCGGCGATGATCCTGGGCACCAAAGAGCCCTGGAAGAAGGTCGACAAGTTGAAAGGCTCGAACTTCATCAATTTCGAGGACGGCAAGTTCTCGACGTCGGGCAAGAACGGCATCTTCATGGACGGCGCGCTGGACATCGCGCCGGCCGACTACTGGCGCTATTACCTGATGGCCAATGCACCGGAGAGCGCGGACACCAATTTCACTTGGGAACATTTCGCCGGCACCATCAACAAGGACTTGGCCGACGTTCTGGGCAATTTCGTCAATCGCGTGACGAAATTCTGCGTCACTCGTTTCGAAGGGCGGGTGCCAAGTGGAGGCGAATACGGCGAACTTGAAAGGGCCTTTATTGTGGACATTGAGAACGGGGTCCGAGAAACCCAAATCGCTTTGGACGCCGTGGAATTTCGCCTTGCACTTCGTAGTCTCCGGCGCGTTTGGGTGTCATGCAACGAATACCTGACTAAGGCGGCGCCATGGACCACGATCAAGACTGATCCCGCTCAAGCTGCAGCGGCTGTCCGACTGGGTCTCAACCTTGTTCATCTGGTCGGCCACATTTCTTGGCCGGTGATGCCTACTGCGGCACGCGCTATTCATTATGCGATTCAGGACGCGCCACAGATAATTCCGTGGCCGGACGAGCCGATGGCGGAATTCCTCGATCAGCTCGCGGCGGGCCAGAAGATCAATCCGCCCGACGTGCTGTTCGCCAAGATCACCGAGGAGCAGATCGCCGAATGGCGGCTGCGCTTCGGCGCCGCCGCATGACCATCGTCAGGCTCGGCCCCGACGACGCCGAGCAGCTGCGCGAGATCCGTCTTGAGGCGCTGAAACTGCATCCGACGGCGTTCTCCGCCGATCCGGATGTGGAAAGCGCGTTCACGCTAGAGCGCTGGCGCGAAGGACTGACGTCGCGCGTCTGGTTCGGTGGCCGGATCGACGGCGCGCTGGCTGGGATCAACGCGTTTTCGATCGATTTCTATTCGAAGAAGATCGCCCATATCGGCCATCTGGGCGCGATGTATGTGCGCGCGAGCGCGCGCGGCAGCGGACTGGCCGATGCGCTGATGAAGAATTTTCTCGATTATTCCGTTGGCAAGGTCGAGCAGGTCGAACTCACCGTCGAAGCGAACAATGCGGTCGCGGTCAGGCTCTACGAGCGGCACGGCTTTCGCACGGTCGGCAGGATGCCGCGCTCGATTCAAGTGGACGGCGTGTACTACGACGAACTACAGATGTACCGGCTGGTGTCGGCGAGCGACTAGGGACGTGGCGTGCGCCGCGGCGTCCCCCAGGTCAGATCGGATGTCAGCTCCATCGTCAGCATGCCGTCCCGCGCCCAGGGTCGCAGCAGGGCTTCCAGGTCGCGGTCGAACGCGTCGCTGAGCGCGCCGCCGATCCGTGCCCGCGCCCAGCTGGCGCGCGAGTGCTGACAAGCGATGTAGTCCTCGACGCTTTGGCGAAAGCTGAAGCTGAAGCTCCTACGTCCCGCAATATCCACCCACGGCTCGAAGCGGCGGCCGTCGGCGACGAAGGACGGCTCATCGTAGGTTTCGTGGTGCACCCGTGCCAGCCACGTCGTCATCGCTGCCCGCCATTCGACCTGCCAGGGCGGGTTTTGCGGCGCATCACCGACGATGACGGCGACGACATCCGTTCGTTCGGCCAGCTTGGGGAACAGGACGTCATGCGCCATCCAGTGAATGGAGGTGCCGGCCGTGACGAGGTCGATGGTGTCGGGAAGCTCCACGTCTTCGGCGCGCGCCTGGAGCCATCTTATGTTGTCATGGCCGTGAATCTTGCGCGCGGCCTCGATCATCGCGACCGCGGGATCGATGGCGATGACGTTGGAGAAATGGCCGGCAAGCGCCGCGGCGACTTTGCCGGTGCCGCAGCCCAGATCGACGAGCACGCGTCGTTGCGGAACCAGTGCGGCCAGGAACGCGTACGCGGCAGGCGCATAAGGCGGGCGGTGTGCATAACAGCGCGCGACGTCTTCGTCGTCGAAGGTCAGACGGCTTGCTTCTCTGTCGCTCATGAACACGATCCAACTCGGTTGACGCCAAATGCTAGGCGAATAGGCTCCGTGCCGGTACTCGCGTTGCGAAAGGGCGATTTGATGAAGAAGCCTGTGGATTATCAACGCCGTAGACCCAGGCAGGCGCGCGCGCTGGCGACCGTCGATTCAATTCTGGAGGCCGCGGTTCAGGTCCTGCAGCGCTCCGGTGCCGGCGGGCTCAACACCAACTCCGTCGCGGAACGCGCGGGCGTCAGCGTCGGCACGCTGTACCAGTATTTTCCAGACAAGGAGGCGATCCTGCTCGCCATTGCCCGGCGTGAGCTCGAAAATCCGGGCGCAGGTCTTGCCGCGCTGCCCAAGACCCTGATGGAAGCGCTGGTTCGTGCGGTTGAAAGCCTGTTGGGAAAACGCGCGCCCGCGCGGGCGAATGGCGCGGTGCGCCGGCTGTCCGTGAAGAACGATCGGAAACCAGGGTCCGACCGAATCGAGCGGCAGGTGTTGAATTGGTTTGGTTCGCTCGTGTTCGCGGAACAGCGGATTGCGATCAGAGCGAGGCGGTGAAGCCTTATATCCGCGTCCAGCCGTCGCGGGTGAGCGCTTCCATCGGCCGGAAGCGCGTCTTGTAGTTCATCTTCTCGCTGCCCTCGACCCAGTAGCCGAGATAGACATGCGGGATGCCGCGGCTCTTGGCGTCGCGGATGTGGTCGAGGATCATGTAGGTGCCCAGGCTGCGCGCGTCCTCGCCGGGATGAAAAAAGCTGTAGACCATCGAGACGCCGTCGCGCAGCACGTCGGTCAGGGCGCAGGCGACCAGCGCGCCCGGCTTGCCGTCGGTGCTGGGGCGGCGATATTCGACGATCTGGGTGTCGACCGGCGTCTCCTCGACCATCGCGACGTAGTCGAACAGGCCCATATCCGACATGCCGCCGCCGGCGTGGCGCGAGTCCAGATAGGTGCGCAGCAGCGCGAACTGCTCGCGCGTCGCCTCGGCGACGACTTCGCTGCGCACCAGGTCCGTGTTGCGCTTCTCGACGCGCTTGAAGTTGCGGCTGGGTTCGAACGCGTCGACCAGGATGCGCACCGAGACGCAGGCCGAACAGCCCTCGCAGGCCGGGCGGTAGGCGATCGACTGGCTGCGGCGAAACCCGGAATGGGTAAGGGCTTCGCTCAGCGGCTGGGCCAGCGTACCGCTGAGCCGGGCGAAGACCTTGCGCTCGACGCGGCCCGGCAGGTACGGGCAGGGGCCGCCCGGGGTGAGGAAAAACTGCGGTACGCGTGCGTTGTGCTGCTCTGTCACGTCCGGCTCAATGCCCCTGTCGAGAGGCGACTATGACAAAAGTTCGGGCGGCGGCGCCAGTGCGCCGGCGCACTATCGTCAATTAGAGTTGACGGCCCGGCGGCACCGGCGGCGCCTCGCGCAGCAGCACGATGGAGAGCCGGCGGTTGGCCGAGGCGTTGGGATCCTCCGGCAGCAGCGGCTCGGAGCCTGCCTTTCCGGCCACTTCATAGATGCGGTCCTGCGCCAGTCCGCCGGCCGAGAGCAGCGCGCGCGCCGCGTTGGCGCGCGCCGACGACAATTCCCAGTTCGTCATGCCGCCCGGACCTTCGAAGGTCGCCGATTCGGTGTGCCCGCTGATCGAAACCCGGTTGGGCAGGCGATCGACGACTCGCCCGATCTCGGCGAGCAGGCGCTTGGTGTACGGCATCGGCTCGGAGGTTCCTTGGGCGAACATCGGGCGGCCGTCCTGATCGACGAGCTGGATGCGCAAACCTTCGGGCGTGTTGTCGATCATCACCTGCTTGGAGAGCTTGGCGATGTCGGGATTGTCCTGGATCGCCTGATGGATCGCTTCGGCGGCATGGGCGAAGTTGCCGTCCTGTGCCGACGCGGTGCCGTGGCCGTCGGTGGCGCCCTGGCCGCTTGAGTCCGCCGCGCCGCCATGCGCGGTGCCGGTCTGGGTCGAGGGCGTCGCGCTGGTGGGGGAGGTCGGAGAATTCTTCTGGAAGACCGACGCAGCCCCCCCGGCCTTGGAGCTGTCCTCGCCCATGACCTTGCCGCCCAGCACGCCGCCGGCGCCGCTGACGGTTTCGGCGATGCTCTGGGGCGCGAAATAGTCGGCGATGCCGCGCTTCTGCTCGGGCGTGGTGGTGTTGATCAGCCACATCAGCAGGAAGAACGCCATCATCGCCGTGACGAAGTCGGCATAGGCGACCTTCCAGGCGCCGCCATGATGGCCGCCATGGCCGCTCTTCTTGATGCGTTTGATGATGACCGCGCCGTCGGCCATGGTCTCTATCCCACTCTTATTACCCTGCCGGACGGGTGGAGCGGTCTTTTCGCCGCGCCGTGCCTCGCCTAACGTGGCGGCGACAATGCCTTATGCCGCCTTAACCGAGTGTGAAACGACATGACTTTCGATCTGCGCGCCTTCCGCAACGCGCTGGGCTCTTTCCCGACCGGCGTGGCGGTGGTGACGACCTCGGCCAGCGCCGAGCATCATCTGGGCATAACGGTGAATTCCTTCACCTCGGTGTCGCTCGATCCGCCTTTGGTGCTGTGGTGCATGGACAAGAAGTCGGATCGTTACCACGCGTTTACCAAGGCGCGCTCCTACACGGTCAGTATTCTGGGTACGGAGCATCGCGAAGTGTCGGCGCGCCTCGCCACCCAGGGCAATCACAGTCTCGACGGCATCGCGCTGCTGGCGACCAAGCTGGGGCCGCCGGCGCTGGCCGACGCGCTGGCGATCTTCGAGTGCGAGGCCGAGGCCATGCACGAAGCCGGCGACCACGCGATTCTGATCGGACGGGTGGTTCATTTTTCCCGCCATGACGACGGCGCGCCGCTGGTTTTCTTCCGCGGAAAATACGGCGCGCTGGCGCAAGCGCCCTGATTCCGCACGCGGAATCGGCTGTCACATTAGCTTCGTAAAATCGTCATGTCCCTGTTGTGCCCCGCTGGAATCGATCCTCTGGGCAGAAGGGCGCGGCATCCAAGCGGACCCTCTCCTTGAACATTTGCGAAGAGGGGTTTCATGCAGGGGAAGACACTTTTGATGGCCGGTGTCGCGGTCATCGCCTTGGCCGTGTCCACGGACGCCGGCCTTGCCAAGTCCAAGCCAAATACGTCGCCGTCCGACTCTTCGCCGCAAGCGGCGTCGAATGGACCGACCAACGGCGAGCTCTCCGCACGCATTGATGCGCTCGAAGCGGAACTGCAGGCGGAAACCGATCGCCGCATGGCGGACCACGGACGGTTGTCGGGGCTCGAACAAAGCTTCAACGACGTGTCGTGGACCTTCGACAACGGTCGCCCGACGATCAAGACCGGCGACGGACGCTTCAGCATGTCGGTCCGCGTCCGCTTCCAGACGGACTTCGCGGGCTTCATGCAGGACTCGACCCACCCGGCCGGGTTCCTGGGAGCCGGCGATCTCAGCTCGGGCGCCGTCATCCGCCGCGGCTATTTCGGCATCGAGGGCAAGGCGTATAACGATTTCTCTTACGAGCTGCGCTTGAACGCGGGCGGCACCAATGGCGGCCTCGGCAACACGCCGGTCCCGGCCGGCACCGCCGGCGCCTATCCGACCGCGGGCGAGGGCGATCCGCTTCTGAACAAGGCCGTCATCAGCTATACCGGCATTCCGGACTGGCACCTCAATGTCGGCGTCATCGAGCCGAATTTCATGTTCGAAGGCTCGACCTCCTCCGCCGCGCTGATCTTCCTCGAGCGCCCGGAGATCGACAACATCGCCGCCGACTCGTTCGGCGCCGGCGACTCCCGGCGCGGCGTGGAATTGGGCTGGGCCAGGACCGACGCGATCTGGGGCGGCGACAATCTCACCGGCACCGTCACCTTCTCCGGCAACAAGACCGGCAGCGCCAACAACCACGGCAATGGCGGCGACGAGAACACCCAGATCCTTGGCCGTGTCACCGACCGTCTGTGGACCGACGGCGCCCGCTCGAACGTCGTGGTCGGCTTCAGCGGCGCGCATGTCTTCTCGACGGGTTCGGTGCAGCCGGGCGGCGTCGCCGGCTCGGGCTGCTCGACCGCTACACCGCCGGTCTGCGGCAATGGCGGCACGCAGCAGTTCAACTTCCAGGATCGTCCGGAAATCCGCGTCGACGGCACGCGCCTGATCAGCACCGGCGGCATCAACGCCAAGACCGGCGACATGTGGGCGATCGATTTCGGCGGCAATTACGAGAACTTCTTCCTCGGCGGCGAATATGCCGAGTTCATGGTCGACCGCGCGCCGTCGCTCGGCAGTCCGGTCGTTCTCGACCATCCGAATTTCTCCGGCTGGTATGTCGAAGGCTCGTGGATTCTCACGGGTGAAACCAAGGCCTTCACGACGACGGCGCTCAACAACGAGACCGGCGGCTTCCAGGCTCCGGTGCCGTCGCGGCCGTTCTCGTTCAGCGGCGATTCCTGGGGCATGTGGGAACTGGCGCTGCGCTACAGCAACACGGACCTGAACTGGCACACTTCGGTCGCGACCGGCGTCTTCGGCGGCCAGGAACGGGTGTTCGCCATCGCGCTCAACTGGTATCTGAACCGCAACGTCCGCCTGATGATCGACGACAATATCGTCACGGTCGACAAGGGCACGTTCGCGCTGCCGAACCGGGACAACCAGGACTTGAACATCGTCGGCGTTCGCTTGCAGTTCGCCAACTAAGCCGTCGCACGTTTGGGGCAAAACCGGAGAGCCATGCTCTCCAGACCGAAAGAGGATCACATGAGATTTTTCAAGTCATTGGCCGGCGCGGTTGCGGCTCTCGCAATCGTCGCGACGGCGTCGCTGGCGGCGGATATTTCCGGCGCGGGCGCGACGTTCCCCTATCCGATCTACGCCAAATGGGCCTCGGCCTACAAAGGCATCAGCGGCGTGGGCCTGAACTACCAGTCCATCGGTTCCGGCGGCGGCATCGCACAGATCAAGGCGAAGACCGTGACCTTCGGCGCGTCGGATATGCCGCTGACGAAGGCGCAACTCGACGCCGGCGGTATGGTCCAGTTCCCGACCGTCATTGGTGGCGAAGTCGCCGTCTACAACGTCAAGGGCATCGGCTCCGGCCAACTGGTCCTCGACGGCGCGACGCTCGCCAATATTTTCCTCGGGCACATTTCCCGCTGGAACGATGCCGCGATCAAGAAGCTCAATCCTTCCCTCAACCTTCCCGACCAGGCGATCGCCGTCGTGCATCGTTCGGACGGATCGGGCACGACCTTCGTGTTTGCGACCTATCTCGCGCGCGTCAATGCGGAGTGGAAGAGCAATGTCGGCGCGGCGACATCGATCGACTGGCCGGTCGGCATCGGCGCCAAGGGCAATGAAGGCGTCGCGGGCAACGTGGCGCAGACAGCCGGTGCCATCGGCTATGTCGAATACGCCTATGCCCAGGTCAATCATCTCAACTACGCCAAGATGATCAACAAGGACGGCAAGACCGTTGAACCCTCGCTTGCCACGTTCGGGGCTGCCGCGTCGCATGCGGATTGGAATGCGGCCTCCGGCAATGCGTTCTACGTCATTCTGGTCGATCAGAACGGCGCCGACTCCTGGCCGATCACGGCGACGACCTACATCATCATGTACAAGCAACCGGTCGATCCGGCGGCATCGGCCGAGACGCTGAAATTCTTCAAATGGGCGTTCGCGAGCGGCGACGACATGGCGAAAAGCCTGACCTATGTGCCGCTGCCCGACAACGCCATCGCGGCGATCCAGGCCAGCTGGAAGCAGATCCAGGGCTCGGGAATGTAACAAGACCATTCGGGGTGTTTTCGCAGGGGCGGACGAGAGTCCGCCCCTATTTTTTTGCCGGTTTTCTTTTGTTCGGCGCCGGACCAATTTTGCGCCATGACCCGCCTGACGATTCGCATCGATTTCGGCAACGGCACGGCGCTGGGGCCCGGCAAGGTGCGACTGCTGGAACTGGTCGACGAGACCGGCTCCATCCGCAAAGCCGCCGGCCGGATGAAGATGAGCTATCGCCGCGCCTGGCTGCTCCTGAAGGCGCTCGGCGGCAGCTTCGGCGAGGCGCTGGTCGAGACCGCGACGGGCGGCAAGGCCGGTGGCGGGGCTCGCTTGACGCCGGCGGGGCACCTCGTGGTCAAGCAGTACCGCAGCCTGGAAAAGGCCGCGGCCAAGGCCGGGGTGCGGCAATTGGGGACGCTCTCGGGCCTCGCCTCTGTCACAAAAAAAGGCCGAAAACGGCCATTCCGGCGCTAATTGTCTCGCGTAGGATTGCATAAAGGTCTTGTCGTATAATATAACGCGCCTTATATTATCAGCGCTTAAGGACCCTCCGCCCATGCGGCATTCATTCGACCGGGATTTGCTCATCGTGCTCCACGACGTGGCGCGCACGCTGCGCACCCGTTTCGACCAGAAGGCGCGCGCCACCCACGCCATGACGCGGGCGCAATGGGTCATCCTTTCGCGCCTCGAACGCCAGCCCGGCATGTCGCAGAACGAAATGGCCGCGATCTGCGAAGTCGAGCCGATCACCGTGGCGCGTCTGATCGACCGGCTGGAAGCGCGCGGCCTGGTCGAACGCCGCGCCGATCCTTCGGACCGGCGCATCCGCCGTCTGCATCTGCTGCCCGCGGCGCAGCCGATCCTGGAAACCATCAACGACGCGCGCGAGACGATGAACGCACGCATCACCGCCGGCCTCGATGACGCGACACGCAACACGCTGATCGACGCGCTGCTGACGATCAAAGAGAATCTCGCAAACCAAGCTCTGACCGGCGACAAGCTGGCAGAGGCCGGAGAGTAGTAATGTCCGCCATGAGAACCGATTCCGTCGACTACGCCGCGCCCGGCGTTGGCTCCCGCATCAAGGATTGGGCGGGCAACATCTGGACCGACAAGGCGCGTCTGCGCCGCATCGGGATGATCTGGGGCGTGTCGCTCATCGCTTCGCTGGCGCTATATTTCTATCTGACGGGCGGCCGCTACGTGTCGTCGGACGATGCCTATGTCCATGCCGCCAAGCTGATGGTGTCGACCGACGTCTCGGGACTGGTGCAGGACGTCGATGTCCATGAAGGCCAGAGCGTGAAGGCGGGAGACGTTCTGTTCCGTCTCGATCCGCGTCCGTTCCAGATTGCCCTGGACACCGCCAGGGCGACGCTGGCGCAATCGGTTCAGACCGTGACCGCGACGCGCGCGCAATACCGCGCCATCCAGGGCCAGATCGCGTCGCAGCAGGCGCAAGCCAATCTCGCCGCGAAAACCTATGGCCGCTATGCGGCGCTTCAGCGGCAGAACGCGATCTCGGGGACGCAGGTCGATGTCGCGCGCGGCGCCCTGCAGAGCGCGCAGGCGATGGTCGTCTCGCTGCAGCAGCAGGCCAGCCAGATCCTGGCGCAACTGAACGGCAATCTCGATTTGCCGGTCGAGCAGACGCCGGCCTACCAGCATGCCCAGGCCGCCGTCGCCGAGGCGCAGCGCCAGCTCGACCACACCGTCGTGCGCGCGCCGTTCGACGGCATCGTCTCGTCGGTGGACTCGCTGCAGCCGGGCACGCTGGTGATCTCGGCGATGTCCGCCTTCACCACGACGAGCGCGGTCGGCCTGATCGCGTCCAAGAACATCTGGATCGATGCGAGTTTGAAGGAGACCGAGCTCACCTACATTCACAAGGGCAATCCGGTCGACTTCACGGTCGACACCTATCCCAGCTGCAGCTTCACCGGCGCGGTGGACTCGATCAGCGCCGGCAGCGACTCGACGTTCTCGGCGCTGCCATCGGAGAATTCCAGCGGCAACTGGGTCAAGGTCGTGCAGCGCATTCCGGTGCGCATCAAGATCACCGACAATCCCTGCAACGTGCCGCTGCGCGCCGGCATGAGTACGGTGATCTCCGTGGATACCGGGCACCGGCGCTGGTATCGGATGTTCTACGGCAATTGACGCTCAGAGGCGGCAGTGTCTTGAAATTGCCCACACTATGTCGTCATTGCCCCGCTTGTCCGGGCAACCCATTTTTGCCTGGTGCGGAAGAAAAATGGGTCGCCCGCATAAAGCGGGCGATGACGGTCATGCCATTGTTCGGACGAACCCAAAGCCCCGTCAAAGGCGCAAGCCATGCGCGTTGAAGCCGCGGGACATACGGCGGACTCCTACACCAGCAAGGTCGAGCTGTGGATCGTGCTGGTCTCGTCGATGGCCGGCGTGCTCATGCAGGCGCTGGACTCGACGATCGCCAATGTGGCGCTGCCCTACATGCAGGGCAGCCTGTCCGCCTCGCGCGACCAGATCACCTGGGTCCTGACCTCCTATATCGTCGCCGCCGCGATCATGACCGCGCCGGTCGGCTGGATCGCTTCGCGCTTCGGCAAGCGCAATTTCTTCCTCGTCTCGCTGATCGGTTTCACCGTCACCTCGATGATGTGCGGCGCGGCCCAGTCGCTGGAGCAGATGATCCTGTTCCGGCTGCTGCAGGGCTGTTTCGGCGCGGCACTGTCGCCGCTCAGCCAGGCCGTGATGCTCGATCTCTATCCGCCGGCCAAGCGCGGCAACATCATGGCGATCTGGGGCATGGGCGTGATGCTGGGGCCGATCCTGGGGCCGACGCTGGGCGGCTACCTCACCGACGCCTACGATTGGCGCTGGGTGTTCTACGTCAACGTGCCGTTCGGCATCGCGGCGGTCACCGGCATCTGGCTGTTCTTCAAGGACAGCCCGAGCGATTCCTCGCTGCGCTTCGACTGGTTCGGCTTCGGCGCGCTGGCGGTGGGGCTGGGCGCCATGCAGCTGATGCTCGATCGCGGCACGGGGCAGGGCTGGTTCGGTTCGGCGGAGATCGTGCTCGAATGCCTGATCGCCGGCGTCGGCATCTATCTCTTCATCGTGCACATGATGACCGCCAAGACGCCGTTCATCCCGCCGGCGATCTTCAATGACCGCAATTTCCTCTCTGCCTTGTTCCTGATGTTCGTGGTCGGCGCGATCCTGCTGGCGAGTTCGGCGCTGCTGCCGCCCTTCCTGCAGAATTTGGCGCATTATTCGGTGTTCGACACCGGCATGCTGATGGCGCCGCGCGGCTTCGGCACCATGTTCGCGATGATGTTCGCTGGCCGCATGGCGCTCAAATTCGATCCGCGCATATTGATGACCTTGGGCATCGGGCTGCTGATCTGGTCGATGTGGGACATGTCCGGCTGGACGCCGCAGATCGACGAGACAAGGCTCATCGTCGTGACCTTCCTGCAGGGTATCGGCATGGGCTTTGTCTTCGTGCCGATGAATCTGACGGCCTTCGCGACGCTGGCGCCCTATTTCCGCACCGACGGCTCGGCCCTGTCGAACCTGGTGCGCAATATCGGCAGCGCCATCGGCGTCTCCGTCACCACCACGGTGATGGGCGCCAGTGTTCAGATCATGCATTCGCAACTGTCGCATTTCGCCTCGCCGTTCAATCGCGCGCTGGGCGTCAACGCGCCGTCGATGATGATGAATCCGCAAATTCCCTTCGGGCTCGCCAATCTCAACGGCATGATCGAAATGCGCGCGGAAACGATTGCATTTTCCAACGATTTTCTGTTCATGACCTATGTCAGCCTGCCGGCCTTCCTGATCATCTGGATGATGAAAAAACCGGACTTTTCGGCGCAAGTCGCCAAACCTGTCGAGGTACTGGAATAATGCGTGTCGCTTTCCTGGGCCTGGGCGTGATGGGATATCCGATGGCGGGTCATCTCAAGCGCGCCGGCCATGACCTGACGGTCTTCAACCGCACGCGCGCCAAGGCGGACAGGTGGGCCGCCGAATTCGGCGGCGAGACCGCGCCGACGCCGGCCGAGGCCGCCGCCCACGCCGACGTGGTGCTGGCCTGCGTCGGCCGCGACGACGATGTGCGCGAGGTGGCGGTCGGCCGCCATGGCGCCTTCATCACGATGAAGCGCGACGCGGTGTTCGTCGACCACACCACGGCCTCGGCGGGCCTGGCGCGGGAGCTGGCGGAGGCGGCGCATCAGCGCGGCATGCATTTCGTCGATGCGCCGGTTTCCGGCGGCGAGCAGGGCGCCAAGAACGGCCAATTGACCATCATGTGCGGCGGCACGCCGGCGGCCTTTGCCAAGGCCGAACCGGTGATGGGGGTTTACGCAAGGCAATGCCGGCTGATGGGCGAGGCCGGCGCCGGCCAGCTGACCAAGATGGTGAACCAGATCTGCATCGCCGGACTGGTCCAGGCGCTGTCGGAAGGCCTCGGCTTCGCGCGCGCGGCGGGCCTTGATCCCCTGGCGGTCGTCGAGGTCATTTCCAAAGGCGCCGCGCAGTCCTGGCAGATGGAAAATCGTCACAAGACGATGCTCTTGGGACAATTCGGACATGGTTTCGCCGTAGAGTGGATGCGCAAGGATCTTGCGATCTGCCTGGACGAAGCGCGACGGAACGGAACCTCGCTGCCCGTTACATCCCTGGTGGATCAGTTCTACGCGGAGGTGGAAAAAATGGGCGGAAAACGCTGGGACACTTCGAGTCTCTTCGCCCGACAGGAAAGCTTGCGGAAGCCTTCCTGATGGACAATCCCAACCCTGCCAGCGTGCCGTCACGCGGCCGAGCTTATCACCATGGCGACCTGCGCAACGCCTTGCTGGACGCCGCGCGCAAGATTCTGGAAGAACAGTCGCTTGCCGATCTGAGTCTCAGGGCGGTCGCGCGCCGCGCCGGCGTCAGCCATGCCGCGCCCTACCGGCACTTTCCCAATCACGAAGCGCTGCTGGTCGAGCTGGCCCGCGAAGGCTTCGTCGAACTGCGCGCCGAGATCGCCGCCGCGGCGGTCGCCGCGGGTGTCGAGTCGGACCGCATCGCCAAGATCGGCGCGGCCTATATGCGCTTCGTGGCGCGCCGGCCGGAGGTCGCCAGCCTGATGTTCGGGGCGCAATTGCCCAATCGCGACTCGTTTCCCGATCTCGGCGACGCGGCCGATGCGATCGGCAACGAAATCGGCACGGCGCTCCACGATCCGGCGTTGGGGCTGGCGGTGTGGGCGGCGGTGCATGGGCTTGCGATGCTGATTCTGCGCAATGTGATCGACCTGGGACAGCGCAAATCCGGCCTCGACGTGCTGCCGTCGCGCGCGGAAATCATCCTGCGCAGCCTGTTCTCGACACGGCGCGACTAAGCGCCGGGCCGCGTTGCATTTTTGCGGGCCGCGCAATTTTCGGTAAACCAAGTCTTCGAAAACGGACCGCGTTGGCGTTCCAGTTTACGCGGTCTCTATTGGACGCATGCGGCAACATGCGTAAATACTCCGCGACATGACGAAATCGCTTCTCCTGATTCTGTCGGCCATTTGCCTTTCGGGCTGCGGCTCGGACGATCGCGTCTTTGCGAATCGCTACATGATGCTGGAAAGTGAGGACTGCCGCTCGACCGCCGTGGCGCAACTGACAAACAAGGGCGGCGTCGAAAAGCTCACCAGCGACGACAAACTGGCGGCCTATGATCGCTCCTATCGTGTCTGCATGCTTGCCAAGGGCTATTAGCGCGCGGCGAGAAGCCTCGCCGCATCGCGCGCGAAATAGGTCAGGATGCCGCTGGCGCCGGCGCGCTTGAAAGCCATGAGACTCTCGAGGATGACGCGGTCGCGCTCGAGCCAGCCGCGTTCGGCCGCGGCCAGCAGCATCGAATATTCGCCGGAGACCTGATAGGCGAAAGTCGGCACGCCGAACTTTTGGCGCACGCGGTGGACGAGATCGAGATACGGCATGCCCGGCTTGACCATCACCATGTCGGCGCCTTCGGCGAGATCGAGCGCCACCTCGCGCAGCGCCTCGTCGCCATTGGCCGGGTCCATCTGATAGGTGCGCTTGTCGCCCTTGAGCGTCTTGGACGAACCGACGGCCTCGCGGAACGGTCCATAGAACGCCGACGCGTATTTCGCGGCATAGGCCATGATCAGCGTGTTCTTGAAGCCGGCGCCTTCGAGCGCCGCGCGGATGGCGCCGACCCGGCCGTCCATCATGTCCGACGGCGCGATGATATCGCAGCCGGCTTCCGCCTGGACCAGCGCCTGACGCACCAGGATCTCGACCGACTCGTCGTTGGCGACGTAATCATCGATCAGGATGCCGTCATGCCCGTGGCTGGTGTAGGGGTCGAGCGCCACATCGCACAGCACGCCGATCTGCGGCACCGCCTGCTTGATCGCGCGCACGGCGCGGCAGATCAGATTGTCCGCATTGGTCGCTTCGCGGCCGTCTTCGCTGCGCAGCGACGGATCGGTGCAGGGGAAGAGGGCGATGACCGGGATGCCGAGCGACGCCGCTTCCTCCGCCGCGCCCGCCGCCAGATCAACCGAGAGCCGGTCGACGCCGGGCATGGACGGCACCGGTTCGCGCTTGTCGGCGCCGCCGACGATGAAGATCGGCCAGATGAAATCGGACGCCGACAGCGTCGACTCGGCGACCAGACGGCGCGTCCAGTCATGGCGGCGCAGGCGGCGCAGGCGCGTGGCGGGGTACTGGCTCATGAACCTCTCATGCCAAGTCCATTGGGGGCTTGCAAGGCGAAGACTTTGCGGGAGCCTGAAAGCGGGCTAATTCTGGCGGCAGGGAGGAATTTCGATGCGCCTGACAGCTGCCGCGGCCCTGGCCGCACTTGTTTGTTCCTCTACGCCGGTCCTGGCCGACGCGCCGCCGAAACATTTGCTGACCACGCCGTTGACCCAGGCTGACGTCGATTTCTATCTGTCGATCAAGCGTCCGGGCGCCGACTGCGTGCTGCATGCCACGGGTCCGGACAAGGCCGCCCTCGACATCATGCGCAAGAATCATGGCGTGCTGAAGATTCCGGCGATGCCCGAGATCAAGGGCAATCCGACGCCGGCGCAGCTGGCACAGCTCCAGGCCGACATGGGCAAGATCAGCGCGCAGGCGACCGCCAACGGCCAGATCGAGGCGCGGGTCGCCGCGCTCGCGCTGTGCGACGAAACCATCGCGCAAAAGCGCGGCGTCAAGGCGCGTTACGACGATGTCCGCGCGGCAATCGAAGCGGCTGTTCCGATGCAGGGCGCCGTCGGCAGCTGCGGCGGCGGCGGTTGCGGGCCGGACAATGCGACGCTGGCGCAGCTGGCGCTGTGGAAAAAGGAGGCCGCGGTGTTCGTGGCCAACCAGAATCTGCTGAGGCCGCATGCCGACGAGATCCGCAAACTGCAAAAGACGATGATCTCGGCGATGGGGCTCTGATCCTATGGACTCAGGGCCCGCCAGATCAGAGCTGCATTCGATGCTCTGAACGGATTGAGGACCGTCACGCCGCCATAGCGCGCGCCGTCCTGCATGTCTTCGCTGAGCAAATGGCTGCAGCCATGGGCGTCGCAGACGGCCAGCAGGCGCGCGTCCCAAATGCTCAATTGGTGTTGAGATATGAGGGCGAACGCATCTTCGACGACGGTGTTGTGCGGGAGAATAAGAATGAAATTCTGTAGCAGCGTTCGCACGACCGCGCCGGCATCGGTCGCCGTGATTTTATTTTTACGGGTTGAGGCGTGGAAGAATTCGAAAAGCACCTGCTCAGACAGCGCGGCGCCGACCACTGTCGCATCATCCACGATTTGCTTTGCCGTGCGGTGACGTGCACCGGCGGTATTATCGGCCGCGTAGAACAGTATGTTCGCATCGAGCGAGAGCATCGCTCAGCGGTCGTGCATATCGTCGCGCGAATAAGGCCCACCGCCGAGATCGTAACCCTTTTCCAAGAGCGCCATCAGCCGAGCGCGGGCTTTTTCCCGTTCCTTCTTGGACATCCTGCTGACGGCCGGCGCAATCGCCATGGGAACCAGTCGCGCCACGGGCTTGCCGTTGCGTGTGATGGTGACGGTCTTGCCGTTTTCGGCTTCCTTCAAAATCTTGGAAAAGCTACGGTTCGCTTCTCTTGCGCCCACCGAGGACATTGGTTACTCCGATTGCGGTCAATGTCACTACTGTAGTGACATTTGGCGATTTTTCAAGCGAAGGCTTTGGTCATGGATTTTGCACTCACCGAAGACCAGCGCGCCATCGAGGACGCGGCGCGGCGCTTTGCGCGCGAGCGGCTGGCGCCGTTCGCGTCCGAATGGGACGCGGCGGAGCATTTCCCGGTCGATGTGCTGCGCGCGGCAGCGGCGCTGGGCTTCGCCGGTATCTACGTGAAGAGCGATGTCGGCGGCTCGGAGATGTCGCGGCTGGACGCGGCGATCGTGATGGAGGAATTGTCGGCCGGCTGCACCTCGACCGCGGCCTTCATCTCCATCCACAACATGGCGTCGTGGATGATCGACCGTTTCGGCAATGAAGAGCAGCGCGCGCGGCTGCTGCCGAAGATGACGACGATGGAAAAAATCGCGAGCTATTGCCTGACCGAACCAGGCTCAGGCTCGGACGCCGCCAGCCTGAAGACGCGCGCGGTGAAGGACGGCGATCACTATGTGCTCAACGGCAGCAAGGCCTTCATCTCGGGCGCCGGGGTCTCGGACGTCTATGTTTGCATGGTGCGAACCGGCGAGGACGGCCCCAAGGGGATTTCCTGCCTCGTCGTCGAAAAGGGAACCGGGGGTCTTTCGTTCGGCAAGAAGGAACGCAAGATGGGCTGGAACAGCCAGCCCACGGCGCAGGTGATCTTCGAGGATTGCCGCGTGCCGGCCGCCAACCGCATCGGCGGCGAAGGCGAGGGCTTCCGCATCGCCATGATGGGCCTGGACGGTGGGCGCATCAATATCGGCGCCTGTTCGGTCGGCACCGCGCGCGCGGCGCTGGAAGAGGCGCTGGCTTATACCAAGGACCGCAAGCAGTTCGGCCGGCCGATCGCCGATTTCCAGGCTTCGCAGTTCAAGCTCGCCGACATGGCGACGGAGCTGGAAGCCGCGCGGCTGATGATCCGCAGCGCGGCAGCGGCCCTGGACCGCCGCGACCCGGCCGCCACCATGCTGTGCGCCATGGCCAAGCGCTTTGCCACCGACGCCGGCTTCGCAATCGCCAACGACGCGCTGCAACTGCATGGCGGCTACGGCTATCTCAAGGATTTTCCGGCCGAGCGGCACGTGCGCGACCTGCGGGTGCATCAGATCCTCGAAGGCACCAACGAAATCATGCGCGTAATCGTGGCGCGCGAGCTCTCGCGGCAATAGTTGTCCCCGCGGGAGGGTGATTTTTACGGCCTTTTAACAAATGGCTTCTAGTGTCGTCTCCATAACAACAGGTGGGCCCGCAAAAAGCGGGAAAGGGTCGATGACAGCACACACGAAACCGCAGACCGCGGTGCTCGAAGGCACCTGCGTGGAAGCCAGATACTATCTGGAGACGCTCAATCTGGTCGAGCGTCTGCATCGCCAGCTTCTGGACGTGATCAAGGACGAGTTGGATCGCCGCGATGAGCGGGAAATCAACAGTGTCCAGGCGTTGCTTCTGTTCAACGTCGGCGATCAGGAATTGACGGCGGGCGAACTGCGCACGCGCGGTCACTATCTGGGCTCCAACGTGTCCTACAATCTGAAGAAGCTGGTCGAGAGCGGCTATATCCATCACGAACGCTCCGAAGCCGACCGGCGCTCCGTCCTGGTGCGCCTGACGCGCAAGGGCGAGGCGGTGCGCGACATGCTGCGCGAGCTGTTCGAGCGGCATCTGGGATCGCTCAACGCGGTGGGCAACGTCACCTCGTCCGATCTGGACGGCATGAACGTGACGCTGAAGCGGATGGAACGGTTCTGGATCGATCAGGTCCGCTTCCGCCTCTAGGCCTGCGGTTTGGGCGGCCAAGGGATGAACGCGCTCGTGCGGCGGATATAGGCGGCGTAGGCCGGCCGCCGTTCTGCGATGCTGTCTTCCAGCAGGCTGACGCCCGAAACGCGCAGCAGCAGGATCGTCATCACGACGGGGCTGACGAGCAGCCACCAAAGCGGCGTCGCGCCGAAGCCGATCAGGAAAAATCCCCACCACAGCAACGCGTCGCCGAAATAGTTCGGATGGCGCGACCAGGCCCACAGGCCTTGGTCCATGACCTTGCCGCTGTTGGCTTGCAGGGCGCGAAAGCGCGTGAGCTGGAGGTCGGCGAGAGCCTCGATCGCCAGGCCGGCCGCGGCCAAGATCGCGCCGGCAAGATCGAGGAGGCCCAACGGCGCATGCGCTGCGACCGCGACTTGCAGCGGCGCGGAGATGATCCAGATCAGGGCGGCCTGCAAAAGAAAGACCTGAAACAGGCTTTGCCACCACCAGCGGGCGCCCGCCTTCGCGCGCATCGCGGCGTAGCGGCGATCCTCGCCGCGATGGCGTAACAGGATGTGGAGCGCGAGGCGAACGGACCAGATGCCGACCAGGCCCAGGACCAACCAAGCGCGGCCGGCGATGGCCGGAGCCGTGCCTACCGCCGCCCAAGCCACCAACGCGAAACCGGGTGCCCAGAAAATGTCGACGATGCTGGAATCCCGCAGGCACAAGCTGACCAGCCAGAGGATCGCGGCGGCGCTGAGGACAAGCGCGAGCGTCAAGACGGCCGCCGTCATGTGACAAAAGGCGTAGGCCATGGGAACCTGATTGGGCTATCGTCCGCCCCGGTTGAAAACTCGCTGGGCCGGCACCAAGTCAGGGTGCAAGAGACTGGATTCATGACGTTTCCGTATCTCAACCGCTTTCGCGACGCACTCGCAGGGTTAAGGCGCGAGGGGCGCTATCGCATCTTCGCCGACATCGTCCGCCAGCGCGGCGGTTATCCCAAGGCCGACTTCTATACGGACGCCGACAAGCGGCCGATCACCGTGTGGTGCAGCAACGATTATCTCTGCATGGGCCAGCACCCGGTGGTGCTCGCCGCGATGCACGAAGCGATCGATGCCACGGGGGCCGGCGCCGGCGGCACGCGCAACATTTCCGGCACGACGCACTATCATGTCGAGCTGGAGCAGGAACTGGCCGACCTGCACGGCAAGGACGCCGCGCTGCTGTTCACCTCGGGCTATATCTCCAACGACGCGACGCTCGCGACGCTGGGCAAGATACTGCCGGGGCTGATCGTGTTCTCCGATGAGCTCAATCACGCCTCGATGATCGAAGGCATCAAGCATGGCGGCATGGAGAAGCGTCTTTTCCGCCACAACGATCCGCAACATCTGGAGTCGTTGCTGGCGTCCGAAGACCCGTCGGCGCCGAAATTGATCGCCTTCGAATCCGTCTACTCGATGGACGGCGATTTCGGACGCATCGAGGATTTCTGCGATCTGGCGGACAAATATGGCGCGCTGACCTATCTCGACGAGGTGCACGGCGTCGGCCTCTATGGGCCGCGCGGCGCCGGCGTCGCGGCGCGCGACGGCGTGATGGACCGCGTCGACATCATCGAAGGCACGCTGGCCAAGGCGTTCGGCGTGATGGGCGGCTATATCGCGGCCTCGACCGAATTGGTGGATTGCATCCGCTCCTTCGCGCCAGGCTTCATCTTCACGACGTCGCTGGCACCGGCGATCGCCGCCGGCGTGCTCGCCAGCATCCGGCATCTGAAGACCAGCGACATCGAACGCGGTCGCCTGCACGAGCGCGCGGCGCGGCTGAAACGTCTGTTCGCCGAGGCCGGCCTGCCGGTGATCGTGTCTCCCAGCCACATCGTGCCGGTATTCGTCGGCGACCCGGCCCTGTGCAAATCGGTGTCGGACGCGCTGCTGCGCGACTACGCGATCTATGTGCAGCCGATCAACTATCCCACCGTGCCGCGCGGCAAGGAGCGCTTGCGCTTCACGCCGTCGCCGATGCACAGCGACGAGATGATGGATGCGCTGGTGCGCGCGCTGGACCAGGTGTGGACGGCGCACCGCCTCGCCCGCGCCGCCTGATGGCTTCGCCCGGACCCGGCGGTGGTGGCGAGATTTTCGTCGAATTTATCGTGCAGGGCAGCTTTGTGAAAGTCACCGCGATCGATCCGGCCAGCGGCACCGAAGCGGTCACGATGGGACCGGCCGGCGCACCGCGCGCGGCGTTGTCCGACGCGGCGGTCCGCAAGCTGCGCTATATGATGCAGAAGAAAAACGGCGGCGGTTGATGGCCGCCGTTTTGCTCTATCCGCGACGGGCCTTCTTGGGCTTCGACATCGACGTGCGGCCCAGGCCGATCTTCTTGGCGAATTCCGACCGCCGCGCCGCGTAAGTCGCGGCAACCATCGGATAGTCCGCCGGCAGGCCCCACTTGGCGCGATACTGGTCGGGCGTCAGCTTGAAGCGCGAGCGCAAATAGCGCTTGAGCATCTTCAACTTCTTGCCGTCCTCAAGACAGATCAGATAGTCCGGCGTAATGGACTTCTTGATCGTCACGGCCGGCTTCTGCGACGTGACCATATCCATGCCGTCGACGCCCGACAGACCGCCGAGCGTGGAGTGCACGCTTCTGATCATCGCCGGCAGGTCGCTGACCGGGACCGGATTGTTGCTGACATAGGCGGCGACGATGTCGCTCGCCAGCTTCAAGATATCCTCGGTTCGTCCGAGGGACACATCTTCATTACTCATGGAACACACCCTCAACTCATGGGTTGAAAAGAAAGAGTTTTAACCCGTCCGGTATTGCGTGACCTGAGACTGAAATCAAGGACAACTACTCATTCTGAGGGGGGTTAGTTTTGGGCTGCGGCAAATTTTCCGTTTATATTTGCCTTAACTCTGTCTTCCTTCCGTGACGATTCGCCGTCATTCGGGAACCGGCTGCCATCACGTTTCAAGACTGTACGAATGTTGCTGCTTCCCTTGGGTGGGACCGGAAACGGCGCCCGACAGGCGATTCCCGGCGGTCGCACCGGTGGCATGTGATCGGCGGTCTGGCGCTAGATTTGGTAACGCGCTAGGGGTAGCGGCCCGGCGGACGCGAAGGCCGGGACCAACGACTTTTCGAGGCGCAAAATGGTGGCTGTGGCGAACGCTGCTGGCAAGGATTCGACGGGTTTTTTCGCGCAAACACTGGCGGAAAGCGATCCCGAGGTGGCGCGTGCCATCGCCGACGAACTGGGCCGGCAGCAGGACAAAATCGAGTTGATCGCGTCCGAAAATATCGTCTCGCGGGCGGTTCTCGAGGCCCAGGGCTCGGTCCTCACCAACAAGTATGCGGAGGGCTATCCGGGCCGCCGTTATTATGGCGGTTGCGAGTTCGTGGACGTCGCCGAGGAGCTGGCAATCGACCGCGCCAAGCGTCTCTTCCACTGCGATTTTGCCAATGTGCAACCCCACTCGGGTGCTCAAGCCAACCAGGCCGTGTTCTTCGCTTTACTACAACCTGGCGACACATTCATGGGTCTCGACCTGGCGGCGGGCGGACATCTGACGCACGGTTCGCCGGCCAACCAGTCGGGCAAATGGTTCAAGCCGGTGTCCTACACCGTCCGGCGCCAGGACCAGCGCATCGACATGGACGAAGTCGAGGCGCTGGCGAAACAGCACAAGCCCAAGCTCATCATCGCCGGCGGCTCGGCCTATGCCCGCATCATCGACTTCAAACGCTTCCGCGCCATCGCCGATTCGATCGGCGCGTTTCTGATGGTGGATATGGCGCACTTCGCGGGCCTGGTGGCCGGCGGGGTCCATCCCAATCCGGTGGAGCACGCGCATGTCGTGACGACGACCACGCACAAGACTCTGCGCGGCCCGCGCGGCGGCATGATCCTGTCGCGCGACCTGGACCTCGGCAAGAAGATCAACTCGGCGGTGTTTCCCGGATTGCAGGGCGGCCCGCTGATGCATGTCATCGCCGCCAAGGCCGTCGCCTTCGGCGAGGCGCTGCGCCCCGAATTCAAGCTCTACGCCAGGGCCGTCGTCGAGAACGCCAAAGTGCTGGCCGAGACGCTGCACGCCGAAGGCCTCGATATCGTTTCCGGCGGCACCGACACGCATCTGATGCTGGTCGATCTGCGCCCCAAGAAGGCGACGGGGCGGCCGACCGAGCGCGCGCTCGACCGCGCCGCGATCACGACCAACAAGAATGCCGTGCCGTTCGACACGGAAAAGCCGGCGATCACGTCGGGCATCCGTCTGGGCTCGCCGGCCGGCACGACGCGCGGCTTCGGACCGGCCGAGTTTCGCACCATCGGCAAGCTGATCGTCGAAGTGGTCGACGCCGTCGCCAGGAATGGCGAGGCGGGCGATGCCGCCGTCGAGGCCGCTGTTGCTGCCCGCGTCAAGGATTTATGCCAGCGTTTTCCGATCTACCCGTAAACCGAAAGCGACCGTTCCATGCGCTGCCCATTTTGTGCACATGACGATACCCAGGTGAAGGACAGCCGTCCGAGCGAGGACAATTCCGCGATCCGGCGGCGGCGCCATTGCCCCGAATGCGGCGGCCGCTTCACGACGTTCGAGCGCGTGCAGCTGCGCGAACTCGTCGTCGTCAAGAAGAACGGCCGGCGCGAACCCTTCGAGCGGGAAAAACTCGAACGCTCCATCACCCATGCGCTGCGCAAGCGCCCGGTGGAGCGCGAGCGCATCGACCGCACCATCACCGGCATCGTGCGGCGGCTGGAAAGCATGGGCGAGAACGAGATTCCGTCGCCGGTGATCGGCGAACTCGTCATGCAGGCGCTGTCGAGCCTGGACAAGGTGGCCTATGTGCGCTTCGCCTCGGTCTACAAGAATTTCCGCGAGACCAAGGACTTCGAGATGCTGATCGGCGAACTCGAAGGCGACGACAAGGACGACAAAGGCAACAAGGACTAGCCGCGGTTCGACATAGCGAAAGTCCGGTTCCAAATGGTCGACGAGGCGACATCCGCGTCTGTTGCAGCGCCGGAGCGCGACGGCCGCGCAACCTGGGTCGATATCCTGATCGTGGTCGTCCTCGGCGGCGTCGGGGGCGTCGTTCTGACCATCGTCGTCGGCCTGGCCGTGCTTCTGATCGCGATGTGGCTGGGCTATCAGCCGGCCAGCGCGCCGGCGCTGATGGCCGGCCTGAAACTGAACTTCGCGGCGAACCACATCGCACTGGTGGTCAGCGACCTGGGCTTCCTGATCGCGTTGTGGTTTGTGGCCCGCAAACGCAACGCTTCGCCGCTGGCCGATTATTTTCCGCCGGTCGGTCTCTCGACGCTCGCGCTGGCGGGGCTCAGCGGCCTGGCGCTGTCGCTCCTCATCAATGGCGGCAACGAACTGCTCGCTTACTACCGGCTGGTGCAATTTCAAGACTCGGACGTGGAGCGTGCGATCCAGCCGCATAACGGGCCGCAATATGTCGCCGCCTTCGCCGTCATCGCCTTGTTCGCGCCCTTCGTCGAGGAATTCTTCTTCCGCGGCCTGCTGTTCCGCTGGCTGCGTCAGGCGGGCGGCGTTCGGATGGCGGTCGGCGTCAGTGCGGTGGTCTTTGGCGCGATCCACGGGCAGATGTTCCTTCACCCCGGCGTGCAGGGCTGGCTGTTCACCGCCGAGCTGATGACGGCGGGCGTGGTGCTGGCGCTTTGGACGCAGCGCGCCGGATCGCTGCGCGCCTCCTTTGCGACCCACGCGGCGTATAACGCGACGGCGATACTTTTCTCCGCGCTGTTCCCATGACGGACGATACGCGCCATATGCGCCATGCCATCGCGCTGGGGGCTCGCGGCGTCGGGCGCACGGGCCGGGTACCGTCGGTCGGCTGTGTGATCGTCGCGCCGGACGGCCACATCGTCGGCCGCGGCCGCACCGGCGAGAGCGGCCGGCCGCATGCGGAAGGCGTCGCGCTGCTGCAGGCCGGCGCGGCGGCGCGCGGCGCGGCCGCCTATGTCACGCTGGAGCCTTGCGCCCATCAGGGCAGCAAGGGCGGTCCGTGCGCCGACGCGCTGATCGCGGCCGGCGTAGCGCGCGTGGTGATCGGATGCGTCGATCCGGATCCGCGGGTCAACGGGCAGGGCATCGCGAAGCTCAAAGCCGCCAGGATCGACGTCGTGACCGGCGTTCTGCAGCAGGCGGCGGCGCAAACGCTCGAAGGTTTCTTCCTGCGCATCGAGCAAGGCCGCCCGTTGGTCACGCTCAAGATCGCGCAGAGTCTGGATGGAAAAACGGCGACGGTGTCCGGCGACAGCCGGTGGATCACGGGCGAAGCGGCGCGGCGTTACGGGCATCTGCTGCGGGCCGAGAACGATGCGATCCTGGTTGGTGTGAACACGGCGCTGGCGGACGATCCGGAGTTGACCTGCCGCATTGCGGGGCTGGAAGACTACTCACCCGTTCGCGTCGTGCTCGATACGCGGCTCAGGCTGAACGAGTGGTCGAAGCTGGCGGCGAGCGCGTCGCAAACGCCGACGCTGGTCTTCACGACGACGGCCGAGGGCGGCGCCAAGCTGATGGCGGCCGGTGTGGAAGTCATCCGGGTCGCGCGCGACGCGCGTGGCAGGCCGGACCTGGCCGCA
This sequence comes from Rhizomicrobium sp., assembly GCA_036512455.1. Classification (GTDB taxonomy): domain Bacteria; phylum Pseudomonadota; class Alphaproteobacteria; order Micropepsales; family Micropepsaceae; genus Rhizomicrobium. The sequence goes on from DATCAT010000027.1 coordinate 30,441, forward strand.
ATGCTGACCGTACTGTCGGCGCGAAACGTTACGCGACTGTTGGTGGAGGGCGGCGCCACGGTGCATGCCGCGTTCCTCGACCGCGGATTGGCGGACCGCCTCGAAATCTTCACCGCGCCGATGACCCTTGGCGCCGCAGGGCATAACGCGATCGACGCGCTGGCGGCGCTGACGCTGGACGAAGCGCCGAAGTTTACGCGGACGTCGGTGCGGAAATTCGGCGCCGATCTTCTGGAAAGCTTCGTGCGCAGAGCCTAAAAGGAAGCATGTTCACTGGAATCGTCACCGATGTCGGACGCGTGCGCCATGTCGAGAAGCGCGGCGACACGCACCTTGTGATCGCGACGAATTGGGATTTGTCGGGCGTGGCGACGGGCGCCTCGATCGCCTGTTCGGGCGTCTGTCTGACCGTTGTCGACAAGGGGACCGGCAAGGACGCCTGGTTCGCCGTCACCGCCTCGGGCGAGACGCTGTCGAAGACGACGCTGGGCGGTTGGAAGGCCGGCGATCCGGTCAACCTCGAGCGGCCGATGCGCGTCGGCGACGAATTCGGCGGCCATATCGTCAGCGGCCATATCGACGGCGTCGCCGACGTCAAGCTGATGGCGCCGGAAGGCGAATCCACGCGCTTCACCTTCGAGGTGCCCGTGGCGCTGTCCAAATTCATCGCCCCCAAGGGCTCGGTGGCGCTGGACGGCGTGTCGCTGACGGTGAACGAAGTGGACGGCACGCGCTTCGGCGTCAACATCATTCCGCACACCCAGAAGGTCACGACCTTCGGCAAGTTGAAACCGGGTATGAAAGTCAATCTCGAAGTCGACCTGATGGCGCGCTACGTGGCGAGGCTGGTCGGCAAATGAACGTCTCGGTCTATCACGACTATATCGCCGCCATCGAGGACGTCATCGAGGACGCGCGCAATGGGCGCATGTTCATCCTGATGGACGCCGACGACCGCGAGAACGAGGGCGACCTCGTCATCCCGGCGCAGATGTGCACGCCGGCCGCCGTCAATTTCATGGCCAAGAACGGGCGCGGCCTGATCTGCCTGGCGCTGACCCAGGACCGCGCCAACGCGCTCAACATTCCGATGATGACGGCGGTCAACGGCACGCCGAACCAGACCGCCTTTACGATCTCGATCGAAGCCAAGGAAGGCATCTCGACCGGCATCTCGGCGCATGACCGCGCCCACACGATCTCCGTCGCCATCGACCCCACCAAAGGCGCCTCCGACATCACCTCACCTGGCCATGTCTTCCCACTGGTGGCGCGCCACGGCGGCGCGCTGGTGCGGGCGGGGCATACGGAAGCCGCGGTCGATATCGCGCGGCTGGCGGGGCTCAATCCGGCCGGCGTGATCTGCGAGATCATGAACGACGACGGCACCATGGCGCGGCTGCCCGACCTGGTGCCCTTCGCGCAGCTCCATGGTCTGAAGATCGGCACCATCGCCGACCTCATCGCCTATCGCCGCAAATACGATCACTTCGTCAAGCGCAAGGTCGAGACGCCGTTCGAAAGCCACAATGGCGGCAGCTGGAAGATGATCGTCTACGTCAACGAGCTCGAATATGCCGAGCATATCGCGCTGATCAAAGGCGACATCTCTACCCCCGAGCCGGTGCTGGTGCGCATGCACGCGGTCAACATCTTCAGCGACATGCTGGAGTGGAAGCCCTACGAACGCGACGTGCTGGGCGAATCCATGCGCATCATCGCGCGCGAAGGCCGCGGCGTCGTCGTCCTGCTGCGCACCACGCGGCCGACCTTCGTCTCCGACGTCGTGACCCGCAAGGTGGCCGAGGACATCGACCGGCGGCGGGTGAAGGAATATGGCGTCGGCGCCCAGATCCTGCTCGATCTCGGCCTCAAGGACATGATCCTTCTGACCGATACGCCGGAGAAGAAAGTCGTGGCGCTCGAGGGTTACGACCTCAACATCGTCGGAACGCATGCGATCCGCGGCACGATGATGGAAAGTAAGATTGGGGACAGCGAAACATGACGCCGAACATCCTGATCGTCGAGGCGCGTTTCTACGCGCACATCTCCGATGCGCTGCTCGATGGCGCCACGGCGGCGCTGGAGAAGGGCGGAGCGCATTTCGAGCGCCTGGCGGTGCCCGGAGCCCTGGAGATTCCGATCGCCATCGCCATGGCGGCGCGGGCCGGCGAGCATGGCGGCAAGGGCTATGACGGCTTCGTCGCTCTGGGCTGCGTCATCCGCGGCGAGACCTATCATTTCGAGATCGTGGCGATGGAATCGGCGCGCGGCCTGATGCATCTTGGCATCGATCTGGGCTTGTGCATCGGCAACGGCATTCTGACCGTCGAGAACGAGGAACAGGCGCGGGTGCGCGCCGCCATCGACGACGGCGACAAGGGCGGCGACGCGGCGCGGGCCTGCCTGGCGTTGCTGAACGCGCGCAACCGCCTCGGCGTGCACCGATGACGGCCCACGATGCGCGTCACGCGGCGCGCCTTGCGGCGGTGCAGGCGATCTACCAGATGGAATTGACCGGCATCGACGCCGAAGCCGTGGCGCAGGAGTTCGTCGAGCATCGCTTCGGGACTGAGCCCGGTACGCCACCCGACGAGGAATTCTTCGGCGCCGTGGTGCGCGGCGTGCCGCATCACCAGGTCGAGATCGACCGCGCCATCGCCAAATGCCTGGCCGCCGACTGGCGGCTGGAGCGCGTCGACTCGATCCTGCGCGCCATCCTGCGCGCCGCCGCTTTCGAACTGATCGCCCGCCCCGACGTGCCGGCGCGGGTGGCGATCGACGAATATGTCGAGATCGCGCACGCCTTCTTCAGTGCCGACGAGCCGTCTTTCGTCAACGCCGCGCTGGACAAGATGGCGCACAGGAAGCGCGCCGTGGAGTTCGGCGAGACACCGCCGGATGATGAGTTGGCGTTTTGAATCTCCTTATCCTCCCCCTTTGTTAAGGGGGGTCGGCTTGGCCGCACTCGAACCGGTGGCGTGCGGCCGCCGACGGCTCGCCCATTTCGGGCGAGACGGAGGGGGCGGACTGGGCGCCGCTCCGCGACGCAAGGCCCCTCCGCCTCGCTGCGCTCGGCACCTCCCCCTTAACAAAGGGGGAGGATAAGGTAGGAGCGATGCCCCTCTCCGAATTCGATCTCATCAGACAACTCTTCGCGCCGCTGGCGACGTCGAAAGTCGCGCTCGGCCTGACCGACGATGTCGCTGTGCTTGCGCCGCGCGCCGGGCACGAACTTGTTTTGACCACCGACACCATCATCGCGGGCGTCGATTTCTTCGCCGGCGATCCGCCGGACACGATCGCGCGGAAAGCGCTGCGTGTGAATCTCTCCGACCTCGCCGCGAAGGGCGCGGAGCCGTTCGGCTATCTGCTGACGCTGAGCCTGCCGCGTTCGATCAATATGAAATGGCTGCGGTCCTTCGCGCGGGGACTGGCGGCGGATCAGAAGGAATTCGGCATCACGCTGCTCGGCGGCGATCTGTCTTCGACACCGGGGCCGCTGGCGATCACAGTCGCCGCGTTCGGCTATGTGCCCAAGGGCAAGGCTATCCTGCGCCGTGGCGCGAAGCTGGACGATCTGTTGTTCGTCTCGGGAACCATCGGGGACAGCGGCGCGGGCTTGGAAGCCTGCAAGACGAAGCGGCGCGCGCCGTTCCTGGTCGACCGTTATCGTGTGCCGCAGCCACGCGTGGCATTGGGGCGCAAACTGCGCGGCATCGCCAGCGCGGCGCTGGATGTGTCGGATGGCTTGCTCGCCGATCTGGAGCATCTCGCCAATGTGTCGAACGTGCATGTCGTGGTCGAGGCGGCGCGCGTTCCGCTGTCGCCGGCGTTGAAGAAGATGTGGGGCGCCGACGCCGTGCCGCGCACCGCGACGGCCGGAGACGATTACGAGATCGCGTTCACCGCGCCGCGCGACAAGCGCGCGAAGGTCCTCGCGGCGGCGAAGACGTCCGGAATACAGGTCACCGAGATCGGCTGGGTGATGAAGGGCAGGGGCGTGGCGCTGCTGGGAGCGGATGGCAAGCCGATGGCGGTTGGCCGGCGTGGCTGGACGCACTTTTGACGCCGCGCCGATTGCGCTAGCCTCGACGCTGGCCGCCCAAAGCCTGGTTTTGCAGACGGGGGCGGGGTCGCGCGCGAAGTCGAAAACAATACGATGTGGCGGCCGCGCGCAAACCCACAACATCTGACCCCTCAGAAGGGTCGGCGAGAGCCGGTAACCCTCTCTTAGCTCTGTTTTGCGACCCTGCGCCGATGCGCCGACTCCCCGCCTTTTGCCTCATCCTGCTCGCTGCTCTTTGCGCCGCGCCCGCTTTCGCCGCCGAGAAGGCCGGCGATCCGGGCACCAATGTCGAGATGCCGTTTCTGATCGCGCCGATGAGCAAGGACGGCAAGCTGCTCGGCTATGCCTATATTTCCTCCAAGCTGGTCGCGACCTCGCAGCGCGCGGCGCTGGAGATCCGCGGCAAGATCGCCTTCATCCAGGACGCTTTCGTGCGCGACGTGAACGCCGCCTCGATCGCCACCGGTGCCGATCCCACCGTGGCCGACCCCAAACTGCTCGCCCTCCGCCTCGTGGCCGACGCCCGCAGGGTCATCGGCGCCGCCAAAGTGTCCCGCATAATCTTCGGCGACGGCGACCAGGACCCCGGCATCGTGTTCTCGCCGCTGCACCAGACCAAGACTCCCGAGAAACCCTGAAGGGACCGCCGATCCGTGCGATTTGGCCCGATTCGCCGGGCCAAAAAGCGCCGTTGCGCCGTGCCGCCTCTTTTGGCATACCTCGCCGGCCCTTGAAGCGGTTCGCCCAAAATACGGCCGGCCATGGGGACCCGCGATGTCACCCGCGGGTTGCTTCGGGATCCATCTTAAAGAGGGGAAAAGCCATGGGCTTGGAACTTGTACTCGCCGCGGGCGTGCTCGCGCTGCTTTACGGTCTGTGGACCATTCGCTCGGTTCTGGCGCTCAGCGCCGGCAATGCGCGTATGCAGGAAATCGCCGCCGCCATCCAGGAAGGCGCCGGCGCCTACCTTAACCGCCAATACACGACCATCGGCATGGTCGGCGCGGTCATCTTCATCCTCGCCTTCGTCTTCCTCGGCTGGCAGGTCGCGGTCGGCTACCTGATCGGCGCCGCGCTCTCGGGCGCGGCCGGCTATATCGGCATGTATGTCTCGGTGCGCGCCAATGTGCGCACCGCCGAAGCCTCGCGCCAGGGCCTGGCGCAGGGCCTGTCGGTGGCGTTCCGCTCCGGCGCGGTGACGGGCATGCTCGTCGTCGGCCTCGGCGTCATCGCGGTCGCCGGCTACTACACGTTCCTGACCATGGTCATGGGTCTGGATATCCAGGATCCGGCGCAAAGCCGCATCGTGGTCGACAGTCTTGTCGGGCTTGGCTTCGGCGCTTCGTTGATCTCGATCTTCGCCCGTCTCGGCGGCGGCATCTTCACCAAGGGCGCCGATGTCGGCGGCGACATGGTCGGCAAGGTCGAGGCCGGTATTCCCGAAGACGACCCGCGCAACCCGGCCACCATCGCCGACAATGTCGGCGACAATGTCGGCGACTGCGCCGGCATGGCGGCCGATTTGTTCGAGACCTTCGCGGTGACCACCGTCGCGACGATGGTTCTGGCTTCGATCTATTTCTCGGGCGAGCAGAAGGCGACGCTGATGCTCTATCCGCTGGCGATCGCCGGCATGAGCATCGTGACCTCGATCGTCGGAACGTTCTTCGTTCGTCTCGGCGCCTCCAAGAACATCATGGGTGCGCTGTACAAGGGTGTCATCGCCACCGTGATCCTGTCGCTGATCGGGTTGTGGCCGCTCACCGACTATTTGATCGGCATGAACACGCAGCTTTCCAGCGGCGGCGCCGACTACACCGGTCTGACGCTGTACGAATGCGGCATCGTCGGCCTCCTGGTCACCGGCGCGCTGATCTGGATCACCGAATACTACACGGGCACCAACTATCGCCCGGTGCGCGTCATTGCGCAGGCCTCGGTGACCGGCCACGGCACCAACGTCATCCAGGGCCTGGCCATTTCGATGGAAGCAACCGCGCTTCCGGCGCTCGTCATCTGCGCCGGCATTGTCGCGGCCTATCTGTCGGCGGGATTGTTCGGCATCGCCATCGCGGTTTCGACCATGCTGTCGCTGACGGGCATGATCGTGGCGCTCGACGCCTTCGGTCCGGTGACGGACAATGCGGGCGGCATCGCGGAAATGGCCGGTCTTGAGGGCGACGTCCGCAAGACCACCGATGCGCTCGACGCGGTCGGCAACACCACCAAGGCCGTGACCAAGGGCTATGCCATCGGTTCGGCGGGCCTCGGCGCGCTGGTGCTGTTCGCGGCCTATACGGCGGACCTGAAGTACTTCTCGGAACACTCCGACGTATACACCTACTTCGCCGGCTTCGACCTGCCGACCTTCAGCCTGGCCAATCCCTGGGTCGTGGTCGGCCTCTTCATCGGCGGTCTGCTGCCCTATCTGTTCGGTGGCATGGCGATGACGGCGGTCGGACGCGCGGCCGGGGCGGTGGTGGAAGAAGTCCGCCGCCAGTTCAAGGAAATGCCGGGCATCATGGCAGGCACGCAGAAGCCCAACTATGCCCGTGCCGTCGACCTTCTGACCAAGGCCGCGATCCGCGAGATGATCATCCCGTCGATGCTGCCGGTGTTCTCGCCGATCGTGCTGTTTTTGATCGTCGATGCCATCGCCGGCAAGACCGAAGCGTTCAACGCGCTCGGTGCCATGCTGATGGGTGTGATTGTGACGGGCCTGTTCGTCGCCATCTCGATGACCTCGGGCGGCGGCGCCTGGGACAACGCCAAGAAGTTCATCGAGGACGGCCATCACGGCGGCAAGGGCTCGGACGCCCACAAGGCCGCGGTGACCGGCGACACGGTCGGCGATCCCTACAAGGATACGGCCGGCCCCGCGGTCAATCCGATGATCAAGATCACCAACATCGTGGCGCTCCTGCTGCTGGCGACGCTGGCGCACGCGTTCTGACCTGTCCGTCGAAGCTTCGGCTTAGGCGGGATGGACAAGCGTCCAAACAAAAAAAGCGCGAAACGAAAGTCTCGCGCTTTTCTTTTTCCGCTGTCGGCCTCAGTGCGTCGGCGGGCCGCCGCCATTGCCGCCGCCGGGATTGGGATTGTCCGAGCCGCCGTTGACGCCGCCGATCGGCACGCCCGGCGTGGCATTGAAGAGCTGTTGGAGGAAGGTGATCTCGCGGCCCTTGGACGGCGTCTGGCGCGACTCGAAGGCGATGACATGGCCGTCGCGCAGCGAATAATGTTTGAGATCGGTGACCTTGCCGTCCTTATCGAAATAGACAGCCAGGATGGCGCGCGACGTCGTGTTCGGCGCGAAAAACGCGATCTGCTTCTGGACGCTGGTGATGTAGTACCAGGCGTCGCCGGCGGCGGTGAAGGTGGCCTGCGTCGAGGGAAAGCCGAGCGCCTGCTGGACGCTGGTCTTGGTGTCCTTGCCGACGCTGATTTTCCTCTCCGCGTCCGGATCGGGCAAATAGCCGCGGTTGTTCATCACGGGCGTACAGCCCATGACCGCGAGGGCCGCCAGGACCAGGACCGTTTTTCGCATGCACTTTCGTCCTCAAACCGGATAAATCCCCGCCCGGCCAGACGTGCTAGCCTCAGGCGCGCGCGCTGGCAAGACCGCCCAGGAAAGAGAGTTCCGTCATGCTGAACGCCCTGCGCCGAAGCTCGCAAAAAGCCCGGCTCGTCCAGGACCTCAATGCCGCGCTGACCCGGCAGGCGCGCCAGCCGGCTTTCTTCCGGGACTATGACGTGGCGGACACGATCGACGGCCGCTTCGACATGCTGGCGCTGCACGCCTGGATGGTGTTCGGCCGGCTGAAGACGGCCGGACTCGAGGACGTCGCGCAAGGACTTTCCAATGCGATCTTCATCGCCTTCGACGAAGCGCTGCGAGACCTTGGCACCGGCGACATGGGCCTGGGGCCGCGCATGAAGAAACTTGGCAACGCCTTCAATGGGCGCATGCAGGCCTATGAAGCCGCGGCGGACGAGGCCGCTCTGGCCGCCGCGCTCCTGCGCAATGTCTATCGCGGCGAGGCGGGTCACGAACGGGCGGCGCAGGCTCTGGCGCGTTATGCGCGCGGGGCGAGGGCGCAGTTGGAGCGTTGCGATCCGGCGCGCGGCGAGCTTGATTTCGGGGCCGTCCCCACGACATTGGAATGACGATGACGACGCAACCCCCTCCCTTCCAGGAAATCTACGATCTGGGCGATCTCAGCCGCGGCGGCGTGGATCTGCGCATCTCCGCCTCGGGCGAGGAACTGGTACGTATCGCGCGCTGGGCCAATGTGGAGAAAGTTGAATCGTTCAGCGCGACGATGACCCTGCGCAAGCATGCGGCGAACAGCTTCTCGCTGGACGCGGATCTGACCGCCGACATCGTGCAGGGCTGCGTCGTGACGCTGGAGCCGGTGCGCAGCCATGTCGAGCGCCAGGTCCATCGCGCCCTGCACCTCACCGCGCCCATCCGCCATCGCGGCGACGCGAGCGTTGCGTTGACCGAGTTGGCTGGGGAGGACGACGTTCCCGAGGAGATCGACAGCCTCGACTACGACCTGGCGGCGCCGCTTCTGGAGGAACTGGCCCTGGCGATCGACCCTTATCCACGCGCTCCAGGTGTGGAATTTGCCGCACCGGCCGAGGCAGCCGAGGCCGCCGCCAAGCCCGAAAGCCCCTTTGCCGTGCTGAAAAGCCTCAAAAACCGCGGCTGAGGTCTTCCGGGCCGGGGCAAATCCTCCTTGAATCCCAGTGGCTTTTCCTGCTACCTCCGCCCCTCGTTTTGCCGCCCGCCACCCGTTGCGGCGCTAGTAATTAGGAGTGACCCGCGATGGCGGTGCCCAAAAGAAAAACCTCGCCGTCCAGGCGCAACATGCGCCGGGCTCACGACGCCCTGAAGCCGGCCGCCCACAATGAGTGCCCGAACTGCGGCGAGCAGAAGCGCCCCCACCATGTGTGCGGCGCCTGCGGACACTATGACGGCCGCGAAGTCACCAAATCCCAAGCCTGACCCGATCCAGAGCTGGCGATCGGACAGGAACAGCGAGGCGCGCTTGGCCCGCGAATTGACCGTCTCGATTGACGCCATGGGCGGCGATGCCGGGCCCGGCATCGTCGTGGCCGCGCTGGCGCGCTCGGTGCTGCGCCACCCGGCCGTGAAATACATCCTGCACGGCGACGAGAGCGAGTTGAAACCGCTGCTGCTCAAGCGCGGCAAGCTCGCCGAGCGAGTCGATATCCGCCACACCGCCGAACGCGTCCGCATGGAGGAGAAGCCGAGCCTGGCGCTGCGCCGCGGCCGCAACACCAGCATGTGGCGCGCCATCAATTCGGTGAAGACCAAGGAAGCCGAAGCTGCGGTCTCGGCCGGCAACACCGGCGCGCTGATGGCGATGTCGATATTCCAGCTCGGCACGCTCGAAGGCATCTCGCGCCCGGCCATCGCGGTGCTGTGGCCGACCAAGCGCGGCCAAAGCGTGGTGCTGGACGTCGGGGCAAACATCGTGGTCAGCGCCGATCAGCTGGTCGATTTCGCGGTGATGGGTGAAGCTTTCACGCGCGCGGTCCTCGGAATCGAGAGGCCGACCGTCGGCATCCTCAATGTCGGCACCGAGGATATGAAGGGTCACGACGCCGTGAAGGCCGCCGCGCACACTCTGCGCAACAATTCGACTCTTCCCATCGAGTTCGCCGGTTTCGTCGAAGGTGACGATATCGCCGAAGGCACGGTTGACGTGGTCGTCACCGACGGCTTCACCGGCAATGTTGCACTCAAAACCGCCGAAGGCACCGCAAAGCTGGTCGCGCATTTCCTCCGCAGCGCGCTGATGCGCTCCTTCCTCGGGCGTATCGGCGGCTTCCTCGCCGGCGGGGCGCTCAACGTCCTGCGCCGCAAGCTCGATCCGCGCGCGCTCGGCGCCGGCATATTTCTCGGCCTCGACGGTGTCGTGATGAAGAGCCATGGCGGCACCGACGAACTCGGCTTCGCATCCGCGCTCGACATGGCCATCGACATGGCGCGGGCCGGCGTCATCGCACGCATCATCGCAGATCGCCGCGGCGTTCACGCGGTCGAACCGGAGGCAGCCGCCTCGTGATCCGTTCCAAAATCGTCGGTCATGGCGCGTATTTGCCCCAGACCGTCCTCAGCAACGCTGAACTCGCTACCCGCATCGATACCAGCGACGAGTGGATTCGCGAACGCACCGGCATCCGCCAGCGCCATGTCGTGCGCGACGGCGAGAAGACCTCGGACCTCGCCCTGCAGGCGGCGCGCCAGGCCTTGGCCAGTGCCGGGATGGACGCCGGCGAGATCGACCTGGTGGTCTGCGCCACGACGACGCCCGACGAGACCTTTCCGGCGACCGCGACGATGCTGCAGGCGCGGCTGGGGATGAGCCGGGGCGCGGCGTTCGACGTGCAGGCCGTCTGCTCGGGTTTCATCTATGGCCTGGCGGTGGCCGACAATTTCATCAAGGCGGGGCAAGCCAGGACCGTGCTCCTGGTCGGCGCCGAATCGATGAGCCGTCTGCTGGACTGGACCGATCGCACGACCTGTGTACTGTTCGGCGACGGCGCGGGCGCGGTGCTGCTCCAGGCTTATGAGGGCAAGGGCAACAATCACGACCGCGGCGTACTGAACACAAAGCTGTTTTCCGACGGGCGGTTGCACGACCTTCTTTATGTCGATGGCGGACCGTCTTCGACCCAGACCACCGGCCATCTGCGCATGCAGGGTAAAGAAGTGTTCCGGCACGCGGTGACCAATATCTCGGCCGCCATCGTCGCCTCGGTCCAGGAAGCCGGCCTGACCATCGCCGATGTCGATTGGTTCGTGCCGCACCAGGCCAACCAGCGCATTCTGGACGGCACCGCCCGCAAGCTCGGAATCGATCCACGGAAGGTTGTCTCGACCGTTGCCCAACATGGCAACACCTCGGCGGCGTCGGTGCCGCTGGCGCTGGCGACCGCGGTCGGTGACGGACGCATCCAGAAGGGCCAGCTGGTCCTGCTCGAAGCCATGGGCGGCGGCTTCACCTGGGGCGCCAGCCTCATCCGATGGTGAATTGGTGGATCAAAAGCGCCGCCTATCCCTTTGACGTTGACGGGTAATCTCCCCGCGCCTACCTTCCGTTAGGCATAAGGAGTCGCCCATGACCACGACAACGCTGACTCGCGCCGATCTGACGGAGTCGGTCTTTCAGGCCGTCGGACTGTCGCGCAACGAGTCCGCCCAGATGGTCGAAGACCTGCTGGAAGAAGTGTGCTCGGCGCTGGCGCGCGGCGAGACCGTCAAGCTCTCCTCGTTCGGAACCTTCGCCGTGCGGCAGAAGAGCCAGCGCATGGGTCGCAACCCCAAGACCGGCGACGAAGTGCCGATCGCGCCGCGCCGCGTTCTGGTGTTCCGCCCGAGTCATGTATTGAAGGCGATCATCAACGGGCAGACGCCCGATCCCGACAAGAAGGATTGAGGCGCTTGCTGGCCCAGGCATCGATCGCCGTCCGCACCAAATCGCCGGAAGCTTTTCGCACGATCAGCGAAGTGGCGGCGGAACTCGACGTGCCGCAGCACGTGCTGCGCTTCTGGGAAGGGCGCTTCACGCAGATCAAGCCGGTGAAGCGCGCCGGCGGCCGGCGTTACTACCGCCCCGAAGACGTCGACCTGCTGCGCGGCATCCGCTCGCTGCTGTACAGCGAAGGCTTCACCATCAAGGGCGTGCAAAAAATCCTGCGCGACCGCGGCCATCGCCATGTCGCCGAATTGGGGCGCGGCGAGGCTCTGTTGGAGCCGGCACCGCGCGCGCCGGCGATTGCGGCGGTGTTCGAGCGCTCCAATATCATCGCGCTGGAGCGTGGACCCGAGCCGCAAGCTGTCCTTCTCGCCGAAGCGGAGCGGGTGAAGCTGGATATCCTGCTGGCCGAGTTGCAGCAACTCAAGGCGAAATTGCGCGCGATCGGTCCGGTGCGCGCCGCCTGATGCGGCGTTGCCGCGCCGTTTTTGCCCGCAATCGCCGTTGCCGCGCGCGAGGTCGCCGACTATAGTCCGCGACCTTTCGCGACCCGGCTCCCCAGCCGGAGGGTTTCCAAGCCTTCAGCGAAACACATTGGATACGGAGCGTGGCGCAGTCTGGTTAGCGCACCAGTCTGGGGGACTGGGGGTCGTGGGTTCAAATCCCGCCGCTCCGACCAATGGCACCGTGGCGCGGTGGGCAGGCGCCGGATTTCTACGCGACTAGCCCGCCAAAAATCCGTCCACATGCTCCATGAATGCGTCCAACTGGTCGTGATGCGACCAATGGCCGGCGCGCTCGATGTTGGCGAGCTTGGCGTTCTTGAAGTGCGCGATGCGCCCGTCTGCGACCGGGTCCGAGGCCCAGGATTCCATGCCGCGCACGAGCAGAACGGGCGCGGTGATGCAGCTCCAGATGCGGTGCTGGTCCTCGGCCGAGAGGCCCGCCGGCCCGTTGCCGAAGCGCACAAGGCTGTCGAACTTCCAGGAAAAGGTGCCATCCTCGTTCTGGACGGCGCCGTGAATGGTGAGGTGACGGGCCTGCGCGTCGTTGAGATGGGTGTTCTCTTCCTTCATCCGCGCAATCGCGTCCTCGATGGTGGGATATTTTCGCGCTACGCGGCCGGCGTTTTCGCGGCGCATCTCGATCCAGCTGCGCACGCGTTGCTCGATGGTCGTCTGGCGCCAGCGTTCCAGCATGTCGGGCGAGGGGCCGAGGCCCTCGATGGCGGCGACCTTGGCGACGGTCTCGGGAAAGAGGCCCGAATAGAGCAGCGCGATCGAGCCGCCCAGCGAGTGCGCGATGATCGTCACCGGCGCCATGCGTTTTTGGTGGACGAGCTGGGCGATATCGTAGACGTAGTTGATCTCATTGTAGCTGGCGCCAGTGGCCCATTGGCTGTCACCGTGGCCGCGCAGATCGGGCGCGATGATGTGGTAGCGGTGGCGCAAGCGCTCGGCGACCCAATCCCAATTGCGGCAATGGTCGCGGCCGCCATGGATCAGCAGCAAGGCGGGCGCGTTCTCATTGCCCCAATCGACATAGTGAAGCCGCAGCCGCTGCGAGAAATAGAGATGTGACGTCGGGCCTTGCATGGAAACCTGGAGTGATTGCCGAATGGTGATGCTAGCCGGTTTGTCGCGAAGTGGCCATTTGGACGCTCCGGAAACGCCCGCCTTGCCCGGCGGCGCCAAGAGCCTATCGTTCGGCGCCTCGCAAGGATTGGCTTGGATGTCCGCCCCGCTCCCCCTCGCGCGCTTTCGCGTTCTCGATTTGACGCGCGTGCGCTCGGGCCCCACTGCCGTGCGTCAGTTCGCCGACTGGGGCGCGCAGGTCGTGATGGTCGAGGCCAAGACCGGCACCGCCGACATCGCCGGTCCGCGCGACCGCTCCGATTTCCAGAATCTCAATCGCAACAAGCGCAGCCTTTGCCTCGACCTTAAGACGGCCAAGGGGCGCGACGTGTTCTTCCGGCTGGCCGAACAGGCCGACGTCGTCTTTGAGAACTTCCGTCCCGACGTGAAGCACCGGCTCGCGATCGATTACGAAACACTGCACAAGATCAATCCGCGGCTGGTTTATGTCAGCATTTCGGGCTTCGGCGAGGACGGTCCCTATCGCGAGCGTCCCGGCCTCGACCAGGTGGTCCAGGGCATGGGCGGGCTGATGTCGGTGACCGGCCTACCCGGCCAGGGGCCGGTGCGGGCGGGAATCGCGGTGTCCGACTCGTCCGCCGGTCTCTACGCGGCGCTGGGTGCCATGACCGCGCTGCTCGAACGCGAAGTCACGGGCGTGGGCCGCTGGGTGCGAACGTCCCTGTTGCAGGCGCAGATCGCCATGCTCGACTTTCAGGCCAGCCGCTGGCTGGTCGAAGGCGAGGTGGCGGAGCAGACCGGCAACGACCATCCGACCGCCGTGCCCATGGGGCTGTTTCGCGCCTGCGATGGCGTGATCAACCTGGCGGCATCCGGCCAGCCCTTGTTCGTAAAACTCTGCGAGGCATTGGGCCTGGCTCACCTCACGGCGGATGCGCGGTTCACGGCGCGGGCCAGGGGCAGGAACCGCGCGGCGCTCAACGCCGAAATCGAAGCGGTCACCATCACGCGGAGCCGCGCGCACTGGATCGAGACGCTGAACGCCATCGGCATTCCCTGCGGTCCGGTCAATCGCATCGACGAAGTGTTCGGCGATCCACAGGTTCGCCACTCCCAGATTGCCAGGTCGGTGACGCATCCGAGGCTCGGTCCGCTGACGCTGGTCGGCCAGCCGATCGATATGTCCGGTGTCGATTCGAGCCTTCGCACGTCGGCGCCCGACCTCGGCCAGCACAGCAAAGAGGTGCTGGCCGAGTACGGCTTCAACACGGGCGAGATTGAAAAATTGATGGCGGATGGCGTCGTCCGATGACGACCGAAACTGGAAAGGCAAGCATGGATATCGGAACAATGACGGCGGTTGCAAGCGGTTACGGCCTGGTCGAGGGGCCGGTGTGGGATCCTGCGAAGGGCCTCTATTTCAGCGACGTGCTGAACGGCGGCGTCCATCTTTTGGACGGCACGGGCACGGTCTCGCTCGCGATTCCCAAGCGCCGCGGCGTCGGCGGGATGGCGCTGCACGAGTCCGGCGGCCTGATCGTCGGCGGCCGCAATATCGCGTGGGTCGGCCCAGACGGCGAAACCAAAGTCCTGCTCAGTCCCGAAGCCATTGCGGGCGCGATCGGCTTCAACGATCTGACCACGGATCGCCTGGGACGCATCTATGTCGGTTCGCTGGCCTATCGCGTCTTCGCGGACGAGCCGAAGCCGGGCTTTCTGCATGTCATCGATCTGGACGGCAGCATGCGCACGATCTCAGATGGCGTCATGCTGACCAACGGCCTTGGTTTTTCGCCGGACGGCAAGCGGCTCTACCATTCGGACGCGCGCGCCGGCCTTGTGCGCGTCTATGACGTTATGCCGGACGGGTCGGTCGGCCCCTGGCGTCCGTTCGCCACGCTGGGACCGGGCCGCGTCGCCGACGGGCTGAAGGTCGCGAGCGACGGCTCGGTCTGGGTGGCCGACGCGCGGGGCGGCCGGGTCGCGATCTTCGAGGTGGATGGCGCCCATCGCTCCGATCTTGCCGTACCGCTGCCGATGGTGACCAGCCTCTGCTTCGCCGGCAGCGATCTGCGCGACCTCTATGTCGTCACCGGCTCGGAGGGCGGCGGCCGCGAGAATTGCGGCACCATATTCCATGCGCGGGTCGCGGTGGCGGGGCTGCCGCTTGCCAAGGCGCGCGTAACTGTCGGACCCTCGCGGTAATGACTAAGGGGGTCATCGTGTTCAAGCGCGTATTGATTGCGAACCGCGGCGAGATCGCGATCCGCATTGCGCGTGCCGCCTCGGCGCTCGGCATCGAGTCGGTAAGCGTCTACGCGCCGGCCGACGCGCTCTCGCTCCATACGCGTGTCGCGACGCAGGCGCGCGCCATCGGCGGCTCGGCCGCTCTGTCCGGCGATCCCGTCCGCGCCTATCTCGACGTCGAGGCGTTGATTCAGGCGGCAAAGGACACCGACTGCGATTGCGTCCACCCCGGCTACGGATTTCTCTCCGAGAATGCGGCCTTCGCACAGCGTTGCGGCGAGGAAGGTCTCGCCTTCATCGGGCCGCGTCCCGCCACGCTGGCTCTGTTCGGAGACAAGACGAAAGCGCGCAACCTCGCAGCGTCCCTGGGCCTTCTCATCGTTCCGGGCAGTCCGCACGCGCTGGCTACGGCGGAAGACGCCGCGGCCGTCGCCAGTGATCTTGGTTATCCGGTGATGCTGAAGGCCGCGGCCGGCGGCGGTGGTCGCGGCATGCGCGCAGTCGAGAATGCCGGCGAGATGGCGGCCGCGTTCGCGCGCTGCCGGAGCGAAGCGCAAGCTGCGTTCGGCGACGGATCGCTGTTCGTCGAGAAGCTCATCGCCCGGCCGCGGCATATCGAAGTCCAGATTCTCGCCGACAGCCATGGCAACATCGTCCATCTCCATGAGCGCGACTGCTCGGTGCAGCATCGCAACCAGAAGGTCATCGAAATCGCGCCGGCTCCCAATCTGGACGCCGCGCTTCGCGATCGCATCCTGGGCGATGCCATCAAGCTCGCGCGGGCAGCCAAATTCGAGAACGCGGGAACGGTGGAGTTCCTGGTGAACCCCGAACGCGGCCAGCACTACTTCATCGAGTGCAATCCGCGCATCCAGGTGGAGCACACCGTCACCGAGCAGGTGACGGGCATCGATCTGGTCGAAGCCCAGTTCCGGATCGCCGCCGGCGCAACGCTGGCCGCGCTCGGAATTGGCGACCAGTCCGCGGTGGGCCGGCCGCGCGGCTTTGCCGTGCAGGTGCGCATCGTTGCGACCGGTCCGGGCGTTCTCACCGCTTACAAGGAGCCGGCAGGCCCCGGCGTCCGCGTCGATTCCTGCGGCTATCTCGGCTACGCGCCGCCGCCGCAATTCGATCCGATGTTCGCCAAGCTCGTTTGCCAATCCAATTCGACGCAATCCTATGACTCGGCGCTCGACCGCACGCTGCGCGCGATCGACGAATTCCACATCGTTGGCCTGCCGACCAATGTTCACCAGCTGCGCGCCATTCTCTTAGACCCGTTGGTTCGCGCCGGCGATGCCAGGACTACGTTGCTGGCCGAACATACAGAGCTAATGAGTCTAACGGCGAAGCCCCCGGTGCCGTCCGGCTCCGTCGTGCTTCTCGAGCAGCAGGCCGCCGCCTTGGGGCGCGGCAGGAGTGCTGTGGCAGGTACACAACCCGCGTCTAAATCGCTGGACGTTCGCGACGGCGAGCAAGGCGTCGAATGCCCGATGGCGGGTGCCGTTCTCGAAGTCGTCGTCAAGACGGGAACGCCCGTCCATGCCGGCGACACGCTGATGGTCATCAGCGCCATGAAGATGGAGACGGCCGTGTCGGCGCCCTGCGCCGGCACGGTGACGGAGATTCAACTTCTCGCCGTAGGCGACACTGTCGCGGCGGGCCAGATCGTGGCCGCCATCGCGCCCAGCGAGCCCGGCGCCGAGACCCCGCCGCGCCGCCATGGTGACGACTCCTGGGCGCCGCTGCTCGCCGAAGTCAAAGCGCTGCAGGATATCGCCCATCGCCGCCTCGCGCCCGGCTCGAAGGATCCCGGCGTGGTGCGCCAGCGCGGGCGCGGCAAGCTGACATGCCGCGAGCGCATCGATCTGTTGCTGGACGAGGGCAGTTTCCGCGAGGTCGGCAGCCTGGCTGGTTTCGCGAGCTACGACGATGAAGGCCATGTCGCCGACTTCACGCCCGCCAACCATGTCGGCGGTTGGGGCAAGATCGACGGGCGCAAGGCTGTTGTCTGCGCCGACGATTTCACCTCGCGCGGCGGACATGCCGACGGCGCCATCGGCGCCAAGAGCGGTTATCTCGATCGGCTGTCGCTCGATCTGCAGTGCCCGTCGATCCGTCTGCTCGACGGTTCATCCGGCGGCGGCAGCGTCGCCGCCATGGTGCCGCAGCAGCAGAAGGCCGGCGACAGCACGGCCAAGGAAAGCTCCGGCGCCATCACGGCCGGCAGGCCGCGCGTCGCCGGCAGCGGCGGCTCGGTGCTGCCCGGTCATCTGGGCAGTTCGATGTACGCCGAGCAACTCGGCCAGGTCCCCGTGGTCAACCTGCTGCTCGGCAGCGTCGTCGGCATCGGCGCCGCGAAGGCCGTGCTCGGCCATTTCTCCGTCATGGTGCGCGATATCGCGCAACTGTTCGTCGCCGGCCCGCCGGTGGTGAGCCATGCCATGGGCTATGACATCACGAAGGAGGACCTTGGCGACTGGCGCATCCACTGCCGCAACGGTTCGGTCGATAATCTCGCGGAGTCGGAAGAAGAAGCCGTCGCGATGGCGAAACGCTTTCTCTCCTACCTGCCGTCCAGCGTATACGAAGCGCCTCCGGTGCTGCCACCGAACGATCCGGCAGCGCGGCGCGAAGAAGAACTGTTCACCATCGTGCCGCGCAAGCGCACGACGACGTTCGACATCCGCCGCGCCATCCGCCTGATGGCGGACAAGGGCTCGTTCTTCGAGATCGGGCCGCTGTGGGGCACCGATCAGGTCGCCGGTTTCGTGCGCTTTAACGGCTATCCGCTCGGTGTCATCGCTTCGGACAGCCGGCACGTCAATGGCGGCGCGCTGACGGCCGACGGCTGCGACAAGGTGAGACGGCACCTCGATCTTTGCGATCTGTTCCACCTGCCGGTGTTGAACCTGGTCGACAATCCCGGCTTTGCCGTCGGGCTCGAGCACGAGATCGCCGGCACGATCCGCAAGGGCGGTGAATGGATGATCGCCTTCGCGCAGATCGCCGTTCCGATCTTCACCGTCATCATGCGCCGCAGCTTCGGCGTCGCCGGCAACAATTTCGCGACGCCCAGGAGTGGCGCCAGCACCCGCGTCGCCTGGCCGGCCGCAGATACCGGTGGGATCCCGCCCGAAGGCGGCATCGAGGCCGCCTACAAGCGTCAGCTAGCGGAAGCCAAGGATCCCGCCGCCCTGCGTGCCGAGATCAACGCCCGCATCGAAAGCGCGCGCGGCCCCGTCGGCCCCCTCAACAAATTCCAGATGGAAGAGATGATCGACCCCCGCGACACGCGGGCCTGGGTGTGCGAATGGGCGCAGAACGCCTATCGCATCGTCTCGCAACCGGCCCGGCTCACGCCCCGCGCGCTCCAATTCAGGCCGTAACCGGATGCAGGAATACGCCGATGAATAGGTATTGGACATTGTCCGGAAAACCGCTCGGCGGCTGGCCTGAGGTCGACACCTTCGAATTGCGCGAAGGGCCTGTGCCTGTGCCTGGGCCGGGTCAGGCGCTGACGCGCACGATCTATATTTCTCTCGATCCCTATCAGTGGGGTTACAAGAAACGCGGTGCCGATAAGCCCGGCATGCCCTGTCATGCGCGCACCGTCTCCCAGGTCATCGAGAGCCGGATGGCCGGCATCGCCGCGGGGGACTTCGTGTTCAACACCAATGGCTGGGCCGAATATGGCTTGATGGGCGAGGGCGTGCCGCGGCCGTCCTACATGATCCCGCGCAAGCTCGATCCGGCCCAGGGACGTATTTCGCAAGCCGTCGGCGTGCTGGGCATGCTGGGCCTGACCGCCTATGCCGGGATGGTGCTGATGGGCGCGCCCAAACAAGGCGAGACCGCGGTGGTGTCGGCGGCTTCCGGCGGGGTAGGGCAGATCGCGGGCCAGCTGGGGCGGCTGAACGGCGCGCGGGTGGTCGGCATCGCCGGACGGGCGCAGAAATGCCGGTTTGTCGTCGATGAGTTGGGCTTCGACGCCTGCGTCTCGCATTTGAGCCCGACCTTCGCGGACGATCTTCGCGCCGCCTGCCCGGCCGGCGTCGACGTCTATTTCGAGAATGTGGGCGGAGCGTTGTTCGACGCGGTCCTGCCGCTCTTCAACACAGGCGCACGGATGACGATCTGCGGCCTGATCGCCCATTACGGCGATGCGGCGGGAACTGACGCTCGGGCAGCTTTAATGAAGCGCGGCGAGCGCCTGTTCACGGATCGCGGCGTGACGGTTCGCGATCTTTTCGTCGGCGATTTTGTCGAGAGCCACCACGACGCCTTCCTCGCCGAGGTGGCGCCCAATGTGGCGTCCGGCGCGGTGAAATACCGCGAAGACATCCGCCAGGGCATCGAGACGGTCCCCGCCTGCTTTACCGAAATGCTGCGGGGCGACAATTTCGGCAAGATGCTGGTGCAGGTGGGGGCCGATCCGACGCTGTAGGGCGCGCCTTGCCAGATCAGGTACTTCTTCCTTACCCTTGGACAAAACATGCTCCGCGCCGACGCGGACGCTACAGGGGACGCCGATGATTTTCGCTAGCGTGAGCCGCTTCAGGGCGGCGGCTGTTGGGTTGGCCCTGATGGCCGCCCCGTTTAGTCTTGCCACCGCGTATTTCCAATTCGGGGCAATCGCAGCACCGGCGACGACGGCGCCGGGCGCCGGCGTCGACGGCGCCAAGATCGCCAATGCGGATGCCGATCCGGGCGAATGGCTCAGTCACGGCCGCACCTATTCCGAACAACGGTTCTCGCCGTTGGCCAAGATCAACACGACCAACGTCAAGTCGCTGGGCGTCGCGTGGGAGTACCGCACCTATTCCGTGCGCGGTCTCGAAGCGACGCCGATTGTCGTTGACGGCGTGATGTACATCACGCTGTCCTGGAGCAAAGTCATCGCGCTCGATGCCCGAAGCGGCAAGGAGCTTTGGACCTACGATCCCAAAGTGCCGGGCGGCACGGGCCGCTATGCCTGCTGCGACGTCGTCAATCGCGGCGTCGCGCTGTGGAAGGGCGCGGTCTATGTCGGCACGCTGGACGGGCGGCTGGTCAAGCTCGATTCCAGGACCGGCAAGGTGCTGTGGACCATCGACACGGTCGAGAACCACAAGCACACCTACACGATCACCGGTGCGCCGCGCGCCATGGACGGCCTCATCGTGATCGGCAATGGCGGCGCCGAGTACGACTCGCGCGGCTATGTGACGGCGTTTGACGCGGTCTCGGGCAAGAAAGTCTGGCGCTTCCATGTCGTGCCCGGCGATCCCTCCAAGCCGCAGGAGAATGCGGCGCTCCAGCTTGCACTGAAGACCTGGGACACCACCGGCAAATACAAGTTCTGGCAGATCGGCGGCGGCGGCGCGCCGTGGAATTCGATGTCTTACGATCCGGTGCTCGACCTGCTCTATTTCGGTACCGGCAACGGCAATCCCTGGAACCGCGAGATCCGTTCGCCGAAGGGCGGTGACAACCTTTACCTCTCCTCGGTGGTCGCGCTGCACGCCAAGACCGGCGAATTCGCCTGGGCCTACCAGACGACGCCGGGCGACACCTGGGACTTCGATTCCACCGCCGATGTCGTGCTCGCCGATCTGACGATCGACGGCAAGCTTCGCCATGTCCTGATGCACGCGCCGAAGAACGGCTTTTTCTACGTGATCGACCGCGCCACGGGAAAGCTGATCAGCGCGCAGAAATTCGCCACCGTGACCTGGGCGAAAGGCATCGACCCCAAGACCGGCAAGCCGATCGAAGATGCCGACGCGCGCTACCGGAACAAGATGGCGGTGATCTATCCGCAGGAAACCGGCGCGCACAATTGGCAGCCGATGACGTTCGATCCGCAGACTGGCCTCGTCTACATCCCGGCGATGGATGGCGCTGCCATCTTCGTCGGTTCCAAGGATTTCACCTACAAGCCGGGTGCCTGGAATCTCGGCGTGGATTTTGCGGCGATCTCGCAGGCGGTTCTGCAAGCCATCGCGAGCGGCAAGCCGCCGCCGCCGGCTGTCGGCTTTATCAAGGCCTGGGATCCCGTCGCGCAAAAGGAAGTCTGGCAGGTCGCCATGGGCGGCTCATGGAACAGCGGACTGCTCACCACCGGCGGCGGATTGCTGTTCGGCGGCGACGCCTACGGCAATTTCAGCGCCTATGACGCCAAGGCCGGACACAAACTTTGGTCGATCGACTTGAAGACCGGCATCCTCGCGCCGGCGATGACCTACAGCATCGGTGGCGAGCAATACATTGCGCTCCTGGCGGGCTGGGGCGGCGCGGGCGGTCTCGCCGCATTTCGCGATCCCGGCACGGCGCTTTCCAGATTTCAAACCAACCAGGGACGTCTCTTCGTCTTCAAGCTCGGCGGCCGGCAAAGCGTTCAGCCGCTGGCGCCCGAGGGCAGCCCCCCGACCGAACCGCCGCCGCTGACACCGGCCGACTGGGCGATGCTCGATCGCGGCTTCACGATGTATCACCGCACCTGCCTGGTCTGTCACGGCTTCTTCGCGCAATCGGGCGGCGAAGTGCCGGACCTGCGGCTGGCGCCGAACGAGATCTGGGGTCAGTACGACAACATCGTGCTGAATGGCGCGCTGTCCGATGGCGGCATGGCGTCGTTCAAGGATGTGCTGAGCAAGAACGATGTCGCGGCGATCCGTGCCTATGTCCTGCAGCAGTCGCACCTGGCCTGGGATCAGGCGCATAAAGGGCCCGGCCACAAGCCTTAATTCGCCATGGATCAAGGCAGGGCAATTGGAGCATGCTGCTCAAGGCAGTCTGGTGGGGAGAAACAATATGATGAAACGATGGCTGGTCCTGGCGGCCGGTGTTCTTGCCTTGGCGGGCTGCCAGAAGAAGGCCGAGGCGCCGGCGTCCGCGCCGGTGCCCTACAAGATCGAGATTTCCACCAAGGATCTGATGAAGCACGCGATCGATCCGGCGGCGGACATCGTCTGGGCCGCATCCGGCTATGTGGTCGACGAGAAGGGCACGACCGACCTGTCACCCACCACTCCCGCGGGCTGGACCATCGTCGAGAACAACGCGGCCATCGTCGCCGAACTGTCCAACACCCTGATGCTTCCGGGCCGTTCGCCCGGAGAGCCGCAATGGAACGGCTTCGCAAACCGGATGCACGACGCCGCGATGGCGGCGATGCGGGCGGCGCAGAACCGGGACAAGGCCGGACTTCTGCATACCGGTAGCGACATCTTCCTGGCCTGCACCGCCTGTCACAAGCGCTACGTGCTGGGCGAGAAGTAGGCTTGGACGAGATCTCGCACTTCACCGAATGGCTGGCGCAGACGCCTTGGAGCATCGCGCTGCACGAGAGCCTGTACGCCTACACCTGGATAGAGACCGCGCATGTGATCGGCATCACCTTGTTCGTCGGCACCATCGCCATGGTCGATCTGCGGCTCCTGGGCCGCGCCTGGCCGACAGTGCCGGTGTCGCAGATGACCGCGCGCATCCTGCCCTGGACGGTGGCCGGCTTCGTGCTGATGGTCGTCACCGGACTGCTGCTGTTTTATGCCATCCCGATACGCACCTGGCACAGCGTCTGGTTCCGCGCCAAGGTCGTGCTGTTATTCGCCGCCGCGATCAATATCTGGATTTTCCACCGCCGGGTGCAACGCAATCGCGCACTGTGGGATGATGCGCCTCGCCCGCCGCTCGGCGCGCGCGTCTCCGCGGCGATCTCGCTCGGCGTCTGGCTGGCGGTGATCGTCCTGGGACGGATGATCGCCTACAACTGGTTCGACTGCGACAAGCCGCAATCGCCGTTCGTCTACGCGGCGGCGAGCTGTTCGGCTTATCCCAAGGACGAGTTCTAGGGCGATGGATCTCTATGCGCAGTTTGCGTCCGTGGAGGGCAGTTCGCTCGGCACCGCGATCAAGGAATCGCTGTGGCTGTTCCCGGCGATCGAAGCCGTGCATCTGCTGGCCCTGGCGCTTCTGGGTGGAGCGATCTTGCTGCTTGACTTGCGGCTGCTGGGTCTGGGTCTGACGCTGCAGGCGACATCGGCGGTGGAGCGCGGCGCCCGGCCCTGGCTGATCGCGGCTCTGACGACCATGATCGTCAGCGGCGTTCTGATCGGGATTTCCGAGGCCTTGAAGCTCTACGACAAGCAGGCCTTTTGGGTGAAGATGGCGGCGCTGCTGGCGGCGCTGATCTTCACCTTCGCGATCAAGCTTCCGCTCGCGCGGCGCGACGTGACGGGGCTGGCGGCCAAAGCGCTGGCCGTGGTCTCGCTGGGACTGTGGCTGACCGTCGCCCTGGCGGGACGCTGGATCGGATTCTCCTGACGCCGCGCCTTACTTCGGCGGCGGCTCGGTCGGATCGGCACCGTCGCGCGGCGCGCCGGTGCCGCTGGAGCCCATGAACAGCTTCTGCCCGTTCGCCAGCGTGACGTCGCGGCCATTGGCCTTGCACACCGGTTCGCACAGGTGGTCCTTGCTCTGATAGCCGCGCACGATGATCTCCTCGCCGGGCTTGAGGGAATTGCGGTCGATGCCGGCGCGCAGCAGCGTGTTGGGCGTCCCGCCTTCCACCATCCAGGGCTGGTCCGGCTTGCCGGGGATCACCGCCAGCATGTGGATCCAGGCGTGCGGATTGATCCACTCGACCTTGGTGACCTTGCCGCGCAGCAGCACCGGCGCCTTGGCGTCGAATTCCGCGGCGAAGGCGTGATGCGCCTGCGCCGGTGCGGCGACGCCGAGCAGAAGCAGGCCCGCCATGGTGCAAATGGCGATCTGCGATCGCGTCATTGAAGTCATCGTCACTGCGAACCTCCTGCTGCTGCTGGCTGACCGTGTTCCTGTGCCCTTGCGCCCGCCAGGATATCCGGCATGGCGTAATTGCCCTCGTGGCAGGCATATTCATACATCGGGCCCTTGGTGGTGCGCATCGGAATCTCGCCGCGCCACGTCTGGGTGTAGGCCGTGGGCTCCTCGACCTTGAATTCGTAGAGAATCTCGCCGGCGCTCTGCCGCGTGAAACGCTCGGTCACCTTGGAATCCGGCGCCAGGTAGATGCGGTGGCGGATGTCGGCGGTGAAGCGTTGCCCCGGATTGAGGTTGGTGGTTTCGACCACCAGCGTGTCGCCCTCCCAATGGCCGATGGAATCGCCCATCCAGGGCCGGATATTGGCCGGCAGGTGCGTTCCGCCCAGGCGGATGATGCGCGCGTCGTGATTCATCTCGACGATGATCGTCACATATCCGGGCGACTGCACGATCTGGTAGTTGTTGTTGTAAAGCACGTTGAGCATCGGCGGGCCGCCGGTCGAGCCGTAGCCGACGATGCAGCGCTCGCCGAGCGAGCGGACTTCCGGGCCGTCGAAATTGCGGAATTGCGGAATTGCCGCCGCGAACATGTCCTGCCGGCCTTTTGCGGAGTAGGGCACGTGACCGTCGGGCGGATCGACGACCCAGGAGGTGCGGATCTGGCCGTTGACCACGCCGTATTTCGAGCCCAGGTCGATCCAGAAGGAGTTGTAGCCGCCCGGATCGTCGCCGGCCGGCGGCGCGCCCTTGTTCGGATCGGTCGGCTTGTCGTTGTTGGCAAGCCAGGCCCGGTTCGCCGCTTCAAGTCTGGCGGCCTCGGCCGGCGTGATCACCAGACCCGTCACGCCCTGCGGCCGCTCGAGCGTGGTGATCGAGGCGTTGGTCCACAGCCCCTGCAAGTCCGGATCTCCGAAGCTGGTGCGCGGCGCATGATAGGTGGCTGCCGGAGCAGCGAACGCCGCGGCGGCGAAAGCCGTGACTCCTAACGTGGCGGAGAGAATTCGCGCTGTCGCGTTCATGGCAATGGCTCCTTGCGCAGACGGCCATACATTAGCTCTTCGACGAACTCGACGCACTTGAACTGTTGCAGCCGCGCGTCTTCACCGACTCGGCGATAGAGATTCATCTTCAACGTCCACGGCCGCGTGAACGTTGCCGGATCGGTGATCTCGGCTTCGTAGCGCATCACGCCGGGCGCGATGAGCGTGTAGCGCTCGACCACCTTCATGTCGGCGGAGTGATGGTTGCCGGCGCGGTCGAACCAGGTCGAATCGTTCTGGCCGGTGACCACGACCACGAGCGTGTTGCCCTCCCAATGACCGACCGACTGGCCCATCCAGGCATCGACCGGCGGTGGGCCGGGATCCTTGAACATGATGTTGCGCACGGCGCCGGCGTATTCATACGCGAACACCATGGCCTCGTCGCTTTGGAAGATCTGGAACGGGTAGGGCATGTAATTGGCGCGCGGCACGCCGGGCAGGTAGCACTTGATCTCGGGGTCGCGCTCCAGCCAATGGGCCTGGTTGTCTTTTTTTGCCGCCAAAGCTTCGGGCGTGTAGGGAATCGCGCCGCCCTCGACGAAGCCCAGGCCCGCCGGCACCGAGCCCACCGCGCCCATCGCAACGATCTCCTTGGCCGGAACCGGACCGAACGGACCCGGCCGGAATGCCAGAGCTGCACGGGCGGCGTGAGGCTCGATGTCCCAGTTGGCGGTGTTCAACACCTGCCAGACGCCGTTCAGATCGGGATGCCGCGGCGCAACATGGCCGTGAGGCGCCGCCGAGCCGGCCAGCGGCGTCGCCTGGGCCACGATCGCCAGGCCAAGGACCGCGATAAACGCCAGGTTGCGTTTCATCTTCTCTCCCCGAAATTTGCCCGCGAGAATATGGGATGGCTCTGCTAAAGCAAACCGGTACCTATTGCGGGCGGGTGATGCGGGACGGGCTGGCATGACGTTTCCAAGAAATTCGCTGCTCGGACTGGCGCTGGCGGGCGCTCTTGTGATGTCCATCGCCGCATATGCCGCGCAGGCGGAGGTCGGTTCGGCCGGTGCCGCCCGGCCCATCGATCCCCTGGCGCCGCCGCCGCCCGACCTAGCCAAGGGCGCAAGCCTCTACCAGCAGCGTTGCGCCAGTTGCCACGACAACCCGACCGGCCGCATCCCCGCCCGTGCCGTCATCGAGGATAACACCCGCGCCTTCATCGTCAGCGTGCTCGCCGAGGGCGTCATGAAGCCGATGGCGCCGGACTTGTCCTGGAGCGATGTCGGTTCGCTCGCCAGCTATCTCGCCAAGCGCCAAGGCGGCGGCGTCGCGACGACGGCGTTGGAGTCGCCGCTCTGCACCTTCAAGCCGGCGCCGCTGAGCCTTGCAGGTCCGCATTGGAACGGTTGGGGCGCCGATGGCGACAACACGCGCTTCCAGCCCGAGCCCGGCCTGACGGCAAAGGATATCCCGCGCCTGAAGGTGAAGTGGGCCTTCCACCATGCCGGCGGCCGCAGCGGTCAGGCAACGATTGTCGGCGGCCGTGTGTTCGTCAATTCCAGTTCGGGCTCGATCTATTCGCTGGACGCCAGGACCGGCTGCGCCTGGTGGCGGTTTGAAGCCGACGCCGGTTCGCGCACGTCCATCGTCGTCGGTGCCTTGCCGCCGGCCATGGCCCCGGCGCGCTACGCCGCCTACTTCGCAGACCAATCGCGGCACGTCTACGCCATCGACGCGGAGAGCGGCCGTCTGCTCTGGAAAACGCCGGTGGACAACCAGAGCGGCGTGCAAATGACCGGCTCCCTCATGCTGAATGGCGGGCGGCTGTATGTGCCGGTGTCCTCGGCCGAGGAAGCGATGGCCGCCAACGACGCCTATGAGTGCTGCAAATTCCGCGGCGCGCTGGTCGCGGTGGACGCCGTCACCGGCAAAGTGTTGTGGAAGACCTACACCACGGCCGCCGAACCCAAACCGTTCAAGAAAAACGCCAAGGGAACACAGATGTACGGCCCGGCAGGCGGCGCCATCTGGTCGGCGCCGACCATCGACGCCAAGCGTCGCCTCGTCTACGTGACGACCGGCGATTCCTATACCGACGTGCCGTATGACGGCGCCGACGCCGTCATGGCGTTGGACATGGACACGGGCGCCGTCCGCTGGGTGAACCAGGTGACGCCCGGCGACGACTACATCATCGGTTGCTACGGCCTGCGCAGCGTCGCCAATTGCCCGACCAAGGTCGGGGCCGACGCGGATTTCGGCGCTTCGCCCATCCTGCGCACGCTTGCCGACGGAAAACAGGTGATCCTGGCCGGGCAAAAGTCGAGCGATGTCTATGCTCTCGATCCCGACAAACAGGGTGCCATCCTGTGGCACCATCGTTTGAGCGGCGGCGGCCCGCTCGGCGGCGTCGAGTTCGGGCCGGCGGCGGACGGCCAAAACTTTTACGTCGCTCTCTCGGACATCTTCACCGGCCCGCTCGGCAAGCCGGGCTTGATCGCAATTCGCATCGCCGACGGCGCCATCTTGTGGAACACGCCGGCGTCCAAGCCCGCGGTCTGCGCCTGGAAGAACGTGTTTTGTGATCCCGCGCTTTCGCAGGCGATCACCGCAATCCCGGGAATTGTTTTCGCGGGATCGATGGACGGACATTTCCGCGCCTATGACACCGTCACGGGCAGCGTGGTCTGGGATGTCGATACCGCGATCACTTATCAGGCTCTGGGCGGCCGCGAAGTTTCCGGTGGCGGACTGGATGGCGCCGGACCTACGGTTGCGGGCGGCATGGTCTACGTCACCTCCGGTTATCAAGGGCGCTCGGGCGGAGTCGGCAGCGTGCTCCTGGCCTATTCGGTGGACGGGAAATAACGGGCACAATCGGTCGAGCCGATCATGACCGCGCCAAGCGCGGCGCCGGCTTTGTAATATCGCTGATGCCGATGGACGTGTTCAGGAACTGGTAAATATGCCGTCGCCGACACCAAGCGTCGGTCCGACTTCGGCCTCATGGGCGGAAAACGCGCGCAGCACGGGCTTTTTCCAAGCGAGGCGAACGGGCCGTGCGGACGCCGCTTTCTCGCGCGCGACGCGCTCCGTTTCAAAGCTGCTGTTCGCCATTATTTCCCCGCACGCCAACTTGTGTGGCTACCTTATTCCTTTCTCCGGTATTGTGACAAGCGTTCCCCTTCGTCGAGTGGCGTTTCCCCCGCCGGAATGCTAGGTTTCGCCATTGCCAGGGGGCCTATTATGCCAAACATTTCCGCGCTGACCGACATTGGCCCCAAAACCGATTTCGCCAAAGTCGCGATTTCCGATCTGGGCCTCACGTCGGACGACAACGCGGCCAACGAAAATTCAGCTCTGGGTTCGGCATCGCTACTCGCCAGTTTGCCGGCGCTAACTTCGGCAACCGGCGCGATGCCCGACGCCGAAGTCGGCGGCGGCATGCTCGACAGCTATCATTTCGTTCGTGAGATGACGCTCGACGCGGGGAGGACGCACGGCTTCGGTCCATCGGAATTCAGCTTCGTGTCGCCGCATGTTCAAAGCAACATCGGACATCCGTCGCCAACGCCGGACCTTTCGCCGACGCAGACCCAGGAAGTCTCGTTCATCAACGGCATCGATGGCGGCGGCGCGATCGTCGCCACGAGTTTCAAATCCTGGAATTCGGACAATCCGGCGACCTACAATCCCACGACCGCGCAGGTCGCAAAGTGGGGAACGGGCATCGCCGGCACGGCGGGCGGAACCGTCAGCTATTATTTCACCGACGCATCGGCCTGGACGGCCGCCGAGAAAGCCGTCTTCGTCTCGTCGCTCGCCTTGTGGTCGGATGTCGCCAATATCACCTTCGTGGCGGCGGCGAGCGCGGCTGCGGCAAGCTTCACCATCACGCGTGGCGCCGGCGGTTCGGGCGCGTTCTTCAGCAGCACGTTCAGCGGCCCGGCCGGCGCGGGCACGATCGGTGGCACCAGCCTTTTTAGTTTCACCGGCGGCGACCTGAACCTGGCGACCGGGGATACAAGTTTCGGTCCCATCACCGCCGATCCGAACGTTGCCGGCGGCCATGTCTGGGGCACCATCGTCCACGAGCTCGGCCACATGATGGGCCTGGGCCATGGCGGTCCCTACAACGGCACTGTCGCCGAAGCGACGCAGCAATACAGCGCCCAGGACACCACGCTGTGGTCGATCATGTCCTATATCGACCCCCAGACCGCGACCGCGAAATATTTCGCTGAATATCCGGTGACCGGCACCAACTGGGGCGTTTCCGCCGACAGCTTCGACCGCAGCCCCACAACGTGGATGCCGCTCGACATTCTGGCGGTCCAGGCGCTGTACGGCCTGCCGACGACGACCGCGTTCGGCGGTGGTCAGACCTTCGGCTTCAACTGCAACATCGCCGACGCGACCAAGCCGTTCTTCGATTTCACGGTGAACACCAATCCGGTGATCACGCTCTGGGACATGGGCGCCAACAACACGCTCGACTTGTCCGGCTATGCGGCGTCGTCGAACATCAATCTCACCGCCGGGACGTTCAGCAGCTGCAATGGCATGGTGAACAATATCGCCATCGCCTTCGGCACGGTGATCAACACCTTCGTCGGCGGTTCGGGCAACGACACGGTCCAGGCCAACAACAATGGCGACACGATCACGGCTGGCGCCGGCAACGACACCCTGATCGGCGGCACGGGCAATGACGGGTTCGCCTTCGGTGCGTCTTACACGATCGGCGATTCGGTCAACGGCGGCGCCGGCACCAACGACCAGATCGCCCTGCAGGGCGACTATTCCGGCGGCCTGACGCTGAGCGGCGCCCAGATCAGCAATGTCGAAGTGGTCGCGCTGCTGCCCGGGTTCAACTACAGCATCACGACGACCGACAATCTGGTCGGCGCCGGCGCGACCTTCTCCGAGTGGTCGGTGTCGATGGGTGCCGGCAACGGCGTGACTTTCAATGCCAGCGCCGACACCAACAGCAATTTCAATTTCTTCCTCGGCCAGGGCAACGACTTTGCCACCGGCGGCGCGGGTAGCGACTTGTTCTACGGCGAGGGCGGATCCGACACGCTGCGCGGAAACGCCGGCATCGACACGTTCGCCTATCTGGCGGTTTCGGACTCCACCAGCGTGAACTTCGACAAGATTCAGGATTTCACGGTCGGGACCGACAAGTTCAAGCTTCCGGTGACGGTGACGGGCGTCGACGCGACGGTAGCTGTCGGCGTTCTGGCCACCGCGACGTTCGATGTGAATATGGCGGCGGCGATCAATGCCGCCACGCTCGCGGCGCAACATGCGGTGCTCTTCCAGCCGACCGGTCCGGACTATGCCGGGCATACCTTCCTGATTGTGGACGCCAACGGCACGGCCGGATATCAGGCCGGCGCAGACTTTGTCTTCGACGTAACGGGTGGAACGCTCACCGGCCTGTCGGTGGTGGATTTTGGCGGAATTCCGTCGCCTTGATTCAGTCGGCGAAGCTTGACGCTCACGCCTGGAACGACCCGCGCATTCGGACTGTCTTGAATTGAGACTCCGTGCGCGCAAGTCTTTGCTCGCACCGCGAACGTCTATCCCTTAAGGTTCTGCCGCTGAGGCGCCATCAGGCGCGGGCGCATGGCGCCTGCGGACGAGGTGCGAAATGCGACTTGCGCATTGGGACGAGTGGGACGCTGCCGTCGAAAGGGGCACGCCGCCGGATGCGCCGGCGTCCTTGACCCTTGCCGGCCGGCACGCCGGCATGCTGACGCCGGACAGCGGCATGGTATCGGCCGCACCCGATCCGGTCGCGAGCCGGCCCACCGGCCTCCATGCCGGTCTGCTGCGGAATTTTTCGCTGGATTCCGAATTCGCACAGCCCGCCGGCGCGCCGTTCAGCCATTCGTCCTTCGTTGCCGTTCCGGCAAGCCTGATCGGCGCGCCGCATGGCCAGGACGGCGCCGTGATCGACGGCACGCTCGGCCAGGACAATTTGACCGGCACCTCCGGACCAGACGTGATGTCCGGCAAGGATGCGGGCGACATCATTCACGGCGGCGACGGTGACGACGTGATCTATGGCTTCGGCGTCGAGGACCTGAGCCCGCAATCGGGCATCATCGACACACAGTTGATCGCGTCGGGACTGAACCTGCCGGTGTTCGCCGCATCGCCGCCCGGCGATCCCGATCAACTCTACGAGGTCGAGCAGCACACCGGCGTCATCCGGATCGTCGATCTCGACACCGGTACGGTTTCGGCGACGCCCTTCCTCGACATTCCCGACGCGCAGATCACACAAGGTGAAGAGGAGGGTCTGCTCGGCCTGGCCTTCAGTCCGGATTATGCGACCAACGGCAAGTTCTACGTCGACCTGACCAACGCGCAAAAGAACACGGAAATCTGGGAATACACCCGCTCGGAATCGGATCCCAACGTCGCCGACGCCGCGTCCAAGCGCCTCATTCTGACGATTGCGCACCCCTTCGCGAACCACAATGCCGGCTGGCTCGGCTTTGGGCCGGACGGCGATCTCTACATCACCGAAGGCGACGGCGGCGGCGGCGGCGATCCGAACAACAATGCGCAGAACCTGGGCTCGCTGCTGGGCAAGATCCTGCGCATCGACGTGCGCGGCGACGACTTTCCGTCCGATCCCGCGCGCAACTACGCGATCCCCGCCGACAATCCCTTCGTCGCCACCGCTGGCGCGGCGCCGGAGATCTGGGACTATGGCTTGCGCAATCCGTATCGCATCAGCTTCGACAGCAATGGCGACATGCTGATCGCCGATGTCGGGCAGGACCAGCGCGAGGAGGTCGACTACGCCGCCGCCGGCGCCAAGGGGCTCAATTTCGGTTGGAACGTCCGCGAGGGCTTCATTTCCTACAACGGTCCGGACAGTCCGGCGTTCACCGCGCCCATTCTCGACTATATGCATGTCTCCGGCGGCGGCTATGCCGTCATCGGCGGCTATGTCTATCACGGGCCGGGCGGCGCGCAGGGCCAGTATTTCTTCGCCGACGAGGTCAGCAGCCAGTTCTGGACGACGAGCGTCGTCGGCGGCCAGGCGCAGGACTTTCTCAATCGCTTCTCCTATCTCGCCGATCCCGCCGCGGTGCACAATCCGTCGTCCTTCGCCGTCGACGGCAGCGGTCGGTTGTATGTCGTCGATCTGGGCGGAAGCATCTATCGCCTGACGCCGTCGGCTTCGGCCGGCGACGGCAACGATCAGCTGTTCGGCGACGGTGGCGCGGACAAGCTCTATGGCGGCGCCGGCGACGATACGTTGAGCGGCGGCGACGGAGACGACCTCCTCAACGGCGGCGCGGGCAACGACACGCTGCTCGGCGGGCCCGGCAGCGATACCGCCGTCTTTTCCGGCCTGCACACCGATTATCACGTCACCTACAATACCGCGACACAGACCTTCCGTTTTGCGGACCAGCGCCCCGGACTGTCGAACGGCAGCGATACCGCCAACGGCGTCGAGCAATTCCAGTTCGCCGACGGTCTATTCACCTACGACAGCAATGCGCGTGTCACGACGCAGGTCGTCGTCAACGAGGACGGCAGCCGCAGCGTGACCGTATTCGACGCGGCCAATGCCGCGCCATGGGCCTCGCAGGCGACGATGTTCGATTCGCAAGGCAGCATCGCCGCGCAGACCATCGTCAACGATTCCGGCGCCTATTGGGTGAACAGCTACGACACGGCTCATTCGGCGAATTGGCTGTGGACATCGGCTTCCTACGATACCAACGCGAATTTACGGTCCCTGGTTGTCGCCAACGACGACGGAACGCATGCGCTGACGCTGTATGATGTCGCCAACGCGTATGGCTGGGCGGCCGCCACGATCGGCTTCGACGCCAATTGGAACCAGATCTCGCTGACCGCGACGCGAGACGACGGCGGCCACACCACCACCCTGGGCGAAGTGGCGCCGGCACTCGACACCGCCTTGTGGTTCGCAACGCCCTATGACGCCAACCACGATGCGGCGCCCGCGAATCTGGTGCTGACGGGCGGCACCGGCAGCGACGTGCTCTACGGTTTCGCCGGCTGCGATACGCTGGATGGCGGAGCGGGCAATGATTTTCTTCACGGCGGCGGCGCCGCTGACGTACTGACCGGTGGGCCGGGCGCGGACACATTTGCCTGTTCGGCCGTCGTCGAATCCACCGGCGCCGCCTTCGACCGGATTTTGGACTTCAACGCCGGCGTCGACAAATTCGATCTTCCGGGTGTGGTGACGGGCGTTGACACTGCCGTTGCGGGCGGCGCGCTGTCGGTGGCGAGCTTCGACACCGACCTGGCCGCGGCGGTCGGAGCCGGCCAGCTGGCCGGCGGGCACGCGGTGCTGTTCACGCCCGGCAGCGGCACGCTCGCGGCGCACACATTCCTGATCGTCGACGCCAATGGCGCGGCCGGTTATCAATCCGGCGAGGACTACGTCTTCGACGTGACCGGCGGAACGCTCGGCGGCCTGGCGGCGGGAAACTTCGTCTAGCGACTACTTCTCGCGCATGCCGCGGCGGAAGACATCGCTGATCGGCTCGACGAAGTAATCCAGCGCGGTGCGCGTGCCGGTGTCGATGGCGACCTCCACCGGCATGCCCGGAATGATATGCGCGTCGGGATAGTCCTTCAGCGGCGTCCGGTCGACCGTCAGCTGCACCGTGAAATAGGCCTGGCCGGTGCGCGGATCTGTGATGCGATCGGCGGAGATGTTGGTCACGACGCCGGAGATCATCGGCAGGCGGCGCTGCTGATAGGCGCTGAGATTGACCCGCGCGGTCATGCCGGCATAGACGCCGTCGGCGTCCTCGGGCCGGACATGCGCCTCGACCTGCAACTCGTCCTTCTGCGGCACGATCTCCATGACGGTCTCGCCCGGCTTGATGACGGCGCCTTTGGTGTGAACTGTCAGTTCGACGATTCTGCCGGAGACCGGGGCCGTCACCGTCAGCCGCGCCAGCACGTCATGCGCGCCCTTCAGCCGGTCGAGCAGATCAAAGCGCTTGGTCTGCACATCGCGCAGATCCTTGACGACGTCACTGAGCTGCTGGTTCTTCAGGTTCATGATCTGAAGCTGGTTCTCGCCGGAGCTGAGTTGCGTCTGCGCGATTTTCTCGGTGATCTGGCCGCGCTGGCCGCCCAGATCGGCCGCCTGGCGTTGCAGGGCGAGCAAGCGGGGCAGGGTCGAAAGGCCCTTGGTGTAGAGCGCCTGCACGCTGTCCGTTTCCTGGTTGATCAGGGCGATCTGCTGGTCGATCGACGTTCCTTCGAAGCGCAGGCCCGAGACGATGCTGTCGTTCTGGTGATTGCGCTGGGTGAGAATATCCACTTCCTTGGCCAGGGTCTGGCGGCGGGTGTTGAAGGTGCTGAGCTCGCCGCGCATGGCATCGGCGACATGCGGATCGCTGCTGCGCGACGTCAGGTCGTCCGGAAAATCGATGTGATCCTTGCCGTCCCGCTCGGCGGTCAGCCGCGCTTCCTGGGCGGCGAGGGCGTCGGCTTCGCCGGCCAGCATGTCGATGCTCGAACGCGCCTGGGTGTCGTCGAGGCGGATCAGGAGTTGGCCCGCGGTGACGAGTTGTCCGTCGCTGACATGGATCTCGCGGACGATGCCGCCTTCGAGATGCTGGATGGATTTGCGGTGCGACTCGACCACGATCACGCCGGGCGCCATCAGCGCGCTGCCCAGCGGCGCCAGCGCGGCCCAGCCGAAAAAGCCGATCACGAAAATCAGGATGATCAGCCGTCCTTTGCCGACGATGCCGCGCGTGCTCATGAATTCGAGTTCGGGCGGCTCCTGGATCGGTGTCGGATAGACCAGTTCGCGCGCCCAATACGCCGTGCTGCGGGCCGCCTTCTGCAGAAACGGCCAGAAGCCCGGTTTTTCGTGCGGGCCGGGCGCGCGCGCGCCTGTGGTGTCGGGACTGTCGGTCATGACTTGCTTCCGGGACGGCCGTCACCGGCCGGCGAGGCAAGCGGCGAGAGCGTGACCACGTTCTGCTGGCCTTGCGGCGGAGGGGCGGGGCGCTTGGCGAATTGCGCCATGACTTCGGCGCGCGGCCCGAACGCTTCGACCGTTCCGTTGGCTCTAAGGACCAGCATCTTGTCGACGCCGTTCAGCACGCTGGGCCGGTGCGCCACGATCACCAGCGTGACGCCTTCCTGCTTGAGCGTCCCCAGCGCGTTGAGCAGGGAGTCTTCGCCCGGCCCGTCGAGATTAGAGTTTGGTTCGTCGAGGACCACGAGGCGCGGATCGCCGTACAGGGCGCGGGCAAAACCGATGCGCTGGCTCTGGCCGCCGGACAGCCGGTGACCGTTGCCGCCGACTTCGGTGTCGTAGCCCTTGGGCAGCGCCAGGATCATCTCATGGGCGCGGGCGCGCTGCGCCGCGCGCACGACATCCTCCGGATCGCCTTCGTGCATGCGCGCGATGTTCTCGCGCACCGTGCCTTCGAACAGTTCGACGTCCTGCGGCAGGTAGCCGATGTAGCGGCTCAGTTCGGCGCGCGGCCAGGCGTAGATGTTCGCGCCATCCAGCCGCACGACGCCGGTGGTGCACGGCCAGGCGCCGATCAGCAGCCGCAGCAAGGTCGACTTGCCGGACGCCGACGGGCCGATGATACCCAGCGCTTCGCCGGGCAGCAGGTCGAGCGATATGTTCGACAGCACGGTCCGGCCGGCCGCGCGCGAGCCATAGCTGACGCCGCCCAGCTGCAGATGGCCGCGCGGCGGCGGAAGCTTCATGCCTTCGTCGCGGCGCGGCGCCTTGTCGAGCAGATCGACGATGCGGGCCCAGGCCAGCCGAAGCGCGATGATGCTCTTCCAGCTGCCGACGATGGTCTCGATCGGCTGCAAGGCGCGGGCGCCGATGATCGAGGCGCCGATCATGACGCCGCCGGTCGCCTTGAAGTCGAGGATCAGCAGGGCGCCGGCGCCCAGAAGGAAAATCTGAATCAGCAGGCGCACGCCTTTGGATATAGAGCTCAGGCGGCTGTCGCGATCCGACGCCGCCGAACCGGCGCGCTGGGACTCGATCCACTTGCGCCGCCAGGCCGAGACGAAGGTCGACGACATGCCCATGCCTTCGAGCACATCGGCATTGCGCAAGCCGTCCTCGGCGTAGAGATGGGCTCTCGCGGTCAGGCCGATGGCGTGGATCAGGTCGGTATGCGTCGTGCGCTGATTGATCAGCGCGATGACGATGAGGATCGCGCCGCCGACCAGTACGATGGCCAGGAACAGGGGATGGAGCAGCGTGAGCACGATCAGATAAAGGACGACGAACGGCGCATCCATCAGGGCGGCGAGGGCGGGGCTGCCGACGAAATTGCGCACCGTTTCGACGTCGCGCAGGCCGGTGCGGATCTGCATGCCGCCCGATTGCGAGGTCCCGGCCACCATGGCCCGCAGCACGGTCGCCGACAGCGCTTCGCCGACCCGCATGCCGATGCGCTGCAGCAGGCGCAGGCGCAGCGAGTCCAGCCCGCTGAAGACGGCGATGGCGACGACCGCGATCACGGTGAGCAGCAGCAGCGTGTCTTCGCTGCGGCTCGACAGCACGCGGTCGTAGACCTGCAGCATGTAGAACGACGTCGTCAGCGCCAGCACGCTCATGGCGGCGCTGAAGCCGAACGCCGCTATGAACAACGGCCGGTTGACGATAAGCGCGGCGCGCACCGGATCGTTGGCGGCGGCGCCTATCGCCGAAGCTGCTGGCTCAGCCATGGAACGGCCATCCTCGCTGTTGGCTGAAGGACATCAATCGCCAAACCCGACCCATGCGCCGGAGTCCTCCTCGTAGTGCTCACCCGGATCATAGTACTTCACCGGCAGGCTGAGCGTCTTGGCGTTCAACTGGCCCGTGGCCCAGAGCAGCCGATAGGCCGCGACGCCGGCATCGTGCCGTGCCGTCACGGCGGCGACCTGCGCGCTATACAGTTCCTGCTGGGCGTTGAGGATGTCGAGGATGGAACGCTCGCCGGCCTCCTGTTCCTGCTTGACGCCGTCGAGCGCGCTCTGGTCCGCGGCGACCTGCGCGTCGTTGGCGGCGATCTGCTGCTGCGCGGCGCGATAGCCTTCCCAGGCGTTGCCGACATCCTGCCAGACCGAGCGCTGGGCCGTGGAAATGGCCAACAGGGACTGGCCGCGCAATTCCTTGGCGCGCCTTATGCCGGCGTCTTCGGCGCCGCCCTGGTAGATCGGCACGGTCACCTGGCCCGTGATGCTCAGGATCTGCTGAGGCTGCTTGGTGGCGAAGATGTTGGTGCCGGCGGCATCGCGCAGATACTCGTATTGGCCCTGGATGGACAGCTGCGGCAGGAGCGCGCCGACGGCGTCCGCCACCGCGTAGTCGGCCGCCCGCCAATCGGCCTTGGCCTGCAGTATTTTGGGGCTGCGTTCGGCGCCGATGCCGCGCGCGGCCTCGATCGACGCAGGAAGAGCCGGCAGGACCGGCGCCGCATCGAGCGTGCCGGCGGGCCGGCCGATGACGTTGTCGAACGACTCGCGGCTGGCCGCGAGTTGCCGCTCGGCGACAGCCAGATCGGACTGGGCGCGCGACAGGCGGGCCTGCGACTGGTCGACATCCGTGCGCGTGATGGCGCCGGCGCCATGCTGCGTCTTGGCGGCATCGAGTTCGGCCTGCAGCGTGCGCACATTATCGCGGTTCAGCGACAGGATGCGGTCGTCGCGCACCACGTCGAGATAGGCGCTGACGGCATCCAGCAGGACGCCGCGCTCCGTGTCGGAAAGCTCGGCACGTGCCGAGTACACTTGGGCGATGGCGCGGCCGACCTCGGCATAGGTGCGGCCGCCTCGGAAGACCTGCTGGGTCACCGTGACGGCGCCCGTCAGGGGATGGCTGTTGAAGGCGCTGGCGAAGCCGGTGACGACACCGTTCTGCACACCGTAACTCGCGGTTGCGTTGATCGCGGGCCGCCATGCGGAGTTGGCCTGCGCCACGCCTTCGTCCACCGCGCGCACGCCCGCCCGCGCCCCGGCAAGCTGAGGATTGGTCTCGTAGGCGAGCGCCAGCGCCTGCTTCAGGGTCAGGGTCTCTGCCTGGCAAACGGCCAGCGAGGCGGCAAACGCCATCGCTGCGGCCAAGCAGGATACCAGACCCGATTTCATGACACCCCCAAGTCGGTCGATTCAAGCCAAAGTGCAAGCGACGAAAGCCTTTGGCATCCGGAGCAGCCAACCGACGATAGTTCTTTGGAACTACTGCGGATTCTACAACAAAACTTTGCCGCCTGTCATGCCGCCGGCCGCCCTGTGCCCGAATTCGGCGACATTGGTAACCGGAGCGCGGTAACCCCTGCCGCGCCATGGGAACGCACCGCCGATGCGCGAGCGGACGCGACCGCATAGAACACGATTGGTGCGGTGCAGCAAGTTCTTCAGTCGTGGCCTCGACGGAAAATGCGGAATCCATTTTTAATTTTTTTGTACCGACATCGGTCGACGGCCACTTTCGTGCCATAAGACTCAAGACTTATCAGTTTGACCGCGGCGGGCGTCGCGTCGGTCCGTCGTTTTTTGGGTTATCGTGGGGGCGCGACATGAGTGTGACTGTCTTTTCGGCAGACAACGGCAATGGCAACGTAGAACTCTGGAGCACCGACGGGACCACGGGGCGCACATCGCTGCTGATGGACATCAATCCTGGCGCGGCCGGCTCATCCCCCATCAACAGCATCACCCTGAACTCGAATTACAACTTCCAGCCGCCCTTCGCGGTGTTGAATGGCCAGGCTTATTTCAGCGCCGATGACGGCATCCACGGCCGGGAATTGTGGCGGACCGATGGAACAGCCGGCGGAACGGTCGCTGTTACCGACTATACGGGCAGCACGGCCGGCGTACCCAACGGGTACTCGCCCAGCAACATCATGGTCGCGAACAATCTGCTGTTCTTCACCGCCGTCGGGCCGAGCGGTTACGGCATCTATTCCAGCACGGGCGTTCCCGGCTCGACGCCGACCTTCATCGCCACGCCGGTGCCCGGCACCAGCGGCTTCGTCGCCAGCGGCAACAATATCTACTGGTTCGCGGAAACCGGCCTGAGCGACAGCGGCCTCTACACCACCAGCGGCGGCGCCGTCACCAAGGTGACGAACGACCACAACACGACCGGCTTCATCGACGTTGGCGGCACCGGCTACCTGATCGCGACGGGCAACGCCTCCAATCCGCTGACCAGAGTGGTCGGCACCGCTCACACCGCGGTCACCGGCGCGCCGGGCTCGATCGCGCAGTATTACAATGCCAACGGCGTGTTGTATTTCACCTCGGCGGCGGCGAACACGCTGTATAGCACCAATCCGTCGATCACGACCACGACAACGGTCAAGACGGGGCTGGGCTTCACCTTCCCCAATGGCGGGCCATCTTTCGCCAACATCGGGACCAACCTGATTTTCACCAACTACGACGTCACGCACGGCACCGAGTTGTGGATTTCGAACGGCACGAGCGGCGGCACGGTGCTGCTGAAGGACATCCTTCCCGGCGCCACCAGCAGCGCCACCAACGCTTTCCCACAAGGCCTGACCACCGTCGGCAACACCGTGTTCTTCCAGGATGGCGACGGCGTCGGCGGCATCGATCTGTGGAAGACGGACGGCACCGCGGCCGGCACGGTCATGGTCAAGCACATCGAGTCGGCCAATATCGGCGGCAACGGCGTGCAGCAGGCGCAAGACCTGCAAAACATGTCGGCGCAGAACGGCCTTCTGATGTTCAGCGCCAATGACGGCGTGGACGGCACCCAGCTATGGCGCAGCGACGGCACCGCGCTCGGAACGTTCCAGGTCAAGGTCATCAACAGCACCAATCAGGCCAATGCCGGCATCGACACGTCGGTCCAGACCAATCCTTTGGCGATCGGTCCGATCACCTATTACATGGGCAGCGACGCCGTCCACGGTAACGAATTGTGGGCCACGGACGGCACCGTGCTGGGCACGCATCTGCTCAAGGACATCAGCCCCGGCTTCGTCAATTCCAATCCGACCCTTCTGACGCCGGGCGGCGCGGGATTCTTCTTCGTCGCCAATGACGGCGCCCATGGTTCGGAGTTGTGGACCAGCGACGGCAGCGCCGGCGGCACCCACATGGTCAGCGACATCAAGCCCGGCGGTGCCGGCTCCAGCATCTTCAGCCTGGGCGCCGCCTTCGGCGATTCCGTGCTGTTCGGCGCCGATGACGGCACGCATGGCTTCGAGCTTTGGCTGAGCAACGGCACGAGCCTGGGCACGAACATGCTGCTCGACATCAATCCGGGCAGCAGCGGCGGCATTCCGCGCAGTTCGTCGCCGTTCGGCTTCACCCCTGTGGGCAGCAACGTCTTCTTCCAGGCGACCACGAACGCCAACGGCGCCGAGCTGTGGGTGACGGACGGCACGCCGGGCGGCACCCACATCACCAAGGACATCAATCCCGGCGCCGCCGATTCCAACGTCAATCTTCAGATCGGGCAGGGCAGCGCCGCGGTGCTGGGCAGCAAGCTCTATTTCACCGCCGACAACGGCACGACCGGCAGCGAAGTGTGGATGAGCGACGGCAGCAATCCGGGCACCGTCATTCTCAAGGACATCAACACCGGCGCCGCCACCGGCTCCAACGCGCACAGCCTAGTCACCGCCAGCAACAAGCTGTTCTTCATCGCCGACAATGGCGGCGTCAACGGCATGCAGCTCTATGCCAGCGACGGCACCGCCGGCAACGCCACCATGCTGACCAACACACAGTGGAACTTCAGCCTGCAGACGCTCACCGCAGCCGGCAACAACGTCTACTTCTCGGCCTATACGAGCGCGACGGGGCAGGAGCTCTTCGCCACCAGCGGCGGCGCGCCGACGGTGATCGACATCGTCAACGGCACGACCGGCTCCAATCCGGCGAGCCTCACGCCCTTCGGCAACAGCGTCTATTTCAGCGCCGACGACGGCAGCGGCCACGGCACCGAATTGTGGATCAGCGGCGGCACCGCCGGCACGACCCACATGGTCAAGGACATCAACACCCACCTCAGCGATTCGTCGAACCCCGGCAACATGGTCGTGGTCGGCGGGCTGCTCTACTTCACCGCAACCGATGCGACGCACGGCCAGGAATTGTGGGTCAGCGACGGCACCAGCGGCGCCGGCACGCATATGGTGCTCGACATCAATTCCGGTTCCGGCAATGGCGGCATCTTCAACATCCGCGCCGTCGGCAATCATGTCCTGTTCCAGGCCAATGACGGCGTGCACGGCACCGAGGACTGGACCAGCGACGGCACGCCCGGCGGCACGATTATGATCTCCGACGCCACCCAGGCTGTGGGGTCCAATCCGGGCGCCTTCACCTCGCTGCCGGGAAATCTGGGCGCCGGTCCTGAAACGCTCACCGGAACCCCGAACAACGACTATCTCGCCGGCCTCGGCGGCAACGATACGCTGTCCGGACTCGCCGGCGACGACACGCTGGTCGGCGGTGCGGGCAACGATACGATCGACGGCGGCACCGGCAACGACATCGCCGTGTTCTCCGGCACCATGGCGAACTATTCGATCGCTTTTGACGCCTTGAACCAGACCTTCACTGTGACGGATTTGCGCGGCGGCTCGCCCGACGGCACCGACTCGATCACCAATGTCGAGTCGCTCAAATTCTCCGACGCCACCATCAAATACGATCTTGCCGATACCACGGTGTGGTGGTCGCAGGCGGTTCAAACCGATGCGCAGGGCAGCGTC
The DNA here is from genome assembly GCA_036512455.1 of Rhizomicrobium sp. GTDB lineage: Bacteria > Pseudomonadota > Alphaproteobacteria > Micropepsales > Micropepsaceae > Rhizomicrobium. The sequence goes on from DATCAT010000027.1 coordinate 72,393, forward strand.
ACCTCGACGGCCGTCGTCGGCGACAACAATGGGAAGTGGGTGAACGGCGTCGACACGACAAACATTGCGACCGCGCTGTGGACGACGAGCCACTACGACGACAACGGGCACCTGATCGAGACGACCGCCACCAACCACGACGGCTCGCACACGCTGACCATCTACGACGTCGACAACGCCTATGGCTGGGCAAACGCGACCCTCACCTACGACACCAATTGGAACGTGACGTCCCTCACCGGAACGCGCGACGACAACAGCCACACGATATCAATGGCTGAAGTCGCGCCGGCGCTGGATACCGTGCTGTGGTTCACCACGCCTTATGACGCCAATTTCGGCGGCCCGGTGCAGAATTTGACGCTGAACGGCGGCGGCAATTTCGATCTGCTCTACGGCCATGGCGGCAACGACGTGCTGAACGGCGGCGGCGGCAACGACCTGTTGGTCGGCGGCACCGGCAACGACACACTGACCGGCGGCACCGGCGACGATACGTTCCGCTTCCAGCCCGGCGATGGGGCCGACATCATCACCGATTTCGTCGCCGGCGGCGCCAGCAACGACGTCATCGAGCTGCACGGTTTCGGCCTGGCCAATTTTGCCGCGCTGGCGCCCTTCATGACCCAGGTCGGCGCCGACACGGTGATTACGCTGGACGCCCAGGATCAGATCGTGCTGCAGAACGTCCAAATGGCCCAACTTAACACTGGGGACTTCCTGATCAGCGGCTGAGCCGACCCTCTTTGGCCGGACGAGGCCTGTTCGGGCTCTCGCCTTGAATCCCGCCTGCGGCCATACTGCGCCCCAAACAGGGGGACGACATGAAGGCTCAGTATCTCTCCGCGACGGCCTTGGCCGTGGTCTTGCTGGCGTCCGCCGGGATCGCCGCATTCGGCGAGCCGCCGCCGCCCCCCACGACCGTCGAAGCGCTGGCCTTCGTCGCCAAGGCGGAAGCCGACCTCGCCAAGCAGGGCGAATATCAGAGCCACGCCGCCTGGGTGCAGAACACCTATATCAACTCGGACACCAACTGGCTGGTGGCCAAGGCGGGCGCCGAAGGCACCGACATGGAGGTGCGCTACGCCAAGGAGGCGGCGCGCTTCGACCACGTAAACGTCGATAACGCGACGCGCCGCAAGCTCTACCTGCTCAAGCAAGGCTTGACGCTGCCGGCGTCGTCGCGGCCCGGCGCCAGCCAGGAACTGGCCGATATCCGCGCCCGCCTGAACACCGACTATTCGACCGCCAAGTTTGTCTACCAGGGCAAATCCCTGACGCTCGACGACATGGAAGACATCCTGCGCACCTCGCGCGACCCGAACGAGACGCGCACGCTGTGGGAAGGCTGGCGCACGGTCTCGTCGCCGCAGATGACGGGCGATTACACACGCCTCGTGACGCTCGCCAATGAGGGCTCGCGCGAACTCGGCTATGCCGACACTGGCGCGCTGTGGCGGTCGTGGTACGACATGCCGCCGGAGGCCTTCGCGGCCAAGACCGACGCGCTGTGGGATCAGGTGGAGCCGCTCTACAGCAAGCTGCACTGCTATGTCCGCGCCAAACTGAGCCAGAAATACGGCGCGGCGGTGCAGCCGGCGACCGGGCCGATCCGCGCCGACCTGACCGGTAATATGTGGAGCCAGGACTGGGGCAACATTTACGACATCGTGGCGCCGGCCGGCGGGCCCGGCCTCGGCTACGACCTGACCAAGCAGCTGGTCGATCACGGCTACGACGCGCTGAAAATCGTCCACACGGCCGACAACTGGTATCAGTCGATCGGCCTGCCGCCAGAGCCGGCGACCTTCTGGACGCGCTCGATGATCGTGCGGCCGCGCGATCGCGAGGTGGTGTGCCATGCCTCGGCCTGGGACATCGACGGCAAGGACGATCTGCGCGTCAAGGCCTGCTTCACGATCACGGCGGACGATTTCTACACCGCCCATCACGAGCTCGGCCACAACATGTATCAGCGCGCTTACAACCAGCAGCCCTATCTCTTCCGCGGCGGCGCCAATGACGGCTTCCACGAAGCGATCGGCGATTTCGCCGGCCTCAACGCGCTGACTCCGGACTATCTCAAGCAGCTCGGCCTGATCGACAAGGTGCCGGGGCCGGAGGCCGACATCCCCTACCTGCTGCGCATGGCGCTGGACAAGGTTCCGATCCTCGCCTTCGCGATCATCGTCGACAAGTGGCGCTGGGGCGTGTTCTCCGGCGCCATCACGCCGGCGCACTACAACGACGCGTGGTGGGATCTGGTCAAAAAGTACCAGTACCTGATGCCGCCCGGTCCGCGCCCCGCCAACGCCTTCGATCCCGGCGCGAAATTCCACATCGCCGGCAACACGCCCTATGCGCGTTACTTCCTGGCGGACATCTACGAATTCCAGTTCTACCGCGCCGCCTGCAAGCTGGCGGGCTGGAAGGGGCCGCTCAACCGCTGCAGCATCTACGGCAACAAGGAAGTCGGCGCAAAGTTCGAGGCGATGCTGAAGCTGGGCCAGTCCAGATCCTGGCCGGAAGCCTTGGCGGTGTTCAGCGGCGAGCACGACATCGACGCGCGCGCGATCGTCGACTATTTCGCGCCGCTGTCGAAATGGCTCGACGAGCAGAACGCCGGCCAGGTCTGCACGCGGCAGTAGATGCGTCCTGCGTAGAAGTACGGAGCGCCGCGGGAGGTCCCGGGGCGCGGCCGTTTTGACAATCCGCAATGCGGTGCGAGTCTAAAGGCGCTTTCATGCGATTCGCGGAATGCCAAAGCATTCCGTTTCATCGCGAAGGGCCCGCAGAATGCAGGATCTCAGCCAGCCGACCGCCCCGCGCAGCCTGCGCGCCGGCGTGAGCGCACGGCCGTTTGCCTCTGTGGACATCCGGAAACGCGGCGGCGTGCGGTGCACGCACCGCGGACGCAGGACGGCGACCGCCGTCTGGCGGCGCTGCGAAATGGGGACCAATCATATCGCCTGTTTCGGCGTCTGGCGGCGCGGCACGCGCCGGCAGGCGATGCGCCCCTCCCGCTCGGGTACGACGCGATGGCATATGCCGCACCAAACCGGCGCGGCGGTCGTCTTGCCCGGAGTTGCCTGTGAGATCGCATACCAGGATTGAAGTGTTCGGCGGCCAGACCGTCCTGTCGGCGCCGGTGCGCCTGCACCCGGCCTATATCCCGCATGCCGTCCTGATCGCGGTGATCGCGCTGGCCTGGATCGCGGATGGCGCGCTGGCGGCGGTGAGCTGGATCAGCGGCGGGTAAAACTCAGCTCAAGGATTCGCCATACCCGTGCATCTGCTCCAGCCAGCGCATGCGCTGCGTGCAGGAAATCGCTTCCACGCTGCCGATGAAAGTCGGCGCGCCGGCGCTGACGCCGCTGAGCGCTTCGTCCTTCAGCTTGCCGCGATAGAGGAAGGCCGGCAGGGCCGTGGTGACGACCACGCGCGCGGCCTTGGTGGAGGCGTGCGGCGCGTTGGGCTGAAGATGCGCGCTCAGGCGCGAGACGTAATCGAACATCTGGCGCAATTCGACCGGCGGCCCGTCGGCCCAGAGCGGATAAACGATAGCGAGCCGGTCGGCGGCGCGCACCAAGCGGAACGCCTGCTCGACACTTTCCCAGGCTTGCGAGTCAGCCGCGCCCTCGACAGAGAGCGCGGGCAGATTGAGGGCGCCGACGTCGAGGCGGCGCGTGGCGCAGCCGCGCGCGCTCGCGCCGGCCGCATAGGCATCGCACAGGGCAGCGCAAAAGCGCTCAGGCCTGGGATCGGGATGGCCGTTGACGACCAGGATGTTCCGGCTCATGGCGGCACTGCCAAAGGGATTTCCGCCGCAGTGTGATCGCCGTGCCGGTCGCCGTCCTTGCGATTTGTCAACGCCGCGATGCCTGTCGCCCTGGGTCCGCTGCGTGATAGGCAGGGCACGAATTTGCGCAAGGACACCCAACCGATGATCGCACCGCCCATTCCGCTCGTGACGCTCGACTATCTGGGCGTGGCCGTGTTCGCGATCACCGGCGCGCTGGCGGCGGCGCGCCATCGCCACGACGTCGTCACCTTTACCGCCTTCGCCATCCTCACCGGCATCGGCGGCGGCACGCTGCGCGACCTTCTGATCGGCGTGCCGGTCTTCTGGGTGCATGCCAGCGGCTACATCTATGCCTGCCTGGCGGCGGCGGGCGCCGTCTGGCTGGTCGGGACAAGACCCTGGCGGTCCAGCGCGCTGATCTGGTTCGACGCCGTCGGCCTTGCCGCCTATGCCGTCCTGGGTGCCGCCAAGGCGCTCGGCGCCGGCGTGCCGCCGCCGGTCGCGGTGGTGATGGGAACGCTGACCGCCACGTTCGGCGGCATCCTGCGCGACCTGTTCGCCGGCCAGCCTTCGGTCCTGCTCCGCCGCGAGATCTACATCACCGCGGCGGTGCTGGCAGCGATGGTGTTCGTGGCGGCGAGCACGCTGGGCCTCGACCCGATCTTGTCCGGCGTTGCCGCCTTCGCCGCCGGCTTCGGCTTGCGCGCCGGGGCCATCGCGCTCGGCTGGACCTTGCCCGGCTTTACGGCGCATGAATCGCATGACGATTCGATGAAGGTTTCGTGATGCTGCGATGGTTTCAGGCGCTCATGCCCAAGGAAGAGCGCTTCTTCGGCCTGTTCAATGCCCATGCGCATACGCTGGTGGATGGGGCCGAGGCCCTGCGGGGCGTGCTCCAGGGCGGGGCGGGCGTGGCCGACGGCTGCCGCCAGGTGATGGATTTCGAAAACCAGGCCGACGGCCTCGCCCGCGACGTGCTGCTGCTGACGCGGCGCTCCTTCATCACGCCGTTCGACCGCGGCGACATCAAGGAGCTGATCGGCTCGCTCGACGACGCCATCGACCAGATGCAGAAGACCGCCAAGGCGATCCTGCTCTTCGAGGTGCGCTCGTTCGAGCCCCAGATGGCGCAGATGGGCGACATCATCGTGGCCGCGGCGAAGCTGACGGTCGACGCCGTGGCGCTTTTGGGCGCCGTGCGCCAGCAGGCCGGCAGGCTGAACGGCATCACCGAGGAGATCATCCGGCTGGAAGACAATGCCGACGGCTTGCACGATCTGGGCATCAAGGCGCTCTACACCATGCACCGCGCCGGCAACGCCATGGAATACATCGTCGGGATCGAAATCTACGACCATCTGGAAAAGGTCATGGACCGCTTCGAGGACGTCGCCAACCGCATCAGCGGCATCGTCATCGAACAGGCCTAGGCGAACACCGTGGATCTGCTGCTCTTTGGCTTGATCGCCGTCGCGCTGACGTTCGATTTCCTGAACGGGCTGCATGACGCCGCCAATTCCATCGCCACGATCGTCTCGACCCGCGTGCTGTCACCGCGCTACGCGGTATTCTGGGCGGCGTTCTTCAATTTCGTCGCCTTCCTGGTGTTCGGCCTTTCCGTCGCCAAGACCATCGGCAGCGGCATCGTCGCGCCGGACGTCATCAGCGATCAGGTGGTGTTCGGCGCCCTGATGGGCGCCATCATCTGGAACGTCGTGACCTGGCTGGCCGGAATTCCCTCCAGCAGTTCGCACGCCCTTGTCGGCGGGCTGGTCGGCGCGGGCGTCGCGCGCGGCGGCTGGCATGCGGTGGTGTGGACGGGCCTCGGCAAGACCATCGGCGCCATCTTCCTGTCGCCGGCGCTCGGTCTCGTCCTGGCTTTGCTGCTGGTCCTGCTGCTGACCTGGGCCTTCGTGCGCTCGACGCCGGCGCGAGTGGATGGCTTGTTCCGCTATGTGCAATTCGGCTCCGCCTCGCTCTACTCGCTCGGCCATGGCGGCAACGACGCGCAGAAGACGATGGGCATCATCGCCGCGCTCCTGATCGCCCATGGCGGCATCAAGGGCGCGTTCCACGTGCCGTTCTGGGTGGTGCTCAGCTGTCAGGCGGCGATGGCGCTGGGCACTCTGTTCGGCGGCTGGCGCATCGTGCGTACAATGGGTTCGCGAATCACGCGACTGACGCCGTTCCAGGGCGTCTGCGCGGAAACTGCGGGAGCCATCACCTTGTTCCTGGCGACGGGCTTGGGAATTCCGGTTTCGACGACGCATACGATCACCGGCGCCATCGTGGGGGTAGGAGCGGCGCGTCGCGCGTCGGCCGTGCGCTGGAACGTGGCGCAAGACATTGTTATCGCCTGGATCGTTACAATGCCCGCGGCTGGCGTCATGGGCGCCGTGTTCTATTGGCTGTACGGGGCCATCGCATGAGGACGAGTATCGCACCGCCGCGCCCAGCGGCGGCGAAGAAGACGACCGGCACGCAATATGCGGCGCTGCCCTATCGGCTCATGCCCGCGGGCGTCGAGATTCTGCTCATTACCTCCCGACGGACCAAGCGCTGGGTCGTGCCGAAGGGCTGGCCGATCGAGGGCCTCGAGCCATCCGTTTCGGCGGCCCGCGAGGCCCTGGAAGAGGCCGGCATCAGCGGCGAGACGCAGAAGGATCCGATCGGCTTCTTCCATTATTTCAAAGTCTTGCGGCACAACATTAACGTGCCGTGCAAAGTCGACGTGTTCGCCCTGAAGGTGACCCGCCAGCGCAAGACCTGGCCGGAAAAAGACGAGCGCGAACTGCGCTGGTTCCCCTTGGCCGAAGCGGCGCAGGCGGTCGAGGAGGCGCAGCTGCGCAAGCTGATCCAGAGATTCGGCGCCCAGTTCGCGGCGCAGGCTCACTAATCCAGCACGTCCGCCGCGCCCCTGTGCCGGCGAAACCAGATGGCGGCGTAGGAGCAGGTCGGCGTGATCTTGAAGCCCTCGGCGCGCGCCAGGCCGACAATTCCCTCCATCAAGCGTCCCGCCGTTCCGGCGCCGCGCAGGGCCGGCGGCGCCTCGACATGCGGGATCACGACATGCAGGCCGCTGCGATGATAGTTCGCGAAGGCGACCTGGCCGTTCTCCTCGAGTTCGAAGCGGCCGCGGTCCTTGTTGTCGCTGACGGTCATGGCGCGGCTCAGCTCGTTGCGGCGGCGCGCGCGCCGCGGACGCGGTCGAGCACGAAGAACGGCGTATAGTAGATCAGCGTCGACGACAGGCCCATCAGGATCAACACGCCAATATACCAGGGCCAGGGCGGCATGAGGTCGAGGATGGTCGGGAAGGGTGGCTTGGCGCGCAGCATCCCGTAATTGGCGCCCGCCAGCCAATCGAAGACGCCGGCCACGCCGACATAGACGAAGGTCCAACCGATCGCGCGCGGCAGCGACGCCGGATAGGGCCGCATCTTCAGGCCGAAGGTCAGGTACAGAACGCTGGCGATGATGCCGCCATGGAACAGAAAGAACAGCACGAACTGGATTTCCGGAAAATCGTAAACCACGTCGGGCGTCATCATGCCCTGGAGCGTCCCGGCCAGGGCCCAGAAATAGGCGAGCTCATAGGTCCGCTGGTTGGGCCAGAACAGCGTCACGACCGTCGCCACGGTGGCCCAGTCGCACAGGTTCAAGGGAAACTCATTGTCGACGCCGAGCCAGCCCTTGCCGTGCAGCAGCAGCATCCACGACGCCCAGTTCACCGTCATCGCCGCGCCCATGACCCAGCGGATGATCTTGTCTGCCCGTGGATGCTGCAGCGGCTTGACGATCCTGGCCACCAGGAACGGCAACACGAACGGCACGATCAGCGCAACGATGTGCGACGGGCCGAACAGGACAAAGGGCACATTCGTCACGTCAGACCCGCACCATCAGCTTGCCGCGGTTCTGTCCCGCGAACATGCCGGCCAGCGCCGACGGCATCTTGTCGAAGCCGTCCACCACGTCGACCGCCGCCTTGATCTTGCCTTGCGCCACCCATGCGGCCAGCGCGTTTTCCGCCTCTCTCCGGCGGTTATAGAAGTCCATCACCACGAAGCCTTCCATGCGGATGCGCTTGGTGACCAGGAAGCCGGGCACGCCGGCGGGGCCGGGCGCGGGCGTTCCGGTGTCGTAATTGGAGATCGCGCCGCAACAGGCGACACGGCCATAGACGTTCATGCGCGACAGCGCCGCCGACAAGACCTCGCCGCCGGTGTTGTCGAAATAGACGTCGACGCCGTTGGGGCAGGCGTCCTTGATCGCGCGGTGGAGGTTGCCGGATTTGTAGTCCACCGCCGCATCGAAGCCCAATTCGTCGACCAGCCATTTGCATTTGTCGGCACCGCCGGTCGTGCCGACGACGCGGCAGCCCATCAGCTTGGCGATCTGGCCCGCGATGGTGCCGACGGCGCCGCCCGCGCCGGAGACCAGCACGGTTTCACCCGGACGCGGCTTGCCCACGTCGAGCAGGCCAAAATAGGCGGTAAGCCCGGTGATGCCGAGCACGCCGAGGATATGTTCGGGCTTGTGCGCCTTGTCGTGCTTGGTCAGGGCGCGCGCGGGCAGGGCGGCATATTGCTGCCAGCCATATTCGGCGCTGACCAGGTCGCCGGCCTCGAAGTCCTTGGTGTTCGACGACACGACTTCGCCAATGCCCCAGCCGGCCATCACGTCGCCCGGATTGAGCATCGAGCGATAGGTCTGGCCCTGCATCCAGGCGCGGCTCGCCGGATCGAGCGACAGCAGCGTCGTGCGCACCAGCACCTCGCCCTCCTTGGGCTGCGGCATCGGCGCTTCGTGGAGGTCGAAATTGCCCGGACCCACCTGCGCATTGGGTTTGCGCGCATATATCCACTGCTTGTTGACGGTCATTGTTCCCTCCGGTCGTTTTGCCCAGTTTGACTCAAGGCCTCGCGATTTCCGATGCTCCCGCAACAAATATTATGCCCATCGGGAGAAGCCCATGAAATACCGCAAGCTCGGCGCCAGCGACCTCAATGTCTCCGAGATTTCCTTGGGATCGTGGCTGACTTATGGCGTCGGCGTGGAGAAGGATAAGGCGGTCGCCTGCGTCAACCGCTCCTTCGAACTGGGGATCAATTTCATCGACACGGCCAATGTCTACGGCCGCGGCGCGGCGGAGACCGTGCTGGGCGAGGCGCTGGTGGGGCGCAAGCGCAATTCTTACATCCTGGCGACCAAGGTGTTCGGCGACATGGGCGGCGGCAATCAAGGACTGTCCGCCAGGCAGATCGAAAAACAGCTCGATGATTCCTTAAGGCGCCTCAAGACCGATTTCGTCGATCTCTATCAATGCCATCGCTACGACACGGGCACGCCGCTGGACGAGACGATGGAGGCGCTGACGAAGGCCGTAAAGAGCGGCAAGACCCGCTATCTCGGCTTCTCCGAATGGTCGCCGCAGAACATCGAAGACGCGATCGCGATGCCGAAGGTCGAGCGCTTCGTCTCCAGCCAGCCGCAATATTCGCTGCTTTGGCGCCGGCCCGAGGCCAAGGTCATTCCGCTCAGCGCCGCCAACGGCATTTCGCAGATCGTCTGGTCGCCGCTGGCCCAGGGCGTGCTGACGGGCAAATACGATCCCAATTCGCCGCCGCCCGCCGGCTCGCGCGCCGCGTCCGACAATATGGGCGGTGCCATCAAGGGCTGGATGGACAAGTCCTGGCTCGAGGGCGTGCAGAAGATGAAGCCGTTGGCGAAAGAGGCGGGCCTCACCATGGGCCAGTTCGCGCTCGCCTGGGTGCTGCGCGAACCCAACGTCGCCAGCGCCATCGTCGGCGCCAGCCGTCCCGAACAGCTCGACGAAAACGCCGCCGCCAGCGGCGCCAAGGTCGATCCGGCCCTGTTCGCCAAGGCCGAAGCGATCGCGGAAGAGTCGCGTCCCAAGCGGGCTTAGCAGTGCAGATTTTATTTCTGTGCAGGCTGTTGTAGACTGTTTCGATGGTTGAACTGGTCTTTCAAGTGACGCAGGAGGCGGACGGTGGCTTTGTCGCTGAAGCCCTGGGCGAGAGCATCTTCACCGAAGCCGACACTTGGGATCAGTTGCGCGCGAACGTGCGAGAGGCTGTCACGGCCTATTATTTCGATCGCCCGGCGCCGGACCGGCTGCGCCTGCATTTGGTGCGTGACGAAGTTTTGGCGTGAAGCTTCCCCGCGACATCGGTGGTGAAAAGCTGGTTCGTGCGCTTGTTGGGCACTGGGGCTATACTCAAGTCAATCAAGTCGGCAGTCACATCATCCTTCAAACTGAATCGCCGATCCACCATCGGCTTTCCGTTCCAAATCACAGTCCCCTACGCATCGGCACGCTAAACGCCATTCTGCGAGCGGTTTCTCAAGTCAAGAATGTGAGTCGGGACGAGATCGTCGCCTCCATCTAGGGTTCGGACTCAATTGTCGGCAAACAATTCAATAGCTTGTCATGGCCCGCAACAGCGGGCCATCCAGGTGACACAGCCATGCTTTCTCAGAACCATGCTTGACCCAACTGGATGGCCCGCTGTTGCGGGCCATGACAGGTAGGATTGAATTTTCAATTGAGTACGGACCCTAGACTGGTGTGCTTGATCCTGCCGTTGGGAGGCGTACCGTCGTCTCCGAGCGCGCTCGCATGACGAGTGCGCAATTGGGAGCGCTGCGCAATGAAATTCGGCATCTTCTACGAGCATCAATTGCCGCGGCCCTGGGCTGAGGATTCCGAATACAGGCTGCTGCAGAACGGCCTCGACCAGATCGAACTCGCCGACAAGCTCGGCTACGACTATGTATGGGAAGTCGAGCACCACTTCCTGGAAGAATATTCGCACAGCTCGGCGCCCGAGGTGTTCCTCGCCGCCGTCAGCCAGCGCACCAAGAACATCCGAATCGGCCACGGCATCGTGCAGCTGACGACCAACCATCCGGCGCGCGTCGCCGAACGCGTGGCGACGCTGGATCTGATCTCGGGCGGGCGCGTCGAGTTCGGCATCGGCGAAGGCGCCTCGGTGACGGAGCTGCATCCTTTCGACCGCCGCTTCCGCGACAAGCGCGAGATCTGGGAAGACGCGGTGCGCTGTTGCCTGCCGATGTTCTGGAATGAGGGCTGGGAATATCACGGCAAGCATTTCGACTTTCCGCTGCGCAACGTGCTGCCCAAGCCAATGCAGAAGCCGCATCCGCCGCTCTGGGTGGCGTGCTCACAGCTCGAAACCATCCGCATGGCGGGCATGCGGGGCCTCGGCGCGCTCGGCTTCCAGTTCGTCTCGGCCGAAGCGGCGCACAAATGGGTCGGCGTCTACTACAACGCTTATATCAAGAGACTGGAAAAGCTCTGCGACTACCAGACCAACCCCAACATCGCGCTGGTGACGCCTTTGATGTGCGCCGCGACGGACGAAGAGGCGATCCGGATGTCCGAGGGCTGGACCTTCTTCCAGTTCTCGCTGCGCTTCTACAACACCCATGGCCCGGTCGTGCCCGGGACGGTGGATCTGTGGAAGGAGTACGGCGAATGGCGCAAGACGCCCGACGGCAGCAAGCTCTCGACCAGCGGCTTGATCGGCTCACCCGATACGATCCGCAAACGCCTGCACAAATTCGAGGAGTCCAACATCGACCAGGTGATCCTGCTGCTGCAGGCCGGCAAGAACAAACACGAGGACATCTGCGCCTCGCTGGAGTTGTTCGGCAAGGACGTCATGCCCGAATTCCACGGCCTCATTCCGCAGCACGAAACCTGGAAACAGAAAGTGCTGGCCGGCGAGATCGATCTGCCCGACACCGAGGCCGACCCCATCAAGGAAGCCCAGGAGACCGCCATCGCGCGCGACCGGCGGCCGATTCCGACCCGCTGAGCGCGAAGGTTATTTTGGGCACATTGGATAAGGCTTGCCGTTTTGAACGCCCATGTAATGCGCGTTCTCTGAAATCATTCGTCTATTCGCTCTAACATTAATTCTGCTATCCAGACTTCCGCGCGCGCTTCCGAGCGTTTATTTTACTGTCGAATATTTGTCGAGGACTTCATGCTCGCGCGAATTTGACACGAGAACAGACACGGTCGGGGCGTACTCGTGCGCAACCCAGTGGAAGGGCAGGGGTGACGACCCTCCTTCCACAGGCCCAAGGGGTGGTCGAAGCGATAGTGCTGATTGGTTGGCCCGACGTGGCCTTGCAGCGGCTGCGTCGTGATAGGCTAGGTGGGATTGGCCCGGGTCAGTGGCGTTGTCGGACCGGGCGGGTCCCGCCTTTTTTGTATGGGCCTTCCGCCGCGTAAGAAAATCGAATTAGCAAGTGGCTCATGCGCCGTTATAGAGTGCGGCCGGATTCATCGGAGACCATTCAATGTCCGCAGCCGGCGCAGCCGTGAAACCCGCACCCACAACCAAGGGCGCCGTCGCGTTCCTGAAAATTCCCAAGGACGGCGCGCCCTACCTGGCGGGCTCGAAGTGCACCCAATGCGGCGAGGTCGTCGCCGGCGAGCGCGACACCTGCGGCAAATGCGGCGCGCGCAAGGGCGTGGAGCACGTCAAGCTCGGCTCGACCGGCAAGCTCTATAATTTCACCGTCGTGCACCGCAATTTCCCGGGCGTGCCGGTGCCGTTCATCTCGGCGATCGTGGATGTCGACGGCGGCGGCACGCTGAAGGGCAATCTGCTCGGCGTCGAGCCGGATCCGGCGAAGATCAAGTTCGACCTGCCCGTGAACATCGTCATCAAGCCGGTCCCGCAAAAAGACAAGGACGGCAATTCCTATCTCGCCTATTTCTTCGAACCCCAATCTTAGGCAATCGAGCTTTAAGGAGCCCGCCATGAGCAACGACGTCTATGTCGTAGGGACTGACATGATCAAGTTCGGGCGCTTCCCCGAACGCACGGTGCCCGAATTGGGCGCGCAGGCCGCGCTGATGGCGCTCGACGATTGCGGCCTCACCATCCAGGACATGCAGGCGCTCTACAGCGGCAACCTGTTCGAGGCCTCGGGCGGCGTCGGCCAGCGCATCCTGCGCGAGATCGGCCAGACCGGCATCCCGGTCGTCAACACCGCCAATGCCTGCGCCACCGGCGCCACCGCCTTCCGCGAAGGCTGGATGTCGATCAAGGCCGGGATCTACGACATCGTGCTGTGCGTCGGCTGCGAGCAGATGGGCACCGGACTGCTGGGCGGCGGCGGTGGCGGCAAAGGCATCCCGACCGAAGGCCTGCTCGGCTCCGGCACCATGCCGTCGGTCTTCGCGCATGTCGGCCTTGAGCACACCCGTCAATACGGCACAACCTTCGAGCAGTTCGCCAAGGTATCGGTGAAGAACCACCACCACTCCACGCTCAATCCCAAGGCGATGTACCAGAAGGAAACCCCACTGGAGGAAGTGATGGGGGCGGAGATGATCTCCTATCCCAACACCAAGCTGATGTGCTCGGTGAACGTCGACGGCTCCGCCGCGGCGGTGCTGTGTTCGGAGAAGAAGGCGCGCGAACTTGGCCTGATGGGCCGCGCCGTGAAGGTGCGGGCCTCGGCGCTGGCGTCCGATCCCTACACCTCGCGCAACATCGCGATGATGGATTTCAACGCCGTGACGCGGCTCGCCGCCAAGACGGCCTACGAGATGGCCGGCCTCGGCCCCAAGGACGTGAACCTGATCGAGTTGCATGACTGTTTCGCCACGGCCGAGCTGGTGCACTACGAAAATCTGGGCATCTGCAAGGACGGCGAAGCGGGCGAGCTGATCGACTCGGGCGCCACGGGCCTGGGCGGCCGCATTCCGGTCAACGTCTCCGGGGGGCTCCTGTCCAAGGGCCATCCCTTGGGCGCCACCGGCATCGCCAACATCTACGAAGTGACGACGCATCTGCGCGGCGAGGCCGGCAGCCGCCAGGTCCAGGGCGCGCGCATCGGGCTCACCCACGTCGTCGGCGCCGGCAGTGCTTGCGCCGTACACATCCTGGAAAAAGCCTAGCGCATAGGCGCTTTGCGCGGACAAATGGGCGCGGCGGGGCTAATCTCCCGCCGCGTTTCGCTTTTGGGGGCTGTCATGAAGCGGTTGCTTATCCTGTTTGCGGCTCTGCTGTTCGGCTTCGCGCCCGCGATGGCCGCCGAGCGGACGGTCGTCGTCGTGCTGTTCGACGGCTTCTCGCCGGCCGAGCTGGACGCGGCACATCCGACGCCGAACTTCGACCGGCTCAAGCGCGAAGGCGCCTGGTCGCGGCATCTGGTGCCGGCCTTTCCGACCGTGTCGCTGATCAATCACACGACCTTCGAGACCGGCTGCTGGCCGGAGCATCACGGCATCATGTCGAACATCTTCATCGACCCGAAGCTGGGCCGCTTTGGCGGCAAGGGCGTGGACAGCGGCGATGGCACCTGGCGCACCGGTTGCGAGACGATGTGGGAGGCCGCCGAGCGCCAGGGCGTGCGGACCGCAGCGCTGAACTTCGTAGGCCGCTGGTCCAGCAAGACCGGCAACCGCTCGACCTACGGCAACCCGCATGTGCCGTGGCGGGCGCGGGAATCCGACGGCACGATCATCGACCGCGCCTTGAAGCTGCTCAAGGACAACGGACCGAACCACGCGCGGCTGATCGCGCTCTATTTCAACAATCCGGACGACACGGCGCACGAGTTTGGCGTGACGGGTGCGGAAACCCAGGCCGCGGTCCGGCGCGTCGATGGCATCACGGGCCGGCTGATGGCGGCGCTCAAAGCGCTGCCGCCGGAGCGCGAGGGCACGCTGGTCATCGGCACCGACCACGGCATGATGGATGTGGGCCCCATCGTCAATCTCGGCCGCATCATGGCCGACAACGACATCCATGCGCAGCAGGCGACCGACGGCACGAGTTCCTATCTCTATCTCGACAAGGGCGAGAGCGCCGATCGCGTGCAGAAGGCGCTGCAGCAATATTCGGACGTCTTCACGGTTTATCGCAAAGGCCATTACCCGTCCTTCGCGCATCTGGGCACCGGCCCACGTTCCGGCGACCTGTTGTTGCTGACCCATCCGCCCTACTGGATGGCGGGGCCCGAATTGTTTCCGGCCTGGGCGCGCTGGGTCGGTGTGAACTGGTTCTGGCCGATCACCTTCGTGCCGCCGGTCGGCGGCATCAAGGCGACGCATGGCTACGATCCGAACATCGTGCAGATGCACGGCATCTTCTATGCCTGGGGCGCGGGCGTGACGCCGGGCGAGATCAAGCGGCTCGACCAGATCGACGTGCATCCGACCGTGATGCGGCTGCTGGGCTTGCAACCGGGCCGGCCGGTAGACGGTCATCCGGTGAGCGCGGTGTCGGCGCCGGAGGCACGCTGATGGATCAGGCAAGCCGCGATGCCCATGTCGCGCGCGTCCAGCGTGACGGGTTCACGATTGTCGAGAACGCAATCGAACCCGAGCTGATCGATGCCCTGAACGCCTCGTTGGAGCGGCTGGAGCGCGAACTGGACGCCAAACCCGCGATGAACGGCTTCGAAGGCCACAAGACCGTGCGCATCTATAATCTGCTTGGCCGTGGCGCGCCGTTCGAAGGCGTGCCGGTGCATCAGAGCGTGCTGCCGATCATCGAAGGCGTGCTGGACGCCGGCTGCCTGATCTCGTCGCTGTCCTCGATCGCCATCGATCCGGGCGAAACCGCGCAACCGATCCATGCCGACGACATGGTGATCCCGCTGGACAAGCCGCACCGCGCTATCGTCTGCAATTCGATGTGGGCCCTGACCGACTTCACCGACGCCAACGGCGCGACGCGGCTGGTGCCGGGCAGCCACAAGAAGCCCAGCCCGGACTATGGCGGCAATTATGAGAGCGTGCCGGGGGAGATGAAGAAAGGCAGCGTGCTGATCTGGGACGGCGCGCTGTGGCATGGCGGCGGCGCCAACCGGACGGACAAACGGCGCACCGGCATCGCGATGAACTACTGCGCCGGCTTCATCCGCCAGCAGGAAAACCAGCAGCTCGGTCTGGCCCCGGACCTGGTGAAATCGTTTTCGCCGCGCCTGCAGGAACTGATCGGCTATGGCGTCTATCAGGGCCTGATCGGCCATATCGACAAGAAGAGCCCGGCGCAGCTGCTCAACGGCGGCGGCGATTTCCAATCCATCTGGACCAGGACGTGAGCCGATGAAGAAAAACAAATTCGGCGCACTGGGCGCGGTCGGCGCCCTGACGCTGGGCGGCGGCGGCATCGGCCAGGCCTGGGGCGAAACCAGCCGCGAGGAAGCCATCGCCACCATCCATGCCGCGGTCGATGCCGGCATCGACCTGCTCGACACTGCGCCGATGTATCGCAATTGTGAGGCGATTGTCGGCGAGGCCTTCAACGGTCGCTTGCCTTCGGGTTTGCGCGTGACGACGAAGTACGGCCTCGGCACGCCAGTGCCGAGCGAGGTGGAGAAGCTGCTGACGGCATCGCTCGAAGGCAGCCTGAAGGCCATGAAGATCGATCATGCGGATATCTTTTTCCTGCATTCCAACATCTGCGCCGACGACTACGTCTACGCCATCCGGCCCGACATGCAGGATGGTTTCGCGACCCGCTGGTCGCTCTATGCCGAGCTCGTCATCCCGGCCTTCGAGAAGCTCAAAGCCGCCGGCAAGATCAAGAGTTGGGGCATCACGGCGTCCGGCGTGCCGGATGCCATCGTGCGAGCGTTGAAGCACGACAAGAAGCCCGACTTCGCGCAGGTCGTGACCAATCTGCTCGACAGCGCCGGCAGCCTCAGGCGTTACGCCGATCCTGCGCGGCCGCGCGAAATATTGCAGACGGCGGTGGAGCAGGGCGTCGGCGTCCTCGGCATCCGCGCGGTGCAGGCGGGCGCGCTGACGGCGCAGGTCGACCGCGACCTGTCGCCGAACAATCCCGACAACAAGGACTACATCCGCGCCGCGCCGTTCCGCGCGCTGTGCCATCAGATCGGCCAGGACCCCGCGGTCATCGCGCATCGCTACGCGCTGTCGCTGCCGGGCGTGGCGACGGTCATCTTGGGCGTGAAGAACCGGCAGGAACTCAAGCAATGCGTCGACGGCGAAGCCGCCGGCCCGCTGGAGCCGGCGCTGATGGCAAAGATTGATGCGTTGGGACTAAGACAATAATTGTCATGGCCCGCGAATGCGGGCCACCCAGGTAACGCAGACTCATTCTTCCAGAACAGTGTATTGCTTCAACTGGGTGGCCCGCATTCGCGGGCCATGACAGTTTTGCTTAGGTCCCCTGCTGGATGAACGGCACTTTGGCGAAGAGCTCGCGTTCGCGGCCGCGCGGGTCGTTTTCCAGGTGCGAACTCACGTCGAAGATCATCGTTTCGCGGTTCGGCAGCGTGTAGGGCTTCCACTCCGGCAGCGCCTTGTTGTTCGGATTGCCGCTGCGGGCGAAGGCGATGAAGGTCGCGCTCATCTGCGCCGCCAAAGCGCGCGCCTCCGCTCCATTGCCGGCCAGCGCGCCCGGCTTGTCGGTGTTGTCGAACGACAGCGCGATGTCGATGGTGTGCGGCGCATGCCATTTGCCGCCGTCGATCGGCGACTGGAAATCGACCTGATAGGCGTAAGCGGGTGTTCCGGCCTGCGCCCGCAATTCATCCTCGACGACGGCGGCGCGCCAGGACCGTCCCGCCGTGGTCGCCTTGTAGAACAGGTCGGTCGGCGTGATGCCGGGGAACCATTCGCGGTATTTCGCGATCACGATTTCGGGCGCGATATCGACGCGGTAGTTGGGCGCCAGACGCGCCGGCAGTTCTTCCCAGGTCAGCGTGGCCGCCCATGCATCCCGGATGAAGAGCCGCGTCTCGTCATGCGTGTTGCCGATCATCATCGGAACGCTCGCCGATTGCGCCGGCGCATCGGGATAGAAGGGATGGCGCGTCAGCGTGCGCTCATCAAGAACCGGCCCGAAATAGACGCCGCCGCTGCCGATCACCGGATCGACCGCCTTCAGCGCGGCAACGAGCTGCGCCGTGGGCAGTTTCAGCAGCGCCTTGGTCTTGTCCGGCGTCAAATCGAGTGCCGCCATGTAGCTCCGCGCGCGCTCGGTGGCGTTGAATGGGCCGGAGGCGGTCAGTTGCTGGCCGCTCATGGTCGTGGCGCGGTGGAACAGCCCCTTCGCGGACGGCATCGCCATCATCGTGGCGATCTTGGCGCCGCCGCCGGACTGGCCGAACACCATGACGCAATCGGGATCGCCGCCGAACTCGGCGATGTTGTCCTTCACCCAGTTCAGCGCCTGCACCAGGTCGAGCTGGCCGCAATTGCCCGAGTCCGGAAAGTCCGCGTCGAGCCGCGCCAGATAGAGATAGCCGAAGGCGTTGAGCCGGTGATTGAGCGTGACGACCACGACATCGCCGCGCTTGCAGAGATTGACGCCGTCATAGAGCGGACTGGAGCCGGAGCCGTTCGAATAGGCGCCGCCGTGGATGTAGACCATCACCGGCCGCCTGGCGCCGTCGCGCAGGGCGGGAGTCCAGACGTTGAGGAAAAGGCAGTCCTCGCTGGTGTTCGCTTCGTTGCTGCCTTGCGGCGAGCCGGGACCGTAGGCGAGGGCGTCGGCGACTTTCGCCCAAGGCCTGGGCAGGCGCGGCGGCTGGAAGCGGTGCGCGCCGGTGTCGGCGCCGTAGCGGATGCCCTTGAAGACGGTGATGCCGCGATCTCGCGCGCCGCGCACCTTGCCGTGGCGCGTCGTGGCGACGGGCGCGGCCTCGGCGGCGCCTGCGATGCCTGGCGCGGCGGCGGCGGCGAGGGACAAGCCGATCATCTCGCGGCGGTCGATCTTGGAAACCGGTGTCATCGTGCGACAATCCTTTTGGGCGATGCGTGCGTCTTCAGCCGTGGTTCTTCGGCTCGCGGAACATCCAGGGAAACATCAGCCCCACCGGCACGATCCAGAGCGTCCCGGCGATGGCGTAAAACAGAAACGCGGCGAATCCGGACGCATGCGGCAACAGATGAACGGCCACACCCATGGCGAAGAAGGCGTAGACCGGCAGCCAGAGCAACATAAGGATCGTGCCGATGAGTTTCTTGATGCGTGGGCTCATGCAAGAACGCGTTCGATCCAGTTTTTGAGATTGGCCACGACTTCGTCGCGATTGGTCTCGTTCAGCATCTCATGACGGCCGTCCTTGTAGTAATTGACGGTAATGTCCGCGATGCCGGCCTGCTTGTAGCGATCGACCAGCGGCGTCAGGCGTGTCAGATCGGCATTGATGGGGTCCTTGTCGCCGGCGAAAATGTAGACCGGCAAATCCTTTCGGATGCCTGCGATCCTGGCCGGATCGACGGCCGGCGCGCCGGCGGTGAACATCGAAGCGCGCGAAGCCTCGTTGGCCGTGAAGCCGCAGAGCGGGTCGGCGATATAGGCATCGACCTCCTTCTCGTCGCGGGAGAGCCAATCGAACGGCGTGCGCGTCTTGCCCATGCCTTCGCCGATGGCGGAGAGACCACCGCGCGGCGCCTGGAGCTTGTCGAACGCCGCCGAGCCCGACAGGATGAAGCCGTCGATCAGGCCGCTGTGCTCCACGACATAGATTTGCGCCGCAAAGGAGCCCATCGAGTGGCCCATCAGGACGATCTTCTGCTGCGGGTTTTCCTTGCGGATAAGGCGGCTGAGTATGGCCATGTCGTCGACCAGCGCATCGAATCCGCCGGGGCCGAAATCGCCGTGATGGTCCTTGTCCGGCGCGGTGCGGCCATGGCCGCGATGGTCGTTGGCATAGATCGCGATGCCGGCATCGAGCAAAGGCTGCAACGGCGCGCGGTAGCGCAACGCATGCTCGCCCATGCCGTGCGAAATCTGCAGCACGCCGCGCACCGGCCCGTCCGGGCGCCAGCGATAGGTGAAGATCTTCGCGCCGTCCGCGCCCTCGAAGGTGAAGCTGTCGTCTCTGCTCATATCAAAACCTTGATGAACTCAGTTTCACGTCGGCGAGTTGCCAGGCGGTGGCGAATTCCTTGCGCGTCGCATCGGCCCCGGCATGGTCGCCCTGCGCGTCCTGCGCCTGCGCCAAGCCATACAACGCCCAGCCGTCTTGGCGATAGGTCATCAGGCTGGTGCGGTACACCGCTTCGGCGTCCTTGGCGCGGCCGGCCTGGAGCAGCGCAGCGCCGAGCAACTGGCTGACCGGCTGATGCCAATAGGGCGGCTCGGTATAGGGCAGATGCTGCTCGATATCGGCGGCCTTGGAAAAGTCCGCGATCGCCGCGTTCAAGTCGCCCGCATTGCGCGCGATCTCGCCGTCTAGTTCGTTCAGCGAGATCTGCGCCATCGCGCCCGCCGGCAGGATCGTCATGCCGGCGAGTTCCCGATCGGATGCGAATGGTGCGAGCGCCGCGCGCTCCGCTCTTGCATTCGCCATATCGCCCTTGTTAGCGAAGGCGAAGCCGCGCGCCAGATGCGCGATCATCTGCACAATCTTCTGGCCGGCCGGCGGCGAAGGCTCGGCCAGCACTTCGTCCCATTTGCCGAAACGCAACAGTGTGGCAATGGGCGTGAGGAAATAAAGCTGTGCCTGCGGGCCCATCTTCGCGGCGTCGGGTCCGACGGCTTTGATCAGGCGGCGTGCGGCGCCGATGGCGGCTTGGTAGCGGCCCTGCATCTCCGACGAGGTCCACAGGAAGTGGATGTTGTGGCCGTAATAGCCGATCGGATAGTAGCCCTGGGCGTGGCAGGCGGCGATGTATTGCTCGTCCACCAGCGCCGCCAGTTCATTGACATGCGCGGCGTCGCGATAGCGCCCGACGCGGTAATAGATGTGCGACGGCATGTGCACGACGTGGCCGGCACCCGGCATCAGTTTCTCCAGTCGGTCGGCCGCGGCTTCGGCGCGCTCCGGCGTGGTCGAGGCTTCGACGGCATGGATGTAGAGATGCAAAGCGCCGGGGTGGTTGGGCTCTCGCTTGATGATGCCTTCCAGCGTCGCGACGATCGCGGCGCCATGGCCTTTGGGCGTCTTGCCGTCCGTCTGCCAGTAGTCCCAGGGCTGGGTGTCCATCATGGCTTCCGCGTAAAACGTGCCGGTGTCGAGATCGGCCGGGTATTTCTTCCACAAATCGCCCATCGCCTGTGCGTAGGCTTCGTCCAGCCGGGCGCGGTCGGCATTGGGATCGGAGGAATAGCGTTCGGCCAGCGCAGCGATCCAATCGCGTTCCTCGGCGCTGGCATAGCGCTTGAGCGCCAGCGCGTTCTGCATCGCCTGCCAGGCGGGTTTTATCGCATCGTCCGGCATCGGAAGGTTGATGTTGGAGCCCAGCGCGAAGGCGACGCCCCACCAGCACATGGCGCAATTGGGATCGAGCCGCGCGGCCTCGCGGAAGGAGCGGATCGCCTCGGCATGATTGAAGCCGAAGGTCAGGTTGACGCCCTGGTCGAACAGAAGCTGCGTGCGCGCATTGCGCGTGGTGATCTTGTGGCGATGGGCACCCAGCCCCTTGAAGATCGGCGCGCCGGGCTTGTCCGCCTCGCCCATGTAAACGGCGGGCATGGGGTCGATCATCTTCATGACCCCGGGCGCGGCCATCGGCATGTCCGCCGGCATGTCGGCCGCCCGCGCGGCAAGGGCAGCGGACAATGCCGCGGCGATGCTCAGAACGGCGACGGTATGTTTCATGCTGGCCTCCCTTTGGGCGCAGAATACGATCTGCGTGGCCCGCGACAAGATGGTGGCAAGACCTTGGACGACAAGGGCTTTATTCAGGGGTGATGACGCCGACTTCCCCTTCCTTCTGGCAAAGCCGCCGCGCCGTCGGATTCTGGCTGCTGAGCGTCGCGGCGGTCATCTTAGGCATGATTACGGTCGGCGGGCTGACGCGGATTACCGGCTCGGGACTTTCGATCACGGAGTGGGATCCTCTTCTGGGCGCGATCCCGCCGCTCAGCGACACGGCCTGGGCCGAGGCCTTCGCCAGGTACCGGCATATCCCGCAATACATCCACCAGAACGCCGGGATGAGTCTTGAGGCGTTCAAGGGCATCTATTGGTGGGAGTGGACGCACCGCTTGCTGGGGCGGCTGCTCGGCGTGCTGTTCTTCGTGCCGTTCGTCTGGTTCGCGTGGGTGGGCGCGATCGCGCGCAGCGAATGGCCGCGCATGGTCGTGCTCTTCGCGCTCGGCGGGCTGCAGGGCTTCGTCGGCTGGTGGATGGTGATGAGCGGACTAGAGACGCGCGTCAGCGTCTCGCAATACCGGTTGGCGATCCATCTGGGTGTCGCGCTGATTCTGCTGGTGGCGATCCTGTGGACGGCGCTGGAATATCTGCGTCTGTCATTCAAATCGGAGCGCTCCGCGCCTCTGCCGAAGCTCGCGTTCGGCTTCGCGGCACTCGTCTATCTTCAGATGTTGCTCGGCGCTCTGGTCGCCGGACTCCACGCCGGGTTGATCTACAACACCTGGCCGTCGATGGACGGGCGGGTGTTTCCCGAAGGCGGGCTCAACTCATCGCCCTGGTGGCTAAACTTCTTCGAAAATCCGGGTCTGGCACAATTCGATCACCGCATCGGCGCCTACATCGTCGCGGCAGGCGCGATCGCCGTGTGGTGGAATGGCCGCAAGGCAAAGCTGGACGGACTGGCGCGGCGCAGCGGCAATGCCATGCTACACCTCACTCTATTGCAGATCGCACTCGGCGTTCTCACGCTGCTGACGCTCGCTCCGGAGTTCCTAGCGGCATTGCACCAACTGACTGCGGCACTGTTGCTTTGCACCGCAGTCTGGCATGCGTTCGAGACTTCTCACCGGCCAGGCATTTCCGACATCAATTCTTCGGATCGGTAGTTTCGATGCCCGTGAAGCCGATGTGGGTTACACCGGCGCGCTGCGCCGATGCCAGAAACTTTGCCACGACACCATAGTTGGCATTGCGGTCCGGCTGCAGATGGATTTGCGGTGCCGGAGTCTGAGACGCCATCCGATCGAGCAGGCGATCGAGGGTCGCCGAATCCACGGCCGCGCCGTTCCAAAGGGTGGTTCCATCTTGGGTAAAGCGGATCACCACGACGACTGGTTTCGGGCGCGCAGGGACGACTTGCACAGAGGATGGCCCATGAACCACCTTCGCAGCAGGTGGCGGCGAACATGCGCACAACAGCGCCGCCGATAGTGTGAACGCCAAGAATACGAGCGTTCTTGCCGCCACGCGCTACGCCCCCAGCGCCTGATCAAGATCGGCGATGATGTCTTCGACGCTCTCGATGCCGATCGAGACGCGCATGACTTCGTTGCCGGCGCCGGCGGCGGCGCGCTGGGTGTCGTCGAGCTGGCGATGCGTAGTGGAGGCCGGATGGATGATCAGGCTGCGGGTGTCGCCGACATTGGCGAGATGGCTGATCAGCCGCACATTGTTCACGACCTTCACGCCCGCGTCGTAGCCGCCCTTGAGGCCGAAGGTGAACACGCTGCCGGCGCCTTTGGGGCAGTAGGTGCGATGCAGGCCGTAGCTCGGATTGTCCTCAAGCCCGGCATAATTTACCCAGGAGATCTTGGGATGCTTCGCCAGCCAGCGGGCGACGGCGAGAGCATTGTCGCAATGCTTCTGCACGCGCAACGGCAGGGTCTCGATGCCGGTGAGCACCAGGAAGGCGTTCATCGGCGACAGGGAGGGTCCAAGATCGCGCAGACCGAGAACCCTGCAGGCTATGGCGTAAGCCATATCGCCAAACGTCTCCCACAGCTTCATGCCGTGATAGGACGGGCAGGGCTCGCTGAGCGTCGGATATTTGCCGCTGCCCCAGTTGAACTTGCCGCTGTCGACGATGATGCCGGCCATCGAATTGCCGTGGCCGCCGAGGAATTTCGTCGCCGAATGCAGCACGATGTCGGCGCCCCACTCGATCGGGCGGATGAGATAGGGCGAGGCCAGCGTGTTGTCGACGATCAGGGGCACGCCCGCTTCATGCGCGATGCCGGCGATGGCTTCGATGTCGCTGATGATGCCGCCGGGATTGGCGATGCTTTCGATGAACACGGCGCGGGTGCGCTCGTTGATCTGCGCCTTGAAGCTCTGCGGATCGCGGGTATCGGCCCAGTGAACTTCCCAGCCGAACTTGGCGAAGCCCTGGCTGAACTGGTTGATCGAACCGCCATAGAGCTGGCGCGCGGCGACGATGTTGTCGCCCGGCGACATCAAAGTATGCAGCGCGATGAGCTGGGCGGCATGGCCCGAGCCGACGGCGAGGGCGGCACGGCCGCCTTCGAGCGCGGCGACGCGCTCCTCCAGCACCGCATTGGTCGGGTTCATGATGCGCGAATAGATGTTGCCGAAGACCTGCAGGTTGAACAGGGCTGCGGCGTGGTCGGCGTCCTCGAAAACGAAGGCCGTTGTCTGGTAGATCGGCGTGGCGCGCGCACCGGTGGCCGGGTCGGGCTGGGCGCCGGCATGGACGGACAGCGTGTTGAAACCGTAATCGCTCATGCTGCTCTCCTTGGGGGGCGTCCCGGCTCAAACCACAAGATTTTGATCATTGTTTTCAGGGCGATATTGCATTTGACAGACCCAGCACCATGGGTTGAAGGGCGTCAGACCTTTTTGAAGAAGATTGTATCAACGGCGGGAGTATAACGGGCATCAATCTCTGCCAACCACTTCTTCTCCTCCTTTGTGACGGCGCCCTCCAACCCAACTTGTTTCGACCACGCGCTCATCAACCCAGCAAAAATCTTTGTGATGAACATTGCGGCCTCAGTGGTCCGGTTCAGAAAATTATTGCCGGCTTTTTGGCCGTCCGACGTATACAGGTTCCAGCCCGGGATTTCTTCAATCCGGTGAGCAAGTATATTTCGACAATCGAGAAATGTGCTCAGGATGGCATCAAATTGATCATCTAGATCGACCCGCTCCCGCAGGATTCCAAGGAACTGGCCTAAGGTTTTCTTCCTCATTTTCTCATCGCTGCGCTCCAAGTCTTCCAGAGAGACCGCCTCACTGCCTGGGAGGCAGTGTTGCAAGACGAATCTCAGAAGCTTCTCGGTCGATTGCACGATTAGAAGCGTTACACCAACGTTGGTAAGCAGCCCCTTTTCCTCTTCTGTCACTTCTGTCTGGCCCCCTTAGGGACCTTCGCGAACTTTCGCAGCTTCGCGTCGAAAGCCTTCAAGTCCGGGTCGCATTCAAGGCGCGCTGCAACGGCGGCGAAGGCATCTTTTGGAGATTGTCCGCGTTTCGTTGACAATTTTGCTTGCCTTACTTTTTTGGCCTGCGTCACGCGGGAACCCCTTGTATCGGTGCGGCGATGGGCTACTATACCCAGTACGCGCCCGTGGTGGAATGGTAGACACAGCGGATTTTAAATCCGAGGCCTAGCGGCATAGGGGTTCAAGTCCCCTCGGGCGTACCACGCTTCAAGAGGATCAAAATGGCTAGGAAAACCAAGGACATGCAGAAGCTCATAGAGCTACGCGACAGGCAGGCCGGGGATGTCGCTGATCTCGAAAAACGCCTCGCAGAGGCCCGCGTCCGGCTTCACGCTTACGATACCGCAATTGCCACGATGGGTGGCCATGCTCTGCCCGTTGGCGGTCGCAAGCGCCAACCGAATGTCAAAAAGACCGTTTTGAACATCGTCAACGAGGCGGCGGCACATGGCGTCACCGCGAACGAGGTGGTCGACAAAGGGGCCGCACAGGGCCGCACACTAGAGCGGAATAGCGTTTCCTCGCTGCTTTCGAGGCTTAAGCGGGAAGGCGTTCTGACGTTCGACGGTGCGCGCTATCGCCCTGCCGATGTCAAACCAACTAATACGGTTCCGTTGTTCAAGACCGTAAGCTGAAAACGAATACGCCCGGGAGTTCGAGGCTCCCGGGCGTACCCAGTTCTTACGGGGGTGTAGCTCAGTGGATAGAGCGTCGGTCTACTAAACCGATGGTCGGGAGTTCGAGGCTCCCCACCCCCTCACTCGTTTGAAGCAATCACCGAGGCCTAGCGGACTTCTGCCATCACTTCGAGTCGAAGTTTGGCCGATAACGTTATCGGGACAAAGTCCGAAGTGCCGCCGATTCATTAGCGTGTAAACGAGTCAAAATTGCTTATTGACGGTTTCGTCAAGATCGGTGGTTTCTGCAATTTCGGCGAAACCAAGCTTTTCGCCGAATGCGCCCTAGGCGGTCTTTGCGCGTTCCTGCGGTTTACATCTGATACGTCAAACGCTTCCCCTTCGCGCCTTTGAGCATCATGTCAGTTCGGGCGTGATCGTTCACGCCATTGGCAACGCGATGTGAGTAACGAAAGTCGAATTCGGCCAAATAGCGATGCAGATGCTTTTCGTCACAATGTTGGTAAACGCCCTTCATGCCTCTTTTGAAAATGCTGAAAAAGCCTTCGGCGGAATTCGTGTAAACATCGCCTCTGACATATTCCTCTTTCGAATGATTGACGCTTTCATGGCTCGCCATTTCGCGACCAATGTCCCCGTACACCGGAGATTGATCCGTCATGAGGCGCGCTTCGCGTGAGACGTTTTTCGCGACGATGCGGCCAACAGAGACAGCGGTAATGCCGCCCATGACGGTTGAACGGGCGTGGCCGGTTTCCCGATCGATCAGCGTCAGCACTTTCATTTTGTGCTGCATGCCGCGTTCATCTTCACCCTTGCGGCGCCAGCGACCGATATACGTCTCATCAGCTTCGACAGGCGTGCCTCCAATTCCAAACGGATTAAGCGCGCCTTCTGCCATCGCTTCGCGCAAACGGTGCGCCATGAACCATGCGGTCTTGAGTTGAACGCCAAGCGTCCGGTGAAGCTGATTTGCGGAAACGCCTTTTTTGCTCGATGCCATGAGAAACGCGGCCTGAAACCACAGATGCAATTCGAGGCGGCTTTCTTCGAATATCGTGCCCTTGCGGACAGTGAACTTGCCCCGGCAGGCGTAGCACTTCCAAAGGCCGTAAACAGGTTTGCCGTTCGGGTGGCGTTTGGACACCTTGGAAGTCTGGACGGCTAGCTTGTTGCTCTTGCCGGGAACGCCGCACAGCGGGCAATGCGGGGGCTTTCCGCCGGTCCACATAATTGCTTCTAGGGCGACAAAAGCCGCCTCTTCGTTGTGAAACCGGGGATCATCAAACGCGCTGGCCATAACCGTTGTCCTTGACTGTGTAACCAGTATGGCATACAGTTTTGAGGCTGTCAACGGAGTGGCATACAGTGGACTTCAAAAAAGCAACCGAAGAACTCATGGCAGGTATGACAAGGGGGCAGATCGCGGAGGCCCTAGGGGTCTCAGAGGCGACCGTCCGGCAAGCCCGTCTTGACGATACCGCCAACGCCCACAGAAACCCTCCGGCGGGCTGGGAAGCCAAGGTGGCAAAGCTGGCAAAGCAGCGGGCCGAACGCCTCCAGCGCGTTGCTGAGAGACTCGGAGCGGTCTAGCGGCTAAGATCGCCAGATGCTGAGGCGGGATGGCCGCATGAATACGCGCATCAAAGTTGCAGTCTTATTGCTGATCGCGGCGGTGCTCCCATCATCGGTCAGAGCAGCAAACGTCGATTGGAAGCTATACGGCGGGATGCAGGCCAACGCTGGCAATAGCTACTGCTTCTATGAAGAGAGGGGCATTCAAAATCTGCCCAACAAATTCATAAGGGTATGGGCCAAGTGTCTTTTGCAAAAGGATATGGACGCCGTAGATGCAACGAAACCGTATTTCCGAGCGGCTGTTGATATGTCCGGGTCAAGAGTCGCTCATTACTACATGCCTCCATATGTCAGGATAGAGCGCACGAATGCTGCGCAGGCCATACAGGTGACGACTTACGAAGCGATAGCTGATGTCAGTGATATCACTCCGGAAGCTCAGTTGTATTATGAACTGGACTGCAAGCAGAGAAAAATTCGGACGCTTCAAGCTACCATTGGGACAATATCTAGCCATGCGCCGCTAGATTGGACAAACGTAGCGCCAGAAGGAAATGGTGCGAACATGGTGGAGTTGTTGTGTCCCGCCTAGCTTGGTGCATATCCCACGAAATCCCGGCAAATCTCGCCATATCCCAGTATGCTGGCTGACCCACTGGTGGTGCTGGGTCTGTCAAATGCAATATCGCCGTTTTCAGGATTCGGGGTTTTTTCCGCAATGCCGACGCATAGCGCAACCGGGGCGCCAAGTCACCCAAGCCTGCCGGCAGACGTCAATGGTGGCCGTGGTGTGCCGCTCTCGCGTTTTGTGTCGCGATGTGATGGCCGATGGCGCAGCCCGCGATGGCGCCGAGAATGGCGTGATGATGCAGGAGGTGCCCGGCAATGCCGCCGGCGACGGCGCCCTTGATGCAGCCCTTGGCCTGGGCACTTTGGACCGGCACGAAACTCAGGGCCGCGATCAAGGCCAGTCCTGTGGCGAACGTCTTCATGGGGAGTCTCCGGTTGGCATCCGAGTGGACGTAAGTATCCGGGCGCGGAATTTCAAACCCGGTTCAGGCTGCCGCCCTTGCCGAACAGGAGCGGCTTGCGGTTGTCGATCACCTTACGGTTGACGCCCATCCAGCCGATCTCGCCGGAGAAGCGGCCATGCTCGATCTTGGGGCAGCGGTCCATGATGACGGTGAGGCCGGCGTCGCGCGCCAGCGCGGCCGCTTCCTCGTTGATGACGCCGAGCTGCATCCAGATGGTCTTGATGCCGAGCCGGTCTTTCTCCGCGACCGCTTCGCTGACGATGCCCGGCGCGGCGTCGGAGGTGCGGAAGATGTCCACCATGTCGATGGGGCCGGGCACGTCCGTCAATGATCCGTATACGGATTGATTGAGGATCTTCTTGCCGGCCAGGCCCGGATTGATCGGATGGACGACATAACCCTTGGCCAAGAGATACATCATCGCGAAATAGGACGGCCGCATCTCGTTGCCGCTCGCCCCGACCATGGCGATGGTCTTGGTGGAGCGGAGGATGGATTTGATCAGGGCGTCGGGGTAAGTGGGCATCGCTCAGGCGGCTTGGCGAGTGATTTTCACGCTGACGGATAGACCGGCATTGCTCGCAAGATCCATCAGCGCATCCAAGCTGAATTTGCTGATCTTGCCGCGAAGCAAGTCGTTCAAGCGTGGCTGCGTGATTTTCAAGCGTTTCGCCGCTTGCGCCTGGGTGATGTCCCATCGTTTCACGGCATCTTCGATGGCCATCATCAGGTTGGAACGCGCTTTCATCCGAGCCGCGTCCGCCGGCGTCGGTTCGATCGCATCCCATACACTCTTGTAAGCCTTCATCTTTTCCATCACTTGCGCCCCGTCAGCATTTTGTATCGCGCTTTCGCGAGTTCGATATCTCTTCGAGCCGTAGCCTGAGACTTCTTCTGAAATACATGCAAGACATAGATAAAGTCGCCAATCGTCATCGCATAGATCAGACGGAACGCACCCGTTTCGTCGCGTACGCGAAGCTCCCGAACACCCGCTCCCACTGTCTTCATGGGTTTCCAGCTTGTGGGCTCGGCGCCACGTTGGACGCGTCCAAGCTGTTCGCCCAAATCATGACGTACGCCCTCCGGAAACGACCGAAGGACTTCGCGCGCATCACCTAGAAATTTGACTAGCTTCATCTATATCAGATCGGATATAATGTCAACGCGTGACAAAAACGGTCGATCACTCCGGCCATTTCGGTTCGCGTTTCTCCACAAACGCGCCGATGCCTTCGGCGGCTTCGGCGGCGAGCATGTTCTGGGTCATCACCTGGCTGGCGTAGTCGTAGGCGTCCGACAGGCTCATCTCGACCTGGCGGTAGAACGCTTCCTTGCCGATCTTGAGCGTGCCGTGCGGCTTGGTGGCGATGAGTTCGGCAAGCTTCGTGGTCTCGGCTTCGAGCGCCTCGGGCGCGACGACGCGGTTGATCAGGCCGATGCGATGCGCGTCATCGGCCGAGATCATCTCGCCGGTCAGCAACATTTCCATGGCGTGCTTGCGCGATACGTTGCGCGACAGCGCCACCATCGGCGTCGAGCAGAACAGGCCGATATTGACGCCGGGCGTGGCGAACCTTGCCGTGGAAGAGGCGACGGCCAGGTCGCAACTCGCCACCAGCTGGCAGCCGGCGGCGGTGGCGATGCCCTGTATCTGTGCGATCACGGGCCTCGGATGGCGCACGATCGTCTGCATCAGCCGGGAGCACTGCGTGAACAGCGCGGCGAAGAACGCCTTGCCCTTGTCGGCGTCGCTGCGGTGCCCGGTCATCTCCTTGAGGTCGTGGCCGGCGGAAAAGGCCGGACCGTCGGCCGCGAGCACGATGACGCGCACCGAATTGTCGCCGGCGGCGGCGTCGAGCGCCTGTTGCAGCGCCGTCATCAGGCTTTGGCTCAGAGCATTGCGCGAAGCGGCGCGATTGAGGGTGAGACGCAGGACCGGACCGGTCTTCGCCGTCAGGATGAGGGGCTGGATCGCCAGGGCGCTCATCTCAGTCTCCGCCGAACCAGTTGAAGGCGACGTTGAACACCTTGCCGCCGATCGTCAGCTTGCCGCGCAGCATCGGGCGGTCGTCGGGATGCGGCACGTCGGGCGCGGGCTTCTTGAAGAAGTCCTTGTCGAGCGTGCCGGCGAACGTGATGGCGCCGAGCTTTGCGTCGCTGCCGCTGAAATTCACCTTGCCGTTGCCGACGCTGTACGACGTCGGCAGGACGCGAATCTGGCCGGTGTAATATTCCTGACCATCCTCGGCGGTTTTCTTCGGGCTGGTGACATCCTCGAACTCGATCATGACGGCGGCGAACGCCTTGTCCGCCTTGCCGCTTTCGAAGGATTTGAAATCGTCCTTGCCGCCGATGAAAAAATCCTTGAGCTGGAACTTGCCGACCTTGACCGGCTCGCTGGGCAGGAAATAGCCGAAATAGTCGTGGCTCTTGTCGCTGACGAAGGCGGGTGCCGTCGCCGCAAGCGCGGCAATCCCACAGAACGCGGTCAGCGCAACGGCAAAAGCGATTCGCAAATAAATTTTCATGGCAGGGAACCACCTCACAATGGGGAACTCAGATGGATGCCGGAACCAAGGCGGGAAAAAGGCGTTCCGTGTCTGACGTCACAAGGAGAATATACATGACAACAGCGAGCGGTCACACCAGCGCAATTCTGGCCTCCAAGGTCAAAGGCACGTCCGTCTTCGACAGTGCCGGCGCCAAGATCGGCCATGTCGAGGACGTCGTCCTCGACAAGCAGTCGGACCGGATCATGTTCGCCGCCCTCGGCAGCGGCGGCGTTCTGGGCATGGGCGAGAAGTTCTTCCCCGTTCCCTGGTCGATGCTGGACTACAACAAGGAAAAGGGCGGCTATGTCGTTCCGGTGGCGCAGGATGTGCTGTCGAAGGCGCCGACCTATCGCCTCGAAGACCTGACCAAGGCCAATGGCGAGTTCGGCAAGATCCGCGAGAGTTCCTACAACTACTTCAACATCAAGCGGGACTGGTAATTGCGTTAGTTCAGTTCCGCGACGGAAAGGCCCGGCCGTGCCCCCCACGCCGGGCCTTTTCTCTGGATATCGTACGGTATTATAATACCGTATCAGAAAAGCGCAGCAAAATCGGCATTTGCGCTTGACCCGCGGGCGCGAACTCCGTACATGCCGCGTCCGAACACACATTTCCCGGACAGGTCTGACATGAAAACCTACTCGGCCAAGCCGACCGAGATCGAGAAGAAGTGGATCCTCGTCGATGCCCAAGGGCTCGTCGTCGGTCGTCTGGCCTCGATCCTCGCACTGCGCCTGCGCGGCAAGCACAAGACCACCTTCACGCCCCACATGGATTGCGGCGACAATATCGTCGTGATCAACGCGGCCAAGGTCCTGCTCACCGGCAACAAGCTGAAGCTCAAGACCTACTATCGCCACACCGGTTATATCGGCGGCATCAAGGAGACGACCGCGGGCGAGATCATGCGCGGCAAATTCCCCGAGCGCGTGCTGCACAAGGCGGTCGAGCGCATGCTGCCGCGCGGTCCGTTGGGCCGGCGCCAGCTTTCGAACCTGAAAGTTTATGCCGGGCCTGCGCACCCGCATGAGGCGCAGCAGCCCGAGCCGTTCGATGTCGGCAAACTCAATCCCAAGAACACCAACTATCGCAAGGCGAGCTAGGCCCATGGCGGAAGACGTTAAGAGCTTCGGCGAACTCAAATCGACGCTGATCAAGGCCAAGGTGCCGGAGAAGGCCGAGCCCGGCGAGGCGATCAAGTCCAATCGCGACTCCAAGGGCCGCGCCTATGCCACCGGCCGGCGCAAGAACGCGGTCGCCCGCGTCTGGATCAAGCCCGGCCGCGGCACCATCACGGTCAACGGCCGCGACGAGAAGATCTATTTCGCACGCCCCGTGCTGCGCATGATCCTGCGCCAGCCCCTGATCGCCACCAACCGCGACGGCCAATTCGACGTCGTCGTCACGGTGGTCGGCGGCGGCTTGTCGGGCCAGGCGGGCGCGGTGCGTCACGGCATCTCCCGCGCGCTGGTCGCCTATGAGCCGACGCTGCGCGCAGCGCTCAAGCCGGGCGGCTTCCTGACGCGCGATCCGCGCGCCGTGGAACGCAAGAAATACGGCCGCCCGAAAGCGCGCCGCAGCTTCCAGTTCTCGAAGCGATAATCCGGAATCTTCACTTTATTGTTTAGAAACAGTGGCTTACAGAAATGTGAGCCGCTTTTTCGTCATTCACAAATCATGCACACGCGGTTGGAACTGGCGCAGGTTCCAGTTATCGTTTTGCACAAATCGTTCACGAAAAACGGTTCTGTGCGATGGGCTTTTACGAGAACAGCCACTCCCTGCGCGACGGCGCGATCCTGGTCTACACTCGACCCGGCCAGAAGAAGGTCGCGTGGCACGCCCGTCTGAAAGTTCCCGGCGTCCTGGGATACATCATCAAGTCCCTCAAGACAGGCGATCTGAACGCCGCCATCACCGAGGCCGAAGACCTGTTCTACAGCTTCAAGGCCGAACAGAAGCTCGGCCTCGATGTGAAGCAGGCGGGCAATCTCAAGTTCCGGGAACTCTGGAAGCGATTCTACGCAGCCCACGAACTCGGGCTCTCCATCCATCGCCGGAAGCTGCACAAGCTCATGAGCGAGAAGTACTTCATTCCCTACTTCGGCGAGACGCGGGTTGCAGACATGCCGGATGCGTTCGTCGAGAAATACTGGGACTGGCGCATCAACTTCCATAAGGAAGCCGCCCAGGAGAAGGAGGAGGCCGCGAAGGCTACAGCCGAGGCCAACGAGACTGGCAAGCCCAAGAAGAAGGTCAAGCGCAAGTTCAAGCCGAATGTCGTGGTGGTCCCGGCGCAGAAGACCCTCGACATGGAGGCCGGACTGCTCCGGCAGCTATTCCGTTGGGGCAAGCGCATTGGCGCGGTGAAGCGCGAGCCCTGGATCAAACCGACCAAGGTGAAGTTCACCAAGGGTACCGACCGCCGACCCTCGTTCACCGAGGCCGAGTGGAAATCCGTCTATGAGTATCTGCGCGCCTGGGTGAAGGAGCCGATGCAAGCGAGTGCCGGCAAGCGGGGCGGTACGCTCCATCGCAAGGGCCCGCACGCCCTCCATCGGTACCAGCGCGAGCTGTTGCGAAACTATCTCCTGTTCATGGCTAACAGTGGTCTCCGTCCCAACGAAGCGCGGCAGCTGCAATGGCGGGATGTGCGCGTGGAGAAGGAGGGCAAGAAAGCGACGCTCATCGTCGAGATAGCCGAGACCACAAAGACTGGCGCACGCACCGTCGTGTGCCGCGACGGTGCGCATGTCTATCTCGACAGATTGAAAGCAATCTCTAAGCACGCCAGCGACGACGATCTCATTTTCTGCGGCTGGGACGGAGAGCCGATCGACAACTTCAATAAGACCTTCCACGCGGTCTTGAGGAAGCTCGGGCTATTGAACGACCGCTGGGGCAAGCGACGTACCGTTTATTCTCTCCGCCACTTCTACTGCACCGAGGCGCTGCTATCCGGCGTGCCTATACATACTTTGGCGCGGAACATGGGCACGTCAATCGCACACATCGAACATCACTACTCGCATGTGTTGACGTTGATGCAGGCGAAGGAGTTGAGCACGAAAAAGTTTAGACGAGCGACGGCATAGCTGCCCTAGATGCAATCGATAAGAACACGTCGGTTTTGAGGTTCGTGAGTGTTTGGAGGGGTCGGTACGCGCGGATTGGACATACGCATGTCAGCAACCCTGATCGTTCCCTTAAATCCCAATGACGTGAACTCATCCGTTACAGTCTGGGCTCGTCGCCCCGACACTGGCGACCGTTTTGGCAGATGCCTGTCCACAGCCTCGGCAGTATCCTCAAAGCCAGAGATCAAACACTCGGTGAGGCCATTATCGACGGCATTGCGTGACGCAACACGGATGACTTGGAGCGCTATCGGTACCAAAGCGTCCGAACCGTAGTCGAAGAATACAACATACGTTCGAACTCCTGACTTTCGAGGGATTGAAGGCGCAATCGCCTGAGGGCAGTGAGCAAACGAATAAAGCGGACAAAGTGCGATTTCTTCCAATTTCTCCGTGGCGTCGATTCCCGTTGTAAGGCGGTAAACGGCGAACGCCCCGAAAATGGCCAAGGTCATAAGCACACTAAAAACTGCCTTATGACGGGCGGGCCAACTGGTACCCACAAAGATGCGCGGCGAGAACCAACCAAGCAGCAGCGTTAGCGAGCCATAGAATATTACTTCGAAAAATATACGCACCGCTTGCCCCCAAAGCTGAGTCCGTAGTTCTCAGTCTAGACCGAGTACAGATTGATTTGTCGGCCCAAACGACCCGCCAATTAGGAATTGGCGGGGTTGCGCATCCTAAGAACTGCGCAAAGCCGTTGCTGCGCAACGAGAAATACCCCCGCATCCGTCGGGCGAGTACGCCCGACTTCGACCGTTTCCCCAATACTCGGAGGCCGGGAAGATAGCCTCCGTCGCAAAGGGCTTTCTCCCCTGGGCTAACGCCTGCGGGTCGTCGGGTTCGCCGCTACACCAGTTTGGACGACGCGGCTCACCGAAACGCTCGAAGTCGGGCATCCTCGCTGCCGCTGCCAATCGCCGTGTCTGGCGCACGGCTCTTGGGCGGACAGCGGGCGCCGACGCCTGCGGGGGTATTTCTGCTGATCGTTCGCGCCGGGTCGCGAACGAGGGAGCCCAAAGCCGCGAGGCGGCGGGGTGTCGAGGACGACACCCCCGGCAGGCAGCCTAGGAGCTGCCTTCAAAGTTTAAGCCGCGCGACGCGGCAATCTAGGCCAGCCCGAAGCGAGCCTTCAGCTCGCCATCCTTTGACGCGATCCTGGCTCTGACTACCGCAAGTGCGCGCTCGATATCTTCGACTTCTCGTGCACGAGCCGGAGCCGTCGGCTGGGCTGGTTGGACCGCCGGTTCGCCCCGGCGCACGCGAAGACGGGTCTCCAGTTCTTGGACCTGCTCAGCCAGTTGGTCGCTATCGCGACCTCGGTCCAATCTTCCCTGGGCGGCTCGCAGCCGTATCTCAAGTCGGGTCTGCTCCCGGATATCGGGGGTGAGTTCATTGAGACGGGCGTTGGCGTAGTTGCTGCGACGCTCGGCAGCGTCGGTCTGCGTTTCGGAAGCGCAACGCCCTGTCGCCATCGATTGCAGGTCGGCCGCTGCCGGGGACCGCCTGAAACGCTCAAGGAAAGTCATGGGGATGCCCCCACTGTACCGCACCGAAAGACAGACCAGTCGAGCTGTACACAGCGCTTCCACCCGGCCAAATTGAGCTGTGCTTGGGCGAATACTCAGCCTATAGTTGCCGCGTCGCTCGGGGGCTCCATGCATCAGGGGTTGCGGCTTGCGCTTTTGGCTTTCCTTACCGCCGAATTCGTCGGCGGTATCGGCGCGCCTGCATGCGCCGATGTTGTATTCCCCGACAACGGCCAGCCGATCGCTGACGATGCCACCGTAACAGCTGTGTTTGGCGGCGTGCGGTACTCGATGAGCGACTGCGCGCCTGGCTCGCGCTCGGTGCGTATCGATGTCGACCAGTACGACCCCGACCTGCCGAACTTCTTATCGGCGGCACAGGAATTGTCGCGTCGAGCAATATGGCAAGCGTGGACGTTGTGTCCGCCGGGGCAGAAGGAAGAAGACCCATACATACTTGGCGCTGCGGACATCTATGCGCCGAATGGTGAGCTAGCGTACCGAGAGGACGGCATGACCATCGCCCGCGACCCGGCGCTTCCCGATAATGTCACCTTGTATGCATGGCAGAGCTGGCACGAGTACTACCGCGCAACGATGGAGGCACGGAAGACGCTGTACACCCGCCTCGCCATAGCGGCCACCGTCATCCTCGTCCTCGCTTACTACCTCGTAAAGCATCGTGAGCGCATCGCGCGCTTCTACTACTTCAACTTCCATCCGCATCCGGCAGAACCCATCGTGCGGATGAGCCTTCGCACCGATAGCCCGATAGACGGGAAGGCGCTGGCCAACGCGCTTGCGGAGATTCCGCCGGGCAACCGGATATTCCGCGAAGTGCGGCTCGCCCAAGCGACCAGACTTTTCGTGGCGATGGAAGATGCGAGCCACCGGAGAATTGCCGCGCTTGAGAAGCGCGCACGCGATGACTATCAGCGCGCGGCCATCCTCGCCACGCAAGAAGCGCTCGCTCTGGCCGCCGTGGCGCTTGAGCGGGCGCGAGCAGCCTTTCGTGCAAGTCAATCTGTCTATGGGGGTGCCTAATGGCTCAAGAAATCATTCCGCCGAGAAAGAGTACCGACCTCGTCGTAGCACCGGAGCAGCGCATGCGTATGCCGGCGGGGACGCCGCTCGGCATAGGCTTGCTTGGCTCCATGCGCCTATCGGCCATTCGGCGCGTCTACGAGCATGCGCAGCGCGCGGCTGCCGCCAAGGCGTCTTACCACGACGCCCAGGGCGCGGTGGCGGATGCGCTCACCCGCCGCGAAGCAGCGTTCGAGCAGTTGGAGAATATCGACATCATCCGCGCGGATGTCGCCGACGGGATCATAGAAGGCGCGGCAAGCAACAAGCTGCGTCGCAAGCGCGACCGTTTGCAACTGGAGGCCGAAGTCGAGGCTCTGGAAGCCGCAGCACGGCAGCGCCGCGCCACCGCCGCGCAACCGTCCGTCCCAAATGCGGCGACACCACCTCAGCAGGACGAGTTCAACCAGACGCTGGTACTGCTGCGGCGTATGCCCGAAGTCGCCAAGGCGGCAGCAGACGTGAAAGCTGAGATTGTCCGCAGTGCCGGAGGCGATGACCGCCTCACCGAAGCAGACCGCGATATGCTCGCCACCATCGACGCGATCGTGCAGAGCGCCACCTCCCGGCAGGCTGAAGATTCGCTGCGGTGATGCTTGAGCTAGGAACAGCCGATGACGGTCCGGTCGTCCTCTCGGACGACGAACGGGCACGACACATCCACATCATCGGCTCGACCGGCACGGGCAAGTCCAAGCTCATGGAGCACATGCTCCGCAGCGACATCACAAAGGGCAGGGGCCTGTGCCTCATCGACCCGCATGGCACACTTGCCGGCCAGATTGCGGCCTGGTGCGCGGCGCGCGGGCTCGCGTCGGTGCGGAAAATCCATCTCGTGCGCCCAGGCGACGCCACTTGGGTTGCGGGATTCAATCCGCTTCGGATGGGCTCGGGTGAGGCCGTCTCCGTGCGTGTGGACGCGATGGTCGCGGCGTGCGCCCAGGTATGGGGCGGCCAGGACATGAACCAAACGCCCCGGCTCAAGAAAATCCTCCGGGCCGTGTTCTACGCACTCGCGGTTCGGAAGCTTACTCTTGCCGAAGCGCTCGCGCTCCTAAGCGCGGCCGACAGCGCTGGCGCACGCCGCGCGTTGACCCGCGATCTGCCGGACCCCGTGTTCGCGGCTATTTGGGTCGAATTGAATGCACTTACCCGCCGCGAGTTCTCGGAAGTCGCGGAGAGCGCAATCAATCGGATGGCTGAGTTCTTGAGCGCGCCCGCTGTGCGGCTCATGATCGGCCAGGACGGCAGCACCCTCGACTTCCGCTCCATCATGGACGCGGGCGATATCGTCATTGTGGATCTCGGGGCGCGCGGTGCCATCTCATACGAGAACGCGCGGCTGGTGGGCGCCC
Organism: Rhizomicrobium sp.; assembly: GCA_036512455.1. Taxonomy (GTDB): domain Bacteria; phylum Pseudomonadota; class Alphaproteobacteria; order Micropepsales; family Micropepsaceae; genus Rhizomicrobium. The sequence continues at coordinate 110,223 of DATCAT010000027.1, forward strand.
TCATCATCAACGACCTGTTCCTGAGCGCGCTTGGGCGCGACGAGCGGACGGCCAAGTGCCGCCCGTTCACGCTCTATATCGACGAGGCGTATGACTTCCTCTCGGGGGACGTGGAGCGCATCCTCGACCAAGCGCGGAAGTTCGGCTTGCACGCGGTCCTCGCGCACCAGCGCATCGGGCAGCTCAAGGAGCGCGGGGAGGGTGTGTTCAACGCCGTCATGGGCAACACCCACACCAAGATCGTGTTCGGCGGCCTTTCCGATGACGACGCCGAGGTCATGGCGCGGGAGATATTGCGCAGCGAAGTCGATCTGGAGCGCCCAAAGTCCTCGCTCGACAAGCCCGTGGTCGTGGAGGAAGTGCCCGTGTGGCTGTCCTCGGAATCGGAAAGCGAGGGCGGCGGCGAAGCCAGTGGGCGCAGTTCCTCGCGCGCCTGGGCGTCCTCGACGGGAACATCGCAAGGCGGCGCGGATGTATTTCGTATCGTCGAGGGCGAGCAGCCCGAGCAGATCGGCCAGAGCGTCACGGCCGGGCTCGCCTCGGCCCAGAGCCAGGGCGGGAACCAGAGCACTACCGAGGCGCGCTCAAGCAGTTGGAGCCGGACGCAGGGGCGCTCGCAGACACTGAAGCCCGTCCGTGTCTGGCTCCCCACCACGACGCACTCGCTCGAAGAAGAACTGCACTTCGCGCGGGTGCGGCTGCGCGAGCTTCCCAACCGCGTCGCCATAGTGAAGCGGCGTGGCCTGCCGTCGGTGCGAATGGAGACACCGGAGGTGCGCCCTCCGCTTTCGTCGCCCGCTATGGCCGCTCGTTTTCAGGAGCGCGTGTCCACTCAGAGCAAGTACCTGAGCCGTGTCGAGGGCGCGGAGGCGGCGCTCGCCGCGCGCCTGGCTGAGCGGCTGGCCCTGCCAGCGCCTGAGACCGCCGAACCGGAGAGTTGGTTTGAACCGGTGGAAGACGTTTGATGGGCGCCGTGCGCGCATCAAAGCCTCGGTTCAGGCGCGAAGGCGACGCTCCACGCGTCGAGCTGACCGAGGACGACGTCGCCATCCTTCGCTGCATCTACCAGCACCGGTTCGTCCGCGCGGACGATCTCTACCGTCTGTTTCCCCAGCGCAGCAAGGACCGGCTCTCCCGCCGCCTCATGACGCTCTACCGCGCAGGCTTCCTAGACCGCCCCGCCTCCCAGATAGACCGCTTCCGCCAGGGCGGCTCGCAAGCCTTGGTCTACGGCCTCGACAACGCCGGCGCACGCTTTCTCAAGGAGAAGCTCGGCTCGCCCATCGGCGCCACCGATTGGCGCAGCCGCAACCGCACCTACACCCGCGATAACCTCGGCCACACCCTTGCCGTCTCGACGTTCCTTATCAACCTAGAACTGGAGTGTCGGGCAAGGGGTGATGTGTCTCTCATTCCGTTTGAGAATATGTTGGAGCGCGCGCCGGAGAAGACGCGCAATTCGCCCATGCCGGGCAAGTGGCCGGTGCAGGTACAGGTGAACGGGAGCAGGGCGCAGGTATACATCGCGCCGGACGCCATCTTCGCGCTTCAGTTCAAGAAGGATGGCCAGACCGTCCGCTCTCACTTCTTCCTCGAAATTGATCGCGGGACCATGACGATCGCACCAGCGGAGAGCGTGCGGCGGAGTGAGGCGTTCCTGTATCGCGCGACGCTGCTACGGAAGTTTCTCGCCTACGTTGAGAGCTGGCGGCAGAAACGGCACCAGGAGCATCTGGGGATTGGAAATGCGCGGACCCTGTTTCTCACCACGACCGCCGTGCGTTCGAGCGCCGTTCAAAAAGCGGCACGAATATTGTTAGACCAAGCTAACGTATCTGCCAGTTTATTTCTGTTTGGAACCGATCAGATGCCGTCGCTGAGCAAGAGCTATCTCGACGCGCGGGGAATGGCTTCTTATCTCGCAATGCGCGCTAATCTCTCGGTTTGAGTTGAATGTCCTTCGTATCCCGTTTTAGCCCTACTAATACAAAAAGAAGCGCTTAATCTTCGTCCAAGTGGAGTGTATTTCTCGCCGCAACGCCAGTTCAGCCAAAGCGACTGCTTGCTCGTCCGGTCCCTCAAAATAGAGGCCGTCATCGCCCATACGACGTACACCGACGCGATATCGCTTCCAAATCCTCTGAACAACTCGAGCCCCATAGTTATGTCGCAGCAGGTCTCTTATTGCGCGAACTTCATTTCCTCGCTTCCGCCTTTTTACAAACCCTCGACCACCAATTCTGGTTTCGCTGATTTCACTCGAATGCGTGGTTTCGCCGACATTGGTTGGTATTCGTGAGATCGTCGAAATAGGCGCAATGGTGATCGTTGGGGAATCAGAAGATTGCTGTCGAGTTACTTCTGGATTCACTGCCTTAAGTGGGTCGTCTGTAGCGTTGTGCAGGACATTTTTCTTAGGCCCGTCGTCATGCGCTTGCGATGGCACGTTCATTTCGGGATGTGCTAATTCTTGCGCGCGCTTTGGGCCGCTCTCCACCAGTGTTTTTAACTGTACAGAGGTCTTCGGTCGCGCATGATTGAACCAATGTGCGAGGGCTTTCGCCTCAAACAGTTTTTGGCGCGCACGAAAAACCTCAGCATTCATGTCATGCGTCGCAGGGTTGGCGCTTTTCCTGATTGACCTAAATATGCCGGCCTCGTGAGATGGAATAAGCCCGCCAGCGCTAAGCCTTTGCGTGAAAGTACCGAACGATTCATCGTCTCCCCGTTTTCCGACATTATTCGAAGCTGCGATCGTATCCAGAAGCCACTCGCAGAATGTTCGGATCGCCGTTAGCGATAGGTCGGGATGCTTGTCGACAACTTCCTCCGCTTGCTCCAACTTTTGGCGAAGCGCTGGCCCATACTCGTCTAGAAACGAAAAATCTGAGCCCATATCTACTTTGTGCTCCCAGCGACCATAGATCGAAGGTCAGTATAGCCGCACAAAAGGGCACTACAATTGCCAGCAGTTGGGAATATTTATACTCACTTATGATCTGTTTTCACAAAAAGCTGGTCTACAAGTGCCCATGCGAGTTTTTGTCTGAAATCGAGCGCGACTTCCGGGTCGATATCAAAAGCAGGAGACCCCGGGCTGAGAAACTTCCGCACAGCCAAAGCTAGTGCTCTGCTGTCCGCCATAGCACGAACAACCTCAGCGAAGGACAGTGGTCCAGCGTTTTCGCCTCTATCCAACCATGCCGCTAGCGTCTCTTTCATGGCTCGATTGGATTGGAGCGGATCGGGCTCTGCAGAAAATGGACGTTCGGGGTTCACATAAGCAGTATAACCTCCCCTTAGACTGGCGATGCCGTTGTCCACACCCGATTATTAACAGGCTCAACGCGCCCCCGAAGCCAAGTAGCGCTTGCATTAATGATGCGTATACTGATGAAACAATATGGCTGATTTTGTTTCAAAGGCAGTAAGGAAGTCAATCGCAATCATTGGACTCGTATTTCCCAAGGGCGGAGAAAATCTCCGCATGGCCTACTCACTGTACGATGAGCGCGGGCGTCGCAAATATCTCGTGCCCATGGAGCGCAAGACATTTCTTCGGGCAGCGCTGGATGTTGGAGGTGAGACGGCGAGCTTCTGCGCCGTCATGGTGTTCTGCGGGACGCGCATATCAGAAGCGCTTGCAATCACTCCTGAATGTTTAGACGACGCGAACGGCACCATCAATATACGAACGCTCAAGCGCCGGAAGTTGGTGATCCGGGCGGTGCCGGTGCCGCGCAAACTCCTAACCTATCTGAATCACGTCCACCGCTACCGTGATGCTCAGCGCGATCCAGCGAAAGCAGGTGAACGTCTATGGAGATTTAGCCGTACAACGGCTTGGCGGCGAATTAAGGTCGTCATGCGCTCTGCCGCCCATCCTGAGTATGTCTGTAAGCCTAAGTCGCTGCGACATGCGTTTGGCGCGGAAGCTTCCATGATGGTCGCGCTGCCAATGGTTCAGAAATGGCTTGGTCATGCGAACATCAAGACCACAGCGATTTATACTACGCTCACCGGAGACGAAGAACGGCTCGTGGCGCAGCGAACCTGGCGGCGGTTGGAGAGCGCATTGTAGGATCATAGGCTGACTTATCTGATCCCCCTGCCGCGCGGGTATAACGCCAACACTGAGCTTTCGGGAGGCTGCCACCCGCTATCCATTTGGACGAGCTGTTATTTCAGCCTACTCTTCGCCTTCCGAGTCTTGAAAAGCAAAGGCCCGTGTAGCAGGGCTAGTGCGTTACCACAGGGCGCGGTTAGCATAAGCAGTGGCAGGGGGCCGAATTGACCCAAGAAGCATTCAAAATCAGTACAGGGCTAAAGGACCTCATCGGGCAGGACCTTATTACCGATGACTTTGTTGCCGTTTTTGAGCTCGTAAAAAATGCTTTCGATGCCCACGCCAGAAAGGTGAACCTTCTTTTTGAGGCCGATCGAATTGTAATTGCCGATGACGGCAAGGGGATGTCCAGAGCTAACATCTTGAACAAATGGCTCTTCGTCGCCTACTCGGCAAAACGCGACGGGACCGAGGACGACGACTATCGCAATCGCGTTGGACAACGAACCAGACATTTCGCGGGAGCAAAGGGTGTCGGGAGATTTTCTTGCGATAGGCTAGGCACTACGCTGAGGCTTGCGTCGAAGGCGGCCGACCATCCTGTTCAGATATTGGATATCGACTGGAAAAACTACGAAGGAAACCCCAAAACGGAGTTCAGTGAAGTCGAGGTGGGCCTAAGCAGAAAGGCCGAATTTCCGGACGCATCGCTCAAACCTGGTGGTGAGACAGGAACCGTCTTGGAAATCCGGGACCTCAGGTATCAATGGAATAGAGACAAACTCCAACGCTTGAAAAGGGAGCTAACCAAACTAATAGACCCGTTCTCCTCAGGGACGCCAAAATTTCAAATAAATATATCTGCTCCGGGCGAGGTAGAAGCAGACGAATTGGATGCTGCATACAATGCCAGCCTCTCCAACGACAAGAAGCCCTCGAGACTGATCGTAAATGGCGTTATCGAAAATCCAATACTTGACGTCATTGGAAATCGAACCGCATCGATCCAGATTAGGCTCACGCAAAATGGCCGGTCGATAGAGACAACGCTAGAAGATCGCGGGGAAACTATCTATCGAATTCGAGAGCCCAACGAGTACAGCTATCTCGGGCCGACCGCCATTAAGGCTGACATCTATTTCCTAAATCGCAGCGCCAAAGCCGTCTTCGGTCGGAGGATGGGCATTCCCTCGGTTCAGTTCGGTTCGATATTCTTGTTCAGGAATGGGTTTCGAGTATTTCCAATTGGCGCAGAAGACGACGATTTCTTCGGGCTCAACCGGCGCAAGGCACAAGGTCAAAGGCGGTTTCTTGGCAATCGCGATCTCATTGGTCGCGTCGATATTCAAGGTGCAGCAGGCTTCAACGAGGCTACGAGCCGGCAGGGGCTAATACGCAATGAAAAGGTCCAAGAGCTTATCGACTGTGTACGAGACAAATGCGTACGTCGATTAGAACGCTATGTCGTCGATATAACTTGGAAGGATAAATTCGATACGGATCAAGCCGACATTTCACGAATCATGCTTGACGAAAGCAGCGCTCTTGTCACTCAGCTTGTCTCTCGATTGGCCGCGACTGAGGGGGTAGAGCTTCTAGAGTACAATCCAGAGCTCGTTCGCATTATTGATGAAAAATCATCGGCATTTGAAGCGTCGCTTGATGCTCTCGAATTGCTGGCCGAAGAGACCGGCGACAAGAAACTACTGGCACGCGTTGAAGACGCTAAGGCCCGTATCCGCGCGCTTGAAGCTGCAGAAGCGGAGGCCAGAGAGGCGGAGAGCAGGGCGCAGTCCAGGGCCATGGCAGCGGAAGCCGCGGCTGAGCAGGCAGAGCAAAAGTTCACCGACGAGCGTGAGCGCAACGCATTCTTGGTCGCAGCTTCGTCGTTGGATCAGGATACAGTGCTCAATTTGCACCACCAGATCATGGGCCATGCCACGGATGTTCAGCATGGCGTTAAGCGAATGATGGGAAAGCTTCGGAGTGGTGCCCAAATCACCAAATCGGATTGGATCGATTTTCTTGAACGTGTTTCCTATAGAAATGGCCAGATCATTATCGCGGCTAAGTTTGCGACAAAGGGCGGTTACAAGCAGCAATCGGCGCAGATCGAGGCTGATCTCGCCGGGTACATTAAGGACTATGTTGAGACGATAGGAAGTCTCTGGGCGCCTCGGGGTATCACTGTAAGCGTGACCAGTGACGACAAGGAATTTAGGAAGCTCTTTAAGCCAATCGAGATAGGAATGATCCTAGACAACCTTGTCTCGAACGCCACAAAAGCGAAGGCCGATAATATCAATATCGCCATCACCGTTGGGAAGGGACAGAAGCCCGAACTTCTGGTGGATGTGTCTGACGACGGCATCGGATGGCCGAAGTCTTTTTCAGATGTCAGCCGCGTTTTCGAAAAGGGGGTCACTACAACCGATGGATCGGGACTTGGCCTCTTCCATGTAAAGCAGTTGGTCGAGGGTATGAAAGGAGTTGTAGGAGCGACGCGCGAGCCCTTCTCGGCGTCACTTAATGGCGCGCATATTATATTGAGGGTACCGTCGTGAGGCTGGAATTCTGCCTACTCATCGTGGATGACCATCCCGAAACCGTGGGTGAGGCGATCAGAATACTTTCTGACTATCTCGAAAGTAAGGGCTTTTTGCTTCGCACGAAAGTGGCGGAAGACCTCTCTGAGGCTGGGCTGCGTGATCTCGCTCGCAGTTCCGGCAAGGACTACAATTTGGTGATGGTCGACTACAATTTGGGCCGGACGGATTCCGACGGCGCGGTAGCTTCAGCACGGATGAGGAAAGAATTGCAATTTACTGACATGGTCTTTTATTCAAGCAGCCCCTCGGTGGACCTCTTAAAGGAACTAGCAGGCCAAGGAGTAGCCGGTGTATTCGTCGCTTACAGGGGCGATCTAAGTGACGCCTTGGTGGGACTAGCGGAGACTGTGATCGGCAAAGCGGTGGACCTTAGTCATATGCGAGGTATCGCGATGGCTGAGGTGGCCGACATGGACGTGCAAATGGAGCATGTGCTGGAAAAGGTATTCACCCTAACGGGTGATGAGAAAATGTCTCAGAAGGCGAAGGAGACGCTTCAAAAGCTGTTCGATGGAGCGAACAGGAATGTCAGTGACCTCAAGCCTCTTGTCGATAAGGGTCTCATAGTCGATGTCGTGACCGATCCACGCATCTTTCCATCAATGCAGAAATACATGGCAATCATGCGGGTAGCGAAATGTCTGTCGGAACAACCGCAGGCGGCGCTTGAAACACTAAAGTCATATGAAGTCGACGTGATCCACAACCGCAATACCCTTGCTCACGCGAAGGAAGACGTTCAGGCCGACGGCACGCTAACTTTGAGATCGATCAAGCGTGGAAAACCTTCTGTTACGATCGATGACGCGTGGATGACGGAGTTTCGGGGCAAACTTCGTGCTCAGCGTCTGGCGCTTACGGTCGTTTGCGACGCTCTTGGTGCTCATGCGGATGGGTTTGCAGCCAAGAAGAATCTCTAGCAACCGAGATCCAATCTGTTCCGCCAGCAGTGGCGGCACTGCGTTAGCTACTTGGGTGAAGCGCGGCACCTCCTTTCTTCTAAGATGCCCCCCGGTTGTATATTTTCCGTGGAAGGTAAACCAATCCGGAAAAGTTTGCAGGCGCGCATTTTCGCGCACTGTCAATGTTCGGGGCTCCGAGTAGTGGAGCAGGTCATCAGGCAAGCTGGTGATTGTGGGCGCCGGACTTAGGGGATCGAGCACGCGAAGCGCTGCTTTCTTGAGCTTGTGGGCCTTCTTGGTCTCAGCGGAAAGATTGACGTTGAGCCGGCCTTCTTCTCTGCAGGTCTTTATGATTTCCCCAAACCGGCGACTGATATCATCTCGATGGCGTGCTAGTCGAAGGCCGGACGGTGCTCCATCGTGACCCTCATGCATCGCCTTCTGAAAGGCCGTAATTGGTGACTTGTAGTCAATCGTCATAAATCCGTTGCTTTCGGCACATGCACTCATACCGTTGCGCGCTATTTCAAGATCGCTGATCGCGTCTCGAGCCGATGGCGAACGCGACAAGCCTTTTTTGCCCAAGAATATTTTGCTGTGGCGAGAGAGGTCTGCAAAAAAGGATTCGATCAGAGCAGATTGCCCCAAGTCCTTGCGCACCCCAATCAAAAAAAACCTAGGACGGGCTTGTGGAACACCGAAGTCACTCGCCTTTATCACCGAGAATGTGATGTCATATTTCTTGGAGAGCTTTTCTTCCAAGGTGGATGCAAAGTTCTTGATGGCACCGTTTCGTTTAGCCTTGAAATCTGAGGTGAATCCTCGAACGTTCTCGACAAGCACAAGTTTCGGAAGCAAAATATCGACTAACTCAAGATATGCCTCGAACAGCTTGTTTCGCGGATCGGTGAGTCGTCTACGGCCAGCATGAGAAAAGCCTTGGCAGGGTGGTCCGCCGGCGATGAGATCAACCTTGCCAGCCATCGCCCTTAGTGCGTCGGGTCGGGTATCAATCAGGCGACGAATATCCCACCGTTTTCTCTCTACTGTTGTTGGCCAGCTATAGGTGAGAGGGCCTTCGGTTCCACCGAAGTTTGCATTGAGAGTTTCGAACGCAAAGGCGTCTTTCTCAATTGCGAAAAGGCCTTTCCATCCCGCGCGCTTAAGCCCTAGGCTTAGGCCGCCGCAGCCGGCGAATACATCAACAAAGCACGGTGGCCCTTCCGTAGTGACCATCGCAATAAGCCCTTGTTATGATGCCGAAGGATGGCATGCCGAGGTTCCCGAATCGTTTATGGCAAACTCTAGCAAAAACCGCCAGGTCGTTTTTTCGAAGTGGAATGAGGCCAGTAAGTAACTGAATTTGAATGGAAAAGATGATTCGGTGTCCGACGAATCCCAAGAGGTAAGCGCGGCTAGGTCGCGCATTATGCGATCCATCCAGCAGAAGAATACTAAGCCGGAAGTTTTGGTGCGACGATTGCTTCATGCGTTAGGCTATCGGTTCCGACTTCATCAGCGCTCGTTGCCTGGCAAACCGGACATCGTCCTCAAGCGTCACAATGCCGTTGTTCAGGTCCATGGGTGCTTTTGGCACCAGCATGCATGTCTGCTGTCGAACGTGCCGCGAACTCGTCAGGCATATTGGTTGCCGAAATTGGCTCGAAATGTGGAGCGCGACAAGACAAACAACAGGGCACTTAGGCGCCTCGGCTGGCGCGTGCTGACAATTTGGGAATGCGAATTAGCAAAGCCGAAAAAGGTCTCTAGAAAACTTGACAGATTCATTTCTGGAAAAAATTGACCCTAAATCAAGCAGTCCGGACCGGCCACTTTGAAACAAAATCAGCCATATTGTTTCAATCGGGTGGCTGGGTATGGGGCGATGGATTGCAGTAATCCGGGTGTTTTTCGCCCAATCGCCGGTACTCGGGACTCTTGCAGGTATCGGCCTATTGGCGGTCGTCGGTGGTGCCGGCTACGGCGCGATTGGCTTGGCTTCATCCGGGCACGATAGCAAATCGGCATCCTCCAGCTCGCCGATCAGTGAAGCTTCTGCCGCACCCGTGCCGGCAGCAGCGGAGGCGCTCACCGCGCAGACAGCCGCCGCCATGCTCCTTGAATACTCGATCGTGAACTGCACGCCGAGCCGAATCGTATTCGGTGCGCCGAGCGACTTTCCGATCCTCGATACCTGGGAGAGCCAGTGGCTCAGCAGCGGACGATATGTGATGTCGTCAACGGACCATGGGCCAGACACGTCAGAGGACGTGCTAACGCATGTGAACCCCGTCAACCCGACGCTCACCGTGCGGATGGCCGTCAGAATTCACAAGTACGCGCAGGTGTGGTTCAAGCAGCGAGAATACTTCGGCTGCTTGGTCATGCCAGTCGCGGTCAACGTCCTCGATACGACGGTCGATCCGAGCGGCAAGACCGCGACCGTCATCTTCCGGTACGGCGCGGTCGGCAGGACCGACTTCGGGAACGACATGATGTTCCGGGCCTATCCGGCGACCAACGCCCCGTTCACGCAAGCTCAGCAGGACCGACGGTGGATTATCGAGCACACCGCCTATTTTCAGAAGCTGGACGCTATCGGCTGGCGCGTCGAGTCCATTCGCTGAGAACACTAGGTATTACATGCGAAAAGGGCCCCTGCGTGAGGGGCCCTCTTCAGCGATTTTGCTATTTAACGGAGGCTACCGGAGTAGAACCGCGATGATCGCAGCGAGCCCATACAAGCAAGCTGCGACATTGATCCTCACCGTCACATCCGTGCGGACTATCCACATGGCGTGCGTTCCAGCTAAGGGCCCCGACGTGGGGTGAGTGAATGCTGGACCCAATGCCCGAGTCTGTCGAGGGGCTCGCCTAATACATTGCTGGCAGTGTCAAATTAAGAAGGACCCCGGCGCGTGCCGGGGTCGAAGTCATTGTGCGGCCTGTTGCTTGTCTGCGGTCGCAAGATAGGCGAGGTGCTCATATGCCTCCTGCGCCTTGCTCGCGGCGGTGAAGATGGCCTTGCTGTCGCCCTTCAACACTTGCAGCCAGGTCGAGACATAGGCGGCGTGGTCGGGGCGGGGCTCTGAGGCGATGCCAAGTGCTGAACAGAGGAAGGCGGCGCCAATCTCCGCTACCAATTCTTCCATCGCATACGCCTGATCCCCGAAGCGTTTGCCCATATCTCGGGCGAGGCGGTGCGGAGCGCCGGTCCAGTGCGTCAGCTCGTGGCAGAGGACGCCGTAGTAGCTTTGGAGGGGCGAACTGGTGCTGGTCCCCACGAACCATTCGGTGTCCGGCATTTCGATATTGTCGGTCGAGCGGCGGTAACAGGCCGTGGTGAAGCCGTGCCGCACTTCCGCGCCAACGGCTTCAACGAACGCCTCGGCTTCCTGGTCGGTCTGGAATTCGGAGAGGCGTTCAACAGGTGGTGCCTCGAAGCCGTCTACCTGTTGGGCGTTGAACACGTGGGAGGCGCGCGCGACGAAGTTGAGGCGGCTTTGTCCGTCGTCTTCGGCTTCGAGCGGTAGTTCTTCGAGCCGCTTGTAGAAGACGATCATGGAGCCGCGCTCGCCCTTCCTGACTTGCGCGCCCATGCTCTGCCATTGCTTGTAGCTGGCCCAGAGGTTTGAGGCGTATCCTCGGTCTATGGCCTGCGCCCACAACGCCACGACGTTGACGCCACGATATGCGGACGTGGTGTTGGCATTCATAGGCATCTGGAGGCCGGGGCGGTGCCAGGGCCGCTCGCACTTATCCGTCCCGGCCTCGATAGCCGCGACGATGCTGTCGGTGATGGCGCGATGCACGTCGCGCCGCTGTGAAGGTACTGCTGTGTCCATTGCTCGCTCCTGCGCATGAGGAGCGTCGGAAGAATTCCGGCGCTCCGGGATGCGCGGGAGCGGTCAGACGTCACCGAGTGAGAGATCGTCCAGTCTCGCGAAGTACGTGAGCGCACACGCTGCGGCGCAGAACAGCGACATTCCCGAACGCTCGCTTATCCAAATTTGTCGAGGCTTGGGAAGACGGGGTCTTAGCACGTTCAAACGGTCGGCCACTGCAGCAGCAATTTCTTCGCGTGTGCGTGCGCCTTCGAGATGCCGCGAACTCGAAATCTCGGCCCGTGAGTAGCACTCCACGCTGATATCTCTAGCCTCCGCACACTTCACGATGGCGAAGTACAATCGACGAATCCGACGGGAGCGGCGGGCACCTACCACGTCGTGCCGCTCCATCGCGAGGACCGCTGGTCGATGCCGGTCGAGAAGCAACTCGATGCGGCTGAGCGCAATCGCGTTCTTGTCTCTGCGGATATCCACCGTTCCCCAATCTAGGAGTGAAAGGGTGTCTTCAAAGAGAGCCCACCCGAAACCTCGTGACGATGGATGGAGACCAAGAACAATCTTCGTCTTTGGCGTCATTCGAGCGTGCTAGAACTGCCAATGCGGCTGACAATGTCGGCAACGTGCGAAGCCGCTGCTTCTCGGTTCGGGTGTTTCGCCAAATCCTCGTTCAGCTTCCGGGCGCGTGCCAGTACGTCGCGCTCTACGAATTCAGCGAGGCCGGGAAACAAGTCGGGGAGGGAGGCATTGAACAGAATGGAGCACGCAAGAGCTGTTCCGAGCGCTGGCCGCTTAATGCCAAGCTCCACATCCGAGTACGCGCGTTGCGATGCGTAACCTACAAGCATCGCCACCTCCCGCTGCGTGAGATGAGCGGACTTTCTGAACTTGCGTAGGCGGTAGGTATTCATAGAGCGCGGTAAGGCAATTTTCGCAGACATGAGCGGTAATGCTATGCACGGAATTATCGCCGTAGGAGATATTGCGGAGATAAAGCGGAACTAAAGGAATGCTCAAAAGCCACCCTCGCGGGCGGCTTTTGGCTCTCATTCATCGCTTCGATCCGACAAAGTTCTTTGCTGATAATCCCCGAGGGAGGACGCCGCTAGGCGTTGCCCACTGGTTGCCCGCAAGCTGATGAATGGGTCTTCGCTCTTAGCACTCCTGACTACAATTTCGTGATGCTACGGTTCCTCCCAACTCCGGTGTTTACGCCGCAACACCCCGCAAACGCTTGCCTGTCGTCGAAGCCTGCCGTTCGCTGCTCGCTGGTTCGAATCCCTCCCTCTCCGCACAAGCATTCAAGCCGCAAGCGGCAGGTCACTTGGCGGATACCCGTGCGTAGATGCTTGATTTTCGTCAATCTCGCCATTGGCGAAGGTGTTTTGCAATTGTCGTTCTTGCCACTTGTTGCCCACCGGTTGCCCATAGTTCGCTGTGCCGGCCGTTCGGGGATTTGCCAGTTCGATAGCCGTCCGCAGCGCCGATGGCGCCACGTGGGCATAGCGCATCGTCATTGTGATGGTCGAATGGCCGAGCAGGGCCTGAACGATGTTGAGCGGCGTGCCGTTCATCGCGAGGTGCGAGGCAAACGTGTGGCGCAGCGTATGCCACCCTATCTTTCGGAGCCCCGCACGGCAGCAGACTTCGGCGAGGGCTCTGCTCACCTTCATGTGGGTAAACGGTTGGCCGTTGCCGTCCAGGAAGACGTAACCCTCGGCACGTCTACGCGCGCTCAATACCTCGCGCAGGTCTATGTCGAGCGGGATGTGTCGCTCGCGGTTGCCCTTCGGAGAGCCCAGGGACTTCGTATAGTCGGACCGCGAATGGCGAACAGCCACACTGGAATTCCGCCAATCAATCGATGTCCACTGTAGGCCCTTGAGTTCGCCCTGCCGCATTCCGGTCCGCAGCGCGCATAGGATCATCTCCCGAATTGTGCCGCTCGAATGCTGGAGCAACAGGTCGCACTCGTCTGTCGCGAGGTGATCGGTGCGGGGCGGAGGGCACTTCAGCCACACGATCTTCGGTGGCGTTCCAGCAAGATTGAGCCAGTCGTACGCCGTGTGCAGGCACTTTCGCAGCACGGCAAGTCGGTTGTTGATCGTCTTGTGCGACTTACCTTCGCGGACGAGCTGTGCCTTGTATTGCTCGACATCGCGAACTCCTATCTCGGAGATTGCCGTTCGTCCGAAGAATGGTACCAGTGAGGCCGAGAAGGCATACTTTTTTGCCTTTTGTTCCGACGGCTTGTTGTTGGGGATGACGTACTCCTCGAACCATTTCGGTACGAACTCTGAGAACGTCAGTCGTTCCGATAGCCGCTGCTTTCCATCGATGTCCTCGCCCCGAGCGAGGCGCTGTCTCAGGGCGACTTCGTATGCGCGCGCACCCGCGCGCGAGTTCTCTGGGCTTCGTTTTCGATGTCGCGTGTGATCGAAGCGAAAATCGACCCACCACGACCTTCGAATAAGTCGTGTTGCCATTTTGATCTGATTTAACCGACGGACTCGACGCGGCGCTGTGCCAGGTATGTCGCAAGATCGCTCTTGGCGAAGCGCACGCAGCGTCCCACCTTGAAGAACGGTATGCGCCGCTCTTGCTGGAGCCGCCGCATGCCTGACGCCGAAACGCCGAGCAGCTTCGCTGCTTCGGCGACCGTCAACAGCTCGATTGAGCCCGTCGGCTGCTTGTCAAAGAACTTGCCTGGATCGGGCGAGGGCATTCTATCACGGCTACGGCTGATACCGCGCAGCTATTCGTCGCCGTCGTCGCTGAGGGGGAGGCGCGTGTCGATATCGTCGAGGCGCTCGCCGATACGTATCAGCTCATTTGCAGAAATGTTGATGACATCGTGGATATCGATGAGGTGGTGCTCAAACACCTCTGTAAGAAGCGGAATGAGAACCTGCTGGCAAAGCTCACGGAATTTTTGGGTATTCATATGGTGTCAGTTTGCGCGTGCGACGCTTTGAAACCTATGCCCTGAAATATCGCCCGGAGAGATGTAAGGATTTGTCCTGAACTTTGTCCCGCAGAACGATTACACGAGATGGGTACACCGGCGCGTCGAGATATTTCCGTGTCTATACGTCCGTCGGCGCGCGCGCCAAACTGCAACAGATGGACTCCACGGCTATCTCATATTTCGCCCGCACCAATCATCGAAATAGCAACGTTCCCTTCGGCATCAAGCAGCCGGACCGCCTCTCGCACATCTACCTCATCGGCAAGACGGGTGTTGGTAAGTCCACGCTTCTTGAAACCTTGGCGAGGCAAGACCTGGAAGCAGGGCGCGGCTTCGCGCTCATTGACCCTCATGGCGACCTCGTGGAGAGGATCGCACGGGACGCGGTGGCGGAAGCGCCTGGACGCGTCCACTACCTCAATGCGCCAGATGGCGCTCAGCCCTATGGATACAATCCCCTCCGTCGTGTGCGGGACGACAAGATACCGCTTGCTGTCTCTGGCCTCATCGAAACCCTCCGAAAGCTCTGGCCGGACGCTTGGGGTGTGCGCATGGAGCATGTGCTGCGCAATACGCTCTATGCGCTCCTAGAGCGGGACGACGCCACGCTCCCCGATATCCTGCGCCTCTACGCGGATGAGAAGTGGCGGAAGTCCGTAGTGCGGGACATCCGCAACGAGACCGTGCGGCGTTTCTGGCACAACGAGTTCGAGCAGTACCACTTCCGCCAGAAGGCGGATGCTGTAGCGCCAATCCAGAACAAGCTCGGAGCGCTTCTCTCAGACCCTGCGCTCCACCGCATCCTCGTGGAGCCGAAAGCCGATTTGCACCTGCGCTCGCTCATGGATCGAGGGGAGGTGCTGCTCGTCAACGTCTCCAAAGGACGCTTGGGTGAGGACACGGCGCATCTTCTGGGTGCGTTCATCCTCTCAACGCTCTCGCTGGCCGCGCTGTCTCGCGCCGACGGCGCTGAGCGACGCCCTTTCTTCATCTATGTGGATGAGTTCCAGGCTTTCACCACGCTCATGCTCGCCAACATGCTCCCGGAGCTGCGCAAGTACGGCGTGGGCCTCACGCTGGCGCACCAGCACCTGCACCAGCTAGAGCCGGAGATACGCTCGTCCGTCCTCGGCAACGCCGGCACGCTCATCAGCTTCCGCGTAGGTGCCGAGGACGCGTCCTATCTGGCGCGGGAGTTTCAGCCGACATTCGGCGTCGAAGACCTGCTCAATCTCCCGAACCACAGCATCTACCTGAAGCTGATGATCGACGGCACGTCGGGGAGGGCGTTCAGTGCAAAGACATCCTCTCTACTAAGTCCCTCGCCAGCTTAGAGATTAGGCTCCGTGTTCGTGCTGTGTCTTTGGACGCTGTTCTATTGCAGTGCAATTGATGTACCTTCGCATTGCCTACCATTCTTTTTTGGCCGAAGACTTTCATGCGACTACTGGAATTTGTCATCCACGGGCTTTTAAGCCTGTCAATCGGCTGGTTTTCGCCGCGAATTTTCACAAACCCGAAATGGTCTGTTTGGCAAACGAGAATTTACAGCGCGGTTATATCTGTAATTATCTTCGTCGCGCTCGCAGTGTTTTACCTCACAACAGGCTCCGACGTCGAAGACAAGTTGGCAGAGTTGGCATTTTGCCCACTCATTTCGTTCGCACACTGCCCCGAAGCGAGGCCAATTCAGCCAATCGTATTGCCCCCTCCGGAACAGCGCGAACAACAGCAGGCGGCCCACTCGAGAGCTTTGGAAATTGCAGTGTGGGAAGCCGCTGTGAGGATCGACACCGTCGCTGGGTACAAAGAGTATCTAAGGCTGTATCCATTTGGGGCATTCGTTGGTATGGCGCTCGCAAGAATTCAGGAATTGCAAAAGCCGCCTCAGGCTGAGATCGGACCGCCTCCGTCGGTGCGGCCGCCATCGCCTCATATTGCGCGCACGCCTGTTGAACCTCCTCCCAGCGCAGATAATGATGGAGCTTCAAGCGACCCCACCCGGCCGGAGGTTGGCGCAAATATCGAACACACGACAGACGATCAGACTCCGTCATCAGTGCGTTGCGTTATATTCAACGGGAAAAAGATATGCGGATGAAGCAAAATTCGATCTTTATATTGGCCCTGACAGTTGGCCTATTTCACTTGTGCGGCCCGGCTTTTTCTGCTGGATGCGTTCTGAATGGGAAAACGCTGAACTACGTTTTCCTGCGCTGTCGTGATCGCGTGTGCGACAGAATGCATGAGCGGATGTCGATTGTTGGAAATAAGATACTGGTGTTCGACGCCGAGGCGACCAATTCATCAGGTCAACTTTATTACATTGGCGAGAAACGGGACATAACCGATGATCCTAATCAGCTATCCGACGAGCTAGCGTCATCCGATACTCGCTTGGTTGCAAGGACGTTCGCATCCGCGGTGATTTCCGATGGTGTTATCAGAACCATGTGGGAGCGATTCTCGGCACTTCACCAGGGCGATCCAATTCGCCTGAGAGTGCTTGACCTACGAACCATTCGAGTCTCTGGCGACTGCGCTGAGTGCATCGTGGTCGAGCATGACCTTATTGCAGGCGGTGTTGGAACCTTTGGAAAACAGAGTTTGACAAGAATGGAATCTTGCTCGATTTCAGACGGGTAATGCTGCGATGTCGAATATGACCAATGCCGTTCGGTTTTTTCAAATTTTGGCGGTAGCCACGCTTATGTTGCCTTCGCAACGGGCGGTAGCCGCGAGTTGTGATTTGAATGGAAAGACAATCAACGCCGTTATGACGATGTGGGGGCCGGAGAGGCCTCCAATGGGAGGTCAACCCGGAGATTGGGCCGGGTTTCCACTCAAGATCAAAGTGATTGGCGACAAAGTTCTTTTTTATGGAAACCCTGCTGCTGACGAGAATGCCGCCGATGGTATGGTCTATCGCCTGGGTCGGACTATCGACATGACCCGAGATCCACTTCAAACGCAGCGCTATCAATCCTCATTCCCCGATTCTACCGTGGAGAGGACGCTGACCTCATCATACGACGGCATCGACCTCCGTCTCGTCGATGAAGAGCGGATCACCTATTTGCCGAAAAGGCAGATGATCTTCCATCTGAAGCAAAGCATCAGGATAGCTGTTGTAAGCTGCACGACGTGCTTAATTCTGGAATACGATCGACATTCCGATAGCGCCGTGCCTGACAAGGATGTTGACGACCATTTGGTCGACGAACAGTGCGCCATCCAGTGAATCCACTCATTGATATGGCCTTCACAAATCATGCACAAAAATGGAACGCTCAAAATATCTACATAAAAGCAAAGGCTTATGAAGTCTCCAGTTCACGAAGCGCTGAGACAGCGCTTCGATCATCGAATACAAAACGGCCCGGAGAAATCCGGGCCGTTTTTTTGTTGGGCTAGGTTGGCGACCTGTTTAGCCCGCGATCGCAAGCTTTCTTGCAACATCGAGCACAGGCGCTCCAACCAAGTCCTTTTCCTCGGACTGGGAAAGTGAAATGATAATGTTGGCAATTCCGGAGGCCAAATCTTTAAGCTGCTTTGCACGAAAATCGTTCGGGTCGACCAAATCGAAATCGATGTCGACGATGCTATCCCGGAAAACCTCCATCCAGAGAGATTGACCCAGCAAAATCTGCTCGAACCGCTCGTAGCCGACGATCTTGAAACGACGAACCGAGTCGGGATCGGCCTCAAGCATCACATCGCCGATCGCGTCCTGCCAATCGCGATAGATGAGAGCTTCCCGATAGGATAAACCTCTGATCGCTTGGTTTATCGTTTCCGCCACTATGCTTTCGGTTATTGGCGTTCTCTGAAGCCTACGGCACAAAAAGTCGGATAGCCCTTTGCAGATCGCCAGCTTTTCCTCGAGTGGCAATGCCTGAATCTGGTTGCTGTCATGTTTGAGAGTACTGCCGCTAAGTTCGTAAAGCTTTACTTCGAACTCGGTCGCCAATGATTTCCTTTGGCCGCCGTCGAGCGAGTCCAGGCTGAGCCTCCAAACCGAACACATCTGCTCCAAACGGTAAATTTCCACGTGCCGTCCGTCAGCGAGCGCGCTTTGGACTTTGCTGATCGCGCTTGCCACCGGCGTTAAAAAACCAGACGCGCCTCTCGGCAGAGCGCTAAGTTCCAGTTGCATGGCTCTAATCCAACCGAGAACGCTGGCGATACGATAGAGCGTCGATTTCCGCTTGTACTCGTTGTAGACGAGCGGAAGCGTTGCTTTTTTCAGAAAATGATAGCCGTTATCCAGAAAAATCTCGGAGAACCGCCACAGCAACTTCTCGCTCGATGCTGCCAGTGGCGCTGCATAGTTTCGAAAAATATCCTGCTGCCGTTCAGATTTGGAGCGGCGTTCATTCAATTTTTGGATGAGATAGTCCTTTATGAAAGGCGTTATGAGAGCCGCTGCGGCACCGATGAATGCCGCGGCAAGCGGAACCCACCAAACTCCAATCAGATTTGGAGGCTCCGGCAGTTGCGATGCGGAATTGGCGTTCGCCGGAATGAATTGGACTGCAATTGCCAAGACAAATATCGGAAGTGAAAACCTGCAGGCGAAAATGGTTCCTTTTGTCGGCCGCGGCATCGTCTGCCCCTACAGCATAGTTCAGGGTTCTAACCCAATACTGGGCCATACTTCCAGCATTAGATGGTTGGCTATAGCACGAAAAACCAATCTGGCGGCGTTCAGCGAGGATGCGACTAAGGACATCGATGTTCGCAGGACGACACGCGCCTTGAACAGCGTGGTGCTGCCAAACGGTTTACGGCACGATCAGCCATGATCTCTCCAAGGACGGCACAAGCCCGGCGCCGCTGTGGAATGCGGTCCTATAGGCATGCTATCCCGCCTTGACCAGCGCCGCGATCTTCGCCGCCGCATCCGTCCCCGCCATGTACGCACCGCTGCACGTCGCGAACATGCCGTCGGGGGCGGTGGCTTCGCCGGCGAGGAACAGTCTGTCCATGATGGGCTCTCCCAGCACGGCGCGGCTGGCGAACTTTCCGGGTTTCGCCGCCGAGTAGGCGCCGCGCGTCAGGGGATTGAGCGCCCAGGGCGTCAGCAGGCCGCGCGCCACGCGGCGCTTGATGTCGGAACCGAAAATCTCGGCCAGCTTCTGCTTGGCGAAATCGACGGCCGCGGGCTGGCCGTGCTTCGACAGATCCCAACCGAACTTGCCGCCGACGAAACCGACCATCAGATCGCTGTCCCACGGCCAGGCCAGGAAGTAGATATCATCGAGGCCGGGATTTTCCTGCAGCACGTTGTCGTAGGGGCGGATGCCGTCGATGTAGTGACCGATCCCCGGAATCTGCAGCGGGATTTTCACCAGCAGGCCCATGGGAACATCGTCGATCGCGCTCTGTGTCTGCGCCGGCAGGGGCGGCGTGAATTTGATCGTTTCGGCCGCCAGAACGCCGGTCGACACGGTGACGATGACGGCTTTGGCGTTGATCGTGCCGGGCCGGCGTCCGCCGGTCGTCACCTTGACGCCGGCGCCGCTGGTGTCGATGGCCGTCACCGGCGTGGCGAGCGCGACGTCGAGGTTGCCCATCAGCGCCACCATCTTCACCAGCGTTCCATAGCCTTCGCGCACGAGATAATTGTACTCGTAGTCCGCCATCCTGGCGTAGTCGGTGGTGGACATGTCGTCGAAGTCGACGGCCATATCCATCGGCCCCATATAGGTCGCGGCGGCATCCATCGGCGGGCGCCAGTTGGGGACGATGGTGCTGGCCGCCACGTCCGGCGCGTTCTCCATCCGCTCCTTGAGGATCTCCTCGTCCTTGATCTCGAGCTTGACCATCGCATCGCCATAGGGCGTGGCGCCGTAGAACAGGCGGTTGACTTCCAGATCGTGGGCCTGGGTGTCGAAGTGCAGCTTGCGCGACCATTCGGCGAAGGGATCGCCGTCGCGGTAGCGGTGAATCCAGGCGCAGCCGATATCGAACGGCACGGGTTTGCCGGCCGCCTTGCGGAAGGTCGCGTTGTCGGTGAGAGCCCGTCCGCCGACGCGGTCGGCGGCTTCCAGAATCCGGCAACTCAGGCCCGCCTGCTTTAGCTCAAGCGCCGCGCCGATGCCGGAGGCACCGGCGCCGACAATCACGACATCGACGTCGGAGGCGCCGCCACGGCTCGGCTTGAATGCCAACGCACCGGCGCCGAGCGCGGCGAAAGAGCCAAGCAGGGCACGCCGCGTCGCCGGAATGGGATATTGCAGTGCCGCCATGATCGCCCCCGCGTTCGTATTCGCACAGCAAATACCGGCCGCGCGGGGTAGTAAAGAAGGCTGTCCGGCTGTCCGGCGGCGTCACGCCGCCTGCGGCACCAATGCGGTGAAGGTCGCGTGTGTGATCGTCACGCTCATGCCGGCTTGGGTGCTGGCGATCTGGACCTTGGCGTCGAGCTGATGGGCCAGCGCGTTGACGAGACTGGTGCCCAGGCCGCCTTTTTTCGCCGTGCCGTCATCTTCCGGCCGGCCGACGCCGTTGTCGCAAACCGACAGCTGCCAGTCCGTGCCGTTGACTTCGTATCGGACGACGACTTCCGCCGCGCTCCGCGCCGTCGGGAAGGCGTATTTCAGGGCATTGATGACGAGTTCGGTGACGACAAGGCCGATGCTGACGGCGTCGGCGGAGGCCAGCGAGCCGGTATCGGCGATGACGATCAGCTTGGCGGGGCTGCTGTCGCCGATCATCGACTCGGCGAGCGACTCGCACAGCTTCGACAGATATGGCGCGACTTCGATGAGGTCGGCGCGGCCGGAGGTGTGCAGGTGCCGCTGCACCGCGGCGACCGACATGACGCGGCGGTGGGCGTCCTGCAGATGCCGGCGCGTCTCCTCGGAGGTCACGGCGCGCGCCTTGAGCATCAGGATGCTGGCGATGATCTGCAGGCTGTTGACGATGCGGTGCTGCATCTCTTCGAGCAGGACTTCCTTCTGCTGCAGAAGTTCGTCGGTCCGCTGCTGGAGATGTTCCTTCTCCCGCTCGAGGCCGCGCCGTTCGGTCACGTCTTCGAAACTGAGGAGGATGGCGGTGCGCGTATCGCTTTCGTAGCGCGCCTTGCGGGCGCAGATGAGCATGGTGCGTCGGCCGATCCGCGGGAAGTCGTGGGCGATTTCAAACCCTTCGGTGGCGGTGTTCTCGGGCGCGATGTCCGCCAGCAGCGCGCGCAGGCCGGGGATATCCCAGGCACCGTCGTCCAGTGCGAACAGCTGCCGGTCCCGGATGTCTTCCAGACCTGTCTCGAATGCGCGGTAGAAGGAGGTGCTGGCGAACAGGACGTTCAGATCGCCATCGAGAATGAGCAGGGGCTCGCGCACCGTGCCCACGATGATTTGCGCGAGCGAACGCGCCGCTTCGATTTGGTCGAAACTATCCTTCATTGTTCCTCCGACCGCGCGATCGAACGGTCGCGCAAACGGTCGGCTACCAGCATCCGCCGGCGACAGTCCTACGCCTTCGGCGGCGCGCGGACTGTGCGGAATTGCTCACATGGCGCGGTTAACGCACGCTGCCGCGGATGGATCGAAACTTGCGCCAGCGAGTTTTCTGTCCGAGCGAGCGCGTAGGCGCTTTCCCTAACCAGCGCTATTTCCCCTTCGGAACCTCGCGCCGGCATTCCTCCAAGGAACCGATAATGTTGAACAAGACGAGCGTGTTGCTTGCCGCGGCGGTTGTCGCGCTGAGCGCGGGCGCGGCCAGCGCCGACAGCAACTACAACCGTCACGGCGGCAACGGCGCCGCCCCGCCGGCCAACGCCAGCGACCCGAACCAGCCGGTTTACGGCAGCGGCTACAATTACGGCTATGACGACGGCGTTGCCCGCCGCGAGCGCAACGACCGCTACCGTGCCGATGCCTGGCGCGCCCAAGGCGGCAATCCAGGCTATCAGCGCGGCGCCTACTATTACGGCAGCGACTGCCACGACAATACGGCGGCCGGCACCATTCTGGGCGCTGTCGCCGGCGGCGCCATCGGCAACGGAATCAGCCACGGAAACGGCGGCGCAACCATCGCCGGCGTCATCCTGGGCGGAATCGCCGGCAACTCGATCGCCGGCGACATGGATTGCAACGATCGCCACTACGCGCTGACGAGCTACAGCGCCGGCTTCGAAGGGCGCATCGGCGAACGGCACGACTGGCGCAACGGCGACAATCGCGGCAGCTTCACCCCGGTTCGCGAATTCTCGCGTGACGGCAACACCTGCCGCGACTTCCGCGAAGCCTCCTATCGCAACGGCCACGACTACAGCCGCAGCGGCACCGCCTGCCGCCGCGCCGACGGCAATTGGTACATGGAATAACGAACGCTCAGGCCGGGCCAAAGAGCGCGGTCTGTGACTGACAACTCGCCGTGCGGGCCATTGTGGTTCGCACGGCATTTTCCAACGGAAAGAAACAGCACGATGAAAATGTCGATTGGTTTGATGGGCGCCGTGGCGCTTGCCGCGTTCGCGGTGGCGGTTCCGGCTTCGGCCGCTCCGCATGGCGTCAATGTCGGTACCTTGACCTGCAATGTCGCCAGCGGCTGGGGCTTCGTGTTCGGCTCCTCCAAGGATCTGCACTGCACGTTCCGCCAGAACAACAGGCATGCCGAGCATTACACCGGCACGATCTCCAAATTCGGCATCGATCTGGGCTACACCGAAGGCGGCGTTCTGGTCTGGGGCGTGGTTGCGCCAAGTTCGGATACGCGTCCCGGCGCGCTGGACGGCGACTATGTCGGCGCCACCGCCGGCGCCACGGTCGGCGTCGGTCTGGGCGCGAACGTCCTGGTCGGCGGCTTCGACCAGTCCTTCGCACTGCAGCCGCTCAGCGTTTCGGGCAATCGCGGCTTGAACGTCGCCGCCGGCGTCGGCGCGATCAGCCTGAGCCATTCGCCGTAGATAGAAAAGTAACTGCGCGGGCCGTGGCGGCCCGCGCAGCTTTTTCGTACATTGTGGGTTGCCTCGAAGACGAGGCGAGGGAAGAGGGAGAATCACCATGAACATACCGGTCGAAACACTTCTGATTTGGGCCGTCGTCGGCGCGGTCGCGGGCTTCCTTGCCGGCGTCATCGTCAAGGGCGGCGGCTTCGGCCTGATCGGCGACATCGTCGTCGGCATCCTCGGC
Organism: Rhizomicrobium sp.; assembly: GCA_036512455.1. Classification (GTDB taxonomy): domain Bacteria; phylum Pseudomonadota; class Alphaproteobacteria; order Micropepsales; family Micropepsaceae; genus Rhizomicrobium. The sequence continues at coordinate 133,753 of DATCAT010000027.1, forward strand.
GCCTTCGTCGGCGGCTGGCTGCTGCCGCGGCTCGGCGTCCATCTGGGCGGCATGAGCGCCATCGCCGCCACGATCGTCAGCGCCACGATCGGCGCGGTGGTGCTGCTGCTGGTCTTGCGCCTGGTGCGGCGAGCCTGACGCAGGCGCTGCGCATACAAATGAATTCCAACATCGGGAAGGCGTTTATCCTTCCCGATGTCTTTTGTGTGGTGAGTTAGCTCGCGCCGGCGCCTTGCGACTTGCTGAGCATTTCGGTCAGCTCGCGCACCGTCTTGGTCAGGTTCAGGACTTCGTTTTCTCGCAGCGCGTCGAGTTTCTGGTGCAGCAGTTCGATCTCCAGCTCGGCCTTGATATTGATGTCGTAGTCGCTCTTGGCGGCGAGGCGGTCGATATCCTGCTGGCGGTTCTGGCTCATCATGATGAAGGGCGCGGCATAGGCCGCCTGGAACGACAGCACCAGGTTCAGGAGGATGAACGGGTAGGGGTCTCAATTCTGCACATAGGCCGTGATGTTGGCCGCGATCCAGAACAGCAGAATGCACGACTGAATGATGATGAAGCGCCACGAGCCCATCGTCGAGGCCACCGTGTCGGCGACTTTCTGACCGACGGTGAGGGAATCGGCCGCCACGGCGCCGGCGGTTTCCGTCTGCCGCCGCGTGCGGCGCAGCGCCCGCAACTCGTTGAGCATGTGCTGCTCGGCTTCATGCAACTCGTGCTTGATGTGACCGATGCCGACCATGCTGCCCCCGATGAATTTGCCGCGTGCGCGTGCGCGGCGCGATTCGCCCACTTCGCTTCGACCTTAGGACGGTGGACGATTTGGGCAAGCGCCGGCTATCGGCGCGGACGACAAAGCCCCGGCCGCGAAAAGCAGCCGGGGCTTCGTTCAGTCAGGCAGGCCTGCTAGGCGGCAGCCTTCGGATCGGGACCGTGTTCGTTCGGACCAGACGTGCCGGGCTGCGTGAACCAGAAGAGCAGGACGAACACACCGATGCCGGTCAGGGCGATCAGCAGCCACCAGCCGCTGCGGCCGCCATCGTGCAGGCGGCGGACCGCGACGCCGAGCGATGGCAGCAGCAGCGCCAGGCCGAACAGGCCGGTCAGCATCGTGCCCAGACCGAGGATATTCTGAATGACGCCGATGATGATCTCGAGGATGAGATAGACGAGGATATACCACCAGTATTCCGCACGCCTGGCGCGTCCGTTGAAGTCGAAATAGTGCTGCGTGACGACTTTCATGAACCAATTGATGGGTTCCATTTTAATCTCCAAATGGGCGCGGCGACGCCTGGCCCAAGCCCGATGTGAACGCGGAAGGATCAGATGTCCCACAGGCAGCCATGTGTGCTGCGCAATGGTGCCGACGCCCGAACCCCCCGCTTTAAGGTGTATACCCACGAGAATCGTCAGCGTTAATGAGCTAAGAGTCGGTTCGAGGCTGTGTCAAGGAATCCGCCCCTCATTTCGGTGGGCAAGTGGCTGTCATGAATAAGAGAGTCTTTATAGACGGGGCCGCCGGCACGACGGGTCTGGAGATTCGCGAGCGCCTGGCGTCGCGGGCCGACCTGACGGTCGTGCAGCTATCCGACGCCGACCGCAAGGACGTTCGCGCCCGCAAACAGGCGATAAATGACGCCGGCGTCGTGATTTTATGCCTGCCGGACGCGGCGGCCAAGGAAGCGGTCTCGCTCATCGACAACCCGGCTGTCCGCGTGATCGACGCCTCGACGGCGCACCGCGTCGCGCCAGGCTGGGCGTTCGGCTTTCCGGAATACGAGCCCGGGAATTACCAGGCCATCGCGGCGGCGGGGCGGGTGACCAACCCTGGCTGCTATGCGACCGGGTTCATCGCGCTGGTGCGGCCGCTGATCCGGGCGGGCCTGCTGCCGCCAGAGACGCCGCTCAGCGTCAACGCCGTGTCGGGCTATTCGGGTGGCGGCAAACCGATGATCGCCGAGTTCGAGGACAAGAACAGCCCGGACTATGTCGAGACGGTCGTGCGCAGCTACGCCCTGACGCTGGCGCACAAGCATGTGCCGGAAATGACCGAGCGGTCGGGCCTGAAGCATCCGCCGGTCTTCGCGCCCAGCGTCGGCCGCTACTATCGCGGCATGATCGTGGAAGTGCCGCTGCAATTGTGGTCGCTGCCGGGCCGACCGCGCGCCACCGAGCTGCGGGGCGCGCTCGCCGATGCCTATCAAGGCCGGCGCTTCGTCGAAGTCGCCGGCGCGGACGAGGCCGCCGGTCTCAAGACGCTCGACGCCGAGCTGCTGAAGAACACCAACCGGATGAAGCTTTACGTCTTCGCCAACGAGAAGACGCAGCAGGTGCGCCTGGCGGCGGTGCTCGACAATCTCGGCAAGGGCGCTTCGGGCGCTGCGGTTCAGAACCTCAACATCATGCTCGGGCTGCCCGAGACCACAGGGCTGGTGTGACGCCGCGCTCGATCGAGGAGGCGCTGGTGCTGGCCGGCGTCACGGACGCGACCCTGGCGGCGGCGGAACGTTCGGCGCTGGACGGCGACGGCTATGTCGTCTTGCGTGGCGTGCTGGACGAAGAAAGCTGCGCGGGCCTGCGGGAGACGTTCGAGCGCACCTATCTTCCGTCGGATCGCTGGCCGGCGCCGCGCAGCCTGGGGACGCGCCATGCGATGCTCGACAACGAGCCGGACGTCTGGCGCGCCGCGCTGCAGCCGCGTCTGCTGGCCTGCGCCTTTCATCTTCTGCGCCGGCGCTTCTTCCTGTTCGAGGTGCAGGGCCGCGATCCGAGGCCGGGGCAGGGCGCGCAGAACCTGCATCGCGACTGGACCGAGCCGCGCGGCCCCGCGCCCATGGTCATCGCGCTGGCGTTCCTCGATCCGTTCGGCGTGGACAACGGCGCGACGCGCGTTTTGCCCGGCTCGCACCGTCTGGCCGGCGGCGCCGACGCCTTCGCGCAGTTCGATGTGCATCCCGATGAGATCGTGGTGCGAGGCGGGGCCGGCGACGTTCTGGTCTGCGACGGCTATCTCGCCCATTCGGCGACGCGCAACGCCAGCGGCGCGCCCCGGCGCAACCTGCAAATATCCTATCGCGCCATGGACGCATGCGACCGTCCGGCCGGGCCGCGAGACCTGGACGGCGCATCGCCCCAAATGCGCTATCTGCTGGGCGCGGACGCTTGAAGGAGATCGCCATGTACCGTCCTCCCGCTTTCGCCGTCGACGATGTCGACACGCTGCACGTCTTCATCCGCGAGCAACCGTTCGCGACTCTGGCCGCGATGATCGACGGCGCGGTGCAGTTCGCTTATGCGCCAGTCGTGATCGCTCCGGACGGCACCAATGGCGTGGCGCGGTTTCATCTCGCCGCCGGCAATCCGCTGGCCCGATTGGCGGACGGCACGGCGGTGCGTCTGTCGTTCCTGGGCGCCAATGCCTATGTCTCGCCCGACTGGTACGAGACCCCGACACGGGTGCCGACCTGGAATTACCTGGCGGTCGAAGGCCAGGGCGCGGTGCGGCGGTTGGATCGCAACGAGCTGCAGACTCTGCTGATCGATTTGTCGGCGGCCGAGGAAACCAAACTCCTGCCCAAGAAGCCGTGGACGATCGACAAGGTACCGGCGGAACGCCTGGCCGCTCTCTTGAACGCCATCGCCGGCTTTTCCGTGCGTCTGGAGACGCTGGACGGAAAGTTCAAACTCTCCCAGAACACGACGGCGGCGGACATCGCCGGCGTTGTTTGCGGGCTCGATGCGCGCGGCGATGCTGCAAGCAGGGCCGTGGCGGAAGCAATGCGCGATACGAAGACCGCTTAGGCCGCCGCCAAAACGGCTCTCTTTACTGGTTGCGGCAATGAAATCGGACGGAAGAAAGTCTTCGGGTAAAGGTAGGCGTCGCCAGACTCATCGATGACCCGCAACAGACCGTGCTTTTCGGCTGCCTGATCGCGAAGGACAACGTAGATTTTCCGCTTCTCGAGCGAGGCAGGATTTCCATCATTTTCGACGCAAATGACAAGGTCGGTTCTTCTTAGGGTTTGAGTTCTCACGGGCATATCCATGCTCCACGACCTCGTAACTCTGAAACGCGGATCGCTATTTCTTGACCGGCGGCGGTGTTTTTGGTGGTGGAGGCGGCGGTGACTTTGGAGGCGGCGAAGGAACGCGCCCGACTCGCGGATCAAGTGGTGGTGTTGGCGGACGAATCGGCAATCGACTGCCGCCGGGATGAGTTGGTGGTCGTGAACGGGATCCGCTCATTTCTTGTCAGGTGGAGGTGGCGGAGGGGGTACAGCCGGCTTGATCGGAATGACGCCACGTTGAACGCCCGATCCATCCGTTGGGACAGTCACAACCTTGCCAATTCCGTCGCCGTTCGACATCGGCGTCCTCGTTTTTCTTGCCTCGTTAATGTAACCGAAAGCGGCAAGGAAAACGATCCCCAAAACAAGAAATATGGAGGCTATCCAGTTCAAAAGCTGTGTGACTCTTGCGGCACTGTTGACGTAGTTGCCTTCAAACAGAGCTTTACCGGGCGGAAACCCTGCTTCAGATGCGGCGTCAAGCTCACGAACGTATTTGGAGAATGCCGCATTACTTGTATGCAAACTCAGCAGCACGGCGATGATACTTACAACAAGAAGGAGACCGCCAACGAACAGCATCCAGACGTAACTTGGTGGGCTGCCAAAGTCCTTGAGAAACGCAATCGATAAACCGAGCCCGCCGCCAGCCAATGTAAGGACGGTCTGGTCGAGGAATTTTTGTTGATCGCCAAGAGCCGCCTCTGTCGATGCACGTGCGGTTCTATAGTCGTCTTCAGTAAGGCTTCGTTTCTCGGGGGCGTCGTCGACCACGAGCCTACGCCGCCTTGATCTTCACATAGGACCCCGGCGCGTTGCCGAGGGTTTGCAGGCTGCCGTCGCCGGGTTTGCGGGCGGGGATTTTCTTGCCCGAGAGCTTCGACAGCCACTTGTCCCAATCGGGCCACCAGGAGCCGGGATGCTCCTTGGCGCCTTCGAGCCACGCTTCGACGGTGTCTGGGATCTTGTCGTTGGTCCAGTACTGGTACTTTTTCGCGACCGGCGCGTTGATCACGCCGGCGATGTGGCCGCTGCCGGCCAGGATGAAGCGGATCGGCCCCTTGAACAGCTTGGTGGTCTTGAAGATCGAGCGGTAGGGCGCGATGTGGTCTTCCTTGGCCGATTGCAGATAGACCGGCAGCTTGACCTTCGACAGATCGATCTTGACGCCGCCCAGCACCATCTTGCCGCGCGCCAGATTGTTGTCCTTGTAGCATTCGCGCAGATAGAACAGATGCGTCTTCTCCGGCATCCGCGTGGTGTCGGAATTCCAGTAGAGCAGGTCGAACGGCATCGGCTGCTTGCCGAGCATGTAGTTGTTGATCACGAACGACCAGATCAAATCGTTGGCGCGCAGCATGTTGAAGGTCGTCGCCATCTTGGAGCCTTCCAGCACGCCGCCGGCCTTCTCCATCTGTGTCTTCATCGATTCGAGCTGCGCTTCGTCGACGAAGACGGTGAGATCGCCAGCCTCGCTGAAATCGGCCTGCGCCGCCCAGAAGGTCGCCGAGTTGATCCGCTTGTCGTTCTTGGCCGCCATGTAGCCGAGCGTCGCCGTCAGCAGCGTGCCGCCGATGCAATAGCCCACGACATTGGGATCCTTGACGCCCGTCGCCTGCTCGACGGCGTCCAGCGCCGCGAAGATGCCCTCGCGCATATAGTCTTCGAAGGATTTCTGGGCCAGGCGGCGGTCCGGATTGATCCAGGAGGCGACGAACACGGTATAGCCCTGGCCCACCAGCCAGCGGATGAAGGAATTCTCGGGCCGCAGATCCATGATGTAGAATTTGTTGATCCAGGGCGGGAAGATCAGCAGCGGCCGCTCATAGACCTCGTCGGTCGTCGGATCGAATTGCAGCAGCTCCAGGAGTTCGTTGCGGAAGATCACCTTGCCGGGTGTCGTCGCGATGTTTTCGCCGATGCGAAACGCATCGGCAGACTGGCGGATGGAGAGCTGACCGCCGCCGCGCTCGATGTCGTCGAGCAGATTGTCCAGGCCCTTGACCAGGTTGTCGCCGTTGGACTGCAGCGTGGCGCGCAGCACTTCGGGATTGGTCAGGATGAAATTGGTCGGCGCGATCGCGTCGGCGAACTGCCTGGTGTAGAAGCCGACGCGTTTTTTGGTTTCGTCGTCGATGCCTTCGACATTGGCGACCGTGTTCTGCATCCAGTTCGCCGTGAGCAAATAGGATTGCTTGATGAAGTCGAAGATCTGGTTTTCCTGCCAGTCCTTGTCCTTGAAGCGCTTGTCGCCGGCCTTCGGCGCCACCACCGGCGCGGTCTCACCACCCAGCATCTTGCGGGCGGTGTTTTCCCACAGGCCCATGAAATCTCGCCACAGGGCAAACTGGGCATCGACGATGGCGCCCGGATTGGCCGACATCGCCTTCATGAGAGTCATGAACGGCGCGGCAATGTTCAGGGGATCGAGCGGCTCCTGCCCGGCGCCGGTCTGGCGCTTGAGAAAATCCGACAGCAGTTTCTGGGATTGTTGCCCGACCCGGATCATGTTCCGGGCGAATTCGCCCGCGTCGCCCAGCGCGTAGGGATTGGCCGACGGATTACCCGACTCGGGGGCCTTAACCGTGTCGTCCGTCTTGGCGTTCTTCGGCGAATCGTCGAGCTTCTTTTGCATCGTCACCACCCGCTCGCGTCAGGTCTGTGATAACCCGCGCCGCAAGGTGCCTGCAAGACGTGCAAAAATCCCGGCTAGGGCCATTTGCCACAAGATTTCATGGATTTGACGGCCGTATGCGCTTGGAAGCGCGAGGCCCCGCCTGTATACCGGGATCGCTGGAATTTCGATGAGGCTGAGGTTGAACAGCATGACCAAGACCATGGTGCGCCTCGCGGCGGTGCTGGCTTTCGCCCTGTGCACGAGCGCCTGCTCGACGCTCGACTCGGCCTATAGCGACGTCATGGGCGACGACACGCCGGCCGCGACGCCGGCGACCGACGCCAACGGCTTCCCGACCGACACCGCGACGCCCACCGCCGACAACGGCACCACGCCCGATCTCGCCTCGGTTCCCGACAAGCCGAGCGGCACGACGACGCCCGACGACCAGCGCGAAACCGCCGACTCGCTGGCCGCCGACCGCAGCCGCGCGACCTATAGTTCCGACGCCCTGCGCGGCGGCACCGAAGCCGCGGCAGCGCCGCCGCCGCCGGCCGGTGCGCCCGAGGTCGCCGCCAACACCCCACCGCCCGCGGACAATCCGCCGGCGCCCGCGGATGACAGCACGCCGGCGGCGCCCGGCGCCCCGCCGGCTGTGGACAACACGCCCCCGGCAGCCGCCCCGACAACCGCCGTCGCCTCGGTCCCGACCTATTCGCCGCCGCCCGGTAGCCAGCCCGCGGTTCCGGCCAATGGCGGCGTGCCGGGCTCCCAGCCGATGGCGATGAACGATGCCTCGCTGGGCTTCAAGCCCTCGACGGCGCCGGCCCTGGATCCCAGCATTTCGCAGTTCGTCGCCCAGCCGATCATCGCGCGTTACCAGCAGACGGCCTCCAATGGCGGCGTCGCCACGGGCCCGATCGCGCCGCTGAACGGCGGCTCGGATGCCGCCGTTCCGGCGATGTCGCGGCACGATCGCGGCAGGGCTGTCGGCGGTCCGGAAGCCATGACCGGCTCGGTGGTGGCCAATTTTGACGCGATCAATGGTGCGGGCACGAGTACGCCCAGCGTCTATGCGAACGCCAACGGCATGCCGCCGACCGCGGTCGTGATGTTCCCGGGCGACGGCGTGGCGCTGTCGGCCGCCGGCCGGGCCCAGGTCCGCGTCGCGGTCTCGGCCTTCCAGCAGCGCGGCGGCACCGGCTTCATCAAAGTCATCGGCCATTCCTCAAGCCGGACGAGCAACATGCCGGTCGAGAAGCACCTGGTGGCGATCTTCGCCAAGTCCCAGGCGCGGGCGAATGCCGTGGCGGCCGAGATCATCCGCGAAGGCGTGCCGGCCAGCCGGGTGCTCGTCGAGGCGGTGGGCGACAGTCAGCCCGTCTATTACGAGTCCATGCCGCAAGGCGAAGACGGCAACCGCCGGGCCGAAATCTTCATCCAAGGCTGAGCCGATCGTGCGCGCGACGCGTGCGGTCTGCGTGATGGCGGGTGCGTGGCTGGGTTTTGCCGCGTCGCCTGTTCCGGCGCCAGAACTTTCCTATGCCCTGGAACCCGTCGTCGCGAAGAACGGCACGGTGGACGCGTTGGCCGTCACGCTGACGTTTCGCGGTCCCGCGTCGGGGACACTGACGCTCGACCTGCCCAACGAAAGCGAAGGCGAAAAGGCGCGTTGGCGCTTCTTGACGGATTTCAACGTGACGGGCGCGCGGCTTGCAGCGGCCGATCCCGCGACGCGGACACTGACTTTCGTGCCCGGCGCGCCGGTGACGGTGCGTTATCGCGTGCATTCGGCCTATGACGGCGATCCGCCGGGCGCGGATGGCAATCCCTATCGCGGGGCGGTGGTGCGGCCATCCTGGTTCGCGACGCTGGGCGAGTTCGTCTTCGCTGTGCCGCAGGGCAGCGACGCCTGGCCGGCCAATTTCCACTGGGGCGCGCTGCCCAGGGGCTGGACGGCAGCCTCGGATCTTGAGCACGGCACGATGGGCCGCGCGATGACCGGCAGCGACATCCTCGAGAGCACGCTCATCGGCGGCGTCGACGTGAAGGTGCTTTCGCGACCGATCTCGGGCGGCACGCTGCGGCTGGCTGTGCGTGGGACATGGAGGTTCTCCACCGACAATCTCGCAGACGTGCTCGCGCGCACGCTGAGCGCGCAGCGCGATTTCTGGGGCAACGACGTCAAAGGACCGTTTCTGGTGACGCTGCTGCCGCTCACCGGCAGCGGATCGACTGGCGGAACAGGGCGTTCCGACGGCTTTGCGCTCTATGGCACGGCGGATATCACGCAAAGCTCGTTCCAACGCACCATTGCGCATGAGCACTCCCACACCTGGATACCCGGCCGCATCGGCACATTGCGCGACCTGGCACAGGAACCGTTGGACTATTGGTTCAGCGAGGGCTTCACCGATTTCTACGCCAGCCGTACTTTGCTCAAGTCCGGTGTTTGGTCGCTTGAAGACTTCACAGGCGATTTGAACGATCGCTTGCTGGCCTACGACGTCTCGCCGTCGCGAAACGCGTCCAACAGCGAGATCGCCGCCAAGTTCTGGACCGATGACGACATCGCGCAATTGCCCTACCGGCGCGGGATGCTGCTCGCCTTCGTGTGGGACAAAAGGCTGCGCGATGCGGGCAAGGCCAATCTCGACGCGGTGATGTTCGCGGCCCGCGACCGTTTTACGGCGGCGGCCGCCAAACCCAATGCCGCGGAGAACTTCCTCGCGGCTTACCGATCCGTGTCGGGCGACGACCTTGGGACAGAGATCGCGCGTTTTGTGACGGCAGGCGAGACGGTGAGTCTGCCGCACGATCTGTTCGGTGCCTGCGCGCGCGTCGACACGATTCAGATCGCTTCGTTCGACCGCGGCTTCGACGGCGAGACAAGCGCGAAGTCAGGCGTCATCACCGGGGTCGCGCATGGCGGCCCGGCCTATGCCGCGGGTCTGCGTGACGGCATGAAGCGGATCAAACGCGAGGGCGGCAAGGAAGGCGACTCCCGCGTGCCGATCGGCTACCGGGTCGCCGACGGCCAGGGGCGCGAGCGGCTGATCACGTATTTGCCGACGGGCAAGGGCCAGGTGACGATCCAGCAGGTTGTCCTGACGCCGGGCCGGTCGGACGCCGCGCGCCGGGATTGCGTCCGGTCGATGGCTGGCGGCTGATCTGCTTTAAGATCGCAGGCTAAACCCATTGACGGCATGGGATTCTACCGCGATTCTGCATCCGCGAGGTTGTGCTTCGCGATCAAGGCCCTGGACCCATGCAAACCGACTTCTACCGCATCAAGCGGCTGCCGCCCTACGTCATCGAGGAAGTGAACACCCTCAAGGCGAAGGCGCGCGCGCGCGGCGAGGACATCATCGATTTCAGCATGGGCAATCCCGACATGCCGACGCCCAAGCACATCATCGATAAGCTGATCGAGACCGCGCAGGACCCGCGCACCAACCGCTACTCTGCCTCGCGCGGCATCAAGGGGCTGCGCCGGGCTTACGTGAATTTCTATCGCCGCCGTTTCGGCGTCAGCCTGGACGCCGATAGTGAAGTGATCGCCAATCTGGGCTCCAAGGAAGGCTTCGCCAACCTGGCGCAGGCGATCACCGCGCCCGGCGATGTCGTGCTGGTGCCGAACCCGGCCTATCCGATCCATGCCTTCGGCTTCATCCTGGCCGGTGCCGCGATCCGTCATGTGCCGGCGACCAGCCCGGAGGAGTACTTAAGCAATCTCAGCCGCGCGGTGCGCCATTCGGTGCCGTCGCCACTGGCCCTGGTGGTGAACTATCCCTCGAATCCGACGGCGCAGGTCGTCGGGCTCGATTTCTACAAGGAGATCGTCGCCTTCGCGAAGAAGCACGAGATCTGGGTGCTGAGCGATCTGGCCTATGCCGACATCTATTTCGACGACGCCAACCCGCCGCCCTCGATCTTGCAAATCGATGGCGCCAAGGACGTCGCGATCGAATTCCAGTCGCTGTCCAAGACCTATGCGATGCCAGGCTGGCGCATGGGCTTCGCGGCCGGCAACCGGCATCTGGTGCATGCGCTCGGGCGCATCAAATCCTATCTCGATTACGGCGCCTACACGCCCATCCAGGTCGCGGCGGCGGCGGCGCTCAATGGGCCGCAGGACTGTGCCGACGAGATCCGCGCCACCTACAAGTCGCGCCGCGATGTGCTGGTGGATTCGATGAAGCGGGCCGGCTGGGACATCCCCGCGCCGCCCGCCTCGATGTTCGCCTGGGCGCCGATCCCTTTGTCCTATCGCGAGCGCGGCTCGATGGAGTTCGCAAAACAGTTGCTGATCCATGCCAGGGTCGCCGTCCTGCCGGGCACCGGCTTCGGCGAATACGGCGAAGGATATGTGCGCGTGGCTTTGGTCGAGAACGAGCATCGCATCCGCCAGGCGGCGCGCAACGTCAAGAAGTTCCTGTCGCTGCGGGTCAACGAACCGCCCGTCCTGGAAAGCGCGAAGTGAAGCCGCCCCTGCGCATCGCGATGGCAGGCCTGGGCACGGTCGGCGGCGGCGTCGTCAAAGCCTTGTCCAATCCCGAACTCGCCGAACGCGCCGACCGCAAGTTTGATGTCGTCGCCGTCTCGGCGCGCGACCGCAAAAAGGATCGCGGCTTCGATCATTCCGCCATGGTCTGGACGGACGACGCGGCGGCACTGGCGAAATCCGATGCCGATGTCGTCGTTGAGCTGATCGGTGGCGAGGGCGGCGTGGCGTTGGCCGTCGTCGAAGGAGCCTTGAACGCCAGGAAGCATGTCGTCACCGGCAACAAGGCGCTGCTGGCCAAGCATGGCGCGCGTCTGGCGGCACTGGCGGAGAAGAACGGCGTCGCGCTGAAATTCGAGGCCGCGGTCGCCGGCGGCATTCCCATCGTCCGGGCGCTGCGCGAGAGCCTGATCGCCTATGGCGTCGAGGCGATACGCGGCATCCTGAACGGCACCTGCAACTACATCCTGACGCAGATGGAGGCGACGGGACGCACCTTCGACGCGGTGCTCAAGGAAGCACAGGGGCTCGGCTATGCGGAGGCCGATCCGGCGCTCGACGTCGGCGGCGGCGACACGGCGCACAAGCTGGTGCTGCTCTCCAGCCTCGCCTTCGGCACGATACCAGACCAGAAGAACATCAGCGTCGAAGGCATCGAAGGCATCACCACCGAGGACATCCGCTTCGCCCGCGAGTTCGGCTTTCGCATCAAGCTTCTGGGCATCGCGCGGCGCACGGCGCACGGCATCGACCAGCGCGTGCAGCCGGCGATGGTGCGGGCCGGCACGCCGCTCGCCGATGTGGACGGCGCCTTCAACGCCGTGATGGCGAGCGCGGGGCCGGCGGGCCGCTTCTTCTTCGAAGGCCGCGGCGCCGGCGAGGCGCCGACGGCTCTCTCCGTGATCGCCGACCTCGTGGATATCGCGCGCGGCAATTTCGGGCCGTCCTTCGGCCGTCCGGCGACCGCCCTGAGGCCGCTGATCCCGGCTGATCCCGGGGCCGCGTCGTCGGCTTATTACCTGCGCTTCGAGGTGCTCGACGTGCCCGGCGTGTTGGCCGAAATCGCCCGCCACCTGGCGGAATCGCGGGTTTCCATAGAAAGCATGATCCAGCGCGGCCGCAGCCCGGGCGAGCCGGTGTCGATCGTCATGATCACCCACGAAACCTCACAAGCTTCGGTGGAGCGCGCCTTGAAGGTGATAGCCACCTCCGACAAGGTGCGCGCCCGCCCGTGCATGATTCCCATGGAGGCAGCTTGAACACCCAAGGCAAAGACACCGGTCCCGCCAGGCACAGTCCGCTCGACCGCGCGTTCGCGCTGGAAGCGGTGCGCGTGACCGAGGCCGCGGCGATCGCGGCGGCGCAGCAGATCGGCCGCGGCGACGAGCATGCCGCCGACCGCGCCGCCGTCGAGGCGATGCGCATCGCTTTCAACGAATTGCCGATCTCCGGCACGGTGCGGATCGGCGAGGGCGAGCGCGACGAAGCGCCGATGCTGTTCATCGGCGAGGAAGTCGGCACCGGCGGCCTCGCCGTCGACATCGCGCTCGATCCCCTGGAAGGCACCACGCTGACCGCCAAGGCGATGTCGAACGCGCTGGCGGTGATGGCGATGGCCGAACCCGGCACGCTACTCAACGCGCCCGACACCTATATGGACAAGATCGCCATCGGCGGCGGCTATCCGGAAGGCACGATCGATCTTGACGCCGACCCGGGCGAGAACATCCGCAACCTTGCCAAGGCCAAGGGCGTCAAGCCGCGCGAGATCACCGCCTGCATCATGGATAGACCGCGCCACGAAAAGTTGATCGCCGCGGTGCGCGCCGCCGGCGCCGCCGTGCGGCTGATCACCGACGGCGATGTCGCGGGCGTGATCGCCTGCACCGATCCGGCGACGGGCCTGGACATCTATATCGGGCAGGGCGGCGCGCCTGAAGGCGTCCTGGCGGCGGCGGCGCTGCGCTGCGTCGGCGGCCAGATGCAGTCGCGGCTGGTGTTCCGCAACGACAGCGAGCGCGAGCGCGCCGCCAAATGGGGCATCAAGGATCTCAAGCGCAAATATTCGCTGCTCGACATGGCGTCGGGCGACGTGGTGTTCGCGGCCACCGGCGTGACCGACGGCTCCATGCTCCAGGGCGTGCACCGGCACGGCAACTTCCTCACCACCGAAAGCGTGGTCATGCGTTCGGCGACCGGCACGGTGCGCTGGATCAAGGCGCGCCATGTGCGCTCGCGCCATCTCAAGGACGATGGCTGAGACCGCGGCCTTCAGCGTCGCCCGCTCGTTCACGGGCCGGCGCTGGCGTTTGGCGGCTGGCGACGACGCGGCGGCGGAAAAACTCGCGCGCGAGGCGAACATCTCCGCGGCGCTGGCGCGGCTGCTGCTGGCGCGCGGCATCGGCGCCGCCGATGTCGCCGATTATCTCAACCCCACGCTCAAGCGTTTCCTGCCCGAGCCGCTGACGCTCAAGGACATGGACAAGGCCGTCGCGCGCGTGCAACGCGCGCTCGAAGCCGGCGAGCGCATCGCGGTGTGGGGCGACTACGACGTCGACGGTTCGACGTCGGCGGCGCTGCTGCATGAGTTCTTCTCCGCGCTGGGTGCGCCGCCGCGCATCTACATTCCCGACCGCATGAAAGAGGGCTATGGCCCCAATGCCGCCGGTCTGTTGGCATTGAAAGGCGAGGGCGTCAGCCTCGTCATCACGGTTGATTGCGGCGCGGGCGCGGTCGCGGCGCTGATGGCCGCGCGCGATGCCGGCCTGGATGTCGTGGTGCTGGACCATCACGCGGTCGAGACGGCGCCGCCGGCCGTGGCGCACGTCAATCCCAATCAGCCGGGCGACAGTTCGGGTCTCGGCTTTGTCTGCGCCGCCGGGATCACGTTCCTCTTCGCGGTCGCGCTCAACCGTGCGCTGCGCGAGTCTGGTTGGTATGCGAAGCGCGGCATCGCCGAGCCGGATTTGCGCGACTATGCCGATCTCGTCGGCCTTGCCACCATATGCGATGTGGTGCCGCTCACCGGCGTGAACCGCGCCTTCGTGCGTGCGGGCCTGGCGCGGCTGAACAAGCTTGAGCGCGTCGGAATGCGTGCCTTGGCCCAGGTCTCGCAGATCGCGCCGCCCTTCACGCCCTACCATCTGGGTTACCTGTTCGGGCCACGCATCAATGCCGGAGGGCGGGTCGGCAGATCGAGCCTGGGTGTCGAACTGCTGACGGCGAGCGCCGCATCGGCCCAGGGCCTTGCGCTCAATCTCGACGTTCACAACCGCGAGCGCCAGGCGCTTGAGAAAATGATCCTCGACGAAGCCATCGCGATGGCGGAGCTTCAGGCCAACGCGCCGTTCGTGCTGGTGAGCCAGGACGGCTGGCATGCCGGCGTGGTGGGCATCGTCGCGGGGCGCCTGAAGGACCGCTTCGGCAAGCCGGCTTTCGTAGCCGGCTTCGAGGATGGGCCCAATCAGCAAAAGATGGGCCGCGGCTCGGCGCGTTCGGTTCCGGGCATCGACATCGGCGCGATGGTGCGCGCGGCGCGGGATTTGAAACTGATCGAGTCAGGCGGCGGCCACGCCATGGCGGCCGGCTTTGGCCTCGGGCCGGAACAGGTCGAAGGCTTTCGCGCTTTTCTCAGCGAACAGTTTTCAAAATCGGGCGATGCCCTAGCGGCGATGAGCGAACTGGAACTCGATGCTGCCGTGTCGCCGTCGGGCGCGACCGTCGCGCTGGTCGAGGAACTGGCGCGGGCCGGACCCTTCGGCGCCGGCAATGCCGAGCCGCTGCTGGTGCTGCCGGACGTTTCGGTCGTGTTCGCCGATGTCGTCGGCAAGGACCACGTCCGTCTGCGGCTGGCCGGTGGCGATGGCGCGCGGCTCGACGCCATCGCCTTCCGCATCGCCGACCAGCCGCTGGGCAAGGCGCTGCTGGGGAGCCGCGGCAAGCGCATCCACGCCGCCGGCCGGCTGCGCGCCGACGAATGGCAGGGCCGAAAACGCGTGCAACTTCAGCTCGAAGACGCCGCCCCGGCAGGCGCGTGAAGCCCTGCTTGCCAAGCGGCTTTTCGGCCTTTATAGCCCGGCCCATGCGCCCTTCGTCTATCGGTTAGGACTCAAGATTTTCATTCTTGCAAGAGGGGTTCGACTCCCCTAGGGCGCGCCATAGCAAAAATATCCGTTTGATTTCGTTAAGCGATTTGCGCGATTGCCCCACTTGTCGATTGGGGGAGTCAAATGTGGCCTTATCTCGCTATGATCCTAGGAATGGCGTGACATCGCGATCCAGTGTGCCGTTCCATGATCGGATGCGAAGCCGCCGACCGGGGCCACCATACTTGTCGTGATCCGGCTCACGCCCCTCAATCATAAGCCAAGAGCCACACCACTTTTCTCCTTCCCAGACCGACACGACGGCGACGCGCTCATCGAGGATTGCTGAAACAAACGCCATCGGATCGACGGTCAGGTCGGTATCCCTCGCGGGCCAATCGAAATGACAGTGGTATGAATCAAAGCCGATGGTGACCTCGTCATTCTCGGTCAGGATGTATAGCCCGGTAGCAACGTCGGAATTCGGCGCTGGAACTACCTCCACGGCTAGATAGCTCGAGCCGCTGCCGTCAGCTTTCTCAACCTTCGCGAAGGGCTTCCACTGGGGGTAGACAGCGAAGAGCGACTCCGCAAAATGTCGTGAGAAGGGGTCGAGCGTCTCGAAGGCCATGCTGCCCTGTGATGACTACTGTGGTCACGGCACACTATCGGTGGGACAATCCGTTAGAAAGCATTGGAATGCATTGGGAGATTCCATTGCCCCACTTCTCCCTAAGCGGCTGTTTTAGCTAGCTTGCGTCACGCCCCTAGGGCGCGCCATTCCCGTCCAGAACCGAGAACCACGCCCAGCCGGGCCGAATCGGATGCGCAAGCCGCCATGGCTGCGCGCGGGCCTGAAATGGTCGCCATTTCCCGGTTGACGACGATTTCCGATACAAGGCCGCGTACGTAGCGCCGTTGCAACGGACGTGGGGAGTCAAGCAAGCGGCGTTTGAGCGTGGCGGCAATCGAGGTTGCCTGCTGATTGGAGAGCGCCTGCCGCAATTCCGGTAGCTCCTGGTCCAGCATGCGCAAATGCGACGGGCTTTCCTCGCGCTTCTTGCTCAAATCGTCCAGCTTGCCCCGCACGGATGCCATTTCGGGCACGGTGCCATCCGCCAATGCAGCACCGTTTCGCAGTATCGTGAATTAGAATTCGGATTTCATTGTAAGCCCCACTGGGGCCGTTGGACACGCGTTTGGCACCGACCGAATTGACCGTTCGCTATGGGAAAACGGAGGTGGTGCCAACAGAATTGAGCGTCCACGCCGTTCCATTCTGCGGTGGCGGCGGCTGATAATTGCATGCCTTCTGGAACTTTAACCTTCATCGGGAGTTGCGTCATAGGCTCTGATGGTGGCGGGAGGGCTCCGGCAGTCGCGATACTGCGAGGAAGAGCACCAATAGCTGGGTGCTTGTTGTCACGGCAGGATGAATTCTGATGGCCGTGATATTAGTTGTCGAAGACGAGGCGTTTATCCGCGAAATCGCGGAGATGATGATTCTAGAACGGGGTCACGACATACTCTCGGCCAGCGACGTGGACGAAGCGCTGCTGCTATTACGTTCTCCTCGACAAATCGACGCACTTTTCACCGATATCTATCTCAAGACGGCGGTCCTTGGCGGGTGCGAGCTTGCACACGAAGCAATTAAGTGTCGCCCGCAATTGCGTGTGCTCTACACGACCGGAAATTTTGTCACCGACAAAATGAAAGCTCTGTTTGTCGAAGGCGCGCACTGCCTTCGTAAACCGTACTCGGAACGTCAGCTCCATGACGCTGTTGAAGGCCTACTCGCAGCATAATTTTGACGTCGCGCTTTCTTTTTGGGAAACAACGGCCATGTCCGACATCGCCTCAGGTGAAAAAGTCGTATTCGATGGAACCGGCGTAACGGGGATTCGGGTCGGTCTCTTCGAGAACACCGACAACACCGCGCGCAAGCAAGCGGAAGAGACGTTGCTCCAGGCGGGGGCCTTGCAGAGCGCGATTTTCAACAGCGCCAACTTCTCGAGCATCGCCACTGACGCGAAAGGCGTCATTCAAATCTTCAACGTTGGGGCCGAGCGTATGCTGGGCTACACGGCCGCCGAAGTGATGAACAAGATCACACCGGCTGATATTTCCGATCCGCAGGAAGTGATCGCACGCGCCAAGGCGCTAAGCGCCGAACTCGAAACCACGATCACACCGGGTTTTGAGGCCCTGGTCTTCAAGGCCTCGCGCGGGATCGAAGACATCTATGAACTGACATATATCCGCAAAGACGGGAGCCGGTTCCCGGCGGTGGTGTCCGTCACGGCGCTGCGCGACGCGCAGAAGACTATCATTGGCTATCTGTTGATCGGCACCGACAACACCGCGCGCAAGCTGGCGGAAGAGGCGCTGCTCCAGGCTGGCGCGCTGCAACGCGCGATCTTCAACAGCGCCAACTTCTCAAGCATCGCCACTGACGCGAAGGGTGTCATTCAAATCTTCAATGTCGGAGCCGAGCGGATGCTGGGTTACACGGCCGCCGAAGTGATGAACAAGATCACCCCGGCCGATATCTCCGATCCGCAGGAAGTGATCGCGCGCGCCGAAGCATTGAGCGTCGAACTCGGAACGCCGATCACACCGGGTTTCGAGGCCCTGGTTTTCAAGGCCTCGCGCGGGATCGAAGACATCTATGAACTGACCTACATCCGAAAGGATGGCAGCCGGTTCCCGGCGGTGGTGTCGGTCACGGCGTTGCGCGACGCCCAGGACGCCATTATCGGCTATCTGCTAATCGGCACCGACAACACCGCGCGTAAGCTGGCTGAAGAGGCGTTACTCCAGGCAGGAGCCCTCCAGCGTGCCATTTTCAACAGCGCCAACTTTTCGAGTATCGCCACCGACGCGAAGGGCGTCATTCAAATCTTCAACGTCGGCGCCGAACGTATGCTGGGCTACACGGCCGCCGAAGTGATGAACAAGATCACACCAGCCGATATTTCCGATCCGGAGGAAGTGGTCGCGCGTGCCAAGGCGCTAAGCGTCGAACTCGATACCCCGATCAAGCCGGGCTTCGACGCCCTCGTGTTCAAGGCCTCGCGCGGGATCGAGGACATCTACGAGTTGACCTACATCCGCAAGGACGGGAGCCGGTTCCCGGCGGTGGTGTCGGTCACGGCGCTGCGCGATGCGCAGGACGCCATCATTGGCTATCTGTTGATCGGCACCGACAACACCGCGCGCAAGCAGGCGGAAGAGGCCCTGCTCCAGGCCGGCGCCCTACAGAAGGCGATCTTCGACAGCGCCAACTTCTCAAGCATTGCCACCGACGCCAAGGGCGTCATTCAGATCTTCAACGTCGGTGCCGAGCGTATGCTGGGCTACACCGCCGCCGAGGTGATGAACAAGATCACGCCGGCTGACATTTCTGATCCGCAGGAGCTGATCGCGCGCGCCAAAGCGCTGAGCGTCGAACTTGGAACCACGATTGCGCCGGGCTTCGAGGCCCTGGTGTTC
>DATCAT010000028.1:0-26246 GCA_036512455.1 Rhizomicrobium sp.
GTAACGAACCAGGCCAACACGAAAATCCAGGGAATAGGGTCGCGCCATCCACGCCTCCCGAATCAGCCGCGGTCCCAGACTCGCCTATCGTGCCAACTTTGGGAATCCGACCCGAGTCAGTTCATTCCAAAACTGCTCTAGGCTTTCGTCGCCATTCGCTTGAGCGAGAAGAGCTCGAACGCGTCGGTCGTGACTTGACTTTCCGGTCAACGTGATCCATTCAGCGCGCGCCATGACAACCTTTCCGCAGCGATTTCCTCAGCAACGATTCTGTCGGCTCTAAAGCCGTCGGACGAGGAGTAGCTCAGCGGTAGAGCGCGCGCTTGAAGAGCGCGGCGTCGGTGGTTCAATCCCATCCTCCTCGGCCAAATTCGCGCGGTGGCGAAATGGGAACGCTGTGGCCTGCAACCCCACCATGAGCCGGTTCGATCCCGGCCCGCGCGTCCAATTTTCCTCAAAGGGAGGGCAGGGATGCGCCATCGGCACCTTGCACAGCGCTCGCGCTTGCCCTCACACTCCGCGTCCACCCAGACCCGGACCCTTCATGCCCCTCGACCCGCTGGTAAAAGCCTTCCTGGATTCGATGAAGGCCGTGCCCGGACCCAAAATGTCGGAGATGGCGCCCGCCGACGCGCGCGCCACCTTCGACGGGCTGATGCAGATGGTCGGGCCCAAGGACGTCCCCGTCGGCAAGACCGAGAACATCGTCGTGCCCGGCGCCGCGGGCGGCATCCCGATCCGCATCACCTCGCCGGTCGCGGCCGGCGGCGATCCGATGCCGGCGCTGGTCTATTTTCACGGCGGCGGTTTCGTCATCGGCAACATCGAGAGCCATGACGGCCTCTGCCGCCTGATGGCCTGCGAGGGCGGCTTCCGCGTCATCTCGGTCGACTACCGCCTGGCGCCCGAGCACAAATATCCCGCCGCCATCGACGACTGCTTCGCGGCGCTGAGCTGGGTGGTGGCGAACGCCGCCGAGATCGGCGTCGACGCCAACCGCATCGCGGTCGGCGGCGAAAGCGCCGGCGGCGCGCTGGCGGCCGAGGTCGCGCAATTGGCCAAGGCCAAGGGCGGATTCTCGCTCGCCGCCCAGATGCTGCTTTTCCCCGTGACCCAGATCGGCGAGGAGACCTCCTCCTTGCGCGAGTTCGCCGTCGGCTATTTCCTGGAGAAGGAAACGCTCGACTGGTTCTATGCGAGCTACCTGCCGCAGGGCGCCGACAGGAACGATCCGAAAATCTCGCCGCTGCGCGCCAAGGACCTCTCCGGCCAGCCGCCCGCCTTCGTGATGCTCGGCGGCTTTGATCCGTTGCACGACGAGGGCATGCAATACGCCGACAAGCTGCGCGCCGCCGGCGTCAAGGTCACCGTCGCCGACCACAGCGACATGGTGCATTGCTTCGTCTACCTGCAGGCGGTCCTGCCGCAAGCCCACGAAGCGCTGGCCGCCGCGTCGAAAGCCGTGGCGGCGATGTTGAAGTAGAGCAGCGGTTTCAAATAAAGCACAATTGTCATCCCCGGCGAGCGTAGCGAAGCGGAGCGAGGGAAGGGGACCCAGTATTAGCCGTTTGAAAGGTGCATCGGAATTTGCTGCGAATGAATCTTCGGGAGCCCAAATACGGCACATCCTGGGTCCCCTTCCGCCTACGCCGAGGCTTCGGCGGACATGGAGTTTCTCACTCGACCGCCGTAGCTTTAGCGAAGGCGGTCCCCTCGCATCGCTTCGCGATACTCGGCCGGGGATGACAGCTGTGCGTTGGATAGATAAGTAGACAAAGATCAGGAGCCCCCATGTCGCTCGACGTCCATGTCCGCAACATCCTCGACCAGCTGGCGGCGCTCAAAGCCCCCAAGCTGTGGGAGATCGGGCCCCAGGCGGCGCGCGCCGCGATGAAGATGAGCGTCTTTCGCGGCGGCGACACAAAGATCGGCAACAGCGAGGACCGCAGGATCGCCGGCCCCGGCGGCGATCTCGCGCTGCGCGTCTACACCCCGCTCGAGGCGCCGCAAGGCGCGCTCGGCGGCCTCGTCTTCTTCCACGGCGGCGGCTTCGTCATCGGCGATCTCGACACCCATGACGATCTCTGCCGCTGCCTGGCGAACGGCAGCGGCTGCCGCGTCGTTTCGGTCGACTACCGCCTGGCGCCCGAGCATCCCTTTCCCGCCGCCGTCGAGGATTGCTTCGCCGCGACGAAATTCGTCGCCGAACACGCATCCGATTTCGGCATCGATCCGAAACGCCTCGCGGTCGGCGGCGACAGCGCCGGCGGCAATCTCGCCACCGTCGTCGCCCAGCTCGCCAAGGCGGGCGGCCCGCCGATCGCCTTCCAGCTCCTGATCTATCCCGTGACCCAGCTCGGCGCGTCCGACACGCCGTCGATGCGCGACAACGCCAAGGGCTATTTCCTGGAGAAGGACGGCATGGACTGGTTCACGCGCTGCTACGCGCCCGACAAGGCGCACCGCAGCGACCCGCGCCTGTCGCCGCTGCTGTGCACCGACCTCGCCGGCCAGCCCCCCGCCTACGTCATCACCGCCGGCTTCGATCCCTTGCGCGACGAAGGCAAGGACTACGCCGACAAGCTCGACGCCGCCGGCGTTCCCGTCACGCATGTGAACTACCCCGGCATGGTGCACGGCTTCTTCAGCATGCGCGGCCTGATCCCGAAAGCGCGCGAAGCCGTCGCCGCCGCGGCGGCAGCGTTGCGCGAAGGCGTGGCGATTTCCTAACCTCTCCCGCTTCCTACCCGAACATCTTCTCCAGCTTGTCGAGCGCACCGCTCCAGCCATGCTCGTGGCTCTGCCGCGCCTCTTCGCTGTCCAGGCGCGCATGGGTGAGCGTCAGCTCCGTGCCCTCATCGACTTCGCGCAGATCGAACGAGAGCACCGACTCGCCGGGGTCGTCGCCGCCGGCAAGCCAGCGCCAGCTCATCGCCAGCCGCTTGGGCCGCGCGAATTCGAGGATCTCGCCGCCGCTCTCATGCTCGCTGCCGTCCAGCAGCCGAAAGCGCACCCGGAAGCGGCCGCCGACGCGCGCCTCCATCTCGGCCAGCAGCACCGGCCCCGCGTCCGGCCCCCACCACTGCGCGATGCCGTCCGCCGTCGTCAGGGCATCGAACACGATGGCCGGCCGCGCCCGGATGCGCCGCACCAGGGTCACGCTTGTCATCGTTCGCTCTCCCGCAGCCTGGCTTCCTTGGCCTCGGCGAGAACCGCGAGCCGGTCGAGGCTGCGCGACCAGAAGCGTTCATAGCGTGCGAGCCATGCCATGGCATCCTCCATCGGATCGGCCTTCAGGCTCACCGCGACCGTGCGGCCGGATTTCTTGCGCGCGATGAGCCCGGCGCCCTCCAGCACGTCGAGATGCTTCATGATCCCGGGCAGCTTCAAGGGTGACAGCGGCCGCGCCAACTCGCCGACCGACAATCCCGGCTCGCGCTCGAGCCGCGCCAGGATCGCCCGCCGCGTCGGATCGGTCAGCGCCGCGAAGGTCCGGTTGAGATGCTCTTCCCGCCCCCGCATCACATTTTCATTTCGGCCGGCGTTCCGTCCGACCACTTGGCCAACAGCACGTAGAACAACGTGAAGGGTTCGGTGCCGCTCACGCCGCCCTGCACCGGCGAGCCGGGCAGGTTGGCACCCCAGGTTGAAGGCGCGGTGCGGGCTGCGAAGAACATCAGATGCGGATGCCAGTGTCCGCCGGTGTCGCTGAGATAGCCGCCCTTCGACAGCATGAAGCACATCGCGCCGGGCTCCGGCGGCGTGATGGCGCCGGATGCCAGCGCCGCCTTGGTGCGGACGATCATCTCATCCTGCGACATGCCGGCCAGCACCCATTGCGTGCGCGTCAGATAGGTCGGCAGCACGCTCTTCGCCGACGCCGGATTGAAGCAGATCGGCCCGCGCACCTTCGGATTCCAGAAATCGTCCTTGCCGAAATCATTGGCCCAGGCGCGCTCCACGATGCAGACGAAGCCGTTCGTGCCTTTCGCCGCGGTGTCATAGCCCTTGGCGCCCAGGATCAGAACGTCCGCATCCTTCGACACCGATGGCGGCGCGGCGCTGCGCGCCAGCGCGATCTCGTCGGCGTCGCTCGCCGAGCGGTATTGCGCCAGCGGCGCCATGGCCGGATAGGGCGCCGCGAATGCCGCGCCGACCGCCAGAACCCACGCGCCAAAGCCCATCGCAACGATCCGCAGTGTCATGTCCTTGCCTCCTGATCCGGTTCCAAAATACTTCTCCAGTTGGCGAAGTATTGAATCGATCCACAGCGTTGTCAACAGTCGCTAGTGCGGTGTCGCGGACGAACTGACCAGTTTTTTCCGAGTGCGCGGCCCTGACCGAATTCTTGAGAATGATCTTCGCGCTCTTAACCTCTCCCGCGAGCGGGAGAGGGACGCAAAATCTTACGCTTAGCGCAGCGCGTAGCGGAGCTAAGCGTTAGATTTTGCTGGGTGAGGGGCACTGGCGTGGAGCATGGCCACCCGCCTTACCCGCTCCGTGATACATCGCAACGGTCGCGATTCGTGACGTCGCGCACTCCACAGCACTAAACACCCGTGGCACCATATCGTGCTAGGAATGTTCGCGGCGAGGAGAAGGCCGATGATCGTCAAATCTATTGCCATCAAAAACTATAGGTCAATTAAGGACGCCAATCTCCAGTGCAATGAATTAACCGCGCTAGTCGGACCGAATGGCGCAGGCAAGTCGTCATTCATCCGCGCACTCGACCTATTCTATTCCCCCTCGCCAGCGGTCAGTCGCGAGGACTTCTATAATCATGACCCATCTGTGAATATCGAAATCGCGGTGACATTTACTGAATTGACCATTGCCGAAGAGGAGAGATTTTCTGCGCGCATGGTGGGGGCTGACCTACCTGTTGTTCGCGTTCTGTCGCTTTCGTCGAAGGATCACGGGAAATACTACGGCATCACGAAGCGATTTCCAGGTTTTGCAGCATTGCGTGTCTTGAGTGGACGCGATCAGATTGCTGCCTACCGTGACTTTCGAAAATCCGACGAATTCAAAGACGATTTGGCGACAGCGACATCCGGTGGGGCCGTCGCTGAAGCGCTAGCAGCGTGGGAAGTCAAATACCCGGAGAAACTCGAAGAGGGTCGAGATGACGGCCAATTTTTCGGATTCGAGAATGTCGCGCGTGGGTATTTGAGCGATGTAACAAAGTTTTTGTTCATTCCAGCTGTGAGAGATGCGGCCGATGACGTTCGTGAGGCAAAGACTTCGGCTATCACCCAGCTGATGGATCTTGTGGTGCGCTCTGCGCTCGCAACAAATGCGAACATTGCACAATTGAAAGCCGAAGTGCAGCAACGATACGCGGACCTCACTCGGCCAGACAAACTTCCTGCATTGGGCACGTTAGAGGACAATCTAACGACTACACTTCATCAATATTATGATGATGCAGATGTTGTACTCGACTGGTTACCTGCTGAAGATATTGCGCTGCCGCCGCCGAGAGCGGATGTCCGGCTTGCAGAAGACAAGCTCAATATGCCCGTAACGAAGGTTGGTCATGGCCTTCAGAGAGCGTTCATACTTTCGTTGCTTCAACACCTCGCAATCGCGAGGCGCCCCAACCGTGGCGCTACAAGTGGGGAGGTTTCGGAAAGCGGCGTGATTGACGATTTGCCCGTCGAGAGCCCATCTCTAAACCTTATTCTAGGCATCGAAGAGCCGGAACTCTATCAACACCCAAATATGCAGCGGCATTTTGCGAAAGTGTTGTTAGCGCTTTCACAAGGAAAAATTCCGGGCGTGTCGGCGCGAACTCAAATAATCTATGCCACACACTCGCCATTGCTTGTTGGGATCGACAGATTTGACAGCGTGCGTCGCATCACGCGAACGCGTGCTGCGGAGGGTGAACCGAAAGTGAGTGGTGTACGGAATACAAACTGGGAAAGTGTAGCCGTGGCAGTTTGGGAGTCTCAAGGTTCGCCAGAGCAAGCCTTCACGGTAGATTCCATTCGGTCACGGGTAGCCACTCTGATGACGCCATGGATGAACGAAGGCTTTTTTGCTGATGTGGCGGTTTTGGTTGAAGGCGAAGATGATCGTGCGGCTTTGCTCGGCACAAGCCTAGCGTTGGGAATAGATCTTGAAAGCATCGGGTGCGCAATCATCCCGTGTGATGGAAAGAGTAACCTTGATCGTCCACATTGCATCTTTTCTGGGCTCGGTATTCCGACGTTTGTTCTGTGGGATAGCGATGGTGATCTGGATGGCAATGAGAACCAGGCTCAATCGATTGCGCAGAACAGAGCGCTGCTGAAGTTAGTCGGCGAAGAGCCCGAAGATTGGCCAGCGAAGATCGGCGACAATTTTGCCTGTTTCAAGGACAAGCTCGAAGCCACGCTAGCATCCGAAATTGGAATTCAGCTTTTTGCGCAGCTGTTGGATAGCGCGCGGGCCAAGTTCGGAATTGCCAAAAGGAAGCACGCGCTCAAAAATCCAGTCATTGTGGCGGAGGTTATTAAGGGCGCGGCGATCCAAGGGAAGTCGTCTCCCACCTTGGAGGCGATCGTTCGCAGACTTGCAGCATTGAGAGGTTGACAAGGGTGGCGACTTGATTTGCCCCAACTGACAATCTGTCAGAAATAATTCCTAGTCCACCCCTTGAAGTCCCACTCCCTATTTGCAACCTAGGATTGCAAGGAGTGCCGCTTATCCAACAGTGACATCAGCGAGACCAGACAGGTGAGGGTGCGCAGGCTCGCGCGCATTCGTTTGAATATTTTGGCGTGGGTATCCGCCGCCGATGCGCCGAGGCGCTGGCGGGAAGGGTTCGTCCAACGTGTTCGCTAGAACCGGGGTGGTAGGGCGAAGGTGCCGTGCGGATTGGCTGATGACACAGCCTTTTACCGGCCGTCTGTCGCCCCTGACCGGAGCGGACAAAGCCCGCGCGCCCACAGCCCCAAGTCCCCGGTATCGCGCGCGACGCGGTGTCCGCTTTATTTTATGGAGCGCCGCGAAGCGGCAACAAAAGATTCTCACGCGGGCGCGAAGCGCGCGGAGTTGAGTTCAAACCTCCGCGTTCTCCGCATCTCCGCGCGATTCATTTCTTATATGCAGGAGAAAATCAGGACGGTATCAGCTTCCCCGGATTCATCACGCCCTTGGGATCGAGCGCCATCTTCACCGCGCGCAGCACGTCGATGCCGAGCGCGCCTTTCTCGCCGGCCATCCAGGGCAAGTGATCCTCGCCGACGCCGTGATGATGGCTGATCGTGCCGCTATTCGCCGCGATGGCGTCGGACGCCGCGCTCTTGATGGCGAGCCATTGCGCGATCTCGCGCTCCAGCGCGCGCGGAAAGATGTAGGTAAAATACAGGCTTGCGCCGTCGCGATAGGAATGGCTGATATGGCACGAGACGATGCCGTGCGCGCCCTCGCGCGGTGCGCTGTCGCGAATGGCTTTCTCCAGCGCGTCCTTCACCGCGACATACAGCGCGTCGATTTTCGACCAGCGCGTCGCCGTCTCCAGCGTGTCGACGCCGACGCCGCGATCCATCAAGGGATCGCGCAGGTACGGACCGTGGAAGCGCCCGTCCTTCCAGCGTTTGCCCTGGCCGGCACCCAAAAACAGCGCCCGATGGTTCCTGGCGATGGCCTCGAACGCGCCGCGCGCGCGCGCGACGTCGGTCTCCGTCCCTTCGAAGCCCGCGACCATGGCGCAGGCCTTGTCGTCGAAGCCGCGTGTGTCGAGATAGATCTGCGCCAGCCTGTCGCCGATGCCGCGGCGCTTTCCCAGTGCGCCGAACGCGCGATAGAACCGCGTCTCCGCCGCGTCCGACAGGCGCAGCATGGTCGCGGCGATGCCACTCTGCGCCGCCTCGCGGATCGCCTCTGCGCCGCTCGCGAAATCGCGAAACAGATAGCCGCGATAATCGCTGGCCGCCGGAACGGCATGCAGCCGCACCGTCGCTTCCGTGACGATGCCGAAGGCGCCTTCCGAGCCCAGCGCCAGGTCGAGCAGCTGCGGCCCCGCCGCCGATGCCGGAAAGCCGCCGACGCTCAAGACGCCGCGCGGCGTCGCCAGTTTGGCGCCGACCAGCCAGTCCTCGGCGCGGCCATAGCGGCCCGAGCCTTGCCCCGCGCCGCGATGCGCGATCCAGCCGCCCAGCGTCGAGAACTCGAACGATTGCGGATGATGGCCGAGCGTGAAGCCCTTCGCTTGCAGTTGCTTCTCGAACGCCGGTCCATAGATGCCGGCCTCGGCCGTCGCGGTCTGCGCCGTCGCGTCGATCTCGATCAGCCGGTCCATGCCGGACAAATCCAAGGTCACGACCGATTTGTGCGGCCCGCTCGCCGCGCTGGCGCCGCCGACCACGCTCGAGCCGCCGCCGAACGGCACGACCGCGACCGAAAACTCCGAAGCCGCCGCCAGCACCGCCAACACTTCCTCGCCGCTGCGCGGATAGAGCACCGCATCGGGCGCCGTCGCCAGGTCGCCGGCGCGCAGGCGCAAGAGGTCGTGATAGCTCTTGCCCCGCGCATGAAAGGCGCGCTCGTAGGCATCGTCGCGCACGCGGTCGGCACCGAGCAGTTCGGTGAACTTCGCCCGCGCCTCCGCGCTCAATCGCGTCACCGGCAGCGCGATGCTTTCGAGCGGCCGCGCCGGCGTCGCCAGCAAGGCCGGCATGCCGAGCTCGCCGGCCAGCCAGGTCCAGATCTCCTCGCGCCGCGCGAGTTCGTCCTTGTGCGCCGCCCAGCCCCAGCCGTTCCAGCGGATCTTCGTCCGGTCGATGGTCATCGCCTCAGCATCGCAAATTCAGCGCGGCGGGCAAAATCTCGAACGTGGCCGGCAGCCGCCCCGCCGATTCACCATCGGTTTCGATGTAAACCGCCCGGCCGCGCGTCTCGGCTACCGGCGCGACGACGACGCGCTGGCCATGCAGAACGCGCACATAGGGCTTGTTGATGTGCTCGCCGCTATAGATCAGCTTCATGTCGGCCAGCGCCTGGCCCTTGGGTGCGCCGCCCATCACCACCACGTCGAACAGCCCGTCATTGGTCCAGGCGCCCGGCGCCACGCGCATGCCGCCGCCGAAAAATTGCCCGTTTGCGATGGCGACGGTGGAAATGGTGGCGATCTCGTCGTCCGCGCCGTCGACCATGATGCGCAGCGGCGTGTTCTTGTAGCGCAGCATCGCCAGCGCACTGTGAAAGGCGAAGGCGAATGCGCCGCCGAACAGCTTGGCGATCCGCGCCCGGTTGACTGAATCCACGATCACGCCGGAGAGCCCGAACGAAGCGATATTGATGAAATAGCGCATCGTCGGCTCGCCGTGCGCCGTCAGGCAGGAAACGCGCCCGACATCGCAGGTCCGCACGCTGGCGGTCTTCAGCCGCGCGATGGCGGCCTCGTGTCCCGCCTCGATGCCGAAAGTCTTGCGGAAGTCGCCGCCCGTGCCGCTGGTGACGAAGGCGAACACCGCGTCCGGATTGAGCGGCCCGTCGGCTGAGAACATGCCGTTGACCGCCTCGTTGATGGTGCCGTCGCCGCCGATGGCGACGATTTCCTGATGGCCTTCGCCGAGCGCCTGGCGCACGAGCTCAGTCGCCTCGCCCTGCGCCCGCGTGAAGGCGACTTCCATGTGGGGATAGACGGCGCTCAGGCGCTGGTCGATGGCGCTCCAGTCGCGTCCGGTGCGGCCGTTGCCCGAGCGCGGATTGACGACGACGAACGCGGTCATGCCGCCTCCCGTGTCGCAAAGGCGGGACCGAGCGACGCGATCTCGCGTGTCTGGCGCGCCTCGTCCCAGCCCAGTTCCGCCGCCATGATCTTCGACGCCGTCTCCAGCGCTTCGCGCGGCGGCGCGCCGACCTGGCCCATGCAGGTGCGCCGCAGCACGACGTCGGCCAGTGTCAGCGCCATCTCCTCGCGCACCGCGAACAGGACCTGCGCGCCGATGTCGCCGGCCTGGCCGATCGTTGCGCGCAGCTCAGGCCGGTTGTTCGCCTCGGCCAGCATGTCGGGCAGGCGCGTGCCGTACATATGGGCCAGATGTTCGAGCGTCGGCAGGTCGCCATGCTCTTTTTTCTGCGCGCTCAGGAAATCGCTGAAGCGTCCTACGTCGCCGCCCGCGGTCGGCTCCTCGTCGGTCTCGCATTCGCCCGCCGAGACCGCGAGCTTGGCGACGACGGCGTCGACCACGTTCTGCGCCAGGTCGCGCGACGTCGTCCACTTGCCGCCGATCGCCGAGAACAGTCCGTCCAACCCGTCATCCTCGCCATGATCGACCAGTTCGGCGCGCCGGCTGGCGCCATAGGTATCGCCGGACCCGTCGTCCACCAGCGGCCGCAGCCCCGCATAGAAATGTTCCACCTGGCCGCGCGCCAGCCTGGCGCCCGGCAGGTTCTTGTTGATCAGGGCGAAGAAGCTTTCGATGTCGGCCTCGCTCACGCCCACCGCGTCCGGCGCACTCTTGAACGCGGTGTCCGTGGTGCCCAGCAGTGTATGGCCATGCCAGGGCAGCACGAAGAAATGCCCGCCGCCCGCCGCCACCGTCAACGCGTTGCTCCGGGTGATCGCCGGCACGAGCACATGGATGCCCTTGGAGCGCAGCAGCTTGTGCGACGCCGGCTTGCCCAGCGCGGCTTCCAGGAAAATATCCGCCCACGGCCCCGCTGCGACCAGCGTCAGCTTGGCGCGCACGTCAAACGCGGCGCCGCCGACCGTGTCGCGCACCGTGCAGCCTTCAATCCGACCGTCGCGGCTGAGCAGCTTTTCCGCCTCGACATAATTCGCGACCGCCGCGCCGTCGCCGTCCGCCTCGATCAGGCATTCGAGCGCCAGCCGCTCGGGCGCGTACATCTGCGCATCGTAATATTTGAACGCGCCGTCCAGACCCGGCCCGTCCAGCACCGGCTCCGCGTCGAGCGCGGCTTTCCGCCCCAGCCAGGAATGATTGGCGAGCTTCTGGTCCGGATCGTCCAGCCAGCTCTTGTCGAACGACAACAGGTCGTACAGCGTCAACCCCGCGCTCAGCGTCGCGCGCGCCTTCCAGCCGCCGCCGTAGAGCGGCACCAGAAAGGGCAGGGGATGCACCAAATGCGGCGCGATGCGCTGCCAGATGCGCCGCTCCTTCAGCGACTCGCGCACCAGGCCGAGCTCGAAATTGCGCAGATAGCGCAGCCCCCCATGCACCAGCTTGGAATTGTGCGCGCTGGTCGCGCCGGCGAAGTCGTTCTTCTCGACCAGGGCCACTTTCAGCCCGCGCATGCTCGCGTCGCGCGCCACGCAGGCGCCCGTGACTCCGCCGCCGACGATCAGCAGATCGAAGGTCTCGTTGGCCAGTCGGTCGAGGGCGCGGCGCATGGAATCCGTGTGGGTTGGGAGGGTAGGCTCGGTTTCGCCTGACATCTTGTCAAGGAATGCCGCCGGGCTAATCTCCTGCGAAACGGGGAGAGAGACATGGCCCAAATCCGCGCCAACGGGATCGACATCGAATACGACGAAATCGGCCCGAAGGACGGCGTGCCGCTTCTCTTCATCAACGGCTTCGGCAGCCAGATGACGTCCTGGCCGGATGAATTCCGGCAAGGCTTCGCCAAGGCGGGCCTGCGCTTCATCCGCTTCGATAATCGCGACGTCGGCCTGACGCAAAAGTGGAACGGCATCGTCCCCGACATCCGCGAAGTCGCCAAAGCAGCGCGCGAGGGCAAGAAACCCGACGTGCCCTACACCTTGACCGACATGGCCGCTGATGCCGCCGGCCTGCTCGATGCGCTCGGCATCGAGAGCGCGCACATTTCAGGCGCTTCGATGGGCGGCATGATCGCCCAGCTCGTCGCGCTCGATCACCCTGATAAGGCGCGCTCGCTGATCTCGATCTTTTCCACGACATCCGATCCGTCGCTGCCGCCGTCGAGCCCCGAGGCGATGGCCGCGCTGACCACGCCGGCGCCCGCCACCGACCGCGCCTCGGTCATCGCCCATTCGCTGAAAGGCCGCAGGGCCTATGCCTCGACGGCCTATCCCTTCGACGAAGCGCGCTTGTCGGCGC
Source organism: Rhizomicrobium sp. (assembly GCA_036512455.1). Classification (GTDB taxonomy): domain Bacteria; phylum Pseudomonadota; class Alphaproteobacteria; order Micropepsales; family Micropepsaceae; genus Rhizomicrobium. The sequence continues at coordinate 12,039 of DATCAT010000028.1, forward strand.
TGATCGGGCTCAACTACGACCGCATGTTCTATCCCGAAGGCAGCGCCCGCCAATACGCCGCGATCATGGCGAGCCCGCCGCGCAGCGAGCGCCTCAAGTCCCTCAAGCTGCCGGCGCTGGTGCTGCACGGTTCGGCCGACACGCTGCTGCGGCCCGAGGCCGGGCGGCACACCGCGCAGTGCATCCCCGGCGCCGAATTTCACGAGATCGCAGGCTGGGGACACGACATGCCGCTGGGCGTGATCCCGCTGGTGCACGGGTTCATTCTGCCGTTTATCGGAAAAGTGGAAGCGGCGAGGGGAAAGAAAGTGGCGGCGGAGTAGAGCGCGCTACTTGATCTTGCCTTCTTTGAATTCGACATGCTTGCGCAGCACCGGATCGTATTTCCGGATGGTGAACTTTTCGGTCATCGTGCGCGTGTTCTTCTTGGTGACGTAATAGAATCCCGTGCCGCCCTCGCTGTTGAGCTTGATCTTGGCTGTGGTGGGCTTCGCCATGGGGCGGGACTCCTGAAAACCGGTTCGAAGGGCCGGGAATGTAGCCGCCAAGGGCCATAAGTCAAGGCGGGGCCGGTATGGCTGTTTGCCGCCTAAGCATCAGGAATATCACATAAATCGCGCTGATCAGGCCCAGCACCAGCATCAATCCGTGCGGATTCCACGCGTCCAGCGCCGCGCCTTCGGCCAGCGGCCCGGCCAGGAGCCCAATGGAATAGAGCATCACGAAGGCCGCATTGGCGCTCGCCAGCGCCGCGCCCTTGAAGCGTTCGCCGACCAGCGTCAGGCCGATCGAGTAGATGCCGATGTCGATGCCGCCCCAGAAGAACAGCAGCGTGTAGGTGGCGGGCGGCGAGGCGATCAGGAACGGCGTCAGCGCCGCGCCGATCACGCCGATTGCCGCGCAGGCGATCAAGAGCTTCTGGCGGTCGAAGCGGTCGGCCAGCATGCCCAGCGGATACTGGAACACCATGCCGCCCAAGGACATGGCGGTGATCGCCAGCGCGGCATGCGCCTCGTTGTAGCCCGAGCGCACGGCATAGACCGGAAACAGGCCGGCGGTGCCTGCATCGATGGCGCCGAACACCAACGCCGCCAGCAATATCGCCGGCGCGGCGCGCAGCACGCCGATCACGCCGGCGCTTTTCTGCTCGTCGAGTTGCGGCGCCGCCTTGCGCGCCAGGAATACCGGCACGACGGCCAGCAACAGCATCGCCGAGCCGATGGCGAAGGGCGCGATGCCATGCGTGCCCATGACATACAGGATGGCGGGGCCGATGCCGAAGCCGACCGAGATCGCGGTGCCGTACAGCGCGATGTAGCGCCCGCGATTGCTCTCATCGGCCAGCTGGTTGATCCAGAATTCAGTGGCGACGAACAGGCCGTTCAACCCGACGCTCAGGATGAAGCGCAGCGGAAACCACAGCCACAAGCTGGGCGCGGCATAGATCGCCAGCAGCGCGAGGGCCGAAACCGCCAGCGAGCCGCCCAGATAGGTCGCCGTGCCGAGCCGCCGGATCAGGCGCGGCACCAGCGGCGTGATGGCGATGGCCGCGAGACCAGCCGTCCCCAGGCTCATGCCATTGACGCTGCCCGAAAAGCCGCGCCGCTCCAGGATCAGCGACAGCAGCGGCAGCGTCAGTCCCATGCCGAGTGCGAACGCCGTGCACGCCGTCAGGATGGCGACCAGGCTCAGGCGCCGCTCGCGGGCGAACGCATTCATTAGCGTGAGGTTGCTTTGTCATTTCCCCTCCCAAATCCGTCATTGCCCGGCTTGTCCGGGCAACCCATTTTTCTTTCAGCCAAGAACAAAATGGGTCGCCCGCATAAAGCGGGCGATGACGGTGTGGGGAGAAGAAATTTCAAAACAAACCTTCTCTAAATATGCACAAGCGACGGCTTGCCGCGCGTGAAGCGATAGAACGGCGCCGGCCGAGCGGTGTCGCCGCCGAGGCGCGCCTCGACCTCGTCCAGCACCGTGCGCGTGATGCTGGGCAAGTCCAGCGCGCGGGCTTCGTCGATGGTCAGCCAGGCCGGCGTCAGCAATTCTTCCGTCTCCGCGCCGTCCAATTCGTGCACGATCAAGCTCGCATCGGCCATGAAGAAGCGGGCGTCGAAACGCCGCGTCCGGTTGGGCGGTGTCACGGCGCGCGCGATCATCTCCAGCGAGTCCAGGCGCGGCATAATCTTGTGGGCGAAGAATTTCTTCCACGCCGGCGCGCGCGTGCGCGGCACCTTCTCGGCGCGCTCGCCGAGCAGGATGCCGGTTTCCTCGAAGGTCTCGCGGATCGCCGCCAGCGCCAGGCCGCGCGCGCGCGCCGGACTGGTGCCGAGCCCGGCCCGCGCCGCCACTTCGGGGCGCAGTTCGCTCGCCGCCGGAATGCGCATGTCGCCCGGATCGAGCCGGCCGCCGGGAAACACATACTTGTTGGCCATGAACGCCATGTTGCCGTGGCGCTGGCCCATCAGCACGCGGGCCGTGCCGCCCTCGCGCTTCACCAGAACCAGGGTCGCCGCATCCTTGGGCCGCAGCACCTGCTCGACGACTTTTTCATTGTCGGAATCGAAGATAGCCATGACAAAATACTAGATCAGTTCGCTCTCAATACACAAAACCCGTCATTGCCCGGCTTGTCCGGGCAACCCAACTTTTTCTCCGCGCGAAGAAAATGGGTCGCCCGCATGGTTCGTACGCTGGCGCTACGAACGGCGATGACGATTATGGAATGGGCGGAAAACTACCGCCGCCGCTTCGGCTTTTGCTTCTTCTGCAACTGCGCCTGAAAGACCTTTCGCGGATCGCGCGGCGCCGTTCCCGCCTCGGCAAGTTCAAAGCGCAGTCCGCCGGTCAGCGGCGCCGCCTCCGCCAGTTTCACCGCGACGATGCTACCGAGCTTGAATTTGCGGTTGGTGCGCTCGCCGATCAGCGCATGGGCTTTTTCGTCGTGGCGAAAGAATTCCGCGCCCAGCGCCCGCATCGGCAAAAGGCCCTCGGCGCCGGTCTCGGCCAGCCGCACGAACAATCCAAACCGCGTGACGCCCGTGATGCGCGCATCGAAGCTGGCGCCGATGCGATCCGCCATGAAGGCCGCGACATAGCGGTCGGTCGAATCCCGCTCCGCCGCCATGGCGCGGCGCTCGGTCATCGAGATGTGTTCGGCGACTTCGCCCAGGCGCCCGGCTTCGCGGTCGCTGAGGCCGTCGTCGCCGAATTTGTGCGCCTTGACCAGGGCGCGGTGCACGATCAGGTCGGCATAGCGCCGGATCGGAGAGGTGAAATGTGCGTATTTCGACAGGTTCAAGCCGAAATGTCCGATATTCTCCGGCGCATAGACCGCCTGTGCCTGGGTGCGCAGCACAACGTCGTTCATCACCGCCTCATGCGGTCCGCCCTTGGCCTTGCCCAGGATGATGTTGAACACGAAAGGCTTGACCACCTGGCCCTTGGCGAAATCGATGCCGAGGGTGCGCAGGAAATCGGAAAAACCGAACAGCTTCTCGCGAGACGGTCTCTCATGGATCCGGTAGATCAAGGGCTGCTTGTGGCGCTCCAGCGATTCCGCCGCCGCGACATTGGCCAGCACCATGAATTCCTCGATCAATTTCATCGACTCGAGCCGCTCGCGGAAGGCGATCGACGCCACCTTGCCGTCGGCGCCCAGCACGATCCGCCGCTCCGGCAGGTCGAGGTCGAGCGGATTGCGCGTCTTGCGTTCCAGCGTCAGCGTCTGGTAGCAGGCCCACACCGCCGCCAGCGTCGCGCGCGCGGCCGCCGGCATATCGGCATCCGGCTTGCCGTCGAAGGCGCGCTGCGCCTGGGCATAGGTCAGCCGCGCCGCGGAGCGCATGACGCCGCGCATGAATTCGTGTCGCCGCTTCTCGCCCTTGGCGTCGAACACCATGCGCACCGCGAGGCAGGCGCGGTCGACGCCTTCCTTCAGCGAGCACAGATCGGCCGACAGATGCTCCGGCAGCATCGGCACGACGCGGTCGGGGAAATAGGCCGAGTTGCCGCGCTTATAGGCCTCGCGGTCCAGCGCCGAGCCCGGCGTCACATAATGCGCGACGTCCGCGATGGCGACGAGCGCGATCTGCCCGCCGGGGTTCTTCGGATCGCTGTCCGGCCCCGCCCATACGGCGTCGTCGTGATCGCGCGCGTCTTCGGGATCGATGGTGAGCAGCGGAATGGCGCGCAGATCGGTGCGCCCCTGCAGGTCCGGCGCCGCCGCGCGTTCGGCTTCGGCGATGACCTCCTTGGGAAACTCGGTCGGAATGCCGTGCGCATGGATGGCGATCAGGCTGACGGTCTTGGGCGAACTCATATTGCCCAACCGCTCGATCACCCGCGCGCGCGGAAAGCCGGAGGCGCGGCCCGCGATCGGTTCGGCCAGCACCAGTTCGTTGTTCTCGGCGGCCCCGCGGTCTCTGGCGTCGACGGAATATTCGTTGCGGCTCTTGCGGTCGATCGGCGCCAGGCGAAGCCCGTGCGGCGTCACCATCAGCACGCCCAGCAGCTTCTGCGCATCGGCGCCGAGCCGCCGGATGACGCGTGCTTCATAGCCGTCGCCGGCCTTCGTCATGCGTGCCAGCACGCGCTCGCCGCCGCCGAGCGCCGGGCCGGCATCTTCGGGCCCGGGCACGATTATGATATGCGGCGGCTCCGCCAGGGACTGCCACTTCTGCGGCCGCGCCAGCAATTCGCCGTCGACGTCGGGACCGAGGATCTCCAGCACCGCGACGTCCGACAGCCCAGGCGGCGTCGCATAGCCCTTGCGCCGGTTGCCCGCGATGGCGCCGTCGGCTTCCAGCTCTTTCAGCGTGCGCTTGAGCTCGATGCGGTCGGAACCCTTGACGCCCAAGAGCTTGGTCAGGTCGCGCTTGGTCGCGTTCGGCTGGCGGTTCAACAGTTCAAGCACGCCCGCCTTGTCGATGACCGGCATCGTGGACGCGCGCTTGTGCTTTTTCTTCCTCGGCAATTCTATTCGCCTGCCACCGGTTCGGGTTTCTTCTTCGCCACGGCCTTTTTCTTCGCCGGCGCCACGGCCTTCTCGGCCTTCGGCTTCGCGGCTTTCTTCGGCTTGGCCGCGGCCCTGGGCGCTTTCTTCTTCTTGCCGCCGCCCTTGGCGGCACGATCCGCCAGCATCGCGATCGCCTGTTCCAGCGTCACCGATTCCGGATCGTCACTGTTTTGCACCGTCGCGTTGGTCGTGCCGTCGGTGACGTAGGGGCCGAAGCGCCCCTTCATCAACTTGATGGCCACGCCGCTCGCGTCGTTGCCGAGTTCCTTCAGCGCCTGCGGACCTCTGCGCCCGCGCGGATTGTTCTTCTTCTCGGCGATCAGGTCGACGGCGCGGTTGAGGCCGACGTCGAACACGTCTTGCGGCGACTCCAGCGAGGCATACATGCCGTCATGCGCCACGTAAGGCCCAAAGCGGCCGAAATTGGCCGTGATCGGCTTGCCGCTTTCCGGATGCATGCCGACCGTGCGCGGCAGCGCGAGCAGCTTGATGCCCAGCTCGAGATCGACATTCTCCATGTCGGTCCCCTTGGGAATGCCGGCGCGCTTGGGCTTCTCGCCTTCGCCCAGCTGCACATAGGGCCCGAAGCGCCCGTTGCGCAGCGAGATTTTCTCGCCGGTCGGCGGATCGATCCCCAGTTCGCGCGGCTGCGCCGCCGCCGCGTCGCCATTGCTTTGGCCGAGCTGGCGCGTGAAGCGGCATTCGGGATAGTTCGAGCAGCCGACGAAGGAGCCGAAACGGCCGAGCTTCAAACTCAGTTCGCCCTTGCCGCAACCGGGGCAGACGCGCGGCGGCGAGCCGTCGGCATTCGGCGGGAAAATGTGCGGCCCGAGAATCTCGTTCAGTTCGTTGATCACCTGCGTGATCTTCAGGTCCTTGGTGCCGCCGACCGCCGCCGAGAAGTCGCGCCAGAAATCACGCAGCAGCTGTTTCCACGGCAGGGCGCCGGCCGACACTTCGTCGAGCTTCTCTTCAAGGTCCGCGGTGAAGCCATACTCGACATAGCGCGGGAAGAACGTCGCCAGGAACGCCGTCACCAGCCGTCCCTTGTCGTCGGGCACGAAGCGCCCACGATCGACGCGCACATAGGAGCGGTCACGCAGGACCGACAGGATCGAGGCGTAGGTCGACGGCCGGCCGATGCCGAGCTCTTCCAGCTTGCGCACCAGGCTGGCTTCGGAATAGCGCGGCGGCGGCTCGGTGAAGTGCTGCGCCGGATTGACCTTCAGGGCGTCCGCCTTGTCACCGGCTTTTACGCGTGGCAGTTTCGAACCGTCCTCGTCTTCCTCTTCATCCTTGCCCTCTTGATAAAGAGTGAGAAAGCCGTCGAACAGCGTCACCGTGCCGGTGGCGCGCAGCATGATCTTCTTGTCGGCGCTCGCCACGTCGACCGTGGTGCGCTCCAGTTCGGCGCTTTCCATCTGGCTGGCAATGGCGCGCTTCCAGATCAGCTCATAGAGCCTCGCCGAATCCGCATCGACATATTTGGCGACCTCTTCCGGTGTGCGCTCGAACAGGGTCGGCCGCACCGCCTCATGGGCCTCCTGCGCGTTCTTGGCCTTGCTGGTGTAGATGCGCGGAGCGCCCGGGACATATTTCCGGCCGTAGCGCGATCCGATCACCGAACGGGCTTCCGCGATCGCTTCGGGCACCATCGTGATGCCGTCGGTGCGCATATAGGTGATGAGACCCACGGTCTCGCCGCCGACATCGGCGCCCTCGTAAAGGCTTTGGGCGATCTGCATGGTGCGCTTGGCGCCGAAGCCGAGCTTGCGCGAGGCTTCCTGCTGCAGCGTCGAGGTGATGAACGGCGGCGCCGGATTGCGCTTGACCGGCTTGCTCTCGACGCTGTCGATCGCAAAGCTCTGCGCGTTGATTGCGGCGACGGCGGCGGACGCTTCGGCCTCGTTCTTCAGCGACAGCTTGTCGAGCTTCTGTCCGTTGAGCTGCGTCAGCCGTGCATTGAATCCGCCGCTCGGCGTCATCAGATCGGCGTCGATGCTCCAATATTCCTGCGCCCGGAACGCCTCGATCTCGACCTCGCGGTCGACCACCAGGCGCAGCGCCACCGACTGCACGCGCCCCGCCGAGCGCGCGCCCGGCAGCTTGCGCCACAACACCGGCGACAGCGTGAAGCCGACCAGGTAGTCCAGTGCCCGGCGCGCCATATAGGCGTCGACCAGTTCCTCGTTGATTTGCCTGGGATGGGCGATGGCCTCCAGGATCGCGGACTTGGTCACGGCGTTGAACGCCACGCGCTCGATGGCGACGCCGGCCAGCACTTTTCTCTGTTTGAGGACTTCCAGCACGTGCCAGGAAATGGCCTCGCCCTCGCGGTCTGGGTCGGTGGCCAGGATCAGCTTGTCGGCGCCCTTGACGGCGTCGGCGATCTCCTTGATCCGCTTGGCCGCCCGGTCGTCGACCTCCCAGGTCATGGAGAAGTCGTCGTCCGGCTTGACCGAGCCGTCCTTGGAGGGCAGGTCGCGGATATGGCCAAAACTGGCCAGGACTTTGTAGTCCGAGCCCAGATACTTGTTGATGGATTTGACCTTGCCAGGCGATTCGACGACGACGACATTCATGTGAAATGGGGTGCTCTGCTGGGTTTCGGCGCCGAGGTCTGACCCTGCGGCCTCAAAAAAGGTGCCAAATCAGGGACCGGGCCCCTAAGGCGGCGGGACACTGATCGAACGGAACGACGGGTGTCAACGCCGGACCTGTGGTCCGGATGAAACCAAAAGTTGTTATGCGGGTAATTTTACCCAATTTTCTATACCTAAGGTTGCATATTTCCCGGTCCAGCCTTATTTTGGCCCGGCACGTAGAGCGGTCGCTGTCATGGCTTCGTACCCGCGCGGCGGCCGGGACTCTTCGGGCCCGCCGCCCAGTCCCATAACCCCGGTGGAAACGGCGCAATACACCCGCGATATGCTTGAATCTCTTCGCAAAATCGCATTGAGCCAGGGCCACGGCCTGCTCGCCCACCTGCTCGAATTGGCGGCGCTGGAAGCCAAGTCCCTCGGCGTTCAGGCCCAGGAGACCCGGTTGCCCGGGTGACGGGCGATTCGGCCCGCGAGTTCCAGTTCCAGCAAAATTATTGCGATAACGGCCGCCGGCGCCCGGCAGAGGCGGACCAATTCGTCCACCTCCACCGGCGCGGGGCCGAGCGCCTCCTCGACCAGGCCGCGGATTCGGTCGGCCTCAGCCTCGCTCGGCTGGTCCGGAGATGACGGACCGTCACGCGCCGGCTCTTGGAAATCGTGCCCCAGGATCGGCCGCAGCCCGTTCAGCACATCGGCCGCGCTCTCGGTCAGCGTTGCGCCGTCGCGGATCAGTCGGTTCGTCCCCTTGGCGCGCGGATCCAGCGGCGATCCCGGCACCGCGAAAATCTCGCGTCCCTGTTCCAGCGCGAAGTTCGCCGTAATCAGCGAGCCTGAGCCTTCCGCCGCCTCGACCACCACGACGCCGCGCGATAGGCCCGAGATGATCCGGTTGCGGCGCGGGAAATGGCGGGCCTGCGGCGTCAGGCCCAGCGGCATCTCCGACACGATGCAGCCCTCGGCGCGAATTCGTTCGTGCAGCCCGGCATTCTCCGGCGGATAGACGATGTCGACGCCGCCGGCGACGACGGCGCAGGTGCCGCCGGCCAGCGCGCCTTCATGCGCCGCCGCGTCGATGCCGCGCGCCAGGCCCGACACGACGACCAGTCCGGCATCCGCCAGATCGCGCGCCAGCGTCGCGGCCAGCTTGCGGCCCAGCGCCGAGGCATTGCGCGCGCCGACGATCGCCACCATCTCTTTGGTCAGCAACGTGGTGTGGCCCACGGCCGAGATGATCGGTGGCGCCGGCTCGGCGGCGCTGAGGCCGCGCGGAAATTCCGGCTCGCAGCTCGCGATCATGCGTCCGCCAAGTTTGGCGAGTGCCGCCAGCTCGCGCGCCGCGTCGTCGTCGCTGGGCATCCGCAAGTCGCTGCCGCCGCCGCGCTTGACCAGCCGGGGCACTTCCTTGAGCGCGGCGCTGGCCGAACCGAAACGCGCGATCAGCTGCGCGAAAGTGACGGGCCCGACATTCTGTGTGCGCGCCAGCCTGAGCCAGGCGCGCCGCTCGGCATCGCTCAACCCATGCGCGCTCACGCGGGCTTGGGGGAACTGCCAATACGCGGCTCGTCACCGCGCAACAGGCGGCGAATGTTTTCGATGTGGGCCAAAAGAACGAGCACGGCGAGTACGAAGGCGAGAACCGCCGCGTGCTCGCGTCCGAACAGGACCATATAAAGCGGCGCGAATACCGCCGTGACCAGCGCCGACAGCGACGAGATGCGGAACAGCGCCAGCATGGCGAGCCAGGTCGCCAACGACGCCAGTGCCGCCGGCCAGCACAGCATCAGTAAAATGCCGAGCGACACCGCGATGCCCTTGCCGCCCTTGAAGCCGAGCCAGATCGGAAACAGGTGACCCAAAAAAGCGCCCAGCGCGGCGAACAGCGCCGCATCCGAGCCCCAGAAATGTCCGGCGATCCACACCGGGGCCGCGCCCTTGGCGGCATCGAGCAGCAGCGTCAGCCCCGCCGCCGCCTTGTTGCCGGTGCGTAGCACATTCGTCATGCCGATCCCGCCCGAGCCGATCTTGCGCACATCGCCTTCGCCGAACACCCAGGCCAGCAAAAGGCCGAACGGAATCGAGCCGAGCAGATAGCCGATCGCGAGAGCTTCGACGACGGCGGTCCAGGTGAGGGAGAGGAGTGGGACGGTCATCGGCTGACGTTAGCGCAATTGCGCATCGGCGTGAACGCGCCACTTTTATCCTCTCCCGCGAGCGGGAGAGGGACGCAAAATCTTAGGTTTGGCGGAGCACTTCGCGAAGCCAAGCCTTAGATTTTGCTGGGTGAGGGGAGCCGGCTCGCGACGCGCCCTCACCCGGCTCGCTGCGCTCGCCGACCTCTCCCGCGAAGGGCGGGAGAGGTTATTATTCAACGTCCCGTCCGTCGATCGAACACGCACGCCCCGCCCACAAACGTCTTCTGCGCTCGCCCGTGAAACCGCCGGCCCTCGAATGGCGTGTTCTGGGCCCGCGAACGCAGCTGTTCCGCTTTCACCGTGAACGGCTCGTCGGGATCGATCAGCACCAGGTCGGCCGGAGCGCCCTTGGCCAGCGTTCCGGCGTTGAGCCCCAGGATCCTCGCCGGCGTCGTCGATAGCGCTTTCAGCAGGTGGCTCAGATGCGCCCGCCCGTCATGGTGCAGGCCGAGCGCCACCGGCAGCAGCGTCTCAAGGCCCACCGCCCCGAACGCGGCGGCCGCGAAAGGCTGGCGCTTGGTGTCGGCGGCTTGCGGATCGTGGCTGGAGACGATGATGTCGATGAGGCCCGACGCCACGCCTTCCACCATCGCGGCGCGGTCGGCTTCCGAGCGCAGCGGCGGCTTGACCTTCATGAAGGTGCGATAGGAACCGACATCCAGTTCGTTGAGCGCCAGATGATGCGCCGCCACGCCGCAGGTCACCGGCAGGCCGCGCTGCTTGGCCGCCGCGACGATGTCCAACGACGCGCGCGTCGAGATCTGGCTGAAGTGATAACGCGCGCCGGTCAGCTCGACGAGGCGGATGTCGCGCTCGACGATGATCGCCTCCGCGGCGGCGGGCGCCGCGGGCAGGCCCAGCCGCATGGCGAATTCGCCTTCCGTCACCGCGGCGCCGTCCGACAGGTCCGGATCTTCGGCGTGACCCACGACCAGCGCGCCGAAGGTCGAGGCGTAAGCCAGCGCCCGGCGCAGCACGCGCGCATTGCGAATTGTGCGGTCGCCGTCGGTGAAGGCCACGGCGCCGGCCTCCAGCAACAGGCCGATTTCGGTCATGGTCTCGCCGGCCAGGTGCCTGGTCAGCGCCGCCATCGGCGCCACGCGCACCTTCGCGGTCGCGGCCGCGCGCCGCAGGATGAAGTCCACCAAAGACGGCTCGTCGATCACCGGCTCGGTGTTCGGCATCACGATGATGGTGGTGATGCCGCCCGCCGCCGCCGCTTCGCTGGCCGAGGCCAGCGTCTCGCGATATTCGCTGCCCGGCTCGCCGGTGAAGACGCGCGCGTCGATCAGGCCCGGCGCCAGCACCAGGCCTTTGCAGTCGATCACTTCGGGATCGTTCGGCTCGGCATCGTTGAACAGGCGCGGGCCGACATCGGCGATGCGGCCGTTTTCCATTAGCAATCCACCCTTGACGTCGAGCCCGCTCGCCGGATCGATCAGCCGCGCATTGCGAAAGGCGATGCGTTTCGTCATGGCGCGTTGCGCCCCTCGGGAGCGAGCCCTCTGCTCAGCGCGTCCAGCACCGCCATGCGGATGGCGACGCCCATCTCGACCTGTTCCTGGATGACGCTGACCTCAATGTCGTCGGCGACGGCGGATGCGATCTCGACGCCGCGGTTCATCGGCCCCGGATGCATGACGAGGGCGCCGGGCTTGGCGGCTTTGAGCTTTTCATGATCCAGCCCGTAGAAGCGGAAATATTCCCGCGTCGACGGCACGAAGGCGCCCGACATGCGCTCCAGCTGCAGCCGCAGCATCATCACGATATCGGCGCCTTCCAGCCCTTGTCGCATGTCGTGGAAAATCTCCACGCCGAAGCGGTCCGCGTCCGGCGGCAGCAGCGTCGCGGGCGCCACCAGCCGCACCCGCGCGCCCATCTTCGCCAGCAGATGGATGTTGGAGCGCGCCACGCGCGAATGCAGCACGTCGCCGCAGATCGCCACGATCAGGCCTTCGAACGAACCGCGCCGCCGCCGGATGGTCAGCGCGTCGAGCAGCGCCTGCGTCGGATGCTCATGGCTGCCGTCGCCGGCATTGACGACGCAGCAGTCGAGCTTCTGGGCCAGCAATTCGGCGGCGCCGGAATCGGGATGCCGCACCACCAGCATGTCGGGCCGCATCGCGTTCAGCGTCGTCGCCGTATCGATCAGCGTCTCGCCCTTGGACACCGAGGATGTCCGCACGCTCATGTTCATCACATCGGCGCCCAGCCGCTTGCCCGCCAGCTCGAACGAGCTTTGCGTGCGCGTCGAGGCTTCGAAGAACAGGTTGATCAGCGTGCGGCCCTTGAGCAGGTCGCTCTTCTTGTTGGCGCCGCGATTGAGCGTCGCGTAGCGCTCCGCCAGATCGAGCAGCGACGCAATCTCGCCCACCGAAAGCGTTTCGATGCCAAGCAGATGGCTGGATTTCAGGAGCGGTTCGGCGGCGGCCGGTGTCATCAAAGTCCGGTGTATAGGTGACGGATGCCAAAGGGGCAAGAAATAAAGCCGTCCGTCATCGCCGGACTTGTTCCGGCGACCCATGAAATCCAACCGAGACATTTTCAGGAAGCGGTGTTCGCTTGCGTCGTCATCTCTTCCAGCGTCTTGCCGGAGGGTTCGGGCAGGAAGAACACGGCCAGCAGCGCCAGCGGCACCAGCGCCAGCGGCAGCATCACCGCCGGCCCGTGCGCCTGGAACATGTCGTAGAACACGCCTTCCAGCGCCAGGCTGAGGCCCCCCATCAGCAGGCCGACAGAATAGCGCAGGCCCGACACCGTGGCGCGATACGCGGTCGGGACGATTTCCGACGAAAACCCCGCCAGCAGCGCGTCCGACGTGAAGAATCCCGCCATTGCCAGGATCCATACCGGCGGGATGAACCAGCCGCCCCAGCCGCCGTAGAACACCGCGAAGCCGCCGGCCGATAGCGCCAGCGTGGCGGCGATCACCGGCCTGCGCCCGATCCGGTCGCTCGTCCGCCCCGCGACGATGCTGATCACCAGCGCGATGAAGCCGCCCGGAACGTACAGCGCCGTGACCTGTGCCGGCGAATAGTGATGCACCTGCTGCAGGTATTTGGACATCAGCACGAGCGCCGGCGCGAAGGAAAATCCGACCGCGGCCACGGCCAGGAGGATCGCTGTCACGCGTCCCGGATACTCGCTCACCAACAGCCGCAGCATCGTCAACGCCTGCGCGACGCGCGACCGCAGCGAGTGGATCGTCTGTTCCGCCTCGAACCGCCTTGTCTCCGGCAGGCGGCGACGCAGGAACGCGACCAGGAACAGCGGCAACGCGCCGATCACATATATCGCGCGCCATCCGAACGGCAGCAGATTGACCAGGGCGAACACCAGCGACGCCAGGCCCGCGCCCGTCGAATCCATGGCGCTGAACGTGCCCGCCGCCCAGCCGCGCGCCGCGGCCGACATCTCCTCCATGATCACGACGATGCACAGCATCTCCTCGGCATAGCCGAAGACGCGCGTGACGATCTGCGCCGTGAGGAACTCGCCATAGGTGGCGCTGAACGCCGTCGCCAGCGTGGCGACGGCCTGGCCGAAAATCGTGATCAGCAGAAGCCGGCGCCGTCCCACCAGGTCGGCGGAATAGGCCAGCAGGATGGCCGCGAACGACGCCAGCCGGAAGAAGAACACCGTCAGCGCAACGCGATTTTCCGGAATGTGCAGGCTGACCTGGATCTGCGGGATCGCCAGCCCGTAGATGTTCATGTCATAGCCGGCGAACAGCGCCGCCACGCCGACCAGCAGGAAGATGCGTTCCTGCCGCACGGTCATCGCAACGGGTGGCCGAAGACCCGGCGGAAGCCACAGGAATCGTGCCGGCCTGTCGTCTGACGAAATGCTCAAGAAGCCCCCATGTGGCGCAGACGGTCCAGCGCGCCCTGCAGGATGTACGCCGCCGCCATCTTGTCCACCACCTCGCCGCGGCGCTTGCGCGAGGCGTCGGCATCCAAAAGCGTCCGCGTCACCGCCGCCGTCGACAGCCGCTCATCCCACAGCAGCACCGGCAGCGCCGAGCGCGCGGCGAAGTTGCGCGCGAAAGCCCGCGCCGACTGCGCGGAAGGACCGTCGGAGCCATCCATGTTCAGCGGCAGCCCGACCACCAGCCCGCCGACATTCTGCTCCGCGATGATCTTGTCCAGCTTGACGACATCCACCGAGAACTTGCCGCGTCTGAACGTCTCCATCGGCGTCGCCACGGTCAGCCGCGTATCGGACAGCGCGATGCCGATGGTCTTCTCGCCCAAATCCAAGCCAATCAGGCGGGCGTTGGGGGCGAGGGCGACTCTCAAAGCGGTGATGTCGACAACGGCCAAAAAACTTCTCCCTCTCCCCCTCCGGGGGAGAGGGCGGGGTGAGGGGGTGGTGAAAGCACATCGCCAGTGCCGTCACC
>DATCAT010000029.1:0-93035 GCA_036512455.1 Rhizomicrobium sp.
GCCCGGCGCCGGACGGGTCCTGATAATCGGATGGCGGCGCGTTGCCCCATTCGAAGCGCGTCGCGGTGGAGGCGGTGTCGGGCAGGTCGTCCATCTGGCCGGCGATGCTGCCTTCGAGCGCCGCGGCGGACGCGGCGACGCCCTGCACCGCGGCGCGGCGCGCGGTGGCATCGGCGGTGCGGCTGGTCAGGCTGAAGCCGCCGTCGACGTCGATGCGGTTGAAGCTGTCGATCACCGACTGGGCCGGGACGTTGACGAAGCCCTGGCAGAAGCCGGGCCCGATGCAGGGATGGGGATAGCTCGCGCCCCAGCGCGCATCGGCATAGACAATGCCCAGCACGTGATGCAGCTGCACCGACGCATTGGCAAGCTGCGCGTTCAGATGCGCCGCGCTTGTATATTGCGCGAGGTAGCCGGCCGACAGTTTCTCGCGGTCGAAATCGCCCTGTCCGCCGGTCTTGGTGGTGATGCAATTCTCGTTGCCGTTCAGGGGATCGCAGGCCAGTTGCAGGCTCGGAAAATACTTGTCGGACCGTCTCTCCGAGCTCCATTTGGCGAGCAGGCCGGGACCGGTGTCGCCCAGGCCGGTGACGATGGCGACGGGCGTCGCCGCCTCGAACGGCTTGACGACGGTCGCGTCCATGTAGTCGCCGGTGGTAGTCGCCGAACCATCGGCGGCGGCCGCATAGGGGTGATTGAGCGCGAGCGTCAGCGTGCCGGCAAGGCCGCGCGCGGTCTGGAACGCACCGGTGTACGGTGCCGGGTTGGTGTAGGGCGTTCCGATCGTGTTGCCGTCAACCGTCAGGCGCAATGTATTGGAGAAGATCGCGTTGCCGACACCTGGCGCCAGATCGGTGTCGATCATCAGCGCCCGGCCGTAAATATCGTCGAGAAAGAACGTCGTGCCGAAGAACGTGTCGGTCGTCACCGTATTGGTCGCCAGATAGGTGCCCCAGTTCGGCAGCGCGCCAGTGACGGTCAGCGTGGTGCGGTATTGGTCGGGGACATTGCCGGTCCACGTCACGATGTTCGGCGTCGACGGACCGTAGGGCAGGCTCGTCTGGCGCAGCCCGCCCGGCGGCGAAACGAAGGGAACGATCACGCCGCCGCCGACCACATCTTCCATCTGCGCGGCGCCGAGGTCGTGGCTCTGGATATAGCTGAGCAGGTTGGCGGCGTAAGTGCCGAGCAACGTGTTGAGCGCGCTCTGGCTGAGATTGTGAACATAGGGAACGGTGCCGCTCGCCAGCGAGCCGCTATCCATCGTGCTGACGGCCTGCGTGAGCGGATCGCCCGTCGTCAGCCCGGCCGCCGCCCCCAGGTCCGCGATGCCGGTTTTCCAGACATGCGGCTTGTCGCTGGGGTCGAACGCATAGGCCGTGCCGCCGAGAGTCACCGAAACCCAGACATGCGCCATCTGCACCTGGGTGATGGCGCCGGTTGCGACTCCGGAACACGCCGTGCCGGTCGTGCCGTTGACGCTGCCGGGAATGGCGCCGGCGGCGAGCAGCTGGCAGGCGGCGCGCGCGTCCGTCACGCCCGTCCAGCCGGTGAATTGCGCTCCGCCGACCGTGATGGTGCCGGTCAGATAGCTGGCGGAGTAGCCGGCCTGCCGCAGCAGCGCGACCATCAGCATCGCCTGGTCGAACGGCGTGCCGGACTTGTCGATCTCGGTGCCCAGCGCGCCCTTCTGTACGCCGTAGATCCACGTCGTCTCGATGTTGTTGCGGACATATTCGTAGATCAGATCCGGATCGTTCTTCAGCGCGCGCGTCAGTTCGACCAGTTCGGGCGGCAGGCTCGCGGGCGCGCCGGGACCTGTCGTCGTCGACGTCGTGCCAGCGCCGTAATGCGAGGCGGCGGCGGTCGGCGAGATCAGCGCGGCGGTGCCGATCTTGACGGAAGGCAGATAGGTCTGCGCGTGCGCCGGAGCCGCAAGACACGCAGCGCCGGCTGCCGCAAGCAGCACGGCGGTCGCGGCGGAACGCAGGGATGCAAGGACGCGTGACGCCATGATGTCAGCCTCCATCATTGTTCACGGTTATGCTGATGTTGGCGGTCGCCGACAGGCCATGCACGTCCGACACAGTGTAGGTGAAATGCGCCACGCCGAAATGGCCGTGGTTGTTGAAGGTGATCGAGGTGCCGTCACCGGCTTTCGTCGCAGTGCCGATATCGGGAGTAGACACCGCCGTGATCGTCAGCGCGTCGCCGTCGGCGTCGGTGCAAGAGGAGCGCGGATCGAACGTATAGCCCGGTGGCGGCGACGTGTAGCTGTCCGAATAGTCCGAACAGACCGGCGCGTGGTCACCCGAACTCACCGCGGCCGACACCGTTGCCATCGCCATATTCGAATGGCCGTCGGAGATCGTATAGGTGAAGCTGTCCGATCCGGCATAGCCGGAAGCCGGAGAATAAGTCAGCGAGGTGCCGCTGTTGATCGCCACCGTTCCATGCGAGCCATCGGTCTTGCCGCTAATCGTCAGTGTATCGCCTTCGGGATCGCTGTCGTTGCTCCGCGGATCGAAAGTGTAGGGCCCACTCGTCACGGCGATGGAATCGTTGACCGCGATCGGCGGCTGGTTGCCGGCCACGACCGTGACGGTCACCGTCGCCGGCGGCGAGTTCGAGTGACCGTCATAGACCGTATAGGTGAAACTGTCCGATCCGGCATAGCCGGACGCCGACGAATAGGTCAGCGATGTGCCGCTGTTGATCGACACCGTGCCGTGCACGCCGTCGGTCTTGGCGCTGATCGTCAGCGCGTCGCCTTCGGGATCGGTATCGTTGCTGCGCGGATCGAACGTGTAAGGCGTCCCGGCCGTCGCGCTGATGATGTCAGCCACCGCCGTCGGCGCTCCATTGACCACAGTGACGCTCACCGTGGCGGTGGCGGTGTGCGCCGTCACGCCGTCCGAGATCGTGTAGGTGAAGCTGTCGGATCCGCTGTAGCCCGTATTGGGCGTGTAGGTCACGGATGTCGTGCCGTTCGTCACGCTGCCGTGCGTGCCGTTGATCTTATCGCTGATGATGAGCGGATCGTAATCCGGATCGCTGTCGTTGAGGCGCGGGTCGAACGTATAGGCGGTGCCCGGAGAGACAGTGATGCTGTCGGCTCTCGCGGTCGGAGCGCTGTTTGTGGCGGCGCTGCCGACGGCGGTGCGATTGCCCGCGGAGTCGTAGTGATAGACGACGTAGTTGCCGGCGGCGTAGTCGACGCGCACGAGCCGGCCGAGCTGGTCATAGGTGTAGGTCGTGGCGGCGAAAGCCGGCGATACGAGAAGCAGCGCGACCGCGCCTGCCGCAAGCCCGCGACGCAGGCGCCTGCAAGCGCTGGCGCCGAGACTGAAGCTGACGATCGGATAGGCCATCGAAGCGCCTCTCGCGTTCGAGATTGCTAGCGAACCATGCTCGCTTGGCGCACGCGCCGGCGGTGTCCGTCGTCATTGGCTGCCGTGCGCGCGGACATTCGGGCTGCCAAGCCGGCAAGCCGGCGGTCCATCCGCTCAACTTGCGCCTTCAACTGTGCGATCTCCACAGCCTGCCGGTCGTTCGCGATTTTCAGTTCCTTGACGGCTTCGAGGCCGTAGAGGGACAGCGACGTATAGTCGAGCTGGCGATAGCCATGCCCATCGCGCGAGACCAGTTCGGGAAACTGCAGCTCCACAGATTGCGCGATGAAACCAGTGTTCAGAGCGGTCGTCGAGTTGTGATAGAGCGACGCCGCGGTCTGGTTCCAGTTGAAACGGACGAGTTGCAAGTTTGCGAACCTGTCGAGAATCCCGCTGACATTGCTCCGCACGAATTTGAGCGCGCCATCGGAGTTACAGGTGCCGATGAGTCCAGTGCCGGCAAAGTTCTGCAAACAACCATAGGTGCCGGACGTGCCGACGCGAATATCACCGACAACCGTGAGCGTAACGGCCGGCGATACCGTACCGATGCCGACGCTGCCCTGACCGGTCACAATCAGGTCCTCATTGCCGCCACCGTCGACGAAGCCGATGCGCTGGTTCGCAGCACCGCTGCCAATCGTGGCGCGGACGGCAAAGGCATTATTCGTATTGCCGAAGAGGGCCTCCACCGGCCCGGTGCTATTCGAAAATAGCTGCAAAAGACGACCGGTGCCGCCGCTATAGGGCGAGCCGCCATCCGCGATCGTCAACTTGTTCGGCGGGCTGGCCGTGTTGATCCCGACGCTACCGGTGAAGTGAGGACTTTCGAGCGGCGCGAGGTAGGTGTTCGCACAGCTTAGAAGATTGGCGAAGTTCGTATTCAACGGCGTGACGTCGGCCGTCGTGCCGTTTGCCAGCGTGATGTTCGAGGATGGACATGTGGTCGCCAGCGCGGGTGAACCGAGGAATGTCCCAACAATAGCGAGGGCGATAAGGGCGATTTTCTTGGGCATAAGCTACCTCCCAATCCGGGCGCCCGCCGTATCGCAGACGTCGGTACATTCGCGCAGATGCGAACATTCGATTGCCGCAAATCTTGCGGCACACGATCTCCAGATAGATTGGAACTCACTCACGCCAGGACGCAGCGCTTAGGGAAACACTTTGCACACCAAGCAATTGTCACAGAAGAAAGGCTTCGACATTGTTCGAGGATAGTGTTCTGAACCGTGCGAGCGTAGGAACTTGATGCAGCCAATACAAGCGATATGCGACTGCGGTTGTGGAACGGGCCAGCGTTGAATTCAACCCATTATGAGCTAACTCTTAGCCGGCAATGTGGATTTCCACCTCGACAAAGGTTTGAACTATGGCTCTTCGAGCGGTTCATAGTTGCACTTGCGAAGACGGGAAGACCAGTCGGGCTTGTCGCCGCTCTCGAACCACTTCATCTGCCAGACTTACACTTGACCCTTCCTACCGGATCGATCTGCCTGCAACCGGAAGAGTTCCATTGGCTCGACTGCCAGGGCTTTCGCCAGCCGGCCCACGACGCGCACCGTCGGATTGCGTTCGCCCCGCTCCACGTCGCTCAGATATGCGCGATTCAAGCCAGCCTTGAATGCTACTTCCTCTTGAGAGGCGCCAAGGCCTTCGCGCAGGCGGCGGACATTCCGGCCTAGAATCTTCGGTAGGTCCATTGCAACAGCAAAGGAACTGGCGCAAGAAATGTCTGCACGCACCTCGCCGATGGACGGCGCCGTTGTCTATCGCGATGGCCTGATGATCGCGCTGTTGGCGGCTCGGCCGCTGCGACGCAAGAACCTCGCGGCCATCAAAATCGGCGAACATCTCTTCAGAAACGGTCCGGACTATCGGCTCCAATTCGCGGCTCGCGAAACCAAATCCCGTAAGGTACTCGAACTTAACCTCCCGTCGAAGCTGACGCCGTTTTTCGACCGCTACCTGTCCCATCACCGGCCCCTCCTCTTTCCGCGCAATCGAAACTCCAGACAGCCGACGACCCATGCCCCCTCAGCCTGTTCGAATCTGTGGGTGTCGGTTCGTGGGACCGGAATGGGTGCCGAAAGCATGTACCGCTGCATCGTCGCTCATACGCGCGCGAAATTTGGACGATCCATAAACCCGCATCTCTTCCGCGACGCCGTAGCCACATCCGTCGCGATCGGCGACCCAAAGCACGTCCGGATCACCATGAACCTCTTGGGCCACAGCAAGCTGGCTACGACCGAACGGCATTACATACAAGCACGGTCGCTTGAGGCCACGAGGCGTCATCAAAGCCACATGCTCGGACTGCGACGCCAAAGCCGTGACGACAAACTGGCCTGTAGTCATCGGCCCCGAGGAAACCAACCCGATGTTTAGTCCGCACCATGTCGGCGGCTACGGTTCAACTAAGACGTGGCGAACTACGCTGCTTGAAATTGTAGACTCCGCCAAACTTTACCTTTCACTTGAAGAACGTAGCAGTGCCGATACCGAGATCGCGGCACAGATCAGTCGCCCTAACTCCGGCCTCACATTCCTTCAAAATCGCAATGATCTGTTCTTCTGTGAATCTCGAACGCTTCATCGTCCGTACCCCTTCCAAGGTGCCGGACTCCACCCATTTTGGAGGAGGTTCAGGGGCTCAGGTCAAAGCCAAGTTACCGAACACCGTGGTGCCGGACTGAAGTAGTAGGCAGCCGAATCGGACCAACAGCACTCGGATTTGTGCGCGAATTTTTGGGAGCCGTTCCCGAACCGTTGGCCGAAAGTCGGTATACAGATATAACAAAATAGCTCTGGCGGTATGGTCGCATTATGTGCTTCACAACCGCCACCAAAACCGCCACCAGATTGAATTTCGTTCGTTTCTGACGCTAGTTTTTCCAGGGTTTCCGCGGTATGCCGGCTTAGCTCAGTTGGTAGAGCACCTGATTTGTAATCAGGGGGTCACAGGTTCGAGTCCTGTAGCCGGCACCATCCTACGCTGCGCAGCCGCGGAGGATGGTGTCCTCCGAAGCGCAAAGCGCGTAGGAGGACTGCCCGACATCCTGCGCAGCTTCGGATGGCAGGCCATCCTTCGCCAGGCGAAGGCGGGCCGGTTGCCGCGAGCTACGGCTCGGCGGGCCAAGCGCGTATCCTGCACCACCCGTCACACCACCGTCCCGCCGCCATCCACGCGCAGCACCTGCCCGGTCGTGTAGCCGGCGCGCATAAGATAGAGATACGCCTCCGCCGCCTCGTCCGGTTCGCCGACGCGGTTGAGCGGCAGGCGCTCGGTCACTTTCCGCAAGCGTTCTTCGCGCTGCTCGGCGGGAAACGCATTCCAGATATCGGTGCGGATCGCACCGGGGCACACGGCATTGACCCGGATCGGCGCCAGCTCGACGGCCAGCGCCCGCGTCAGGTGCTCGGTCGCGCCCGCCATGGCCGAACTGATCGCGGCGCCCTTGCGCGGGCGGTGCGCGATCATGCCGTCGGTCAGCGTGATCGAGCCGCCTGCGCGAATGCTCTTGGCGCCGTGCTTCACGCAGCCGATCGCGCCCCAGAAGCGCACCGCGAACAGCGACGCGGCGGCCGCGATGTCGAGACTTTCGACAGGCCCGCCGCCATGGCGCGCCCAGTCGCCGGCGGTGAACACCAGATGATCGAACGCGCCGACGCGCGCGAAGAACGCAGCCACGCTCGCCTCGTCCTTCACGTCGATGGCGAACGCCTCGGCGTCCGGCAGCTTGTCGCGCACGCCGGCGACTCGGTGCTCATTGCTGGAACCGACGACGACGTTCGCGCCCTCTTCCGCCGCTCTTCGTGCCACGGCAAATCCGATACCCGATGTGCCGCCGATGACCACGATGCGTTTTTGCTGCAGGCTCATGCCGATCCCCCACGTCTGACGAACTATAAATCCGGCGGCGCGCTGGCGCCATTCCTCCCGCCCGCGCGTTACCTTTGGGAGATTGGCCGACAATCCCTGCCGCCCTTGATTTTTTGCAATTCGGCACCACGTAACGAGAGGCCGGTATCCGGCCAGACCATTCCTTTTGGACGGCGCAGCGGCGACTGGGGCGGCCCAAGTCGAGCGATCAGGCGTCTTTCCGCGGCGCCGTCCGGCGCGTTCCGGGCCAAGGAAAGACCCCATGCACGCCGCCTCGCCGCTTTCATCGCCGGTCCTCGACTTCCAGAAACAATTGCTCGCGCTCATTCCCAATCTGCGCGCCTTTTCGCGCACGCTGTGCGGCCGGCGCGGCATCGCCGACGACATGGCGCAGGAAGCGCTCGCCAAGGCGTGGCGGGCACGGGCGCGGTTCGAACCCGGCACCAATCTGAAGGCCTGGCTGTTCACCATCCTGCGCAACGAATTCTACTCTCATGTCCGCCGCGACTGGCGCCAAGCCAATTGGGATCCGGAGAAAGGCGAGAACATCGCCGCCCCCGCCGATGCGCAGGATTGGTCGATGGAGCTGTCCGACACCGCGCGCGCCTTGCGCCGTCTTCCGGTGGCGCAACGCGAAGCCCTCATCCTGGTTGCCGCCGGCGGCTTTTCCTACGAAGACGCGGCCGCGATTTCCGGCGTCTGCCTGGGCACGGTCAAGAGCCGCGTCGCGCGGGCGCGGATCGCGCTGCAGGCGTTGCTGGACGGCGACGACGCCTTGCCGCCGGCGCAAGGTCCGAACGATCCGATGAACGATATCCTGGCGCAACTGAGCGCGCTGGCGCCTTCTGCCGCGCATGACGCGGTGTACGCGTGAGTCGCCGCCGGTTTGCGCTTGCCGCTTCAGCCTGATTGTATCCACGCGCGATTGGAGAACCCGATGCAGGTCACGATCTATCACAATCCCAAATGCGGCACCTCGCGCAATGCGCTCGCCGCCATCCGCGCCGCCGGCCACGAACCGCGCATCGTCGAATACCTGAAGACGCCGCTGAGCCGCGACGAGATCAAGGGCCTGCTGGCGCGTCTGCACCTTTCCGTCCGCGACATCGTGCGCAAGAAGGAGCCGCTGTTCGCCGAGCTCGGCCTCGACGAGCGCGACGTCGGCGAAGACGAAATTCTCGACGCCATGGTCGAGCACCCGATCCTGCTCAATCGCCCGATCGTGCTGACGCCGAAAGCCGCAAGATTGTGCCGTCCGAGCGAGATGGTGAACGATCTCCTCGCCGCCGGGGCGCCCACGCCGTGACCCAGTTCCAGCTCAGCCGCGTCCAAGCCGAAGGCTGGAATACCGCCAACAAGCTGCTGGCATCCGAAGCCTTGGGCATGGACGCCGCCGCCATCGCCGCGCTCAACCCCTACGCCAACGAGCCCGAACTCTCCCGCTGGGCCGAAGGCTTCGCGGCGGCGCTGAAGAAATAAGCCGCCAAACTCCGCTTTCGTCGCACCCTTTGCCGCCGTCTTGACTGCGCGGGGCTTTGCGCCACGCTGTCGCAAAATCAGGCAGGGGAAGCGCATGGTCACCTTCACACGCGAGAAAAGCGAAAACGGCGTCACGGAGCGCTTGTTCGACCTTACCGTCGCCGGTGAGCGCGTGCCGGCCGTGCTATGGGCGCCCGACGGCGCCAAGGGTCCGCGGCCGCTGATGCTGATGGGTCATGGCGGCTCTCAACATAAGAAGATCGGCACGCTGGCCGCCCGCGCCCGGCAATATGCCCAGCGCCTCGGCTACGCCACGCTCGCCATCGACGCGCCGGGCCATGGCGACCGCATCAGCCGCGAGGAGGCCGAACGTCTGGCCAAGGAAGTCGGCGAGCGCGTGCGCGGCATCGCCGGCGCCGGCGGCGGCCCTTCCGCCGCGATGATGAAGACCATGACCGAGCGCGCCCAGCGCGCCGTGCCGGAATGGAAAGCCGCGCTCGACGCGGCGCAGGCGCTCGACTTCGTCGGCGCCGGCGGTCCCGTCGGCTATTGGGGCGTCTCGATGGGCACCGCCATCGGCGTGCCCTTCGTGGCCGCCGAGCCGCGCATCAAATGCGCCGTGCTCGGTCTGGCGGGCCTGCGCCCCGGCGCCGACGCGTTCGAAGCCGCCGCCAAGGCCATCGCCATTCCGCTCGAATTCGTCTTTCAATGGGAAGACGCCGTGGCCCCGCGCGAGCACGGCATCGCGCTGTTCAATGCCTTCGGCTCCCAGGAAAAGACCATGCACATCAATCCGGGCGCCCATGTCGAGATCCCCAATTTCGAGGGCTCGTCCTGGGAGCGCTTCTATGTGCGCCATCTCGGCATGGCGAAAGAGCATGCCCGGGCGGCGGCCTGAGCCATGCGAAACGTCGCGCAAGCCTTGCTGATCGCCGCGGCGCTTCTTTGCGTAAGCGCGGGTGCGATGGCTGGCCTGGTTTCCTATCGTGACCTTCTGGCGCGTCCACGCGGCACGCCGGACGCCAAGATCGCCTATGGCGCCGCGCCCGAGCAGTTCGTCGAACTCTGGCTGCCCAAGGGCACCGGTCTGCATCCGGTGATCCTGCTGGTGCATGGCGGCTGCTGGCTGGCCGAGTTGCCCGGCGTCGAATTGATGGACCCGATGGCGCAGGCGCTGCGCGATCGCGGCTATGCGGTGTGGAACATCGAATATCGCCGCATCGGATCGCAAGGCGGCGGCTATCCGGCGACGTTTCAGGACGCCGCAGCCGCAGCCGACCTGCTGCGCGCCAAGGCCGCGCAATACCATCTCGATCTGAGCAAGGTGATCGCGGTCGGTCATTCCGCCGGCGGCCATCTGGCGATGTGGCTGGCCGCGCGCGGCCATCTGCCGGCGAACAGCGTGTTGCGCGCGCGCCAGCCGCTGGCGATTTCCGCCGTCGTCAGCCTCGCCGGGATTCTCGATCTGAAGGACTATCGCGAGGACGCCGCCGCTTGCGGGGGCGCACCGACGGTCGACGGCATCACCGGCGCCGCGGCCCGCGGCGGACAGGACATCTACGCCGACACTTCGCCTCTCGCCTTGCTGCCCATCGGCGTGAAGCAGGCGGTCATTTCCGGCGGTCAGGACCATATCGTTCCGGATCATTGGCGCTTGTCCTACGTCGCCGCGGCGCAGGCCGGCGGCGACCGGCCGCAATCGCTCGGCATCCCCGCCGCCGGCCATTTCGAAATGATAGACCCGCAATCGGCGGCATGGCCGCAGATCCAAGCGGTGATCGACGGGTTCGCGAAATAGTTCAGCGATGCCGCGCGTGATGGGTCGGCGCGCCCTGCGCATGCGCCTGCGTCAGGATCGCCGTGCAATTGGCGTCTTTCGCCAATCCCGGATCGACGAAGGGCAGAATCGCCGCCGGCGGGAACAGCGCGCCGAGTGCCACCGCGATGCCGCCCTGCAGGATCGCGTCCTGCGCGCGGATGCCGATATGCGGATGCGCCAAAGGGCCGGTGATCAGGAGCGGCGCCCGCACCCGCCCGATGCGGAATTCCTTGGGCTTGCCCTGCACCACGAGGTTCAACGTCTCGTTGTTCAGATCGATGCTGCCATGCCCCTCGACGCGCACCGGATCGGTGTCGAAGACCAAACGCTGCGTCCGGAACACGCCGCCCGAGGCATCGAAATGCGCCACCGCGCAGCGCAGGCCGGTGTCGCGCGTGTCGCCGGACCACAGCAGGCCCAGCCCGTTCAGCAGGTCGATGCCGGTCAGCTCGGCGAACGCTTCGCGGAATTTTCCGCGCGGCACCACGAACGTCGCCTGCCCCGCGGCGGTGGTCGCGACGGCGCGCACGCTGTTGCCCGAGCCGTGCAGCACGGCGCGCGCTTCCAGCAGGCCCTCGACCGGTGGCGGCGTGCCGCCGACGAATTGCTCGACGCGCATGTCGCTGAGGCGCGCATCGACGTCGGTGGCGGTCACGGGCTTGCGCGCGTCGATTTGCAGCAGGCCGCTCAGCCTGCCATAGGCGAATTGAAACGACAGCGGCTTGAGCAGCAGAACCGCGTTCTGCAGATGGATGTGCGCATGCACGCCGCGCATCGGAAAATCCCGCGAGCGGATCGTCGTCGCGTCATAGTCGACATCGGCATCCATCTGCCTGAGCCGGTCGATATGCAGCGGCAGGTCCGGCAGCAGGCGGCCTTGCGCGATGGCGCCCGGCGATTTGCCGCCGAACAATTCGCCGAGGTCCTTGAAGTCGAGAATCTTCGACGTCATCGCGCCGCGCACCAGCGGCTTGGCGCCGGCGGTCTCCACCGACAGGTTACCGCGCAGGTCGGACGCTCCGACCACGCCTGAGATATCCCGAAACTGATAGAGACTGCCGTCGCGCGTCAGCGTGCCTTTGATCGAATAGGCCGCCGTATGCGGCATGGCGAGACCGGTCAGGTCATACAATTCCGACAGGTTCGGTCCCGAGAATGTCGTCGCCGCCGCAAATTGTCCCAGATGAAACGGATGCGTGATCGCGCCGTCCGCCGTGACGCGCGTCGCGCCCGAATGCACGTCGGCCGTAAAATGATAAGGCTTGCTCTGATCGACATTTATGAGCGGCCCGCCGCGCAGCTCCGCCGCAAATCTGTTGCCGTTCAGCGACCCGTCACCCGTCAGCCGGAATGCGGCGCCGCCCGCGCCGGCATTCTCTTCCGACGACACCGCGCCGGTGAACGACAGCTTGCGCAGGCGGTCGTCGATCCGGATGTGACCTTCGCGCACCAGGAAACGCTGGATGGGCGGCAGATTCCAGCCCGTATGACCGCCGCCAAAGTCCCAATTGGTGCGCCCGTCCGCCTGCCGCACGATGACGATGTTGGGGCGGTCGAAGCGCACCAGCGGCAGGATCGTGTCGCCGAACAGGAAGGGCAGCAGCCGAAACGTGAAGGTCAGCTGCGGCAGTTCGGCCGCGTGCGGCGAGCCCGCCCAGTCGGGATTGTCCACTTCGACGCCCGATACCGAGACGCGCGGCGTGAAGCTGAACGGCTGCACGTCGAGATTGCCGCCGATGCGCACCGGCCGTCCCAAACGCGCCGAGGCATAGCGCGCAAGCGGCCCGCGCATCGTGTTCCAATCGAGAAAATACAGCCACAGAAGAGCCGCCGCGAGCAGCGCAACCAGCACGCTGGCGGTCCATTTCGCCACGCGCAGAAATGTCCAATCGCTCGCCAACAGGCCGGCAAGCACCCAGCGCCACGCTCGCACCAGACGTTCCCGCGCCGCCAAAAGCACCGCTTTGCCGCGCCAATCCGCCCCTGACTGCTCCGGCGCCATGGCCATGTGGAAAATCCTTCATGTAGACAACGCTCTGCGGCGGTTTGGGCTGCAAAATTTGCAACAGATGCGCCGGGGCGCGCGTTGTTCCCCCATGCGGGGAACCTGGATCGGACGCCTTTGGGACCTTCTTGGCGAGGGCATCGATGCCTTCATCGCCGACGAAGCGCTGACCCGCGGCGCGGCGATCGCCTTCTATGCCGCCACCGCCGTCGCGCCGACATTGTTCATCGCGGTCACCGTGGCCAGCCTTGGCTTCGGGCAGGAGGCCGCGCGCGGTGCCATCGCCTATCAGCTGAGCCATCTGATGGGCCATGAAAGCGCCGCCGTGCTGCAGCTTGCGATTCACAACGCCCGCGGCACGCCGACCGGCATCCTCAGCGGGATCGTCGGCTTGCTGACCTTGATCCTGACGGCGTCGGGCGTATTCGGCGAGATGGAGGACGCGCTGAACGTCATCTGGCGCGCGCCGCGCAAGGGTTCGGTGCTCCGCCGGCTCCTGCGCGGCCGCGCCGTCAGCCTGGCCCTCGTCATCGGGCTGGGCTTCTTGTTGCTGATCTCGATGGTGTTCACGGCCGCGATCACCGCGCTCGGCCATTACATCGACAACCACACGCCCTACAGCCAGGCCGCGCTGGCGGCCGTCAATTTCATCGTCTCGATCGCGCTGATGTCGCTTCTCTTCGCGGCGATCTACAAAGTGTTGCCGAACAAGGACCTGCAATGGCGCGACGTCGGGGTCGGCGCTTTCGGGACCGCCCTCTTGTTCCAGCTCGGCCAATTCCTCATCGGCTATTATCTCGGCAGCAGCGGCCTGGCGACGCCTTATGGTGCGGCAGGCGGCCTGATTGTCATGCTGCTCTGGGTGTATTACTCCGCCCAGGTCTTTCTGCTGGGGGCGGAATTCACCAAGGTCTATGCCTGCCATTTCGGCAGCCAGCAGAGCGTGGTCCGCGAAACGCCGCCCGGCGCCGCGCAGGCCGCCTGATTTTTTGCGGACATCCGAGGCTATCGATGCGTGAAATCGTGATTGCGCGGCAATTCCGCGGCCCGCCCAATTCCGGCAATGGCGGCTATGTCTGCGGCGTGCTGGCGCGCGAAGTCCAGGGCGCGACCACCGTCGCCTTGCGCGCGCTCATTCCGCTCGACGTGCCGCTGACGCTCGAGCGCGGCGAAAACGGCGCCCGCCTGGTCGGCGCTGACGGCACGCTGATCGCCGAAGGCCAGCGCGCCACGACGCCCTTGCCCGATCCGCCCGCGCCGCCCTCGCTCGAGCAAGCCCGTGCCGCCGGCGCAAGCTGTCCGTTCATCGACAAGCCGTTCCATCCGCCCTGCTTCACCTGCAGCTCGATCCGCGAGGACGGCGACGGCTTGCGCATCCTGCCCGGACAGATCGCGGGCGCGCCAGCCGGCCGCATCGCCTGCGTGTGGACGCCGCATGCGTCGTTCGCCGATGCCGATGGCATTATCCCGGAAGAAATCGTCTGGGCGGCGCTCGACTGCCCCGGCTCGCTCGCCTGGATCGTCAAGACCGGCATGGGCGGCGGCTTGCTCGGCACGATGACGGGTGAAGTCCTTCGCCTGCCCCGCGCCGGCGAACCGACCATCGTCACCGCCTGGCCGATCGAGCAAAGCGGCCGCAAATTCATCGCCGGCGTGGCGCTGTTCGACGCCGAAGGCGCGCTGATGGCGCGCGGTTCGCAGATCTGGATTGGACGTCCGCTTCCGAAGTGACTACGGCGCCACGTTCGCCGCGACATCGAGCGGCATGGCGCGGAAGGCATCGGCGGCATGCTGCGCCGCCGCCAGGTCGTCGCCGCTGAGCTGCGTGCGCAGCGCTTCGATGCGCGACCTGGACTCCGCGTCGCCCTGGCGGCCCGCCACGGCGTACCACTTGTAGGCGTCCAGCAGGCTCTGCGGCACGCCGTCGCCGCGCTCATACAGCACCGCGAGATTGAACTGCGAATCGACATAGCCGAAACCCGCCGCGCGGCTGAACCAGCGCACCGCTTCGGACGGGCTCTTCGCCGTGCCCAGCCCTTCGGCATAGGCGACGGCCAGCGCATGCATCGCCTTGCGGTTGCCCTGCAGCGCCGCCGCCTCGTACCACTGCAGCGCCTTGGCCGCATCGGCCGGCGTTCCTTGGGCGTCGAGCGTGCCCAGCAGATACTGCGCCACGGGCTGGCCATGAACCGCCGCCAGCGTGACCCAACGCATCGCTTCGGCCACGTTCTTCGGCGTCGCGTTCAGATAGCGCATGCCGACCTGCAACTGCGCCGCCGCATCGCCGCTGAGCGCGCGAGCCGACAGACGATCGAGCGCGGTCGGCGCCCCGAGCGTCCGAGGCGCCGGCCGCATCATGTGGGTCAGCGCCTCGCGGCGGCCGTCGTCGACACCCTTGCTGAAGGCCATGCCGGCCGCGGCGATGAAGATCGTCAGGACGACCAGCGTGCCGAGCAGATAGCGCGTCAGGCTCTTGCGCCCCTTGCGGGCCTCGACCTCGACCTTGGCTTCGGCCTCGGCGGCGGCACTCGCCGCGGCAACGGATTTGCGCACGTCCGCGATGAAGGATTTGGGCGCCGCATCGGCGGGCGCCGCATCCACGACGGCCGGTGCGGGCTCAGCAGGCGCGGGTTCAGCCGGCGCGGCCACGGGCTCGGCAATCGATGCCTCGGAGCCATTGTTTTCCGCCAGGGCCGCGCGCGCCACGCCCTCGACCGTCTGCAGGCGCAGCGAGGTTTCGTTCAGCGCGGTGCGCACCTCGTTCGCCGACGTCTTGTGCCGCGCATCCGCCGCGTCGGCGCGCGCTTTCAACTCCGCGACGGTCGCCTCGAGCGCCTTGATACTTTCTTCCGCGGCAATTGCGGCGGCGCGCGCGTTTTTCTCGACTTGATCCTGCCGCGCTTCGACGCCCGACATGCCGCGCTCGAAGACGCGCAGGCGGCGCTCGAGCCAGGCATCGGGCGCGCGCGGCGCTTCGGCGGGCTTGGCCTCGCTGTCGTCGGCGGTTGGCTTGGCCTCCGGCACTTGCGTCAAGTCGGCGCGCCGCGCCAGACGCTGACGCGGCGCCGGCGCTTCGGTAGTCGGCGCTGCGGCGAGCGCGACGGAGACGTCTTTCGCGATATCGATCATCTCGGCCGGCGTCTCGGGGGCGCGCGGCAGCGACAGGATGACGGCGCTCTCCGGCGTATCGCCGCCTTGCGGCCAGTCTATGCCGTGCAGGCTGCGCGCCAGCGCCGCCAGATCGTCGGACACGATCGACATCAGCAGATCCTCCTTGCGGGCGAATTGACCGTAGACGGCGGCGCGCGGCAGGCCGGCCTCGCTGGCGACCTTGCTCAGCGTGACGCTCTCGACACCCTCGCGTTCCGCCACGGCACGCGCCGCCTGCATCAGCGCGGCGCGCGCAAGGGCCCGGTCCTGGCTGTCTTCGCTGCTCTGGTTGTTCTGCACGGTACCTCACCCCAGAGCCGGACAATGGCAGGGCCGCGTTACCAAAGGTGCAAATCGATAGTTCGGTTTCTACGCAGTTTGTATGCAATCGGCGCGGCCGCGATATAGTAAATCCGGAACTTCCCGGAACCAGGCGATGCCCGCGATAGACGGACAGTGTGACGACCGCTTCGCGCGCGTGGCTGAGGAATTCGCCGGCAATTTCACGGCCCGGGCGGAGCGCGGCGGCGCTGTCGCGATTTGGCACGACGGCCGGCTCGTCGTCGATCTGTGGGGCGGCTGGTCGGACGTGGCGCGCACCGCGCCATGGCGCCGCGACACCATCGTGAACTTCTTTTCCGTCAGCAAGGCGCTGTGCGCCATCGCCTGCATGCGCCTGGTCGACGAAGGCCGCCTCGATCTCGACCGGCCGGTCGCGCGCTACTGGCCGCAATTCGCCGCCAACGGCAAAGAGGCCATCACCGTCCGCCAGCTCCTGTCGCATCAGGCGGGCCTTCCCGCCATCCGCAAGCCCCTGCCCGACGGCGCCGCGCTGGACTGGAACGTGATGGTCGAAGCGCTGGCGGAACAGGCGCCCTGGTGGCGGCCGGGCAGCGGCCACGGCTATCACGTCAATACGTTCGGCTTCCTCGCCGGCGAGTTGGTGCGCCGGACCACCGGTCGCAGCATCGGCACGCTGTTGCGCGAAGACGTGGCAGGCCCGCTCGGCGCCGACATCCATATCGGCCTGCCGGCCGGCGAACATCACCGCGTCTGCGAATTCCAGTGGCCCGGCAATCCGGTCAAGCCCGAGATCGCGAACGACGACGAGCTGATGCGCTTCAACACCTATTGGAACCCGTCCGGCATTTCCGGTTCGCACTGGGTCAATCATCCGCGCTGGCGCGAGGCCGAAGTGCCCTCCACCAACGGCCACGGCAATGCCCGCGGCGTCGCGCGCGTTTACGCGGCATTAGCCAATGGCGGAGAAATCGACGGCGTTCGCATCCTCAGCCGCGACGCGCTGGCCCTCGCCACCACCGAGCAGGTCAACGGCCACGACATCATCAACAACCGCCCCAGCCGCTTCGGCATCGGCTTCCAGCTGACGCAGCCCGAGCGGCCGCTCGGCCCCAATCCCGGCGCCTTCGGCCATTTCGGCGCCGGCGGTTCGCTCGGCTATTGCGATCCGCAAAGCCGCATCGCCTTCGCCTACGTCACCAACGACATGGGCCCGCGCTGGCAAAACCCCCGCAATCGCGCCTTGCTGGACGCGCTCTATGCGTCGCTCTAGAAGCACGCACGTCAACGACATTTGGGAAAGATCGATATGCACCGCGTTGCGCGAAATCTCCGTCTGCTTGCCGGCGCCGCGGCGCTGATCTCGGCGCCGCTTCTCGCCTGGGCCGCCGCACCGGCCGTCGCTGTCGCGCCGCTGCACAGTTCGGGCGCCAAGGCGGTCTATCCGCGCCTGACCACATTCCCCGACGCCAGGATCATGGCGAAGGTGAACGCGCTGCTCGCGACGCGCGAGAAGGACGACCGCGGCGCCTATGCCGACTGCCTGTCGCAGCTCAAGGACATGAAGATGAAGCCCGACAAGGATACCTATTCGGAGGACATCGCCGTCCGCTATCTCTCCGGCCGCCTGCTCAGCATCGAAGTCGTGACGAGCTATGACTGCGCCGGCGCCTATCCCACCAACGGCGCCGAAACGCCGGCCACCTTCGACCTTGCGTCAGGCAATCCGATCGATTGGACGATGGCGTTCAAGCCGGGCTTTCTGCCGGGCGCCGACGAACACGCGCCGCTCTCGTTTCTCACCAGGACCTACCGGTCGCGCTACAGCAAAGCCAAGGACGACGCGGACTGCCGCCAGGCGATCAACCAACAGGACCCCTTCTCCGGCGCGCCGATCGTCTGGCTCGACGCCCGTGGCGGCGTCGTGTTCCAGCCCGATTTCCCGCATGTCCTGGCCGCCTGCGCCACACCGCTGACGCTGCCGCCGGGTGAGATCGCGCCTTGGCTCAAGGATGCCAGGCTCGCCGCCGATCTCAAGGCAGCCGTGCGCAAATAGCCGTTCGATCCAATTTATGGCTAAGGCGTGATCGCGGCTTCGGCGCTGAACCGCGCCACTGTGACGACGGCTGTCCCGGCGAGGTAGGGGCCGTTGCCCGACGGAATTCCGTTGCTGAGCACGAAATGCTTCGCGTCGGTGACGCTGGCGATGGTATCGGCCCATTGCATCGCCGGATTCTCATAGTCCCCGTTGTATGGATTGGACGTTCGCGTGAACAGCACCGGATAGCCGGCCGCGAGGCCGGCCGTGCTGTTGACAGTAATGGTCGTCGAAGCGTTGGAAGCGGTCGCCGTCAGCGCCGGATTGAAGACGCCCGTCACATACCAGCCCGGCGGTGCGCCTTGGTCGATGGCCGTGTTCTGGATGTGCTCGCTCTGGCTCAAATCGAAGATGCCATTGGTCGGCACGCTGTTGAAGTAGCGCCCGAATTGCGCGCCGTTTCCGCCAAGCAGCCCGGCGAACGAATTGTTGCCGACGATGTCCTTGAACGGACGCTGTGCCGCGGCCGTTGCGTTCTGCACGCCCCAGGTGAATTGGCCGCCGCCGTAAGGCGTGTTGGCGATGACGTTTCCGGTGAACAGCGAGCCATAGGCCCCGGTTCCAAAGTAGACCGCCGCGCCGGCATCGCCCGATTGGTTGGCCGTGTTGCCGTCGAGAAAATGGTTTCCGACCAGGCTCGGCGAGACGACATTCAGGTAGAACTGCACGGCATGATTGCCGCTGCCCACGACCGTCTCGTTCGTCAGGTGCGGAAACAGCAGCGGCTGTGTCGCCATGCCCTGAAGACGTATGCCGTCCTTGATTTGACCGGTGCAATTGTCGTTGGAAAAGGTCAGGGTGATCGGGGCAAGATTGTTGTCGGCCCGGATGCAGGATTCGAACCCGGTGATGGAATTTCCGTTGGTCGTGACCTGGGGCGTCACACCCGCCAGGCCGCCGGTGATGTAGATGGCCTGCTGGCCGGTGGCCGACGCATCCAGATTGAGCATGGTATTGTTGGCGATCACCACATTCTTCATCGTCGCATTGATCGGCGCGATGTAGTCGCAGGACAGCAAATTCGCGCCCGACGCCGCCCAGCAGGGATTGCCGACCAGCGAAACATTTTGCGCCGCGCTCACCAGGATGCCGATGGCATTGCCGGCGCCGTTGCCGTCGAAATGCATGGTGTAGCCCGTCACAGACAGCGACAGCGGCGCGCCGTCGCCCTCATAGATGCAGTAGCCCATGCCTGTTCCGGGATTGCCACCGGCCACCGACGAATAGATGTCGGAGCAGCCGCCGCCCGTCACGGTCACGTCGCTGCCGTAGAAATCGTAAACGCCGACCGGAAAGGTGGCGATGAACGAGCCGAACGCGACGTTGTTCGCTTCGGTCGTGTTGCTGATCGTCGCGCCGCAACGGGTCGTGGTGAGTTGTCCGGCCAGCGCGCCGATATAGATGTGAAAGAGAAAATTCGTGAAGGCGCTGTCGGATATCTTCAATCCCGTCGTCTTGGCGCAATACAGCCCATAGCCGTGAAGATAGGTGCTGGCGTGCAGGCCGTCGGCGGTGACGCGCGAGACGACGGGGTTGGTGCAGCCGACGCAACTCAACAAGGTGCCCGCCTGAAAATGCAGGCCCTCGATGATCAGGCCGCTGACGTTGAGCGCGCAGAAGAAACAATAGTGGTAGTCGAGATTGCTGCCCCCCGTGGCCGACGAATCCACCAGGGTCGCGCCGGGGCCGCCGCTGAAATGGCTGTTGTTGGCGGTGACGTTGTAGCGCGGCAGGCCGGTCGGCGGCGTCAGGTCCCAGAGGCACGTGCCGCTTGGAATCATCCCCGCAAGTTTTTTGGCCTGCGTGACGGCAACCCAGGCTTGCATCACAGCCGTGTCGTTGGTGACGCCGTCGCAATGGGCGCCTGCATCGTAAGGCGTGATGGTGTTGTTGACGATTTCGCGCTCCCAGCGGCCCTTGGTAATGCCGGTTGCGGCAAAAACCGTGACATTGTCCGGGGTCGATGAATCGTTCGCGTTCCAGTCGAATTGTCCACCGCCCAGCGTGCCGCCCGGCAGATAGGACGCCACCGAAACATGCGCGAGGACGGCGCTGTTGATGCCAAGACCCTGGAGCGCCGCGACGGACACGACTGGCGTGAACGCCGTGGGCGCGGCCGCCGCCATTGGCGACAGCGCCGGCAGAATGGCCGCGATGGCCCACAAACACCGGGCAATACCGTTCATTGTCGTCTCCTGCACGGCACCCGCAAACACAGGGTGCGCAATGTCGAGAATGAGGCATCTTGTTGTCTTGGCGAGAGATCGCGTTGGCGACCGCGGCGGGACCGTTATTCTTCGGCTCCCTATATAGCCATTTTTTTGCTCGAGAGTCCTGGCCACGAGCGTCTTGAATTCCGCCGAATCGCAGTCGCTAGGCGCGCCGACGTTATTCGGCCGGTGAGGGAACGGCGGCCGGCAGCGGCTTGGCGCGGTTCACCACGCGCATCAGCACATTGATGCCGAGGATGGTCGCTACATAGGCGATGAGTTGCGCACCGTCCGGCTGGTCGCTGTAGCCGATCAGCGTGTGCAGCATGCGCCCGATGATGCCCAGCAAGCCGTCACCGCTTTCCGGCAGCAGCCATGACGTATCCCACACCGGCGTCTGAAGTATCTGAAGATAGCCGCCGTTCTGCAGGAACAGAACCGCCTGCGAGGCCATGCCGGCCGCCAGCAGCGTGATCAGCCAGCCCGTCACCGAGAACAACCGGTGCGCCGGGATCGTCAACAGGCCGTAATACATCGCCGCCGAAACCGCGGCGCCGCCGGCGAGGCCGAGCAGGCCGCCCGACAGCAGCGACGCCGTCGTCATGCCGCCCTGCGCCGCGATGCCGTAGAGAAAGAGCACGACCTCCGAGCCTTCGCGCAACACCGCGACGCCGACGACGATGGCGAGCGCCGTCAGCGTGCGCTGACCGGCGCTGACCGCGGCGCCCAAGGTGCGCATCTCGCGCGCCATCTGCTTGCCGTGGCCGGCCATCCAGACATTGTGCCAGGTGAGCATGCCCACCGCGACGATCAGGATGGTCGCGTTGAACAGCTCCTGGCCGTAGCCTTCGAACTGCGCCGAGATCTGTTCCGCGAAAGCCGCCACCAGACAGGCGCCCAGCACGCCGGCGCCGACGCCGATCGCCACCCATACCGTCCGCCGCAGCACGCCCTTGGTCGCGGCCAGCACGATGCCGACGATCAGCCCGGCTTCGATCGCTTCGCGAAAGACGATGACGGCGGAGGAGAGCGACGGGATCATGCGCTACTCCGCGATCACGACGCCCTGCGCCGTCGCCGCGTGATATTCGCCCATGAAGGGATAGCTGCCCGGCGACAGCGGCCGAAGGCGCACATTGCCGGAACTGTGTCCGGCGACGACTTTCTCCACTTTCAGCGCAGTGGAGTCGAACTCCTCCGCCGTGTCGTCCTGGTTGGTCAGGGCGATGACGTTGGGCACGCCCGCCTTCACGTGGATGGTGGCGGGCAGGAATTTGTGGTCCTTCAGCGTCACCGTGATCGGCGCGTCGGCGAAGGCCGGGCCCGCCAGCAACAGGACGGCGGCGGCGAGCAGGGTCGGTCTGAGCATGGCGGGTCCTGAGAATGGCTCGCAGAGTGTAACCGCAACTCATTCGCAAGTACAGCGGCAACGGCCCCTGCGCCAGAATACTTCAGGTTGAGTTAACGAATATTGCTCAACCAAGCCTTCGCGCCCGATGATTCGCGCCGCGCGCGTTCCTGCGTCCGTTTTCGCCACCTTCCCGCTTCCTCGCGACCGCCCTCCGGCGGCCAGCGGCGTCCTTTCCTTGTGCCAGCGTCAGAGACCTTCATGGGGACGAAGGATGACCCGGCTTTGCCGCGGCTTGCGCCCCACGCGAGTTCGCTGGCGCTCGCCGACGACGCCGCTCACGGCCTCGCCCGCCGCATGCCGGCGCTCTCCGCGCACAAAGTCATCACGGCCGGACAAGTCGCCGCGTTCATCGGCGTCGGCGCAGCACTGCTGACCTGGACAATCGTCTCGCCGTCTTCGGCCTGGAGCGCGGCCGTCGCGCTGACCTCTGCCGCCTTCCTCGCCGGCACGTTGTTTCGTGCCGCCCTCGCCTGTCTCGGCGGTACGCCGACCATCGACGCGCCGGCGAGCGACGGCGACTGGCCGGTCTACACGATCCTGGTGCCGCTCTATCGCGAGGCCAATGTGCTGCCGCGCCTGGCGCGCGCCTTGCTGCTGCTCGCCTATCCGCGCGACAGGCTCGACATCAAGCTGATCGTCGAGGAAGACGATCCGGAAACGACAGCCGTCGCGGACGCGCTCGTGGGCCGCGGCCCGTTCGACATCGTCCGCGTGCCGCATATCCAGCCGAAGACCAAGCCCAAGGCCTGCAACTACGCCCTGAACTTCGCGCGCGGCGAGTTCACCGTGATCTTCGATGCCGAGGACCGGCCCGAGCGCGATCAGCTGAAGAAAGCCGTCGCCGCCTTCCGCAGCCGGTCGAGCAACATCGCCTGCCTGCAGGCCCGTCTCAACTTCTACAATGCCGACGAGAACTGGCTGACGCGGCTCTTCGCGCTCGATTATTTCCTGTGGTTTGAAGTGTTGCTGCCGGGGCTCGACCGCATCGGCGTGCCGATGCCGCTGGGCGGCACCTCGAACCATTTCCGCACCGAGGTCCTGCGCGCGCTGGGCGGCTGGGATCCGTTCAACGTCACCGAAGACGCCGATCTCGGCATCCGCATCGCCCAGCTGGGCATGCGCGTCGCCATGCTCGACTCCACGACCTTCGAGGAAGCACCTTGCCGCCTCGACGTCTGGCTGAAGCAGCGCTCGCGCTGGCTCAAGGGCTACATGCAGACATGGCTCGTGCACACGCGCCAGCCCTTCGCGCTGCTGCGCCGCGCCGGCCTCGGCGGCTTCCTCGCCTTTCATCTCTTCGTCGGCGGTTCCGTCGCGTCGGCGCTGGCCAATCCGCTGCTCTTGGCGATGTTCGTCGCCACGCTGATCTGGCCGGACGGTTCGCACGGCACCATGCTCGTCGCGCTGTCCGGCCTGGTCGGCGGCAACACGATCCTCACGCTCCTGGCGATGATCGGTTCGTTGAAGCGCGGCTGGCGCGACCTGGTGCCTTACGCGCTCACGGTCACGCTCTACTGGGCGCTGATTTCGCTCGCCGCCTGGCGCGGTTTGCGCCAGCTCGTCCGCGATCCGTTCCATTGGGAGAAGACCGCGCACGGCCTCAGCCGCCGCCGGCCGCGCTGATGCGATGCGCAGCCGTCGCCTTGGCGTTGACCGCCAGCATCGCCTGCGCCAATGCCGGCGCCTGGACGCTGCCGCACGGTCATTGGCAGGTCTTCACCGCCGTCACGCAAAGCCAGGCGGGCCGCAGCTTCGATGCGGCCGGCCGTCCGAGCGTGCCCACCACCTTCACCAAGCTGCTGCTGCAGAACACGTTCGAATACGGCCTGACCAGCGCCATCACGCTGTTCGCCACGCCGGCCTATGTCATGGCCAAGGTGCAGACGCCGACCGTGCCGCTGACGATCGCGCGCGACGCCTCTTTCGAAGCCGGGGCGCGGCTGATGCTCTTCGCCCATCTTGGCAAGCTTGCGCTGCAAACCTCGTACAAGACCGCCGGCGCCTTCGACCTGTCGGTCTCCGCCGGCCGCGCCTCGGGCCGCCAGATCGAGCTGCGCCTGCTCTACGGCACCAATTTCAAGCTGTTCGGCCATGACGGCTTCGCCGATCTCCAGATCGCGCAGCGCTGGATCGCCCATCCGCGGCCCAACGAGACCCCGCTCGATCTCACCGCCGGCCTCTGGCTGACCAGGGACACGATGGTGATGGCGCAGAGCTTCAACATCGTCAGCGCCGGCGACGCCGCCGCGCCCTACACCTATTACCGCAGCCACAAGCTCGAACTGTCGGTGGTCGAAAAACTCTCGCGCCACTGGTCGCTGCAGGTCGGCGCCTTCTATTCGCCCGCCGGCCAGAACGCGCTGGTCGAGAGGGGCGTCAGCGTCTCGTTGTGGACGCAAGATTGAGCCAATCATGGATAAGAAACGCCAGGCGCGTTGTTTCGATTGGGAAATAAAATACTTTATCCATATCTTGGAATCCGCCGTTCATCGCCAACATCTTGGGGATGACAAACCAGACCCGTCACGTCGATATCGAGCAGCAACGCGCCAAGCGCGCGGCGGCGCGTACGTTCTTGCTGATCGGCCCCAGGGGGCTGACGGAAAGCGCCCGGCGCGGATTCTTATCCAATGACATTTCGCAGTTTATTCAGGAGGTTGAGGCGCAAATCGCCGATTTGAACCTCGATTTTCGCTATCCCCCCTCCCCCACGCAAAAAAAAACGCGGCGCCCAGCCTTACAATTCCAATCGCCTGAAGCACGGCCGCTATGCGCGCAATTACAAATCCTTTCTAAGAGACGTGCGTCTCTGTGTTCGCGACATGCGCGCGGCGACGAAGCGGGTGAATGCACTGTTCCGCTGGCCGACTTACCGCACCGAATATGACGGCCCAGACACGGCGGTTTCGAAACGCACGTGGGATGCTTCGCTAGTTCTGCCGGGGGATCGGCGTGTTCCAGACCTTCACCTGAGCGAGCGCCTCGCTCTGGGCCGACTTGTCGAAGGCGGCGAGAATGGCATTGAAGCGTGCCTGGGTGAACTCTTTGAATTGCGGATGGGTGAAGATGTACAGATCGTTGTCCCGCACGCCCTCGAACACGCGCTGGCCGACGATGTCGGGATCGATGCCGCCCAGGACGTTGGCGGTGGAATCGGCGCGCGTCGCGCCGACGCCGGGATCGACGTCGCCGCTGCCGCCATACTTGTCCTGCCGCGCCCGGCCGCTTTCATGGATGCGGGTGCGCACGAAGCCGGGGCACAGCACCGACACGCCGATGTCCTGCGGCCCCAGTTGCGCGGCCCACCCTTCGCTCATCGCGACGACCGCGAATTTGGTGGCGCAGTAGGGCTCCAGGCCCGGCGGCGAGATCATCCCCGCCATGGAAGCGGTGTTCACAAAATGCCCGCCTTCGCCATGGCTCAGAATCAGCGGCGTGAACGTCTCGGTGCCGTAGACGACGCCCTTCAGGTTCACGTCCACGATCCAGTCCCAGTCGCGTTCCCGGATGGTACCGAGCGGCCCGCCGACCGCGACGCCGGCATTGTTGCAGACGACATGGATCTTGCCGAAGGCGGCGACCGCGTCGAGCGCCGCGCTTTTGACGCTGGCGCGGTCGGTGACGTCGACGAACACCGGCGCCGCCTTGATCTGCTCGGAGACCAGGCGCTCCGCCGCGGCCTTGGCGGCCGCCAGATCGATATCGGCAACGACCACATTCATGCCGGCACGCCCCAGAGCGCGCGCCATGCCCAGCCCGATGCCGCTCGCGCCGCCGGTGATGAAGGCGGTGCGGCCTTTGAATTCTTTCATGAGGATTATTCCGCTGCTTGCTGGAATTCGAGGCTGTCGAACGTAGAGGCGAGAGCCGGACCGTTGGGCTTGGCCTTCAGCCGCCCGATGATCGCCTCGCGCGATTGCTCGCGGCCGAAATTCGCCTGCGTCACGGCATGCCACTCGATCATCTGGTTCCACACCGGATCGATGACGCTGATGCCCGGAACGGTCGCACCATCCTCGGTGCGGATGGTGAAGCTGCGCAGCTCCGACACCACGGTCGCCAGATACGCGACATGGATGGCTTCGTCGGTACGGATGCGCTCCACGAGGTCCGCGGCATGATTGGCGGCGGGACGGCGGTCGGTGAAATTCGCCGGGTCGCGCATGATGCCCTGGCAGAAGGAGAAGAAGCTCTCCGCCTTCACTTCGATCATCAGCACGTTCATCAGCAGGAGGATCCACTCCTCGTATTCCTTTGGGATCTGCGGCATGCGACGCCCGGTTTCCGGCCGCGCAATGCTCGCCGGCACGTCGGGGATCGGATAGGCGTCCTTGCCGAACAGCGCATCGCGCACCGCGAACCACATGTCGTCATGGCCGCCGATGCCCAGCGCCTTCTGGCCGCCTTCGTCGTAGCCGTGCGCCGCCAGCAAGCCCTTGTTGAGATGGCCAAGGCCGGTATTGCTCAGATCCTCGACGATGATCGCCTGGAAGTCCGGCGCCACCGCCTGCGCCAGCATGCCGCCGCGCGCCTCGATGATGCCGGTGATGGTGAGCGAGTTCCACAGCGTCTCGCCGAAGCCGTGACCGAGCAGGAATTTCTGCTGGTCGACCGTTGGATATGGGCCGCGCTTCAAGAGGCGTGTCGTGGCGTCGATGATCGCCTGCCCGCGCGTCTTCAATTCCTTCTGCCAGGCCTCGACGGCCGGCCAACGATTCAGCGTGCGCGGCGAGACATAAGTTCCCGCGGCGTCGAACCCGCCATGCAGGCGATAGCCCGCCTCGACCTGCGGCTGCGCATAGGCTTGATCGGCCATGATTTCGTCGCGCGTGTAGGTGAGCTTGCTCATCGCGGAAAATCCCTCTCCTACAGCACGGGAGTCTTTGCCCACCGGCGCTTTTTCAATGCGCTGATAGTTTGTCAGTTCTGCTCCGAAGTCAACGCCCGCGTTACGTCTTCGACAGCTTGCGGACAGCAAGGATCGAAACAAAAAGTGCTGCGTTTTGAAGATGTTGCGAAGAGACAGACACACTCTCGCGACACGCCGCGCCCAGCGTGGCCAAGCGGCGAGTCCACCGACTCCCGTCCCCAAAACCTAGGAGAAGAGCATGAGACAAAGAATCGTATTTGCGGCCGCGTTCGGCCTGGCGATCGGCTGCGGCGTGGCGGCGGCGCTCGCCGGCACGCCGGGATATTATGTCAGCGGCGAAGGCGGCGTGTCGCTGCCGCCCGATCTGAGCTTGAACAGCGTCACATTGGGGCATCAGCGCGACAGCTTCGGCACGGGCTACGCGGTGGGCGGCGCGGCGGGCTACGACTACGGCAATGGCTGGCGGCTGGAGGTGGATTCGCTTTACCAGCACACCGACGTCAGCCGTCTCAATGGCACACCGGCGACGGGACATCTGTCGTCGACCAGTGTGATGGCGAACGCGACCTACGATCTGATCCCCGACGCGCAATTCACGCCCTATGTCGGCGCGGGCGTCGGCGTGCAGAACGTCGGCGGTCAGGTGAACGGGCTGACGGGACGCGACTGGCGTCCGGCCTATCAGGCCGAGGCCGGTTTGCGTACGGACGTGACCGCCAACACCGCGCTGTTCGGCGAATACCGCTTCAGCCAGAGCCAGTCGGTGACGTTGTCCGACGCAACCGATTCGGCGCATCAACGCTTCTCGGATCACGCCCTGCTCGCAGGTCTGAGCTTCAAGCTGAACTGACGCTTCGTCCGAGATGCCCGGGGGCGGGCATCTCGGCGGGAGCGGGGGCTTCAGGGTTTCAACGCCTTCACCAAAAACCGCGTCAGGTTGTCCAGCACCTCTTCGCGCTTGCGCTGCGAGCGAGCGCCTTCGCTGGCGACCTGGTGGATAGCGCCGAGGATGGCCTGGCCGACGATCTCCGGATTGTAGCTGCCACAGGCTTGGCCGCTGACAATCGCCTGGCGCACGATCTCGCCCCAGTCCAAACCCCAGCGCACCAGAAGCGGCATGGCCTGCACGCCTTCGGCATCGATCACCAGCTCGTCGGTCATCGCCGCGGCAAGAACGCCGGGATGCTCGGCGGAATATTCGTAAATCGCCTTGAGGTTGGCCGCGATGGTCCGCTCAAGCGTCTTTTCCTCCGGCTGGCGGGCGATCATGTACTCGTGCAGTTCGGACCGCGCATCTTCCACAAACGCCAGGAAGCAAGCCTTCTTGTCGTCATAGTGCAGATAGAACGTGCCGTGGCCGAGGCCGGCTTCGCGCGCGATATCCTGCGGCCGCGTCGCGTGGTAGCCGCGCTCGACAAAGAGCTTGCGCGCAGCGCGTTTGAGCTTGGCGAGGCTTTCGGGCTTGCGCCGTACCGGGCGGGTCTCGTCCAGACCCTTTGCCAGAGTTGCTTGATCCATGTGGACAACTTCCCCCGCGTTTACGCCATAAGTCAAATGCACGGCTTCTTCCGGCCGCGGCGACGCGCTATAATAGACCAAATTCGATGGAGGATCGCGATGCGTAAACTCTTGCTTGCCGTGGGCGCCGTAGCTGCCGCGGTCGCCGTGACGTCACCGTCATTTTCGATGGGCGGCGGCGGAAGCGGCGGCGGTGGCGACTACAGCCATCCCCCAACGGCGATGGGCAACACGTCGACCTCCAGCGACTACACGGTCGCGGTTCGCCTGATCGACCATGAAAAATATTCGGACGCTATTCCGCATCTGCTGATGGCGCTGGCCGACAAACCGCACGACGCCGACATCCTGAACTATCTGGGCTATTCCAACCGCAAGCTCGGCCAGTTCCCGGCATCGCTCGACTATTACAAGCGGGCGCTGACCTACGATCCGGCGCACAAGGGCGCGCACGAATATCTGGGTGAGTTGTATCTGCAGATGCAC
Source organism: Rhizomicrobium sp. (assembly GCA_036512455.1). Classification (GTDB taxonomy): domain Bacteria; phylum Pseudomonadota; class Alphaproteobacteria; order Micropepsales; family Micropepsaceae; genus Rhizomicrobium. The sequence continues at coordinate 28,625 of DATCAT010000029.1, forward strand.
GACCTGCCGTCGGCACAACATGAACTCGATACGCTGGCGAGTCTGTGTCCGTCCGGCTGCGACGAGCGCGACACGCTGACCAAGGCAATCGCCGCCTACGCGCCGCCGGCAAGTCCCGCCACCGCGCCGGCCGCGACATCGGCACCGGCAACGCCGACGGGAGGATAAGCGCGCTTGCGAACCAGATTGGAAGGCATACCGCGCAAGCGAACCTACGCCGCGATCTCGATCTCCGTTCTTCTGGCTGCAGCACTCGCAATATCGGCCGGAGCCGCGCCGCCATCCGGCGCTTTGAATTTGCACGTCGATCTGGCGACAATCGAATTCACGCGCGGCCAGGTGCCGGACGGCAAGCACTACATGTCGACCAATCCGGCACAGGCCTATAACCGCAAGTTCCACGATGTGAGCTGGTATTCGCACGACACGGTCATGGGAGCCAAAGTGCCGACGCTCCATTACGGGGCCCACAACCACGCCACCTACGCAATCGGTCCCGAATCGCCCGGCACGCGCGGCACGTTCTGGACTCCGGCGTTCGCCATCAATTCGAAGTCACCCTGCAAGCTGAGCTTCAGCCACAGCTATGGGCTCGGCGACGCCAGCCGGTTGATTTCGAGCGTGGACATTCTGACCTTCAGCTACAGCTTCGACGGCCAATTCTGGGTTACCGAAGCCCTGCCCAAGCCGAGCGTGAAAATTCCCTGGACGACCGTCAACAAGGCCATCCCCTGCCAGGGCCATTCGGCGCTGTGGCTGAACTGGGATTTCAACACCGTCGACGGCGCGCACAATGACGGCCGCGGCTGGAACCTGAAGAGCTTCGACCTGCAGCAGGATTGAACGGGTCCACGCCCCCGTTTACGCCGCCGCCTTTTTTTCGCGCAGCGCGCGCCAGACCCGCTCCGGCGTCGCCGGCATATCGATGTGCACGACGCCGAGCGCGTCGCTGATGGCGCTCATGATCGCCGGCAACGCGCCGACCGTGCCGGCTTCGCCGCAGCCTTTCGCCCCAAGCGCATTCGTCTTGCACACGATCTCTTCATAGGCGAAGTCGATGTCGGGCATGTCGCTCGCCCGCGGCATCGCATAGTCGCTGAAGCTCGCGGTCAGCAGTTGTCCCGTCGTCTCGTCATAGACCATGTTCTCCAGCAGCGCCTGACCAAGTCCCTGCACGACGCCGCCATGCACTTGTCCCGCGACCAGCATGGGATTGATGATGCGGCCGAAGTCGTCGAGCACATGATAGGACAGGATCTTGACGTCGCCGGTCTCCGGATCGGCCTCGACCTCGCAGACATGGCAGCCGTTCGGGAAGGTCGACGCCTCGCCGTGATAGACGGCGTCGCTGTCGAGCCCGTTCTCGAACCCCGGCAGCTTCTCCCGCTTCAGCGTGACGGCCAGTTCACCGACCGTGATGCTGCGGTCGCCGCCGCTGACCGCGAAGGTTCCTACTCCTTCAACAACCTGGAAGCCGACATCCTTGCCGCCCGCCTGCAATACCTGACCCGCCGCGACCTTGCCCTTCTTGATCACCTCGTCAGACGAGACCATCAGCGCGCCGCCGGACATGTTGAGCGACCGCGAGCCGCCGGTGCCGCCGCCATTGACCCATTCCGTGTCGCCCTGCTTCACGGTGATGGACTCGAACGGCACGCCGAGCTTCTCGGCGACCAACTGGGCGAACGAGGTCTCGTGCCCCTGACCGTTCGACTGCGTGCCGCAATAAAGCTCGACGCCGCCGTTCTCGGTGAACTTGATCGCCGCCGGTTCCTGTCCCGCAGCGCCGGTGATCTCGACGTAATAGCCGAAGCCGAAGCCGCGCAGTTTGCCCCGTTTGGCCGATTCCGCCTTGCGCGCCGCGAAGCCGGATTGATCGGCGCGCTTGAGGCCATCGATCAGCAGGCGCGGATAGTCGCCCGAATCGTATTTGAGACCCCACGCGTTCTGATAGGGAAGCTCCGACGGCGACGGCAGATTGCGCTTGCGGATTTCCGTGCGGTCGATGCCGGTCTTGGCCGACGCCGCGTCCATCAGCCGCTCCATCAGATAGGCCGCTTCGGGGCGCCCCGCGCCGCGATAGGCATCGACCGGCGCGGAGTTGGAGAAGTAGCCTTTGACGTTCGCATAGGCCTTGGGCACGCGATAGACGCCGCCGAAAATGCGGCTTCCCGCCAAGGTCGGAATGAACGGCGCATAGACCGACAGATAGCCGCCCATATTCGCCGTGCCGACAATGCGCAACGCGAGGATCTTGCCGTCCTTGTCCAACGCCAGTTCACCGGTCGTGATCATGTCGCGGCCGTGATCGTCGGCGAGGAAGGACTCGGTGCGTTCGGCGCTCCAGCGCACCGGACGGCCGACCTTCTTCGCACCGATCAGCACCGCCGGCTGCTCGGGATAGAGAAACCCCTTCATGCCGAAGCCGCCGCCGACGTCCTTTGTGATGACGCGCAGCTTTTCCTGCGGAACCTTGAGGATCAGCCGCGCCAGACCACCGCGGATATTCGCCGCGCCTTGCGACGTGACGTACAGGACGTAATCGTCCTTGGCCTGGTCGTAGACGCCGATCGCATTGCGCGTCTCCATCGGCATGGCGCTGACGCGGTTCTCCACGACTTCCAGCGAGATTGTGTGAGCGGCCGTGGCAAAAGCCTCCTTGACGCCGGCTTCATCGCCGTCGGCCCAATCGAAGCTTTCGTTGTTCGGCGCGGTGTCCCAGATCTGCGGCCCGGTAGGCGCGGCGGCCAGAGTGCCGACCGCATCCAGCGTTTCATAGTCCACGGCGACCAGTTCGGCGGCGTCTTTCGCCTGGGCGTAGGTTTCGGCAATCACCATGGCGATCGCTTCGCCTGTGAAAGTGATCTTGTCCTTGGCCAGGATCGGCTTGGCCGACAAACGCGTTGGGCTGCCGTCGCGGCTCTTGATCGGCGCCATCAAAGGCATCGGCCCGGCACCGAAGGCTTCGATGTCGGCATAGGTCAACACGTCGATCACGCCGGACGCGGCTTTTGCCGCCGTGACGTCGATCGACAGGATCTTCGCATGGGCCTGCGCGCTGCGGTGAAAGCAGGCGAACGCCTCATTGTCGAAATGCAGGTCGTCCGTGTACTGGCCCTGCCCGGTGACGAAGCGGATGTCTTCCGTGCGCTTGACCGACTGACCGACGCCAAATTTCATCGTTCAACTCCCAAATAGCAAAATCGTCACGCCGCGCAGCGCGCAGCATCCAAATGGAATGGTCCGGAACGCGAGGAGAGCTAGTTCTTATAGCTCGGGTCCACACGGTCGCATTTGCGGCGCAGTGCCGGCCAGGCAAGCGTGCCGACCATGCCGTTGAACGCGCCTTTGCCCAGCGTCGCCGTCTTCTCCGGGATGCCCTGGTTGGGCCAGTTCGGCGCGACGCCGCCAGCCAGCGCCCGCACCTGCATCGAGCAGGCACGCTCCAAATAGAACATGCGCAGGAACGCATCGGCGCAGTTCTTGCCGAGCGCAAGCGTTCCGTGATTTCGCAGCAGCATCGCGTTCTTGTCGCCGAGATCGGCGACCAGCCGGTCGCGCTCATCGAGGTCGAGCGCCACGCCTTCGTAGTCGTGATAGGCCATCTCGCCCGAGATCATCATGGCGTGCTGGTCGAGCGGCAGCAGGCCATCCTTCTGCGCCGACACGGCGACGCCATCCGTCGTGTGCAGATGGATCACGCAGCCCGCGTCGTCACGATTCATGTGCAGCGCCGAGTGAATGGTGAAACCGGCGGCGTTTACCGGGAACGGTGAGTCCATCACCTTGTTGCCCTCGACGTCGATCTTCACAAGACTCGACGCGGTGATTTCCTCAAACAGCAAGCCATAGGGGTTGATCAGGAAGTGGTGCTCCGGTCCCGGCACGCGGGCCGAGATGTGCGTGAAGATCATGTCGTCCCAGCCATGCATCGCAACCAGGCGATAGGTTGCCGCCAGATCCTCGCGAATCGCCCATTCCTCGGCGCTCACCTTGTCCTTGACGGACACGACGTCCTCGGTGGTCGGCATCTTGCGGGCAGCGGCGCTCATGGGTTTTCTCCAGCGAATGGCGAAGCACAAGATTGGACCCGCCCTGCCCGTCAGTCAAACCTGCCGTCAGGCCGATCTCACCCGCTTCACTGCCGTCTTCCAGCCGTCGTAAAGGGAATTGCGGTCAGATGCCTTCATCTCCGGCTTGAACCGGCGGTCCAGCGCCCAGCGGGCGGCAATGTCCTTTGTGTCCTTGAACAGGCCGGCCGCGAGGCCCGCGAGGTAAGCTGCTCCCAGCGCCGTCGTCTCGGTCACGACCGGCCGATCGACAGGCAGGCCGGTCAGGTCCGCGAGTCGCTGGCAGAACCAGTCATTCCGGACCATGCCGCCATCGACCTTCAGCGCCTTGGGCGCGCGCAGCCCTGAGCGCTTCATGTCCTTGCCCATCGCCTCAAGCAGGTCGCGCGTCTGGAAGCAGACTGCGTCCAGCGCCGCGCGCGCGATTTCGGCGGCGCCCATGTCGCGCGTCAGGCCCAGGATGGCGCCGCGCGCATCCGGGTCCCAATAGGGCGCGCCGAGCCCGGTGAAGGCCGGCACGAAATACAGGCCCGACGTGTCCTTGGCGGTGCGGGCGAGTGCTTCGATTTCCTCCGCGCTCTTGATCACACCGACGGCGTCACGCAACCACTGGACCACCGCGCCGGCGATGAAGATGCTGCCCTCGATGGCATAGGCCGTCTTCTTGCCGATGCGATAGGCGCTCGTCGCCAGCAGCTTGTTCTTCGACGCCGGTACCTTGGGACCTGTATTCACCAGGGCAAAACAGCCGGTGCCGTAGGTCGACTTCACGTCGCCGGGACTGAAGCAGGCTTGGCCGAAGGCGGCAGCCTGCTGGTCGCCCGCGACACCCAGGATTGGAATGGCTGCGCCCAGCAACGCCGCGTCGGTCTTGCCAAAATCGCCGGAACTGTCGCGAATGTCGGGCAGTGCCGCCATCGGCACGCCAAACAGCTCCAGCATTGCGGCATCCCATTTCAACGATTTGAGGTTGAGCAGCATCGTGCGTGAAGCGTTGGTTACGTCGGTCGCGTGCACCTTGCCACCCGTCAGCTTGTAGATCAGCCAGGCATCGATCGTGCCCAAGGCGATTTCGCCGGCTGCGGCCCGGCGGCGGGCGCCGGGAATATGATCCAGCAGCCATTCCATCTTGGTGCCGGAAAAATAGGGATCGAGCAGAAGGCCCGTCTTGGCGGCAATCTTCGGTTCCAGCTTCCGCGCCTTCAGTGCCCGGCAACGCTCCGCCGTGCGGCGGTCCTGCCACACGATGGCGTTGTGGAGAGGCGCGCCGGTAAGGCGATCCCAGATGACCGTAGTTTCGCGCTGGTTGGTGATACCTATGCCGGCGACATCCGAGGCGGGAACGCCTTTCAGCGCCACGCGGCAGCAGCCGAGCGCGGCCTGCCAAATCTCGTTGGCGTCATGCTCGACCCAGCCATTTGCCGGATAAATCTGGCGCAATTCGATGGCGTGCGATGCGACGGGGCGCGCGCCGGCGTCAAACAGTATGGCGCGGGTGGATGTCGTGCCCTGGTCGATTGCCAGGATGTAGGGCGCTTCCGATGTTTGCATGGGTCGATCCGGGACACTCGGCGCTGGGACGGGGAGATTAGATTAACACGCTGTTAACACCGATTTGCTACTCGTTTCCAACGGTCCAGAAAGGGCCGATGCAGAAAGCAGTCGGGGCAGAACGTGGGGCTTACCGCACACGACATGAGCGATATGGGACGATTGGCCCAGCTCGCCGTCAATCCGCAAGGCACCAGCCGCGAGGAGATCTACCTCGCCGTCGCCTCGCTGTACCGCATCCAAGGCACCGGGCTGAACCAGCGTGAACGCGCGCTGATGCATGAAATCTTGCGCCGTCTCACCCGAGACGTGGAAATGGCCATTCGTATCGCGCTGGCCGAGCGCCTGGCCGACGACACGACCGCGCCGCACGACCTCATTCTCCTGCTGGCCGACGATAGAATTGAAGTGGCCCGACCACTGCTGTTGCGCAGCCCGTTGCTGACGGACGCCGACTTCCTCAAGCTGATCACCGCCAGCGGCCAAGCGCATCACGAAGCCGTCGCAACGCGCGCGAATATCGGCGAACCGGTCACGGAAGTTCTCGCCGGCAGCGAAGTCGAGTCGGTGCTGGTGGCGCTGGTTCGCAATGCCACGGCGAAGATATCGACGCTGGCGTTTGAGACGCTGGTCGAAAAGTCCCGGAACATCGCGAGCCTGCAAGAGCCCCTGACGCATCGCGTCGATCTGCCGCCGATGCTGGCGACCCGAATGTGCGAATGGGTCAGCGACGCGCTCAAGACCTACATCGCCAAGAATTATGCCATTGCTCCCGAACGCCTCAGCAATGCGATGTCGCAAGCCGAGACGCTGATCAAGAGCGAACCGCCTGCGCCCCGCAATCCGCCGGCGGAAAGCGCTCAGAAGCTGATCGAGAAGCTGGCGTCGTCCGGCCAGTTGAAAGCCGGCTTTCTCCTGCGCGTCCTGCATCAGGGGCAGCTCGATCTGTTCGATCTGGCGCTGGCCAAGCTGGTGAACCTGCCGCTGCCGGAACTGCGCCGGAAATTCTACGATGGCGGCCCGCGCGCGGTGGCCCTCGCCTGCCGCAGCGTCGGCATCGATCGTTGCGTCTTCAACACCGTGTTCAATTTGTCGCGCCAGGCGCGCGACATGCGCGCCGCACTGAGCCATGCGGACCTTGCCGAGGTCGACCGCGTCTTTACGACCGTATCCAAGCCCGCCGCGCTGACAGAACTCGCCAGTCTGAAGTTCAATTAAGCGCGCACGCGCATTGGTAAGGCGGGCCATACGCTGTCGCTATGGCTAATTTTTGCGAAATGCGCGTGCACTGCTAGATTGGTCACATGATCGATCCTTTCGGCCGTCACATTACCTATCTGCGCATCTCAGTCACCGATCGCTGCGACTTCCGCTGCGTATACTGCATGACGGAACACATGACGTTTCTGCCCAAGGCGGACGTTCTGTCGCTCGAGGAGATCGAGCGCCTGGCCATGGCCTTCGTGCGCAAGGGCGTCGAGCGGCTTCGCATCACGGGCGGCGAGCCGCTGGTGCGGCGTAACGTCATCAGCCTGTTCGACCGGCTGGGCGCGCGAATCGGCAAATCCAACCTCAAGGAAGTCACCTTGACGACCAATGGCAGCCAGCTGGCGCGCTACGCGCGCAATCTGGCCGATGCCGGCGTCAAGCGCGTCAATGTTTCGCTCGACACGCGCGATGCCGCCAAGTTTCGCCAGATCACGCGGTGGGGCGAACTCGCCAAAGTCCTGGACGGCATCGATGCCGCCGACGCCGCCGGGCTGAAGGTCAAGATCAACACCGTGGCGCTGAAGGGCGTGAACGAGGATGAGATCGAGGACCTGATGCTGTGGGCGCATGGCCGCGGGTTCGACCTCACGCTGATCGAGACCATGCCGCTGGGCGAAATCGACGGCGACCGCGTCGATCAGTATCTTCCCTTGTCGCTGGTTCGTGCCCGCCTGGCGCAGAAATATTCCCTCGAGGAGACCGCGTATCGGACTGGCGGTCCCGCCCGCTACACCGACGTCGCGGAGACCGGTGGACGGCTGGGATTCATCACGCCCCTGACACACAATTTCTGCGAGAGCTGCAATCGCGTGCGGCTGACATGCACCGGAACGCTTTACATGTGCCTGGGGCAGGACGATTCCGCCGATCTGCGCGCGCCGCTGCGCGCTTCGCAGGACGACGGACTCCTGGACGCCGCGATAGACGCCGCCATCGGGCGCAAGCCGAAGGGGCATGATTTCATTATCGATCGGCGGCATACGGCGCCCGCGCTGGAGCGGCACATGTCGCTCACCGGCGGCTGAGCCATGAGCCGAAGCCTGCATTTCGTCGCCGCTGCGGCCCCCGACGCCCAGGCCGCGCTCGCTCTGTTGCGGAGCCGGCACAACGATGTTGGCGCGGACAAGGCGGATGTCGTCGTTGCGCTCGGCGGCGACGGCTTCATGCTGCAGACCCTGCACAATTTTCTCTCCAGAAAGAAACCGATCTACGGAATGAACCTGGGCTCGGTCGGCTTTCTCATGAACGAGTTTCACGACGACGAACTGGAGAAGCACCTCGCCGTCGCGGAATCGGCGCAGCTGCATCCCTTGCGCATGCGCGCCGAAGGGGCGAACGGCGCGACCGAGGCGCTGGCCTTCAATGAAGTCTCGCTCCTGCGCCAGACCCAGCAGGCCGCCAAGATCCGCATTCTGGTCGACGAGAAGCCCAGGATCGCCGAACTGATTTGCGACGGCGTGCTGGTCTCGACCCCGGCCGGCAGTACCGCCTACAACCTTTCGGCGCACGGCCCGATCCTGCCGATCGATGCCGCGCTTTTGGCGCTGACGCCGATCAGCGCCTTCCGGCCCCGCCGCTGGCGCGGGGCGCTGCTGTCGCACCGCGCGCGGGTCCGCTTTGAGATCCTGGAGGCCGGCAAGCGGCCGGTGAGCGCCGTCGCCGACGATCTCGAGGTCCGCGACGTGGCCGCGGTCGACGTCGCCGAGGACCGCTCCATCAGCATGACCATGCTGTTCGACGCCGGCCACAGCCTTGATGAACGAATCCTTGCCGAGCAGTTCGTCGATTAACCTTTGGCGGTTTTACAGAGCGTTAATGCCGACCGCGTAGTTTTACCCATCGGGGACTTGCGCCCGGGTGTTGGTGCGGCGGACATGAGCGGCTACAGATTTGACAGGCTGAAAGTGTTGGTTGTCGACGACAACCAGCACATGCGCAAGCTCGTCGTCGCCATCCTGCAGGCGTTCGGCGTGGTGCAGATATTCGAGGCCGCCGACGGCAACCGCGCCTGGGCGCTGCTGCGCGAATCCAATCCCGACGTCGTCATCCTCGACTGGATGATGGAGGGCCTGACCGGCATCGACGTCGTCAAGATGGTGCGGACCTCGAGCCAGACGCCCAACCCCTTCGTTCCGATCATCATGCTGACCGGCTACACGCAGATCGATCACGTGCGCCAGGCGCGCGACGCGGGCGTCAACGAATTTCTCGCCAAGCCGGTTTCGGTGAAGGCGGTGATGTCGCGCCTGGTCTCGGTGATCGAGCATCCGCGTCCTTACGTCCGCACCAAGGCCTATTTCGGACCCTGCCGGCGCCGGCGCGCCAAGGAAGAATATCGTGGACCCGAACGCCGCATGAATGCGGGCGAAGCGACCGAAACCGAACACGCGGCCTGATGGCGGCACAGAGAGAACCAGCATGGCACGTCAGCTCCCGATCGAAATCTTCATGCCGCCGAACATCCTGAAAGCCAAGGTCGGCAGCGCCGTCGGCGGCATCGACCTGGCCGCGATCAAGCGCGCCGACGCGGCGATGCTGGTGCTCAAGGCCGAGTTCAGCGACTGGCTTGCCACCGACGTGGCGCGCCTCGGTGAATGCCGCGACGGCTTCGCGGCGGCGCCGACGACCGCGGCGCGCGAGGACCTGTTCCGCGCGGCGCACGATCTGAAAGGCCAGGCCGACACGTTCGAATATCCGATGATCGCGCGCATCGCCGGATCGCTGACCAAGCTGATCGACGGCACGCCGGGCGAACTGCCGCTGGGCCTCGTCGACGCCCATGTCGCGGCGATCCGCGTGGTGTTCCGCGACAAGATCAAGACCACGACGGATGCCGTGGCGACCGTGCTGGTCGAGGAACTCGAAGCCCGCGTGATCGAAGCGCTGGCGGGCGCATAGAGCGCCGGCCACAAAAAAGGGCGGCCCCCTCGACCGCGCATGCCGGCCGAACTTCCGCCCTGGTCTCAAGCTACTTTGCTGGCCGTAGGTTCGCCTTTACAGCCAACCAATCAGCGCTTTCGCTTCTCCACCACCGGACGCCATGCATTTTCGGATGGGGCCCGCCGGGCCAAGGCGAACTCACCCATCCAAATCCGCGCGGATGCGCACAAGCTTGCACCCTTTGCCCTGCTGTCCCCCGCTTTGCGCTATCGCGATCCGCGTCGACGGCCGGCCGCAAAACAGCGCCGCCGTCGATCCAACATGACACTTAACTCCTCAAGTATTCGCAAGGTATAATAAGTATTCGCCAAGTAATTTCAAGGGCTTGATAAGTAATTTAATGCCCGGGCGAATTCGCGAATGGAATCAGCGACGGCACATTACATAGGGGCGGTTTTGACCGAGGCTTATCCCTGATGGACTTCTTTTTTCCTCTCCCGCACTTCGCGGGAGAGGACGGTTTGAGCGAAGCGAAAACCAGGTGAGGGGAAGTCGTGGCGTGCAGACACCCCCTCACCTGACCGTCGCTACGCTCCGGTCGTCCTCTCCCGCGAAAGGCGGGAGAGGTTAAGTATTACATCGCCTCACGCATGTTGGCCGACGTCTGCGCGTAGCCCGCGTCGTCGCGGATTTTCAGGATTTGGCCTTCGGGGGTGTTTTCGATCCAGGGGATGACGGGGAGGACCTTGGTGGCGCGCGCCGTGGCGATGGCGGCGGCGACCGTTTTGGAATTGTCCAGCTTCATCAGGTTGAGCTTGGTCGGGAAGATCACGTTCCACTTCTTGCGGTCGGAGATGGCGCCGTCGGGCGTGATCCAGACCGAGTCCACCGATTCATGACCGTCATGGCTGCCGGCATGGCCGATGGGCGACGAGGCCAGGAAGAAATGCGTGTCGAAGCGCTTGGGCATGTTGGCCGGCGTGATCCAGTGCGCGAAATGCACCAGCTGGTCGAGCGCCAGCTTGAGTTTTTCCTTTTCCAGCACTTCGGCGAGGACCGCCTCGCGCTTGTCGAGCAGCGGACGGTAATGCTGCAATTCCTCGAGCCTTGCCGCGGTGACAAAGCCGCCGGTGCGCGTGTCGCGCGCCAAGAGGATGCCGGATTCCTCGAAGGCTTCGCGGATGGCGCCGGCGCCGAGGGCGCGCATTTCGGCCGTCCAATCCTTGCCGCCGTCGCTGTGATCGGCGAGCGCGGCGTCGCTGTCACCTTTCTCGAGCTTGCCGCCGGGAAACACCAAAGCGCCGGCCACGAAGTCGATCTGGTGATGGCGCTTGACCATGAACACTTCGAGGCCCGCTTCGCCATCGCGCAGCAGAAGGATCGTGGCGGCCGGCACGGGTATGGCCACGGGCTTGGCGGGTTCGGACATGTTTCCTCGCGTTGTTTTGAGAAGTGTAAAGTTGATTGGGTTTGAATGGAAACACTCAAGAACGTCATCGCCCGTCCATACGCTGACGCTCGGACTATGCGGGCGACCCATTTTGCTTTGAGGCTGCAGCGAATATGGGTTGCCCGGACGGGCCTAGCGACAGCGTGGGCCGGGCAATGACGGATTGGGTGAATGTCTTAGGATCAGGACGACCTAGCGAGTGACCGCCGATGCCGCCAAGCTTGCCGTCAAAGTGGCTGCGAGAACGACGTAGAAGCCGCTGCCGCCCAGCGCGGTGATGACGCCGCCGACGACCAGCGGGCCGAAGATCGAGCCGAGGCCGAACAGCAGGATCAATCCTGCCGCTGCGGCAACGCGGCTTTGCGGTGCGACGGCGTCGTTCGTGTGCGCGCAGGAGATCGCGTACATCGGGAAGATGAGTCCGCCGACCAGCGCCGAGGCGAGATATTTGGCGCCGTCGCCCTGCCCGTCCGCCCACAGGCCGAACAGCGACACGGCGATGCCGCCGGCCGACAGGACGCCGATCGTGAGGCGGCGGCCGAGCGCGTCGGACAGCCAGCCGAAGGGAAATTGCAGCAGCGAGCCGCCGATCATCGCCAGCGCCATGAACAGGCTGACATGGATGAGATCGAGGCCACTGCGTTGCGCGTAGACCGGGCCGAAGGTGAAGACGATGGACCAGGAAACGCCCGAGAGCACGGTCGCGATCGCGCCCAGCGGCGAGGCCCAGAACAATTTGACGATGTTGAACGGCTCGGGCGGCGCACGGTGCGGCGCGGTGCGGCGCGCGCCGATCACCGGCACCGCGCCGACCAGGAAGATCGCGGCCGAGAGCAGGAACGGCAGGCTGCTTTTGGGATCGCCGGCGCTGAGCAGGACCTGCGCCAGCGTCATCGCGATCATCTGCGCCACCATGTAGATGCTGAAGACGCGGCCGCGCTTGTCGTTGGAAACGCGATCGTGGATCCAGCTCTCGGCGCCGACATAGGCGCTCGACAGGGCGAAGCCCGAGACCATGCGCAGCACGGCCCAGGCGAGCGGCGTCACCAGAAAGGCATGCGCGGCGATGACCAGCGCGGCGCAGACGATGCCGATTGCCATCGTGTTGACGTGCCCGGCCCGGCCGATGATGGCGCGGCTGGTCAAAGGCGCGGCCGAATAGCCGACATAATAGCTCGCCATGACGATGCCGATGGTCCAGGCCGGAAACGATTCCATGCCGGCGCGGACGCTGAGCAGGCTGGTCTGCAAGCCGTTGGCGGTCTGCACGAAAAAAATCGTGGCGATGACGGCCCAGACGGACGCGACGGCGGCGCGCATGGTTTCTCTTCGTAGCGGGGACGAAGGCTTTAGTTGGTGGCGCGGCTGTCCGCAACCGGGTTCATCGACGACAGCACGTCCATGACGCCGGGCGTCAGCAGGAACGCTGCCGAGGGCGCGGCGCCGGGACTTTCGGAGTCCGGCGAGAAGAAGCCGTGGCTGGGCCGCCAGGACATGAAGCTGCTCAGCAGCGAGTCGGTGTTGGGCGTGCCGACATAGCTGCTGGCGACGACCGTCGCCGGCGCGGAAATCGCGGCGGCCTGGACGGGAGCCGCATCCATCGCCGCGCCGCCGCCCGGTTGCTGGAGCGCCCAGTCGTAGACTTCGCGCACTGTCTTGGACGTGCCGTTGGCGTGGAAGAAGACGCTGCGGTTGGCGTCGGCCGCGGCCGGGAAGGCGTGGGCGGCGGATGCGTCGGGCTGGTTGTCGTTCATGCGGATCAGGCGGCAGGCGGCGTCCGGACCCAGGAAGTGCGCGGCATAGAGTTCGCCGCCGCAGACATCGCGGCCGAGCGAGTCCTGAAGCGTGGCGCGCGTCGCTTGCGCGAACTCGCCCTCCATCAGCGACGCGACCTGCGGGTCCTTGCGCAGGGCAAGAATTGCCTGCCGGTCGGCGGAATTTGACGTGCGGAAGCGGCCGTCCGTGCCCTGGTGGATGGCATCGGCGAAGGAGGCCAGGCCGTGCTTGGCACCATAGGCTTTGACCACGCCGAGCCAGGTCTGCTCGACGAACTGAAACAGGCCGGCGGCCGACGAAGTGCCTGCCTGCGCTGAGGGTTTCAGGCTCGACTCGCGCGTGGCGGTGCTGAGCAGATAGCTGAAATCGGCCCCCGTGGCCTGCGCCGCCCGTTGCAGGGCGCCCAGGATTGCGGACCGATCTGTCGTGGCGTTCGCGGCTTCTGCCAGCATGGCTACGGGTTCTCCTGCGCGAACAGGAGCAATCGCCGTGCCAGTTTGGGTTAACGCGGATTTACCAATTGGGCGATGACGCGGGCGCGCGCGGCATCGTCATACGGCACCGTTTGACTGTGACCCCACACCGGTCCCGGCCAGGCGGGATCGCCGGGGTTTCGCGCCACGATGTGGACGTGCAATTGCGGCACCAGATTGCCGAGCGCGCCGACATTGATCTTCGCGGCATTGCCGACCCTCTTGAGCGTTTGCGACGCGCGGGCGATCTCTTCCGTCAACGCGGCGCGGTCCGTCGCGTCGAGGTCGAACCATTCGACCACGCCGGCGCGGCGCGGCACCAGGATCAGCCAGGAATAGCGCGCGTCGTTCATCAGCAGCAGGCGCGACAAGGCCCAATCCGCCACGAAGGCGGTGTCGGCTTGGAGGCGCGGATGCAGGATGAAATCGGCCATCGCTTTGCCCGAGCCTCTTTATTTGTCGCGCAATTTACGGGTGAAGCTGAAGTACGCTTCACCCTATTGCGCTTACGCGAAATCGAACATAACCCATTTGCCTCGGGCGGGGAGAACGGCGTGCGCATCGGCATCATCGGCTGCGGGATTGCCGGACAGGCGGCGGCCATCGGCCTGGCGCGCGACGGCCATGATGTGACCGTGGTCGAGCGCTTTGCCGTAGCCAGGCCGCTTGGCGCCGGATTGCTGCTGCAACCGTCGGGCTTGCAGGTTCTCGAGCGGCTGGGGGCGCGCGCGGAGGCGGAAAGCTGGGGCGCGCGGATCCAGGAACTGGACGGCCGCACGCCGCGCGGCCGCCGCGTGCTCGATCTGAACTATGGCGCGCTGCACGGGCTCGGCATCCATCGCGGCGCGCTGTTCCACCTGCTGCATGCGCGCATGCTTGCGAGCGGCGCGAAACTGCTTCTGGGGTTCGAGACCGTCGCGGTGGAGACGCCGCAAAGTCCCGTGCTGGTTGCCAAGGATGGCCAACGCGAAGGGCCGTTCGATCTCGTGCTGGATTGTGCCGGTGCGCATGACGGCGCGCGCGACAGCCTCGGCGCGCGCGTGAAGGCGCCGCTGTATCCGTGGGGCGCGCTGTGGTGCGCAGTGCCGGATCCGGCCAGCACCTGGACGATGCGCCTGCGGCAGATCTACGACGGCGCGCACACCATGATGGGCGTGCTGCCGATCGGCCGTGCGCCCGACGCGCAAGGCCCGCATGTCGCCTGGTTCTGGAGCCTGCCGCTCAAGGAATACGAAACGCAGAAGGCGGCCGGGCTCGCCGCGCTCAAGGCCCGTGCGCTGGCGGTGTGGCCGCAGATCGCGCCGCTCCTGGACGAGATCAAGTCGTTCGACCAGCTGGCGCTGGCGACCTATCGCGACGTGGTGATGCGGCCGTGGCGCAGCGGGCGCGTGCTGGTGATGGGCGATGCGGCGCACGGCACCAGCCCGCAGCTCGGCCAGGGCGCGAACCTGGCGCTGATCGATGCCTTGACGATCGCCCATTGCCTGCGCCGGACGAACGACGCCGGCGCGGCGCTGGCGCTGTATGAGAAAATGCGCCGGCCGCATGTCGCCTATTACCAGCTGACGTCGCGCGCCCTGACACCGGCGTTCCAGTCGCACAGCCGCGTCATGGCGTGGCTGCGCGACACGTTCCTGGTCGGCGCGCGCTATGTGCCGTTCGGCGGCTATGTCACGCGCACGACCTTGTCCGGAATCCGCAAGCTGCCGTGGGGGCTGTGGCGCCTGCCCGATTAGAAATGGCCGATCAGGTTCAGCCGCCAGGCGAGAAAGCCGACATATCCCACATAGGCCAGCATCAGCGCCGCGCCCTTGGGCCGCGACAAAAGCCAATTGGCCAAGAGCAGCGGCAGGAGCAGGACGACGGCGCCCAGCACCGCGAACGCGTCAATCGCCGCGAAGGACGGCGCAACCGTCAACGGGCGCACGAGGGCCGCGATGCCGAGCACGCCCAGGACGTTGAACACGCTGGCGGAGAGCAGGTGTCCGATGGCGATCTGGGTGTGGCCGCGCAAGGCGGCAATAGCCGTCAGGATCAGCACCGGCAGCGAGACGCCGGCCGCCACGACCGTCGTCGCCAGCGTCGACGGCGCCATGTGCCAGGCCGATGCCAGCGCCAGAGCGCCGCCGACGGTGAAGTGCGCGCCGATCAACAAACAGATCGCGCCGATGACGAACGCAAACAGGCCGCCGCCGGCGGACGGGGTGCGGCCGAGGCCGCGATTTTCCGCCTCGGCGCAGGCGACCGAATGCTCGGCCCGGCGCCGCCAGTCCGAGACGATCACGACGATGGCGTAGATTACGAAGGCACCGAGCAGCAGAACGCCTTCGCGGCGGCCGATCTGTCCGTGCAGCGCCAGCGCGACCAGAGCGGCGCTCGCCGCCAGCATGGCGCCGCCGTCGCGCAGCACGACTTTGGGCGCGCTCGGCATCGGCTGGATCAAGGCGCCGAGGCCCAGGATGAGAAGAAGATTGATCAGCGTGGCGCCGATCACCGTGCCGATCGCGATGTCGGGAACGCCCAAGGCCGCGGCCTGCGCCGCGACGGCGAGCGTCGGCGAAGCGGTGCCGACCGAGATCGCGAACAATCCGACGATGACCGGCGAGAAGCCGAGCGCGCGCTTTACGGTCACGCCGCCGCGGATCACGCCTTCGCCGCCGAGCGCCAACAGGGCCAGCCCGGCACCAAACCACCAATACGCAATCGTGAGAGTCACCAATGCCCCGCGCCTATCCTCGCCGCGTCAGAGGAAAGCGCCGCGGATCGAATGCCGGGATTTCGGCCGCGTGTTCCATAACGAGACGGGACATGTTCTCGGCAACAGCCGGTGCAAAGAGGATACCGTTGCGATACTGCCCGGTGGCGGCGAACAGGCCTGCGACGGCGGTGCGGCCCAGCAGCGGCAGACCGTCCGGCGAGCCTGGCCGAAGGCCGGCCCAGCGCTCGACGATGTCCCATTTCGCCAGCGCCGGCATCAGCACGATGGCCCGGCTCGACAGCCAGCCGGCGGCGGCGTCGGTGACGCTGCTGTCGAAGCCGGCCTCGGCGACCGTCGCCCCGATCAGCAGCCGGTCATTGCGCGGCACCAGGTAGACCTCATTGCCCCACACGACGTGCCGCGGCATGGCGGCGCCGGCGGGCGGCGCGACGGCGATCATCTCGCCCTTGACCGGCCTGACCGGCGGCAGAGCCTCCGGCGGCAGGCCGCCGATCTCGCCCGACCAGGCGCCGGCGGCGAGGACGAAGGCGTCGGCTTCGTAGCGCTGAAAAGGGGATGCGACCGCGACCGCACGGCCGCGACGGACCTCAAAGCGGACAGCCGCCTCGTTGCGTTGCAGTTTGCCGCCGCAGCCTTCGAAGGCCTTCGCCAAGGCCGCGCCGAGCGCGCGGCTGTCGACTTGCGCCTCGTCCGGCGCCCACAACGCAGCGGCGATGTCGCCTGCCAACATCGGCTCTTTGGCCAGCGCTTGCGCGGCGCCGAGACGTTCGACACCACTCCAGGAGTCGAAGGCGGCGGCTTCGGCCGCGGTGCGCGCCACCATCAGGGCGCCGCTGCGCCGATAGCCGATCGGCAGATCCGACGCCACCTCCAGTTCCCTGGCAAAGCTGGGCCACAACAGACTGGAATGTTGACCGAATTCGGCTTCGGGGGTTTGCGCGGCGCCCATCTCTCCGGCGACCGCGATCATGCCGGCAGCGGCCCAGGTCGCGCCGCGCCCGGGCTGCGCGCGCTCGAGCACGGTCACGTCGGCACCGGCCTGCTTGAGGCGCCAGCCGATGGCGAGGCCGGCGACACCGGCGCCGACGATCACAACCTTCATGGCTCTGTCACGACCGCCGCAACGCGGGCACCCACGGCGATAAAGCAGGCGATGCCAACGGCGTAGGCGATAATGCTGAACCAGTTTGGAAAGAGGCAGGCAAGGGCAAAGGCGGCGAATAGCTCCGTCTTGCCGATCAATGTCGCCAGCTGGCCGGCGACCGCACCGAGGCGAACTTGTCCGATGAGAGCGCCGGCACGGGCCACGAGGCCGAGCATGAGGAACATGGCGGCCAGCGCCCGGTCGGGCTGCGCCAACGCGAAGGCGAAGGGGACGGCGGCGCCGGCCAGAAAGTCGAGGGTCGTATCGAGATAGGCGCCGCCGGCGGTCGGCCCTTCCCGCCGCGCCACCGGGCCGTCCAGACCGTCTAACAGACGGCCGAGCAGCAGAAAGCCGAGTCCGGCGAGGTAGTCCCGGTGAGCGATGGCCAGGAGGGCCGCGACGCCGCCGGCAAACGCCGCTAGGGTCAGCGCGTTGGCGCGGACGCCCAAAGTCGCAAGCCGCGCCGCGGCCGGCGCGAGGACGCTTTCGGTGTTGCGGCGGAGAATGGCATCGAGCATGGCGCGGACGGCATATGGGGTTGAACCAAACCCGTCAAACCGCAAAACCTTGTCGGATGTACGGCGACTTATTTGATGGCCTACCGCTTCCGCCTTCGCCAAGGCTTCGGCGGACAAGTCGCTACTTGAGGCCGGGGGGTAACCAAAATATCCGCTTCAACGTATAGTCGGAGCAGCGACATCGGAGATCACAGCCATGGAGAAAGCGACATTCGGAGCCGGGTGCTTCTGGGGCGTTGAATCGTTCTTCCGGGAGGTACCTGGAGTGAGCGAAGCCGTGTCGGGCTATGCCGGCGGCATCAATGCGAACCCGACCTACCGCCAGGTCTGCAGCGGCGCCACCAACCATGCGGAAGTCGTCCAGGTGACGTTCGATCCGGCGAAAGTCGGCTACGACAAGCTGGTCGACCTGTTCTTCAAGATGCACAACCCGACGCAGCTCAACTATCAGGGACCCGACCACGGCACGCAGTACCGCACCGTGATCTTCACCCATTCGCCGGAGCAGGCGCGCATAGCAAAAGCCAAGATCGCCGAGCTGATGGCATCTGGCAAATACAAGAAGCCGATCGTGACGACGGTGGAAGACGCGCCGGCCTTCTGGCCGGCCGAGGACTATCACCAGCGCTATTTCGAGAAGAATGGCGGTTCGTGCCATGTCAGCTATGCGGAGTTGGAGCATCAATGAAACTCAGCGGGGGGATTTGGGCTGGCGTAACAGCGGGGGTTTTGTTCATCATGGCAGTCGGAATGGTCTCGAACGTCGCGTTCGGGCAAATGGAACGCGGCGACCGCTATTCGGGCACGCGCTGGGCGACACGCTCGCCGGTGCTGGGCCAGCACGGCATGGCGGCGACCGCCGTGCCGCTGGCGTCGCAGGTGGCGATCGATATCCTCAAGAAAGGCGGCAGCGCGGTCGACGCGGCGATCGCCGCCAACGCGACGCTGGGATTGATGGAGCCGGTGTCGAACGGACTCGGCGGCGATCTGTTCGCTATCGTCTGGGATCCGAAAACCAAGAAGCTCTACGGCTATAACGGCTCGGGCCATTCGGCGAAGGGCCGCGACCTCGCCAAGATGATCGCCGAGATCAAGGCGGTGTCGGCGAAGCTGGGCGTGCCGTATGTGCCGCACATTCCCAAATTCGGCTCGCTGTCGATCACCGTGCCGGGCGCGGTGGATGCCTGGGGCGCGCTGCATGCCAGGTTCGGCAAGCTGCCGCTGGCGGAGGACCTGGCGCCGGCCATCGGTTATGCGCAGAACGGCTTTCCGGTGTCGCAACTGATCGCGCTGTACTGGAAGGGCAACATGGCGGCGTTCGCGAAGGCCAGCGCGATGCTGGAGGAATTCGACAACGCCAAGCACACCTATCTCATGGACGGCAAGACGCCGGCCGAAGGCGAAGTGTTCCGCAATCCCGACTTGGCGCACACGCTGTCGCTGATCGCCAAGGGCGGGCGCGATGCCTATTACAAGGGCGAGATCGCGCATCGCATCGATGCCTATTTCAAACGGATCGGCGGCGATCTGCGCTATGAGGATTTCGCTTCGCATCACGGCGAGTGGGTCGAACCGCTGGGCGTGAATTATCGCGGCTACGACGTCTATGAATTGCCGCCCAACAGCCAGGGCGCGGCGGCGCTGCAGATGCTGCAAATCTTGAAAGGCTTCGACCTGAAGAAGATGGGCGCCGGCAGCGCCGACGCGATCACCGCGATGCTGGAGGCAAAAAGGCTGTCCTACGAAGACCTGGCCAAATGGTACGCCGATCCGGCTTTCGTGAAGATTCCGATGAAGGAGTTGCTGTCGGACAAATATGCCGATGCGCGGCGCAAGCTGATCGATCTGAGCAAGGCCAATCCCAATGTCGGGCCCGGCGATCCGCGTCTGAGCCAAGGCGACACGACCTATTTCACCACCGCCGACAAGGACGGGATGATGGTGTCGATCATCCAGTCGAATTACCGCGGCATGGGATCGGGACTGGTGGCGGACGGGCTGGGCTTCATGTTCCAGGATCGCGGCGAATTGTTCTCGCTCGATCCCGCTGCCGCAAACGTCTACGCGCCAGGCAAGCGGCCGTTCCAGACCATCATTCCGGGCTTCGTGATGAAGGACGGCGCGCCGTTCCTCGCCTTCGGCCTGATGGGCGGCGACATGCAGCCTCAAGGCCATGTCCAGGTGCTGACCGACATCATCGATTTCGGGATGAACGTGCAGGACGCGGGCGACGCGGCGCGCTGGTATCACTCGGGCGGCTCGGAGGTCACCGGCGAAGCGCCGACCGGCAATGTCGTCGAGATGGAGTCGGGCTTCGCGCCCGAGGTGAAGGCGGCGCTGGCGGCGCGCGGCTACACGATCAAGCCGGGGACGGGGGCGTTCGGCGGCTATCAGGCGATCCTGTGGGACGCGAAGAACCGCGTGTATTGGGGCGGATCGGAAATGCGCAAGGACGGACAAGCGATCGGATATTGAGGGCGTCAGAGCTGGCGCGCGTCAACACCTTGGGCTTTGAGCAGTTTGACGGACTGCTTGTCGAACGACACGAAGGTCTCGCCGCCGAGTTGGCGGCCCTCATATGCGATCACGCCATCAGCGAAGTCGCCGCCAGCATCAAGCATGGCGAGGCCGGCTTCAGCGCTGCCACGGTCCATCAGCACGTTTGCCGAATTGACAAAGTCTCGAATAATCTCGGCGATTTCGTGACGCGAATAGTCATACACGCTCGACAACACCCAACCCAACTCGCAAAGCGACGATGAGGGAATTGCGATTTGCTCAGCCGACTGGAGCGCGCGTTGGGCAATCCGAGCCTGATTTGGATCGTCACCGACCGTCGCGCGCAAAAGCACGTTGGTGTCGGCGATCACCTTCATCGTTTACCAGCCCAGCCGTCCTCGATCGCCTTTTTGATCTCGGCCAACGAAACCGGTCTTTGGCCTGGCCGCTTGAGCTTGCCGAAAACATCCGAAATTTTACCAGTAGGTGCCCGCCGTAAAAGAAGCGTGCCGTCAGGGCGTTTCTCGAACTTTACCTTGTCGCCTTTGGACAGACCCAGATGCCGCAAATATTCCTTGCGGATGGTAACCTGCGCTTTTGCGGTTATGGTTTGTGCATCAGAAGCCATGGACGAAAAGTAAGGTAAAATTACCTTACCGTCAAGATTGCCCGTCAACGCTGGGAATCCCACCCAAATCCCTCGCGAACGGCGCCGCCGAGGTGCACCAGATCTGGCGCCTGGGCGGCAACTGGGCGCGCTGGCGGATCGCGCCCCAGCGCAGCGAGACGGTCGGCGGGTTCTGCGGCGCGCTGGCGTAGAGCGGCGTGCCGCAATCGGCGCAGAAGGCCTGGGCGCGCGGCGTGCCGCTGTCGGCGGTCTTGACGTAGACCTTGGGCGCCCCGCGCAGCAGGCGGAAATTCTGCGTCGGCGTCGGCAGCGTGACGCGGTAAGGCGAGCCGCTCAGGGTCTGGCAATCGGTGCAGTGGCAGATGCCGACCATCTCGGGGTCGACCTCGGCCTCATAGGCGATGGCGCCGCAATGGCAGCCGCCGGCGATCTTCATAGGCTCACGTCCCGCCGCGCGCGTTGACGACGTAGAAGGTGATGTCGGTGGTGGCGCCGCTTTGGAATTTGAGCGTGATCTTGGTCGTGCCGCCGACGCGCAGGCGCGGCGAGGGGCGCTCGCACATCAGGTGATAACCGCCGGGCGCGAAGGCGATGCGCTGGCCGCGCGCGATGGTCACGGAGGCGACATCTTCCATGCGCGCCATGCCGCCGCCGGTGCTGCTCCTGTGCAGGGTGATCGCGCCGCAGTCGAAGGATTGCGCGCCGGTCAGCACGGCCGGTTCGCTGGCGTAGTTGGTGATGTTGAAATAGCCGGCGGCCGGCACGCTGGTTGTCGCAAGCCGCAGATAGGGCTGCGAGACCATGACGCTGAGCGACGCCGCCTGGATGAAGAAGGCGCCGGCCAGCAGCGCGGCGGCCAGCTTAAGAAACCTGCTGTGCATGTTCGGCTTTCTCCTCGTTGATCCGCATGATCCACAGCACGGCGATCATCGCGGCGAAGCTGGTCAGCGTGCCGGGGAGCCAGATGATGAGGCCGCCATAGTGCTGATCGTTCAGCGCCGTCATCGGCAGAATGCGGCCGCAGATCTCGTAGACGGGATAGTAGTCCGAGGTTGACAGCGACAGGATCGCGCCCAGCGCCATCTGCGGCAGCTCGATGATCAGGATCATGGCAGCGCGCATCAGATGCGACAGCCGCGCCGGCGGCTTGGGGCGTGGATCGAGCACCAGCGACCAGAACATCACGCCGTTGATGGCCATGGTCCAGTTCATCAGGTCGTAGAGATTGGCGTCCAGCATCACACGCGTATGGATCGCCGGCAGGAGCCAGAAATAGAGCAGCCCGACGAAGAGGAGCGGCGCCATAGCGGGATGCTGCAGGACATCCATCGTGCGGCGCAGCGGCCTGGCGTCGAGCGCCGGCAGGAGAAATTCCGGCATGCCGGCGCGGATCACCGGCCCGCAGGCGGCCAGGCCGATCAGGAACGCGCCGGCATGATGCAGCACGAGATGCGCGGCGCGATGCACAAAGAACATGTGCTGGGCGAGGTAATCGACATGGGTCTGGAGCACGGCGTAGAAGGAGAGCACGCCCAAGACGAAACACGCCGCGCGCCATCTGGGCGGCCGCCGGTCGGCGCGGATGCGAGACCAGCCGCGCCAGAACCAGGCCAGCGTCAGCGCCGTCGCCAAATACACGACCCAGGAAAATTCCCAGGGCATCCAGAACGGCAGCTGGGAGGGAAAAAATCGGCAGACGGCGTCCAGCGCGCCGCCGCCGGCGAGCAATGCGCCGGTGAGCAGCCAGTCGTTGCGCGGGCGTTTCCTTGCGGCGACGGACATCGCTCACCTTATAAATCGCGGGCGTGGCGCATTGCGAGGCGTTTGGTCACAGAGGCCGCGGCGCGGCGCGAAGCCCTCGGCCATGCTATGGCGCATGGATGAAACTCGCGCGTCTTGCCGCCATCGCCCTGCTTCTTCTCGCCGCTGCTTGCGGCAAGCAGGATTCGCAGTGGCACGCCACCGACATCACCGGCGCCATGCCGGCCCTCGACTTCGCGATGACGCGCGCCAATGACGGCAAGCCGGTGCGCGCCGCCGATTATCGCGGCAAGGTCGTGGTGCTCTATTTCGGCTACACCCATTGCCCGGACATCTGCCCGACGACCCTGGCCAATCTGTCGGAAGTCTTGCAGAAGCTGGACGGCCGGGCCGATGCGGTGCGGGTGCTTTTCGTGACGGTGGATCCGGTTCGCGACACGCCGCCGCTGCTGAAGGGCTATGTGAATTCCTTCGCGCCGCAGATCGACGGGCTCAGCGGGACGCCGGATCAGCTGGCCGCGCTGGCGCGGCGCACGCGCGTCGCCTACAGCGTGACGCCGGCGTCGCCGGGGCATCCGTATGAGGTGATGCACTCCAATGCGGTGTTCTTCTTCGACAGATCAGGCCGCGCGCGGCTGGTGTCGACCGAAACCAAGGACATCGACGGGCTGACCGCGGATGTGAAGCGATTGCTAGATATGTAACGCCCTCTTGTCGGCGTCGAGCACGGCTTCGTGCAGCATCTCCGAAAGAGTCGGATGCGGGAAGATGGTGTGTGCCAATTCGACGTCGGTGAGTTCGCCGGACCGCGCCAACGTGTAGCTGTTGATCAGTTCGGTGACTTCAGCGCCGATCATGTGGGCGCCGAGGAGCTCGCCGGTGTCGGCGTCGAACACCGTCTTGACCAGGCCGTCGGCGTCGCCGAGCGCGATCGCCTTGCCGTTGCCGATGAAGGGAAAGCGCCCGACCTTGATCTTGCGGCCGCCCGCCTTGGCTTTCGCCTCGGTCATGCCGACGCTGGCGACCTGCGGCCAGCAATAGGTGCAGCCGGGGACCTTCGAAACATCCAGCGGATGGGCGCCCTTCACGCCGGCGATGCGCTCGGCGACGATGACGCCTTCGTGCATCGCCTTGTGCGCCAGCCACGGCGCGCCGGCGAGATCGCCGATGGCCCAGATGCCGGCGACACCGGTCTCGCCCCATTCATTGATCACGACATGCGTGCGGTCGACCTTCACGCCGGCGGCTTCGAGGCCGAGATTCTCGACGTTGCCGACGATGCCGACCGCGAGGATGACACGGTCGACCGTCAGGGTTTCGGTCTTGCCGTCCTTGGTCTTCAGCGTGGCGGTGACGTTGTCGGCGCCCTTCTCCAGTTTCTCGACGGTGGTCGCGGTCCTGAGCTTCATGCCCTGCTTGGCGAAGGCCTTGGCGGCGAGCGCGGAGATCTCTTCGTCTTCGACGGGGAGGACGCGGTCGAGGACCTCGACCACCGTCACCTCGGCGCCCAGCGTGCGGTAGAAACTGGCGAATTCGATGCCAATGGCGCCCGAGCCGACGATCAGCAGCGATTTGGGGAAGGCCGGCGGCACCATGGCTTCGCGATAGGTCCAGATCAGCTTGCCGTCCGGCTCCATGCCGGAAAAGCTGCGCGCCCGCGCGCCGGTGGCGAGCACGATGTTCTTGGCGGTGACGTCTTCGGTCTTGCCGTCCTTCGTCACCGTGAGCTTGCCCTGCCCTGCGAGCTTCGCCTCGCCGGCGATAACCGTGATCTTGTGCTTCTTCATCAGGAAGGCGACGCCGTTGGAGAGCTGCGTCGAGACCTTGCGCGAGCGCGCCACGATCTTGGCGATGTCGAATTGGAGATTGTCGGCGGAGAAGCCGAACTCGTCCAGGCGGTGCATCAGGTCCCAGATTTCCGACGAGCGCAGCAGCGCTTTGGTCGGGATGCAGCCCCAGTTGAGACAGATGCCACCGAGCCGGTCGCGCTCGACGATGGCGGTTTTCAAGCCCAGCTGCGCCGCGCGGATGGCGCAGACATAACCCCCCGGACCAGCGCCGATGACGACTACATCATAGGTTTCAGCCAAGCGAACCTCCGAAGAAGGAGATGGCGAACACGCCGCCCACCGCCGGCAACAGGCAGAAGATCGTGTAGATGCCGGAGATGAAAAGGAATTTGACCGTCGTCAGGACCCAGCCCTGTTCGTAGAAATTCTTCATCGCCAGGAAGATATAGAGCGACACGACGGCGAACAGGAGCCAGGCTACCCACTCGCCCGAAATCACCTGCGCCAGGCCGACGGCGAGGATCAAGGTCACGAAGGCGAAGGTGTGGATGCTGAGCGAAAACACCAGGTGATCGACGAGGTAGAAATCCTTGCGCCGGCGGATGTGGAACAGCGCCAGGACCAGCGCGTAAAGCGGCAGCAACAGGAACAACGCCCGCGGTATCCAGGTCGTGAGCGGGCCGTTGAGCGCGGCGGGATCGGCGGCGAGCTTGGCCATCGTGTTGTCGACGTTGCGCTCGATGGACGCGGCGGTGGCTTTCGCCCTGCCGTCGAGTTCGACATGGGGAAGCTCGAGCAGGCGCTGGCGCTGCTCCTGCGTCAGGCCTGAGTGGTAGGCACCGATGCGCGAGAAGAAGTAGGCCTGCGTCGAGAAGGTGTAGTGGCCGCCCGGCCGCAGCGCCTTGACCTTGTCGATGGCAATGAGGCGCGGGACGTATTTCTTCACGTCGGGATCACCGGCATCGTCCTTATCCATATGGTCGTAGGCCGGATTGGCATAGAAGGCGTTGCCCTTGGCGTCCCAGACGATCTTGATCGGCGTCGCCGTGACGATGACCTGCACGATCGCGATGCCGGTGAGGCTGAGCAACACGAAGAAAATCAGCGAGACGAAGAAGTAGAGGCGGATCGAGGGCACGTAGGGAACCGTGCGGTTCTCGCGGAAGGCCTTGGGCAATTCGCCCGGCCGAAACAGCAGCGCCCGGCCAGTGCGCAGGATGCGGCTGTCGAAATTGACGAGGTCGACGAAGAAATCGTGCAGCAGGCCGCGGATCGAGCGGCGCCGCGTCTTGGTCGGCTGGCCGCAGATCGCGCAATAGGGGCCGACCAGCGTATGCGTGCAGTTGGCGCAAGTGCCGGTCTTGGTGCCGCGCTCGGCCAGCGCCGAAGCGGCGATCTCGATCGCCGCGACACTGCCGGTTTCCAGAATGGCTTCGATGTCGTCGGTCATGCCCTGCCCCTCACAGAAGCATCGATGCCGGTTCTTCGATATATTGCTTGAAGGCGGCAAGGAAGCGCGCGCCGGTCGCGCCGTCGATGACGCGGTGGTCGCAGGACATCGTCACCGTCATCATGGTGGCGATCTCGAGCTTGTCGCCCAGGACGATGGCGCGCTTCTCGCCGGCGCCGACGGCCAAGATGGCGGCCTGCGGCGGATTGATCACGGCGGTAAAGTCCCTGACGCCGAACATGCCCAGATTGGAGATGGCGAAGCTGCCGCCTTCGAATTCCGACGGCTTGAGCTTCTTGGCGCGGGCGCGTTCGGCCAACGATTTGACTTCGTTCGATATGACCGCGAGGCCCTTGCCTTCGGCCGCGAAGACGATGGGCGTGATGAGGCCGAAATCGAGCGCCACGGCGACGCCGACATCGGCGTGTTTGTGGCGCAGCATCGCGGTCTCGGTCCAGCTGGCGTTGACTTCGGGGACGCGCATCAGCGACAGCGCGGAGGCTTTCACGACGAAATCGTTGACCGAGAGCTTGAAGCCATTCTCTTTCGGCGAAGTCGCGTTGAGGCGGGCACGGGTCTCCATCAGATTGTCGATGCGGCAATCGACGGTCAGGTAGTAGTGCGGGATCAGCGTCTTGGCCGAGGTCAGGCGGCGCGCGATCGCCTTGCGCATGGAGTCGTGGGGGATTTCCTCGAACTCGCCGGGTTTGTAGAAGGCGCGCGCGTCGGGAAGCGGGGCGATGCCGGAGATTGAAGCGGCGGGTGTCGCGGCTGGTGCCGTTGCGGGCTTTGCGGCCGGCGCCGGGGCTTTGGTGCTGGGTTTTGCGGATTCGATATCGGCTTTGACGATCCGGCCGCGCGGGCCGGAACCTTGGATTGCGGACAGATCAATATTCTTCTGTTCCGCGATGCGGCGAGCGAGCGGGGAAGCGAAGACGCGCTTAGTGTCGGATGGCGGTATGGGCGTCACCGCCCCCTCACCCTTACCCTCTTCCCCTGCGGGGGCGAGGGGGACTTCAGGCTTAGGTGGCGCGGCTGGTTTTGGTGCCTCGGACGCTGTCGCTTTGGCAGCGGCTTTCGGCGCGGCTTCGGACGTGACTGCCGATTTGATCGACTGCATCGCCTTGGAGATGTCGACCTTGGCGTCGCCGTCTTCGCCGATCAGGGTCGCGATGGGGGCGTTGACCTTGACGCCTTCGGTGCCTTCGGCGACCAGGAGCTTGCCGATCTTGCCCTCATCGACCGCTTCGAATTCCATCGTCGCCTTGTCGGTCTCGATCTCGGCCAGGAGATCGCCCGACTTGACCGTGTCGCCTTCCTTCACCAGCCATTTGGCGAGCTTGCCCTCCTCCATGGTGGGCGAAAGCGCGGGCATGAGGATTTGTGTGGCCACTAGCGGCTCTCCAGCGGCGCCAGGGCGGCGGCGTTATCTTCCCATTCCTTGCCGTCGAATTCGGTGGTCGAGACGGATGCGAAATCCTCGGGGTCGAGGCAGCGGAAATTCACGCTCCAGCCGTCCGGATGCGAACGCGGCACGTAGAACGCCTTGATACCGCAGATCGAACAGAAGGTATGCTTGGCCGTCTTGGTGTTGAAGCGGTAGGTGGTGAGCGTGTCTTCACCGGCGGTGATCCTGAAATCGGATTTCGGCACCAGCAGATGCAGATAACCGGTGCGGTGGCACATCGAGCAATTGCAATCGACCAGTTCGATCTCGGCGCCGGTGCGCACTTCAAACGTGACGGCGCCGCAGTGGCAGGCGCCCTTCTTCCAGGTCTTGGCCGGTTTCGTCGCCATGATCAGGTCCGGTAGCAAACCGCTTTGACCGCCGCGACGACGTCCTCGACATGCGGCAGCGCCAGTTTTTCGAGATTGGCGGCGTAGGGCATCGGCACGTCCTTGCCGTTGACCTTGGTCGGCGGCGCGTCGAGCCAATCGAAGGCCTGCTCCATGATCTGGGTGCAGATTTCCGAACCGATGGAGCAGACCGGCCAGCCCTGTTCGACCGTGACGATGCGATTGGTCTTCTTGACGGACTCGATGACGCACGGGATGTCGAGCGGACGCAGCGTGCGCAGATCGATGAGTTCGGCGTCGATGCCTTCGGCGGCGAGTTTTTCCATCGCCTCCAGAGCCAGGCCGACGCAGATCGAGTAGGCGACAATGGTCACATGCGTGCCCTGCTTGACGATGCGCGCCTTGCCGATGGGCAGCACGAAATCGTCGAGCTTGGGCACCGGGAACGAACGGCCATAGGCGATCTCGTTCTCCAGGAAGATCACCGGATTGGGATCGCGGATCGCGGCCTTGAGCAGGCCCTTGGCGTCGGCCGCGAAGTACGGCGCCACGACCTTGATGCCGGGGATGTGCGCGTACCAGGAGGAATAATCCTGGCTGTGCTGCGCCCCGACGCGGCTGGCCGGACCGTTGGGACCGCGAAAGACCATCGGCGAACTCATCTGCCCGCCCGACATGTAACGCGTCTTGGCGGCGGAGTTGATGATCTGGTCGATCGCCTGCATGGCGAAATTCCAGGTCATGAATTCGACGATGGGGCGCAAGCCCGCGAAAGCCGCGCCGACGCCGAGGCCTGTAAAGCCATGTTCGGTGATCGGCGTATCGATGACGCGGCGGGCGCCGAATTCCTCGAGCAGGCCCTGGCTGACCTTGTAGGCGCCCTGATATTGCGCGACCTCTTCGCCCATCAGGAACACGGTGTCGTCGCGGCGCATCTCTTCCACCATGGCGTCGCGCAGGGCCTCGCGCACCGTGATGGTGACCATTTCGGTGCCGGCGGGAATTTCCAGATCGTCGGGAATCGTATCCGTCTTCGGTTCGGGCGTCGGTGGCGCGGCTTTGGACGGCGGCGCGGCGGCCGGCTTGGCTTGCTTCGCCGGCGCGGAGACGGCCGGCGCCTCGCTCTCACCCTCGCCGACCAGCGTCGCGATGGGTGCGTTGACCTTCACGCCTTCGGTACCTTCGGCGACCAGGAGCTTGCCGATCTTGCCCTCGTCGACGGCTTCGAACTCCATCGTCGCCTTGTCGGTTTCGATCTCGGCGAGAATGTCGCCCGACTTGACGGTGTCGCCTTCCTTGACCAGCCATTTGGCGAGCTTGCCCTCTTCCATCGTGGGCGACAGCGCGGGCATGAGGATTTGGATGGACATGATCTAGGCCAAGACGTCGGTGTAGAGCTCGGACGCCTCGGGCTCTGGGCTTTCGGTCGCGAATTCGGCTGCGACGGCGACGATGCTGCGGATCTCCTTGTCCATCGCCTTGAGGTCGTCCTCGCCGGCGAGTTTCTGCGTGACCAGCTTCAAGCCAAGATGTTCGATGGGATCGCGCTTCTCACGCACCGCCGTCACTTCCTCGCGCGTGCGGTACTTCGCCGGGTCGGACATCGAGTGGCCGCGATAGCGGTAGGTTTTCATCTCCAGGATGATCGGGCCGTTGCCGGCGCGGCAATATTCCAGCGCCTTCTTGCCGGCGGCCTGGACCGCTTCGACGTCCATGCCGTCCACGGCCTCACCCGGAATGTTGAAGGAGGCGCCGCGTTTGTAGAAATGGGTCTCGGCGCTGGAGCGCTCGACGCTGGTGCCCATGGCGTACTGGTTGTTCTCGATCACATAGACGACCGGCAGCTTCCACAGCTCGGCCATGTTGAAGGCTTCGTAGACCTGGCCCTGGTTGGAGGCGCCGTCGCCGAAATAGGTGACGCTGACCGCGTCGTTGCCGCGATATTTGTTGGCGAAGGCGAGGCCGGTGCCGAGCGGCACCTGGGCGCCGACGATGCCGTGACCGCCGTAGAATTTCTTCTCGGCGCTGAACATGTGCATCGAGCCGCCCTTGCCCTTGGAATAGCCGCTGGCGCGCCCGGTCAGTTCCGACATCACGGCCTTGGGATCCATGCCGCAGGCCAGCATGTGGCCGTGGTCGCGATAGGCGGTGATGACCTGGTCGCCGTCCTTCTGCGCCGCGGTCATGCCGACGACCACGGCTTCCTGGCCGATATAGAGGTGGCAGAAGCCGCCGATCAGGCCCATGCCGTAAAGCTGGCCGGCCTTCTCCTCGAAGCGCCGGATCAGCAGCATGTCCCGGTAAAAGCTCTTCAGGGAGACGGAATTGGAGCCCGAGCCAGGCGCCGTGACACCGGTTTCCTCGGCCTTCTGGGGCTCGTTCATCGGGGTGCGACTTTCGGGCTCGCCGGGCTGAGGAGGATCATGGCGCGTTTTGGCAAGCGCAGCCTCACTTGGCAAGCGTTGACGGATTGTCAGACGTTAGTGCGAAGAGCGCGGAACCGCCACCTGATTGGGCGCGCCCAACATGAGCTGGCTGCGGGCCAGTTCCTCGATCAGGTCGGCGTCCGCCGAACCCGGACGCATAAGGGTGATGCGGTGTTCCAAGCGGGCGCGGGCGTCCTGGGCCTGGGCGAGCTGCTCTCTTTGGACGCCGAGGCGGGCCTGGACGTCGGACAGCGCCAGCAGGCCGCGCTCGCCCCAGACCGCGTAATAGCCGAAATAGGCCACGACCGCGAAGCTGATCGCCGGCACGACGGACATGCTGAAGAAACGGGTGACGCTGCGCCTGATTCGCATAGAGCACCGAATCACGGACTGATTCGGGCGGTCAAGGAGTTTTTCGTTAAGGGCGCAATCGCGGCGTTAAGATATCGCCGCACTGCGGAACCCGGCCGCGTCTTCGCGCAATGCCGGCCGACGGCGGGCGCCGTGAAGTACGCGCACAACGCGGACTTCGTGGCGCTTCCGATAGACGCGAAAGTAGACGACATAGGGATATGGATTGGCCGGCATAGCGCGCAACCCAGGCGTAAATGTTGCGCGGCCGCCGCCAGGGTATCTTGCCACATACTCGGCAACGGCACAGATTCGGCTGCGAACGCGATCCGCCGCGCTTGGATCGTCGCGCGAAATGTAAAAACAGATATCCTGGATGTGTCGAATTGCGATCGGGCTATACGACAACTTCACCGCAAAGGGCGACCGAAAACCGCGGCGACATCTTCATCCGAAGCCACCTCGTCGTTTTCCAGATCAGCCGCGAAGTCGGCGATTTCTTCGTCGGTCAGAGGCCAAAGCTTGTCACCAAATTTCTCGATCACGCGAAGATAGGCGGCGACCTGGGACTGCCGCTCTATCGGCCAAGTCCGCACTCGGGCAAATACCTCTTCAATTTCTTCCGGCGTCATGAAGAAAGATTAGCAGCTTCCGCAACCCGGCGTTAGGCCCGTAAGACTAATTTTCCCGCGTAGGTTGCCTGGTCGCCCAACTGCTCTTCGATGCGCAGGAGCTGATTGTATTTCGCGAGGCGGTCGGAGCGGGCGAGCGAGCCGGTTTTGATCTGGCCGCAATTGGTCGCCACCGCGAGGTCGGCGATGGTGTTGTCCTCGGTCTCGCCGGAGCGATGGGACATCACGGCGCGATAGGCGTTGCGATGGGCGGTGTCGACGGCGTCGAGCGTCTCGGTGAGCGTGCCGATCTGGTTGACCTTGATGAGGATGGCGTTGGCGACGCCCTTCTGGATGCCTTCGCGCAAGCGCGTCGTGTTGGTGACGAAGAGATCGTCGCCGACGAGCTGGATCTTCTCGCCGAGCGATTTGGTGATGCCGGCCCAGCCGTCCCAATCGTCCTCCGCCATACCGTCCTCGATCGAAGCGATGGGATAACGGGCGCAGAGATCTTCGTAGACCCTGACCATGCCGGCGGGGTCGAGCGTCTTGCCCTCGCCGGCCAGGACATATTTTCCGTTCTTGAAGAACTCGGTCGAGGCCGGATCGAGCGCCAGCATGATGTCGTCGCCGGGCTTGTAGCCGGCCTTCTCGATGGCGCGCATGACGAAGGCGAGGGCTTCGTCGGCGCTCTTCAGGTTGGGCGCGAAGCCGCCTTCGTCGCCGACATTGGTGTTGTGGCCGGCATCGTGCAGCGCTTTCTTCAGCGTGTGAAACACTTCGGCGCCCATGCGCAGCGCTTCGCGGAAGCTCGGCGCGCCGACCGGCATGATCATGAATTCCTGGAAGTCGATCGGATTGTCGGCGTGGACGCCGCCATTGACGATGTTCATCAGCGGCACGGGCAGCGTCTGCGCCTTGGCGCCGCCGACATATTTGTAGAGCGGCAGGTTGGCCGCCTGTGCGGCGGCTTTGGCGACAGCAAGCGAGACGCCGAGAATAGCGTTGGCGCCGAGGCGGGCCTTGTTCGGCGTGCCGTCCAGCGTGCACATCAGCCGGTCGAGACGGATCTGGTCCTCGGCCTCCATGCCGCACAGCGTGTCGAAGATCTCGCCGTTGACGGCGGCGACGGCCTTTTCGACGCCCTTGCCGCCATAGCGTTTGCCGCCGTCGCGCAGCTCGACCGCCTCGTGGGCGCCGGTGGAGGCGCCGGACGGCACCGCGGCGCGGCCCAGCGCGCCGTCTTCCAGGCGGACATCGACTTCAACCGTGGGGTTGCCGCGGCTGTCGAGTATCTCGCGGCCGGTGATGTCGATGATGGCGGTCATGGAAGGGCCTCGGCTGAAACGCCGGCCCTTCTAGGCGATGGTCCGAAAGGCTTCAAGACGCGGCGGCGGCGTCGCGCCCTGTTATTGCTGAACCAATTCGACGCTGCCGATCACGGGCACGGCCTTGGCGTTGCCGCGGCCGAGCGGGGCGAAGGTAATGTTGAGCCTGTCGCCCAACCGCTTTCGCCGCGCCAGCCCTTGCAGGGCTTCGGTGACGTCGAAGCTGAAGAACTTGCCGTTGTCGCCCGTCATATCCATGCCCGGCATCGCCTCGGCGTCGAAGAAGCCGAACGTACCGACCGGCACGGCGTCGTTCGTCAGCTCTTTCGACTCCGGCTGCAAGCCGACATAGACGCGATACAGGACGCCGGGCTGCACATTGGTCTTGAGGTTGCGGATGACGAGATGCAGCCGCTCCGCCGGCTTCAACGCCTGCAGCGTGGCCGCGAGAGGTTGCTTGAGGCCTTCTTGCACGGCCGGCAGGATCACATGATAGGGGCCGGGCGGGATCGGCAGATGGATGACCTGGATCACCGCCAGATATTTCAGCTTGGCCAGGATCGAACTCAAATCGATGAATATCTTGCTGCCGGGGAACGAGTCGTAGGTGTAGCTCAGCGGCGCGATGGCCTTGAAGTCGTTGATCGTGCCGATGACCTGATTGCAGTTCTCGTCGGCGAAGGTGAAGGTGTGGTTGAGCCAACTCGACGAGGTCGGATTCTTGCCGCCGTTGCGGTTCCAGCTCGCCCAGATGCGGTCGATGTTGCAGTGGTGGGTGTAGAACACCGGGTCGTTCGCGGCCCACGGCACCCGGCCCATGCCGACCGTGTTGCCCGTCAGGACGTGCACGTCGTTGCCGTGCAGGCCCTGGTCGAGGTTCATGCAGAAACCCTGCTTGGCGCCCGAGGGCGAATAGGTCGTCTCCGCCATCGCGCTCTGGAAGTCGGTATCGAGCGGCGACGGCGCCGGGATGCCGAAATCGATGGGCTGCCCGCCCTTCACGTTCGCCGTGCCGCCCGAACCGTCATTGCGGTCCGGCCGGTAGAGCGCGTTGCCGCTGCTCGGCGACAGGAAGTCCGGCGGCACGGCGCGGTGGCTGGCGCTGGTGTAGTCCCAGTACGGCAGCGTGAACGTGGGATCGTTCAAGACTTTGCGGATGATGCGCTCGAAGAAGTAGACGTACATCCGATGCCAGGGCAGGAAGTAATCCTCGACCGTGCCGGCCTTGTGCGCCTGGCAGGTGTTCCACATCAGGTTCGCGAGCGCCTGCTGCGCGACGGGGAGCGCCGCGACCTGTGCCGCCTTGGTCGTGTTGTCGGGGACGCCGTGGGTGTACCACTGGAAATTCCAGCCACAGGGATCGCCGGCGGACTTTCCCATCATGATGCCGACGGCGGTTTTGTATTTCGCCAGCATCGCCGCGCCCTGCGCGCTCTGGATGGAATAGCGCGTCATCACCGGGCCGGCGGCAGCGTATTGCTCATACCAAATCGGAAACGGGATCAGACCCGCAGCCGCGCCCAAGGCGCCGGTCTTCACAATGGAACGACGGGTATACGACTGCGACGTCATGGAATGCCCCCTGCCAGAACAAACCCGAAGACACAGGCAAGCAGAGGGTAGCACAGACCGTAGACAGCAACAACATTTGGCCGGTCATTGCTGGACGAGCGCCAGTTCGGCGATGGCCGGATCGGACCCGTCAAGCGGTTTGCCGCGCGGGATCAACGTGATCGTGTGAGCACCGCCTCTTGCAGACCCCAGGCGCGTCAGCGCGTCCGTCACGTCGAAACTTGAAAAGCGCTGAGACGGCTTTGGGGCCGTGTCGTAGAATCCGAGCGTGCCGACATAGTGCGGATCGTTATCGCCCGGCACGGCGCCCGCTGCGAGATCGAGATAGACGCCGTAGACGACACCGGGATCCGTCGACGCGGTCAGCCCGCGCGCGGTGACGAACATGCGGCCGCCCTGGCGCAGCTTCGCCGCCGGCACCAACGTCACGACCGTGCGATCCGCCTGCAACCGCACAGCGGTCCCGCGCGATATCGTCGTGAACTGGGGCGCGGCCATGGCGAACATACCCAGAGAAATTCCCGCCATGACGGCACAAAAGGCAGCCACAAGAGACCGCTTGGACGGCAGGTGAATTGTCATGGAACCATAGAATACACCCGTTGTGTCGAATTTCGGGCAAGGAATCGCAAGACGCGGGAACCGCGCCATCACAATGCCTTGATTAAATTCGCGACACGGGGCGTGGGTGTCTTGCGGCGAGCGACGGATACGGTGCATCACGCCGTTGGAGGAGCGTCCCCACCGGAGTTGATTTATGTCCCTTTCAAAGTTTGCTTTCGCGGCGCTCGCCGCGTCCTGCCTGACCACCAGTGTCTACGCCGCCGACACCCCGCCTGCCGCCAACCCGCCGGCCATGATGGGCGCCGGTCACGGCGCCATGCGCGGCATGTTCACGCAAGAGGAACGCATGATGATGATGGCCGATTCCTTCAAGGCCACCGCCGGCATGACGGACGACCAGAAGCATGCCTATCGCGGCGACCGCCGCGCCAAGATCATGGCGATGTCGGATGCCGACCGCGCCAAGTTCAAGGCCGATCTGGACACGCGCTGGAACGCGCTGCCCGCCGACCAGAAGGCGAGCATCACCGCCAAGGTTCAGGCCTTCATGGCGGCGCGGCAGGCCGGCGGCGCAGGCCAGTAACCGGGCCCAAGCGAATCCCTGTAAGCTGCCCTCTTATGGCTCCCGCGCGTTCCGCGCGGGAGTTCAGCCTTTAGGGGGCCAACGCCATGCATCTCGTACCCGCCACGATCCTGAGCGCGGTCGTCACAATCCTCGCGGTCCTGTTCGTTTTCTATACCGGCATCAATGTCGCTCGCATGCGCGGCAAGCACAAAATCGACGCGCCAGCCGTCACCGGCAATCCGGAATTCGACCGCGCCTATCGCGTGCAGATGAACACGCTGGAACAGTTCGTCATCTTCCTGCCGCTTCTGTGGCTGGCGACGAGCTATTTCGAGATGTTCGGCTGGCTGGCGCCGGCGCTCGGCTTTTTGTGGATCGTCGGCCGCTTTTTGTACATGACCGGCTACATGGCCGCTCCGGAGAAGCGCAGCACGGGCTTCCTGATCGCCGGGATCGCAACGCTCGGCCTGCTGATCCTGTCGATCATCGGCGTCGTGCAGGCCTGGATGGCGGCGACCGCCGTGTGACTGCGTCCTGTTAAGCGGGCGTTGCCCCGCCCTCGCCGATCAGTGCGTCTCGCTGTCCAGATGCGCCATCAGCGGGGCGGGATAGCGCTCGCCGGAAGCGGCGCCCTTGGGCACGGCGCGGTCGATCGCCGCGAAGTCGTCCGCCGTCAGCGCGGCATCGGCCGCGCCCAGCATCTCGACAAGCTGGTCACGGCGGCGCGCGCCGACAATGGGGACGACGCCCTCATCCTGCGCCGACACCCAGGCGATCGCGACCTGAGCGACGCTCAGGCCTTTGGCTTGCGAGACGCTTCGCAACGCGGTCACGAGCGCCAGATTGGCATCGATATTCGCGCCCTGGAAGCGCGGGCTGAAGGCCCTCGAATCGCCGGGGAGCGCACTCTCTTTCTTCCAATGGCCGCTGATCAGGCCGCGAGACAGAACGCCATAGGCGGTGATGCCGACGCCGAGTTCTCTCGCCGCGGGCAGGATGGAATCTTCGATGCCGCGCGAAATCAGGGAGTACTCGATCTGCAGATCGCAAATCGGGTACACGGCCGCCGCGCGGCGCAGCGTCGCCGCACCGACTTCCGAAAGACCGATGTGCCGGACGTAACCGGCCTTCACCATATCGGCGACGGCGCCGACCGTGTCCTCGATCGGCACCTGCGGATCGAGGCGTGCGGGACGGTAGATGTCGATGTGGTCGAGACCCAAGCGCTGCAACGAGTAGGCGAGAAAATTCTTGACCGCGCCGGGGCGGGCGTCGAAGCCGGACCAGCCGCCGGCGGCATCCCGCAATGCTCCGAATTTCACGCTGACGACGACCTCGTCGCGCGGTACGCCTTTGAGCGCCTCGGCGATCAGCATCTCGTTGTGGCCCATGCCGTAGAAGTCGCCGGTATCGAGCAGCGTGATGCCGGCAGCCAGCGCCGCCCGGATCGTGGCGATGCTCTCTTGCCGGTCCGAAGGGCCATACATGCCCGACATGCCCATGCAGCCGAGGCCGAGCGACGAGACCGAAGGACCGGTCTTGCCGAGTTGACGATGTTTCATCCGGTCATCCGTTCAGAGAAGCCGAGAGCCGGCGACGTCCGCACGCGCTAAGGGACCGTATAGCGCAGGGCGCTGACGCCGGCGAGCGGCGACAGGACATCCATCACGTCCCAGAAAGTCGTGGAATCGATGCGCAGGACATCGCCCGGACGGATGGGCACGGAGTCGTTGGCAGCGACGCGCACTTCGCTGCTGTCGCCCTGATGCCGGACATAGACGACGCTCTGTACGGCCTTCGGCGAGAAGCCGCCGGCCAGCGCCACCGCGCTCGAAGCGGTCATGCCGTTGGCGTAGGGGTACTCGCCGGGCTTGAGGACTTCGCCGACGACATAGAACGGCCGATAGGTGATGACCTCGACGTTGACATGCGGATCGTTGAGATAGCCGTTGGCGAGCGCAGCCGAAATGCTGGCCTCCAGATCGTGCGCCGTGACGCCGCCGGCCCTGGTCTGGCCGATCAGGGGAAGGCGGACGAAGCCGGTGGCATCGACCTGGAATTCGCCGCTGAGATCGGCTTCGTCATAGACGGTGACGCGGATCTTGTCGTTGGTGCCCAGACGATAATCCGCGCCGCCATAGGAGGGGGGCGCCGCGGCCGACGTGCCGATTGCGAGCGCCAGCGCCGCGACGACGGCCATCGCACGCAGGACGCGAGAAAAGAGAGCCTGATCCATGGGCGCACCTTAAGTGACTGTTCTTTCTGAATCCCTACGGTTTTAACGGCGCAGTAAACCGGCGGTTAACGCAAGGCGCCCGGCCGCTGCAGGCTTAAGATTTGTAAACCACGTGCATCCAGGCGTCCACGCCGTGCATCTCATAGCTGTGCCACAGACGAGGATACGACAGATGGGTGCCTTGATACGGACTGCCGGGCCGCTGCTGCAGGCCCTGATTTCGACCGGGCTGGGCATCCTGGCCTTCGCGGCGATGTCGGGCGCCGGGTTCGGCCTGGAACCGAGCCTGACCGCGGCCCTGATTCTCGCCGGCTCGCTCAATATCTACGCCCTGGCGTCATTGAACAGCGAGATGCTCCTTCCTACATCCCCCGGAGGGCTTGGGGAGCTTTAGCCATGAGTGTCGCCTTGGAAGCACCGGTTCTGGCCGGGCCGAAAATCCCCGACAGGCCGCTCTCCTTCTTCAAGGCGATCCAGGTCGCGCGCGAAAACCAGATGGGCGCGTTCCCCCGCGCCGCCTATGAGCAGCCGATCTACATCTCCAAATCGTTTTTCGGGACCGGCTATTTCATCAACGACCCGGCCGGCATCAAGCGCGTGCTGCTGGACAATGTCGCCAACTACCCCAAGACCGACCGGGAGCAGGAAGGCCTCGGCGCCGCCTTCGGCGACGGGATCCTGGTCAGCACCGGCGAGAAGTGGAAATCGCACCGCCGCATCATGGCGCCATCCTTCGATTTCAAGAGCCTCGTCGCCTATTCGCCGGCCATGGTCGAATGCTCGCAAGCCGCGACGCGCGCCTGGGACCGCAAGGGCAGCGGCGGCGTCGTCGACATCGCCGACGAGATGACGCATCTGACGCTGCAGATCATCTCGCGCACGATGTTCTCCACCGATGCCGACCGGCTCGGCGGACTGGTCGACGGGGCCATGCGCAAAGGTCAGGATCTGCTGTCCTTCGGGCTGCTGGACATTCTGCCGCTGATCGGCCAGGGGCGCATCAGGCGGCGCCTGGCGCGCGTCCGCGCCAGCTTCGGCGAAATGGACGGCGTCATGCACGGCCTCATCCAGTCGCGCGCCAAGGCCGGCGGCGGCGGAACCAAAGACCTGCTCGACCGGCTGGTGGCGGCCCGCGACAGCGAGACCGGCAACGGCATGAGCGACGAGGAGATCCGCGACGAGCTGGTCATCATCTTCCTGGCCGGTCACGAGACGACGGCGCTGGCGATGACCTATGTCTGGTATCTGCTGTCGCAGCATCCGCGCGCGGAAGCCAAGCTGCACGCCGAACTGGAATCGGTGCTGGGCGGGCGGGCGCCGAACCATGACGATCTGGCCAACCTGCCCTACACCAGGATGGTGATCGAGGAATCCATGCGGCTTTATCCGCCGGCGCCCGGCCTGTCGGCGCGGGTGGCGCTGGCGGACGACGAGGTCGCCGGCCAACGCATCCCCAAGGGCGCGATGGTGCTCATCACGCCCTGGGTCGTGCACCGCCATCGCCTGTTGTGGGACAATCCGGAAGCGTTCGATCCGGAGCGGTTCACGCCGGAGCGCAGCCAAGGGCGCCATCGCTTCGCCTATATGCCGTTCGGCGGCGGTCCGCGCATCTGCATCGGCATGTCGCTGGCGCTGACCGAGGCGACGCTGATCCTGGCGACGATGGCGCAGCGCTATCGGCCGCGGCTGGTGCCGGGCCAGAACATCGTGCTGCAGCACCGCATCACCATGCGGCCGCGCGACGGCATTAAGATGATTTTGTCGCCGCGGAAGTGAGATCGCCGTCGCGCGCCACGTCCGCGCCTGCGGCCGCACGGCGGATTTCAGCGAAGGGATCGCGGCGTTTCTGGAGAAGCGCAAGGCGAAATTTATCGGGCGGTAGGCGCGGGCGCTATCGCACCAACTCGAAGCCATCCAGTTTCGCGGCCTTGCGGTCGAAGGTGGTTGTGGCGGTGCAGCCGGCGGCGCGGTTGATGCTTGATATAAGCAGATCGGCGAAGCCGACGGCATGCTTTGCATAGTTTCGCAGCGCCGCGTGAACGATGTCCCGATTTTCGATCATGATGTCGTCCGTCTCGAGTAATTGGGCGACTGCAGCCGCAATCGCATCCCGGCCATAGCCATAGTTCGCTTCCAGAACCCAGACGGTCTCGGCGAGAACGACGCAGGTCACATAACCTGGATCAGCGGCAGAACATCGTGTCGCGATCAGATGGCGCGCCTGCACGGTCTGCTTGCCCTCGTCGATCATGAAGGCCCGCAGGAGAACGTTCGTGTCGAGACCGATCATTTAGATCGCAAATACCGCTCGACCGCACCCCGCCCACGAGCTGCTCTTATTTCAGCGTTGGTCAACGATTTGCCGTTCGGCGGCTTGCCCAGGATTCCGAACATATCTCGGATGCTTCTCGTTTTTGTGGACAACACGATTTTTCCGTCTTCCACCGCCGCCTCCAGCGTCTGACCAGCGAAGACCCGCATTTCCTCGCGCAGGCCTTTGGGCAGGGTTACCTGACCCTTGTCGTTCACCGCCATTTCGTAGACCGGTCTTTGAGCGGTGACGGAATAGCGGGTCTCGCGGCCTTCGCGCGTCTGACGCACGGCGCAGCCCATGGCTTTGAGCTTCCGCAGGACGTTGTATTGCGGGCCGCCCGTCACGGCGATGATCTCGCTCATCGTCGCGCCCTGCGGCCGTGTGAGCATGCGCTCGGCGAGCTTGGTTCCGGGGAGCGGCTTGTCCATGTATTATTTTCCTACTTTCCGAGAGTAGTCTACTCACGAACAGTAGGAATATCAAGTAGCTATTGGACAACTCTCGCTCGCGAATTGGATGGCTCGCTGTCGCGGGCCGGTCAACCCGCTTGCTATTCGAAAACAGCAGAAAATACCGCAAAACCATTGACCGCGCTAGTCCAATGGACTACAAACCTTCGATGGACGCTCCCATTGCGGTGGTCGAGTCTGACGAATTTCTCGCCGCGACGCGGAAGCTGATGCACGAGGACGAACGGGCCGCATTGGTCGACTATTTGGCACGTAATCCCTAGGCATGCGATTTGATTGCCGGAACGGGTGGCGTTCGGAAATTGCGCTGGGCGCTGGAAGGTCGCGGCAAACGCGGCGGGGCGCGCGTGATCTATTTCTTTCACAACGAAGAGCTGCCGCTGTTCATTTTCACGATGTACGCAAAGAATGTGCAAAGCGATCTGAGCGACGCAGGTAGAAATGAACTGAAGCGGATCACCAAGTCGATAGTCGAGAGCTATGGAAAGGTCGAACAATGAGCAAGGCGGTTGAGGAGAGCATTTTGCGCGGTGCGCGCCAAGCACTAGCCTTCGTGAAGGGCGAGGCAGACCCTCGCAAATATCGCGTCCATATTCCGCATGAAATCGATGTGCGCCGAATCCGGACCAAGCTCGGTATGACGCAGGCGCAGTTCGCGCGGGAGTTCGGCTTCAGCGTGGATACGCTGCGCCATTGGGAACAAGGCCGGCGCATGCCAGACGGCGCCGCGCGCGCCTATCTCAAGGTGATCGATCATGCGCCGAAGGCGGTGGTGAAGGCGCTGAAGGCGGCTTAGGTGCGTGGTCACAGGCAGCCATTGTCGTAAGTACATCTTCGACCGGTCGCCGCTACGCGTTTATCGGTCCGCAACCCCTAATACTTTGCGTGCATGCGCCATGTATGAAACCGGGTTGGTGCGCATCAACTCACGCAGTGCGAAACGCCTTCTTGAAATATCCAGGCCAAATTTTCCGAGTTCAATAGTCACACCAGCCGTTGCTGCAATTATTGCGCTCAACGGCTGCCCCGCCAAACTAGAGATCAATGTGCCCGCCGCTGCGCCCGCCAAGACTTTCGAATCCAAGAGGGTCGTCAGATAGCCGACTTTGGTTTCGAACCCCCATTTTTTGACTTCTTCATTATAGTCGTCAATTTTCTGACTAATATCGTCGACAATGTATGATTTTGGTTTTCCCACGTAGTTCTCGGTCGCAAACACCCGAAACCTTCTCAACTTTTTGACGCTCGATGGGTCTTTCCGCACCTCCTTTATCTGCCGCCACGGAGCCTTCTGAGCGTCGATCACGGACTGGCCCGATAAGGTGATGGCGATATCATCGAAATTTTTTGGCGGGTCGGACGTAAAGATATCGACTTCTGGATATTCAATAGGAAGTCCCTCTAGCTCATAAGTATCAAGTATATACTGCAGCCTTCCCGCAGCTTCGTATTCCAATTTCCTTTTGGCGCGCGCGCTGTATGGCGCACCCTCCAACAATCCTCGAGACTCAAGCCAAAGCTTGGTTATTTCGACATTCGTCTGCGCCAACACAATTCGAAATTCACGATCATCTCGAAATTTTTCAGGAAGAAGCTCCGCTCCCGAGTCGCTTGTGTCGTCCGCTTTTCCGCTCTCGAACTCTGCTGCGATCTGAAGCGCCGAAGAAAAACAAATGACATGGTCGAAATAGAGTGCGCACTCCTTCCAGTTCAGGAAGGACAGCACCGTTCGCGAAGATTTGCGGGCGAGGTTCACACCAGCCGACTCTTCTGCACTGCGGCGGCGATAAACGACGTGAATAGCGGGTGTGGTTCCAGCGGGCGCGACTTTAGCTCCGGGTGATACTGCACGCCGATGAACCAGGGGTGGTCGGGGATTTCCATGATTTCGGGCAGGAGACCGTCGGGCGACCAGCCGCTCACCTGAAAACCGTGCTCGCCGAGCATCTTGGCGTATTCGGTGTTGACCTCGTAGCGGTGGCGGTGGCGCTCGCTGATTTCGGTGGCGCCGCCATAGAC
This sequence comes from Rhizomicrobium sp., assembly GCA_036512455.1. GTDB lineage: Bacteria > Pseudomonadota > Alphaproteobacteria > Micropepsales > Micropepsaceae > Rhizomicrobium. Next base: position 70,856 of record DATCAT010000029.1, read on the forward strand.
CTCCGAGACGCGGCTGCCGGGCGTCAGCACGGCGGTGTAGGCACCCAGCCGCATGGTGCCGCCCATATCCCCGTCGGCGTGACGCGTTTCCTTCTCGTTGCCCTTGGTCCATTCGGTCATCAGGCCGATGACCGCGTGCTTGGGGTGGCCGATCTCCGTCGTACCAGCGCCGTCGAGGCCGGCGAGATCGCGCGCCATCTCGATCACCGCCATGTGCAGGCCGTAGCAGATGCCGAAGAACGGCACCTGGCGCTCGCGCGCGAATTTCACCGCGTGGATCTTGCCTTCAGTGCCGCGCTCGCCGAAGCCGCCGGGCACCAGGATGCCGTTGACGCCTTCGAGGAAGGTCGGCGCGTCGGGGCGCTCGAAAATCTCGCTGTCGATCCAGTCCAGATGGACCTTCACATTGTTGGCGATGCCGCCATGGACCAGCGCCTCGGAGAGCGACTTGTAAGAGTCCTTGACCTGCATGTATTTGCCGACGATGGCGATGCGCACCTCGCCTTCGGGATTCTTGACGCGCTCCACGACTTCCTTCCAGCGCGCCAAGTTAGGTGCCGGCGCGTTTTCCATGCCGAACACTTTCAGCAGCTGGGTGTCGAGGCCGGCGGCGTGATAGGCCATCGGCACGCGATAGATGGTGTCGAGGTCGAGCGCGGGGATGACGCGCTCGGCCGGCACGTTGCAGAACTGGCCGATCTTGCGCAGGTCGTCCTGCGGGATCGGGTGGCTGGCGCGGCAGAGCAGGATGTCCGGCTGGATGCCGATGGCGCGGAGTTCCTTGACCGAATGCTGGGTCGGCTTGGTCTTGAGCTCGCCGGCGGCCTCGATATAGGGCACCAGCGTCAGGTGCACGAAGGCGGTCTGGCCGCGCGGCAGCTCGTTGCCGAGCTGGCGGATGGCCTCGAAGAACGGCAGGCCCTCGATGTCGCCGACCGTGCCGCCGATCTCCACCAGCAGGAAGTCGAGATCGTCGGTGCCGGCGAGGACGAATTCCTTGATCATGTCGGTGACGTGCGGAATGACCTGCACGGTGCGCCCCAGATAGCCGCCCCTGCGCTCCTTCTCGATCACCTGGCTGTAGATGCGGCCCGAGGTGACGTTGTCGGACTTCGAGGCCGAGACGCCGGTGAAGCGCTCGTAATGGCCAAGGTCGAGATCGGTCTCGGCCCCGTCATCGGTGACGTAGACCTCGCCGTGCTGAAAGGGCGACATGGTCCCCGGATCCACGTTGAGATAGGGGTCCAGTTTCCGCAAACGGACTTTGTACCCGCGAGCTTGAAGCAAAGCTCCGAGTGCGGCGGACGCAAGACCTTTTCCCAAGGAAGAGACCACGCCGCCGGTGATGAAGATCAACCGCGCCATGGAAGGCCAACATGTCGAAAGAGATGCGCGCACTCAAGTGGAAAGATTCAAAATCGCGCGCGGCCGGCATGCGCCGCGAACAACCCGGGCGAACGTGCTGAATCGAAACGATTTAGTGCGGCGTGGGAACGCCGGGCGCCGCCGGCGGACCGGCGGGTTGCAGTGGCTTGGCCGGCGCCAGCGGCGCCGAAGCCGGCGTCGACGGTGATTCGAGGAACGACTTCTCGTTGCGGCCGTGCAGCGCCAAGAGGTTCAGGCCGAGGCAGGTCAGAAAGAACAATGCGGCGAGGATCGTCGTCGTCCGCGTCAGCGTGTCGGCCGCGCCGCGCGGCGAGAACAGGCCACCGAGACCCGAGCCGCCACCGCCCATGCCGAGCGCGCCGCCCTCCGAGCGCTGCAGCAGCACGGTAACGACCAGGCCGATCGCGACCAGAAGTTCCACGGCAATCAAGATGGCTTGCATGCAAAGCTCCCGCACGGCCCCGGGGCCATGTTTGAAGGGGCGCTCAATAGACGAAACAGGCGGCAGAGGGAAGCCGCTTAGCGCTGGGCGGCGCGGATGGGACGAGCGGCGGCCGGGCGGGCATAAACCATGCGCACCAGCAGCCATTCGGGTTCCACCAAATCCCCATTCCAGGCAGGGACATAGCGCCAACGCCGCACCGCGCGCAGGGCCGCTGCATCGAACGCGGCATTGCCGCTGGAGGCGCCCAGATCGGCCTGCCGGATGGGCTCGCCGGGACGGGCCAGGATGCGCAAGACAGCGACACCGTCGATGTGTGCCGCATCGTTCGCGCCGGGTTGCCGGATCAGGACGGCGCCGGCCTGCAGCGGCGCGGCACCGGCCGCCGGGGCGGCGAGCGCCAGTACGGTTGCGACGAGAGCCAAGCGAACGGAACGAGTGAAAGTCATGGCGCGCTCCGGAAGACTCAGGGAACTGGCGCAATGATCCGCTCGCACCGATGGGTGCGCAATGATTCGAATCGAAAGCGCTAGCGCGCCGCCGCGGAGGCCGCCGACATGCTGCGGGCGCGGATGAGCGCGACGGTGGCGTCGATCTCGCTGAGGATGTCGGTCGTCGATTTCTCCGGATGAAAGACATGGTTCAAGCTGAGCGCGGCGTGACCCAGAAGGTGCATCGAGGCGTTGCGGTCGACGCCGGCCTGCAGGCCCTCGACGGCCGCGACGATGGAGTCGCACCAATCCACCGAACTTTCGAAGGCGGTGTCGCGGCAGCGCCTTGCGACGCCTTTCGACAGCATCGCGATCTTGGCCAGTTCCTGTTCATAGGAGGCGGCACCGGGGACATGCTCCTGCATCAGCCGCCACAGGATCGTGATCTGGAAGGCGTCGCGGCGCAGCTTCTCCGAGTTGAGCACGTCGCGCGCGGCGCGCAGCTCGGAGTCCAGACGCAGAGTCGCTTCTTCCGCCGACAGCCGGTCCTTGGCCTTCATCTTGAGCGAGTTCGGCGGCTCGAACAATTCGGCTGCGGACGGGCGCAAGAGGTCCTTGCGCCGGTTGGGGCCGACATACTCGCTGGTGACGACGAAGCCCTTGCGGCGCTCGGCATGGATCTCGATGCGCTGACCGAGCAGGGTGGTCGAGAACGGACGCAAGATGAGATCGTCGGCTCCCGAATTGACGACGCGGGTGACCAAGCCTGAAGATTTCTCCCACGCCGTCACGATGATGACGATGAAAGGGTTGAACCCCGCCGTGCCCTGACGCAGATCCTGCACGATGCGGCACAGATTGCCGTCGGCGCCCTGGGACTCGCACAGCGCCAGATCCGGCGGATGGCGACGAATGGCGTCGACGAAGGCATCCAAGGTCGCGACGGTTTCGATCCTGCGGAAGCCAAGCGTGTACAGCGCCGCGCGCGTCGCCGTGCGGTTGGCCGTCACCGGGTCATAGACCAGTGTTTCCGTGGATTCGTAATTCAGTCGGGCCATTGGCCTCGCACCGTGTCCGCCACAAACGTTTCAAACGGGTAACAAATGCCACGCAGCGGGTTAAGGAACGGTGGGAAGAACGGGTTAAGGCGGGGCGTGTGAAGCCTCTACAATTGTAAGGAAATCGGCTGCCTTGAGGCTGGCGCCGCCGACCAAGGCGCCGCCGACATCGGCAAGGCCGAGTATCTCGCGCGCGTTGGAAGGTTTTACCGAGCCGCCGTAAAGAATGCGTAGCGGCGCCGCCAGGCAGGCCTTGATGTGGGCGTGCATCTGGACGATCTCGACACTCGTCGGTGTCTTGCCGGTGCCGATGGCCCAGACGGGCTCGTAGGCGATAGCGGTGTTGGCGGCGGTGGCACCGGCGGGCACGCTGCCGGCGATCTGCGCTTTGCAGATGTCATAGGCCTTGCCGGCATCGCGTTCGGCTTCGGTCTCGCCGATGCATATGATCGCCAGCAGACCGGCGCGCCAGGCGGCTTTGGCCTTGGCGGCAACCAGCGCGTCGGTCTCACCGTGATATTGGCGGCGTTCGGAATGGCCGACGATGACCGCGGTGGCGCCGGCATCGCGCAGCATCTCGGCGCTGACATCGCCGGTGAAGGCGCCGGAAATTTCCGCGCGACAGTCCTGGCCGCCGATGGCGATTTGAGTGCCGGCGGCGGCCGCCACGGCGCGCGCAATGAGCGTCGCGGGTGGGCAGATCAGGACATCGCAGCCCGGAGACGTCAGCCCCTTCGCCAGCGCCGCGATCTGCGCCAGCTCCGCGGCGAGGCCGTTCATCTTCCAGTTTCCGGCGATCAGTTGGCGCATTGCTTCCTCGACGCTAAATCTCGATCAGCCACACCCAGGCATTAATAACAGTAGCGATCAACGATATGACGATGCCGGGGACGAGCCAGTAGAGCGCGCCGGCGTAACCCGCACAGACCAGAAAGCCGCCGACGATAAACGGCAGGCTGCATGATAGACCGAGAGGGAGGCGCACGAGCAGAATAAGTTTGAGGGTGTGGGCATCGCGATAGCTCACAACGCGGCGCTGAACGATCAGCGTAAAGAGCAGCATTACAATGCCGATGACAGAGAGTTCGATGCCGAACGGCCACGCCGGCTGGTGGGGCACTAGGGCGCAGCTGGAAGCGACCAGAACGCCGACCGGCGGCACCAGCGTTCCCATCGCCCTGCTATGCCGCACGGGCGTGGTACGAATGCTGTCGCGCCTGATGGAGATCGCGACGATGACGAGGCCGGCCAGCGCCGCCGCGGCGCCCAGTTCGGCCTGGAAAAAGCCCGACCAATCCTGCATACAGCGCGCCTTGCCCTAGCCACACCCCCTCCCTATCATCCGCCGCTTTTTGCCGCCATCGGCCCCCTGCAACCGGAATTGTTCATGCTTCAAGAAATGCGCAAATACGCGAAGTCCTGGGTCTCCTCGATCTTCTTAGGGGGCCTTGCGCTCAGTTTCGCGGTCTGGGGCATCGCAGACATTTTCAAAGGTTCGTCCGATACCACCGTGTTCACGGTGGGCTCGACTCAGGTGCCGGTCGACCTCTTCGCCCGCGACTTCCACAATGCGATCCGCAACGCCCAGACGGTGCTGCCGCCCGACCAGAGCAAGGTCGTGGGCCAGCAGGTGCTCGAACGCATGACGCTGGGCATCGCGCTCGACAATGTCGCGGCCAGCCTCGGCCTGACGGCCGGCGACGGGCGCGTCAGCCAGCAGATCCAGACCATACAGGCGTTCAACGGACCGCTCGGCAGCTTCGATCATGACACCTTCGTGCGCGTCATCGGACAAGCCGGCTATAGCGAGAACGAATTCATCTCGGTGACGCGCAAGGACGTCGCCCGCGGCCAGATGCTGCGCGCGGTCGAGGGCGGCTTCGCCATGCCGCCCGATTACGCGCGCGCGATCTTCTCCTACATCAACGAGGTGCGCGCCGCCGAATACGTCATCCTGACGCCGTCGTCGCTCGGCGAGATCGCGCCGCCCAGCGAAGCGGTGCTGGCCGCCTATGTCAAAGCCCATCCCGAACGCTTCAGCACGCCGGAGTATCGCGCCGTCAGCCTGGCTTCGATCGGCGCGGACGACCTGTCGGGCGGCATCGCGGTGAGCGACAAGCAGATCCAGGACGAGATCGACGGCAACCGGGCCGACTACATCACCGACGAAAAACGCGAACTGGAGCAGATCGGCTTCAAATCCGAAGACGAGGCCAAGGCGGCGAAGGCCGCGCTCGACGGCGGCAAGACCTTCGATGCCCTCGCCGCCGAACGCAAACTGGCGGCGGCGGATTACAAGCTCGGCGTGCTCACCCAGGCCGACCTCGCGATCGATCCGGCGCGCGCCAAGGCGGCGTTCACGCTGGCGGCGGGCGGCGTCAGCGCTCCGATCAAAGGCCCCTTCGGCTGGGTGCTGATGCACGTCGTGGCGATCACGCCGGGCAGTGCCAAGAGCCGCGACGAGGTCAAACTGGCGCTGCAGCGCAAACTCGCGCTCAGCAAGATGACCGACATGGCGAACGCCTATACCGACGCGCTGGGCGGCGGCGCCAGCATCGAGGAAGCGGCGCACAAGGCCGGCCTGAAATTCACCCACATCGGCGCCATCGACGACAAGGGCCTGGCGCCGGACGGCAGCAAAGTCGCCGCCGCCGCCAATGCCGAACTGATGGCCGCGATCGTCAAGGCCGAGATCGGCGAGGACGGCGATCCGTTTCCGACCCAGGACGGCCACTACTTCGCCATCAGGGTCGACGGCGTGACGCCGCCGAAGGTCAAGCCGCTCGACGCCGTGCGGGCCGAAGCCAGCGCCAGCTGGATCGCCGAGCAGCGCCTGGCGCAATTGCGCGCCAAGGCCGAAAAGTTGGCGGCCACGGCCGGTGCGGAACACTCGTTGGCCTCGGTCGCGGCGGCGATCGGTTCGCCCGTCCTGTCGAGCCCGGCCCTCAACCGCAGCAGCAATGAAGGCGTGTTCAACGCCACCGTGGTGCACGCCCTGTTCGCGGCGCCGGCGGGCGGCGCGATCTTCAACGTCACGCTGGACGGCAGCTACATCGTCGCGCGGGTTTCCGGCATCGTCCATCCGGCGCCGCCGGACAACAATCTGAGCTATTTGCGCGGCGTCAATCAGCTGTCGGGCGAGATCGCCTCCGACATCACCGTGTCGCTGGCCAAGGCCGACGAGCTGCGCGAAGGCTTTTCGGTCAACCAGAAGCTGATCGATACCACCATCGGCGGCAATTCGGGCTCATGAACCCCCGATGGCGACCGAACCCGAGTTCACCGCCTTCGCGCGCGCCTACGAGTCCGGGCGGCCGCAGGTCGTCTACACCAGGCGCGTAGCCGACCTGGAGACGCCGGTCTCGGCGTTCCTCAAGCTCGGCGAGGGACGCGACAACGCCTTCCTGCTGGAGAGCGTGCAGGGCGGCGAGGCGCGCGGACGCTATTCGATCATCGGCCTGAAGCCCGATCTCATCTGGCGCTGCCGCGACGGCGCCTGCGAGATCAATCGCGGCGCGCGTTCGGCGGCGGACAAATTCGTGCCCGACACACAAGCGCACGATCCGATCGCCAGCCTGCGCGCGCTGATCGGCGAGTGCCGCGTCGAATTGCCGGCCGGCCTGCCGCCGATGGCGAGCGGGCTGTTCGGCTATCTCGGCTACGACATGGTGCGGCTGATCGAGCGGCTGCCCAACGTGCCGCCCGATCCGCTGGGCCTGCCCGACGCGATCCTGCTGCGGCCGACCATCGTGGCGATCTTCGACACGGTGCGCGACGAGATCCTCATCGTCACGCCGGTATGGCCCGAAAAAGGCGTCGATGCGCGCGCCGCCTATGCGCGGGCGTCGGAGCGGCTGGCCGACACGGTGGACGATTTGGAGCGCCCTGCCCCGGCGCCGCCGCCGGTGCCGGACGACCTTCCGGCGTTTTCGCCGATCGACTCCAACACGACGCATGACGAGTATCTCGCCATTGTCAGCAGAGCCAAGGAATACATCCGCGCCGGCGACGTGTTCCAGGTCGTGCCGAGCCAGCGCTTCCGCCGCACCTTCACGCTGCCGCCCTTCTCGCTCTATCGCGCGCTCAGACGGCTCAATCCGTCGCCGTTTCTCTACAATCTGGCGTTCCCGGGATTTTCCATCGTCGGCTCGAGCCCGGAAATCCTGGTGCGGCTGCGCGACGGCGTGGTCACCATCCGGCCCATCGCCGGCACACGTCCGCGCGGCAAGACCGCGGCCGAGGACAAGGCGCTGGCCGAGGAGCTGATGGCCGACCCCAAGGAGCGGGCCGAGCATCTGATGCTCGTGGACCTCGGACGCAACGATGTCGGGCGCGTCGCCAGGACCGGCGAGGTGAAAGTCACCGACAGCTTCTTCATCGAACGCTACAGCCATGTCATGCACCTGGTATCCAATGTCGAAGGCAAGATCCGCGACGGGCTCGACGCCATCGACGCGCTGAGCGCGGGGCTGCCGGCCGGCACGCTCAGCGGCGCGCCGAAAATCCGCGCCATGGAAATCATCGACGAGTTCGAGAACGAAAAACGCGGCGCGGTCTATGCCGGCGCCGTGGGCTATTTCGCGGCCGACGGCTCGATGGACACCTGCATCGTGCTGCGCACCGCGCTGGTGAAAGACGGCGTCATGTACGTCCAGGCCGGCGGCGGCGTCGTCGCCGACAGCATGCCGGAAGCCGAGTATCAGGAGACCGTCAGCAAGGCGGCGGCCCTGATGCGCGCGGCGGAAGAAGCGGTACGCTTCGCGACGGCGGGCAAGCGCGGGCAGTAGAGTCCTACATTGTTCCCAGCGACTGACCGATTTTGTGGAGCAGCAGCAAGGACATCACCAGCCAGCCCGCAATCGCAAATTCCGGGAGCCATGCCAGTTTCCGCACAGTTTTCGACTGCCGGGGAACCTGCCATAGCGGCGCAATGGACCCCGGACTTTGCAGAAACTGCCTGGCTTCCAGAATTCTCAGGCTCTTCTTGTGTGACGCCATGAACGCCAAACCGCTCAAGAGTTTTCCGCGCATCAACGTCAATATGAGAAAACCAGATGCGACAAGCAGGGCGCCCATCGCCATGCTTTCATCCGTCATTTTACCGCTGTTCACAAAATACCATCCAGCCGCCATAAGCGCGAAGAAGACGCTCACAAGCAGCTGGGTCTTCGTCCAGTTCAGATTGTCCTCGTGGAGGTAAAGGTCGGTGGCGTGACCAAGTGCAGCCGACAAGCCGGCGTCGCCGACATCGCTCGAACCGGAGACCGCAAACGCACCCGGCCTCAACGATCTATGCCAGATCTGCGTGGGATACTGCTGACCGTCCTTGTTCGGCGGCGGAACATTCTGGAGAACCGGCACGTACCCGATACACCGATGAAACGTTTCGGATGACACATTCGGCGGCTCTTGAACGATTGCCGTAAAAAGATCGGGACTCGTCACGTTGCGCAGGAAATCGAAATAGAGACGCTGGGCAACACGTTTTCGGCGCTCGCCCACATCGACCGCAAGTTGTTTGACGACGGCAAAGGCCGACTCTTCGCCAAGCAATTCGGCAATGCGGAATTCGCTGGTGCCCGGCGACAGAGACAGGGCGTATTTCTCGTTATAAGCGAGCAGGAATCCAAGAATCTTTCCACCTGCTCCGCGCGCCACCAGAAACGTGACTTCGTCTGTTTTTCGAAAAAACGCGACATATTCTTCGTAGCTGAAAGACGAAATCAAAAAGCCCTCCGCCAAATTGGCGGTGCTGACATTGCAGCGCTGGGCAATCTCGTAAACCTGCTTTACGTCCTGCTCCCGCACACGCGAGACCGTTACAAAATCAGAAGGGGCTATCTCGGACACGACGGCACCTGACGGTTCTATCGTCCTCAGCATGACATGAATATGCAGGGCCGTGAAAACGACGGCGTCGCGCCGCATACTCCTGTGGGGATTTATGGGAGATGGGGTTTGGACCGACTCGGTTCAAGGGGGCCGCGAGAATAAATTTTGCCGTTGGCTATCCCATGGAAGATTCACGCGGAGGCGCGGAGGACGCGGAGAAATTCTTGAAAGGTATGGATAGAGATCGTTGTGCGACGCAGCGAACGATACTTTCTTTCAACGCAAATAAATAATTTTCGGCGCTCAGGGACGCGCGGCGAGCGCCAGGCGCGCGTCGCGCTCGGTCTTGAGACGGATGGCCTCCGACAGCGGGACCAGGGTGAAGCCGCGGGCGCCGGCTCGCGCGGTCCACGCGGCCAGCGCGGCCAGCGTCACATCGTGCGGGTGACCGATGGCGATGGCGATGCCGGAGGCGCGGGCGCGCGACTCCAATTCCACGAGCTGGGCGCCGACGGCGTCGGCGCTCTGCTCGTCGTCGAGGAAGACGTCGCGGCCGGCGCTGGCGACGCCGAAGGCGTGGGCGACCTCGACGACCTCAGTCGCCGCGGTGGTGCGCGAGTCGAAGAAGATCAGATGGCGCGCGGCAAGCGCCTCGGCCACGGGGATGAGGGCCGCGCGGTCGGCGGTGAACTTGCTGCCCATGTGGTTGTTGATGCCGATGGCGCCGGGCACGCGCGCGAGCGCGGCGCTCAGGCGGCCGCGGATGTCGTCGGGGGCGAGGCCGGTGGTGAGCGCGAAGGGGCCTAGATTGTGCTCGCCTTGCGCCTCCATCGGCATGTGGACGAGGATTTCGTGTCCGCCGCGCAGGGCTTCGGCGGAGAGAAACGGCGTCGCTTCGGCATAAGGCAGGAAAGACAGCGTCACGGCCTTGGGCAATGCCAGGGCGCGATCGGTGCGGGCGAGATCGGCGCCGAGATCGTCGATCACGATGGCGACTTTTGGCTCGCGCACCGGCAGCGCGACAGGATCGGCGCGGCGCGCGCTGAGCCATTCGGGAAAATCGCGCGCGACCAGCGGATAGAGAACCTGCGGCGCGAAGCGGCTGGCACCGGGCGGCGGATCGATGCGCAGATGCACGGCGGGATATTGCGGCGCATCGCTCGCCTGCGCCGCGGCCGAGGGCAGGACGATGCCGAGCAGCGCCGGAAGTCCGGCGACGGCACGTCCGCCGCCGATGCCGGCGGCAGCAGCGAGCAGGATCCAGAACGCCACATGGGCGCCCGTGAACAGCGCGCGCGGCGGCCGCGGACGACGCGAGACGCGAATCGGTTTGAGCCGATACATGCGCCTGTGTAGGACGGGGGGATGGGGAGTCAACGCGATTTCCTCCACCGTTGTTACGGGGGAGGTGCCGAGCCCCCGTGTCCGCGCAAAGCGCGGCACGAGGATAAACTCCGCGAGGCGGAGGGGGGCCGGTGCGGGGCGTCGCCCCCTCCGTCACGCCCGCTGAAGTAGCGGGCGCGCCACCTCCCCCGTAACAACGGGGGAGGATAAGAAGTGCGCAGTTCTATCGCGCCAACTCTACGCGCACTTCCGCCGACAGACCCGGCCGCAAGCGCGCGACGTCGGGTTGTCCCGGGAGCAAGCGGATGCGGGTGCCGACGCGCTGGACGATGCGGGTGAAGTTGCCGGTGGCGGGCTCGAAGGGGAGCAGGGAGAATTCCGAGCCGGAGCCGGGCGCGAAGCTTTCGACTTCGCCGTCCAGCGTCTCGCCGGGCAGCGCGTCGACGGTGACGCGGGCGCGCTGGCCGGGCAGCATGCGGGCGGTCTGCGTCTCCTTGAAATTGGCGACGATGTAGAGCGTGTTCATCGGCACGACGGTGAGCAACTGCGTGCCCGGCTGGACGTATTCGCCCAGCTGCACCTGGCGGTCGCCGATGACGCCGTCGACGGGGCTGCGGATGACGGTGTGGCCGAGATTCTGCTTCGCCAGGGTGAGCGCGGCGCGGGCGCGGGCGAGCGCGGCGACCAGCTGGCCGCGCGATTGCTCGACGACGGCGACCTGGCTCTGGCTGGCGGCGAAAGCGGCGCGGGATTTGTCGGCGTCGGCGGCGGCGCCCGCGGCGGTGGCGCGCATCTCCTCGGCCTGGCGGCGCGGCACGTCGCCGGTGACGACCAGCGCGTCGAAGCGCAGGCGGTCGGCATTGGCGCGCACGCTTTGCGCATCGGCGGAGCGGATCGCGGCGGCGGAGGCGCGGGCGTTGGCGGCGGCGAGGCCCAACTGGGCCGCTTGCTGGCCGAGCGCGGCCTCAGCGGAGGCGACATCGGCCTGCGCCGCCGTCACGGCCTGGGTGTAGTCGTCGTCGTCGAGACGTACCAGCGGCTGGCCGGCTCTCACCCGCTGATTGTCGTGCACCAGGATCGCGGCGACGAGGCCGTGGACCTTGGGCGAGACGATCGTCGAGTCGGCCTTGATGTAGGCATCGTCGGTCGTGACGCTCGACGCCGGCAGCGCGATCCACCAGATGCCGGCGAGCGCGAGAACGATGGCCGCGCCCGCAACGGTCACGGCGCGCCGCGGGATGGCGCGCAGGCGGCTGAGCTTGGCGGGCGCGACGATCGGTTGTTCGAAGGCGGTTGTCGTCATGCGGTGGTCTCGCTTGCAAGCGTGAGGTCGGTGAGGCCGAGGCGCGCCTTGATGCCGGCGCGGGTGGAAGCCAGGAGTTCATCGGACAGTTCGGGATCGGAGATCGTGCGCGACATCGAGACCGCGCCGGCCATGGCGGCGAGGATGGAGGGCGCCAGCTTGCCCGCGTCCGCGATGCCGGCGGCTGTCATCCGTTCGGCGAGGAAGCCGGCGAGGGATTTGACGCCGGTCTCGTAGGCGGCGCGGAATTTCTTCGACTGGCGCGGCATGTCCGAATTCAGCGCCGTGAGCGCGCAGCCATTCGCCGGATCGTCGCGATGGACCGGCGCGACGTAGAAATCGATATAGGTGGCGAGCGCGTGTTTGGGCGGCAGGCCTTCCAGCAGGCGTTCCACGCGACGCCTGGATTTGCCGAAAATCTCGCCGAGCGTTTCGTTGAGCAGCGCGTCCTTGGATTTGAAATGGGCGTAGAAGCCGCCATGGGTGAGGCCCGCGGCCTTCATCACGCTGGTGACCGACAGGCGGTCGGGACCCTTGGCGCGCAATTGCACGGCCGCCACTTTCAGCAGCGCCTTGTGCGTCTCGTCCTTGTGCGTGTCGGCGTAGCGCATCTTGTCTTCCTCGCTTGGAAGTTTATATGATGATCATAATATAATCCTGCAAGGGGTCAAGATGAGCGCCGCCGGCCATGTCCTGAACCGCTCGACCCCGGTCGCGGAGTACAGCCATGGCCGCAAGCTTTTGATCTTTGGAATCATGGCCTTCGGCCAGTTCATGGCGCTGCTCGACACCCAGATCGTGGCCTCGTCGCTGAACTCGATCCAGGCCGGCCTGTCGGCCGGGCCCGACGAGATCGCCTGGGTGCAGACGTCATACCTGATGGCGGAGATCGTGATGATCCCGCTGGCGGCTTATCTCTCCATCGCGCTGTCGACGCGCTGGCTGTTCACCGCCTCGGCGGTGCTGTTCGTGATCTCCAGCCTGATGTGCGGCATGGCGTGGAGCATCCAGTCCATGACCATCTTCCGCGCCATCCAGGGCTTCGTCGGCGGCGCCATGGTGCCGACCGTGTTCGCCACCGGCTTCACGCTGTTCACCGGCACGCGGCGGGCGATGGTGCCGGCGATATTGGGCGTGGTCTCGACGCTGGCGCCGACGCTGGGACCGACCATCGGCGGCTGGATCACCGACAGTCTGAGCTGGCACTGGCTGTTCTTCATCAACATCGTGCCCGGCGCCTTCATCGCCATCGCCCTGCCCTTGCTGGGCAAGGTGGACGAGCCGAACCTGCCGATGCTGAAGCGCATCGACTGGCTGCATGTCGTCTCGCTCGCGGTGTTCCTGGGCGCCTTGCAATATGTGCTGGAGGAAGGCCCGCGCCATCAATGGTTCGAGGACCAGACCGTGATGACGGTGGCGTGGATCTCGTTCGTCGGCGCGCTGGTGTTCTTCGAGCGCAGCTTCTATGCGCTGATGCCGGTGTTGAAATTGTCACCGTTCCGGCGGCCGACGTTTTCCATAGCCTGCCTGCTCAGCATCGTGATCGGCATCGGGCTGTACGGCGCGACGTATCTCACGCCGATCTTCCTGGGCCGCGTGCGCGGCTATAACAGCCTGGAGATCGGCACCACCGTCTTCATCACCGGCATCTTCATGTCGTTCGGCGCGCCGCTGGCGGCGCGGCTGACGACCATCCTGGACCAGCGCATCGTGATCGCCTGCGGCTTCAGCCTGTTCGCGCTGGCGTGCTGGCTGTTTTCGGGGATCACGCCGGAATGGGGCTTCTGGGAGATGTTCCTGCCGCAGGCGATCCGCGGCTTCGCCATCCTGCTCTGCATCGTGCCGTCGGTCGGCATGGCGCTGAACGGCGTGCCGCCGGAGGAATTGAAATACGCCTCGGGCCTGTTCAACCTGATGCGCAACCTCGGCGGCGCCATCGGCATCGCCATCGCGACGACGCTGCTGCAGGACTATGGCCGCATCCACGGCCAGGCGTTCGGCGAGGCGCTCGCCCATGGCAACCAGAGCATGATGGGCGGCATGGTCGGACGGCTCGCCGCGCACGGCGCCGACGCGGCGCATGCGCGGCTGGTCATGTCCGGCGAGATCACGCAGTTCGTGACGCGGCAGGCTTTAAGCCAAGCGTTCCAGGACGTGTTCTATCTGCTGGCGGCGCTGTTCGTGCTGGCGCTGGTGATCGTGCCGTTCGCCAAAGTGCCCAAGCTGACGAATGAACTGCCGCCGGAGGTGCATTAGAGTTGGTTGCTATCAGATTGAATCAGTACCTTAACCCCGTCATGGCCGCCGCACGCTGCCGCTACGGCCGTGGCGGCCACCCATAGTCACGATTCAGACAGGGAGTATGGATGGCCGGGACAAGCCCGGCCACGACGAGTAGGTGGGTAAAGTTGATCGCGACTGAACTCTAGCGCTCACCCCAGTTCTGCCAGCAGCAACCCCAGCGCCGCCTTGGTGAAGGCGCGCATGTTGGCGACGCGGTCGGGGTCGCCGGTTTCGACCGTGATGGCACGGCTCACGGGGCCGGCGAGCGCGATGCAGGTGTGGCCGGCGGCGTCGCCATAGGGGTTGCCGGTCGGGCCGGCGGCGCCGGTTTCGGACAGGCCCCAGGTGGCGTTGAAACGCTCGCGCGCCGTGCGGGCGAGGAGCTGGGCATAGGGCTCGCTGGCCGAGCGCATGCCGACGACGGCCTCGCGCGGCAAGTCCATCAGCAGCACGCGGGCCTTGGGCGTGTAGACCACGGCGCCGCCCGTGAAATAGGCGCTAGCGCCCGGAACCGCGAGCAGCACGGCCGAAAGCAGGCCGCCGCTGGAGGATTCGGCGATGGATATCGTCTCCTTGCGGTCCTTGAGACGCTGGCCGGCGCGCGCCGCCAGCGGAAGAAGTTCGTGCATCTTGTGCCTCGCGAGTTCCGTTAAGCATACATGCGACGGCGGCACGCGCGGCGGAAAACTTTCCCTCACCCGCGTAATCGGGCACCATGCCCGCCTCCAGTCACGAATGACTGCAAGAAAAGCCGCCGAATGCGGCTGTTGGGAAGAGTTGGGCATGAGCCGATCCGCCTTGGCACGACGGCCACGCGCGACGCGCGCGCCGGCGATCGCCGTGCGGGCGCCGGCGCGCATTCCCAGGCGCCAGCCGCGCACGCTGCACGAGACGCTGGTCGATGCCGGAATCATGCCGCGCTCGCACATGCGCGGCACCCACGGCCTGCTGTGGCGCTGGTTCGCCTACGAGTCGACGCCGCAGACGGCCGGCAACGCGGCGGCGAGCGTCGTGCTCCTGCTGCTGGCGGCGACCATGACCGGCGTCGGCATGCAGGTCGCGGTCGCGCTGAACGCGGCGGCGACGATCTATGTCGTGCTCAATGACGGGTTTCCCTATGTCGGCCTGGCGCTGTTCGCTTTCGCCGGGCTGAAGGCGCTGCACGCCTATTTCGATCATCGCGCCCGCACCTCGTCGCGCCTGCTGGGCTATGCGCTGGCGTTTCTGATGTTCGCTTGCGGCGTCTGGCTCGAAGTCATGTTCGGCTATGCCGGTTTCGTGCCGTGGATGCTCAAGCCGGCCGTCGCCCTGGCGGGCGGCGAGGCGTCGGCACGCATCGCGTCGTTCAACACCACGCTGACGTCCTATTTCGAGCCGGCGCTGGCGGCGGGGCTCGCCGTGCTGCTCGGCGCCAAGCAGGCCAAGAGCGCGCTCACCTGGCAAGCGACTGTCGCGCGCAAGCGGATCGCGGTGACGGGGCTGGCCGCGAGCCTGTGCGCGGCGGCGATCGCCGGCTTCGCGGGCTATCGCCACTACACCGGCGCAGACGCGCGCGACGGCATGAGCTTCGCCATCGGCGGCGAGACGCTGGCGGGCGGCGAGCGGACCTATGGCTCGCTGTTCGCGCCGGGCGTGCAGTGCCATGTCTCGAGCCTGTATGGCTGGCGCGACGATCCGTTGTCGCCGGGGCGGGCGCAGCATCACCAGGGCGTCGACGTGGCGGTGAAGGAGGGTACTCCGGTACATGCGATGGCGGACGGAAAGATCCTGTTCGCCGAGACGGACGCAGGATTGGGTAATTTCACCGCCTTGCAGGTCGGCGGGCTCGCCGATGCGCCGACCATCGTGAACGGGCATATGCGGCAGCTGCTCGTCCGTTCGGGCGACATGGTCCATCGCGGCGACGTCATCGGCCTGGCGGGGAGCACCGGGCGTTCCACCGGCCCGCATGTGCATCTGCAGCTGTGCGCGGGCGCGCGCGCGCATAAGGGCGGCTTCGTCTGCGGCGCGGCGAGCAATCCTTACGAGAACTGGCCGACGCTGGCGGCGCTGGCGCACATGTCCTGCGTCGACGGGCCGGCGATCTTTTGACCTTGCCTTCCGTAGCGGCGCTTCCGCACACTGCGTTCCATTAGCGGGAGTCGAGCGATGGATTTGAGCTGGAGTGCGGCCGATACGCAGTTTCGCGACGAGGTGCGCGCGTTTCTGGACGCCGAACTGAGCGACGACCTGCGCAAGGCGGGGCGCTCGCTGACCAGCGTTTATGCCGATTACGACGTCACGATGAAGTGGCACGGCATTCTGTACAAGAAGGGCTGGGTGGCGCCGGCCTGGCCGGTCGAACATGGCGGGACCGGCTGGAGCGTGGTGCAGCGCTACATCTGGGCGAGCGAGACCTCGGCCGCCGGCGCGCCACCGTTGTCGCCGATGGGGCTGGGCATGTGCGGACCGGTGCTGATCGGGCACGGCACGCCCGAGCAGAAGGCGCACTATTTGCCGCGCATGCTGTCGGGCGAGGATTTCTGGTGCCAAGGCTATAGCGAGCCGGGATCGGGTTCGGACCTCGCCTCACTGAGCATGAGCGCGCGGGATGACGGCGATCATTATGTCTGCAACGGCCACAAGATCTGGACGACGCATGCGCATCTGGCGAACCGGATCTTCTGCCTGGTGCGGACGTCGAAAGAGAAGATCCCGCAGCTCGGCATCACCTTCCTGCTGATCGACATGCAGGCGCCCGGCGTGACGGTGAAGCCCATCGTGTTCGCCAGCGGCGAAGCCGTGCAGAACGAGGTCTTCTTCACCGACGTGAAGGTGCCCAAGGCGAACGTCGTGGGCAAGGTCGGCGACGGCTGGACGGTGGCGAAATACCTGATGCTGTTCGAGCGCGGCGGCGGCACAGCCTCGCCATCGCATCGCGTGCGGCTGCAGCGCATCCGCGACATCGCCAGGGCGGAAGGGAACGACGATGCGGAATTCGCAGGCAAGATCGCCGAAGCGGCGATTGCCGTCGAGGCGATGGGCGCGGTGGAGCTGCGCGTGATGTCGTCGCTCAGCGGCGGCCAAGCGCCGGGGCCGGAATCCTCGATGTTGAAGATGGTGTCGACGGATCTGAGCCAGAGGCTGACGGAACTGGCGCTGGAAGCGACGGGTTACTATGCGATGCCGTTCCAGCCTTTCGCGGTGTCGCCGGGCGGCCCGACGCCGGGCTTTCATCGCCTGCACAACCAGGAGCCGGTGGGGCCGGAATATTCCTGGCCGGTGACGGCGAAATATCTCAACGACCGCGCCGGCTCAATCTATGCCGGCACCAACGAAGTGCAACGGAATATATTGGCGAAGGCCGTTCTCGGTCTCTAGAGGAGCGCGCGATGGACCTGCAACTGAAGGACAAGGTGATCTTCGTCGCCGGCGGTTCGCGCGGCATCGGGCTCGGCATCGTCGAGACGTGCCTGAAGGAAGGCGCGCGGCTGGCGATCACGGCGCGCGGCGCCGAGGCGCTGGAGGCCGAGCGCAAGCGGCTGGCCGGGCAGTTCGGCAAGGACCGCATCTGGGCGATGGCGGGCGACATGCGCGACACGGCAACCATCGAGAAAGCGCTGGAAGGGGCGGAACGCGAGATGGGGCCGCTCTGGGGCGCGGTGGCCAATGTCGGGCTGTACAACTCGCCGCTCGGCTTCGAGGTCGACGACGACAATTGGGACAAGGCGTTCTCGCAGAACCTGGACTCGGCCTTCCGGCTGGCGCGCGCTTCGCTGAGGCGCATGACGCCGCGCAAGGAAGGCGCCTTCGTCTTCATCAGCTCGATCGCGGGATTGGGCGCGCTCGGCACCTCGCTGACCTACGGCACAGCGAAGGCGGCGATGAACCATCTGTCGAAGGAGCTGGCGAAGCTCGCCGGCGCGAGCGGCGTGCGGGTGAACACCATCGCGCCGGGCAACATCATCTTTCCCGGCGGCGATTGGGAGACGCGCTCGACCGGCGAGCGGGCGGAGGTCTGGGCGCGCTGGATCAAGCGCGAAGTGCCGATGCGGCGCTACGGCAAGCCGGAGGAGATCGGCGCGGCGGCGGCGTTCCTCTTGAGCCCGATGGCGAGTTTCATCACGGGCGCGGTGCTGCCGGTGGATGGAGGACAGACGCGATGAGGGCGAAGAAGGTCATCGGTTACAGCGCGCCGGTGAAGGCCCTGGCGGCCTTTCTGGCCGGCAAGACCGGCGCGGCAACGTTCCGGTACAGCCAGAACGTCACGATGTACAAGGTCATGAACAAGACCTTCGCGATCATGTCGATGCAGAGCGCCTATGTGGTGCTCAAATGCGATCCCAACCTGATCGACATCCTGAAGGCGACCTATTCCGGCGTCGGACACAAGACGCATCTGGATCGGCGCCACTGGATTGCGGTCGAGCTGAATTCGGATGTTCCCTTGAAGGAGGCCAAACGACTGGCCTCGCTGTCCTACGAGCTGGTGCGCAACGCGGCCAAGGGCAAACCGAAGCGCGCGCCGACGAAAACCGCGCGTCGTGTCAGGACGGTTGCGTAACCCTCCGCCCGTCCCAGGCATCCACCACGACGCAGGCCACCGAATTGCCGACGATGTTGGTGCCGCTGCGGCCCATGTCGAGCAGGTGGTCGACGGCGAGGACGAGCAGCAGGCCGGCTTCGGGCAGATGGAAGTAGGGCAGCGCGGCGGCGATCACCACCAGCGAGGCGCGCGGCACGCCGGCCATGCCCTTGGACGTGATCATCATCAGGAGGAGCAGCGTGACCTGCTGCGAGAGGCTGAGGTCGATGTGGTAGGCCTGCGCGATGAACAGCGTCGCGAAGGTGCAGTACATCATCGAGCCGTCGAGATTGAAGGAATAGCCGAGCGGCAGCACGAAACTAACGACCGGGCGCGGCAGGCCGATGGTCTGCAGATTCTCGAGCAGCTTGGGATAGGCGGCTTCGGAACTGGCGGTCGAGAAGGCGAGCAGCACAGGCTCGCGGATGGCGCGCAGCAGCGGCACTATGGCGCCACGCCGAATGATGGCGGCGACGGCGAGGAGCAGCAGCCACAAGGTCAGCATCGCGAAATAGAAGCTGCCGACGAATTTGGCATAGGACAACAGGATGCCGACGCCCTGGGTGGCGATGGTCGAGGCCAGCGCGGCGAAGACGACGAGCGGGGCCAGCAGCATGACGTAGCCGGTGATCTTGAGCATGACGGTGGCGATCTGCTCGACGAGGTTGAGGATCGCGGGGGCGCGGTTCTCGGTCGCGGCGATGGCGGTGCCGACGAAGCAGGAGAAGACGACGATCTGCAGGATCTCGTTGTCGGCCATCGCCTCGACGATGGAACGCGGCACCAGATGGGTGACGAAGTCGGACAGGCTCAACGTCGCGGCCTCGACGGGCGCGCCCGCGGCGGTGGGCAGCGCGAGACCGACGCCGGGTTGGAACAGATGCACCATGACCAGACCCAGCGTCAGCGAGACCAGCGAGGCCAGCACGAACCAGGCGATGGATTTGGCGCCGACGCGGCCGATGGCGGCGGCGTCCTCCATGTGGGCGATGCCGACCACCAGGGTCGAGAACACCAGGGGCGCGATGATCATCTTGATCAGCCGCAGGAAGATGGTGGTGACGAGACCGAGGATGTCGGTGAAGCCCTTGGTCTGTTCGGCCGAGAGCCAGGCATGGCTGAGGAGACCGACGGCGATGCCGAGCACCATGGCGACGACAAGCAGGATCGTGAATGTGCGGCTCAAGACGGGCCTCTGGTCGAGATCGAGATGCTTGTACACTGTCATCCCCGGCCGAGCGAAGCGAGGGGAAGGGGACCCAGGTGCCAGGCACCGTTACAATGTTTCCTACCTGGGTCCCCTTCCCTTCGCGATGCTTCGCATCGCTCAGCCGGGGATGACAGCTATTTTGAAATTTTCTTCAGCGCCCGCGTGAACAGGCTGACGGTCGAGGCGTGCAGGAAATCGCCGGTCTCAATGGGCGCGCGGCCGGCGCAGGCGCGGGCATAGGTGCCTTCGAGGATGGCGCCGAGCTTGTAGCAGGCCAGCACCTCGTACCAGTCGGCGGCGGAGACGTCGCGGCCGGTCTGTTCGGCGTAGCGCGCGACGATCTCGGCGCGGCTGGGAAAGCCGTTCCACGGCTTGACGGGGCCGAGTTCGGCGCCGTCTTCGGGCCACGCCGACAACAGCCAGCCAAGATCGACCAGGGGATCGCCGAGCGTGGTCAGCTCCCAATCGACCATGGCGGTGAGTTTCGCGCTGTCGCGGTCGAACAGCACGTTTCCGAAATGGAAGTCGCCATGGATGATGCCGGGCGTGAAGGATTGCGGGCGATGGGCGTTGAGCCAGGCCCCGATCGCGTCGACGCCGGGAATGCCGGTGAGGCCGGGCCAGCCGGGATGCTCGGCATAGGATTCCAGTTGCGCCCGCCAGCGGCCGACCTGGCGCTCGAGATAGTTGTCGAGCTTGCCGAGACCTTCAAGGCCGCGCGCGGCGTAATCCACTTTCGAGAGCGCGGCGATGGCGTCGACCATCTCCAAGCCCATGGCGCGGCGGATGATGGGGTCGCCCGCATGCAGCGGCGGCATTTCCTCGCGCGGCGTGAAGCCCGCGACCGGCTCCATCAGATAGAAGGCGGCGCCGATGACGCTATCGTCGCCACAGGCCGCGATCATGCCGGGATGGCGGACATCGGTACCCGCCAGCGCGGCCAGAACGCGCGCTTCGCGGCGCATGGTCTCGTTGGAATTCGCGCGTAGATGCTTGGGCGGACGGCGCAGGACGAAGGCGCGCCCAGCGCGGGAGAATTTCAGCAGGATGTTCTGCGTGCCGCCGCCGAGCAGGTGTGGATTTTCGATTGCGCCGCGCGGGAAGCCTTGGCCGTCCATCCAGGCGGACAGCTTGTCGAGCGGCACCAGGATTTCCCAATCCTGGTCTCCGCGCGGAACGACGGTGGGCGGCAGATCGGCCATCCCAAGGATGCTGGCACGTTGGCGCGTCGCGTCAACATGCCGTTGCGGAATAGCGCGGTGGACGCAAGCGGCGGCTTGGGCAAGGATTGCGCATGGACCTGACGGCGACCCGAAAAGCCTATGCCGAAGACGGCGTCGCGTTTGTGCCGCGCGCCCTGGATGCCGATGCGTTGGCGCAGGCGCAGGCGGCCTACGATTGGAGCCTCGCCAATCCCGGGCCGGCGGCGTCGAGGTTCAAGCAGCACAGCGACGCGACGTTCTATCAGGATCTCTACAATCCGGGATGCGTCGCGGCCTATCGCGAGATGCTGCAGGCGTCGCCGCTGCCCAGGCTGATCGCCGACATCTGGGACACGCCGGACGTCTGGTTCATGTACGAGCAGGTGTTCCTGAAGGAAGGCGGCGAGAGCCGGCGCACGCCGTGGCACCAGGATTCGTCGTACCTGACGGTCGCGGGAAGCGATCTCGCGGTGGCGTGGATCACCTTCGATGCCGTGAGCCAAAGGGACAGCCTCGAATTCGTGCGCGGCTCGCATCAGGGGCCGCTGTATAACGGCTCGCGCTTCGAGCTCGACGACGATACCGCGCCGCTGCATCCGAACGCGAGCATGCCGCGCCTGCCGGACATCGAGAAGGATCGCGCGCGGTTCGACATCGTCTCCTTCGCGGTCGCGCCCGGCGACCTGGTGCTGTTCCATCCGGCGACGCTGCATGGCGGCGCGCCGACCCATCCGGGGATGCGGCGGCGGACGCTGACGCTGCGGTTCTTCGGGCGGGATTCGATCTACGACGAGCGGCCCGGACGCGCGGGGCCGCGGCGGTCGGGGAGCGCGATGAAACAGGGCGATGCGTTTCGCGATGCGTCGTTCTTGAAACTGCTTTGACATACTCCAACATTCACCATGGCCGGCCTCCGAGCCGGCCACCCAGCGCGGCCGCGTCTGCGGGCGCAAAGAGAGTCACTGGCGCGCGGACGCGCGCCTACTGGGTGGCCGGGTCAAGTGTTTAGTCCGGGGACATAGCCGACACCTGTTCGGAGACATGACCGACACCTTTTGGTTTGGTCAAGTCGATGATTGCGATCTGATGGCTTGCGAAGCAGACGGCAAACTGTCCGTCGGTGCC